>NZ_BOMH01000007.1 GCF_016862095.1 Actinoplanes cyaneus
AAGGCGGACTCGACCGCAAGCCACGGGGACATCTAGTCCGTCGAGGCCTCTGTACTCATGGGTATAGCATCGTTGCTATGGCATGGGGTGCTGTTGAGCTCGAACCGGAGGTGGAGAAGTGGCTGGAAAGTCTGCCTACCGCTTAGTTCGCCCACGCGGCGTTCTCCGTCGATCTACTCGCTGAGCAAGGGCCGCTGCTGGGTGAGCCGTACACCAAGCAGCTTGATCGGAAGCTGCGTGAACTGCGATTCCACCTTGGTAGGCAAGCGGTCCGGATCACGTACTGGATCGCATCAGACAGGAGGATCATCTTGCTGACGGTCTTCTGCAAGACGCGTATGCGCGACGAGCGACAGATCGACCGAGCGCGCCGGGCATTGGCGCGGTGCATCGACGAGGCGCACCAGGTTGTGGGCGAGGAGGGCTAGGCCATGAGCGAGAGTGGCGGTTGGGCCGCTATGCGGGAGCGGCGGTTGGCTGAACCGGGCGCTGCCGAGGCTTACGATGCGGCGCGTTTGGCGTTCGAGCTGGGTCGTTCTGTTCGCGAGCTTCGTGAACGACGAGGCTGGAGCCAGGCGCAACTTGCCAAGGAAGCGGGAATGACTCAGTCGGCGGTCGCTCGGTTCGAGGCGGGCGGGACCGTGCCGACCTTGCCGGTGCTGGAGCGGTTGGCGACGGCGCTCGACGTGAGCCTCAAGGTGGGTTTCGAGCCGCGCGGTGAAGCTGCCTGAGCGGTGGTCGAACGACGCCGAGGAACAGGATCGGTTCGGACCGGCTAACGGCATGTCGTCTGCATACGAACCACCACGCCGGAAGCGGGGCGGCGGCTCGCATGCTGTTCCTCGGGACGGTCAGGAGACTCGTACGGGCCGGAAGGTTGTCCGGATCTGCTCGGTGAGGACGCCGGGCTGCTCGAGGGCGGCGAAATGTCCGCCGTGTTCGAGCTGGGCGTAGTGAAGCACTGTTTCGTAGCGTCGTTCGATCCAGCGCCGGGATGCCTGGACGGCCTCGCCGGGGAAGATGCTGAAGCCCGCGGGTACGGGGTTGGGCTCGCCGGATCCGGCGTTCATGGCGTTGTTCTGCCTCTCCTCCCAGTACAGCCGGGCGGAGGACGCGGCGGCGTTCGGCAGCCAGTAGAGCATGATGTCGTCGAGGATCTCGTCGCGGTCGATGACCTTCTCCGGGTTGCCGTCGTTGTCGGTGACGTCTTGGAAGAGGGTGTAGATCCAGGCGGCAAGTCCGGCTGGTGAGTCCGCGAGGGAGTAGCCGATCGTCTGGGGCCGGGTTGCCTGCTCCCGGGCGTATCCGTCCAGTTCGCTCTGGTAGCGCTGGGCGCGCGCCATCATGTGCTGTTCCTCAGTGGTGGCCTCGCTCATCTCCTGCGGGGTGGGGAACACCATGGGGAAGTTGAAGTGCACGCCCCGGCACCGCTCGGGCGCGGTGCGGGTGATCTGCTCGACGACGGCTGCTCCCCAGTCGCCGCCCTGGGCGAACCAGTTGTCGTAGCCCAGGCGCTGCATGAGGGTGATCCAGGCGTTGCCGACCCGGGAGATGTTCCAGCCTGTCGTGGTGGGCTTGCCGGAGAACCCGAACCCCGGCATCGAGGGGATGACGAGGTGGAAGGCGTCCTCGGCGTTGCCGCCGTGGGCGACCGGATCGGTCAGCGGGCCGATCAGATGCCGGAACTCCAGGATCGACCCAGGCCAGCCATGGCACAGCAGGAGCGGTGCCGCGCCGGGTTCGGCCGAGCGTATGTGCAGGAAATGGATGGGGATCCCGTCGAGCACGGTGCGGGACGAGCCGAAGCTGTTGATGTCCCGCTCGGTGCGCCGCCAGTCGTAGCCGGTGGCCCAGTGGTCACAGAGGGCGCGGATGCGCTCCAGTTGGGGGCCCTGGCCGGCGTCGAGGACGGTTTCGCGGTCCGGCCACCGGGTGGCGGCGAGGCGGCTCAGCAGGTCTTGCAGTTCTTCGTCGGGAACCGCGATCGGGTACGGCTCCACGAGGTCAGTGACGACGGTCTTCAACAGGTGCTCCTCGGTTTTCGGTGGGCGGGCCGTCATTGCAGGCCGTAAGTGGAATACATCTTCAACTTGGAAGAAGTCTTCCACTTATCTGTCGTCCGGGCAACTCGGAGAGTTGCCGCGCAGCCGTAACCAGGCCACCGCCCTGATACGGTGGGCCCGGGCCTGTCATCCGTGCTGGCCGGCCGGCACTGCCGGCGGGGTGAACGCTGCCGCGAAGTCGCGGGTGAAGGCGGCGATGCCGCGCGCGGGGTGGCCGGTGATCGCCTCGACGTGACCGGTCGTCGTGGCGAAGCCGCCGGCACGGATCACGCCGAAGACGCCGGCCAGGTGAGCGGCGAGCCAGTCGGGCAGGCCGTTGCCTTCGAACCGGGGCCGCGCCTGCTCCCCGGTCAGGTCGACGGAACGGACGGGGCTCCCGGTGGCGTCCGTGAGCGCCGCCGCCACGTCCGCGAAGGTGATCGCCGAGGGGCCGGTGAGGTCGTACGTCCGTCCGGTGTGGCCGTCGGCGAGGAGCGTGACGGCGGCTGTCTCGGCGATGTCGCGAATGTCGATCATGGCGACCGGTCGTCCGTCGGTGGGCGCGTGCAGCAGGCCCGTCGACGCGACACCGGCGGCGACCATGAGCAGGTTCGTCATGAAGAAGGCCGGCCGGAGGATCACCGCGGGCACCGGTGAACGCCGGAGGTGCTCCTCGATCTCGCCGTGCCAGCGGTAGGCCGGCAACGTCGACGCGGGGTCGGCGTGCATGGCCGAGAGTTTCACGATCCGCTGGACGCCGGCCTCGGCTGCGGCGTCGATCACGGCAGTTTCGTGGGCGACCTTGCGGGGGCCGTCGGCTGCGCTGAGGTACACGCGCTCGACTCCGCTCAGGGCGCGTCGCAGCGACCCCGGGTCGTCGAAGTCACCCGGGGCGAGCCTGACGTCGCCGAGCCGGGTCTTGGCCGTTGCGGGGTCGCGGACGAGAACAGTGATGTCCGCCGAGTGGTCCTGGAGCGCGCGGACGACGTGGGCGCCGACGGCACCCGTCGCGCCGGTGACGAGGATGCGGGTCATGAGGCTGCCTTTCGGTCGGTGGCCGGCGGGATGTTGTGGCCGAGGCGGAAGATGTTGGCCGGGTCCCAGTCGCGCTTGACGGCAGTGAGCCGGGCGTAGTTGGCGGGGGTGAACGCGGTGCGGGTCTTCGTGCTGTCGGTGAGCAGGGTGAGGAAAGAGCCGCCGGTCGCGTACGGGCGTAACCGGCCCGCCAGGTGGTCGAGGGCTGTGTCGGCCGGGGTGCGGCCGGCGGCGGGGTACGGGGCGACGGCCATGACCGAGAACGGCACGTCACGGTGCCCGGCCGGGCCGGCGTCCGCGCCGGGGTTCGCCATCGCGCCGCCCCAGTGCCGCACCTCGACGAAGGCGAGCGGGGAATCGGCGGCGCCGGCCTCGACGATCGCGTGCAGCACCTCGTCGGGCAGGTCCCGGAACAGCTCGATCTCCTGACGGTTGGCCATCGGCGGCGCGTCGGGGCCGTTGGTGGCGTCACTGGCGACCGGGAACGTGCGCGTCCCGAACGCGTCGAGCAGTGGCGGGCCCGCGGCCTCGAGCAGCGGGGCGAGGACCCGGGGCCCGTCGTCGCCGTGGTGGAACGCCCGGATGGCCAGCACCCGCTTGCCTCGGAGCGGCTCCGGGATCAGCGGCGACGGGGGGAGGCGGAGCAGCAGCACCGCCGTGTTCATGGCGTCGGGCTCGTCGAGGGCCCACTGCCGGTACGCGGCGAGGACGCCGAACGCGTGCTCCAGCGGGTACAGGGACATGCCGGAGTACACCTGGGCCACCGGATGGAGGCGGAACTCCAGTGAGGTGACGACGCCGAAGTTCCCGCCGCCGCCGCGCAGCGCCCAGAAGAGGTCGGGATGCCGTCGTGCGGTCGCGGTCACCGCGGTCCCGTCCGCGGTGACGACGTCGGCGCTGACCACGCTGTCGGCGGCGAACCCGAAGGTCCGCGACAACCATGACTGCCCACCGCCGAGCGTGTACCCGGTCACCCCGACCGTCGAGCACCTGCCCGCGAGCCCGGCGAGGCCGTACCGGGCGGCGGCACGGTTCACGTCCGCCCACACCGCACCCGGGCCGACGCGCGCGACCCGGCGGTGCGGATCGATGTCGACGCTGTTCAGCGCGGTCGTCCTGAGCAGCAGGGCGCCGTCCGCGGCGACGACCGTGCCGTGACCGGTCGCCTGCACCGCGAATGGTAGAGCATGCTCACGTGCGGCGAGGATCGCCGTTCGTACGTCGGTGGCCGTCGTGGCCGTGGCGATGAGCGCCGGTCGTGAGTCGATGGTCCGGTTCCAGCCGAGCCGGTGCTCGTCGTAACCCACCTCGCCGGGCCGGAACACGGCCCCGCCGAACCGGCGTCCGAGCCCGATGTCCTGGAGTGGGACGTGGTATCTCGTCATGTGCCGGAAGTTATGCGGCACCCGGCGGGAAACGGATGTGCTCCGGATGTGGTCCTAGGCTGACGGTGTGATCGTGCGCGTGCTCGGAACGGCCGGCGTCCACGCCGCGGGCAGCCCGGCACCCGGGCTGGAACGCAAGGCGCGCGAGCTGCTGACCATCCTCACCCTGCACGCTCCGGCCGCGGTGACCCTCGACGAGCTCGCCCGGCTGCTCTGGGAGGATCCGCCGCCCTCCGCCGTCAAGACGCTGCGCGCCCATCTGTCCCGCATTCGCGCCGCGCTGCGAGCGGCCGGCCCCGGCGCCGACGTCGAGCGGGCCGGACGTGACGCGTACCGTCTCGCCGTCCCGTCCGGGCGCACCGACGTCGGCCTGGTCGCCGCCGCCCGGGCCCGGGCCCGCCGCCTGCTCGCCGACGGCCGTCCCGACAGTGCCGCCGCGGTGCTGGCCGAGGCCCGCGCGTTGTGGGGCGCCGGCCCTGAGTTGCCGCACACTGCCGCCGCCGCGGCGCTGCGGCGCGGCTGGGACCAGGAGCGGCGGCTTCTCGTGCAGGAGCATCTCGGCAGCCTCGCGGCGGGCGCCGACCCCGGGTCGGCCCTGGGCGAGCTGGAGCAGCTGACGATCGCCGATCCGCTCGACGAGCCGCTGTGGGTGCATTTCGTGCGGGCCCTGCACCGGGCCGGTCGGCAGAACGAGGCTCTGCGTGCCGTGGCCGAGGCCCGTGCCGCGCTCGTCGAGGTCGGCCTCGACCCGTCAGCCGCGCTGCGCGAGGTGCAGGCCGAAGTGCTGCGCTCACCGCTTGCGCCGGTCGCGCGGCCGGCACCGGCCGCGACCGTCGCGGTGCCGGTGCGCTATGCGACCGGCGTCGGCGGCTCGACCGCGTACGCCCGGCTCTCCGGCGATGGCCGCGATCTCGTCGTGCTCAATCCGGCGCTGCTCACCATCGACGGCCTGCTCGACGGCGCGCACGCCCGGGCGGCGCTGGCCGTTCTCGCCGATCACGCCGCGGTGGTCTGTCTCGACCGGCGCGGGATCGGGCTCTCCGACCCGCTCGACCCACGCGAGGCGCCCCCGGACCAGTGGGTCGCCGACGTGCGTCGGGTCCTCGACGACCTCGGGATCGACCGGACCGACCTGTTCGCCAACTTCGACACCGGGCTCGTCGCGCTGGAGTTCGCCGCCCGTCACCCCGACCGGGTGCGCTCGCTGGTCCTGGCGCAGTGCTATCCCCGGTACACCCGCGGCGACGACTATCCCTACGGGATGGACCGCGGCACGACCGAGACTCTGATCCGCGACACGGTCTCGCCCGCCGACCCGGCGCACGGCGTGGACTCCGTCGCCCAGGCGGCTCCGAGCACCGCCGCGGACGACGAGTTCCGGCAGTGGTGGAATCGCCTCGGCCGCCGCGCGGCCGGCCCCGCGGTCGCCACAGCGGTCCGTACGGTCGCCACCACCACCGACGTACGTCATCGCCTGCCCGAGGTCACCGCGCCCACGCTGGTGTTGCACCGCCGCAACTGCCTCAACGTCGACGTCGGGCACGCGTCCTACCTGGCCACCCACCTGCCGGCCGCCCGTCTGCGGCTGGTGGCCGGCACCGATGCACTGTGGTTCACCGACTCGGGAGAGTTGTTGCGGCACACCGTCGACTTCCTCGACGCCCGGGCCGGCTGATCGGATGCCGGCAGAGCCGGGCGTACCGTGGCGGGATGACGCGGGCCGTGACCGTCGAGAATCTGGGGGCCTGGCTGCTCAAGGCCAACGGCGTGACCTCCGACATCGCCGAGGTGGCGGCGCGCCGGGAGCCGGTCCGGCGGTGGTGTGTGCAGCCCGGCTACCGCACGCGGCTCATGGCGGCCGGGCAGCCGGTGATCTTCTGGGTGAGCGGCGACCGCCGCCGGGTGTCCCCGGGCATCTGGGCGGTCGGTGAGCTGACCGGCCCGCCCGCGGTGACGGACGGCAAGTTGCGCGTGCCGCTGGAGTTGCGCTGGCTCGACGAGGATCAGCGCGTGCACCGGGACAGCCTGCTGGCCGATGGCGGCCTCACCACTCTCGAGGTGTTGCGGCAGCCGCAGGCGGGCAACCCCTCCTTCGTCACCGTCGATCAGCTGACCGCGCTCCGGGCGTACCTTTCCCGGGCACTCACAGATCTTCCCGGGTTCCGGCAAGGCGACGGTTGACCTCGGCGAGGTCGAAGGTCTCGGGTTCCCGCGGGTCCTCCTCGTACGAGTACTCGACCGGGGAGTCGCCGGCGAAAGCGGTGCACACCGGGTAGGTGGTGTCGGGCTTGCGCTCCAGGACCTGCTCGAGCGTGATCTCGTGCCACCAGCTCGCGCCGAGGTCGTACTCGTACTGGATCTTCTTTGTCGTTCCGGCGAGGACCGAGCGCAGGCGCGTGGTGAATTCGTCCAGGTTCACGTCTTCCAGGTTGAAGTTCAGGTCGCTGTAATGCCTGGTGCCGGCCCGGAACTGGTGCAGGTGGTCGCCGTCCCAGCCGAACAGGATCTGGATCACCGAGTGCAGGTCGCCGAGGGTCATGGTCGCGGGCACCCGCACCCGGCGCCAGATCGGTGGGCGCCAGCGCGTCAGCGCGACCTTGAGCTGGTACACCTGGTTGATCGAGGCGACCGCGCCGGAGTCCACGAACGCCCGCACCGCCGAGGCAACCCGGTCGGCGTCCGGATGATCGGAGCCGGCCACCGCGGCCAGGCAGGCCTCCACGGTTTCGTCGGGGAAACGGTCGGTGAGCAGCGCCAGCGCCTCGTCCGGGCCGGGCCCGTCCAGCGCGGCGGCGGCGAATTCGACAGCCAGCCAGCGGGCGTCCGCGGGGGAGAACACGAAGGGCTTGCCCCGGTGGTAGGACAGGGTCACCTGGGCAGGCACGCGCAGGTTCGGAACATCTGCCACCGCCTGCCACGCCGCGATTGCCCGCTCACCCAGGTCGTCGGCTATGTCGCCGGCGGCGACCCGGGCCGCCGCCGAGAGGTCTGCGGCGGCAGCAGTTCGCGTGCCGCGTCGGCCGGTGGTCGTGGCTGCAACCATCGCTGCGCCGCCGTCCACGGATCCTTGCCCTGGCGTACGCAATCCGCCAGCATCTCGGCCACCGTGCCGGCGGGCATGTCGGCGCTGATCATGCGTGGCTGGCCGGCCCGGGACGCGGCCAGCCACCAGTGACCCAGGGAAGTGACAGTGGCCGTCGCGCTGTCCTCGCCGGTCACGACACCGAGGTGCCGCGCCAGCTCGACGAAACGTGCGAACCGGTCCGGGGAATCCCGATCCTGATACTCGGTGAGCGTGTGAAGCGGCACCCGGTCGGCCCAGTCCACGTCCTCCTGCGACTCCTCGACGGCGGCGATCACCCGATGCCAGAAGTAGTCCTGTTCGGAGTCGTCCCGGGTGACCAGAGCCTTCAGGAACGCGGTCATGAAGACGGACACGGCCCGCTGGTGCTGTGGATCGGAGTCTGCCGTGCACACCGCCCGGAAACCGGCCCGCCACGCGTCAAGGACCTCGGCGTCGCCCAGCGATGACCACTGCTCCGCCAAGGGCTCGGCCGTGGCGGTCGTGCCGTCGATCGTCAACATGCCGGAGCCGAGGGCGAAGCTCCACGGCCGGCGCAGGACCAGCACGTCCGCCGCGGTCCGCACCTTGGCCGGCACCGGCACACCCAGCAGGGTGCCCGCGGCCGTGACGTCGGAGCGGCGCAGCACCTGACCGGCGGTCACGGGGCGGCCGGTGATGCCGACCCAGAGCGCGAGCCGGCGCGCCTGATCGGCGAAGACACAATCACGGGCCAGGCGTGCCGTGTCGGCGGTGCCGGCATCCTCGGCGAGGGGGCGCGAATCCATGCGGCGACCCTATCCGTGCTCGCGGGAAGTGGTGGGGAGCCGCCCCTGGAAGAGGTATCCGCCGGCTGACGCCGCCACGCCGTTCGGTCAGGCGACCTGCTGCCACCACGGGTCGATCTCCGGCGGGGCGTCCACGTCGACGCGCTCGCCCGGCCGGGGGATCGCCAGCTGGACGCCGCGGGCCTTCGCCTCGGCCCAGGTGCGTTCGGCGGGCTCGGCCCACCGGTGCGTCGCCAGGTCGAAGGTCGCCCAGTGCACCGGGATCAGCAGCCCACCGCGTACGTCGAGATGGGTCGCGATGCCGTCCTCGGGCACCATGTGGATGTCCGGCCAGTCGCTCCCATACGCCCCGACCTGCACCAGCGTCGCGTCGAACGGGCCGTGCTCGGCGCCGATCGCGGCGAAGCCGGGGAAGTAGCCGGTGTCGCCGGAGTAGAACACCCGGCGGGCCGGCCCTTTGATCACCCAGCTGGCCCACAGCGTCTCGTCGCGGCTGAGGCCGCGGCCGGAGAAGTGCCGCGCCGGCGTCGCGATCAGTTCCAGGTCGCCGACCAGGTGCGATTCGTTCCAGTCGAGCTCGGCGATGCGGGTCAGGGGGACGCCCCAGCGTTCCAGGTGCGCGCCGACGCCGAGCGGCACCACGAACGTCGCCCGGTGGTGCGCGGCCAGATGCTGGACGGTCGTCATGTCGAGGTGGTCGTAGTGGTCGTGGGAGATCACCACGGCGTCGATCGGGGGCAGCTCGTGCAGCGGCAGCGGAGGCTCGTGCAGGCGGCGCGGGCCGACGAGCTGGGTGGGGGAGCAGCGTTCGCTCCAGACCGGGTCGAGCAGGACGCGGCGCCCGTCGATCTCGATCAGCGCCGTGGAGTGGCCGAGCCACGTGAGGTGCAGGCTGCCCGCTTCCTGGAAGGCCGGGCTGACCAGGGGAATCGCCTGGTGCGGGCGGCGCGCGGACGTCCCGGTGAACGCGGCGACCGCGATCCGCGGGAGGGCGGTCAGCGACACCGAGGACTGGGTGGGCACGTTGTTGCGGAACCTGCCGCCGGAGAACTGGGGTGAGGCTTCGACGCGGGCGAGGCGGGCGCCGGTCGATTTGCCGCCGATCTGGGCTGCGATGGTGGAGGGCATGCGCTCAATGTAAGCGGTGATAACAATGTAGGCAACGATCACAATGTGTTCGTCGCTTACATCACGGTAGGCTGGGCTCATGAAGACCCGCCCCTACCACCACGGGGACCTGCGTGCCGCCCTGCTGACCCTGGCCGAGGAGACCCTGCGCGAGCGCGGGCCCGGCGAGCTGTCGCTGCGCGAGCTGGCCCGCGAGGCGGGGGTCAGCCCGGCGGCGCCGAGCCGTCACTTCAAGACCAAGCAGGCGCTGCTGGACGCGCTCGCGGTGACCGGTTTCGACCGTCTCGGCGCCGTGATGGCCGGGGCGCTGGACCGTGCCGGGGACGCGTTCGGGCCGCGGCTCAGCGCCCTCACCAGGACTTATGTGACGTTCGCGACGGGCAACGCGGCCCTGCTCGAGCTGATGTTCTCCCGCAAGCACGAGCCCGACGCCCCCGCCGAGCTGATCGAGGCGATGCAACGCCTGATGGCGCTGGCCACCGGCCTGATCGAAGACGGACAGCGCCGCGGCGAGGTCCGCGAGGGGCCGGTGATCCTGCTCGCCGTCCCGCTCGCCGCGATCCTGCAGGGCATCACCGACCTGGCGCTCAGCGGCGGCTTCTCCGACGACGAGATCGACCAGGGCCTGGACGAGACGATCGCCTTCACCCTGCGCGGTTACGCCCCCTGACACCGTCCTTCACGATCAGAACCGCATTCGCCGTACGCGATCCCGCCCCGCCGCGGTCGAAAGCTCCTCGCGGTGCCTATCCGGCCTGGTGGCGCCAGTGGGTGAGGAGGGTGTCGATCTGGGGGCGGATCCGGGTGCGGGCCTCGTCGCGGGGGACGCCGGTCATCAGGAGCTCGTCGTAAGGGGTGTCCTCGTGCCGGATCGAGGCGATGACGGCCCGCGTGACCGCGTCCGGGTCGAGGGAGCGGCCCGCGGCGCTGCGCCCGACGCGCCCGCTGCCACGGACGGCCGCGTGTCGGCTGATCGCCGCGGCGCGGTCCGGCGGGCAGGCCGGGAACAGCCGGACGATCTCCTCGGCCAGTTCCGCCGTGAACGTCTCGTCCCAGGCCGCGCGCCGTTCCTGGTCGCGTTCGCGGCGGCGGGCGCGGACCTCCTCGTCGGAGAGGCACTGCTCCTCGGCCTGCTCGACGGCGGCCTGTTCGACCAGCAGCCCTTGGCGTTCGTGGCGTCTGCGGGAGCGGCTGAACCGGACCACGACGGCGGAGAGCCGGCTGGCCTGTTTCGCGCGGCGGGTCATGGCCACGTTGCCGGCCGGCAGGAACACCAGGTGGTCGAGGTCGGCGCAGCCGAGGCAGAGCGGCCCGGCGGTGTCCATCGTCAGCATGTCGTCGCGTTCCTGCCCGCAGGCGGCGCAGGTGAACTCGCGCAGCGGCATGACGACCACCAGGTCCGGCGGTTTGCTCTGCCGGGTGGTGATCTTCTCGCGCCGGTGCTCGGGCAGGTCGGCCGGCATCCAGTGGGTGCGGTAGGCCAGCTCCAGCTCGGGGTCCCCGGCCGCGGTGAAGCGCAACGGCCGCCGGTCACGGGTGGCGCTCACGTAGTCGATCTCGCCGGCGCGCAGGTCACGGCTCTGCGCCCAGCGGCGGAACACCTCCAGCGCGTCGGCCAGCCGGTCGGCGGAGACGGCCGCGACCGCTTCCAGGTGCGGCACCCGGCCCTGCCGCCAGTCGGTCACGAGGCCGGGCGGCACCCAGCCGATGCCGGACAGGACGTCGAGCGGGCTCACGTGCCCCTGACGCGTCAGCGCCTGGTCGGCAGCGGTCACCACCCGCTTCTCCAGTTTCGAGACGGGCTGCATGAACGGCACGCTACCGGGCCCGGCGGGTGGTTTCCACTGGTGTGGCGCGCTTGACGGCGTACGGCGAAGGGGGTGAAGGGCGACCGGTCAGCGGTGCTCGGCCAGCCACTTCTCGGCGTAGGCGGCGGCGTCCGTGATCGGGAAGAGCCGGCACGGGGCCAGGCCCGCGAAGCCTTTGCTGATCACGTGTCCGGCGGCCCGCTCGAAGTCGGCGCCGAGCCGGGCGAAGTCACCGTCGTCGAGGGACACGTCCTGGTATTCGATCCAGCGCCGCCCGCCGTCCGGGTCGAGGACCGCGCAGCCGTACGTCCGCGGGGCCGCCCCGGGGATCCGGTACTCGGCGAGGTGGAACGCGGTGGCCCGGGCGAACCCGACGCCGAGCAGCAGCGTCCGCGCGCCGGCACGTTCCAGTTTGGCCAGTGGCGAGTCCTCGCCGTAGTGGCAGTCGGGCCGATGATCGGCCATCAGCTCGGCGGCGCGCGGGCCGAGCGCCGCGAACGAGGTCTGCGGGTGCGCGCTGCGGATCGCGCCGGGCCAGGTGCGGACCTGCTCGGTGATCACGCCGACGCCGCTGCTGGGAGTGATCGCCGGGTCGAAGCCGGGCAGCGAGTCACGGATCTCCTGCCACCAGGACTCCGGCGGCGGCGGGTCCCAGCGGGACGGCTCCCGGTTCGGCGTGGTGAAGCTCGGCACGACGAGGGTGCCGTCCGGTCCGAGGACGTCGAGCAGCGCCTGCACGACGGCCACGCTGCCACCGCTGACCCAGCCGAACGCGCTCAGCGAGCTGTGCACGAGCAGCACGCCGCCGCGGGGCACGCCCAGCGCACGCAGGGCGGCGGCGATCGATTGTCGGGTCTGGAACGGAGCCGGCGGCATGCCATAGTGTGACGCCCTCACGGGCGGGCAGGACCACCCGCCCGCGAGGTTGTCAGCTCAGATCCGGCACTGCCAGGTGCTCGCGTCGTGGAAGTCGGCGAACCGGTCGATCGTGGCGGAGCCGCCGACCGTGTAGCGGCAGACCGCCGGCAGGCTGACGTCGAAGTAGACCGGGTCGACCCGGCTGTAGTTGACGCAGTGCCAGTCGTAGACCGTGGTGCCGAGCAGCGCGGCGGCGCTGTGGCCGGTCGAGGTGCAGTAGTCGTCGATCGCCGGGGTGATGACCGTGGACGTGACCCGCCAGCAGCGGACCGACGCCGGGTCGGTGAAGCTGCCGATCCGGTCGACCGCGGCGTCGGTGCCGTAGGTCCACCGGCAGGCGGCCTCGAAGGTCAGGTCGTGCCGGCTGCCGTCACCGGCGACGCAGTGCCAGTCGTACGCGGTCGAACCGGTCAGCGCGGCGTCGGTGTAGCCGATCGAGCGGCAGTAGGCGCCGATGTCGAGCCCGCCGAGCTGCTGGGGCGCCGGGGACGCCGCGGTGGCCGGGCTGACCGCCGCGAGAACTCCGGCGAATCCGGCGATCAGGGCGATCAGCACCTTGCTGAGCGAACGCATAGCTCTCCTGGAGGTACCTGGTGATGTCCGGCAAGCCGGAACCATCCTCTTTGGACAGGGCACGCTCAGCCTAGGGCGCTGACGGCGCTATGCAAGTCCTTGCAAAGAGAACGTAACTTCATGCACCCAATGAATTCTCTTTCTGTCGTACAGAGGTCATCACCGGAGCCGGTCCTCGACCGTTTCGACCGAAGTGCGCCTGTTTCGTCCGAATTTGACCAGAATCGCCGCCACCGTGCTCGCCCTGACACCCGCCACCGTGCCGGACCCCGCCATGACCACCCCCGTGGCGTGCGTCAGCACCATGACCGTCGTGGCGCACGAGGACGACGACCTGCTCTTCGTGAACCCGGAGATCAGCGACGACATCAGCGCCGGTCGCTGCGTCACGACGCTGTACGTGACGTCCGGCGACGCCGCCCGCGGCCCGGCGTACTGGCGAGGGCGTGAGGAGGGCGAGATGGCGGCGTACGCCCGGATGGCCGCGCGACCGTCGCGCTGGACCGAGGACACGCTGACCGCCGACGGTCACACCGTGCACCGCGCCACCCTCGACGGCGCCCCGATCACCCTGCTCTTCCTGCGGCTGCCCGACCGGGTCGGCGGCTGGCCGGACCGTACCCTGCAACTGCTCTGGCTCGACCCGTCGACCCAGGTGCGGCCGCTCGACGACGGGCCGGCCTACACCCGGGCGGGCCTGCTCGGCGTGCTCGGCTCCCTGCTGACGATCCAGCAGCCGCGGGTGATCCGGACGCTCGACTTCCGGGGCGCGTACGGCGACGGCGACCACGACGACCACCACACCGCCGCCTACTTCCTCTGGGACGCCCAGCGGCGCTATCGGACCCCGCACCGGACGATCGGGCACCTCGGCTATCCGGTCGACCGGCAGCCGGCGAACCTCACCGCGGCGCAGTACGAGACGAAGCTCGGCTACTTCCTCACGTACGCCCCGCACGACCCGGTGGTCTGCCAGACCGTGGACTGGTGCACGCGCGGGACCTACGGCGCGTACCTGCGGCGCAACGTCACTGTCGGCCCACCGACCGGGCCGGGCCGCAACGTGGCCGCCCAGGCCCGGGTCACCGCGTCCTCCGGGAACGCCGCGACCGTGCAGGTGCCGGCCAAGGCGGTCGACGGCAGGCTCGGCGCCGACCTGATCGGCGAGTGGGTCACCGCCGGCGAGACCGCCGGGGCCTGGCTCGACCTGCGCTGGCCGGCCCCGCAGCGGCTGGACCGGATCGTCCTGCACGACCGGCCGGACCCCGCGAACCGGATCACGGCGGGCGTCCTGCGGTTCTCCGACGGCAGCCGGATCACGGTCGGGCCGCTGCCGGACGACGGCGCCCCGCTGCTCCTCACGTTCGCTCCGCGGACGGTGACCGGCCTGCGCTTCACGATCACCGCGGTCTCCGCCACGACGACCGATGCCGGGCTCGCCGAGATCCACACGATCACCGCCGCGCCGGCCGCCCGGCGCCCGTGAGCACCGGCCGGCCTCCCCGTCACTCTCAGGTGCACGTCCACCTGAGGGGGTCGTTGCCCAGGTTGTCTCCGGCCTTGTAACCGATGACGACGCGGCCGTCGGCGCTGATCGCGCGGATGTCGTAGGTCACGGCGCCCGGCGTCGTGCTCTTCGCGCCGTACGCCGGGAGCTCCACCAGCTTCGAGCCGATGGCCAGGGCTCCGGAGTACCGGCCCTCGCCGGCGACCCACCCCTCGGACGAGACCGCCGAGGCGCCGCCGATCCCGGAGGGCAGCATCTCGTACTCGCCGGTGGCGATCCGATAGCGCATCGGGGTGAAGGAGGTCGACTCCTTCGTCTCGAGAACGGCGTCGCCGCTCACCCAGCCGTCGCGGATCGCGTCCGGCGCGAACGAGGTCGCCCGCTTCCCGTCCCGCATCGTCGGCAGCGGCAGGTACCGGCCGGTGCCGTCGGGGAACCACAGGTACCCGGTCGTCGCGTTGGTGCGCGGGCCGGCCGCCCCGACGACGGTGCCGTCCTCGGCGAGGTCGGCCACCGAGCCCAGGGTCGCCCCGGCCGGCAGCGGAAGCTTCGCCGGGGCCGCGCTCGCCGACGTCCAGCGGATCGGCAGCGGATCCTGCTCGGCGGTGCCGAGGGTGCCGACGATCACCCCGCTCTCGTTGATCGCCCGCGCGGACACGTCGGTGCCGGGCAGCCGGGTGAAGCGACCGTTGTCGTACCGGAACGCCAGCTGGTGGTCGCCGGCGTCGTATCCGTTCGCGATCCCGGTTCCCGTGCTGGTCAGGTCGACCACGTCGGCGTCGGCACCGGGCATCGCGAGCTGCTGGTGGATCGCGCCGTCCTTCCAGATCACCGTCTTCACCGGGTGGCCCTGCGTGGAGTAGAGCCGCCCGGCCGCCCAGCGCCCGCTCGGGTCCCCGGCGGTGGCGACGGCCTTCTTCACCCCGCCGGTGGGCAGGCGGGTGACAGTGCACGCGGTGACGCCGGCCGGTGCCGCGGCGGTCGGGGCGGACGCCACGGTGCTCGTCGCGGTCGGGCTCGGCGCGGGCTCCGGCGGGTCGTCGTGCAGGGCGGAGACGGCCAGCGTGCCGCCGCCGATGGTCACGGTGGTCACCGCCAGCGCCGCCACCCCCGACGACCAGCGGCGCAACCGGCGGCGGCGAAGTCCCTCCGCCATGGCCCGGGAGACATCGATTGCCGTACGGGGATCCGGCTCCTCCCGCAGCGGTGCGAGCAGCCGGACGGCGCCCTCGTCGTCGATCATCATGGTCTCGTCGTTCATCCTCGGCTCCGGGCGACGTCGTTCTGCGGGAAACGGGGGCCGAGCACCTCGCGGAGCCGGTGCAGACCGTGCGCGGTCTGGCTCTTCACGGTGCCCTCGGAACAGCGCATCAGCTCGGCGACGTCCTTGATCGGGCGGTCGCACAGGTAGCGGAGCACCAGCACGGCCTGCTGCCGGGGCGGGAGCTGGGCCAGCGCCGCGCGCACCACGGCCCGGTCCTCCGGCTCGCCCTGGTCGGGTGGCGCGGGCTCCGGCGTCCAGTTCAGCAGGCGCACCTTCCACCAGCCGCGCCGCCGGTCGTCGAGGAACGCGCGGACCAGCATCGTGTGCGTGTACGCGTCGACGTTGTCGACCCCGCGGATGCGCGGCCACCGGGCGTACAACTTGGTCAGCGTCTCCTGCACCAGGTCGTCGGACTGATGCCGATCGCCGCTGAGCAGGTACGCGGTCCGGCGTAACTCCTGGACACGTCCGTGCACGTACGCCAGGTACTCACTGTCCAGCCCGTCCGACATGGTCTCCGCTTCCGGTGTGAAGGCCTCTTCCGCTTATCCGACGCGATCGATCCCGGATAGGTTGTACGCGATTTCGGCACACCCACTTGCGGGCAGCGGCAACCGAATCCCGGCAACAGAACCTAGGCTGGGCGGAATGATGCTGCGCCGCTGGCACCTCGCCGTCCTGGCCCTGCTCGCGGTCATGGCGCTGGCCTGCGAGGGTGGTGCCGGCGCGGCCGACCCGGAGCCGACCAGGACGAAGACGAAACCCCCGCCCACCGGCACCAGTGCTTATCCGGCGTCGATGGCCGCGCTCGGCGACTCGATCACCGCGGGGGTCGGCAGTTGCCTGGCCTACCTGGCGTGCAGCCGCAACTCCTGGTCGACCGGCGCCGGCGACGACGTCGAGAGTCACTATCAGCGGATTCGGGCGAAGAACCCGAAGATCAAGGGGCACGCGCACAACTTCGCCGAGCCAGGCGCCGAGGCGAGCGCGCTGGCCGCGCAGGCCACCCGCGCGGTCGACGCGAAGGTGTCCTACGTGACCGTCCTGATCGGGGCGAACGACGCCTGCGCCGCGTCGGTCAGCGGCATGACCTCGGTCGCGGGGTTCCGCGACGGCGTGGACACCGCGCTGCGCCGCCTGAAGAAGGGCCTGCCGAAGGCGCGCGTGCTGGTGGCCAGCATCCCGGATCTGTACCGGCTGTGGCAGGTGGGCCGGGACGACGCCGAGGTGGTGAGGGTGTGGCGGGCCGGCGGGGTCTGCCCGTCGATGCTGACCGCCCCGGCCTCCCGCGCGGCCGCGGACGAGCAGCGGCGCCGCGCGGTGCGGGACCGGATCGACGCCTACAACGACGAGCTGCGCGAGGCCTGCCAGGAGTACGGCAGCCGGTGCCACTGGGACGACGGCCGGGTGCACGACGTCCGGTTCAGCATCGACCTGCTGAACACGTTCGACTTCTTCCACCCGAACCTGAAGGGTCAGAACGAGCTCGCCGACGTCACCTATCCGGGCGACTTCACCTGGTGAGACGCATAGTCTGACGTCCATGAGTTTCCTGCCCGGGAGATCCGCCTCCGTCCCGCTGCACGCGGCCGGTGAGCTCGGCCTGGCGCCGGCCCAGGACCGCGATCACTGGTGGGGCCGGCTGAGTGACCAGGCCCGCAGGCGCATCGCCGCCTCGGCCGGCGCGACCGTCGAGTGGTACGCCTACGGCGGGGACGACCTGCCGTACGCCGTGGTCCTGGGGGCGAACGCCCTGGTGGTGTGGACCCCCGAGCGGCTGACCGCGCATCGCTGGGTGCGCCGCTCCCTCACCGACACGCGCGTGCGTCAGCGGCCGTCGGACGCCGGCCCGGGTGGTGGCCTCACCGCCTCCGGGCCGCCCCCGGTGGATCTCGGGCTCAGCGAGAGCATGCGCGGCTTCCTCGGGAACCTGCCCGCCGAGGCCCAGCAGCGGTTGCAACAGCCGTTCGTCGCGGGGGACCGGGTCGTCGCCTACGAGTTCTTCTACTACGGCAACGAGGAGGAGATGGACGTCTGGTGCTACCTGGCCGGTTCGTCGGCCGTCACCTTCGCGGCGGGCCACCGCAAGGCCCGGCGTGGCGCGCCGTCGCACGCTGTCGCCTGGGACCTGAAGTGCTATCACGCCCCGCTGGCGGCGAGCTGATCTTCCACGCCGGTGGGCCGAGGGACCACGCGGTAGGTATTGTTCCGCGCCATGACAACGACGCTGCAGCAGCGGCGCTCGCCGGGATCCCCCTCCCCGGCGCCGAATCCCCCGCAGCGCCGGAACAGCCGTATTGCGGTGATGGACGGTCTCCGGCTGGTGGCCGCCCTCTCGGTCTCGCTCTTCCACCTCGCGGGCGATCTCCCCGCGTCCGAGGCCTGGGAGGCCGACCCGCAAACCGTCTTCCCGCACCTCTTCCCGTACGCCTCGTTCGGCTGGCTGGGCGTCGAGCTGTTCTTCATGATCAGCGGTTTCGTGATCTGCATGAGTTGCTGGGGACGTACGCCCGGGCAGTTCTTCCGGTCCCGCGTCGTCAGGCTGTTCCCGGCTTACTGGCCGGCGGTGCTGATCACCACCGCGGTGGTGGCGTTGTGGCCGGTCGCCACCCACCACCTGTCGATTGACAAGATCATCCTCAACCTCACGATGGTGAACAAGGCGTTCGGTGTCGACTGTGTGGACTCCGCGTACTGGACGCTCTGGTATGAGTTGCGGTTCTACGTCCTGTTCGGTGTCGCGATGCTGTGGCGTGGGCTGACCCTGCACCGCACGCTGCTGTTCTGCTACGGCTGGCTGATCGCCGCCGTGGTGGCCGCGGCCGGCAAGCTGCCCCTGCTCGACCTGATCTTCCAGCCGCTCTACGCCCCGCTGTTCGTGGCCGGCATCGCGTTCTTCCTGATCCACAGATTCGGCTCGAACCTGCAGATCTGGGGTGCGATCGGCTTCTCCTGGATGCTGGCCATGCACAACGTGACCAAGCGGGTCGCCTCCGCCGCCAAGGCCAACAAGGTCGAGCTCGACCCGAAGATCGGCATGATCGTGGTGACGCTGTTCTTCGTGATTCTGGCCGTGATCGCGCTGGGCTGGACGGCCCGGATCCAGTGGCGCTGGCTGACCTTCGCGGGGGCGCTGACCTACCCGTACTACCTGCTGCACCAGAGCATCGGCTGGTCGCTCATCCACGGTATGAACGGACCGCTCGACCCGTGGCTGGTGCTGGTCTTGACGATCGGGATCCTGCTGGTGTCGGCGTGGTTGCTGCACCGCCTGATCGAGAAGCCGTTCGCGAAGGTGCTCAAGCACAGGCTCGAGCAGGCCTCCACCGCGATGCAGGAGAGTGCCCGTCGGGAGAGCGACTCGCTGTCACGGTAGCGGCGCTCGGGCGTGCTCGTCAGCACGGCGGTTCAGCGGGCGTACCGGGCAACCAGCAGCGTGCCGACGCACAGCGCCGCCGCGCTCAGCCCGAGCGACCAGTGGATCCCGACGACCGCGCCGAACAGGCCGACCGTGATGCCGCTGCCGAAACGCAGGCCGTTCGCGGACATCCCGTACACCCCGATCACCCGCCCGCGATCGGCCGGCGGCGCCATCAACTGGACCACGGTCTGCCCGACCGACATCGACGCCAGGTTCGCCACCCCGCCCGCGACCAGCAGCACCACGGCGACCGGATAGCTCGGGGTGATCGCGAAGAAGAACGTGAACAGGCCGTACAGCCCGGTGCTGATCACCGCGGAGAGCACCGTCGGCCTGATCCACCCGGTCGCCTCCAGCACCAGGCCGCCCAGGACGCCTCCGGCGCCATTGGCGAAGAGCAGGATGCCGTACGCCGTTCCGGCGTTGCCACTGCCCAGGTCCTGCGCGAACAGCGGCATGGCGGACTGCAGCGACGCGCCCACGAAGAACGAGCCCAGCCCGCCCAGGATGATCATGCTGACCAGGGTGTGATCGGCGCGCACCTGGCGCAGCACCCGGATCGAGTCGGTGATCCCGACCCGCTGCCGGACCCGCGGCACCCCGCCGTCCCGGCTGTGCCCGGTGAACTTCGTGACGAACAGGAACAGCGTGAGCGGCAGGTAGAACGCGACGTTCGCGAAGATGCCCCAGGTCGGCCCGAGCCCGAGCAGCAGCGCCGACCCGACGGCCGGCCCGAACAACACGCCCAGGCTGCGGAACGTGGCATTGAGCCGGACCGCGCTGGGCAGCTCCTCGTCACCGACGAAGTCGTGCAGCATCAGCTGCTCGCCGGGACCCCACAGCGCGCCCGCGATGCCGTGCAGCACCAGCAGCACGCACGCGTGCCAGATCTGCAGCGTGCCGGTCAGGAACAGCACACCCCAGGCCACCGAGACCAGCGCGAACAGGGCCTGGGCGGCCTGGATCACCCGGCGGCAGTCGTACCGGTCGGCCAGCGAGCCGAACCAGACCGACAGGAACAGGAACGGCACCCAGTGGCTGATCACCTGGAACCCGGAGAGCACCGGCGAGTGGAACTTCTCCCACAGCACCCAATAGGTGATCACGTGCTCGATGTTGTCGGCCATCATGGCCAGTGCCGCCCCGAACAGGTACGGCCGGGCGTCGCGGTTCCGCAGCGCGGCGAACCGGCGGGGCGCGGCGGGCACGTGCGTGGTCTGACCACAGGCGGCACACATGCCCCCAGCCTTCTCCACCGTGCCCGCCTCCGGGACCGGGACGCGGCCAGAAGTGGCCGACGCCACCGGCGGGACCACACATCGACGAGAGGTGGCCATGGACCTGGCCGGACGCATCGGAGCCGGACCGCGTACGACCGATTCCCTGGCCCGGGATCTGCGTGTCCTCGGGCTCACGGCGGGCGACACCGTCCTGCTGCACTCCTCGCTCAGCTCGCTGGGCTGGGTGTGCGGCGGCGCGGTCGCCGTGGTCCGGGCGTTCCTCGACGTGCTCGGCCCGGCCGGCACCCTGGTGGTGCCCGCCTTCGCCACCGAGAACCGCGACCCGGCACGCTGGGCCGGCCCGGAGATCCCGTCGTCCTGGTGGCCCGTGATCAGGGAGAGCATGCCGGCGTACGACCCGGGCGTCACCCCGTGCCGGGCGCTGGGCCTGATCCCCGAGACGGTCCGCTGCTGGCCGGGCGCGTCCCGAAGCCCTCACCCGCAGACCTCGTTCGCGGCGATCGGCGCGCGGGCGGCGGCGCTGATGAGCCGGCACGACCTGCCCAGTGAGCTGGGTGAGGAGTCCCCGCTGGCCGCCCTGGAGACGGCCGGTGCCCGGATCGTCCTGCTGGGCGTGGGGTTCGACCGCTGCACGGCGTTCCACCTGGCCGAGTACCGGTTGCCGTGGCGCACCCCGCGCGACAACGCCTGCGTGATGAGCACGGCGGAGGGTCGCTCGTGGGTTCCGTACCGGGGTGTTCTGCTGGACGCCTCCGACTTCGCCGACGTCGGCGCCGGCCTGGAACGGGCCGGCGCGGTGACGACCGCCCCGGTCGGCTCGGCCCGCACCCACCTGCTCGACCTGCCGGCCGCCGTCAGCTTCGCCCGCGACTGGCTGACCAGCCATCGCGTACCGCCGGAACAGTCGCAGAGCCTCCCCTCGGCTGCTCGCGGAGGTGGCGACCGGGACCGCTGAAGGCGAGGGGTGCGGAGATGGACACTGTACGTAGTCGAATCGACGTCTTACGATGACGGCACCGGTGGCCTCCCCGCCGTGAAGGATCACGTTTCCGGCGATGCGAGGTTGGCGGCATGGCACGTGAGAGTGACGTTTCCATCACCGCACTGCGGTCGGCGGCGCTGAGCGAGACCCGGCGTGCCGTTCTGCTGCGCAGGCGGCCGTCGTTGCGGCACTCGCTCGACGAGTCCCGGCACGCGGGTGTCTTCGCCAACTACATCGGCGACTGCCATCCCGCCGAGCCGTCCCGGTAGGGGTGCGGGAGTTCACGGACGTCGCGCCAGCGCCGGTGCGCCAGGTCCTGCTGAAGCTGCACAGCCGTTGCAACATCGCGTGCGACTACTGCTACGTGTACCAGCACGCCGATCAGAGCTGGCGTGATCGCCCGCGGGTGATGTCCCGGTCGACGATCGACCTCGCCGCGGCCCGGATAGCGGAGCACGCCGGCAAGCGTGACCTGCCGTTCCTCTCTGTCGTCCTGCACGGGGGAGAGCCGTTGCTGGCGGGCCCGGACACGATCGACTACGTGGTGCGTGCCGTGCGCGGCGCCGTCACCAGCCACACGAAGCTGGCGTTCGGGGTGCAGACCAACGGGTTGCTGCTGGACGACACGTACCTGGCGCTCTTCGCGAGGCACCGGATCCGGGTCGGTGTCAGTCTCGACGGGCCGGAGGCGGCCAACGACCGGCACCGGCGGTTCGCCGACGGCCGGGGCACGCACGAGGGCGCCGCCCGCGCGTTGCGCCGGCTCAACGAGGCCAAGCACCGCCCGCTCTTCGGCGGCATCCTGTGCACGGTGGACGTGACGAACGATCCCGTCGAGGTCTATCACCATCTGCTGGAGTTCGAGCCACCGGAGATCGACTTCCTGCTGCCCCACGGCAACTGGGACAACCCGCCACCGGCGCGGGTCCCGGATCAGGGTCGCACGCCCTACGCGGACTGGCTCGTGCCGATCTTCGACAGGTGGTACGAGTCGCCGGCGCCGGAATCCCGGGTGCGCCTGTTCGAGTCGCTGGTCTCGCTCCTGCTCGGCGGGCCGGGCGGCATCGAGGGGCTCGGGCTCGGCCGGGTCGATCTGGTCACCGTCGAGACGGACGGCACCCTGGAGCAGGGCGACGCGCTGAAGACCGTGGCGCCGGGCGCGCCGGCCACCGGTCTGCACGTCCGGTGGAACTCGTTCGACGAGTACCTGGAGCATCCGGGTGCCCGGGCCCGGCAGGCCGGCCTGGCCGGGCTCGGCGCCGAGTGCCGTCGCTGCCCGCTCGTCGAGGTGTGCGGCGGAGGACATTACGCCCATCGATTCCGCGCGCTCACCGGATTCGACAATCCGTCGGTGTACTGCGCCGATCTCGCGGCTCTGGTCCGGCACGCGGCCCGGCGGGTGGCCGCGGATCTGCCACCGGGTCCGCCGGCTGCGTGACGGCGGAACCGGTGCACGCCTGCACACCTGCCCATGGGCCGTACGGAGGCCAGGGAGGCGCTTCTCAGGGGGTACCCTCCGATGTCCCGGTGCGGTACTAATGACACAAAGCCCTCATTGGGCGGTCGCCTGAATGTGGCCGTCTGCCGGCCCAGAGGTAGCAAAAGCCTCATGCGCGGGTTCTCGTGCGGCCCGTGTGACCGCTGGGCCCGTTGGTGGCCGTCGGGAGGCCGGATGCTGTATTTCTTTCTGAGCTACGCGTCCGATGAGGACGACATCTTCATCCACCGGCTGTTCGAGGACCTGTCCGCGGAGATCGCCCGGCGCATCGGTGCCGAGCCGCAGCAGGTCGTCGGATATCTCGACGACAGCAAGGGCGGCAACTGGCCGGCCGACGCCCGGGCCGCGCTGAGCACCAGCCAGACCTTCGTGGCCCTGTGCTCGTCGAGATACCTGGCCAGTGATCGGTGCGGCCGGCGCTGGGGGATCTTCGTCGACCGCATCCACAAGGACGACGCGGGGGCGGCCGGCGCGGCCGGCGCGCTGATCCCGGTGCTCTGGGCCGCCGACGGCGTCACTGAGAGCGATTTCCACGAGCCCGATCTCGGCGTCCGGCCACATCGGACCCCGCACGGTGACGACCTGCGGGTCATGATGCGGCTGCGGTCGCATCGCGCGGCGTACGCCGCCTTCGTCGCCTCGCTCGCGCACCGGGTGGTCGAGACCGCGCACGCGCATCGCCTGCCCCCGGCGCCGCCCGGTATCGATCTGGACACCGCGGTGAACCCGTTCGAGCAGCGACGCCGGCGCGGTGAGGACGAGCAGTCGAAGGTCTACGTCGTGGTGGCGGCCGGCACCCGGGAGCAGATGGGGGCGATCCGCAACGATCTGCGGTTCTACGGGCGGCGCCGGGAGGACTGGGCGCCCTATCAGCCGGTCGCCGCTCAATCGCTGGCCGCCCGGGCGTGCGGGGTCGTCTCCGGCCGTCGCCTGAGATCCGAGGTGGTGCCGATCGAATCGGTGCCCGAGCGGCTGCGGCAGGGACTCCGGCGCGACATCCTGGTGCTGCTGGTCGACGCCTGGGCCACGCGCGTGGGCGACCTGGAGCGGGCGCTGCGGGAGATCGGGATGCGTGACGACGAGACCGTGGCGGTGCTCATGCCGGCCAGCCCGGACGACGGGGAGACCTCGGCCCGGCAGGGTGAGCTGCGCGGCGAGGTGCTCAAGAGCTTTCCCGGCCGGTCCTCGTGGCATGACGCGCTGTTCCGGATCGGCGTCGACTCACCCGACGACTTCGACACCGATCTGTCGGTGGCGATCGCCGCCGCGCAGCGCCGGGCGTCCCGCCGGACCTGGCCGCCCCCACGGCCGGGCGCGGCCCGGCCCGGTGCCCGCCGGCCCGTGCTGGAGGGGCCTTGACGAGGGCCCGCGCAGGCACGCCGGCGCGATCGCGGCGAGGGCGGGCCGAGCACCGTCAGGCCACAGTGGACTCGGATGCGAGGTGCTTGACCGCTGCTGGACAATGGCGGACAGGCGATCCCGCGGGGGACCGTGACGTCCGGCGACACGACCAGTCGAGGTGAGACGGTGATCATGGAACCCTCGGGGCGGGACGGGCAGATCATCACCTTCTACTCGTTCAAGGGTGGCGTCGGGCGGACGATGGCGCTGGCCAACGTGGCCTGGATCCTGGCCGGCACGGGGCGCCGGGTGCTGACCGTGGACTGGGACCTGGAGTCACCCGGCCTGCACCGGTACTACTCACCGTTCCTGGCCGACCGCGACCTGCGCCAGTCACCCGGTGTCATCGACATGATCACCCGGTTCGAGCGCCGGGCCGGTGAGGCCGAGTCGAGAGGTGAGGGACTGCGATCCGAGGAGATCCGGCGGCTGACCCGGATCCAGGAGTACGCGACCTCCCTGGAGCGCTACGAGTTCCCCCGCGGCGGCTCGATCGACTTCGTCCCGTCCGGCCGGCAGGCCCCGGAGTATTCCGACACCGTCAGCAACTTCGACTGGGAGACGTTCTACTCCCGGCTGAACGGCGCGGAGTTCCTCGTCAGCCTGGCCCAGGACATGCGGGAGCACTATGACGTGGTCCTGATCGACAGCCGCACCGGTCTCAGCGACAACGCCGGCATCTGCACCGTCACCCTGCCGGACACGGTGGTCAACTGCTTCGCCTACAACAACCAGAGCATCGAGGGCGCCGTCGCGGTGGCCAACGACATCCGCCGCCTGGGCAACGACATCCGGATCCTCCCGGTGCCGAGCCGGGTCGAGGACGGCGAGGCCGCCAAGCTGAACAAGCGCCGGGTTCTCGCCCAGCAGAAGTTCAGCGAGTTCGTCAGCGCACTGGGCCATGCCGACCCCAGCAAGTACTGGGGTCAGGTCGAGCAGCCGTACAAACCCTTCTATGCGTACGAGGAGACCCTCGCCACCTTCGGCGACCGGCCCCATCAGGAGAACGACCTGCTCGCGGCGTACGAGCGGCTGGCCGGTGAGCTGGTCGGCGAGAGGTGCGAGCTCGCGGAGATCTCCGAGGCGATCCGCCTGGGCTGGCTGTCCGAGTTCGAGCAGCGGGGCGCGGTCAGCCCGGGGCCCGCGCTGATCTGCTACACCCCGCGCGACCGGATCTGGGCCGAGTGGATCTCCTATCAGCTGCGGCTGGCGGGGCAACGCAACGTGCTCCAGGACGTCAACGCGCCGGTGGACGTGGCCGAGGTCCTGTCCCGGGCCGACTGCGCGATCCTGCTGCTCTCGCAGGAGTCCGTCCGGGTCCCGCAGATGGAGACCTGGTGGCGGCTCACCGTCCGGCGTGACACTCCCGGGCGGGGCCGGTTCCTGGTGCCGGTCCGGGTCGACGGTTTCCGGCCGCCGGAGCCGTTCGCCGAGCGCGAGCCGGTGGACATGTTCAACGTGCCGGAACGCACGGCCCGCGACTCGCTGCTGGCCCGTCTGGAGATCCGGGACCCGGCCGGTGGGTATTTCGGCATCTCCGGCGGGCCGAATCCCCGGTTCCCGTTCGAGCCGGCCCGGGTCTGGCGCGCTCCGGCCCGCAACCCCGGCTTCACCGGTCGCGACGCGACGCTCGAAGTGCTGCGCGAGCAGTTGAACGCGAGCACGGCGCAGACCGGCCCGGTCGTCCTGCAGGGCATCGGCGGGGTGGGCAAGACCCAGATCGCCGTCGAGTACGTGCACCGGTTCAACGCCGACTACGACATCGTCTGGTGGATCTCCGCCGACCAGCCGGCGCTGGTCGTCACCGCCCTGTCCGACCTGGCGCGGGAGCTCGGCCTGCCGCTCGCCGGGTCCGCCCGGGCCGACGAGGAGGCCGCCGCGGTGCTGGAGGCGCTCCGGCTGGGCACCCCGTCGCCCAAGTGGATCGTCGTCTTCGACAACACCGAGGATCCGGAGCAGATCCGGCAATTCGTCCCCACCGGCCCCGGTGACGTCGTGGTCACCACACCCGGGCAGGAATGGTCCCGGACAGCCTGGACGCTGGACATCAACGTCTTCGACCGCTCGGAGAGCCGGGCCCTGCTGACCCGCCGGGTGGCCGGGCTCTCCGACGCCGACGCCGAGGAGATCGCCGCCAAGCTGGGCGACCTGCCCCTGGCCGTCGAGCAGGCGGCCGCCTGGCTCGTCACCACCGGCATGCGTGCCCGCAACTATCTCGATCTTCTCGAGGAACAACTGCCGAGGATCCTCAACGAGCCGCCGCCGCCCGGTTACCGCCACCCGGCCGCCGAGACCTGGCGGCTTTCCCAGCAGCGTCTGCGGCAGGCCAACCCGGCTGCCGCCTTCCTCGTCGAACTGCTGGCGGTGATGGCCCCGGAGCCGATTCCGACCGCCCTGATGGACAGCCCAGGGATGGCGGACGCCCTGGCGGAGTACGACCCGATGTTCCGCGACCAACTGATGCGCAACTCGTTGGTGCGGGAGGCGAGCCGATTCGGGCTGGCCCGGGTGGATTCGGCGGTTCACGCGCTCCGCATGCATCGCCTGGTGCAAAGTGTCATTATCAGCGACCTCGCCGTTGAGGAGCAGAGGCGCAGGCGGGAGCAGATGCACGTGATCCTGGCGAAGGCCCAGCGGGGCGAACCTTCGGACCAGGACAGCTGGCCGACGTACCAGGGGATCCTGACTCACCTGGAGCCGTCCGGCGCGCTCGACTCGGACAATCCGGAGGTGCATCAGCTGGCCATCGACATGGTGCGATACCTGCGGTACCGCGGCGACCTGGCCGGCGGCCGGCGCCTCGCCGAGCAGACGATGAAGACCTGGGAGTCCCGTCTCGGCCCCGAGCACCTGTCACTGCTGCGGATGCGCAGCGAACTGGGCAACATCCTGCTGGCCCACGGTGAATACCAGGCCGCGCTGGCGATCCAGGAGGACGCCGCCGAGCGCATGATCGCGCAGCGGGGCCAGACCTATCCGTACGCGCTGATCGCGCTCAGCGGGGCCGCCGCCGCGTACGCGGGTCTCGGGCGGTACCAGCGCGCCGTGGAACTCGGCGAGCAGATCGTTCTCCACTGGCAGACCACGGTCGGCGACACCCACCGCCGGACCCTCGCCGCCCGGAACAACTACGCCAACTGGTTGCTGCTGACCGGCGATTCCGGGCGGGCCCGGGAGATCGGCGAGCAGGTGGTCGTGATGGCGGAGACGGCTCTGGGGCCGGCCGCGCGGTGGACGTTGCTGTTCCGCCGCAACCTGGGACGGTCCCTGCGTGCCGACGGCGACCTGCGCAGGTCGGAGGGCCTGCTGCTGGAGACGCTCGCCACCTGCCGGGAGTCGCTGGATCAGACCGACGACTACCTTCTGCTGACGCAGCGGGAACTCGCCACGACGTTACGGCGTCTCGGTTCCCTGGCGGAGGCGCGGGAGCTCGCCGAGCGGTCGGTGGAGATGTTCGGCCAGACGGTCGGCCCCGAGCACGTGCACGCGCTCTCCTGCCGGCTGGAGGTCGCCAACATCCAGGCCGCCCAGGGTGATCACGCGGCGGCCCGGGCCGGCACCGAGGAGGTGCTGGCGGGCTACTCCCGGATCGTGGGCGAGGACCATCCGTCCGCTCTGATGGTGGCGAACAACCTCGGCGCCCGGCTGTCCGCGAACGGTCAGCCGAGAGAGGCTGTGGCGCTGCTCGACCGGACCCTGACCGCGCTGCAGGTGACCTTCCCCGAGTCGCATCCGTACGTGTCGATCTGCCGGATGAACCTGGCGAGTGCCTTCTTCGAATCGGGTGACGCGAAGACCGCGCTGGAATGGGACGCGGCGGCCCTCGTGCGACTGCGGGAGCGGCTGCACAGCCGGAGCCATCCCACGGTTCTGGCGGCCACCGCGAACCTGGCGGCCAGCCGGCTGGCGACCGGTGATCAAGCCGGTGGCGAGGAGTTGCGCCGGGAGACGCTGCGGCTCGCCGGTGGCGTGTTCGCCGAGAACCATCCCCAGGTGGTGGCCCTGCTCGCCGGAGGGAGAACCTTCGTAGACCTCGAACCGCCACAGGACTGATCCGGCCCGGCCACGGCGCCGGAGCCGTCATGACTCCCGGGCCGTGGACACGTGCCTTCAGGCTCACGAGTGCATTACCGTTCACGGGCAGGCGAACAATGCCCGTCGGCTCGTGTTCCCCGATAAGGCGCTCTTGGCGGATGCTACGCTTCCCCCGCTCTATTCAGAGGGGTGGGAATGAAGCCGGCTGCGCAGCCCGAGGACGACGCGTACGTCCTCGCCGACGGCACACGCAAGTTGGTCGACCGGAAGAAGGTCGATCGTCCGGTTCTCCTCGCCATCCTCGACCGGGTCGACAACAATGCGGACCTGACGACGGCGTATTTCACCAACTTCGTCAGTTGAATCGATGGCCGATGTGCCGGCACGTCCATTCCGCCAGGTGCTTCTGAAGCTGCACAGCCGGTGCAATCTGGCGTGCGATTACTGTTACGTGTATCAGCACGCGGATCAGTCGTGGCGCACCCGGCCCAAGGTCATGTCGCCCGAGGTCATCGCCGCCGCGGCGGACCGGGTGGCGGAACATGTGCGGTCCTGGGGCATCGACGCGATCGCCGTGGTGCTGCACGGCGGTGAGCCGCTGCTCGCCGGCCCGGAGGCGGTCGGGGCGGTCACCCGCGCGGTCCGCGAGGCGCTGGGTGGCGCTGTCGCGTCCCGGTTCACCGTCCAGACCAACGGGGTCCTGCTCGACCAGCCGATGCTCGAGGCTCTCCGGCGGCACGACATCGGGGTCGGGGTCAGCCTGGACGGGCCGGCGCAGGCCAACGACCGGCATCGGCGTTACGCGCACGGCGCGGGAAGTCACGCCGACGTCGCGGCCGGGCTGGACAGGCTGCGCGCGGACCGGTTCCGGCACCTCTACCGCGGTTTGCTCTGCACGATCGACGTCCGTAACGATCCGATCGAGGTGTACGAGGCGCTGCTGGCGTTCGAGCCACCGACGATGGATCTGCTCCTCCCGCACGGCAACTGGACGGACCCGCCGCCGTTCCGCGTTCCCGGGGACCCCGCCACGCCGTACGGCGACTGGCTGGTCACGATCTTCGACCGCTGGTACGACGCCCCGCAGCGGACCGACATCCGGCTCTTCAGCTCGATCATCTCGCTGCTGCTCGGCGGCAGCAGCGGTTACGAGGCGACGGGTCTCGACCCGGTGGACTACGTGACGATCGAGACCGACGGCGCCATCGAGCAGTCCGACGCGCTCAAGACCGCCGCCGACGGAGCGGCCGGGACCGGGCTGAACGTCTTCGACAACACCCTTGACGAGGCGCTGGCCCACCCCGGCGTGCGCGCCCGGCAGGTCGGCTTGGAGGGGCTCGCCGAGTCCTGCCGGCGCTGCCCGGCGGTGCGGGTCTGCGGTGGCGGGCACTACGCCCACCGTTTCCGCGCGCCCGCCGACTTCGGCAATCCCACCGTGTACTGCGCCGACCAGCTCCGGCTGATCGACCACATCCGCGACCGGGTCTTCGCCGACCTGCGGCCCGCCCTGCCCGCCACCGTCAGGTGACACCGGACGGCGTGGCGCCGGCCTGATTCCCCGGCGTGGACGCGCCCGGTCGTCCGCCGGTGGGGCCTGACGTCACATCTGCGGCGGGTCGATGTCGCAGTTCAGGCGCCTTCCCTCGCGTACGGCGACGGTGTTCAGGTGATTCTCCCCGAGGACCCGGATGGAGTGGCCGAGCACCTCGCGGGTGAGTTCCCGGGCGGACTCCTGGTGACCGAGCTCGGCCAGCGTGATCGCCAGGTTGTTGCGCGCGGCGATCGTGTCGGGGTGGTCCGTGCCGAGGGCCTGCACCAGCCGCTCGCACACGTCCTGGTCGCTGGCGAGCGCCTCGTGCGGCTCACCCCCGTCGAACAGCTCGTTGCCGCGATTGACCAGGCACGCCAGCGTGTACGGATGATTGAGCCCGAGCAGCTCCTGGAAGCGCCCGATCACCTGGTCGCTGATCTCCCGGGCGGTCACGTGGTCGCCGAGGCGCCGTTTGAAGATCGCCACGTTGTTCCGGCACGCCAGGGTGGAGGGGTGGTCGGTGCCGAGACGGGCCTCGTGCTGTCGCAGGGCGGTCTCCGCCGTCCGGAGCGCGGTCTGGTCGTCGCCGAGCGCGGACTGCACGTTGGCCAGGTCGTTGAGGCAGGCGAGAGTCTCCGGGTGGCTGCGGCCCAGCCGGCGTTCCAGCTTGGGACGCAGGTCCCGGGTCAGCAGGTCGGCCTGTTGCAGATCGCTGAGTTTGCGCAGGGTGACCGCGAGGAGCCGGGTGATCGCCAGCGTCTCGGCGTGCGCAGGCCCGTTGACCTCCTCGGATTTCTGCAGGACCCGGCTCAGCAGGCGGTAGGCGTCGTTGAACCGCCCCAGGTCCCGGTAGCACCGGCCCAGGTTCCGGGCCATGGTCAAGGCGTAGGGGCGCGGCTCGCGCAGACGGCCGGCGAGCGCGTTGGCCCGCTCGGCGACCTCGGCGGCGCCCCGGAAGTCGCCGATGAACAGCAGGGACAGGGCCACGTTGTTCATCGCGAAGTTCGTGCGGCGGGCTTCGGGGCCCAGGACCCGGGTCGCCCGGGCGAGCGCTTCGTTGTCGAGGTCGAGGGCCTCCCGGTAACGGCCCAGGCCCTTGAGGTCGGCGGCCAGGCCGTTGAGGCTCATGACGATGTACGGATGGTCCGGCCCCAGCTGCTCCAGCAACGACTGGTGCACCTCGTTGTCGATCTCCAGGGCCTCGGTGTAACGCGCCTGGGAGCGGATCGGGTTCGCCAGGTGCAGCCGGAGCCAGAGGGTGGTCGAGTCGTCCGGCCCACCGGACTCCCGCCAGGCGGCCAGGGCCCGTTCGCCGAGTTCCTGGCTGTCCTGCAGGTCACCGATCTGCCACAGGTACCGCACCATGTCGATGACCAGGTGGCGGACCGGCGCGATCGTCGACCTCAGCACGCCGGTCGGTTCGAGGTGGCGGCGGATGAGCCGGTAGTCGGGCCAGGTGCTCGCCTCGTCGGGGTCCTTGGGGTTGGCCGCGGCCAGGACGTCGTGCACGTTCCGGCTGGTCTGCTCCCGGTCCTCCGGCGTCATCTCCGAGCGGACCACGGTCTGGACCAGCCGGTGCATCTCGATGGTGTCCTCGGTGGCGTCGAAGCGCACCAGCGCGTAGCGCCCGATCTCCTGGACCAGCCGTCCGATCAGCAGCGGGTCCTGGAGGGTCGGGTCGATCTCCTCCAGCAGCTTCACGAACTGGTTGCTGTAGAGCAGACGCATCGGGATCGGCTCCGGGGCGAAGAACGCGCACACCTCCAGCAGGCGAGCCGCGGCCGGGAGGTCGGCCCGGATGCGTTCGAGCGACAGTCGCCAGGCGCCGGCCGGGGTCTGCTCGTACCCCGGTGGCGGGTTCTCCTGCAGCATCCGGGGGAGCTCGGTGTCCAGCAGCTCGGAGTAGGCGCTTGCCGGCATCCCGGTCACCGCCAGCCAGGCGGCGGCCTGCTCGATCACCAGCGGCAGGTCACCGAGCTTGCCGGCGATCATTCCGGCGTCCGACTCGGAGATCGCCGGCACCAGGCGCCGGATCAGGCCGATGCTCTCGACCCGGGAGAAGACCGGGATCTCGGTGGCGGTCACGAACCGGCTCCACGCCACGTTCCGGGTGGTGATCAGCAGGTGTCCCGGCCCGCTGGGCAGGTATTGCCGGATCTCCTCGGGCTGGTCGGCGTTGTCGAACACCAGTAGCCAGCGCCGATAGGGCTCGCCACGGCGCAGCGCGTCCAGCACGTTGTCGACCGCTTCGGCCGTCGTGGGCGCGGTGGGCAGATCCAGGGCCAGGGCCAGCTCGGCCAGGGAGGCACGCACCAGGCTGGGCTGCTCGGCCGGGATCCACCAGACGATGTCGTAGTTGGCGGCGAACCGGTGGACGAACTCCAGAGCGAGCTGCGTCTTGCCGGCGCCGCCGAGGCCGAACAGCGCCTGCGGGGCGGTGGCGGTCGTGCTGATCGGCAGGCGATCGCGCAGGTCCTCCATCAGCCGGGTGCGCCCGGTGAAGGTGGGATTGCGCTGCGGGGGATTCCAGACCGGCGGGGTGTTCGCCGGGAACCGGGAGCCGGATCGCTGCGCCGCGCGGTCCGCGGTGGCGGGCGGCTCCAGGTGAGCCTGGTCGAAGGCGTTCAGCAGGGCCGAGCGGGCCTGCTCCTCGTCGAGGCCGAACAGGTCCAGTTCCCGGGCCCGTGGCTCGGCGAACGACGCCGGGAGCCGACTGTTGTCGATACGGACCCGGATGACGTTGCCCCCGGCGGAGTCCCGCTCGCCGGTCTGCTGCCAGAGCCACCCGGCCGCAACCGAGCCGAGGTAGTTCTGGGAGATCAGGACGAGGAGCCGGGCGCCCGGGCTGCCGGTCGATGCCGGTTCGCCACCCAGCGCCGCGGCCGTGCCTGCCAGCTCGATCTCCTGCAGGGTGACCGACTGGCCGATCTGCTCCAACTCGCCGGCGAGCCAGTCGGCCCAGGTCCGGTCGATCGACGCGTAGCTGATCACGGTGTGCGGGTTGAACGCGGGCTTCTGCCGCTCGAACGAGGACAGCCAGCGCCGTCGCTCCCGCTCGTCCATGATCGGCAGCTCGGTCACGGCGCCGTCGGTGATGATCGCGGTGAGCCGTTCGAAGGAGGAGAGCAGGGAGTGCTCCTGACGGGCGCGTTCGCCGAAGGTCGCCAGGATCTCCTCGTACGCGAAGAAGGGCTTGTAGGGGATCTCCACGTCACCCCAGTACGTGGTGGCGGCGTCCGGATCCAGCCGCAGGTACGGCTCGAACCGCTGCCTCGCGTGATCCCGCCCGGTCTCCAGCTTGAACAGCTCGGCGTCCTCGACCCGCATCGGCACGGGCAGGATGCGGACCGGGCGCCGATTGCTGAGCCGCACGATCGAGCTCGCCACCGCGGCCGCCCCGTCGATGCTCTGCTCGTTGAGGGTGAAGCAGTCGATGACGGTGTCCGGCAGGATGACGGTGCACATGCCGGCTGAGTCGCTGAGGCCGGTGCGGCTGTCGATCAGCACGTAGTCGTACCCCTGCGCCATGTTCTCCCGCAGCGCCAGCAGGAACTGCTCGCCGCCGAGCCGGTCGTAGAACGCCGCCCAGTCGAACGTGCTGACCGTGCCGGAGTAGGCCGCGTTCTGCTGCCCGGCGGGGAGCAGGTCGATCAGGCCACGACCGGGGAACTGCCAGGAGAGGGAGACGGCCTCACGCTCCACGTCGGCGTAGCGGTGGAACCAGTCCGGCTCACCGGGGTCGGCGGTGGGGTCCACGGCCGCCGCCGCGAAGTCCCGGATCATGTCGATCACGCCGCGGGAATGCCGGAGCTTCTTGTCCGCGAGGAACGGGCGGAAGTAGTGGTGCAGGCCCGGGGACTCCAGATCCCAGTCGACGACGAGGACCCGCATGCCGTTGGCCGCGAGGATCCACGCCACGTTGGCCACGGCCATGGTGCGGCCGGTGCCACCCTTGAAGGAGTAGAAGGTCAGGATGTGGCCGGTTTCGCGGGCGTGCGGGGATCGCGTCATGACGGTTCCCTTGCTGGACGACGGCGGTCAGGGGCCGCGGAGGATCGGCCGCGGCCCGGGACGGCCGGGCAGCTGGCGGTGCACCGGATTGGTGCGGAACATGCGATTGCGGGAGCGCTCGAGGATGACTCCCAGGTCGGCGTCGAACGACTGGGGGCTGAGGATCGCGCTGCGGAACGTGTTGTCCAGCCGGGCGTTCATCCGGCGCCCGAACACCTGGCCCAGCGCCGCCATCAGCTGACCCAGGTGGGTGTGGGTCTGCTCGTCGTCGTGGCCGGCCGGCACGAGCACGGCCGCCGCCGACGCCTGCTCCTCGGCGTTTACCTCGTCGAACCTGGCCAGGGCGGTCCGGTGGCGGGTCAGGCCGGTCACCCACAGGTCCACCAGGAGGACCACGATCCGGACGGCGTCGTCCTCCTGACCCTGTTGTTCCCGTAGGCCGTTCAGATCGGTCACCAGCGCCTGGAACTGGTGCTCCAGCGCCACCTGCCGGGCCCGGTCGGCGATCGGCGCGTCCAGGTCGGGACGGAACGGCGCCCAGTGCTCGGGCAGCTCACCGTAGAACCGGGACTCCCGCTCGACGCCGGGCAGGAGGTGACCGCCGAGGTCGGCGCGGGACAGCGCCGCGACGACGAACTCCACCTGATCCGCCGGCCCGGTGTCCGGCAGCGGCGACGTGGTCGTGTCGTGGAACGCGCTCCGGACCTGGTCGAACGGCAGGGTGCTCGGGTATCGCGGCAACTGCCGTTCAGCGTCGTGTGCCTCCACGATCTGCTGGGCCAGCCGGGTCAGCAGCTCCAGATAGTCGTCCCGGTAGCGCTGGAGCCGGATGATCTGCCGCAGCCCGTTCCGGCCGTACACGTCCGGCATGCCGTGGTTCAGGTACTGGCGGGCTTCGATCACGGCGGGGAGCCGGCGCGGTGGCAGCCAGAGCAGGGGGATCAGTGGCGGCGACTCCACCACCGGCTCGCCCACCTCGAGGGCGCTCAACCTGTCCGCGAAGATCGTCCACTCCCGGCCGCACGGCTCGCTGAGCAGGTAACGGGGAGAGATCAAGGCGACGAAGGCGCGACAGTTGCCGAGGGCACCCATCAGGGTGCGCGCCCAGGCCTCACCGACCTGCATCTCCACATCGAGGAAACCGACGACCGCGTTGGTCGGCAGTCCCGCGTACGTGCGGACCTCGGCGGAAAGGTCGTTGAAGAACTGTTTGACCGATTCCCGGTCGTCCCCGCGCGCGTAGCTGAGAAAAAAGTAGTAATCCGGCAAGCGGGTGCTCCCAGTCGTGGCGACACCGGGTGACGGTGACGGTCGTAGATGCGCCAGAGCGGTCGACGGCAGGTCGCTCACGAGGAGTATATAGGCGGTCACCTAACTCGCACATGCCCGAAACCCGGTCCACCGTGGCCGGAAGGCCGGCGGACCGGGTCACGCGAGGTCGCCTCAGACCGTGAGGGCCTGCCGCACTCCGGCCTCGGCGCCGGACCCGCCGTCGCCGGCCGAGGTGACCCGGCCCGCCTCCAGGACGTAATAGCGCCCGGCGGCCCGCAGCGCGAAGCCGACGTGCTGCTCGACCAGGAGAACCGACATCCCGCCGCGGCCCGCCAGAGCCAGGACGGTCTGCTCGATCTCGGCGACGACCGACGGCTGGATGCCCTCGGTCGGCTCGTCGAGCAGGAGCAGCCGCGGCCGGGTGATCAGGGCCCGGGCCAGCGCGAGTTGCTGGCGCTGACCGCCGGAGAGCAGGCCGGCCCGCCGCCCGAGCAGCTCCCTGAGCGCCGGGAACACCTCGAGCGCCTCGGCCGTCGCGGCCTTGCCGTCCTTGCGGCCGTCGGCGACCAGTCGCAGGTTCTCCCACGCGGTCAGGTGCGGGAAGCTCTGCTGACCCTGCGGGACGTACGCCATGCCGCGCGCCACCCGCTCGTGCGGCGCGAGGCGGGTGATGTCCTCGCCGTCGAGCAGGATCGTGCCGGACCTGGGCCGGAGCAGGCCCACGGCGGCGCGGAGCAGCGTGCTCTTGCCGGCGCCGTTGTGGCCCAGGATCGCGGCCACCCCGTCGGCCGGGACGTCGAGCGAGACGCCGTGCAGGACGGTGCTGCGGCCGTACCCGCAATGCAGGTCGTTGATCTGAAGCATCTAAGCCTCCACGGAGTGGCCGAGATAGACCTCTTGGACGCGGGGATCGGCCTGGACCTCGGCGACCGTCCCCTCGGACAGGATCCGGCCGGCGTGCATGACCGTGACGGTCCGGGCGAAGCGCCGCAGGAAGTCCATGTCGTGCTCGATCACCACGACCGTGTGGTCCCTGCTGAGCTCGCCGAGCAACTCGCCGGTCGCGTCGCGCTCCTCGTGGCTCATGCCCGCGACCGGCTCGTCGAGCAGGAACAGCTTGGCGTCCTGAACCAGGAGCATGCCGATCTCCAGCCACTGTTTCTGCCCGTGCGGCAGGGTCCCGGCGAGCTGGTCGCGGACCGCGGTGAGCCGGATCGTCTCGAGCGCGGCCTGCACCCGCGGCGGGATCGACGTGCGGCGGCGCAGCAGGGTGAGCGGGCCGCGGTGCCAGCCGGCCGCGATGTCCAGGTTCTGCAGGACGGTCAGCTCCTCGAAGACCGTGGAGTTCTGGAACGTCCGGCCGACCCCGAGCCGCGCGATCCGGTGCACCTTGCGGCCGAGCAGCTCCTGCCCGTCGAAGGTGACCGTCCCGGTGGCCCGGGCCAGGCCGGTGATCGCGTCGACCAGGGTGGTCTTGCCGGCGCCGTTCGGCCCGATGATGAACCGGACGTCGCCGGCCGGCACGTCGAGGTCGACACCGCCGACGGCGACGAACCCGTCGAAGACCACCTTCAGATCACGTACGGTCAATCCGGTCACGCCGCGACCTCCTTCTTCGCCGTACGACGCCGGAGCAGCACCGCGAGCGACGCCAGCCCACCGGGCAGGAAGACGACCGGCAGGATGAAGAGCAGGCCTTCGAAGTACGTCCACGCGGACGGGAGCCGCTCGGAGAGCGCCGTCCGGGCCCAGGCCACCGCGATCGCGCCGAGCGCCGGCCCGACCAGGCCGGCCCGTCCACCGACCGCCACCCCGATCACGAACTCGATCGACGGGACCACCCCGATCATCGCCGGCGAGATGATCCCCACCGCCGGGACGAACAGCGCCCCGGCCAGCCCGGCCATCCCGGCCGCGACGACGTACGCGACCAGCTTGACGTTCGCCGGGTCGTAGCCGAGGAACCGCACCCGCTCCTCGCCGTCCCGGACCGCGACCAGCAGCTCGCCGTACCGGCTGCGCATCAGCTGCCAGGCGATGCCGAGCACGGCGAGCAGCGCGGCCGCCACGACGAAGTAGACGGTCCGGCGGTTGAGCGGGTCGTTCAGGTCGTACCCGAAGAAGCCCTGGATGTCGGTGAGGCCGTTGGTGCCTCCCGTGGTGCCCTGCTGCCCGATCAGGAAGATCGCGAGGGCCGCGCAGAGAGCCTGGGAGAGGATCGCAAAGTACGCCCCGCGCACCCGGCGGCGGAAGATCAGCAGGCCCAGGAGCAGCGCCACCAGCATCGGCAGCAGGACCGTGGCGGCCAGTGCGAACGCCGGGCTGGCGAACGGCTTCCACCACCAGGGCAGGGTGTCCAGCTGCCCGTACAGCTGCATGAAGTCCGGCAACTGGCCGGGACCCGCGTCGGTGAGCTTGAGATGCATCGCCATGGCGTAGCCGCCGAGACCGAAGAAGACGCCCTGGCCGAGAGTGAGCATGCCGCCGCGACCCCAGGCCAGGCCGATGCCGACCGCGACGATGGCCAGGCAGAGGTACTTCGCCAGCAGCCCCAGCCGGAAGTCGCCGAGCACGACCGGCGCCAGCCCGAACAGTGCCACGGCCGCGAGACCGAATCCGATCACGGCGCGCGAGCCGGTGCCCGCCCCGAACCGGCGCGTGGCCGGCTGAATCGTAGGGTCCGGCGCAATCACCGGATCTTGAAGTGTCGTCACGCTGAGCCTCCCACGGCGTGCCCTCCTGGCCCTTGCTTCGCTGCGGTGCAGTCGCTCACGCGAGGCTCCTTGTCCGGAGGGTGAACAGACCCTGCGGGCGCCACTGCAGGAACGCGACGATCACCACGAAGACGATCACGCTGGCGACACTGACCGTGGTGGTGTACTCCACCATGGACTGCACGATGCCCAGCGTGAACGCCACGATCACGGTGCCCTTGAGCTGGCCGATGCCGCCCACGACGACGACCAGGAACGCGTTCACGATGAGGTTGGTGCCCATGGTCGGGCCGATCGGGCCGACCAGGGTGAGCGCCACCCCGGCGATCCCGGCCAGTCCCGAGCCGATGAAGAAGGTCAGCCGGTCGACCCGGCCGGTGGCCAGCCCGGAGACCGCGGCCAGGTCACGGTTCTGCACGACGGCACGGATCCGGCGGCCCAGCGGCGTGGTCCGCAGGCCCGCGGTCAGGGCTGCGACCGCGACCAGCGCCAGCACCAGGATGAACACCCGGCTGCTGGAGATCACCAGATCGTCGGTGACGTGGATGCTGCCGGTCAGCGCCGACGGAGCCCTGGTCTGCACGTTCGGCGCACCGAAGACGTCCCGGAACACCTGTTGCAGGATCAGCGAGACGCCCCAGGTGACCAGCAGCGTGTCCAGCGGGCGGGCGTAGAGCCGGCGGATCAGCAGCACCTCGATCAGGACACCCAGCAGCCCGGCCACCACGAAGGCCACCGGCAGGGCGATCAGCAGGGAGAGCCCGGCCCCGCTGAGCACCTTCTGCAGGACGTAGACGGTGTAGGCGCCGGCCGCGATCAGCTCGCCGTGCGCCATGTTGATCACGTTCATCTGACCGAAGGTCAGCGAGAGTCCGAGAGCGATCAGCAGGAGGACGGCGCCGATGCTGATCCCGGTGAAGAGCTGACTGAGGACGAGAGTCACGGTGGGTCCCTTCCAGCGCCTGGTGCGGGTCAGGACAACCCGGTCGCCCAGGGGTAGCCCTTGAGGAACGGGTCCGGCTTGATCGGCTCGCCGGAGTTCCAGACCTCGGTGATCAGGCCGTCGTCGCCGACCTTGCCGATCCGCGCGGTCTTGAAGATGTGCTGGGTGGCGCCGTCCACGGTGACCTTGCCCTCGGGCGCGTCGTAGGTGATGCCGCCGGCCGCGGAGGCCGCCTTGACCTTCTCCACCTCGAACGAGCCGGCCTTCTCGACCATGGCCTTCCACAGGTAGACCGAGGTGTACGCGGCCTCCATCGGGTCACTGGTCGGCTTGTCCGCGCCGTACTTCGCCTTGTACGCCTTGACGAACTTCTCGTTGGCCGCGCCCGGCGTGGTCTGGTAGTAGTTCCACGCGGTGAGCTGGCCGGCGAGGTACTGCGTGCCGATGCTCTTGACCTCCTCCTCGGCGATCGAGACGGAGACCACCGGCATCGACGCGGCGGTCAGGCCGGCCGACTTGTACTCCTTGAAGAACGCGACGTTGCTGTCACCGTTGAGCGTGTTGAAGACCGCCGCCGCCCCGGACGCCTTCACCTTGTTGACGATCGTGGAGAACTCGGTGGAGCCCAGCGGCGCATAGTCCTCGCCCAGCACCTTCATGCCGTTGGCTTCGGCGTACGCCTTGATGATCTTGTTGGCGGTGCGCGGGAAGACGTAGTCCGAGCCGACCAGGTACAACGAGGTCTTGCCCTGCGCCTTCAGGTAGTCCAGACCCGGCACGATCTGCTGGTTCGTGGTGGCGCCGGTGTAGAAGATGTACGGCGACTGCTCCAGTCCCTCGTACTGCACGGGGTAGAAGAGCAGTGACTTGTTCTTCTCGAAGACCGGCTTGACCGCCTTGCGTGACGCCGACGTCCAGCAGCCGAAGACCGCTGCCACCTTGTCCTGGCTGATCAGCTTCTGCGCCTTCTCGGCGAAGGTCGGCCAGTCCGACCCGCCGTCCTCGCTGACCGGCGCGATCTGCTTGCCGAGCACGCCGCCGGCCGCGTTGATCTCGTCGATCGCCAGCTTGAGCGAGTCCCGGACGGTCACCTCGCTGATCGCCATCGTGCCGGAGAGCGAGTTGAGCAGGCCGACCTTGACGGAGGAGCCGGAGGTGTCGATCGTGGCGCCGGCTCCGGACGTCGTCGCCGAGTCGGTGGTCTTGGCGCCGCAGGCGGTGAGGGTCGCGAAGGCCGCCACGGCCGCGACAATGGCCGCCGACCGGCGACCGGGAATCCTGAACATGAAGTCTCCTAGCCTTTTCGGCTCGACATTCGCAAAAATGCAAAAGGAATCCATGCCGCCGGGGTAGCCGGACGTTGCACCGCGCTGACCGGCAACGATGCCGTCCAGGGCAACGCCAGTCTTAGATGTATCGATTTCTGGCCTGTTACCCGCCGCTTAATGGCGAGTTTCGATGGACGTCGATCTTGAAAACAAAAAGCCGACCGATAAACAGCTGCCCCGAACGACAGCCGGCCCGCCCACGCCCGCACGCCAAGCCGCCCGCCCCCGCACACCGAGCCCCCGCACGCCGAGCCGCCCGCCCCGCACGCCGAGCCCCCGCGCACCCGCACGCCGAGCCCGCCCGCACGCCTAGCCCCCGCGCGCTCGCACGCCGAGTGCGCCTGCACGCCGAGCACGCTCGCGAGGCCGCTGCCACTACAGCATGTGCCGCGACCCGCGCTCCTAGCTGGTTCTCATGGACGTTATGAGGAACGAATAACGTCCATGAGAACCAGCCGGGACCCGGCGCATGCCCGCCCGGCCGGCCCGGTGCATCTCACCCGGACAGTCGGTGCATCTCAGCCGAACAGAAAGTGTGTCCACTCACGAGTCGAGCGGGCGGCCCGAGGCGACCAGCGCAGCACGCCGGCCAGCACCCAGCAGAGCAGCCCGGCCAGCGCGAACGGCCTGACCAGCATCGACATGTACGGCTCCCAGAGCGCGCTCGGCCCGTCCGGCGGAGTCGGCGCGGGCCAGGGCAGCAGCAGCCCCACCGTGACCTCGATCGTGCAGAGCAGCAGGAGGACCGTGCCGGTGCGCGCGAGGAACCGGGCCTGGCTCGGCTGCGACCGGCGGCTGAAGCGCAGCGCGACCCACCCGCCCAGCAACAGACCGCCGCCCCACCCGATCAGCGCCAGCATCGGGACGAGGGCGGGCTCCGGGCGGTGGAAGATGACGCCGTCGCTGTACACACTCAGCTCCAGGGAGTCCCGCCGGGCGGTCACCGCGCCCGTCGCCGGATCTTCCCGGGTCTCCCAGCCGCCCTGATCGAGGGCCACCCGCGCTGCCGCGATGTCCGGCCCTGGCCAGGCCGCATACAGCGACACCCAGCCGGGGTCGTACTCGTCCACTCCGCCGATCAGCTCGCCGACCTGCGGGTCGGCACTGCCGAAGATCATGTCGTTCCGGTCGGCCGCGTCCACCGACATCCCGGGGACGAACGCCGCGACGAGCTCCCGCGCCTGTCGATCGCCGGGCAGCGCCGGCGCGCTCCGCCAGCCGAGCCAGGCTCCGCCCGCGGCCAGCAGCGCGGCGAAGGTCAACGCCACCACGAGCACGGCGATCCACCGTCGCACCCGTGGCCAGAGGTGATGTCCGACGTGCTGGTCGTCGGTGGCGAGAATCGACATGCCGGAACCTTAGGGGAGGGCTTCGACGCCGGTGAAGCGGGCGACGAAGCGGCGCTGCCACGGCGTCTCGACCGCGTGCCGGTGGTAGTGCTCGCGGATCCAGGCGACCGCCTCGGACGGTGGCACGCCGTCGAGCACGGCGAGGCAGGCCAGCGCGGTTCCGGTCCGTCCCACGCCGCCGAAGCAGGCGATCTCGACCCGCTCACCCTCCGCTCGGCGCAGGGCTTCGAGCAGGACCGATCTCGCGTACGAGGGGTCGGCCGGCAGCCAGAAGTCCGGCCACTTCACCCAGCGGCTCTCCCACCCGAACTCGGGCGGCGGCGAGCCCAGCAGGTACACCCCGAATCGGGGCGGGTGCCCGGTCGGCATGGCCGCACGCAGCCCACGGCCGCGGACGAGCCGCCCGGACGGCAACCGCAGCACGCCGGGCGTGTCCGGCTCCCAGCCGGTAAATTCGGTCACGGTCCAGGATGCTATTCCGTAAGGTGCACGCCTTGTGATCGCTACCGTGCTGCCCCCACGCCTGGGCCCGAGTTTCCGCTGGCTGGTCGCCTCGTCCTGGGCCACGAACCTGGGGGACGGCATCTCGGCGGCGGCCGGCCCGCTGCTGGTCGCCTCGCTCACCGGCGACCCGTTCCTGATCTCGCTCGCCGCCCTTCTCTCGTGGGCGCCACCCCTGATCTGCGGCCTGTACGCCGGGGTGCTCTCGGACCGCCACGACCGGCGCCGGATCGTGCTGATCGCCAACGCGGTGCGGATGCTGGTGCTGGCCGGCCTGGTCGGCATGCTGGCCACCGGGCGGCTGTCGGTGGAGTTCGCCCTGCTCGGGCTGGGGCTGTTGAGCACGGCCGAGGTGTTCGCCGACAACACCACCGGGACGCTGGCCCCGATGCTGGTCGCCCGGGAGGACCTGACGCTGGCCAATGCCCGGCTGACCGCCGGTTTCGTGACCCTGAACCAGCTCGCCGGGCCGCCGATCGGCGCCGCCCTGTTCGCCGCCGGACGGGCGTGGCCGCTCGCCGCCGAGCTGCTGCTGCTCTGCGCCGGGACGCTGCTGGTGGCGCGGGTGACGCTGCCGCCGCACGGACGCGACGAGCCCGCGGCGAGCGCCCGCCGCGAGGTGATCGAGGGGGTGCGCTGGCTGGTCCGGCACCCGGCCGTCCGTACGCTCTCCCTGACCGTCCTGATCTTCAACCTGGCGTTCGGGGCGGCCTGGTCGGTGCTGGTGCTCTACGCGACCGAGTGGCTGGGGCTGGGCGCGGTCGGCTATGGCCTGATCACCACGGTCGGGGCGGTCGGCGGGATCCTCGGGACGCTGGCCTACGGCTGGCTCACCGCCCGGATCAGCCTCGGCAACCTGATGCGGATCGGCCTGATCATCGAGACCGGCACCCACCTGATCCTCGGCGTCACCCGGTCGGCGTGGGTGGCGTTGCCGACGTTCTTCCTGTTCGGGGTGCACGAGTTCGTCTGGCGCAGCACCGCGACCACGATCCGGCAGCGGGCCGTGCCGGTCCAGCTCCAGGGCCGGGTCGGCGCGGTCAACGTCATCTGCGTCTACGGCGGTCTCGTGATCGGCGCCGCCTTCGGCGGAGTGCTGGCTTCCCGGTACGGCGTGGCCGCCCCTTTCCGGGTCGCGTTCATATGCGCGCTGGTCTTCCTGATCGCGCTCTGGCCGCAGATGAAGCACATCGCCCACGACGACTGAGCCCGCTGACGACTGAGCCCGCTGATGACTGAGGCCGCTGACGACTGAGCCCGCTATAGTCGCGGTCATGCACAGCGTGTTCAGCGAGCGACGCCGGCGTCTTCACGGCCGCCGCTGATCTGTGCTCTCCGCCGGCGGGTCGATCCCGCCGGCGACGGATGTGTCTCCGGTCGACCCGCCTCGTCCGTACGAGGAAATCGGGTGTGACAGTGAATCTGGAATCTCTTCTGCAGGATCGGCTGGCGCCCGCGCTGGAAGCGGTCGCCGGGCATCCCGTCGATCCGGCGGTGCGGTCGTCGCCGCACGCCGACTTCCAGTCCGGGGCGCCGCTGGCGCTCGCGCGGGAGCTGGGGCGGCCGCCGCGGGAGATCGCCGCGGAGGTGGCCGCGCTCGCGGAGGCCGAGCTGGCCGGTGTCGCCGAGATCGCCGTGTCCGGTCCCGGCTTCCTGAATCTGACCGTTTCCGACAAGCTGCTGACGGCGTCCCTGCGGGAGCTCGCCATCGATGGGCGGCTCGGCGTGCCGGTGGCCGCGGCGCCGCGGCGGGTGGTGATCGACTACTCCGGGCCGAACGTGGCGAAGGAGATGCACGTCGGCCACCTGCGCTCGACCATCATCGGCGACGCGCTGGCCCGGATGCTGGCGTGGCTGGGTCATGACGTGGTCCGGGTGAATCACCTGGGTGACTGGGGCACGCCGTTCGGGATGCTGGTCGAGCACCTCCTGGACTCGGGCGGTGATGCCGAGCACTCGATCAGTGACCTGACCGCTTTCTATCAGGCGGCACGCGTCAAGTTCGACACCGATGATGATTTCCGGACACGGGCTCGGTTGAGGGTGGTGGCGTTGCAGTCCGGCGATCCGCGGTCGCGGGAGTTGTGGCGCACGCTCGTGGCGCAGTCCGAGCGGTACTTCCTGGACGTCTACGAGCGGCTCGGCGTGACCCTCGGCCCGGACGACTTCGCGGGGGAGAGCCGGTATCAGGACGATCTGGACGCGATCGTGGCCGAGCTCGGGGAGAAGGGGCTGCTGACCGAGAGCGACGGCGCGCTCTGCGCGTTCCCGGCGGGGTTCACCGGGCGGGACGGCGTGCCGCTGCCGTTGATCGTGCGCAAGGCCGACGGCGGGTACGGATACGCCGCCACCGACCTGGCCGCGATCCGGCACCGGGCCGGGACGCTCGGCGGGCAGCGGTTGCTCTACGTGGTGGGCAACCCGCAGCAGGTCCACTTCGCAATGGTCTTCGCCGTCGCCCGGGCGGCCGGCTGGCTGCCGGACGGGGTGAGCGCCGAGCACATCGGGTTCGGCTCGATCCTGGGCGCCGACGGCAAGATGCTCAAGACCCGGGCCGGCGACACGGTGAAGCTGGCCGCGCTGCTCGACGAGGCGGTCCTCCGGGCGTCCGCGCCGACCATCGGGATCGGCGCGATCAAGTACGCGGACCTGTCCGGCGACCGGCGCGGCGACTACGTCTTCGACCTCGACCGGATGCTCGCCATCACCGGGAACACCGGTCCGTACCTGCAGATGGCGTACGCCCGGATCTGTTCGATCTTCCGGAAGGCGGGCAGCGAGCCGGACCCGGCGGCCGTCACCGAGCAGGCGCTCACGGCGGGGCGGCTCGAACCGGCGCTCACGGTGGCGCGGCCCGGTTGCGAGCCGGCCGTCGTCGAGCCGGCCGAGCGGGCGCTCGCGATCACGCTGCTCGGCTTCGAGGCCGCCGTCACCGCCGCCGCGGGGCAGGCCGAACCGCACCGGCTCGCCGTTTACCTGCACGATCTGGCCCAGGCGTTCTCGGTCTTCTACGAGCGCTGCCCGGTGCTGCGGGCCGGACCGGACGTGCGGGGGAGCCGGCTGGGGTTGGCCGCCCTCACCGCGCGAACCCTCCACACCGGATTGTTTCTCCTGGGTATCGCGGCTCCGGAGGAGATTTGAGCAAATTTGATAAGCACGCAATCTTCCGTCGATCGACCCATCGGCTGATCCACCGTTAGGGTGCAGTGTTTGCTGCGCCCACGAGGCGCGCATATAACTGCGAAAGGCTCGTTATGACGCTTCCCAACGGCGTGTCGCGGCGCGGCGTGCTGGCCGTCTCGGCGGCCGCGGCCGCGGCACCGCTCGCCTTCCCGGTCGCGGCCCAGGCCGGTGGCAAGGGCCACCCGAAGCCCCCGCCGGCTCCGGAGACGTATCACCTGACCGTGCTCGGCACTTCGGACCTGCACGGCAACATCTACAACTGGGATTACTACAAGGACGCCGAGTACGACGACTCCGCGCACAACGACGTCGGCGTCGCCAAGGCCGCCGCGCTGATCAACAAGCTGCGCAAGGAGGCGACCGGCGGCACGCTGGTGCTCGACGCCGGCGACACGATCCAGGGCACCCCGCTGGCCACGTACTACGCCAAGCAGGAGCCGATCACCACCACCGGTGAGAAGCACCCGATGGCCAAGTCGATGAACGTGCTGCAGTACGACGCGGTGGTGCTCGGCAACCACGAGTTCAACTACGGCCTGCCGCTGCTGAACCTCTGGATCCGCCAGCTCGGGTTCCCGGCCCTGGCCGCGAACGCGGTGAGCGCGAAGAACGGCAAGCCCGCCTTCACGCCGTACGTGATCAAGAAGGTCTCTCTCGGGAAGCACGCGCCCACGTTGCGCGTCGGCATCCTCGGCCTGACCAACCCGGGCGTCACGATCTGGGACAAGGGCAACGTCGAGGGCAAGCTCAACTTCCTCGGCATGGTCGAGACCGCGGCGAAGTGGGTGCCGGAGATCCGGCGTCGCGGCGCCGACATCGTGATCGTCGTGGCGCACGGTGGCGACAGCGGCGTCTCCAGCTACGGCTCCGAGCTGCCGAACGAGAACCCGGTCGCGCTGATCGCCCAGCAGGTCCCCGGCATCGACGCGATCCTTTTCGGTCACGCCCACGCGGAGGTCGCGCAGCGGTTCGTGACCAACACCAAGACCGGTGTCCAGGTGCTGACCTCGGAGCCGTCGAAGTGGGGCCAGCGGGTCACCAAGATGGACTTCGACCTGGTCCGCGAGCACGGCCACTGGAAGATCACGACCAAGGCGTCGGCGACGATCAACACCAACACGGTCGAGGCCGACCCGAAGGTGCTGGCCGTCACCAGGAGCCAGCACAACAAGACCGTGGCGTACGTCAACCAGGTCGTGGCCGCCTCCACCGCGGAGCTCTCCGCCGCGACCTCGCGGTACGAGGACACCCCGATCCTCGACTACATCAACAAGGTGCAGACCGACGAGGTGACCAAGGCCCTGGCCGGCACGCAGTACGCGAGCCTGCCGGTCCTGTCGATCGCCGCGCCGTTCAGCCGTACCGCGGTGTTCCCGAAGGGCGACGTCAAGATCAAGGACGTCGCGGGGCTCTACATCTACGACAACACCCTGGAGGCGGTCGTGCTGACCGGCGCCGAGGTGAAGGCGTACCTGGAGTACTCGGCGAAGTTCTTCAAGACCCTCGCGCCGGGCGCCCCGGTCGTCGCGGCCGACATCAGCGACACCACGATCCCGGACTACAACTACGACATCCTCTCCGGGGTCGACTACGACATCGACATCAGCAAGCCGATCGGCAGCCGCATCACGAAGCTGCAGATCAACGGTGCCGACGTGGCCGCCGACGCGCAGTTCGTCGTCGCGGTCAACAACTACCGCCGGTCCGGTGGCGGCGCGTTCCCGGGCATCGTGAAGACCCAGGTCTACAACGAGCAGAAGGAGATCCGCCAGCTTCTGATCGACTGGGCGCAGGCCAAGGGCAAGATCGACCCGGCCGACTTCTTCGTGAAGAACTGGCAGCTGGTCCGCGAGGGCGTCCCGGTCACGTTCTGACGATGTGTCGTCCCCAGGGGTGCCTTTCTCGGTCAGAGGCGCCCCTGGGGTACGTCACCGGACCGTCTCCCAGTTGCCGCGGCTGTCCGCCTTGATGTGCACGGACGCGGACCGCCCGTCGGCCAGCTGGAACGTGCAGTTGTAGGGCCGCAGCCCGTCGTCGTCCCGAACCCCGGCCGGCGCGCAACCACCCGACTTCACCTTCGTGCCGACCGCCTCCTCGATCCGGCCGTCGCCGAGCACCTTCGACTGCACCGCCTCGGTGGCCGCACTCTCCGCGCTGCTGCGCTGGATCGGCACCACCACGTCGGCGATCAGGAACGACCAGAACGCGGCGCCGGCGACCAGCGTGGCCACGAAGGCGATCCAGTATGGGGCGCGGGGCCGCCCGTACGCCCTGGCCCGCGACGAGCGGCGCATCGCGGGGACGACACCGAGCACGCTGAGGAAGAACGTCCAGGCCACGACCGGGCGCCAGGACGGGGCCTCCGGGCGGGCCTCGCCGAGCACCGCGTGCGGGAAGCGGACCAGGAGCTGGCCGTGCCGGTTCTCCGGGGAACCGTAGGGCGGGACCGCGCCGCCGAACGGCAGCGGCTCCAGCTCCTCGGTCCCGGCCTCCTGGACATGTCCCGCCAGCCAGGCCGGGACCTCGGCGTGGGGACCGGTCGTCTGCTGGCTGGGCCAGGCCGGGGCCTCGGCCTGGTGCCCGGTCGTCTGTTGCCGGCCGGGCCAGGCGGGGGTCTCGGCGGGGTAGCCGCTTGCTTGATGGTTGCCCGGCCAGGCCGGGGCCTCGGCGTGATGGCCGTCCGCCCACGGTGGAGTCTCCGTCTCCTGCGCCCACGGCGGTGAGACCGGGTAGTCGGCGGGGTACTCGTCACGCGGCGTCTGGACGGTCATGGTGCGGCCTTTCCGGTAGCGGCTCGGGTGCAGTTCCGTGCCATCCGGGTTCATCGGCCGCGACCCGGCCCGTTTGAGGATTCGGCTGCCGCGAGTTGCATTTCCGGTGCCGGCGAGCGGACAGGGCCGGTGGACCCTGCCCGCGTGCGGGTCAGTTCTGCGTGTCGGGAACCACTGGTGGGGCGACCGACGTCTCCGGCGGCGGCGGGCTGCTCGGCGTCGCGCTGCTGGGCGGGGCGGACGACGGAGCCGAGGACGACGGTTTGGCGCTGGGCGACGCCGACGTCACGGACGGCGACGCCGAGGCGCTGGGAGCCTTCGACGGGGGCCGCTTGGAACTCGACGGCGCGTGGCTGGACTGCACCACCACCGGCGCCTCGCTCTGCGGATCGAACGGCGCGTCGGTGGGGTCCACCTGCGTGACCGCCGGATTCTCCTTGCCGCCGCCGTCGGTGCCGGCCTTGGCCGGCTCATCCTTGTCGGACAGGGCCCAGGCGATCCCGAGCCCGCCGGCGACGATGAACAGCGCGACCACGGCGATCATCAGGCCGCGCTGGGCGAACGGCTTCTCCGGCGTGTAGACCGGGGGCGGCATCGGCGGCGGGGACGGCGACATCCGCGGGCGGGTCACCGGCTGCTGCGAGCCGGTCACCGGCATCGTCGGATAAGCCCCGGACGGCGTCCGCGCCGGCACCGGTGACGGGCTGACCGGCACCGGGCTCCTCGGCGCGATCAGGGCGGTGCCGGTGAGCCGCTTCCAGTCCTGCGGACTGCCGACCGTGGCGTACGCCGCCTCGGCGAACTCGGCTGCGCTCTGGTAGCGGTCGGCGGGCTGCTTGGCCATCGCCCGGGCGATCAGCTCGCGCACCTCGTAGGGCACGTGGTCGGGCAGCGGATCCGGCTCGTCCTCCAGGTGACGCAGCGCCACCTGCAGCGCGTTGTCCCCGTCGAACGGCGGGCGCCCGGCGATGCAGTGATAGGCCACGGCGCCCAGGGCGTAGACATCCGTCCCCGGGGTCAGGTTGCCCTTGGCGACCTGCTCGGGAGCCATGTAGAGAGCCGTGCCGACGATCGCGTTCAGCCCCGTCATGCTGGTCAGCGCGTTTGACCGGGCGACGCCGAAGTCGATCAGGATGACCGCGCCGGACGGCTTCACGATCAGGTTGCCGGGCTTGATGTCCCGGTGCACGATGCCGGCCTCGTGCGCGGCGTGCAGCGCGTCGGCGGCCTGCGCCACGATCGACAGGGTCTCGGCCACCGGGATCGGGCCCTGCTTCACCCGGTTGGACAGCGGCTCGCCCTCGACGAACGCCATCACCAGGTAGGCGACCTTCTCCGGCCCGCCGGAGTCGCCGGCCTCCGCGTAGTCGTAGACCTCGACGACGCCCGGGTGCCGGAAGGCGGCCATCATCCGCGCCTCGCCGTAGAACCGGGCGGCGAACTCGGGATCGTCCAGCATCGCGGTGCGCAGCACCTTCACCGCGACGGTGCGCCCCAGCACCACGTCGGTGCCACGCCACACGTCACCCATGCCACCGGTCGCGATCCGTTCGTCCAACCGGTAGCGGTTGTCCAGGAGATGTCCCGCACTGAGCACCAGGTGGACCTTTTCTGATCGGGCGGCCGGGCCGCTGACGAGTTCTGATCGATCTTTGATCAACTTCGGATCGATCTCTGATCGACCATAACGCCGCTCAAGAGTACAGAGCCGGACCGATCAAGGGGAGGTCAGCGGCGGCACCCGTCGCCAGGCCGCGGAATCGGCGATGAGCTGGGCAGGACGGTGTTCACGGATGTCCACGCGCTGCGCGCTGGGCACCCGGCGCGTGACAGGGCACGGACCGGCTGGCGACTGTGCTGAGAACCACTCCGGTGAGGCGGGTCCGGCCTGGATGCGGGCGGTCTCCGCGGCGCCGGACCAGGCCGGTACCGCTTGCTCGTGGGAAAGACGCCGTCACGGTCCGCCGGCGCTGCTTTTGCTTGCGCGCCACCCGCTGTGCTCGTGGCGGAGTGGGGGCGGCCCGGGAGTCGCGTTCGTCGATGCGCCGGGCGACGGCGGCATCGGGAAAGGGTGTGGCGACCCGGGAGGATCGCCACACCCTTCTTCCGCGTTACTTCCCGTCGTACGTCGGGGTGACCACCAGCGCGGTCTCAGCCAGCTCGACCTGCTCGTTCTCGGCCTCCCGCTCCACCGCGGCGCGCGCGGTCGTGGCCGCGGCCCAGCCGAGGGCCAGCCCCAGCAGGCCGAAACCGGCGATCAGGCCCCACGGGCGGCCCGGCTTCTGCCCGGCCAGCGCGTTCGCGGCGGCGCTGGCGCGTGACCAGGCCTCGTCGGCGACGCCGCTCGCGCGGCCGGCCACCTTGTGACCCTTCTTACTCGCCTTCCGGGCCAGCTTCTGGCTCCGCTTGTCCGCCTTGGCGGCGAGCTTGCGGCTGCGCCGGCTCGTCCGATCGGCCAGTTCCTGCCCGCGGTGACTCACGTCACCCACCAGTTTCTGGCTACGATCTGCCAGCCGCCGGCTCCGGCGGGCGGCGCGGTCGGCCAGTTCCTGGGTGCCCCGGCCTGCCCGGTCGGCGGTGGTGGCCGCCTGCTTGCCGGCATCCCGGGCGGCCTCGCCGGCCGTCGCCATGGCGGCGGACAGGTATTCCCAGGCCTGCGCGGTTGTCCGTTCGGTCTGGCTCTTCCTTGTCGCGAACATCGTCGGTTACCTCCTGCGCTCGCCCAGCTCTGAAGATTCGTGCCCCGGGAGGGGTCACGGCAAACGTCCGGTATGGACGGCATCACAGTTCCAGCGGCATCACATTTCCAAAACGATTTGACGGTCCGCAGTACTGTTGACCACGCTCACACGGGCCACTCAGGTGTCTAACAGGTTCGGGGCCTAACCTTTCGGTCAGTTTCACCGAACCTTCCGGGGGTAGTCCGTCCGCCCTGCATCCAGGGTGGTCGTGACGACTCACGAACAGAGGAACAACGCTCGGGATGGCCCGGGCGGCTGGAGGGAAGAGGCGTGACGCTGTCGATAACGACGTCGACGCTCGCTGACGGTGCCGTCGAGGTCTCGCCGCGCGGTGAGATCGATGTCGAGAACGCGTATGAGATCCGTGAGGCCGTCGCGGCCCAGCTCGGCGAGGGCATTCCGGCTCGCATCGAGCTCAACATGCAGCACGTGACCTTCATCGACTCCGTGGGCATCAGTGCCCTCGTGGCGGCCTTCCAGCTCGCCGGCGTGAGCGGAGTCAAGGTGGTCGTGACCCGGCCCAGCCGATTCGCGCACAAACAGTTGTGGGTCACCGGCCTTCTCGGCCTGTTCGGCAACCCGCAGCCCCACCAGGACGACGCAGCGCTCTCCGGCGCCTGAGGCAGCACCAGACTCGGAACGGCCCGGTCCCGCTCGCGGGGCCGGGCCTTCGTCGTGATGGAGCCCACGGTCCCGCGTCCCGCCCGCCTGCCCGCCGCGTCCCGCCCGTCGTTCAGCGCGCTGTCCGCGGCCCAGCGCTGTCCGCCGCCCGGCGCTCGGAGGCCGCCGCCCGCAGCCGTGAGCCGCCGCTCTCGGGCCGTGATCCGGTGACGGATCAGATCGCCGGGGTCTGTATGCGGATGCCGTCGACGTTGATGCGGATGGCGGTGTCCTCGTGCGGAGCCCGCAACGGCGTGACCACCGCGAAGTTGTCGGCGAGCGCGGCCAGGTCGGTGCCCGGGTCGAGCTCCTCCTCGGCGGCCTGGACCGCGGTGCGGACGTAACCGTCGCCGGCCTCGGCGATGCTCATCTGGACCTGGCCGAAACGGGCCAGTGACGCCTGCTTCAGCCCGCGGATGCCGTCCACGTGCAGGTCGGGGACGTTCAGGTTGAAGACCGTGCCGGGCGGGGTGTGCAGCAGCGTGGGCAGCATCCGGACGGCGAGCTCGGCGCCGCTGGCCCAGTGGTGCTTCTCCTCGTCGGCCTTGTGGAGCGCGTCGATGGCGGCTCCTCCGCTGGCCGCGGTGGCCTGGGCCGGGGTGAGCACGTCCAGGGAGACCGCCAGGCCGCGCAGCCCGGCGTGGGAGGCGGTCAGCGTGGCGCCGACGGTGCCGGAGTGAACCACTGCCGCTCCGGCGTTCGCACCCCGGTTGATGCCGGAGACGACCAGGTTGGGCGGCGGGCCGAACGCCTCCCGCAGGGCGAGCAGGACGATGTACGCGGGGGAGGCGGCTACGCCGTACGCGGGAATGTTCTTGGCGCCTTGGATCTCCCGCGGCTCGGAGACGATCTTCCCGTCCTGCACGACGGCGGTCATGGACGCGCTGCTGCCGCTCGATTCGCTCAGGGGCGCCGCGACGACCACGTCGTATTCGGCGTGCGCGAGTGCCCGCGCCAGCCAGCGGATGCCCGGCGCCTCGATGCCGTCGTCGTTGGTGATCAGGATGCGCAGGTCGCGAGGGGTCATGTTGCCTTCTTTATCGGGGTCAGCCGGACTCGTTCGGTCAGTACCCGGACGGCGTCGACGTGCCCGGTGCCCAGGCCGTGCCGGGTGACGTTGAGGGCGCCCGCGGCCGCGCCGGTGCGGACCGCGTCGGTCATCGAACCGCCGGCGGCCAGGGTGGCGGCGACTCCGGCGGTCATCGAGTCGCCGGCGCCGCGGTGCTCGGCGGCGGTCAGCCGGGGCAGGGTGACCGCGTAGATCTCGTCGTCGATCAGGGCCAGCGCTCCCTCGTCGGCGCGCGAGACCAGGACCGCCCCGGCTCCGTCCGCGTTCAGCTTGACCAGGGCATTCACGAGTTCCCGGGTGGATCCGTCGGCAGCCAGTCCATCCTTGATCAGCTCCTCGTGGCTGATCTTGACGACGTCCAGCCCGACGGTGAGCACCTCCTCGAGGTAGCGCCCGCACAGGTCGGCGATCACGCGGCAGCCGTTCGCGCGCAGATCCGCGGCGAGCCGCCCGTACACCTCGGGCTTGATCACCGAGGGGTGTGCGGGGCCGCTGAGGATCGCGATGCCGGCCCGCAGGCCTTCGGCCAGGCTCAGGTTGTAGAGCTCGTCGAGCTCGTGCCGGGAGAGCGGGACGCCGGGGCGCTCGGCGATCTCCTCGCGGCTGCCGCTGCGGCGGTCGTGGACGTACCAGCCGGTGCCGTTCTCGCGGCGGACCAGGCGGATCGTGACGCCGGGCAGCTCGGACATCAGCGGGGCCAGCACCCGGCCGACCTCGCCGCCCGCGGCGGTGCAGAGCGTCACCTGGGCGCCGAGCGACGTGATCATGCGGGTCTGCCAGATGCCCTGGCCACCCGGGTGCACGTGCAGCTCCGGCTCGTCGTGGTGTTGCTCGATGGTCACCGTCAGCTGGGGAGCCGGCGCGAAGACCATGACCCGGCCGTCACTCATGACTCGCATTCTCATCTTTTTGCGCATCCGGCGTGGGGGATCGCAAAAAGAACAGAAGCGACGTTTCCCGGCGGCAGGCCGTGTCTCGCCGAGCCGGCCGGGCGCGGGCGCGATCAGCGGGCTTCCGGGACGTGGCGCGGCTCGGTGAGCCGGCCGACCGCCGGGCTCAGCTCCGGATGGGCGAGCAGCGACGCATCCCGGCCCTTCCCGACGGCACGAGGCCGGTGTCGAACCCTCATCACCGGATCCTCCGCGATCGAGGTGATGATCGCCATACCGTCACCAGCCGGTGGGGGTGCAGTGCCCTCCCGCGCCGGCCGGTTCCACCTGGAGCGTGGCGTGCTCGATGGCGAACTCGTCGTGCAGCGCCTCGCGCGCCACGGTCAGGACCGCGCCGAGTTCGGCGGCCGGCTCCAGGCGCAGGTGCGCCGAGGCGACCTCCATGCCCTCGGTCAGCGTCCAGACGTGCAGGTCGTGCACGTCACAGACACCCGGGACGGCGGACAGCCGCTCGCGGACCGCGCCCACGTCCACGTGGTGCGGAGCGGCCTGGACCAGGATGCGCACCGCCGAGCGGCCCAGCGCGAACGTTCTCGGCAGGATCATCAGCGCGACGCCGACGGCGACGATCGGATCCGCGTACGCCCAGCCGGTCAGCCAGATCACCACCGCGGCCACGATCACGCCGGCCGAGCCGAGCAGGTCGCCGATCACCTCCAGGTACGCGCCGCGGACGCCGATGTTCTCCTTCGCGCCCGACCGCAGCAGCGCGAACGCGACCAGGTTGGCGGCCAGCCCGCCGAGCGCCACCAGCAGCATCGCGCCGGCCGGCACCTCCGGCGGGCCGGTGAACCGGCGCACCGCCTGGACCACCACGAACCCGGCGACCAGGGTCAGCAGGGCCGCGTTGGCCAGCGCGGCGAGCACCTCCAGCCGGTAGAGCCCGAACGTGCGGGCCGAATCGGACCCGGCGCGACCCGCGGCGGTGATCGCGGCCAGGGTCATCGCGATGGCGAGCACGTCGGTGAACATGTGCCCGGCGTCGGAGAGCAGCGCGAGCGAGCCGGTCAGCCCGGCGGCCGCCGCCTCGACCAGCATGAACCCGGTGAGCAGCCCGGCCGCCCACCACAGCCGGGCGCGGTGCCGGGCGCCGGCGTGCAGTGCCCGGGCGCCGTGGTCGTGACCGGCTCCCATGTCTCCACCTTCCGTCGTCGATCGCGTCGCCGCTAAGGTATGCGTACATCGCAATATGTGCAATCGATTGCGGGTCGCGCGGCCGCGTTCTCGCGGTGACGGTAACGGGCACGCCCGTCGTGGCGTGCCAGGCGCCCGGCTTGATCAGCACAATCACCCAGCCGTGCGATTGTCCGCCGACGCCGACGCCGACGCCGACGCCGACGCCGACGCCGACGCCGACGCCGACGCCGCCGGGTTCACGGTGGCTGTCAGAGGTGGCTTCCAGCGGGACGCCGGCTCCCTGGGGTGCTTCAAGCGGGTCGCGGCAGCCCCGGGAGCCGGTCGGCCGGGTCCGTCACGGATGCCAGTCGGGGTTCGTGCCCACCGTGGTCAGCCGCTGGGTGGCGCGGGACAACGCGACGTACAGGGTGCGGACGCCGGCCCGGTCGATCGCGATCTCGCCCGGCTCGACGAGCACGACCGCGTCGTACTCCATACCCTTGGCCTCCAGGGCGGTGACCACCTGGACCCGCTCCGGCAGGCCGGTCACCCACCCGGCGATCTCGTCGCGGCGCGGCACCGGGGTGATCACGCCGATCGTCCCGTCCACGTCGGCGAGCTGCTTCTCGGTCAGCTCGCGGACCGTCGCCGGCAGCGCGCCGGCGCCGGCCACCAGATCCACCGGGTCGACCCCGGTCGAGCGCACGGCCGAGGGCAGCGGCAGGTCCGGCAGGATCGCGCGGATCACCCCGGCGGCCACCGCGAAGATCTCCGACGAGTTCCGGTAGTTCGTGGTCAGCGCGTAACTGTTGCGCTTGCGCGAGCCGAGCGCCTTCTCCCGGGCCCGGTCCAGCTCGTCCGGGTCACCGGACCACGCGGTCTGCGCCGGGTCGCCCACGATGGTCCAGGACGCGTACTGCCCGCGGCGGCCGACCATCCGCCACTGCATCGGTGACACGTCCTGCGACTCGTCGACCACGACGTGCGCGAAGTCACGGTAGTCGTCCTCGCGCTGGGCGTGCGCGGTGCGCGCGGCCGCCTGACGGTCCGCGAACGTGCTGACCTCCTGGACCCCGTCCCGTACATGGAACGGGTTCTTGCTCTTCTTCTGCGGCTTGCGCGGGCGGCCCATCAGCTCGTCGAGCTCGTCCAGCAGCGCCACGTCGGCGATGGTCGGCCCGAGCTCGTCCAGCCCGTCGAAGGAGCCCTGCAGGGTCTCGATCTCGTCACGGGACAGGACCCCATTGGCGTACGACCGGAGCCGCCCCCGATCGGCCAGCCAGCGCAGCACCCGCATCGGGGTGAAGCGGGGCCACCAGGCCCTCAGGAAGTCCCGGAAGTCGGAGCGGTCCGCCAGTTCCGCCTCGAACTCGCGCTTCTCCGGCAGGCCGGACAGCTTCTGGTCGCGCGCCTGCGCCCAGAGTGCGTCGAAGACCCGGTCGAAGCCGTGCCCGCGCACCTCGTTGCGGCGCGCGCCACGCGGCAGCGCCGAGCGGCGGATCTTGTCCAGCGAGGCCGCGTCGAGCCGCAGCAGCGCACCCCGGTAGAGCAGGCGCAGCTCGGTCGGCGCGCCTGGCACCGCGTCGTGCGAGGCGCGCTCCAGCACCCGGCGCATCCGCAGCGAGCCCTTGATCGCGGCCACTTCGCCGGAGTCCACCCGGGTCGCGTCCCAGCCCGGGACCAGCGTGCCGAGCGAGCGCAGCGTTGCGGTGTCCTCGCCGAGCGAGGGCAGCACGGTCGCGATGTACTCCACGAAGACGCCGGACGGCCCGACGACCAGGACGCCGCCGCCGGCGAAGCGGCTGCGGTCGGAGTAGAGCAGGTAGGCCGCACGGTGCAGGGCCACCGCGGTCTTGCCGGTGCCGGGGCCGCCGGTGACGATCGTCACGCCACCCGCGGGGGAGCGGATCGCGTCGTCCTGCTCGCGCTGGATGGTGGCGACGATGTCGCGCATCCCGCGGCCGGTCGCCTTCGACAGGCTGGCCAGCAGAGCGCCGTCGCCGACCACCCGCATCCCGGGCGGAGCCGCCTCCGGATCGAGCAGATCGTCCTCGATGCCGGTGACCTTCTCCCGGCTGGACTGGATCATCCGGCGCCGGACGACACCCAGCGGCTCGGCCGGGGTGGCCCGGTAGAAGGCCGCGGCGGCCGGCGCGCGCCAGTCGACGACCAGCGGTTTCGACATGTCGTCGCGGATACCCATGCGGCCCACGTAGTGCGTGGCGCCGTCCAACTGATCGAGACGGCCGAAGACCAGCCCCTCATACTCGGTGTCCAGGGCGTGCCGGCGGCGGGCCGCGTGGAAGACCATCGCGTCGCGCTCGACCAGAGCGCCGAACGTGCCGACCCCGGCGAGCTGATAGCCCTCCTTCTCGGCGCGGGACGCGTCCTTGCGCAGCTCGACGAGACGGGCGTAGACCCGGTCCACATGCTGCTGCTCGACCGCGATCTCCTGTTGCAGGACGGTGGCGTCGCTCAAGTCGGTCGTTCTCCCTTTCATGCGCACCGCCAGCGCTCACGCGAAGGGGGCAATCGAACTTACTCCTGCCCCGCAACAAGCGGCGAAGCGGCCCGGGGTCTGTGTCGTGGATCGCGACTTCCGGCGAGATCCGGAGGTGGTGTCCGGCCGGCGCCAGGCGTCACCGGGACCACGCCGCGACCCCGTGTCCGATCCGCACGACAGACCCCCGCCGTTTCACCGCATCGTTCGAGCGTTACAGAAACGACCGGGGGCGCGCTGTTGTTCCGCTCAAGCCGCCCTGCGGCACGACGAGCCCAACCAACTTGCGGTACGACGTGCCCAAGCACCTTGCGGCACGACGGGCCCAACCGGCTTGCGGTACGACGTGTCAGGCCGCCTTGCGGTACGACGTGCGCCGGCCGGCCTTGCGGGTGGCACGGTTCGCGCGGCGGACGATCTCGACCAGCGCGGCCGACACCTCGTCCGGACGCTCCAGCGGCAACATGTGGCCGGCGCCCGGGCAGACGGTCAGCGCGGCGTGCGGCAGGGCGGCCGCGATCGACTCGGCGCATGCCGTCGGGGTCAGCCTGTCCCGGTCGCCGACCAGCACCGCGGCCGGCACGTCGCCGATCGAGGCGAGCGTGTCCAGCCGCTGCTGCGCGCCGATCGAGGCCCGGAAGCCGCCGATCGAGCGCAGCGGCGCACGGCCCACGCTGCGCAGCGTCAGGCCCAGCGCCTCGTCGGCGCACCGGTCGCCGAAGAGCAGCCAGCGCAGCGCCGGGGCCAGGGCGGGCAGCACGGCCCGGTGCGGACGCCACGCGCCGGAGCGGGCCAGCACGCCGGCGCCGAGCGTCTCGCCGACGCGCAGGACACCGGCCAGGCTCTCCGGAAGGCCGTACCGCGTATGGGTGTGGCCCTCGGCGGTGGTCGAGACGAACAGCAGGCCGGCCACCCGCGCGGCGAACTCGCCGGGGTGCCGGTGCGCGAACTCCATGATCGTCATGCCGCCCATCGAGTGCCCGCCGAGCACCACGGGCCCGGTCGGAGCCAGCCGGCGCAGCACCTCGGCCAGGTCGTCGCCGAGCTGATCCAGGGTGGCCGAGCTGCGCCGGGTCGGCGAGGAGCGGCCGTGGCCCCGGATGTCGTAGGTGATCACCCGGGGCGCGCGCCGGCCCAGCCCCGCGAGCGCCTCGACCTGCCGCCGCCAGGTGCGCCGGTCCAGGCACCACCCGTGCAGCAGGACCACGGTCACCGGGGCATCGTCCGGCCCGGAGACCTCGGCGTGCAGCCGCACACCGTCGGGCATCACGATCTCGGTTCGCTCGAGCATGGGCACCTCCGCGCTTGTCACGCCTCCCGTCGTACCCACGGGTAATAATCATCACTCGCGATCACCCGAATCGGTACTGTCCGCCACGGTGACCGTGAGCTGCCTCCCAATTACTTTTCTTGGCCGTCCGGACGGCGAGAATCGACGTCATGACAGCCACTCGCGCTGCCCAGGCCATCACGCCCAGCACTGCTCTGGGTGAGCTCATCACGGGCAACAAGCGTTTCGTGTACGGGAAACCGCAATACGGGCACAGCGTCACCCAGGCGGCCGCGACCGCCGGTGGTCAGCAGCCGCACTCGGTCGTGCTCGGCTGCATCGACTCCCGCGTGCCCCTCGAGGCCGTCTTCGACCAGCCGTTCGGCGCGATCTGCGTGGCCCGCTCCGGCGCGCACGTGCTGGACCGCTCGCTGACCGGCTCGGTGGAGTTCGCGGTGTCGGCGCTCGGCGTCTCGCTCGCCCTCGTGGTGGGGCACAAGCGGTGCGGCGCGGTGACCGCCACGGTCGGCGCGGTGCGCTCCGGCGAGCGCCCTGACGGTGACGTGGGCTACCTGGTGGAGGCGATCGCGCCGGCCGCCGACGGCGTCGACCTGGACGACCCGGAAGCGGCGGAACGGGTGATCCGCGTGCACGTCGAGCGGACCGTGGAGCAGCTACGGGCCACGCCGGAGCTGTCCGCGGCGATCGCCGCCGGGACGGTGGACGTGGTGGGCGCGATCTACGACCTGGACACCGGGTGGGTGGAGTTCCTCGACCACGCCTGACCGCCGGCTCCCGGCCCGGCTCCCGGCCCAGGCTGGTGCTCACCGTAGTTGTCGGGTGTGCGTAACCACGGTGGGAGCCAGCCCGGACGGTGACGCGCGCTGCGGACCGGTGCCGGGTGAGGCTCGCGTTCCCGCGAGGCGGGGCGCTGGGGGACGGACGGGCGGCTGACGACCCGTACGCCGGCAAGGAATTGGGTGTTTTGGTCGTCGGACTGACGGGCTGAGCGCTGACGATCTGTTTGGGCTGATCTTCAGGAAACGCGAAAAGGCACCTCCGGGCAGAAGCCGGGAGGTGCCTTTTCCGTGCGTGAGGCTTGCTCAGCCCTCGAAGACGCCGGCGTCGACGAGACGCTGCTCAGCGGCGTCCCAGCCGTGCTCCGGGCTCACCGAGTTCAGCGCCTGCAGCTCGGCGCGGATCTTGGCGCCGTGGCCGGCCGCGGCCAGCACCCGGATCTCCTCCACGAAGGCGTCCGAGTCGGTCTTGAGGTGCGTGGTCTTGCCGTTGGTCAGGTTGCGCACGTACGCGAAACGGCCGTTGGCGAGCGGGATGAGGTATTTGTACTCACCGAGCACGCTGAGGGCGCCACCGGTGCTCTGGCCGGCGCGGACTGATGCGCGGGCGGTCTTTGAGGTGTTGCTCGCCACGGCGGTACTCCTTGAGGAAAAGCTCGAGCAGATAAAAATGGCCGAAGCAACTCTACACGACCCCAGGTGAACCGCACCGTCGGAGCAGGTACAGGCGTTGGACCGGATGTGCCACTACGACTGGTCCCGCAGTCGATGTTGCGGATTCTCTGGCGCACCATCCGTACCAACCGGCATCATGGGACACGATCAACCGCGGTCGAGGTCGTAGGGGAAGACGCACCTCGGTCTCCGGGAGGTCACCGTGCCAACGTGTGGCGTCGTATACGTCCACTCAACCCCGCTCGCCGTGTGCCAGCACGTCGAATGGGCCATAGCGCGCGTCCTGACTGCGCCGGTCAATCTTCATTGGACCGTGCAGCAGGTCGACCCCAGCATGCGCCGTGCCGAGTGCAGCTGGACCGGACGCGCGGGAACTGGCGCCGAGCTGGCTGCTGCCCTCCGGCAGTGGCCCATGATTCGTTTCGAGGTGACCGAAGAGCCGAGCCCAGGGCTGGACGGCGAGCGGTTCATGCACGTCCCCGGCCGCGGGTTGTTCCACGGCACGATGGGCGCCTCGGGCGACATCCAGATCGGCGAGGACCGGCTGCGCGCCATCATGGCGTCCGCCCGGGCTCCCGAAGCGCTGGCGCATGCCCTGGAAAAGGCTCTCGGCACCGCGTGGGACGCGGAGCTCGAGCCCTACCGGTACGCGGGCGACGGCGCGCCGGTCACGCTCCTGACCCGGGTCGGGTGAGCCGGTCCCGGTCCCACGGATCGTGGCCCGGCCGATCGTGCCTGCCCAGGCTGCGACCGGCGCCGTCAGCGTTCCCCGCGCACCGGCGGCGATCGGTGCCGTCGAAGTTCCGTGCGGGCCGGCGGCGCCCGGTGCCGTCAGAGTTCCGTGCGGACCGGCGGCGTCCGGCGGTCGCGCCGTGGGTGCCGGTCCCGGTGTGGCCTCGGGTGCGCCCGGTGTCACAGCCGTCACCCGGAGGTCCGGCTTCCGCGCGATCCACGGGACCGGAGACGGGGTTCGCGTGGCGGCGCTTTCCGCGACCTGATTCGATGGCGTTCGTGAAAAAGCTCTCCCGTGTCGCATTTGTCGCACCGTTGCTTCTGCTCGCCGGAGCGTGCGGGAACGACGCGAAGGCTCCCACCGCCCCGCCCGACGCGGGGCCGGTCGCGTCCGCCCCGTCCGGCCCGGTCTCCGAGTCGGCCTCCGCGCCGGCCGCGGACCCGCTGGTCCGGGCGGCCGAGACGGTGGCCCGGCTCAGCGACGAGGACCTGGCAGGGCAGGTGCTGATCCCGTACGCGTACGGCAGCTCGGCCACCCAGGTCGACGCCGGCTCGGCGGCCGGCAACCGGACCCTGGCCGGGGTGGACACCCCCGCCCAGATGATTGCCAAGTACCGGCTGGGCGGCCTGATCCTGGTCTCCTTCACGCAGCAGGACCCGACCGGCAGGACCAACCCCACATCGAACGTGGAGAACCCGAAGCAGGTTCGCGCGCTCACCGACGGCCTGCAGGCGGCCGCGAAACAGCTGCCGGCCGCGGCGCCGCTGTTGATCGGCACCGACCAGGAGTACGGCGTGGTGACCAGAATCACCGAAGGGGTCACCGCGCTCCCGTCGGCGTTCGCGGCCGGCGCCGCGGGACGACCCGACCTGACCGAGGCGGCCTGGCACGGGGCCGGCGAGGAACTGGCCGCGATGGGCATCACCGTCGACTTCGCCCCGGTCGCCGACACCCTCGGGCCGGCCGGGAGCTCAGTGATCGGGTCACGGTCGTTCGGCTCGGACCCGAAGGCCAACGCCGACCAGGTGGCGGCCGCGGTCCGCGGGCTGCAGGGCGCCGGGGTGTCCGCCGGCCTCAAGCACTTCCCGGGCCACGGGCACACCACCGGCGACAGCCACGAGGTGCTGCCGGTGATCAAGGAGACCGCTGCCCAGTGGCGGGCTCAGGACCTGCCGCCCTTCAAGTCGGGCGTGGACGCCGGGGCGGGCGTGGTGATGTCCGGTCACCTCGACCTGCAGGCGATCGACAAGGGCGTGGCCGCGACGTTCTCGCACAAGGTGATGACCGACGTGCTGCGCGGTGAGCTGAAGTTCACCGGGGTGGCGATCACCGACGCGATGAACATGGAACCGGCCAAGAAGTGGGCGCCCGGCGAGGCCGCGGTCCGTGCCCTCAACGCGGGCAACGACATGCTGCTCATGCCGCCGGACATCGGCGCAGCGCGGGACGGGATCGTGGCCGGGCTCAAGAACGGCACGCTCAAGCGGGAACGCCTGATCGAGGCGGTCACCCGGATCCTCACGCTGAAGTTCCGGACCGCGGCGACCGCCCAGCCCGCCCTGTCGGTGCTCGAGGCGGACACTCATCAGCAGGCCGTCGCCGCGCTGGACGCCGCGTCGGTCACGGTGCTGCGCGGGCAGTGCGGCGGGCCGCTGGTCAACGGGCCGGTCACGGTGACCGCGCCGGCGTCGCGCGAGCTCGCCCGGTCGACGCTGGTCAAGGCGTTGCAGGCGAACGGCGTCGAGGTGCGGGCCGCCGGTGGGGCGGAGATCCGGCTCGTGGGGTACGGCGACAAGCCGATCGACCTGTCACCGGACGCCGCGGTGACCGTGATGATGGACCTGCCCGGGTTGCTCGCCTATGCGAAGTCGCCGACGCTGCTCGCCACGTATTCGTCGAGCAGGCTGTCGATGACGGCGCTCGCCGCCGTGATCGCCGGGAAGGCGGCCGCGCCGGGCAAGTCCCCGATCGCCGTCGCCGGCCTCCCGCGAAGCGCCTGCGCCAAGTAGCCGCGGCCCGGCGGCGCTTGCTGACCGGCCCGGCGCCACCCCAGCGGTGTCCGGCTGGCGCTGAGGGTTGTTTCCCGAGTCCCTGGCAGCCGTTGAACGCCAGCCAGGGTGCTGCGGGTGTCCGGCTGGTGCTGAGGGTTGTTTTCTGGGCTCTTGGCAGCCCTGAGTCGGTGGCGAACGCGATCACGGGCGTGCCGTCGACCGAGCCCCGGGCGTGCAGCACACCCGAGTCGCCGGGCGGCGCGAGCGGGCGCATCGTGTCTTGGTCGAAAAGGGAGAGAAGCCGTGATCCCGGGTCGCGGATCACGGCTCCTCCTCTGTTTCCCCTGGTCGTGTCAGGGACGCGTTCCCCCTGGCCGTGGCCTCAGGGACGCGTTTCCCCTGGTCGTGGCGTCAGGGACGCGCGAAGACCAGAGCCACGTTGTGGCCGCCGAAGCCGAACGAGTTGTTCATGGCCGCCGGGATGTCGAGCGGGCGGGCCTTGAACGCCGCCACGTCGAGGTCCAGGCGGTCGTCCGGGTCGTCGAGGTTGATCGTGGGGGGAACCACACTGTCGCGGATCGCCAGGATCGTGGCGATCGACTCCAGCGCGCCGGCCGCGCCCAGCAGGTGCCCGGTCATCGACTTCGTCGACGTGATCACCGGGTGGTCACCCACGGCCGTGCGGATCCCGAGCACCTCGCCCATGTCACCGGCCGGGGTCGAGGTCGCGTGGGCGTTGACGTGCTTGATGTCGGCGCCGGTGAGACCGGCGTCGCGGACCGCCATGGACATCGCCCGGATCCCGCCCTTGCACTCCGGGTCGGGCTGGACGATGTCGTAGCCGTCCGAGGTGATGCCCGCGCCGGCGAGCCGGGCGTACACCGTGGCGCCACGGGCAGCCGCGTGGTCGGCACGCTCGAGGATCAGCGCGCCGGCACCCTCACCGAGGACGAAACCGTCCCGGTTCTTGTCCCAGGGGCGGGACGCCCGCTCCGGCTCGTCGTTACGCGTCGACATGGCGCGCATCGAGGCGAAACCGGCGATCGGCAGCGGGTGGATCACGGCCTCGGTGCTGCCGGCCACCACCACGTCCGCACGACCGGCGCGGATCAGGTCGAGACCCAGGGCGACCGCCTCGGCGCCGGTGGCGCACGCGCTGGCCATCGCACGGACCCCGGCCCGGGCGCCGACCTCGAGCCCGACGTACGCCGCCGGGCCGTTCGGCATGAGCATCGGCACCGTGTGCGGGCTGACCCGCCGCGGACCCGACTTTTCCAGGATGTCGTCCTGGTCGAGCAGTGTGATCGCGCCACCGATGCCGCTGCCGAAGCTGACCGCGAGACGCTCCGGGTCGAGCCCGGTGCCCGCGAGGCCGGCATCGGCCCAAGCCTGCTTGGCGGCGACGATGGCCATCGCCTCACTGCGGTCCAGCCGCCGCATCCGTACGCGTTCGATGACCTCCGACGGGTCGACGGCGATCTGCGCGGCGATGCGGACGGACAACTGCCCGGCCCACTCCTGGGTGAGTGAACTCACCCCGGAGCGGCCGGCGAGCATGGCGTCCCAGGTGGACGCGACGTCCCCGCCCAGCGGGGTCGTCGCGCCGAGCCCGGTGACGACGACGTCGACAGTGCTCATGTCAGGCGTTCGCCTCGATGTAGGTGACGGCGTCGCCGACGGTCTTGAGGTTCTGGACCTCGTTGTCCGGGATCTTGACCCCGAACTTCTCCTCGGCCGCCACCACGACCTCGACCATCGACAGCGAGTCGACGTCCAGGTCGTCGGTGAACGACTTGCCCTCGGCGACGTCGTCCTGGTTCACCCCGGCGACCTCCTCGAGGATCTCGGCGAGGCCGGAGGTGATCTCTTCACGAGTAGCCATTTTTGTTCTTTTCCTCTCGATTTCTTACGGTTTGTGCTGGATGAGCTTACGGGCAGCGGACAACCTGACCGGCGTAGGTCAGACCGCCGCCGAAGCCGAACAGCAGCACCGGGGCGCCCGAGGGCACCTCGCGCCGCTCGATCAGCTTGGACAGGGCCAGCGGCACACTCGCCGCGGAGGTGTTGCCGGACTCGACCAGGTCCTTCGCGACGATCGCGTTCTCGCTCAGGCCGAGCCGCTTCACGATGCCGTCGATGATCCGGGTGTTCGCCTGGTGCGGCACGAACGCGGCCAGCTCCGACGGGTCGACACCGGCACGCCTGCACGCCTCGATCGCGAACGGCGCCAGCTCGGTGGTGGCCCAGCGGAAGACAATCTGGCCCTCCTGCTCGATGTACGGGCGCCAGCCCTCGATCCGCAGGACGTCGCCCTTGTCCGGAGCGGAACCCCAGAGCACCGGGCCGACCCCGGGCTCCTCGCCGTCCGGCACCCCGGTCATCACCGCGGCGCCCGCGCCGTCACCGAACAGGACCGCGGTCTTGCGGTCCGACCAGTCGGTGACGTCGGAGAGCTTCTCCGCGCCGATCACGATCGCGTTGCGGGCGGCGCCGGCGCGGATCGCGTGGTCCGCGCTGCCGACCGCGTACGAGAAGCCGGAGCACGCCGTGTTCAGGTCGTATGCCGCCGGGGCGGCGATGCCCAGCTTGTTCGCCACCCGGGTGGCGACGTTCGGGCAGCGGTCGATCGACGAGCACGTCGCGACGATGACCAGGTCGATGTCGGCGGCGGTCAGCCCGGACGCGGCGAGCGCCTTCTCGGCGGCGAACCCGGCCATGTCGGCGACCGTCTCGGTGTCGGCGATGCGCCGCTCCGCGATCCCGACCCGGCTCCGGATCCACTCGTCGTTGGTGTCCAGGGTCTTCGTCAGATCTTCGTTGGTGACCACGCGCGAGGGCTGGTAGTGACCCATCGCGACGATGCGGGAACCCGCAACCATCTGTTCCTCCTTCAGTCGCGACTGCGCGCGTCAGTGCTGTGGCGTGGCGTGCCGGGCGATCAGATCGCGCGCGGCGGGCAGGTCGTCCGGCGTGTTCAGGGTGACGATCTCCGGAGCCCCGGCACCCTTCAACTCGCGCTTGACCAGGCCGGCCAGCGTGCCGGCCGGGGGCAGCTCGATCACCGCGGTGACGCCGAGATCCTTGAGCGTGCCCATGCACAGGTCCCACCGGACGCCGGCGGTGATCTGGCGGACCAGGCGGTCGAGCATCTCGCGCCCGCTCGCCACTGCCGAGCCGTCCAGGTTCGACAACAGTGTGCGGGCCGGGTCGGTGACGGCTGTGTTCTTCGCAACGGCGGCGAGCGCCGTCTCGGCGGGCGCCATGAACGGCGTGTGGAACGCCCCGGCGACCGCGAGCGAGATGACCCGGGCCTTCGCCGGCGGAGCGGCCGCGAACTCGGCGAGCGCGTCCCGCGCGCCGGCCGCGACGACCTGGCCGGCGCCGTTGCGGTTGGCGGCGTGCAGCCCGTGCTTCTCGATCGTGGCGATCACCTCGTCCGGGTCGCCGCCGAGCACTGCCGACATCCCGGTCGGCTCGAGCGCGCAGGCGGCGGCCATCTCCCGGCCGCGGACGCCGGCAAGGGCGATCGCGTCCTCCGGGGTCAGCACCCCGGCGGCCGCGGCGGCACCGAGCTCGCCGACGCTGTGGCCGGCGACCACGTCCACCCGGTCCAGCGGGAGCTCCCCGGCGGCCAGCAGAGCGGCGGCGACCAGCAGCGGCTGGGTGCGGGCGGTGTCCTTGATCTCCTCGGCGTCCGCATCGGTCCCGAGGTGCACCAGATCGACGCCGGCGAGCGCTGACCAGGAGGTCAGGCGGTCACGGGCGCCGGGAAGTTCGAGCCAGGGGCTCAGGAAGCCGGGCTTCTGGGAGCCCTGGCCGGGCGAGAGTACGGCGAGCACGTCCTCGACTCTTCCGGATCGGGAGGCGTTCCGGGGTTGCCGGGCGCGACGAAACCCTACGACAGACGTTGTAGGTTCTCTACAAAAAGGGGGTCAAGTTGACCCGGTTAAGGTCGATTCGGGGCGCGGGTCGTTAGTGGTTGACCGCTGTGACACTGGGCACTGGATCTTCCCGCCGGAGCCGACTGTCCGACGCCATGGGGCTTATGTCGCTTTCGGTCGCGGGCCTCCTGGGTCAGCTCGACGGGTCCAACCGCCCGATGCTCAACGCCATCCGCAAGGCGAAGCCGTCCCGCCCGTCCAGCGGCGACAACGCGCAGACCTCCGCCACCCGCCGCAGCCGGTACCGCACCGTGTTCGGATGCACATACAGCTCCCGGGCCGCGCTCTCCAGCACCCCGCCCGCGGCGAAGAACGCGTCCAGCGTCTCCAGCAGGCCACCCCCGGCGCGGGCGAGGGCCCCGTACACGTCGTTGCGAAGTTTGCGGCGCGCGTCCAGATCGCCGGCCAATGCGCGCTCCGGCAGCAGGTCGTCCGCGGCCACCGGGGTGGGTGCTCCCGGCCAGGCAGGCGCGGCCCGGAACCCGGCCAGCGCGGCCCGGGCCGACTCGGTGGCCTGCTCCAAGGTCGGCACGGCGGGCCCGACCACGATCGGCCCCTCCCCGAAGCCGGAGCTCAGGGATGCGGCCGTCACCACCGGGTCGGTCGCCCCGCCGACGACCGCCACCAGCCGATCGCCGTGCAGGCCGCCGATCACCTCGAGGCGCGCGCGCCGGGCCGCCCGGTAGAGCGCGTGCAGCACCGCCGTGATGTCGCCACCGGGGGAGCGGCCCACCACGACGGCGACCGGCGGCGAGTCCACCCAGCCCAGGGCGGCCGCCCGGCTGGCCAGCACGTCCGACGAGTCGCCGCGGAGCAGCGCGTCGACCAGCATCGCCTGCAGCCGGGCATCCCAGGCGCCGCGGGACTCGGCGGCCCGCGCGTAGACCCGCGCCGCCGAGAATGCGATCTCCCGGGAGAACCGCAGGATCGCCTGGAGCAGCAGGGCGGTCTCGCCCTTCCCGGCGAACCCCGGCACCTCCACCTCGGCGACGTCGATCGTCACCTTGATCAGCTGCACGGTCTGGGTCAGCGTGATCGCCCGGGCCAGCGCGCGCGGCGCGGCGGCGAACACCTCGTCGGAGATCTCCTGGGTGCTGGCCGCCACGGTGGCGCCGGACCGCAGCCACTCGACGAGCGACCGGACACCGGCTTGTGCGACAAGCATCACCCAGGACCGTTGATCGGCCGGCAGCGCCCGGAACCACGGCAGCGTTTCGTCCATCCGGGCCACCGCGGAACTCGCCAGGGCCCCCGCGTGCCGCTCGATCCGGCGCAGAGTCGCTGGTTGAAGCGGGTTCGCCGGGGCCTCCGGCGCGGATTCGGTGCTTCGGCTCTCCGCCACGCGCCCAGCGTGTCACGCCGCCTCGGACCGGCGCGAACCACGCCTGATTCATCATTTCTATTACATTTGTCCGGTGTAGCGGTGCGCCTCTCCCGCAATTCCGGTCGGTGACCTGGCATCGTGTCACCCGTGCCGGACCCTTCACCCGGGCCCGCACATGCCGATGAGGACACGGTGCCGAAGAACCGACCGACAGCCGATACCGAGGATCGAGGAGGGGAGACGATGGACCGGGACGACATGCGTGCCGAGATCGATCCTGCCCTTGAGGACCTGCCACCGGTCGCCGACGAGGAGCCGATCATCGTGTCGGAGCCCGGCCGGGTCGGCTGCCGCACCGATCTGCGCGGCTGGGCGGGCGCCCACCTGCACGGCGCGGTTCGTCCACGCCGCCGGGCAGCCGGTCGCGGCCGGCCCCCGGGTCGCTGGTGCTGAGGGCACGCTTCGCCGGGCGGCTGGGGCTCCGCTGACGCTTCGCGCTTTTCCCGTACGTCACCTTCACCCCGTCGGGTGAGTGCGTCACGTTGCTCCGGGCGCGTTCCGGTGACCGGAGCGCCGACGCTGGTCAGGTGAACGGGTGGACGACAAGAGACGGCTGATCCTGGACCAGGCGCTCGCACTGGTGGACGAGCGAGGACTGGCCGCCATGTCGATGCGCGCGGTCGCCGAGCGGGTCGGATTGACCTCCATGGCGCTCTACCCGTACGTCGGTGGCAAGGACGCCCTGCTCGACGGCCTCGTCGACCTGCTGCACCTGGAACTGGGCACGTCGGTCGGCGACGATCTCGCGGACATCGGCTGGCGGGAGCGGCTGCGGGCGCTGGGCCGGGCGGTGCGGTCGCTGGCACACGCGCATCCGAGCGCCTTCCCGCTCCTGCTGAACCGCTCGGCGGCCGGGGCCTCGGCCTCCTGGCTGACGGCGGCGCTGCGCGGCATCCTGCACGACGCGGGGGTTCCGGTCTCCGAGATTCCCCGCCTCGCCCGCATGATCTGCGCCTTCCTGCTGGGCTACACCACCGGTGAGGTCACCGGCGGCCTGCCCCGCGTCCCCCCGCCCGGTGCGAACCCGGACGCGGCCGACCCGGACGCCGACGCCGCCGACGCCGCCAGCCCGGGCGCCGACGCCGCCGGCCCTGATCCCCACGCCGCAGACCCGGACCTCCACGCCGCAGACCCGGACCTCCACGCTGCCGGCCCGGACCCCGACGCCGCCGAGCCGGGTCCGGAGGCCGTTTCCCTCGCCGAGGACGCGGCGGCCCGGGAGGCAGAGTTCGACGCCGATCTGGGAGATCTGATCGGCCTCGTCGCTCATGCCGCCCGCCACCCCGCCCGCGAGCGCTCTTGACCGTCGTCCGCCACCCCTGCCCGCAGCGGTCCGTCCCGCGCACCGTTCCGTCCCGCGCACCGTTTCGTTTCGCTCAGCAGTCCGTCCCGCAGCGGTTGCGCCGCCGGCTGCGGCTGCGGCTGCGCCCCGGGGCCGGTCGCGAGGCGCAGCTCATGCGCGCTGTCCCGGCCGCGTCGCGCGGTCTGGCTGGTTCTCATGGGCGTTATGAGGCACGAATAACGCCCATGAGAACCAGCCGGGACCTGCACCGCGCCGCGGGCGGAAGCAGCAGCGGCCTCGCGCGCCGGACGCACGGAACGCCGTATCGGGTCTCGCGCCGCGCCGTATCGGGTTTCGGGGTGCGCGGCATGGGGTCTTCGTGCGGTGTGGCGGTCTTGGCGGGTTGTCGCCGTGGGCGGGTTTTGTGCCCTGACCGTGACCACCCGCGGACGTCGCCCTGGAGGGTCGGGCGTTCTGGGCGCGCCAGCGCCCTGCCCGGCCCGCAAGGGTCCCCGCGGGAGCTGCGGAGGGCGACCACAGCGGACCTGGGACATGAAGATCTTGAAGGTGATCGTGGGGGTGAACGAGAAACCGCCCCGGATCCAGGAGCGGACCGGGGCGGTTTCGTCGAGGCCTTGCTAGACGCGGCGGCGGATCAGGAACGCCATCCCGGCCAGACCGGTCAGAATGATCAGCAGGAGCGCGCCGTTGAGCAGGAACAGACGGCGGAACTGGCCGATCATCTCGTTGGCGCCCTCGACCGGATCGTCATCGGCCTTCAGGTTCTCGCCGACGCCGCCGCCGATGCCGCCGTTGACCACGTCGGGCTTCGCCTTCAGCGGGACGCCGCTCAGGCGCAGCGACTCGGACATCGACAGGCGGCCGTAGAACCAGCCGTCGGCCTTCTTCCCGGACGGCTGGTCGGCCGGCCGGTGCGCCCGCGGGCCGCCGTTGGCCATCGGGTACAGCTCGTAGAGCTGCGTCGCCTTCTCCTGGATCAGGACCTGGACCGTGTACTTCGTGCCCAGTTTGTCCTTGGCCGGCGTCGCTGTCTGCGGCGTGGCCGAGGCGATCCAGCTGACCTCTTCCAGCAGCATGCGGAACAGCTTCGGGTCCTCGGCCTGCAGGACCTTGATCCCGGTCTCCGGCAGCTCACCGCCGGTGATCGTGATCGCGTCCGGCGTGGGCTTCGGTTTCGGCGCCGCCTTGGGTGCCGCGGTGGCGCCGGTCTGCCCGGACGGCGCGGCCTGCGCCGTCGCCGGGGTCGGGCCCACCGTCATCGCCGCGGCGATCGCCAGCGCACCGGCCGCCACGGCCAACCGTTTCATTGCTCGTCGAACCACCATCCGACCTCCCCCGCCCGTGGATGACATGGTTACGTGGACGCTGCTCGTGGCGTCCACCACCAGCCTTCCCGAGCGCCGCCCTGTTCGCATCTCGCGGCAGGGTGAATTGGAGCTATATGGGGGGAGGACGGTAAAGCCGTTGATCAGCGGCCGAATATTACCCAGTCCCCGCAAGTCGTGGGGGTGGCGGCCACCCAAGTAGCGGACCGCATCACCGCATTCGACGAACCGCTATGGTCGCGGCCCGCCGAATGCGGTAAAAGAGGGCCGATCAGGCGGAAAGGCGTGCCCGGGCGGCGGTGATGCGCGCCAGCGACCGCTCCCGGCCGAGCAGCTCGATCGACTCGAAGAGCGGCAATCCGACAGTACGGCCGGTGATGGCGACCCGGACCGGGGCCTGGGTCTTGCCGAGCTTCAGGCCGCGGGCCTCGCCGACCTGCTCCAGGGCGGTCTTCAACGCCTCGGCGGTCCACTCGGTGAGACCGGAGAACGCGGTGGCGGCGGCGTCCAGGATGTCGGCGGCGCCCTCCTTCATCGCTTTCGCCCACGACGCCTCGTCGGTGACCGGCTCGTCGAGGAAGAGGAAGTCCACGTTCTCGACGATCTCGGAGAGCACCGCGATCCGGGTCTGGGCGAGCGGGGCGATCGTGGCGAAGACCTCGGCGTCGAACTTCTCCGGCTGCCACGCCGGCGCCGGGATGGTGTCGGTGCCGGTCAGCCACGGCGCGCAGACCTGGGTGAACTCGCTCGGGGTGAGGGCCCGGATGTACTCCCCGTTGAAGGCGCGCAGCTTCTTGACGTCGAAGAAGGCCGGGGCGTGGTTGACGTCCTCGATCCGGTACTCCTCCTCGACGACCGACCACGGGACGATCTCCCGGTCACCGGTGGGCGCCCAGCCGAGCAGCATCAGGTAGTTGCGCATCGCGGCGGCGAGGTAGCCCTCGTCCCGGTACGACTCGAGCGCGACCTTGTCGCGGCGCTTCGACAGCTTCTGCCGCTTCTCGTTGACGATCACCGGGACGTGGCCCCAGACCGGGGGAGTGACGCCGAGCGCCTCCCAGAGCAGCTGCTGCTTCGGCGTGTTCGGCAGGTGCTCCTCGGCGCGGAAGACGTGGGTGATCCCCATGCTCATGTCGTCGACGACGTTGGCCAGCAGGAACACGGCCGAGCCGTCGCTGCGGGCGATGACGAAGTCCTCGATCAGCTTGTTCTCGAACGTGGGCTTGCCGCGCACCAGGTCGACGACGACGGTCTCGCCCTCGTCCGGAGTGCGGAAGCGCAGCGCGCGGCCCTCGCCCGGGCCCAGGGCGCGCTCGCGGCAGAAGCCGTCGTAGCCGGTGTGGGTGTTGCCGGAGCGGGCGACCACGTCCTCACGCTTGCAGTCGCAGTAATACGCCTTGCCCTCGCCGTAGAGCCGGGTGGCGGCGGCGGTGTGGTCGGCGGCGTAGGCGGACTGGTAGTAGGGCCCCTCGTACGTCCCGCGTTCGATGCCGATCCAGTCCAGTGCCGAGATGATGCCCTCGGTCCACTCGGGCTTGTTGCGGGCTGCGTCGGTGTCCTCGATCCGGAGCACGAAGACACCACTGTGCTGCTGGGCGTAGATCCAGTTCTGCAGCGCCGAGCGGGCGCCGCCGACGTGGAACATGCCGGTGGGAGACGGGGCGAAACGTACGCGAACAGTCACGCACCCAGCCTACCGAGGTGAGGGAAGGGTATTTGACATGCGGTGGGGAGCGGCGTACTTTACAGATCAGTTAATTAACGCGGACGTTAAATAGGGAGCTGGGGACGATGGGCAAGGTTGTCGCGGTGGAGTACGTCACGCTCGACGGTGTCTTCGAGGAGCCGTCCTGGAGCGGGCCCTACTTCAACGAGGAGCTGAGCGGCTGGCAGGCGGAGAACCTGGCGGAGGCCGACGCGCTGCTGCTGGGCCGGCGGACGTATGAGGGCTTCAAGGCCGCGTGGCCGCAGATGGAGGCGCAGACCGGCGACTTCGGCGTGCGGATGAACACGATGCCCAAGCACGTGGCCACCACCACCCTGGAGACGCCGGAGTGGAACGCGACGTTCCTGCGGGGCGAGGTCGCCGACGAGGTCGCCAAGTTGCGGGCCGGGTCCGGCACCCTGCTGATCAACGGCAGCGCGACGCTGGTGAACTACCTGACCAGGCGCAACCTGATCGACGAGTACCGCATCATGATCTTCCCGGTCGTGCAGGGTGAGGGCCGCAAGCTCTGGGACGACGGGACCAAGATCGCTCTGTCGCTGGCGAGCAGCTGGAAGACCACGACCGGCGTCGAGGTCGTCACCTACGTGCCTGCCTAGGCGGTGTTTCGCACTGCGAGACACCGCGCCTAAAGCGTGAAACGACCGACCAGCCCGGTGAGCCGCTGCGCGGTGGCGTTCAGCTCGTCGGCGGCCCGGTGCGCGGCGTCGACCGAGTCCCGGGTGCCGTCCATCGCCCCGCTGACCGAGCTGATCCCGTCCGCGATCTCCCGGCTCCCGCCCGCCGCCTCGGCGATGTTGCGGGCCATCTCGGCGGTCGTGGCGGCCTGCTCCTCGACCGCCGCGGCGATCGCCGTCTGGAAGTCGTTCACCTGCGCGATCCGGGTCGAGATGGCGTCGATCGAGCTGACCGCGCGCGCCGTGTCGGCCTCGATCGCGCCGACCCGCGCGGTGACGTCCTCGGTCGCCCGGGCGGTCTCCTGCGCCAGCTCCTTGACCTCGTTCGCGACCACGGTGAAGCCCTTGCCGGTCTCGCCGGCCCGGGCCGCCTCGATCGTCGCGTTCAGTGCCAGCAGGTTCGTCTGCTCGGCGATCGTGGCGATCAGCCGCACCACGTCGGTGATCTTCGTCGTGGACTCCCGCAGCTCGGCGACGACCCCGGCGGCCGCCGAGGTCAGGCCCACCCCGTCCCGCCCGGCCTGCGCTGCCTCCTGGGCGTTGTGCGAGATCTCGGTGATCGACGCGCCCATCTGCTCGGCGCCGGCCGCGACCGTCTGCACCACCTGCGACACGGTCGAGGCCGAGCCGGTCACCTGCCCGGCCCGGCTCGCCGCGGTCTCGGCGGCCGAGGAGAGCTCGGCGCCCGCGCCGGCCACCCGCTGGGCGGTGCCGGCCACCTCGGCCGAGGCCGTGGTCACCTCGGCCATCACCGCGCGCAGCTCGGCGGCCGCGGTGTTCAGCGCCTCGGAGGCCTGGCCGATCTCGTCGCGGCCGCGGTCGGCCACGGTCACCGTGAGGTCCCGGGCGGCGAGCCGCTTCAGCGCGCCGGTGAGCGCGGCCAGGCGACCGGCGATCCTGGACGCCTGGAGGTACGCGGCTGCCGCCCCGAGCAGCGCCAGGAGCACCGCGGCGATGACGAAGGCGGTCAGCATGGTGCTCCGGCCGGAACGGACCACGGTGGTCGCCTCGGCGGCGTCGGCGTCGTACCCGCCGACCGCGATCGCCCACTGGTACGGCTGGAAGTACGCGACCGTCGTCGTGGTGCCGGCCGCCGGCGCCCCGGAGGCACCGGGCAGCCGGTAGGTGGTCCGCCAGGTCCCGCCGCCGGTGAGCTGCGGCGCCCGGGTGACGATCTCCTCGACGTACTTGGTGCCGTTCGCGTCGGTCGCGGTCAGGTCACCGGACGCGTCCTTCAGGCTGGAGGCCACCACCCGGCCACGGTCCGTCGAGGAGGTGCTGTAGACGGTGACCCAGCCGTTCTCCCGGATCCTCGACGCGGCGATCGCCGTGGTCAGGTTCGTCAGCGCCTCGCTCTGCGGCACGCCGACGTAGAGCGCCCCGATCACCTTCCCGGCGCTGTTCTTGATCGGGTCATAGGCGGAGATGTACGGCGTGTCCACCACCTGTGCCACCCCGCGGTATCCCTTGCCCGCGCTGATCGCCGCCGCCACCGCGTTCGGTTTGCCGTCCGCCCCGACCGCCGGGATGTACGTGCCGATCGCCCGCGCCCCGGTCTTCGACTTCACCGTGGTGGCCACCCGCAGCAGGTCACCGGCCGTGTTCATGCGCTGGAAGAACGTCACCGACCCACCGACCAGATCCGCGGTGTCGTCGACGAACGGGGTGACCTTCCTGAAGTCGGCGTTCTGCCCGAGCCAGGCGCCGTCCACCGTCACCCGGGGCAGCGTGACCTGCCGCTTCGACTGGTCCACCTGGTTCGTCGCGGTCCAGGTGACGGTTGCCGGGTCCAGCTTCATGCCGCCGTGCTGGGCGAGCAGACCGTCCGCGCTGTGCATGCCCTGGTCAACCTCGCGCTGGACCTCGTTGCCGACCGACGACACCAGTGTGCTGACATCGGCGGTGGCCCGGTCCAGGTCGGCCTGGTTCGACTGGGTCACGGCGCTCTCGGTGCTGTCCGCGAACCGGCCGCTCTGCCACGCGCCGACCAGCACGAGCACCAGTGCGGTGACCAGGACACTGCCGAGACCGAGGATCATCAGCTTGTGACTGATACGTAGCCGCACGAACTCAGTCTTGCGGACAGAACGGGGGCCCGTCGCGTTTCACGACGGGCCCCCGAATGGTCAGACGATCAGCTGTCGCCGCCGGTCTCCCCGACCGGAGCCGCGTTGACGTCGTCGATCGCATACTTCTTCGCGGCCTCGCCGGGCACGTGCGCCGGGATCTTGCCGCGCAGCGCGAGCTCGCGCAGCGTGGCGACGGCCACCGACTCGCCGTCCACGTGGAAGTGGCGGCGCAGTGCGTGCCGGGTGTCGCTCATGCCGAAGCCGTCGGTGCCGAGGGACGTGTAACCGTTCGGCACCCAGCGGGCGATCAGGTCGGGCACCGCCCGCATCCAGTCGCTGACCGCCACCGACGGGCCCTCGGTGCCCTCCAGCTTCTGCTGGATGAAGGGCTTGCGAGGCTGGTCGCTCGGGTGGAGCAGGTTGTGCTCCTCCGCCTCGATCGCGTCGCGGCGCAGCTCGCCCCACGAGGTGACCGACCAGACGTCGGCGCTGACTCCCCAGTCCTGCGCCAGCAGCTCCTGCGCCTTCAGCGCCCAGCGCATGCCGGTGCCGGACGCCAGCAGCTGCGCCTTCGGGCCGCTGGTCGACGGGCCCTCGGCGTACCGGTAGATGCCCTTGAGCAGGCCCTCCACGTCCACCCCGGCGGGCTCGGCGGGCTGGATCGCCGGCTCGTTGTAGATGGTGAGGTAGTAGAAGATGTTCTCCTGCTGCTCCCCGTACATCCGGTGCAGGCCGTTCTCCATGATGTGCGCGATCTCGTACGCGAACGCCGGGTCGTACGCCACGACGGCCGGGTTCGTCGCCGCGATCAGCAGCGAGTGCCCGTCCTCGTGCTGCAGGCCCTCACCGTTGAGCGTGGTGCGGCCGGCGGTGGCCCCGAGCAGGAAGCCCCGGGTCATCTGGTCGGCCGCGGCCCACAGCTCGTCGGCGGTGCGCTGGAAGCCGAACATCGAGTAGAAGATGTACAGCGGGATCATCGGCTCGTCGTGTGTCGCGTACGACGTGCCGGCCGCGATGAAGCTCGCGGTCGAACCGGCCTCGTTGATCCCCTCGTGCAGGATCTGGCCGTTCGTCGCCTCCTTGTAGGACAGGAAGAGCTCCCGGTCCACCGAGGTGTACGTCTGGCCGTGCGGCGAGTAGATCTTCTTGGTCGGGAAGAGCGAGTCCATGCCGAACGTGCGGGCCTCGTCCGGGATGATCGGCACCCACCGGGCCCCGAACTCCTTGTCCTTCATCAGGTCCTTGAGCAGGCGGACGAAGGCCATCGTGGTGGCGACCTTCTGCTTGCCGCTGCCGCTCTTGACGCCGCTGAAGGCGGACGAGTCCGGGATGGCGAGCGACTTCGCCTTGGTGCGCCGGGACGGCACGTAACCGCCGAGGTCACGGCGACGCTCCTGCATGTACTGGTACTCGTCGGACTTCTCGCCGGGGTGGTAGTACGGCGGGAGGTACGGGTTGTCCTCGAGCTGCTTGTCGCTGATGTCGAGGTAGAGCCGGTCCCGGAAGCCCTTGAGGTCCTGCAGGGTCAGCTTCTTCATCTGGTGCGTGGCGTTGCGGGCCTCGAAGTGCGAGCCCAGCGTCCAGCCCTTGATGGTCTTGGCCAGGATCACCGTCGGCTGACCGGTGTGCTCGGTCGCCGCCTTGTAGGCCGCGTAGAGCTTGCGGTAGTCGTGACCGCCCCGCTTGAGGTTCCACACCTCGTCGTCGGTCATGTTCTCGACCAGCTTGCGGGTGCGCGGGTCACGGCCGAAGAAGTGCTCCCGCACGTACGCCCCGGACTCGCCCTTGTACGTCTGGTAGTCACCGTCAGGCGTCACGTTCATCAGGTTGACCAGCGCGCCGTCGGTGTCAGCGGCGAGCAGCGAGTCCCACTCGCGGCCCCAGACGACCTTGATCACGTTCCACCCGGCGCCGCGGAAGAACGACTCCAGCTCCTGGATGACCTTGCCGTTGCCGCGCACCGGGCCGTCGAGTCGCTGGAGGTTGCAGTTGACCACGAAGGTCAGGTTGTCCAGCTCCTCGCGGGCGGCCACGCCGATCGCGCCGAGCGACTCGACCTCGTCCATCTCGCCGTCGCCGAGGAACGCCCAGACGTGCTGCTGGCTGGTGTCCTTGATGCCGCGGTTGTGCAGGTAGCGGTTGTACCGCGCCTGATAGATCGCGTTCATCGGGCCGAGGCCCATGCTGACGGTGGGGAACTCCCAGAAGTTCGGCATCAGCCGGGGGTGCGGGTACGACGGGAGGCTGTTCGGCGCGTGCGACAGCTCCTGGCGGAAGCCGTCGAGCTGGTCGGTGGTGAGCCGGCCCTCGAGGTACGCGCGCGCGTACATGCCGGGCGAGGCGTGACCCTGGAAGAAGATCTGGTCGCCGCCGCCGGGGTGATCCTTGCCCCGGAAGAAGTGGTTCATGCCCACCTCGTAGAGGCTGGCGCTGGACGCGTACGAGGAGATGTGGCCTCCGACGCCGATCTCCGGTCGCTGCGCGCGGTGCACCAGCATGGCGGCGTTCCACCGGACATAGGCCCGGATGCGCCGCTCCACGAACTCGTCACCGGGGAACCACGGCTCCTGCTCCGGCGTGATCGTGTTGATGTAATCGGTGGACGTCAGTGGCGGAACGCCGACCTGTCGTTCCCGCGCGCGCTCCAGCAGGCGCAACATGACATACCGGGCTCGTTTTGCGCCCCGCTCGTCGATGACTCCGTCGAGGGACTCGATCCATTCGTTTGTTTCCGAAGGGTCGATGTCCGGAAGCTGGCTTGGCAGGCCATCGCTGATCACCGGGCGCTTGCGCTCCGTGGCCACAGGCAATCCTCTTGGTTGAGTGTCGGAACCGGTGCGATCCAGGTGGCGTATCGCCCGGAGGTCTCCATCCTGCCCCTTAACGGTGGGCATCGTCACGCCTAACGGTCGGCGCAGCGATACGCGACACATGTACTGATCAGTAACTTCTAAGATCTCATCCCGCGAGAAACGAGAACCGCACCTTCCGATCCGGGTTGTCGCCGTTCGGGTCCACCAGGCAGATCGACTGCCAGGTGCCCAGCGCGATCCGGCCGTCGATCACCGGCAGGCTGGCGTACGGCGGGATCCAGGCCGGCAGCACGTGATCGCGCCCGTGCCCCCGGGAGCCGTGCCGGTGCCGCCACTTGTCCTCGGCCGGCAGCAGGTCGTCGATCGCGGTCAGCAGATCGTCGTCGGAGCCCGCGCCGGTCTCGATGATGGCCAGGCCGGCTGTCGCGTGCGGCACGAAGACGTGCAGCAGGCCGTCCTTCTCGGAGGCCACGAATCGTTCGGCCTCGCGGGTGATGTCGACGACGACGGGGGAGTCCCCGGTCCGTACGGTGATCACTTCGGTGCGCATCCGGCGAGACTATGTGTAGAGGTCCAGCACCAGAAACACGGCCGCGGTGAGCACCGGCCAGGCAGCCCAGAGCGCCGGCCGGGGCATGATCATCAAGACATTGGATCACCGGTACGGGCGGTCCCGCCGGAAGATCGACACAGGTGATCGGGAGGCGGCGGGTGGCAGCCCTCGCCCCGGTCCGCGATGCTGATTTCGTGACCACCCCGCAAAGCCTCGACGAGCGGTTCCGTGACGCGGTTTCGGCCCTGCGACCCCCGGAGCGCCGGCGCGCGCCGGGCGACCCGGTCCGCGACGGCGTCACGCTGACCGGCGCCCGTGCCCTCGAACTGTTCGACGCCCAGCTCACCAGCCGTCACCTCGACCTCGCCGCGCGCTGGCTGCACAGCTTCAACGAGGGTTTCCACACGGTCGGCTCGGCCGGCCACGAGGGCAATGCCGCAGTGGCCGCGGCGCTGCGCGGCGACGATCCGGCGCTGCCGCACGACCGGGCCGCGGCGTTCTACTGCGCCCGCGCCGCGCACTCGGCCCGGGAGAACCGCGTCCAGCGGCTCGAGGAGGCCGCGCGCGACATCCTGCGCGGCGTGGTCGCGTCGGTCCGTGACCCGATCAGCGGCGGCCGCGACAAGGTCTTCGGCAATGCCGAACTCCATCTGGTCCCGGTGATCTCGACGCCGGCGGGTCATCTCCCCCGGGCAGTCGGATTGGCGTACGGGTTGAGCCGCTCGCCCGACCCGCGCTGGCCCGCCGACGCGATCGTCGCGGCCACCTTCGGCGACGACGGCGTCGACCAGCCCGGGGCGATCGCGGCCCTGCACGCCGCCGGCTGGCACGACCTGGCCGAGCAGCGGATCCCCCTGCTGCTGGTCTGCGAGGACGACGCGTCCGGCGGTGCGGCCCCGGACGGCTGGGTCGCCGCGGTGCTGCGCGGACGGCCGGGGGTGCGGTACACGTACGCGGATGGATGTGATCTGGCCGCGACCTTCGACGCCGCGGCCGAGGCGGCGGAGTACGTGCGCCGCGAACGCCGCCCCGCGGTGCTGCACCTGAGCACCGTGCGCCTGCTCGGCGACCCCGGCGATCCCGAGCCCGACCTGGAACGGGACCCGCTGGTCGGGACCGCCCGGCTGCTGATCGAGGCGGGCCTGTTCGAGCCGGACGAGGTGATCACCCGGTACGACGAGGTCGGCTGGCAGGTCCGCAAGGCCGCCGAGGAGGTGCTCGGCGAGCCGAAACTGGCCACCGTCGGCGAGATCGTCGCCTCGCTGGCGCCGCGCCGCCCGCTGCGGGTCGCGCACGCCATCACCGACGCCGCGAGCCGGGCCGCCGGGCCGGGCGCCGCGAGCCGATCCCGGATCTTCGGCGGGCGGCTGCCCGAGCAGGCCGGCCCCATGACCCTGGCGCAGACCATCAACGCGGGTCTCACCGACGCCCTCGCCACCCGCCCGCACCTGCGTATCTTCGGCCCCGGCACCACCCGGGGCGGCCGTCACGGGGTCACCGCCGGGCTGCGCGAGCGCGGCGGCGACCGGGTCTTCGACACCCTGCCGGACGCGACCAGCGTGATCGGGCTCGCGCTCGGCGCCGGGCTGGCCGGCCTGCTCCCGGTCCCCGAGCTGACCGGCCTGGCCGACCTGCACAACGGCGAGAACCAGGTGCGGGTGGAGGCGGCGACCATGTCGTTCCTGTCCTCCGGCGCCTACCGCAACCCGCTGGTGCTGCGCATCCCGGCGCTCGCCGACCCGTACGGCATCGGCGGCCCGCTCGCCAACGACAACTCCCTCGCCGTGCTCCGCGACATCCCCGGGCTCGTCGTCGCCGCGCCGGCCCGGGCACAGGACGCCGCGCCGATGCTGCGCACCTGCCTGGCCGCCGCCGAGGTCGACGGGAGCGTCTGCGTCTTCCTCGAGCCGGCCGCGCTGTATCAGACGAGGGACCTCTATCAGCAAGGTGACAACGAGTGGCTGGCGCCTTATCCGGCCCCCGAACAATGGGCCGGTCAGCACGCCCCGATCGGCCGCGCGCGCATCTACACCCTGGGCACGGCGCAGGACCTGACGATCGTCACGTACGGTGGCGGGGTGCGGATGTCCCTGCGAGTGGCGGCCCGACTGGCCGCCGACGGATACGGCACCAGGGTGGTCGATCTACGCTGGCTGAGCCCGTTGCCCGTCGCTGACCTGGTGCGCGAGTCCCTGGCGACCGGCCGGGTGCTGATCGTCGACGAGACCCGTCGCTCCGGCGGCGTCGGCGAGGGCGTGCTGGCGGCGCTGGTCGACGGCGCGTTCGTCGGCTCGGCACGCCGGGTCGCCGCGGCCGACGCACCCGTTCCGCTGGGACCGGCCGCTCAGCACGTGCTGGTGGGAGAGGATGCCATCACAGAGGGTGCCCAGGCACTGCTGGCGCGGTAAATTGCCACACACTCGGTGCGCCACTTGCGCCGGGAGCCCGGAGTGTGTGGACTACCCCCAAAGTTCCGGCGCAATTTCAAGGCTTTTCGACGGCTAGGAGGATTTGGACAGTGAGCGCGACCGCGGGTCAGGCCGACGGCGTACGCAGCCTGGCGGACCGGTTCGGCTTCGAGCCGAGCATGGTGGTCATGGAGATGGGCTACGACGACGATGTCGACGAGGAGCTCCGTGACGCCCTGACCGAACGCGTCGGTGATTTGGTCGACGAGGACACCGACGAGGTCGTCGATGCGGTGCTGTTGTGGTACCGCGACGGCGACGGTGATCTGTTCGAGCTGCTCACCGATGCACTTGGCCCCCTCGCCGACAACGGCGTGGTGTGGCTGCTGACCCCGAAAGCCGGCCGCGACGGGCACGTCGAGCCGAGCGAGATCAGCGAGTCGGCGCCGACCGCCGGCCTGCAGCAGACCTCGACGGTGAACGCCGGCAAGGACTGGACCGGGGCTCGGCTCGTCTCCCCTCGGGGCGCCAAGAAGAAGTAGCTCGCCGCCATCCCCGCCCAGGTCGGCGTCCCCCGGCGGACGCCGGCCCTTCGGCATGATCGGCCGCCGACGGGGCCATGCCGCGTTCCGGCTTGCTACCCGGGCCTCGCCGCCGGTTCCGGCTCTGCCATGACTCACGCGGCTCCGGCCGCTGGTTCCGGCTCTGCCGTCACCTACGCGGGCCGTGCCGCCGGTTCCGGCTTGCCATGACCTAGTCTTGGCCGGGTGCCGATCCAGGTGGGCGCGCCGGCGCCGGATTTCCTGCTCAAGGACCAGAACAATCAGGACGTACGTCTCAGCGACCTGCACGGGCGCAAGGCGGTCCTGCTGGTTTTCTACCCCCTCGCGTTCAGCCGCCGCTGCCACGGTGAGCTGACCGAGATCCAGGAGCACCTCACCGACTACGTCAACGACCGGGTACAGGTCCTGACCGTCAGCGTCGACTCGATCTACAGCCACAAGGTCTGGGCCGAGCAGGAAGGCTTCGACTTCCCCCTGCTCGCCGACTTCTGGCCGCACGGGGCGGTGGCGCGCGCCTACGGTGTCTTCAACGAGGAGACCGGCTTCGCGAACCGCGGCACGTTCCTGATCTCCTCCGACGGGGTGATTCGCTTCGCCGAGATGACCGGCCCGGGCGAGACCCGCGACCAGTCCGCATGGCGTTCCGCCCTAGCCACCCTCACCCCCTGACCCCTCGTCCTCACCTGCCATCTCGCTCCAGCCCTCGGCTCGCGCCCGCTGGCCGGCCCGCGCCGCTGGTCGGCCCTGCCCGCCAGCCGGTGCGTTTGTTGATCGCCCGCTGGCCGGTCCTCGTCTTCGCCCGCTGAGACCGCCGCCACGGCGCCCGCGTTCCGGCTGTGATCTGCGGCGCATTCGGGCCTGATCGGGAGCAGGGTAGGATGACGACTCCGGCTCAGCCCGGGCGCGTAGCTCAGTGGGAGAGCACCCGCCTTACAAGCGGGGGGTCGTAGGTTCGAAACCTACCGCGCCCACCGGAACATCGGCCCCGGCCCGCGTCAGCGCGAGCCGGGGCTTTTCCATGTGTGCCGGTGTCGGCGGTGCGGCCCGGGCCTTTCCGCGTCTGCCGGTGCGGCCCGGGCCTTTCCGCGTCTGCCGGTGCGGCCCGGGCCTTTCCGTGTCGGCGGTGCGGCCCGGGCTTTCCCGTGTCGGCGGTGCGGCCCGGGCCTTTCCGTAGGTGGCGGCGTCGACGGTGCGGCCGGGACTTCCGGCGCGTGTCGGCGGCGACCTCGTGGACCGGGGCGCACCGGCGCCTGCCGTGCGGGTCGCCGCAGGTCAGGTGGCCACGGGTGGGGCGGCCGGGGGTGGCCGCCATCGGCCGCCGGGCGGGATTTCGCCGAGGTGCTCCAGCCGGGCGCGGATCCCACCGGCGGTCCGGCCGAGCTCGGCCGCCAGCTCGGTCTGGCCGGCGCCCGCCCGATAGCGCTCGCGGAGCAGCTCGTCGTCGGCAGGGGCCCAGCGGGCGCCGCGGTTGGGTGCGCGGCCACGCTGGTCGGGTGGCTGCGCGGGGCCGGGGCCGCCGGGGCCGGTCATCGCGATCAGGCCGGCCAGGGTGGAGGCGAGCACCTCGGTGAGGCCGGTCAGGTCGCCCGGGGCGAGGCTGCCGCTGATCTCGCTCACCACGTGGCCGTCGCCGTCGCTGCTCACGATGCACAGGTCGAGCCGCTGATCCTCGGTGGGGAAGACGGTGACCTGGTAATCGGTGCCGCTGAGCAGGAGGCGGCGGTCGAGGGTGATCGGGGAGTCCCGGAGTGCTGTGTCGGTCATGGGGCGAACCTAGGGCCACCCTCTGACAGTTTCAGCGGCGCCGGGGCCACCGCTGGGCCGGCCCAGCGGCCCGGGCCAGCCACTCCCGATATTCTCCGGCGAAGGGCTCGGCGCCGCCGCTGAGTGCCGCGTGCAGGTCGGCGGCGGCTCCGGTGGCCGCGGCCACCACGTCGTCCGGGTAACCGAAGCGGACCCGGTGCTCGGCGAACTCGTCCTCGTCGTCGATCACCACCCGGCCACCGGCGCGCATCCGGATCACGTCGATGTCCAGGTCGATCACGGTGAGTTCGGATTCCCCGGTACGGCGGGCCGGCGTGATCACGTCACAGTAGATCTCCGACCGGCTCGGCTCGGCCGAGAACATCGCCATCCACCACGCGTCCCTGGGCACCAGCCGGACCGAGTCCGATTTTGTCCAGGAGACCCGCCGCAGGCCGTAGCTGTAGCGCACCATCGTGCCGCGCGGGGTGCCGATCCAGGTGCCGAACTCGTCCTCGCCGAGGAGCCGCCCGGTGACCCGGCGGTGCGGCCGGCCGTCGTACTTGCGCAACACCAGGTCGACCACGTCCACACCCTGACGCTAGCGCGACCCCGCACGCGGACCGGCCCCGGCCCGCGACGAGGACGCAACCGGGCGCGGCGGGTCCCGGGCTGCGACGTGGGCGCAACCGGGTGGGGCGGGGTCCCGGGCTGCGACGTGGAAGCAACGGCGACGCAACCGGGTGGAGCCGGGTCCCGGGCTGCGACGAGGACGCAACGGCGACGCAACCGGGCGCGGCTCAACTGGCCCCGCCGTTCACCGAATCAACTGTTGCTCGCGGGGAGAACCCCCGCGGTGGGCGGGTCCGGCCGGTGTCCCCTCGGCGGTTCGGGCCCGCCCCGGCGGAACAGGCACGACGGGGAGACGCGTGAGCACGGACCTCTACATCGGCGCCGACGCGGAGAAGGTCGTCGTCGCCGCACAGCCGGTGCGCACCCGGACCGGGCGCGTCCGCCACCGTCGTACCGGATCGTTGATCGAGGCCGTGCCCCGGCTGCCGTCCGGCCGCGGTCGCGAGGCGCGTCTGGCGTCGGTGAGCCGCCTCGCCCTCGGGCTTCTTCTCGCCTCGGCGGTCCTTGCCTCCATCGGCCTGACCTGGTGGCTCCCGGCGGCCGTGAGCGCCGGAGTGCTCGTCCGGTCGTGGCGCCGGCAGGCCCGCGCCGCCCAGCCCGCCGCGCTGGCCGTGCCCCGCGACCCGCAGTCCCGGGTGCTGTGGACGGAGCCGGAGCGTGACGCGTTCGCGCGAGCTCTCGCCTCGTCGCACCGGGTCCGCAAGACATGGCCGGCGCTGGGTGGCATGGTCGACCCGCGGCTCGCCGACCACTCGCTGACGCGGGCCCTGGACGAGCTGGCCACGCTGCTGGCCCGGCGTCAGGAGCTGCGCCGGGTGCGGGCCGGTCTGGAGTCGACGCACGACGCGGACATCCCGGCGGACAGCCCCGCACGGCTGGCCGCGGACACGCAGTGGGAGCGGGCGGACGAGCTGTGGCAAGAGACCGGCGCGGCGGCGAACCGGATCCTGCGGGCGGTCGACGCCGCGGCGCGGGCCGGGGAGAGCTTCATCCGGGAGCAGCAGGTGGCGGCGACCGCACGGCACGCCGAGCGGGCGCTGGCGCGGGTCGGGGGCGCCCCGATCGCGGAGAGCGGGCCGGAGCTGGCCGACCGGACCCGAGCGGTGATCACCGCGTACCGGGAACTCGGTCTCTAGGGGTTGCCGCGGATCACGCCGAGTGTCGCGTGATCCGCACGGGCAAGCCCCAAAATTTCACTCATTCGCGTCATCCGTTCAGGTGACTCGCCCTGTGCCGGGGTCCGGGATACCTTGTCGGATGACATGTGTTCCCGTGCCCACACCCGGCAACCGGCCGCCGGCAGTGACGAGGCGGCCGGCCGCGAGTGGCTGTCCGATTCAGGCGGCGTGGCTTCAGGCGGCGCGGCGCAGCGTGGAGAGCTGACGGGGCACGGCCGGTGTCCGGGCGGCCCGGCTCGCCGACCGCGCGAGCACCTCCTGCACCTTCTCCGGGTCGGGCAGGGTCCAGTCCACCTGTCCCGGCGTGATCACCCAGCGGACCGGCCCTTCGGCCATCCGGCTCGGTGGCGCCGGGATCCACGACCCCTGCGCGTGACGCACCACGTCCATGCGCAGGTCGAGCTCGGCCCGGAGTGGGCAGCCGGGCCGGACCAGGAACATCCAGCGTCCGGCCGCGGTGACCGCGACCGGCCCGGCCAGGCCCGCGTCCCGGTCCGCGGCAGGCCGGCCCAGCACGGCCGGCACCTCCAGCACGTCGAAGGCGTCGCCGGTGGTGAGCAACACGTTGTGCGGTCGATGCCGCCACCATCCGGCCAGCCGGGCGGGATCGGTGGTGGCCGCCTCGGCGAGGGAGTCGACGGCCGGGTGGCACCCGGTGATCGGGCACCCGGGGCGCCCGCAGTCGAAGCGCGCGCCGGTGAGGAAGGCGCCGGGCGCCACGGCCCAGCCGTGCCCGGCGAAGGCCTGCGCGGCCCGGCGCAGGCGGATCCGGTCGAGTCGATCGACGAACGACGGTGGGACGAACGGCTGACGGCTGCTCCACTGCATAGCCCAACTCCCCCGGAATCGAGAGGCCCGGCCGTATCCCAGCGAGACGAATGTCGTTGGGCCGGTCAGATCCACCCTTTGCAAGTTGCAAGAAAAACTACGAGCATCGGTGAGCAGGCGATCACACACGCTGTGCGATCTGTGCGCACGTGAGCGGTTCACACTGCAGGTCACCGGATGGCTCACCGGCGGAAAGGCCGCCGGATGAGTGGGGGAGGCACCGTGGACGAGCTGCCGATCGGCCGCCGCGTCGCCTACTGGCGAGGCAGGCGCAAGATGTCCCAGCAGGTCTTCGCGGACCGGCTGGGCAAGAGCAAGAGCTGGGTCGACAAGGTGGAGCGCGGGGTCCGCCGACTCGACAAGTTCTCCGTTGTGTACGACATCGCCGACGTTCTCCAGGTCGATGTCCAGCTCCTGCTGGGCAAGGAGGTGGAGCGCAAGCCGGAGACGCAGAACTGCATCGACCAGGTGGAGGTCGAGGAGATTCGCGCGGCTCTGGAGCGATATGACCAGATGAGCGCGTTCTTCCAGGCTGTGCCGCAATCGCCGCCACTCGCGGAGATGCACAAAGCGGTCAGTCACGCGTGGCTGACCTATCAGCACGCGAAGTACGGCGCGCTCGCCCGAGCCCTGCCCAAGCTGCTGCGCGACGCGCAGGCGGCGGACAGCGCGCACGCCAACGGTGACAGCGAGCAGGCCAAGCGCGCCGCGCACCTGCTCGGGCAGGTCTACCAGATCGCCTCGTCGGCGCTGCGGAAGGTGGGCGAGCACGAGCTCTCCTGGCTCGCCGCGGACCGATCGATCGCGGTCTCCCAGCGGGCCGGCGACCAGCTGCTCGCCGGGCTGGCCAGTTACCGCGTGGGCAGCGCGCTGCTGGCTCTGGGCCGGGTCCGCCCGTCGCTCGAGGTCAACGTCAACATAGCGAACCGCCTGGCGCCCGGCCCGAACCGCCCCGAGGCGGAACAGCTCTCGGTGTACGGGATGCTGCTGCTCAACGGCGCGATGTCGGCCTCCCGGATCGGGGACAGCGCCACCGTGCGCGACCTGCTCAGCGGCGCCGAGCAGGCCGCCCTCGAACTGGGTGGCGACTTCAACCACTACTGGACCTCGTTCGGGCCGACCAACGTGCAGCTGCATCGCTGTGCCACCGCGGTCGAACTGGGCGACGGCCGTACGGCGGTGGAGGTGCACGACCGCATGGAGAAGGCGGGGTTCCACGCCCTGCTGCCGGAGCGGCGCGCGCACCACTACCTGGACATCGCCCGCGGCTACACACAGATCGGCGACGTGGAGAAGGCCGGCGAGATGCTGCTGGAGGGCGACCGGCTCGCCCCCTCGGAGATCCGCTGCCGCCCGCTCGCCCACGAAGTCCTTTCCGACGTGCTGCGCCGGACGCGGGGCACGCCGCCGGCTCCTATCGCGGAGCTGGCCGAACAGATGGGAGTCGGCGTATGAGGTGGGTCTGCGCGTGATGACGGGTAACCCCTCACCCGGTGTGCTGTACATCCTCGTGTGCGGCTCACCGATGGCCCGGGATGTCGGGATCCTGGTCGACCTCGCTCAGCGGGACGGCTGGGAGGTCTGCGTGATCACGACCCCGGACGGCCGCAAGTTCGTCGACGTGGCGGCCCTTCAGGCACAGACCGGACATCTCGTCCGTACGGATTACAAGAGTCCCGGCGACCCTGACGTGCTGCCGCCCGCGGACGCGATGATCGTCGCGCCGGCCACCGTCAACACCGTCAACAAGTGGGCCGCCGGGATCACCGACACGCTGGTGCTGGGTCTGCTGGTCGAGGGCTACGGGTACGGCGTGCCCACCGCTGTCGTCCCGTACACGAATCGGGTCATGGCCCTGCACCCGGCGCTGCACGAGAGTCTCGCCAAGCTCCGGGACTGGGGCGTCCACGTCCTCTACGGCGAGGATGTGTGCCGGCTGGGCGGCCCGGGGCAGACCGACCGGTTCCGCGGGCAGTTCCCATGGCGTCGCGCGCTGCAGGCGGTGAGCAACCCGATCACGGCCGCGAGCCGAGTCGAGCCTGGGGCGGTTTCCTAGCCGTATAGAGTTTCCGCTCGTGGACCCTGCCGCTGTGCCTACCGTTCGTCAGGTGGTCGACGCGCTCGACGCGCGTTACCCGCGCAGCTGGGCGGAGTCCTGGGACCGGGTCGGCCTGGTGCTCGGCGAGTTCGAGCACGCCGTCTCCCGCATCCTCTGCGTCGTGGACTGCGTCCCGGAAACCGCCGACGAGGCTCTCGCCGTCGGCGCCGACCTGATCGTCGCCCACCACCCGCTGCTGCTCAAGCCGGTGTCCTCGCTCGCCCCGGACACGTTCAAGGGGCGCATCGCGCACCGGCTGATCCGCGCCGAGGTGGCTCTCTACACCGCGCACACGAACGCGGACGTCGCGAACCCCGGTGTCTCCGACGCGCTCGCCGCACGGCTCGGCCTGACCGGGCTGCGCCCGCTGGCGCCGGCCGAGGGTGCGGCCGCCGGCGAGGGCCGTGGCGCGGGTCGCATCGGTGAGCTCGCCGGGCCGCTCACCCTGCGCGATCTTGCCGCTTTCGTTGCTGCGAGGCTGCCCGCCACCTCCGCCGGGGTGCGCGCCGCCGGAGATCCCGGCCGCGTCATCCGTACGGTGGCGGTCTGCGGCGGTGCCGGCGACTCGTTCCTGCCCGACGCCGCCCGTGCCGGGGTCGACGCGTATCTCTGCGCCGACCTGCGTCACCACCCAGCCGGCGAGCACCTCGCCAACGACGGCCCGGCGCTGCTCGACGCCGCGCACTGGGCGACCGAGCGACCCTGGCTCGACGAGGTGGCGGCCTGGCTGCGTGCGCAGTTCCCCGTCGAGGTGGTGGTGTCCGACCTGGACACGGACCCTTGGACCGTTCATTCCGCATCCGCGCCTCAATCCGCGTCCGCGCAAAAGGAGATCCACTCGTGAAGGCCGCCCCGGAAGCCCAGCGCCGCCTGCTCGACCTGCAGGCCGTCGACACCGCGCTGGCCCAGCTCGCGCACCGCCGGAAGAATCTGCCCGAGATCGCCGAGATCGAGGCGGCGGCCCGGGAGATCTCCGCGCTGGAGGACGAGCGGGTGCGCGCCCAGGTCGCGGTCGACGACCTGGACCGGGACATCTCCCGGTTCGAGAAGGACATCGACCAGGTCCGTCAGCGCAAGGCGAAGGACCAGCAGCAGCTGGACGCGGGTGGTTCGCTGAAGCAGGTCGAGGGTCTGCAGCACGAGCTGGCCACGCTCAACCGCCGCCAGTCCGAGCTGGAGGACGCCGAGCTCGAGCTGATGGAGCAGCGGGAGAGCGCGTCCGCGGCCCTGGCCGACGTGCAGAGCCGGATCAGCGCGGCGGTCGAGCGACGCGCCGACGCCGAGCGCCGCCGTGACGAGACGTCCGCGGAGTTGATCAAGGAGCAGGAGTTCAAGTCGCAGTCGCGCGGCCCGCTCGCCGCGGATCTGCCGGCCGACCTGGTCACCCTGTACGACAAGATCCGCACCGACTCCGGCATGGGTGCCGCGCTGGTCTACGCCGGTCGCTGCGGAGCGTGCCGGATCGAGCTGTACGGCGCCGACCTCAACCGCGTGAAGGCCGCCCCCGCCGACGAGGTGGTGCGCTGCGAGGAGTGCCGGCGGATCATGGTCCGTACGTCGGAGTCGGGTCTATGACCGGTGACCTGCGGGTCGTCGTCGAGGCGGACGGCGGCTCGCGGGGCAACCCCGGCCCGGCGGGGTACGGCGCGGTGGTGCTGAACACCGACGGCGAGGTCCTGCTGGAGCGCTACGCCGCCCTGGGCACGACCACGAACAACGTCGCGGAGTACTCCGGGCTGATCGCCGGCCTGCGCGCCGCCGCCGAGCTGAACGCCACCCGCGTCGACGTCCGGATGGACTCCAAGCTGGTCGTCGAGCAGATGTCCGGCCGCTGGCAGATCAAGAACCCGGGCCTGCGCCCGCTCGCGGCCGAGGCGGCCGGCCTGGTCGCGAAGTTCCGGGCGGTCACCTTCGACTGGATCCCGCGGGAACGCAACACCGCCGCCGACGCCCTGGCGAACCGGGCCATGGACGAGGCCGCCGGCAAGATCCCGAGGGACGCTGCGCCGCCGGAGACCGCGGTGGCCACGCCGCGCTCCTGGGCGCCGCCGTCGCTGGAGAACGCGACCCGGCTGATCCTGGTCCGGCACGGCGCGACCGCGATGACCGCGCAGGGCCGTTACTCGGGCCGCGGCGACGTGCCGCTCACCGACGAGGGGGAGGCCCAGGCGATGGCGGCGGCCGGTCGCGTGGCCGGGCTGTCCCGCGACGTGGGCGCGGTGCTGACCTCGCCGCTGGGCCGCTGCGTGCGGACCGCCGAGCTGATCGCCGCCGAGGTCGGCGGCGTGCCGGTGACGGTCATGGACGACCTGATCGAGTGCGACTTCGGGCTCTGGGAGGGCAAGACCTTCGCCGAGGTGCAGGAGGGCTGGCCCCGCGAGATGACGGCGTGGCTGGAGTCGACCGCCGTGGCGCCTCCGCAGGGCGAGTCGTTCCAGGCGGTCGGCAAGCGGGTGCGCGGGGCGATGGCGAAGATCGTGTCGGCGTACCCGGGTCAGGTTGTCGTCGTCGTCTCGCACGTCTCGCCGATCAAACTGATCCTTCGCGACGCGCTCGCGGCCGGGGACGCGTTCCTGCACCGGCTCTTCCTGGACGCGGCGGGCGTCTCCACCATGGACATCTGGCCGGACGGGAACATCGCGGTCCGGTCCGTGAACGAGACTGCCCATCTTCGATAGAAGCATTGACCCCCCTGGTGCGGGACGTTTAGTTTCCTCGATCAGGAAACGTTCTTAACCGTTTCGCCCTTGGGGGGCTCATGAAGGGTTTCACCAGTGGTCTGGTCGCGGCTGCCGCGGCCGTGACGGCCGTCGTGGCGGGCGCGCCCGCACCCGCGTCCGCATCCACGTCCAGCGGTTTCGTCAAAGTCGGATACTTCACGCAGTGGGGCATCTACGGCCGCGACTTCCAGCTGGCCAAGGTGCAGAAGTCCGGCGCCGCCGCCCGGCTCACCCACCTCAACTACGCGTTCGGCCCGGTCACCGCGGACGGCGTCTGCGCCTCCGCCGACCCGTGGGCCGACTGGCAGACCCCGTTCACCGACGCGAACAGCGTCGACGGCGTCGGTGACGCCGCCGGTCAGCCGATCGCCGGCAACCTCAACCAGCTCGCCGAACTCAAGAAGAAGAACCCGAAGCTGCGGGTGCTGATCTCCCTCGGCGGCTGGAGCGGCTCGGCGTACTTCTCGGACGCGGCCCGGACCGACGAGACCCGCAAGCGACTCGTCTCGTCCTGCGTGGACCTGTGGCTCAAGGGCAACCTGCCCGGCCTCACCGCGGGCGTGGCCGCCGGCATCTTCGACGGCGTCGACCTGGACTGGGAGTGGCCCGGCTCGGAGGGCAACGCCGGCAACGTGATCCGCCCCGAGGACAAGCAGAACTTCACTCTGCTCGCCGCCGAGTTCCGCGCCCAGCTCGACCGGCTCGGCCGGGCCGACCGCCGGCACTACGACCTGACCGCGTTCCTCCCGGCCGCCCCGGCGAAGATCGCCGCGGGCTTCGAAGTCGCCAAGATCTTCAAGTATCTCGACTTCGGCACCCTCCAGGGCTACGACTACCACGGCACCTGGGAAGCCCGGACCAACCAGCAGTCGGCCCTGCGCGTCCCGGCCGGCGCCCCGGACAACCCCGACTTCTCCGTCGAGAACACGGTCGAGGCCTGGCTCGCCGGCGGCGCCCCGCGCCGGAAACTCGTCCTCGGCGTGCCGTACTACGGCCAGGGCTGGACCGGCGTCACCGGCACCGGCAACGGCCTCTTCCAGCCCGCCACCGGCCCGGCGCCCGGCGTCTTCGCACCCGGCACCGAGGACTGGAAAACGCTCAAGGCCCTTCCGGCGCAGGGCTACACCGTGCACCGGGACCTGCGGAACGGTCACGCCTGGCTCTTCGACGGCACCACCTTCTGGACGTACGACGATCCGGCCGTCCTGCTGCAGAAGACGCTCTACATCCGCACGCGCGGCCTGGGCGGCGCCATGATGTGGTCCCTCGACGGCGACGACGAGAACGCCACTCTCACCCGCACGATCGCCCTCGGCCTCCGCTGATCCGTGCCGCCGCCCGGCCCCTCAGGTGGGTGCCGGGCGGCGTTACGGCGAGCAGCCGCCGGTCATGCCCGAACTCCGCTGGTGGCTTCCCGCCCGAACCGCAGGATCCGGCGTACGGGGCGCTCGTCCGCCGCCCCGCCCGCCTGGCCTCGATCAGGCCTGAGCCGTTCGGCGCACGGCCCGGCCCGCTCGGCGCATGTTGATCGCCTTTGGACCGGCTGCCTCGTTAGCGTGACGGAAACCGTACACGCTGTTGAGGGAGGCGGATCATGGCGGAGCCGGAATCCCCACCACGTACCGATAGCAGTCCCTGGAACTGGTTGCTGCTGGTGCCGATCGTGGTGCCGCTGCTGACGTTTCTGTACAACTATGACGAGCCGCGACTCGGCGGCTTCCCGCTCTTCTACTGGCTGCAGTTCGCCTTCATCCTGCTCGGCGTCGGCACCACCTCGCTGGTTTACCAGATGACCAAGAAGCGGGGCCGGCCATGAGCTCGCACATCACTGAGATCGTCGTCTTCTCGGTTCTGTTCCTGCTGGTCAGCGGGATGGGTTTCGTGGCGGCGCGGTGGCGGGCGCCGCAGGACATGGCGCATCTGGACGAGTGGGGGCTGGGTGGGCGCAGCTTCGGCGGCTGGATCACCTGGTTCCTCGTCGGCGGTGACCTGTACACGGCGTACACGTTCGTCGCCGTTCCCGCGCTGATCTTCGGCGCCGGTGCGGCCGGGTTCTTCGCCGTGCCGTACACCGTCGTGATCTATCCGCTCTTCTTCCTGGTCCTGATCCGGCTCTGGTCGGTGTCGCACCGGCACGGTTTCGTCACGCCGGCCGACTTCGTGCGGACGCGGTACGACTCCCCGACGCTCGCCCTGCTGATCGCGATCACCGGCATCGTGGCGACCATGCCGTACATCGCCCTGCAACTCGTCGGGATCGAGTCGGTGCTCAAGACGATGGGCGTGACCGGGGACAGCGCGATCGCCCGGCATCTGCCGATCATCATCGCGTTCGCGATCCTGGCGGCATACACCTATCAGTCCGGGCTGCGGGCGCCGGCGCTGATCGCGTTCGTCAAGGACACCCTGATCTACATCGTGATCGCGGTGGCGGTGCTCTACCTGCCGTACAAACTCGGGGGATGGGGTGCGATCTTCGACGCCGCGGACAAGAAGTTCCAGGCGTCGGCCGCGCCCGGTGACGGGATCCTGCTGAACGCCAACAACCAGGTGCAGTACTTCACACTGGCACTCGGCTCGGCGCTGGCGCTCTTCCTCTACCCGCACAGCATCACCGGGGTGCTGGCCAGTAAGAACCGCAACGTGATCAAGCGGAACATGTCGGCGCTGCCGGCGTACAGCTTCCTGCTCGGCCTGATCGCGCTGCTCGGCTACATGGCGATCGCGGCCGGGGTGAAGCCGCTGCCCGGCGCGAAGGCCGGCAGCGTGGACAGCAACACGGTCGTGCCGCTGCTCTTCGACCTGCACTTCCCGGCCTGGTTCGCCGGGGTGGCGTTCGCCGCGATCGGGATCGGCGCGCTGGTGCCGGCCGCGATCATGTCGATCGCCGCGGCGAACCTCTTCACCCGCAACATCTACAAGGAGTACTTCAAGCGGGACGCCACCCCCGCGCAGGAGGCGAGCGTCGCCAAGATCACCTCGTTGGTCGTCAAGGTCGGCGCGGTGGCGTTCATCGTCTTCCTGGACCCGCAGTTCTCGATCGACCTGCAGCTCATCGGCGGTGTGATCATCCTGCAGACCGCGCCGTCGGTGATCCTCGGCCTCTACGGCCGGTGGCTGCACCGCGGGGCGCTGATCGCCGGCTGGGCGGCCGGCATGATCCTGGCGTTCTGGATGCTCTGGCAGATCCCGAACGCCGCCACCGGTCGCCGGCACTTCGGCGGCTCGGCGTTCGCGCTCTCCGAGTTCGGGCTCGACACCAAGAAGACGATCTACGTCGGGTTCGTGGCGGTGCTGGTCAACCTGATCGTCGCGGTGCTGGCAACGTTCTGGCTGCGGGTGATGAAGGTCGCCCCGGGCGCGGACGGGACGGCGCCGAGCGACTACTTCGCCGACGAGGGCGACCCGAGGATCGAGCGGGAGACGAGCACCACGGTCGGGACGGTCTCCTCGACCTGACCGATTTCCACCACGATTCTCCCGTACGGCGATGAGCACGCCCGCCTCGAGTCCGGCGGGCGTGCTCATCGCGTACGCCGATCGGAGTTTGCTTTTGATTGCGGACCTTGCGGTCCGTTGCGAACCTTGCCCCCGTCTGCCCCTTCTTCGGTAGCGTCTGCCCTGTTCTCCGAGGGTTCCTCGCATCTGACATCGCTGGGGAGGTCCGCGTGCCGGCGCAGATGACGCTGACGCAACAGTTCGCCGCCGAGTACGCCAAGGGCGCTGTCCCGGGCATGCTGAAGGCGATCCGGACCATCAAACGCGCCAACAACGGCATCCTCGCCGGCGCGCTCGCCGCCAGTTATCTGCACCAGGGGCACTACCTGGTGAGCCTCGGCGCCGGGCTCTTCGCGTGGATCGTCCCGGCCGTTTTCGATCTGGCCATGCTCTCCATGCTGACGATCAGCCAGACCGCGGGCATGGCCCAGGACGCGCGCAAGGCCGCCCTCAAAGTCCTCGTCGTGGTCGTCACCATCTCCGCGGCGGTCAACTTCGCGGCGCCCGGCCCGCTCGGCTTGCGGATCATCTTCTCCCTGGTGGTGGGCTTGGTCGCCGGCGTCGAATGGGTCGCCGCCAAGATCCGCCCGGACTTCGCCGCGATCGAGGCCCGCGAGGTGGAGGCGACCGCCGAGATCCGCCCGGCGCGGCGCCTCGATCCCGAGGTCGCCCGCCAGCGAGCGGCGAAGGCAGCCCTCACCCGGCGCGCCAATCAAGCGGCGAAGTCGGCCGAGGAGGCCGCCCGGTCGCGAGGGGCCAAGGCCGCCGAACGGGCCCGCGTGCGCGCCGCGAAGGATGTGCTGGAGCAGGCTGAGCTGGAGGGCTTCTTCACCCAGCAGCAGGGCTATCCCGAGGTGACCCAGCAGGTCCGGGTCCGGCAGTGACCCGCGGCGCGCGGGCGCACTCCGCGTGACGTGTCGCTCGCGGTTTGACACCGAGTTCGACGATCGACGATATGGCAGAGCGGGTATCCGGCGGTCGCGGCAGTAACGCCCCTCTGGGGCGAACCCAGCGGATCGTCAAACGCAACTGGACTCTGAGCGTTCTTCCCTGGCTGGCCCTCGGGGTGGCCGGGGTGATGCTGATCTGGGAGATCGTCCGGCAGAACCTTCCGGAGGCCGTGCGGGCGCAGTGGCCGTGGCGGCTCCAACTGCTCGATCTGGAATCCGGGGCGACCGTCGTCACCGTGGTGGCCGCGCTCACCCTGACCCGGATGCAGTACGCCCAGGCGGTTCGCCCGTCGATCCGGTTCATGATCACCCTGACCGAGGGCATCTTCGAGGAACTGAACCAGACGGATCTGCACAGCGCCCAGTGGAAGCTGGAGATGACCAACGGCGGCTCGTCGATCGTCACCGTCGAGTCGATCGAGTACCGGATCGCGCCGGTCCACGCGGTGAGCAGCGAGGAGTTCCGTTGGCTGGCCTACGGCGACGCACGTCAGGCGATCAAGGCGGCCGGCCTCACCGAGTGGAAGGACTTCCGGCTGCACCGGGCCGGGCCCGGTCTCCCGCTCAGCGCCGCCAATTCCCGGGACGTCCTGCTCCTGACCATCACCACGGCCGCCATGCTCCGGCTCGAGATGCTCGACCTGCGGCTGGGCGTCAAGGATGCGCTCGGTGACCGGCACGAGATCTTCCTGCCGTGCCGTGAGGTCTTCCCGGTGCAGCTCGACAGCCCGGAGAGCGCCGAACCGTTGAGCGCCGACACCCCGCCCGCGCCACGAAACCCCGAGGCGGAGAGCGCCGCGGCCGCCTGACGCCTCGCCTCCGGTGGGCGCCCCGGTGACGACCTGAGGGCGGCGGACGAGCCGGCCTGTACGCCGGATTCTGTGGCCGGGGCGTGAGCCCCGGTGGCGGCCATCCATCTCGGCCTGCCGTTGCCGACAGGCTCATGCGGCCTACCCGCAGGATCAGGCGAGCAGCCCTCGAACCCTGCGCCGGCCGTGACCTCGCGGTCGCGACCTTGCTTGGCCTTGCTCCGGGTGGGGTTTACCGAGCCACCCCGGTCACCCGGGGTGCTGGTGAGCTCTTACCTCACCGTTTCACCCTTACCGGCTCGCGCCGGCGGTCTGTTCTCTGTGGCACTTTCCCGCGGGTCGCCCCGGGTTGCCGTTAACAACCACCCTGCTCTGCGGAGTCCGGACGTTCCTCGGCGGTGCCCGCAAGCACCGACGCGGCCGCCCAGCCGACTCGTCCGTCGCGCCGCAATAGTACGTCCTGGCCGTTGCGGGGCCGCGGGCCCGGGGCAGGATTCGATCTTCCGCCGTCCCGGCTGGCGCTCACGGTCGTCACGATGCCCCGATCATGACCGTCAGCACCAGCTGGCCGCCTTCGGCTGGTGCTGACGGTTGTTATGGGGGTGTGGTGGGGACGGTGTGGGCCGGCTGGCGGCGTTCGGCTGGTGCCGGCGTCAGGCGGGCCTGTCAGCTGCCGAGCGCCGGCTCGGACCCGGTGGTGATCTCGGTGGGGCTGCGGGACCGGGAGCGCGTGAGCCCGTAAGGTCGCTCGCATCATGGATCTGTCACACATTTTGTTGCTGGTGGTGGCCGGGATCGCGGCCGGCGGGGTCAACGCGATCGCCGGCGGGGGATCGCTGATCACGTTCCCGACTCTGATCGCTACCGGACTGCCGTCCGTGGACGCGAACGTGACGAATTCCGTCTCCGTCTTCCCGGGGTACGTGTCGAGCGTCGCCGGGAGCCGGGCGGACCTGGCCGGGCAGGGGAGACGCGTCCGGGCCGTGCTGCCGGCCGCGCTGGTCGGCACCGTCGGCGGGTGTGCGCTGCTGCTGGCCACGCCGGGGCGGGTGTTCGAGGTGATCGTGCCGTTCCTGGTGCTCGGGGCGGCGGCGACGCTGGCGTTCCAGGAGCGGTTGCGCGGCCTGGTGGGGCATCCCCGGAGCATGGCGCCGCGCCGGGCGGCGGTCACCTTGCAGCTGGTGGTGTTCGTCGGGGCGGTGTACGGCGGGTACTTCGGGGCGGCCCTCGGCGTGATGTATGTCGCGGCCCTCGCCCTGATCCTGGACGAGCCCCTGAAGCGGATCAACGCGCTGAAGAACGTGCTGTCGGCGACCGTGGGCCTGGTGACGGTGGTGGTGTTCGCGTTCTTCGCGGACGTGGACTGGGCCGCGGTGGCGACGCTGGCGCCGGCCACTGTCGTCGGCGGTTACGTGGGCGCGAGGGTGGCACGGCGGCTGCCGGCGAAGGTGCTGAAGTACCTCATCGTCACGTTCGGGACGGCGATCGGCCTGATCCTGCTCTACCGGGCGTTCGCCTAGCCGACCCGGGAAACGTCCGGGCGCTGCCTAGCCGACCCGGGAAGCGTCCGGGTGCTCGTCCAGCCGACCGGGAAGGGCCCGGGCATTCGCCAGCCAACGCGGGAATCGTCCGAAATCGGTCGGCGACGAGATCGACTTCTTCGCTACCCGCTGTGCCGGGGAATCAAACGGGCCCGCAATCACGACGTACGCGAAAAGGGGTTTTGCGGGCTTTGAATCGTCGACATCAGAACCTCCATGGCCTCCTCTTCGTCGAGGTCATGCAGGCTTTTGCAGTTTGCGGCACGCAGGGGCGCCGGCACCGGAACAGAATCCAGGCGAAGCACCGTGAGAGCGGGCGTGATCGGCACCCGGGACCAGTCCGATGCGGAGGCGCGGTGCTCCGCCGAGACGAGAACGATCACTCGATCTGGGCCGGAAAGCGCGACGGCTAGCCGGTCCGCGAAGTCGAACCCGGCCGGAGCCAGTTCCACGGTATGGCCCGCGGCCTGCAGCGATCCGTTGATCCACTGTGCCCAGACGGCGTCCGCGGGGGCGTAGGAGACGAGTACGGGCACGTCTCCAGCATGACGCAGGGTATTCCACAGTGGGCGCCCGGCGTCGACGGACATCACTCGGATGGTGTGACATTGTCATCCGTTGACGTGCAAGTTGCACAACTCTTAGTGTCGAACCCGTAACGCCGAGTGGACCCTTGTGTAAAACAGGGGTGTCCTTGGCGGACGGGGAGCACATAACAGCAACGGAGTCGAGGAGCGCTCGATGACTGTCGCGATCGGGATCAACGGACTCGGGCGCATCGGTCGCAGTTTGACCAGAATTGTTGCGGCCGCGCCGAATCCAGGCGTCTCGATCGTCGCGGTGAATGACATCGCGTCCACCGAGAAACTGGCGTACGGCTTGCGCCGCGACAGCATCCGGGGCTCGTTCCCGGGCACGGTGACCGCCCGCGGCGACCACCTGGTGGTCAACGACCACGCCATCCGCGCCTACCGGCAGGAGCGGCCGGAGCGCATCCCGTGGGCCGACCAGGGGGTGGAGGTGGTGATCGAGGCGACCGGCCGGTTCCGGGCCGGCGGCACGGCCCGCAGCCACATCAGCCACGGCGGCGCCCGCAAGGTGGTGATCAGCGCCTCCGCCGACAACCCGGACGCGTTCCTGGTGATGGGTGCCAACCACACCAGCTACGACCGGGAGGCGCACGACGTGGTCTCACCGGCCTCCTGCGGGGTGAACGCGCTGACGGTGATGGCCAAGGTGCTGCTCGACCGGTTCGGGCTGGGCTCGGTGAACACGTCGGTGATGCTGGCCGCCCAGGGCTGGGGCCGGGTGCAGGACTCGCTGATCGGCGCCTCCCGCGACGATCCGCGGCTGGGCCGGGCGACCGGGGAGAGCATCATCCCGCACAACCACGTGGTCGGTGACCTGGTGCGCGTCGCACTGCCGGAGATCGGCGAGATGCGCTACAGCTACTACTGCGTGCCGACGCCGATCGGGTCGCTCGCCGAGCTCTCCGGGCAGACCGCTCGCCCGGTCTCGGTCGAGGAGGTGAACCGGGCCATGGCGGAGGCCGCGGCCGGGCCGCTGCGCGGCATCCTGGCGTACGATCCGGACCCCACCGTCTCCATCGACGTCAAGAACAATCCGGCGTCGTGCCTGTTCGACCCGTCCGGCACGCAGACCACCGCGGACGGCGGCGTGAAGGTGCGCGGCTGGTTCGACAACGAGTGGGGTTTCTCGAACCGTTTACTCGACCTCGCCCGGCTGATCGGCGAACGGTTACCGGTTCCGTCCGGACACGCCAGCTGGAGCGCCGTCTAGATTCGACGGCGTGATCAACCTTGGGGACGTGGAGGCCGCCGCGCGGCGCATCGACGGCCGGGTGCGGCGCACCCCGCTGATCGAGGCCGAGCCCGGCCGGTGGTTCAAGCTGGAGTACCTGCAGCATGCGGGCTCGTTCAAGACCCGCGGCATGATGAACAAGATCCTCAGCAGCACGGTGCCGGCGGCGGGCATCGTCGCGGCCTCCGGCGGCAACGCGGGGCTCGCGGCGGCGTACGCGGCCCGGGAGCTCGGCGTGCCGGCCGAGGTGTTCGTGCCGGTGACCGCGCCGGCCGTCAAGGTCGCCAAGCTCGGCAAGCTGGGCGCGAAGGTGGTGCAGGTCGGCAACGAGTACGCGGAGGCGTATGCGGCCGCGATGGAGCGGACCGGCGCACTGTTCTTCCACGCCTACGACGACCCGGCGATGGTCGCCGGAAACGGCACGCTCGGTCTGGAGATCGCCGACGTCTCGGACACGGTGCTGGTCGCCGTGGGTGGCGGCGGACTGGTCGCCGGCGTCATCGCCGCCCTCCGGGACCGCGCCCGCATCGTCGCGGTGGAGCCGGCCACCTCGCAAGCCCTCCACACGGCGATGAAAGCGGGAAGACCGGTGGATGTCCCGGTCTCCGGCATCGCCGCCGACTCGCTCGGGGCGCGACGAGTCGGCGACATCGCCTTCGAGCTCGCCACCGCCGCCGGGATCGACTCCATCCTGGTCGACGACGACGCGATCATCCACGCCCGCCGCAAGCTCTGGGACGACTACCGCATCGTCGTCGAGCACGGCACCGCGGCCGCCTACGCCGCCCTGACCTCGGGCGTCTACCGGCCCGCTCCCGGCGAACGCGTCACCGTCCTGCTCTGCGGCGCCAACACCAATCCCGCCGATCTGGGCTGATCACGCCGGAGAACAGGGCAGGCTCAGGGATGTGGCCGACGAGATCCAGTCAGTACGCCAGTTCCGGCGCTTCGCCCTCGCCGTCTGCGCGATCGGCGTGGTCATCCAGCTCGGCCTGACCGCGTACTACCTGGGCATGGGTCACAAGGCGGCACCCCACCACCTGCCCGTCGGGCTGGTCGCGGACGCCGGGCAGCGCGCCGAGGTCATCGCGATGCTCTCCGCCGGCGGCCGGTTCGAGGTGGGCGACTTCGATTCGGCCGGCGAGCTGACCACCGCGATCAGAAGACGCGAGGTGTACGGCGGGGTCGACCTCAGTGGCGCAGCCCCGCACCTCTACGTGGCGAGCGCCGCCGGCCCGGCCGCCGCGACGCTGCTGCGCGGCACGTACACGTCGGTGCTGCAGCAACGCACCGCCGAGCAGGTGACCGAGCTGGCCGCCACGAGCGACGAGATCGGCGTCGCGACGGTCGAGCAGCTGATCACGCCGCCGCAGGTGACGGATGTGGTGCCGTTGCCGGCCGACGACGTGAACGGGGTGTCGCTGGGCTTCCTCACCCAGGCGCTGTCGCTGGGCGGGACGATCGCGTCCATGGGGCTGGGGCGGCTGCTTCCCCGGACCCGCCGGAGCTGGCGCCGCGGCGTCGCGCACCTCTCGACGCTGATCCTCTACGCCGTCGGCTCGGCGGCCGCGGTCCTGATGTCGATGAGCTGGTTCGGGGTCGGCAGCGACGCCAACCGGTGGGAGATGCTCGGCATCTTCTCGCTGATCTCGCTCGCCGTGACCGGTTCCACGGCCGGCGCGGTCGCGCTGGTCGGCCCGGCGGGCGCCGCGGTGGGCGCGTTCTACTTCACGATCGGCACGGTGATCTCCGGGGCCAGCATCCTGCCCGAGTTCCTTCCCGCGTTCGGGCAGCACCTCGGCGAGAACCTGCCGACGGGCGCCGGCGTGCAGGCGGTACGCGACGACCTCTACTTCCCGGATGCGCCGATCGGCCCGCACCTGTGGGTGCTCACGGCGTACGCGGCAATCGGTTGTCTTCTGGTCCTGATCACGAATGTCCTGCCGAACCGGAAGGACAGCACCTCGGAGGTCGATCTCGACCTGACCGTGCGTCTCGAAGGGGTTCCCGCCGGGTCAATTTCGCGGAGCAACTCAGATTTCCGTGGCCACGCCGAACCAGTAGAACGTGGGAATCGAGGGAGTGAACGCACGCATCGCGAACATCCAGAGCCGGATCATCGCGCTGCAGACCCAGCAGGCAACCACAGCAACGACCGCGGCCCGGACATCGGAGTCGGGAAGCAGTAGCAGCGCCACGTTCGCCAGCCAGTTGCGCGGCGCGATGGCGGCGCAGAACACGCCCGACGCCGGCCGGACGTACAAACTCAACGCCAAGGGCATCCCGGAGGATCTCGTCGCCTACGGCAACGGCAAGATCCCGGCGAACGCGCTCGGACAGGTCGGCGGCACCCGCCACAAACTGTGGGCGCCGGCCGCGCAGAAACTCACCCAGATGATCGCCGACGCGCAGCAGGACGGCGTGAAGATCGGCATCACCGACTCGTACCGGCCCTACGAGGAGCAGGTCGACCTGGCCCGGCGCAAGGGCCTCTACTCGCAGGGCGGGCTCGCCGCCAAGCCCGGCACCAGCGAACACGGCTGGGGCATGGCGACCGACCTGGATCTGAACCCGGAAGCGCTCGCCTGGATGCGCAAGAACGCCGACCGTTACGGCTTCGTCGAGAACGTCAAGCGGGAGAGCTGGCACTGGGCGTTCCGCCCCAACACCTGACCCCTTGCGCCGGTACGTCCGGAGCAGCCCCGCCTCGAGCCTCCGGCCGCCACCCGAGTGGCCGCCCGCGAGCCCGCCGCCGGCCCAGCCCGCCGCGCGCCGCCTTCGACGTCGGGCTCACGCGAGCCCGCTGCTGGTCCGGGCCGCATCGCGCCGTCTCCGGCGTCGGGCTCACGTGAGCTCGCTGCTGGTCCGGGCCGCATCGCGCCGCGGCGTTCCGGCTGGTTCTCATGGACGTTATAAGGCACGAATAACGTCCATGAGAACCAGCCGGGACCGTGGGCGCGGCCGGGCCTCGACCCGGGATCGCCTCGCGCCCGTCACGGTCCGGGCGGTGGGTGAGCCGCCCTGGGGGACCGCGATCGGCCGGTCAGACGCGGCAGAGGATCTCGCCGTGCGGGATGGTGAACCAGCCGTCCGGGGACTGCGACCACGCACGCCAGCCGGCCGACAGCCGCTCCAGGTCCTCCCGCGACGCCGCGCCGGTCCGCAGCGCCGTCGCCGCCATGTCGGACTCGAGGATGCGGTCGGCCCACATGCCGCCCCACCACTGACGATCGGCGTCGTCGGCGAAGCACCAGACCGAGGCGGTCGCGGTGATGTCGGTGAAACCGGCGGCCCGCGCCCAGGAGAGCATGCGCCGCCCCGCGTCGGGCTCACCGCCGTTGCCGCGCGCGATCCGCTGGTAAAGGGCGAGCCACTCGTCCAGCTCGGGCATCAGCGGGAACCAGGTGAAGCCCGCGTAGTCGCTGTCGCGCGCCGCGACCACCCCGCCGGGCCTGGTGACCCGGCGCATCTCGCGCAGCGCGGCGACCGGGTCGGTCACGTGCTGGAGCACCTGGTGGGCGTGCACGACGTCGAAGCTGTCGTCCGGGAAGTCGAGGGCGTGCACGTCGCCGACCGCGAAGCCGACGTTGGTCAGGCCCTGACGCGCGACCTCGGCGCGGGCCAGATCCAGTGCGGCGTCAGTACGTTCCAGCGCCGTGACGTGTGTGACCTGCGTCGCCAGGTTGGCCGTGATGGTGCCGGGGCCGCATCCGACGTCCAGCAGCGTGAATCCGGAGGAAAGATGCGGCAGCAGGTACGCCGCCGAATTCTCTGCGGTGCGCCAGCGGTGTGAGCGCAAGACCGACTCGTGGTGCCCGTGGGTGTACGTCGCCATGCCCTCGAAGCTAGACCTGTCGTCCTCGAATGTGAGACAGTGATCCCACATTATGAGCAAGCCGATTTCTTGGTACGCAGTTCAGGCCGTATTTTGGTCGTCATGAGGATCGGCATCGTCGGCGCGACGGGACAGGTCGGTGGCGTCATGCGCCGCATCCTGGCCGAGCGCGCCTTCCCGGTTAGTGAGCTCCGGCTCTTCGCTTCCGCGCGCTCCGCGGGCCGCACCCTGCCGTGGGGCAGTGGCGAGGTGACCGTCGAGGACGCGGCGACCGCGGACTACAACGGCCTGGACATCGTGCTCTTCTCGGCCGGCAAGGGCGGCTCGAAGGATTACGCGCCGCGCGTCGCCGAGGCCGGCGCCGTCATCGTCGACAACTCGTCGGCCTGGCGGATGGACCCGGACGTCCCGCTCGTCGTCGCCGAGGTGAACCCGGACGCGGCGAAGGTCCGCCCCAAGGGCATCATCGCCAACCCGAACTGCACGACCATGGCCGCGATGCCGGTGCTCCGGCCGCTGCACGACGAGGCCGGGCTGGTCTCCTTCGTCGCCACCACCTATCAGGCCGTCGGCGGGGCCGGGCTGGCCGGTGCGGCCGAGCTCGACGAGCAGGTCAAGAAGGTCGCCGACCGGGCTCTCGAGCTGGTCCACGACGGGTCCGCGGTGGAGTTCCCGGAGTCCAAGGTCTTCCCGAAGCCGATCGCGTTCAACGTGATCCCGCAGGCCGGCTCGTTCGTCGACGACGGCAGCTTCGAGACCGACGAGGAGCAGAAGCTCCGCAACGAGAGCCGGAAGATCCTCGGCCTGCCCGACCTGCTCGTCTCCGGGACGTGCGTGCGCGTGCCGGTCTTCACCGGGCACTCGATCCAGGTGAACGCGCGCTTCTCCCGGCCGCTGTCGCCGGCCCGCGCGCAGGAGCTGCTCGCGTCGGCGCCCGGCGTGGAGCTGTCCGACGTGCCGACCCCGCTGCAGGCGGCCGGCCGTGACCCGTCCTACGTGGGCCGGTTCCGCGTCGACCCGACCGCGGAGAACGGTCTGGCGTTCTTCATCTCGAACGACAACCTGCGCAAGGGCGCTGCCCTGAACGCGGTGCAGATCGCCGAGCTGGTCGCCGCCGAGCTGAGCTGATCCGTCCTTCTTCACTGCCGCCCCGGCCGCGTACTGCGGCCGGGGCGGCTTTGTCTTGCGCGGAGCCCGGCGTGCAGGGCGGCGGTCATCGAGGGTCTCTGAAGTGTGAATGCGAGGCGGAAGCCGGGCGAATTGACCGAGTGGCTCGTTCCGATGAGGTATGACGGTCAATCCTCTCGGCTCCACAATGGAAATCTGGGGCATTTTGCCCGAATCGGTAGCGCATGGTCGTTTTTAGTTGCAGAGTGATGGAATGAACGACAGTGGGCTCGGCGGGGCGGGCTACTTCTGGTGCCTCCGACACCACCGGGTCGAGAGCGGCGACGACGTGTGTCCCGCCCAATACCGGCTCGGCCCGTTCGCCACGGCTGACGAAGCGACGCGGGCCCTCGAAACGGTCGAGAAGCGCAATGCCGATTGGGAAGCCGAGGACGTCCGCTGGACCGGGGAGAGCAGTTAGACCGTCGCCCCACTCCATGTCCGACCTTCCCCGGCGCCGTCGTGCCCGCAGTCATTCGCAAGGAGGAAACACCCCGATGCCCCCTGCCAAGAAAACTCCGATCAGACCCGCCGCCTCCGGCGCGGGATCAAAACCTGTTTCCCGTACGGCGAAAAGCGCGGCCGTGAGCGCGCCCCGCACCGGTGTGAACGCCCGGTCCGCGGCGCCCGGCTCGCCGACCGGCCGGAATGGAGCAGGCGGCCGGTCCGCGGCGGACGCACGGAAGGCGACCGGGGCGGCGGGCGCCGCAGGCGGCAGCAGGAACGGGAAAGCGGTGACCGCGGCCGGGGCGGCAGCGGGCAGGAGCGCGACCGGGCGAACGCCCGCGCCGCGGGTGAGCGGGTCGACAACGGCAGCGGTGGGACGTGCCGCCGCGAAGGTGGGGAGTGGAGTCGCGGTGGGTGCCAGGTCGAAGGTTCCGTCGGGTGTGACGGCGCGGGTTTCCGGCGCGGGCAAGAAGGTTGCCGCCAAGGCGGTCCCGGCGAAACCGGCCGCTAAGCCGACGGCCGCTAAGCCGACGGCCGCTAAGCCGACGGCCGCTAAGCCGATGGCCGCGAAAACGACGGCCGCGAAAACGTCCGCAGTGAAAACGACGGTCGCGAAGACGTCCGCCGTGAAGCCGGCCGCGGGGAAGGTGGCCGGTGCCAAGACGGTTGCGGTGAAGCCTGTTGCTGCCAAGTCCGCCGTGAAGACGGCCGGGGCTAAGGCGGCCGGAGCCAAGACGGCGGCGGTCAAGACGGTCGCAGCCAAGACCGCTGCTCCGAAGGTGGCCGCGGCCAAGGCCTCCACCAGGACCGCGGCGAAGGCTGTCGCGAGCCCGGCGGCGGGGAAGAAGGTGCCGGCTGCGCGGACTGCAGCCTCGGCTGCCAAGGTTTCGGCCGGCCGGGTTGCCGGGAGCAAGCGGGCGGGTGCGGCGGTGCCGGCCGCTCGCGGTGCGACGAGCAAGTCGGCGGCTCGCGGTGCGACGAGCAAGGCGGTTGCGGCGGCTCGGAGTTCGGTCAAGAGTGGCCCGGCCAAGTCGGTGACCGGGCGGGTGCCGGTGACCGCCAAGTCGGTGGCCGCGAGGACGACTGCCACCAAGACCAGCATTGCCAAGACAAGCACGGCGAAGGCCAGCACTGCCAAGGCCAGCACTGCCAAGACCGCTGCGACCAAGACCGCTGCGACCAAGACCGCTGCGACCAAGACCGCTGCTGTGAAGACTGCTGCTGCGAAGGCGGCTGCTGCCAAGGCGGCTGGTACCAAGACCACGGGTGCGGCGGTGAAGCCGGTGGCTGCCAAGGCGGCCGCGGTGAAGACGACCTCGGGGCGGGCTGCGGGCAAGGTGGCATCCGGCGCGGTGAAGACCGCTGCCGGACGGGGTGCGAGCGGTCGCGGCAAGGTGCCGGCGGCGCGGGCTGTGACCGTACCCGGGAAGGGTGTCGTCTCGCAGCAGCGAAGCGGTGGCGCGGCAGCGACCCGGAGCGGTCGGCGCGTCGCGGCGGCCAGCAGCAGTGTGCCCAACAAGACGCAGGTGACGGTCTCCGCCGACGCCGGCACAGACTGGGACCGGATGGAGTCGGGCCGGCCCGATCCGGAGTCCGAAGGCGTGCGGCCCGGCGACGCGGACGTCTCGCCCAGCGAGCTGACCGACCGGCCGTTCCTGGGCGGATGGTTCGCGCCGCCGCGTGACTCGCCGACCCCGGAGCGGGAATCGGACCAGTGGGGCGCTGACCGGCCCGACCTGGAAGCGCTCGGCACCCCCGAGACGGAGACCAAGGACGACGGGGACGAGAGCCCCGACGTGGTGTCGGCGCAGATGGCAGAGTTCGCCAGGAACGCGCGGGCTCGCGGGCAGCTCTTCCTGTCGCCCGACGACGAAGTTGTCGTCGAGGACGACGGGGTGATCCGGAGCAAGCCGGTGCGCAAACGTGGCGAATCCGAACCCTCCGAGGCGGCGGCCGTCCGAGCGGCACAGGCCGAGACGGCGGCTACCCGCGCGGCGCAGGCCGGGACCGCGGCGGTCGGGCAGATCGCGCCGGACCAGCCGGAACCACCGGCCGCCCAGGTCGCGGTCGGTGGCGGTGCGCTGCCGTCGATCGCCGGGACGAGCGGGTCCGGGGCGGGCGGGATCGGAACGAGCGGGTCCGGGGCGAGCGGGATCGGAACGAGCGGGTCCGGGGCGAGCAGGATCGGAACGAGCGGGTCCAGGGCGAGCAGGATCGGAACGAGCGGGTCCGGGGTGAGCGGGTCCGGGGTGAGCGGGCTGGTGGCCGTACCGTCGGCCGAAGCCGGGGACATCGGGCGGTCGACGGTCGAGCCGGGATCGGCGCAGGAGGCCGCGGCCAGCGCGGAACCGGCGCCGTCACGGATGACCCGGCGCGAAGCGGCGGCACGGCGGGCGGCGGACCGGGCTGCGACCAGCCGGCCGGGAACCGGCACTGACGACGAGGACTGGGACTCGCAGCCGGCCGCGGACTTCGACGAATCGGCACGCCGGACGATCGGAGCCGCGCGCGGTGCCGCCGCCAAGGCTGCAGAAGCGGCCGAGGCCGCGGCACAGGCCGCCGAACTCGCGGATGAGGCAGCGATCACCGCGGTGACCGAGCAGGCTCGTGGACCGGTCAAAGCCGTCGGATCCAAGGCCGGTGGCCGGGCCTCGGCTCCGGTGAAGACGGTGGGCTCCAAAGCGGCCCGGGGCCGGGCGGCAGGGCCGGTCAAGGCCGTCGGAGGCCGGGCTGCCCCGGGTAAGGCGGCTGCCGCGGCCGATCGGGCCGCGGTTGCGGCCGAGGAAGCGGCTGCTGCGGAAGCGCAGGGCCGGAAGCGCGCCAAAGCGACCGGAAGCCGGGCGGCGAGCAAGGCCACCGGTGCGGCACCGGCCAGGAAGGCAACCGGGACGCGTAGCGCGGCCCAGGCTGCGGGGAGCAAGGCTGCGGGGACGAAGGCGACCGGGACGAAGGCGACCGGGACGAAGGCGACCGCAAGTAAGACTGCGACCAAGGTGACCGCGGCCAAGGCTGGGACCAAGGCCACCGCCGCTAAGACGACCGCGACCAAGGCAACGGCGACCAAAGCAACCGCAGCGAAGGCGACCGCGACCCAGGCGGCTGCGGCCAAATCGACGGGGGCCCGGGCTGCGGATAAGGCCACCAAGGCTGGGGCGTCCGCTTCGAAGGCAACCGGAACCAAGGCGGCGGGTGCCAAGGCGACCGTGGCCAAGGCGACCGGGGCCAGGGCTACCGCTTCCAAGGCTGCTGCGACGAAGGCCGCTGCGACAAAGGCGGCGCCCAGCAAGGCCAGCGCGTCGAAGGCGACCAAGGCGGCGCCCAGCAAGGCGAGCCCGGCCAAGGCTACGGCGAGCAAGGCCACGGCGAGCAAGGCCACGGCGAGCAAGGCCACGGCGAGCAAGGCCACGGCGAGCAAGGCGACCGGGACCAAGGCCGCGGCGAGCAAGGTCGCTCCGGCCAAGGCCAGTGCAACGAAGGCAACCGCGACCAAGGGCGCCGCGGCGAAGGCTGCGCCTTCCAAGGCGAGCGGGACACGGGCCACGGGGACCAAGGTCGCGCCTGGCAGAGCAGGCGGATCCAAGGCCGCCACGGCTAAGGCGGCGCCCAGCAAAGCGAGTGGTTCGCGGGCCACGGGAACCAAGGCGACTGCGGCCAAGGTGACTGCGGCCAAGGCGACCGCGAGTAAGGCGGCGGGGACCAAGTCCACTGGGGCTAAGGCCACTGGGGTTAAGGCCACGGCGGTGAAGGCTGCGGCCAGTAAGGCGGCCGGGACGAAGGCCACCGCTGCGAAGGCGACGGCGAAGTCCGCGCCGGCCAAGGCGGGCGCAACCAGGACTGCGGCGACCAAGGTCGCAGGAACGAAGGCGACCGCCGCGAAGTCGACCGCCACGAAGGCGACGGGCAGTAAGGCGACAGGTAATAAGGCGACTGGAGGCAAGGCCGTCGGGTCGAAGGCGGCCGGGGCCACAGCAGCCGGAAGCCGGGCGAGCGGGGCGAAGGCTACCGGGAACAGGGCAAACGCGGCCAAGGCGTCGGGCAGGAAGGCGGCGCCGGGCCGGGGCGTTTCGGCGCGGGCGGCTGCTGCGGCGGAGGCGATGGTTGCCGAGGCGGCCGCTGCCGAGGCGGCGGCTACCGAGCTTGCGGCAGCCCGGGCAGAAGAGGCGATGGCTACCGCGAGCGTGGCGGCGGTGTCCGCCACGGCGGCCAAGGCCGCTGCTCGCAAGGCCGCCAAGAGCGCCGCGACCACGCGGACCGCGGCCGCGAAGGCTGCCAAGACCGCGAAGGCGGCGGCAACCAAGGCCGCTCAGGTCGCCGACACGGTAACCGAGGAACGTCCGTCCAGGTCAGCGGGCCGTGCCGGCGCTGCCAAGGCCGCGACGCGGCCGGCGGGCCGGGCTGCCGGCTCCAAGGCAGCGGCGGAGCCCGCGGGACGTTCCGCCGCGGCCAAGGGCGCGACCAAGTCCGCCGCGAAGGCGACGAAGGCCGGCGCTCGGACGCCGGCGGCACGGGCGGCCTCCGCAGCGAACGCGGGCACTCCGGCGACGAAGGCGCCCGCGAACAAGCCGACCGCCGGGAACGCGGGCAAGGGCGCCGCCAACGCGGGGAAGGCCGCTGCTAACGCGGGGAAGGCCGCTGCTAACGCGGGAAAGGGCTCTGCCAACGCGGGGAAGGGTGCCGGGAACGCTGGCAAGGGTGCCGGGAACGGGGCCAAGGCGACCAAGGCCGGCCGCACCTCGGGCACGAACGGCGGCGCCACGGGTGGGACCCGCGGGGCGCGGAGTGCGGCCAAGGCCCCATCGGCGGCACGGGCGAGCGCTGTCCGGGCACCGTCCGGCGCCCGCCGCAGCCGGTAGCCGTATCACCGATCCGCACGCAACGGGCCGCGCCATGACGGCGCGGCCCGTTGCGTGCGGTAGGAATGGGCGGTGCCGATCAAAAGAGTGTGGGCCCCGCAGATCGACTTCTCCGTGCTGCGGCGAGAGCTGGGGCTGCCGGACGAGTTCCCGGCCGCGGTGCTCGCCGAGGCGGAAGAGTCAGCGGGTACGCCGCTGGGCGGCCCGGACCGTACCGATGTGCCGTTCGTGACGATCGATCCGGCCGGGTCGCAGGACCTCGATCAGGCCATGCACCTGAGTCGCCGTGACGGTGGTGGTTACCGGGTGCGGTATGCGATTGCCGACGTCGCCACGTTCGTACGCCCGGGTGGGTCGGTCGAGGCGGAGAGCTGGGCGCGCGGGCAGACCGTCTACCTGCCGGACGGGCGGATCCCGCTGCACCCGCCGGTGCTCAGCGAGGGCGCGGTGAGCCTGTTCGCGGATGTCGAGCGGGCCGCCGTGGTGTGGACGATCGACCTGGACGCGGACGGCGCGACGACCGGCGTGAGCCTGGAACGGGCCCGGGTGCGCAGCCGCGCCAAGCTGGACTATCCGAGTGTGCAACGCGAGCTGGACGGCGGGAGTCCGTCGGAGCCGGTCGTGTTGCTCGCCGAGATCGGGACGCTGCTGGCGCGCCGGGCGGCCGGGCGCGGCGCGGTGAATCTGCCGCTGCCGGCGCAGGAGGTGGAGCGTGACGGCGACGGCTGGCGGCTGGTGCTGGCCGCGCCGCTGCCGGTGGAGGAGCACAACGCGCAGATTTCGCTGCTCACCGGGATGGCCGCGGCCCGGATCATGCTGGACGGCGGGATCGGGATGCTGCGGACGATGCCCGCGCCGAAGCCGGAGGCGATCGCGAAGCTGCGAGCCGCCGCGGAGCCGCTCGGCGTGGCCTGGCCGGAGGGGGCGACCGTCGGCGCGGTGGTCGCCTCGGTGGATCCGGGCAGCCCGCGGGGCGCGGCGTTCCTGGATCAGGCGGCGGAGCTGCTGCGCGGTGCGGGGTACACCGTTTTCGGGGGTGAGGCCGGCCCGCCGCCGGAGGATGCCGGGCACGGCGGGGTGGGCGCGCCGTACGCGCATGTCACCGCCCCGCTGCGAAGGCTGGCCGACCGTTATGTCACGGAGGTCTGCCTTTCCCTGTACGAGGATCGTCCCGTCCCGCCGTGGGTCCTCGACGCCCTGCCGCGCCTGCCGAAGCAGATGAGTACCACGGACCGGCTCGCCGGAGCCGCCGACCGTGGCGCGATCGACCTGGCCGAGGCGGTGCTGTTGCAGGACCGGGTCGGTGCGGAGTTCGACGCGGCGGTGCTGGACCGGGACGAGGCGACGGCGAAACGTCCCGCCGGTGGCACGGTCGCCCTCGACGACCCCGCGGTGCGCGCCCGCTGCGTGGGTGACCTACCGCTGGGCACCCGTGTCCGGGTGCGTCTCACGGCCGCCGATCCGGCCACCCGGACCGTCCGTTTCGAGCGCGTCTGATCGTCGGCTCCCGGCCGGAAAGCGAGCAGGGCCCCGCGCGCGAATGCCACGGGACCCTGCTCACGACGTACCGGGAAATCGGGTTTGTCTAGAAGGTGTGCTCCGCGGCCGGGAACTCGCCGCTGCGGACCTCTGCCGCGAACTGCCTCGTCGCCTCGGTCAGCGCCCCCGCGAGGTCGGCGTAACGCTTGACGAAGCGGGGCGCCTTCCCGGTGCGCAGCCCGGCCATGTCCTGCCAGACGAGCACCTGCGCGTCGGTGTCCGGCCCGGCGCCGATGCCCACGGTCGGGATCTGCAGCTCCTTGGTGATCTGCTTGGAGACCTCGCCGGGGACCATCTCCAGGACGACGGCGAACGCGCCCGCGTCGGCGACCGCGCGGGCGTCCGAGATCACCTCGGCGCCCTCGTTCTCCCGGCCCTGGACGCGGTAGCCGCCGATGGTGTGCTCGCGCTGCGGGGTGAAGCCGATGTGCGCCATCACCGGGATGCCGGCGCCGGTGATCGCCTCGATCTGCGGGGCCATCCGGCGGCCGCCCTCGAGCTTGACCGCGTGGCAGCCGCCCTCCTTCATGAAGCGGACGGCGGTGCGCAGCGCCTGCGCGGGGCTCTCCTCGTAGCTGCCGAACGGCAGGTCGCCGACGATCAGCGCGGTCTTGGTGGCCCGGACGACGGCTTTGACCAGCGGCAGCAGCTCGTCGACGGTGACCTGGACGGTGGTCTCGTAGCCGTAGACGTTGTTGGCCGCCGAGTCGCCGACGAGCAGCACCGGCACGCCGGACTGGTCGAAGATCGAGGCCGTGTACTGGTCGTAGGACGTGAGCATCGGCCAGCGGTCGCCGCGGGCCTTGGCGTTCACCAGGTCGCGGGTGCGGACGCGGCGGGTGGCCGGCCCTCCGTACAGGGTCGGGATTTCCGACATCTCGTCACTCTCCTCCCTCGAGGCCGCCTGATGCGGTCCCCGGGTGTCGTCAGAATCGTCGCACCGGAGACCGCGCCGCGGTCAGGGGTGAGTGGAGGTTTTCACACCCGGCCAGCCACCCTGGGAAACGAACTACGAGGCTCCGCCCTCGCGGAACCGGTTGGTGATCGGCAGGCGACGATCGCGGCCGAACGCCTTGCCGGAGATCTTGGTGCCGGGGGCCGACTGGCGCCGCTTGTACTCCGCGAGGTCGACCATCCGCAGCACCCGGTCGACCAGCGCCGGGTCGTTGCCGGCCGCGACCAGCTCGTCCCGGCCGAGGTCGTGATCCACATACCCCTTGATGATCGGGTCGAGCACCGAGTAGTCGGGCAGCGAGTCCGAGTCCTTCTGGTCCGGCCGCAGCTCGGCGCTGGGCGCCTTGGTGATCGAGTTCTCCGGGATCGGCGGGTCGCCCTGCGTGTTCCGCCAGCGGGCGAGCTGCCAGACCATCGACTTCGGCACGTCCTTGAGCGGGTTGAAGCCGCCCACCGAGTCGCCGTAGAGCGTGGAGTAACCGACCGCGAGCTCGCTCTTGTTGCCGGTGGTGAGCACGAGGTGCCCGTCCTGGTTGGAGAGCGCCATCAGGATCACGCCGCGGACGCGGGCCTGCAGGTTCTCCACCGCGACTCCGGAGAGGGTCATGTTCGCCAGGAACGCGTCGACCATCGGCTGGATCGGCTCGACGCGGAAGGTCAGGCCCGTGCGTTTGGCCATGTCGGCGGCGTCGTCCTTGGAGTGCTCGGAGGAGTAGCCGCTGGGCAGGGAGACACCGGTGACGCGTTCCGGCCCGAGGGCGTCGACGGCGATCGCGGCGACCACGGCGGAGTCGATGCCGCCGGAGAGGCCGAGGACCACCGAGCGGAAGCCGTTCTTGTCGACGTAGTCCCGCAGGCCCATCACCAGGGCGGACCAGACCTCTGCCTCGTCGGAGACGCGGTCGGCCACCCCGCCGTCGCGACGGTCGGTCAGCGGAGCCAGGTCACCGGCCACCGCGCTGCGGTCGATCGCCATGTCCTGCGGGATCTCCTGCTCGACTCGCGGCTTCGCCGCATCGGTCGACCCGGAGTCGTTCGGTACGGCGTCGGCGCCCGGCAGCTCGAGATCGTGCACGAGCAGCTCCTCGGTGAACTGCCCCGCCCGGGCCAGCAGCTCCCCGTCCGGCCCGACGATCATCGAGTCGCCGTCGAAGACCAGCTCGTCCTGGCCGCCGATCATGTTCACGTACGCCACTGTCGCGCCCGCCTCCGCCGCCCGGCGCTGCACGAGCGGCAGCCGGACGTCGTCCTTGTTCAACTCGTACGGCGAGGCGTTGATGTTGACGACGAGGCCCACCCCGGCCCGGCGCGCCGCCGTGAACGGCCCGCCGGCCTGCCAGATGTCCTCGCAGACGGTGAGCGCCACGTCGACCCCGCCGAGCCGGACCACGGTCAGCGAGTCGCCGGGCCGGAAGTAACGGTCCTCGTCGAAGACGCCGTAGTTCGGCAGATGGTGCTTGAAGTACGTCGCGACGACCTCACCCCGGTGCAGCAGCGCGGAGGCGTCACGGCGGCCGGCGCCGGGCGTGGCGTCCGAGCTGATCCGGGCCGGGCCGTCGGCGTCCACGTAGCCGACCACGACGGCGAGCTCACCGAGCCCGTCCGCGGCCAGGCCGGCGGCGAGCGACGTCAGCGCGCGCCGCGAGGCCTCCACGAACGAGTCCCGGAAGACCAGATCCTCGATCGGATAGCCGGTCAGCATCATCTCGGGGAAGGCGACCAGGTGCGCGCCGGAATCCGCGGCGGCTCGCGACCAGCGGCGCACGGATGCCGCGTTGCCGGCGAGGTCGCCGACCGTCGAATTCACCTGGGCGAGGGCGATGCGCAGCGTGGGCATGCCCTCATTGTTCCCCAGAACACGTCTTCGCGATCCCGACCCGGGCCGACGTCACAGGCCATGGTCAGCGTAGTCTCGGCTCAAGGATCGACAGCGGGACAAGGGGTGGAAGTGGACCGACAGCAGGAGTTCGTGCTTCGTACGCTCGAGGAGCGCGACATCCGTTTTGTCCGTCTCTGGTTCACCGATGTGCTCGGCACGCTCAAGAGCGTGTCGGTGGCCCCGGCCGAGCTGGAGTCCGCCTTCGAGGAGGGCATCGGCATCGACGGCTCGGCGATCGAGGGCTTCGCGCGGGTCTTCGAGTCCGACATGGTCGCCATGCCCGACCCGACCACGTTCCAGGTCTTCCCGTTCGAGGGCGGCGGCAGCGGCGAGAGCGCCCGGATGTTCTGCGACATCCTGCTGCCCGACGGCAGCCCCGCCTGGGCCGACCCGCGCCACGTGCTGCGCCGGGCGCTGGCCCGCGCCGCCGAGAAGGGCTTCACCTTCTACACCCACCCCGAGGTGGAGTTCTTCCTGATCCAGGATCAGGAGAACGACGGCTCCGCGCCGATCCCGGTCGACACCGGCGGCTACTTCGACCACACCACGCACGCGGTCGCGCGCGACTTCCGCCGCCAGGCCGTGCTCGCTTTGGAGCGGATCGGCATCTCGGTCGAGTTCAGCCACCACGAGGTCGCCCCCGGCCAGCAGGAGATCGACCTGCGGTATGCGGACGCGCTGACCACGGCCGACAACATCATGACGTTCCGGCACGTGGTCAAGGAGGTGGCGCTCTCCCAGGGGGTGAAGGCCACCTTCATGCCCAAGCCGTACACCGACCAGCCGGGCTCCGGCATGCACACCCACCTGTCGCTGTTCGAGGGCGAGCGCAACGCGTTCTACGACAGCGAGGACCCGCAGAAGCTGTCGAAGACGGCGCGCGCGTTCATCGCCGGTCTGCTCGTGCACGCCCGGGAGTACACGGCGGTCACGAACCAGTGGGTCAACTCGTACAAGCGGCTCTTCCCGATGCAGCTGCCGGACCGGATCACCGAGTCGCCGGCGTTCGTCAGCTGGGGCCACCTGAACCGGTCCGCCCTGGTCCGGGTCCCCGCGTTCGGGAAGGCGAACTCGGCCCGCGTCGAGGTGCGCTCGCTCGACTCCGCGACGAACCCGTACCTGGCCTTCGCGGTCATGCTCGGCGCCGGCCTCAAGGGCATCGAGGAGGGCTACGAGTTGCCCATGGGCGCCGAGGACGACGTGTGGTCGCTGTCGCCGGCCGAGCGCAAGGCCGCGGGCTACGAGGCGCTGCCGGAGAACCTGTCCGAGGCGATCGACGTGATGGCCGGGTCCGAGCTGGTGGCCGAGGTGCTCGGCGAGCACGTCTTCGACTTCTTCCTGCGCAACAAGCGGGCCGAGTGGGAGCAGTTCCGCCGCGAGGTCACCCCCTACGAGCGCCAGCGGTACCTCGGCGCGCTCTGATCCGCTGATCCGACGCCGGGCGGCGACGGCCCGTGAGGACCGCCGCCGCCTGACCGCTTTCAGCCAGCCAGGCCTTATTGCTACAGCGCCGTGACCCGAAGTTTTGCGCCACGGGGTACGGTCTCCTCTGACGTCATGCGACAAGGGGGAGTGGGCTGTGCTGCAGGATCTGCTGGACGGGGCTGGACGGAGCATAGTTTTCGGCCTGATCGGGATCGGTCTGATGGCCGTCGGTTTCGTGCTGATCGACATGCTCACCCCGGGCAAACTGCGCGACCTGATCTGGGTCGAGCGCAACCCGAACGCGTCGCTGCTGCTCGCCGCGAACCAGCTCGGCATCGCCGCGATCGTGTTCACCGCGATCTGGACGACCTACGACTCGTTCGGCCAGGGCCTCGCGTCGACGCTGCTGTTCGGCCTGCTCGGCATCGTGATCATGGGGCTGGCCTTCAAGGTCCTCGACTGGATGACCCCGGGCAAGCTCGGTGAGGTCATCTGCACCGACACCTTCCACGGCGGAGCCCTGGTCAGCGCGGCCTCCCACTTCGGCGCCGCCGTGATCGTCTGCGCCTGCATCGCCTGAAACCCTTCCCCGCGTACGGCGTGAGCACGGTCCCGTGGCACTCCCACGCGAGGCCCGGCGTGGTTGCGGTCCCGGCCGCGGCTGGGGGTCCCGGCTGGTTCTCACGGTCGTTATGCGGCCCGCATAACGACCGTGAGAACCAGCCGACAGCGTGCGGCGCGCAGCGGCCCGGCCACGGGTGAACCTCGCGGGCGCCGGGTCATCGACGCCCGGCCGGCACGTGCTGTCACCGTCGGCGCCGGTCGGTACGTGCTCGCAGCTGCGGTCACCTTCGGCGTCGGCCGGCACGTGCTCGGAGTTGCTGTCACCGTCGGCCTGGTGTGGACGCCCGGATGGCGGGCGACTCCTGCGTCATGGCCGGGAGACGATGTCGTACCCCCGGTCTAAGGTGCCCCGCGTGAACCGTACCGACCGGTTGTATGCCCTTGTCGAGGAGTTGCGGGCGGTGGCACCCCGGCCCCGCAGCGCTCGCTGGCTGGCCGCGCGCTTCGAGGTGAGCGTCCGCACGGTGGAGCGGGACATCTCCGCGCTGCAGCAGTCGGGCACGCCGGTCTACGCCGAGCCGGGCCGCACCGGGGGCTTCTGCTTGGACACCGCGCACACGCTGCCGCCGGTCAACCTCACGCCGGAGGAGGCGGTCGCGATGGCCCTCGCCCTGCGCCGGCTGGAGGGGACGCCGTTCCGGCAGGCCGCGGCAAGCGCGCTGCGCAAGCTGGTGGCGGCGATGCGGGCCGACGACGCGGCCGCGGCGCAGGCCCTCGCCGGCCGGATCCACCTGGTCGACGGGGCGGCGCCGGCGTCGATGCCGCGGGCCGCGGTCGGCGCGCTGCCGGTCGGCCGGGTGCTGCGGATCGGCTATGCGGACCGCGAGGGCGCCGTGACGACCCGGGACATCGAGCCGCTGGGCTATGTCGGGGTTCGTGACCAGTGGTATCTGATCGCCTGGTGCCGGCTGCGTCAGGCGGCGCGGATCTTCCGGACCGACCGGATCACCACCGTGATCCCGACCCGGGAGCCGGCCCCGCCACGGAGGTTCCCGGAGGACGAGCTGGACATCCCGCACGCCAAGCGCGAGCGGTTGTCCCTGTTTGCCAAGATCGCCGGATGATGTCCGAGACGATCCGGCTGGAGCCGGTCACCGCGGCGAACTGGCGGGACTGTGCGGCGCTCACCGTCCATGAGGAACAGCGGGCTTTCGTCGCCGAGGTGAGCTACTACCTGTGCATGTGTGCTTACGGGGACACCTGGCAGCCGGTCGCCGCCTACCGTGGGGACGAGGTGGTCGGCTTCGCGATCCGGGCGGCCGACGACGACGGCAGCCGGTGGATCGGCGGCCTCGTCGTCGACGCCCGGCACCAGCGCCAGGGGATCGGGCGCGAACTGGTCCGGCAACTGCGGGAGCGGCTGATCGCCGAGCCCGGAACGCCGAACGTGGCGCTCAGCTATCAGCCGGCGAACACCGGCGCGCGGGCTCTCTACCTGTCGATGGGCTTCGTGGAGACCGGCGAGCGGGAGGACGACGAGGTCGTCGCCCGCTGGACTCCCTAGCGCTGGTGCTCATGGTTGTTCTGAGGCACGAATGACAACCGTGAGCACCAGCCGGCGGCGGCGAGCCGCGCGGCCGCCCGGGCCACCGGCGGAGTTCGCGGGGGTCCTTCTGACCGTGCCCATCCACGGAGATCGCCCTTTCGGGGTGAGCGTTCTGGGCGCGCCAGCGCCCTGCTCGGCCCGGAAGGGTCCCCGCGGGAGCGACGATCCGGACCACAGCGGACGCAGGCAATGAAGAAGTTGATCTTTTACGGCCGGGACGGTGGGGTGAAGACGCCGAACAGGTTGCCGGCGGGGTCGCTGAGGCGGGCGAAGGTCAGGCCGCTGGGCTCGCGCTGCGGGCCGAGGAGGACCTTGCCGCCGCGGGCCTCGGCCTGTCGGCAGGCGGCCTCGGTGTCGGCCACCAGAACCAGGAAGATCGCCTGCTGGGGGATCTTGCCGCCGGTGCCGTAGAAGCCGCCCAGCGGGGCGCCGCCGTCCGGGCCGGTGACGATCCGGTACGGCTTGCCGTCGGGGCCGATCGAGTCGTCGTCGTCAGTGAACGTCCACCCGAAGACGTCGCCGTAGAAGCGCTCGGACTCCTCCGGGCGGTCCGCGCCGACTTCGATCCATCCGATGCTCATGGTGCTCTCCCTTGACGGAACTCGAAGAAAGTTGTCAGGAGGGACTCTGCGGGGTGGCCCCGACAACGTCCTGTCGGTGTTTGCCGGGTTAGCCTCGACGGGTGAGCACAGCGCTTGTCATCGAGAACGATCCGACCGACGACCTCCGCCGACTCGGCGACTGGCTCACCGAGGCCGGGCTCGGGGTCACCGTGCTCCGCCCGCACGCGGGTGACGAGCTGCCCGACGGCCTGGAGGCGTTCGCGGCGCTGGTCGTGCTCGGCGGGGATCAGAGCGCCTCTCCCGACCCGGCGGGCACGCCCGGCGCGCCGTGGTTCCCGGCGCTGGAGGGGCTGCTGCGCAAGGCGGTCCGGCACCGGGTGCCGACGCTCGGCGTCTGCCTCGGCGGGCAACTGCTGGCCCGGGCGCACGGTGGGCAGGTGGAGCGCAGCCCGTCCGGCCCGGAGATCGGCCCCGGGCTGGTCGGCAAACGCGACGCGGCCGACACCGACCCGCTGTTCAAGTGGGTGCCGCTGCTGCCCGACGTGATCCAGTGGCACCGCGACGAGATCACCGAGCTGCCGCTGAACGCGACGCTGCTGGCCGCCTCCAGCCGGTACCCGCACCAGGCGTTCCGGATCGGCGACCGGGCCTGGGGCCTGCAGTTCCACATCGAGTGTGACGCCGAGATGATGGCCGACTGGACCCGCACGGGCGCCGCCGATCTGGATGAGCTGGGCTATGACCCGGAGGCCGTGGTGATGGCGGTCGCCGACATCCTGCCGGACGTGGAGGAGGTGTGGCAGCCGTTCGCGGCCCGCTTCGCCGCGCTGGCGCTGGGCACCCTGCCGGACGCGGACATCCCGGCCAAGACGTTGCCGCTGCTGGGGCACTGAGGTGGCCCGGCCCACCCGTCTGGCGCGGTACGGCTTCGCCGACAACGGCGCCGAGCTGCTCGGCCCGCGCGGCCTGCGGCTGTGGGACGCCGACGGCCCGGCCGGGACCGACGCGGCCGAGCTGATCCACGCGCTGTCCCGGGCCGCCGACCCGAACCTGGCGCTGCGCCAGCTCCACCGGCTGGCCGACTCCGTCTCACGGGCCGCCGAGCGGGCCAACGGCGGGCGGCCCACCGGCCCCACCGGCGACCTCACCGAGAACGCGGCGATGCGGGAGCTGATCGACGAGCTCCACCGGGACCACGGGCTGCGGCGGCGGCTGGTCGCGGTGCTCGGCGCGTCGTCGACGCTCGGCGATCACCTGGTCGCCAACGAGCAGGAGTGGCGCGCCCTGGCGACGACGAAGAGCGGCCTGCCACCCGACCCGGAGGGCCACCTCGACCTGGACGCGCCGACCGTGCCGGCGCTGCGACGGGCGTACCGGATCGCCCTGTTGCGGATCGCCGCGGCCGACCTGACCGGCGGGCGCGGCCTGGAGCCGACGATGGCGGCGCTCTCCACGCTCGCCGACGAGACGCTGTCGGCGGCGTACGCGATCGCGCTCACCGACCTCCCCGGGGGCACTCCCGAGCCGCGTCTCGCGGTGGTGGCGATGGGCAAGTGCGGCGGCAACGAGCTGAACTACGTCTCCGACGTCGACGTGATCTTCGTGGCCGCCGGCGACGAGGACCTGCAGGCCGGCACCACTGTCGCGGCGCGGCTGATGGAGATCTGCGGGCAGGTGGCGTGGCCGGTGGACGCCGCGCTGCGACCCGAGGGCAGCCGCGGGCCGCTGGTCCGGACGCTCGCCAGCCATCAGGCGTACTACCGGCGGTGGGCGCGCACCTGGGAGTTCCAGGCGCTGCTCAAGGCCCGCCCGGCCGCCGGTGACCTGGCCCTCGCGAGCGAGTGGCTGGCCGATCTGGCGCCGCTGGTCTGGCACGCCGCCGAGCGGCCCGAGGCGGTCGCCGACGTGCGGGACATGCGCCGCCGGATCATCGACAACGTGCCGGCCAAGGAGCTGGACCGGGAGATCAAGCGCGGCCCCGGCGGGCTGCGGGACATCGAGTTCGCGGTGCAACTGCTGCAGCTCGTGCACGGCCGGGTCGACGAGACGCTGCGGCTGCCGGGCACCCTGCCGGCGCTGCGCGCGCTGGTCGCCGGGGGATACGTGGGCCGGCAGGACGGCGAGACGCTGCTCCGGGGGTACCGGTTCCTGCGCGCCGTCGAGCACCGGCTGCAGTTGCAGCACCTGAAACGCACGCACACCGTCCCGGAGGATCCGGCCGGCGTGCGCTGGCTCGCCGCGGCACTCGGTTACACCGCGCTGCCCGGGCAGGACGCGGTCGAGGCGTTCCGCTCCGACTGGGTCGGGCACGCCGCCAACGTCCGGCGGCTGCACGTCAAGCTGCTCTACCAGCCGCTGCTCGAGGCGGTGGCCCGGGTGCCGGCCGAGGCGTTGCGGATGACCCCGGCGTCGGCCCGTAAACGGCTGGAAATCCTCGGCTTCGCCGACCCGGCCGGCGCTCTGCGGCACCTGGAGGCGCTGACCGGCGGCGTGACCCGCACCTCGGCCATCCAGCGCACCCTGCTGCCGATGCTGCTGCAGGACTTCGCCGACGCGCCGGAACCGGACCGTGGGCTGCTCAGCTACCGCCAGGTGTCGGACAAACTCGGCAGCACCCCGTGGTACCTGCGGCTGCTGCGCGACGGCGGCCCGGTCGCCCGGCGGCTGGCCCGCGTGATCGGCCTCTCCCGGTACGCGACCGACCTGCTCACCCGTGACCCGGAGGCGCTGCGGCTGCTCGCCGACGACCCGGAGCTGCGGCCCCGCTCCCGGGAGAAGCTGATCGAGGGGTTCGCCGCGGCGGCCGAGCGGCACGCGGGGGACCCGGTCAAGGCGATCGGCGCGGTCCGCGCGCTGCGCCGCCGGGAGCTGTTCCGGCTGGCCTGCGCGGACATTCTCAGCCACGGCGGTGACCTGGCCCCGGCCCACCCGATCGACGTGCACGAGCTGGGCGAGGCGCTGTCGGCGGTCACCGACGCGACGCTGAACGCCGCGCTGCTCGTCGCCTCCCGCGCCAGGCCCGGCCCGCCCGGGATGCGGTTCGCCGTGATCGGCATGGGCCGGCTCGGCGGGTATGAGATGAGCTACCCCTCGGACGCCGACGTGCTCTTCGTCTTCGACGGCGGGACCGAGTCTGACGCGCACGCCATCGCGGAGGAGATGCGGCGGCTGCTCAACGCACCGGCGCCCGACCCGGCCCTGGGCATCGACGCCGACCTGCGTCCCGAGGGGCGGCAGGGTCCGCTGGTGCGCAGCCTGCAGGCGTACCAGCAGTACTACGACCGCTGGTCCAAGCTGTGGGAGGCGCAGGCGCTGCTGCGGGCCCGGTTCGTCTGCGGCTCGGAGGAGCTGGGCCGGGCGTTCGAGGCTCTCGCCGACACGAAGCGGTACCCGGGCGACGGGCTCAGCCGCGAGCAGGTCGTGGAGATCCGGCGGATCAAGGCGCGCGTGGAGACCGAGCGGCTGCCCCGCGGCGCCGATCCGAACACGCACACCAAGCTGGGCCGGGGCGGGCTCGCCGACGTGGAGTGGGCCGTGCAGTTGTTGCAGCTGCGGCACGCGTACGAGGTTCCGGGCCTGCGCCGCACGAAGACCCTGGAAGCGCTCACCGCCGCGTGCGAGGCGGGCCTGGTCACGCCCGGCGACGCCGAGGAGATGGCGGCCGGGTGGACCCTCGCGGCGCAGGTGCGGAACGCGCTGACGCTCGTCAAGGGCCGGCCGACCGATCAGCTGCCGCAGCACGGGGTGGAGCTGGCCGGGACGGTGCTGCTGCTCGGCGGCGGTGATCCCGGCGAGTTCGTGGACCGTTATCTGCGGACGACGCGGCGGTCGCGGGCCGCTATGGAGCGGGTCTTCTCATAGCGCCGCCGCTATGACGCGGCCGCTATGACGCTGGTCAGGGAGGCGTGCAGCTTCTGCAGGTCCTCGATCGGCATGCCGAGCTTGGCGACGACCGCGGGCGGGATCTTCAGCGCCTCCTCGCGCAGCGCCTGACCGGTCCCGGTCAGCGTGATCGCGAGGCTGCGCTCGTCCGCCCGGTCCCGCTCGCGGCGCAGGTACCCGATCGCCTCCAGGCGCTTGAGCAGCGGCGACAGGGTGCCCGGGTCGAGTGCGAGCAGCTCGCTGAGCCGCCGCACGGTGAGCGGCGACTCACCCCAGAGGGCGAGCATCACCAAGTACTGCGGGTGGGTCAGGCCCATCGGCTCCAGCAGCGGGCGGTAGATCGCCACGACACTGCGTGCGGCCACCGAGAGGGCGAAGCAGACCTGCCGCTCCAGAGCCAGGGGGTCTTCATCACTCACTTGGGGTTCTCCTCAGGTCGTGAGTTAGTCTACCAATAGTTGGGGCACCAACAGTTAACACACAAACCGTTGTTCGCCGACCGCCTGAGGAGAGCGTCGTGGCCAAGTTCCAGGATCGATTCGCCCAGTGGTTCCACGAGACCTTCGACGACATGTGGTTCCGCTCGATGATCGGCCCCGCGCAGACCAAGGGCGCGGTGCAGGGCTGCGACGAGTTCGCCCGCGAGGGCTGGAAAGCGGACCTCGAGCGCCGCAAGCAGTTCACGCGTGAGCAGCGGGAACGCAAGCGCGCTGCGCGCTCTTAGATCAACTTCTGCATTGCCTGCCTCCGCGGGGGTACAGACCGTCGCTCCCGCGGGGACCCTTGCGGGCTTCGCAGGGCCGTGGCCGGCCCAGAACGCGAAACCCACAAGGGCGACGTCCGTGGCGGGGCACGGTCAGAGCAGAGAGCCCGGTCGTCGGGCCGTGCCGGGTGGAAGTTGCCGCCCGTCGGAGTCCGCGACGTAGGCGGTCGGTCCCGGCAGCAGCGCGCTCCCGGCCCCGGCTGGTCCTCATGGGCGTTATGAGGCACGAATAACGCCCATGAGGACCAGCCGGAAGCCGCCGCCGGCGCAGGGCCGCAAGCAGCGGGCCGGCCCCGCTCGGCGGGTGGTCGTATCGTCTGGGCGCCGGTGCGGCCGGGCGTGGGCGGGAGCTAGCTGGACAGCGTGTAGCGCCCCGGCACGGGCACCCGCAAGATCGTCCAACGTCCGTCTCTGATCACCCTGGCGCTGCCTGACACGGTCAGCCGGGGGTGCCAGCGAATCCGCACCCGCACGTCCCCGGCGTCGGGATCGTCCAGGGTGATCGCGGCCGCGGTGTGCCGGACGAGTGTCGCCGGGGCGGTGACGATCGGTTGCGGATCGGCGACCGCGTACAGGTGCCAGTGGGGCAGGACGGCGACGATCACGAGGTATGGCAACCCGGCCGTGACCAGCTCAGCCTCGGCGCGGCCGGGCCAGGCCAGTTCGGCGTCGGGCACCGCGACGTACTGGACGGCCTGCTCGCCCAGCCATGAGCGGTAGCTGTCCGCGGTCAGCGCCACACCCGTTCCGGAGGCGCCGGGGACCGTGGTGAAGAACAGCGGGTTCCGATCGATGTCGGCCTGACGGAGCCAGCCACGCGCGAGCGGAACGTCGCCCAGGTGCGCGGCCTCCCAGTAGTCACGGGTCGGCGGGATCTCCACCCGGCCGGTCAGCGGCAAGGTGCCCAGCAGCGCGGTCAGCGGCCGGAAGTACCCGGCGTCCGCTGTCGGGTTCCCCCGGTCCCGCAGGTCGGCCGAGACCACCGGGGGCTGCCACCAGGCGGTCAGGGCCACGATCGCGACCAGCGCCACGGTGCGTGTCTGTCGCGGGAGAGCGGGCATTCGGGCGTACGCGATCAGCACCGGCAGTGCGAACATCACCGCCAGCCGGGTCGCGTTCAGCCCCACCGGGGTGTGGATCGACGCCGCCGCCAGCACTCCCACCGACGAGAGCAACGCCCCGATCCGGATCGGCCGTGCCGGCACGAGCAGCGCCACGACCAGTCCGGTCACCACGGCGTGCACCGTGTCGTCCCGGCTGATGTTCATCCACCCGCCGTCGGAGAGGAACTGCGCGTTCACCCCGATCACCGCGGCCGCCGGCACCGCCACGAGCAGCCCCCGCCCGCCCGAAGCCGTCCCGCCGGCCCCCGGCCCCGAGCCCGGCCGGCGTTCAGAGGTGTCTCTAGGTGTTGAAGGCACCTCTGAGCGCCAGCCCGGGCCGCGTGGCTGGTCGTCCGGGGTGCTTCGGCGGGCTTGAAGCACCCCGGAGAGCCAGCCGGAACCGTGCGGCTGGGCCGTGCGGGTGCTTCGGGGGACGAGCGCACCGGTGAGCAGGAGCGCGGCGCCGGCCAGGCCGAGGAACAGGGCGACGACGGGACTGGTCGCGGAGGCGAGCGCGGCCAGGATCACCGCGGCGGCCGCGGCGGCGCGACGGGGCAGGAAGGTGAGCGCGAGGAGAGCGCCGAGACCGAGACAGACCCCGAGGCCGTACGTCACCCGCCCGCTCACCAGGTTCCCGGCGAGGCCGGCGACGCCCAGCAGCCCGGCCGCCCACAATCGTGCGCCACCGCCGCGCCGCAGCAGCGCGACGAGCAGCACCGAGCCGAGGACCATCGCGAGCACCCCGGTGACCCGCACGCCGAGCAGCGCCATCACCGGTTGCGACACCAGGCTGTAGCCGAGCTGGTCGACCCCGCCGTACCACCGCAGGTCGATCGGGGTGAAACCGTGCGCGGCGAAGAACTCGGCGCGCGCCACCTGGGCGGCCAGGTCGGAGCCCATCCGGGGCGCGGCCAGGTATCCGCCGCCGAGGGCCGCTGCCACGACGGTGACCAGCCAAACCTCGCGGTGCACAGCCCTCATCGCGCCGACAGTACCGGCTGCCCCGTACGTCGCTGCCTGTCACGGTAGGGTCGTCGCCATGTCCCGTCCGTCCCTCGTCCGATACACGGGGCTCGCAGGTGGCGCCCTATTGGGGGTCGCGGCCTATCGGGGTGGTGCCCATCAGCCGTGGGAGCCGACTGTGACTCCGCTCACGGTCTTCCGCGGGCAGAACGGTGTGCTGCTGCCGCTCTGCTGGGTGTTCGGCGTCACGTTGCTGATCGGCGCGTGGGTGGCCGGGCGGCGGTCGGTGCCGTCGGTGCGGTGGGCCTACGTGACGGCCGGGCTGTGGGCGTTGCCACTGCTGCCGTTCCTGCCGCTGGGGAGCTACGACGCCTACTCGTACGCGTGTCAGGGCTGGCAGCAGGCGGCGGGCCTGAATCCGTACGCGGGCGGTGTCGATCTTCTGGGTTGTCCCTGGGCCGACGCCGTGGCACCGACCTGGCGGTCCGCCCCGGCCCCCTACGGTCCGGTCTTCCTGGTCCTCGCGGCGGGCGCGGCGAAACTGGGTGGCTCGCTGACCGGAACCCTCGCGTTGCTGCGGCTGATCGCGGTGCTGGGCGTCGCGGCGATCGGCGCGTGCCTGCCGGTGCTGGCCCGGCGGGCCGGCGTCCCGGCCGGTCGGGCGGTGTGGCTGGTGCTGGCTTGTCCGCTTCTGCTCATCCACCTGGTGTCCGGGACGCACAATGACGCGGTGATGGTGGCGCTGCTGACCGGCGGCCTCGCCGTGGCCGCCAGCGGTCGCGGCTGGCCGGCCGGCGTGTTGTTCGGGCTCGCGGTCGGTGTGAAGGCGACCGCGATCGTGGCGCTGCCGTTCGCGATCTTCCTGATCCCGGTGTCCCGGTGGCGGGCCGGGCTGGAGCTGGCCGGCGGAGCGGCGGGCGCCCTGGCGGCGGTCTCGCTCGCGTCCGGGCTCGGCCTGGGCTGGGTCGGCGCGCTGGCCGACAGCGGCGTCTCGGTGCAGTGGACCTCACCGCCGACCGCGGCCGGGATGACGCTGGAGCTGATCGGGGTGCCGCACGCCGTCGCGGTGACCCGGGCTCTCGGCATCGTCGTGCTGGCCGGGGTGTTGCTGTGGCTGTTCCGCCGGGCCTGGCGGGGTGGCGACGCGCTCTGGCACGCCGCGCTGGCGATGGCAGCAACGGTGCTGCTCGCGCCGGTCTTTCATCCGTGGTATGCGATCTGGCCCCTTGTTCTTCTGGCCGCGACGATGCGCCGGGACACCCGATGGCTTATCGTCCCGGTCGCGGTGGCGGCCGCGCTCTGCCTGCCGGACGGATACAACCTTGCTCTCGCCACCAAGGCGCCGGGCGCCGTCGGCATGACTGTGCTCGCCGGATATCTAATGTGGAAAGTGCTGCATGAAGCGAATTTTGGTCCTGGTCGTGTCGGCGCTGGCCGCGGTGGCGCTGATGTTCATGGCCTGGAATCGTAATAATTTCTTCGATTCCGAGGTCTATTACGGTGCGGTGCAGTACTGGTTCCGCGACGGCGGGATGGTCTACGACTGGCTGAAGCCGCAGTCGCCGTACGGCTTCACCTACCCGCCGTTCGCGGGGCTGGTGATGTCACCGATGTCGGTGCTGCCGTTCCCGATCGTCGTGGTGCTCGCCTCGGCCGGCACGGTGATCACCGCCGGCGTGCTGGTCCACTGGCTGGCCGGGCCGTTCCTGCGGACCCTGAAGTACCCGCTCTGGCTCACTTACGGGGTCGCGTTCTTCCTGGTGCTGGCGTTCGAGCCGGTCCGGGAGACGTTCAGCTTCGGTCAGGTCAACATGCTGCTGCTGACCCTGGTCGCCGCGGACATGCTGTTCGGCGTGTCGAAGGGCCGCTGGTGGGGTGGCATCGGCATCGGGCTGGCCACCGCGATCAAGCTGACCCCGGGCGTGTTCATCCTGTACCTGCTGGTCACCCGGCGCTGGAAGGAGGCCGGCACCGCGATCGGCGCCGCGACCGGGGCGACAGTGCTGGCCGGTGCGCTCTTCCCGGACGCGTCGCGCGAGTTCTGGACGTCGGCGCTGTGGGACACCAACCGGGTCGGCGCGCTGGACTTCCTCTCCAACCAGTCCCTGCGCGGCACGGTCGCCCGGCTGCCCTGGGACGAGCTGGAATCCAAGATCTGGCTGGTCCTCGTGCTGGCCACCCTGGTCTGGTGGGGTCTGCGCTGCTACCGGACGCGGGACGACGTGGTCGGCGGGCTGGCGCTGACCGGCATCCTGGGCTGCCTGATCAGCCCGGTCACCTGGATCCACCACTGCGTGTGGCTGATCCCGGCGCTGATCCGCTGCGTGGAGCTGGGCTGGCGGGGGGCGAGCCGGGTGCCCCTGTTCCTGGCGATCGGCTCGTACCTGCTGATGACCTCGCACCTCACGTGGCTCTGGGAGAACCCGCCGTTCCCGCCGGTGCAGATCCTGGGCAGCAACATCTATGTCATCTTGAGCGTTGCTCTGCTGATCGTGACACCGGTCGGCGTCCGGAAGCCGGATCCCGCCCCTGAACCCGAGAAGGTCCTGGCGCAGCCGGCCTCGGCTGACGTGCCCTGACCCGTACGTCAGGGCATGTCAGCGCCCTGTCAGCGGTCACCGGCACGGTGTCGGCATGGGAGATGACACCAACGCCGTCCATGTCGAGGGGCTGGTGAAACGCTACGGCGACACCACTGCTCTGGCCGGGGTGGACCTCACGGTCCGCCCCGGCACCGTTCTCGGGCTGCTCGGGCCGAACGGCGCGGGCAAGACCACAGCGGTCCGCATCCTGGCCACGCTGATCCAGCCGGACGCCGGGCACGCCACGGTCGGCGGCTTCGACGTGGTCCGCCAGGCGCACGAGGTGCGCCGGCTGATCGGGCTGACCGGCCAGTACGCCTCGGTCGACGAGCAGCTCACCGGCACCGAGAACCTGCTCATGATCGGCCGGTTGCTGGGCTTGTCCCGCCGCGCCGCCCGGGACCGGGCACGCTCGCTGCTGGCCCGATTCGACCTCGTCGACGCCGCCGGCCGCGCGGCCGGGAAGTACTCCGGCGGCATGCGGCGCCGCCTCGACCTCGCCGCCAGCCTGGTCGGCGAACCCCGCCTGCTCTACCTCGACGAGCCCACCACCGGCCTCGACCCGCGCAGCCGCAACGAGGTGTGGGACATCGTCCGCGGCCTGGTCGCCGACGGGGTCACCGTGCTGCTCACCACGCAGTACCTGGACGAGGCCGACCAGCTGGCCGACGAGATCGTGGTGATCGACCACGGGCGGGTGATCGCCACCGGCACGGCCGAGCAGCTCAAGGCCCGGACCGGCGCGCAGACCGTGTCCGTACGCCCCGGCTCCTCCGACGATCTCGAGAAGGTGGCGGCGGAGGTCCGCCGGGTCGCCTCCGGGCCGGTCGACGTCGGCGGTGACCTGGTGGTCGCGCCGGTGGCCGGGCCTGCCGCGCTGACCGCTCTGGTCCGGCGCCTCGACGACGCGGGGCTGGTGGTCGCCGAGCTGTCCCTGCGCCGCCCCAGCCTCGACGAGGTCTTCCTGAGCCTGACCGGAGGTCCCGCGTGATCGACTGCACCGCAGCTGAGCAAGGGCCGGGAGAGCACGCGAACGGGAGCACATCATGAGCACGATGGCGTTTCGGAACACCGGCACGCTGGCCTGGCGGACGCTGGTGCAGATCAAGCACAACCCGTTCGAGCTGATGGACTTCAGTATCCAGCCGGTGATGTTCCTGCTGCTCTTCACGTACGTCTTCGGCGGTCAGCTGGCCGGCTCGCCGAAGGAGTACCTGGCGTTCGCGCTGCCCGGGATCATTGTGCAGAACCTGCTCTTCGCGACCATGAACACCGGCGTCGGCCTGAACACCGACATCAACAAGGGCGTCTTCGACCGATTGCGATCACTGCCGATCGCCCGCTTCTCGCCGCTGGCCGGCCGGATCGTGGCCGACGTGATCAAACAGGCCTGGGCGCTGCTCCTGCTGCTGGCCGTCGGCGCGCTGCTCGGCTTCCGGATCGGCACCGGCCCGCTGGAGGCCCTGGGCGCGTTCGCGCTGCTGCTCACGTTCGCGGTGGCCGCCTCGTGGATCTCGGTGCTGGTCGCGATGCTGGTCGACGAGCCGGACAAGGTGCAGATCTTCGGCTTCGTGCTGATCTTCCCGCTGACGTTCGCGAGCAGTGCGTTCGTGCGCCCGTCCACCATGCCGGGCTGGTTGCGGGCGTTCGCCGAGGCCAACCCGACCAGCGTGCTCGCCGACGCGACCCGCGGCCTGCTCACCGGCGGCCCGGTGGCCGGCCCGGTGATCCACTCGTTGATCTGGGCCGTGGCGCTAACCGCGGTCTTCGCCCCGCTCTCGGTCCGCGCCTTCCGCCGCCGGGTCTGAGCCGGCCGGCTCGGAGTTGGGCGCGTCCAACCCTGCCGGTTCTGAGCCGGCCGCGTCATCCAACCCCGCCGCTGCGAGCGCCGTTTCCATGGTGACCCCGTCGCCGCGGCCGAACGCGACGTCGAAGCCCGCGTCGCCCAGAGCGGCGCGGGCCTCGCCTTCGACGATCACACCCTCGGTGACGGTACGGTCGGCCGACCCTCGCACCGAGTCCGCGGCGCCCAGCAGGAACGCCGCGTGCTCCGGGTCGCCCCGGCGCAGCGCGAGATCCGCCCAGCCGGCCAGCACCTGCGCGATCACCGGGGAGTCCCGCGTGTCCACAGCGGTCCGCAGCGCCGCCTCGTGATGCGCGCGCGAGGCGTCTGCGTTCCCGGCGGCCGCCTCGATCAGCCCCCGCGTGCTGTGCGTCATCGCCCGGAACTGCGGCGCCAGCGTCGAATCCGCGATCAGCTCGGCGGTCCGCTCCACGTGCGCCCGGGCCTCGTCCAGCCGGCCCTCCGCCCGGGCGATCGTCGCGTGCGCGTGGTGCACCGACGCCATGATCTCCGGAATACCCTGCTCGAGGGCGTACCGCCGGGCATCCTCGAGCGCCAGGTGCGCCTGTTCCCGCTCGCCGCCGAGCCAGAGCTGCACGGCCAGCTTCGCCTTCATCTGCGGCACCTCCTCCCGGATGCCGACTTCGTCGAGCAGCGCGATCGCCTCCCGCTGCCAGCCCACGGCCTGGGCGAAGTCGCCGCGGGCCGCGGTCAGGTCGGCCAGCGCGCTCAGGGTGAACCCGATGCCCCAGCGGTCGCCGACCGCCCGGAACCCGTCCAGCGCCACGCGCAGGTCCACCTCGGCCACCTCGGCCGGCTCCCCGAAGTTCAGCCGGACCTGCCCGATGATCATCTTGGCGATCGCGCGCAGCCAGGGATCCGGATCCTCGGCGATCGCGGCGGCGGCCCGCTCCGCGTCGGCCTTACGGGTCTGGTAGAGCGCCGACACCAGGCTCAGCATCCGCAGGCCCGGGTGCCCGTCCCGGTGCGGCTCCGCGATCTCCAGTGCCCGGTTGAAGGAGTCCCTCACCTCGGTGAAGTCCATCGGCCCCTCGACGCCGTTGAGCGCAGCGAGGGTGTAGGCCAGCGCCAGCTCCTGCCGGTCCACCGGCCCGTCCAGGGCGAGCGCCTCGGCGCACAACGCCGCGCCCTCCGACCGGTGCCCGCACAGCCACCAGTACCAGCCCAGGTTCGCGACCAGCGCGACCGCGGTGAGCCGGTCACCGGCGGCGAGCGCGGCCCGCAGCGAGGCGTGCAGGTTGTCGTGTTCCTCCCGCAGCCGGGCCATCCAGTCCAGCTGCTCGGCGCGGCGCAGGTGCGGCTCCGCCTCCCGGGCCAGGGCCAGCAGGTGGGCGGCGATCGACCGGCGCAACGACTCGGCCTCGCCCGCCTCGGCGAGACGCTCCAAACCGTACTCCCGGATCGTCTCCAGCATCCGGTAGCGCCCGTCCGGGCCGAGGACCAGCAACGACTTGTCGACCAGCGCGCCGAGCAGGCCCAGATCGGCCTCGCAGACCCGCTCGACAGCGGTCACGTCGGCGCCGCCGGGGAACGCGGCCAGCCGCCGCCACAGCCGCCGCTCCTCACCGGACAGCAGATCCCAGCTCCAGTCGACCACCGCGCGCAGCGTCTGATGGCGGGGCAGCGCGGCCCGGCTGCCCCCGGTGAGCAGGCGGAAACGGTCGGCGAGACGATCAGCGAGAATCCCGGCCGGGAGCGTACGCAAACGGGCCGCGGCCAGCTCGATCGCCAGCGGCATCCCGTCCAGCGCGCGGCAGATCCGCACCACCGGCGTGACGTTCGCGTCGGTGAGCGTGAACCCGGCCGCCCGGTCCAGCAGCAGCCGCACCGCCGGGAAACCGCCCGCGGTGGCCGCGTCCACCCCCGGCGGCGGCAGCGCCAGCGGCTCGACCGGGAACAACGCCTCACCCGGCAGGCCCAGCGGCTCCCGGCTCGTCGCGAGCAGGCGCAGCCCCGGCGCCGCCCGCAGCAGCACATCCGCGACCTCGGCGGCGGCCTCGATCAGGTGCTCGCAGTTGTCCAGCACCAGCACCATCTCGCGGGTCGCCACCGCGTCACGCAGACGCGCCAGGGTTTCCCGCCCGGTGCCCAGGAGCACCTGCTCGCGCAGATCAAGAGCGGTCAGGATCGCCTGGGGGAGCTCGGCCGGATCCCGTACGGGAGCAAGCTCTGCCCGCCACAGCGCACCCGGCAGCCGGGCAGCGACCTCGACCGACAGCCTGGTCTTCCCGCTGCCGCCCGGGCCGGTGAGCGTGACCAGGCGATGTGCCCCGATCAGGGCACGGACCGCGTGGAGGTCGGCGGCCCGGCCGACGAAGCTGCTGAGCTCGGCCGGCAGGTTGCCCCGCGGCGTGCCCGGCTGCTCCCGCAGCAGGTCGAGGTGCAGCCGGGCCAGCTCGGGGGAGGGGTCGGCGCCGAGGCGGCCGGCCAGCCGGCGGCGGGTCCGCTCGAAGACCTCCAGGGCGCGGCCCGGGCTGCCGATCCTGCGCAACGCCCTGATCAGGAGCGCCGCGAGCGGCTCGTCGAGCGGATGCGCCTCGACCAGCGCCTCCAGCTCCGGCGTCACATCCCGGTGGGCCATCTCGGTCGTGAGCCACGCCTTCTGCGCCTGCAGGCGAGTCCTGCCGAGGCGGATCAGGTCGGCCTCGGGCAGCTCCGGGTCGCCGCGCCAGAGCCGCAACGCGGCCCCGGGGTCGCTCGTGGCCAGCCGGAGGAAGCGGTTGACGTCGACGTCGTCCGGGCTGGTCAGCAGCCGATAGCCCGTCGGGGTCGCCTCGACGCGCAACTCCGGGGCGGCCCGGCGCAGCCGCGACACCAGCGCCTGCAACGCGTTCGCCGCCGCGGCCGGCGGGGACTCACCCCAGACCCCGTCGATCAGCCGGTCCGCCGAGACGTTGCGGCCCGCCTCCAGGGCGAGCAGGACCAGGAGGGTACGCAGGCGGGCGCCGGCGATCGGCACGACCCGGCCGGACCCGGAACGCACCTCCACCGGCCCCAGCACCGCAATCTCCACGCGGTCGATTCTGCCCGCCCGCGCAAGGTGCGGTTGTCCCGGTCTCAGCTGGTGCTCGTGGTCGCCATGCGACGCGCGCGGGAGCGGGAGCCGCATCGACCGGGGCGCGGCTCACGCCGTACGGGAAAAGGTCCTTGGGGTCGATCTTCGGCGGAGCCGTTCCCGGAAGCGGCAGAACGGCGGCCGGCACCGGCTGAGAGCCGGGCGCGACCGCCGTTCTGGACGTCACCGCCGATGCGGATCAGACGTTGTAGTACATCTCGAACTCGTGCGGGGTCGGGCGCAGGCGGACCGGGTCGATCTCGTTGGTCCGCTTGTAGTCGATCCAGGTGGAGATCAGGTCGTCGGTGAAGACGCCGCCGGCCGTGAGGAACTCGTGGTCGTTCTCCAGGGAGGTGAGCACGGCGTCCAGCGAGCCCGGCACCTGCTTGACGCTGCCCCACTCCTCCGGCGGCAGGTCGTACAGGTCCTTGTCGATCGGGGCCGGGGGCTCGATCTTGTTCTTGATGCCGTCGAGGCCGGCCATCATCTGGGCCGAGAACGCCAGGTACGGGTTCGACGACGGGTCCGGCACGCGGAACTCGACGCGCTTGGCCTTCGGGTTGCTGCCGGTCACCGGGATGCGGGTGCAGGCGGAGCGGTTGCGCTGCGAGTAGACCAGGTTGACCGGCGCCTCGTAACCGGGCACCAGGCGCCGGTACGAGTTGACGGTCGGGTTGGTGAACGCGAGCAGCGACGGCGCGTGGTGCAGCAGGCCGCCGATGTACCAGCGCGCGGTGTCGGACAGCCCGGCGTACCCGGTCTCGTCGTAGAACAGCGGCTCGCCGCCGAGCCAGAGGCTCTGGTGGGTGTGCATGCCGGAGCCGTTGTCACCGAAGAGCGGCTTCGGCATGAACGTCGCCGTCTTGCCGTGCTCCCAGGCGGTGTTCTTGATGATGTACTTGAACAGCTGCATCTGGTCGCCGGCGTGCAGCAGCGTCGAGAACTTGTAGTTGATCTCGCCCTGGCCGGCGGTGCCGACCTCGTGGTGCGAGCGCTCGACGGTGAAGCCGGTGTCGACCAGGCGGCGCACCATGGCGTCGCGCAGGTCGGCGTAGTGGTCGACCGGGGAGACCGGGAAGTAGCCGCCCTTGTACGCGGTCTTGTAACCGCGGTTGCCGCCCTCCTCCTCACGGCCGGAGTTCCAGGCGCCCTCGATCGAGTCGATGTAGTAGAACGCCTGGTTGGCGGAGGTCTCGTGGCGGATCGAGTCGAAGATGTAGAACTCGGCCTCGGCGCCGAAGTAGGCGGTGTCGGCGATGCCACTGGCGGCGAGGTACGCCTCGGCCTTCTTCGCCACGTTCCGCGGGTCGCGCGAGTACGCCTCGCGGGTGAACGGGTCGTGGATGAAGAAGTTCAGCGCGAGGGTCTTCTGGATCCGGAACGGGTCGACGAAGGCGGTCGCGACGTCCGGCAGGAGCATCATGTCGGACTCGTGGATGGCCTGGAACCCGCGGATCGAGGATCCGTCGAAGGCGAGACCGTCGGTTGCCACGCTGTCGTCGAACGACTCGACCGGGATGTTGAAGTGCTGCATCACACCGGGCAGGTCACAGAACCGTACGTCGACGAACTTGACGTCCTCGTCTTTGAGGTATCGCAGGAGTTCCTCGGGATTGGCGAACACACGTCCTCCTGGCACAGTTTTCCGATACCGGGCGGCATGGGCCGCCACCTGGCAAGGCTTGTCGCGACGTTAGGGGCCCGGAGTTGCCCTGGCGTATCCCTATTGTTTCCGTCGTGTTACGTAACCGGATGATCAGGCACGTCATGAGCGCAGCGGCCGACCTCCGGACCCTATCGCGTAGGCTCGGCCGTCGTGGCAGCTTCCGCGAACGACGTACCGCAGGCCCCGGCACGCCCGGAACCCGCCGGTGGCGGGCAACGGCTGATTGCGCTGCTCATCGACTGGATTCTCTGCCTGCTGGTGGCCAGTCTCTACGCCAGCCCGTACCGTGCTTCGTGGCCGCCGGTCGTCCTGCTGATCGTGGTCAACACGGTCTTCATCGGAGTGTTCGCGCAGACGCCCGGCATGCGACTGACCCGGCTGCGGTGCGTCTCCTATGCCGACGGGGGCGCGATCGGGGTGCTGCGCGGGCTGTACCGGGCGGTGCTGCTGGCGCTGCTGATTCCGGCGCTGATCGCCGACGGTGAGGGACGTGGGCTGCACGACCGCGCCGCCGGCTCGATCGTGGTCCGCTCCCCGTCAGCGCGCTGACCGGCCCAGACTTGTCGCATCCCCGGGACGGAAACGGCCGGAGGACAGGATGTGCTCCTCGACGAATTGAAAGACCGACCTGTCCAGTACGTCGTTGCGGCGTACCCGTGGATTCGAGCCCGACGCGATCTCGGCCAGTTCCCACAGCTCGCCGGTGAACGTGGCGAACTGTTCCCCGGTCACGTAGAAGACGGTGGCCGGCTCGTCGGGCACACCGACCTCACGAATCGTCCCGGCGCGGGCGTCGTCGGGTGTGACCGAGTAGGGCGAGTGCAGCAACTCGCACCAGCGGACCTCGTCGGCGGTGGTGAACTCGTGTTCCCGGGGTGGGCGCTCGGCGGCCAGCGGCGGCGGCTCGGCCGGCACCGCCGGCACGACCTTGACGAGCCCGTGCAGGTTGAGTGCCACCGAGAAGATGTTCTCGTGCAGCGTCCGGTCGCGGGGCGAGTCGTACTCCCACTCGTCCGGATACACCTGGACCGTGTAGTTGGACGGACTGCCGATCTTCACCACGACTACAGGTCCTCCGGGTGTTTCGAAGCCTCGGTGCGCCCGGCGCTCCGCAGGTCACGAGGGTCGAGCAACGGCGAGGTGAGCACCCGGTCCTCGATGAAGCGGATGACCGGGTGATCCAGCACCTTGTCGCGCCGGACCACGGAGTGGACATTGCCCGCCTCGGTGTCGGCGAGCGCCGCCAGGTCGTCGAGAAGCACCGCGAACTCGGCCGGGCTGACGTAGAACACCACCGCCTGCTGCTGATCCTCCCACGCCCAGGGCCTGATGAAACGTTCGGTCCGGCCGGCCAGCGCCACGTTCGGGGTCACGGTGTACCACGAGTGCAGCAACAACGCCAGGCGGACCATCTCCGGGTCGGTGAGGTCGCCGTCCTCCTCGGGCGGGAGCGACGACTCCAGCCACGGGGGCCCGAGTCGGCTGAGGTCGTCGACGAAGGTGAACTCCGGGAGCATGTTGAGGGTGACCGTGTAGACCCCGCGATACAGCGCGGACCTCTCCGGCTCGTCCTCCCAGCCGGCGAACCGTACGCGGACGTAGTAGTTCGCCGGTGTCCCGAACTTCACCATCTCACTGGCCGCCGAGCACGCGGCGGATCTCCGGCTCGTAGACCGGCTCGTCGCGCTTGCTGGTCACCACGCCGCCGCCTGGGGTCTGCACCTCGAACGCCTGCTCGTCGGTGACGATGGTGGACTCGTCGTCCACCCGGTGCTGCGCGAGCGCCGGGTCGCTGACGGTCCGGCGCTTGGTGAGCTCGGGCGCGTCGGCGTCCGGCCGGGCGGCCTCGTGCGCCCGGTTCGCGGCGTGGCTGCGCAGTCCGCGGGGGATCTCCTCGAGCCCGGAGACCCGGGAGCCGGTGGGCGGGACGCCCGGCGCCGACAGCGTGCCGGTGCCGGCCTCGGCCCGGGCTTCCTCGGTGCCGAAGTAGTCGGCCCACGCGGTGGTACGCCGCTGTCGGTCACGCTCGGTCTCGTCCCGGCGCCGGCCCGGCGGCGGGGTGGCGGGTGTGCTCGGCCGGTTCAGCACCGGCGGGGCGGCGCCCTCCGGACGGAACGCGTCGCCGCTGCCCGCCGTGGCGCCCGGGCGCAGTTCCTCGGTGCTGCCGGGCCGCCGCCTGTCGCGGTTCCCGGCCGGGTTCTTGAGCACCGGAGGCATCGTGCTGCCCGGCGGACGGCCGAACGTCTCCTCGCCGTCACCGGGCAGGTGGGGCCGGGTGCTCGACTCATCGTTGCGCCGCCGGTCGCCGCGGCCGGGCAGATTGGGCGTACTGCCCGGGGTGCCGCCGCCGCGGCGCAGCGTGCGACCCGGTGGCTGGCCGAGGCCGGGCGGCTGCCCGGGGCCACGGCTGAACGCGTTGCGCCCGAGCTGGCCGGGATTCGGCGAGGTGGTGCCGGGCGGTAGCCCGGGTGTCTTCCGGCCGGCGCCGGGTGGCAGGGCCGGCGGCTGGACCCCGGGCTTGAGGAGGCCCGGAGCCAGCGGCAGCTGACCCGGAACGACGGCCGGAAGCCCGGGCGGAAGTCCCGGCGGCAAGCCGGGCGGCAGGCCCGGCTGGTTCCCGGCGCCCGGCACCGGCGCGGGGGTGTTGCCCGGCGGCTCGGTCAGCCCCGGCGCGGGGTTGTTGAACGTCGGCTGGGTCGGGAGCGGCGGGTTCGCCGGTGGGGCGGCCGGCGGAGCCGCGGGCGGGAGCGCCGGGGGTGCCGCGGGCGGCGGGGGCGCCCCGCCCAGGCTGGGCGGAGCCCCCAGCGGCGGCATGCCGGGTTCGTTCACCACCGCGTTCATCGGCTTGATCGGCGGACCGGCGCCCTGGGAGAAGTAGGTCAGCATGTCGTAGTACTGATTGCCGTACTTGAAAGCGAGTTCCTGGGCCTTGGTCCGGTAGTCGTTCTTGACTACCTCGATGTCCTCGTGGGCTTCTTCCTTGACGGCCTGACCGGGGGTCGGGGGAAGCCAGTCGCCGTGGGTGAAGAAGGCGCCGACACCCTCCCAGAAGCCGATCTGGCTGGCCGTGTCCAGGTCCCGGCGGTAATCCGCGGTCAGCTTGTCCATCTCGTCGCGCGCGTTCTGCGAGATGTGCGCCGCGTGCCGGAGGGTGTTCCGGTTGATCTGGGCGGCCTCGATCCACAGATCGAGATAGGCGAGCGTCTCACCCGGCCCGCGCTTGAGGAACTCCGCGGCGGCCTTCGGCGACTTCCACTGTTCCTGCAGCTCCGTGCTGCGGGCCAGGACGAAGTACTTGATGTTCTCCAGGAAGGTGACCGCGTTGTCCCACTGGTCGGCCAGCGCGTCCATGTCCTCCGGGTGCATGTTGTAGACCTTGCGCTGGACGTCCTCGAAGGTCAGCGAGTTGCTCTCGCCGGCGGGGTCCGTGAACTGCGTGGTCGGGAAGTCCGGATTCGTGTACGACGGGTACTGGGCGTACGGGCTCCAGCCGTAGTTCGGGTTGGCCGTGGCGTCGAAGTAACCGGACATGATCAGCCCGTCATCTCTTTGGTGAGCGGGTCGTACTCCGACGCGATGTCGGTGGTGACGCCGAGCTGGCCCTGGGTCTGCTTGCCGACCACGACCTTGTCGGTCTCGGTGGTGGTGATGCGCGTCTCACCGGACTTGGCGTCCTTGGTCGTGGTCACCTTCTCGGCCTTCTCCGTGGTGACCCCGTCCTGGTCCACGCTGGTGGTGCGCGTGTTGGTCACATTGCCCTTGGCGTCACGGGTCTCTACCAGCTGGTGACTTACGTCCCTGTTCACGGTGCCGCCATCCGGCGAGCAGATCGTCTGGTAAGCCGTGGTCTCCTTGGTGCTGCCGGTCGGCTTGCCCTTGGCGTCGTACGACTGTGTGGTCGTGACCTGCGTGTGGGTCCGATCGTCGAAGGTGACCGTGGTGTGCACCGAGGACTGCGACGTGATCTTGTTGTTCTTGTCGTAGACGACGGTGGTGACGGTCTTGCCGCCGCCGTTGACGGTGGTGGTGATCACTTCACGGCGCTCGCCGTGCGGCCCGGTCGACGTCTGCACCGTCTGATACGGCCCCACCTGCTTTGTCTCGCCGTCTTCCCACAGCGCGCTGCCCGGGTCCTGCAGCGGCTTCTCCTTCTCCTTCGCCAACTGCTCGAAGTACGTCTGGCCGATGCCCTTGGGCAGCCCGGCCGGCCGGGGGACGTCCTCGCCGAACGCGAAGAGCACGCTGTTCAGCGAGGCCGCGGACATGGCGTCGTTCGCCTCGTACGAGTCGGCGACGGTCTGTGCCGCCATGCCCACGTTGTGCAGCATCTGGCCGAGCGTGCCGAGGTAGGCGAAGAACTCCGCGGCGTTGCCCGTGACCCGTGCCTGCGCGGCGGCGGCCTCGCCCAGCGTGTCCCCGCTCCACGCCTTGCCCGGCATGGACTGCAGGTGGGACAGGTGCATGGAGCGCGTGGAGATGTCGTTCTCCTGGTCGACCATGTGCTTCGCGTACGCCCGCAGGCCCTCGAGATCGACCTTCAGCGGCGGCCCGCCGTCGAGCCACTTGACGTCGCCAGTGTTCTTCGCGGTGACGTCCGGATGGAGGTTCGTCTCGCCGGAATATGGGTTCACGTACGGGTCGTTGCCGCTCATCGCGCCTCCCCCGGATCGGGCCGTGCAGCTCGCCCTCGGACGGTATCGCGCCCGAGCGCTGAGCGGGTGACGGTATAGAGTACGCCGCCGTCTCGGCACGGGTTCGAACCGTTCGCGGGTCGCCGGTGTACGTGATGGCATAGAACCGACAGCGTGCCGAGCGGGGTGGCCGGGGAAGCCGATCCTGGTTACCTTCGGGACATCACGGGTGTTTCGGGGTCGCTCCCAGCGTGCGCCGACTATCAGAATCGGGGTGAACCACCTTGTCAGGAACTCCGGGTATGGGTCAGGTCCATGCCACTCAGGAGCAGCTGAACGCGATGGCGCAGCGGTGCGAGGACACCGGCCAGAGCATCGCGCGGGGCATGGCCCACTTGCTCGACCGGATTCAGTCCCTCGGTGGCGCCGGCTTCCAGGGCACCGCGAACAACGCGCTGCAGGACGTCTCCGTTCAGCTCAACGACGGTCTGACGAAGATCATCAACGCGCTCGACGAGCTGGCCGGCAAGATGAGCAACGCCTCCAAGCAGTACGGCCAGCACGACGAGGACGCCGCTCAGGAGATCCGTTCCGCGGCCGCCTCCACGGGCGACAGCTCTGTCATCAGCATCCTGCGCGGCTGAGCGCGTAGCGGAGATCGGAGACCGGATCATGAGCATCACCTACAACTTCGGGCAGATCAACGACGTCGCGCAGGCCATCGGCACCTACGAGGGCCAGATGGACCAGCAGCTGAACGACCTCTACGGGGAGTTCACGCGGCTGTTCGCGCAGGACTGGACCGGTTCCGCGGGCGAGGCCTGCGACCAGGCCCGGCAGAAGTGGAACCAGGGCGCCAACGAGATCAAGGCCGCTCTCCAGTCGGTCGGCGTCAAGCTCGGCGCCTCGGCCGAGCGGATGCAGCAGATCGACCAGCAGATCGCGGCCGGGATGTGATTCGCACCGGCCGCCGGTGACCACCGGCGGCCGGTGCGCGATCATGTCAGACCGGGTCTTCGCGAGAGAGAGGGGTGAGCGCCGATGGCGGATGTGCCGGGACGTCCCGACTGGAGCGCTTTGCGCGGCATGATCGCCGACCTCAACAAGGCGACCGCCCAGCTGCCCGACATCCAGAAACGCATGCTCGCCGTGACCGGCACCGCCTGGTCGCCGGATCGCATGATCAAGGCCGTGGTCGGTCCGCGCGGTCACCTGCTGGAGCTGGAGATCGATCCACGCGTGCTGCGCCAGCCGAACTCGAAGGCGCTGTCGGCGAGCATCGTGCAGACCGTGCGCACCGCGATCGAGGACGCCGGTCGGCAGAGCACCGAGGTGATGGACGAGGCGCTGCCCAGTGACCTGCGGGCGCTGGGGTCATCGGCCACCCGGGACTTCGTCGGCAGCCACGACGCCGACGTGCGCAAGCGGCTGGAGGACGACCGTGGGTGAGTTCGTCGAGATCCGGACCTCACCGGCCGAGATCATCAACATCGCCCGTTCCCTGCGGGACAAGGGCGAGGCGCTCGAGCAGGCGGCCAAGCGGCACGACACCGACATCGCGGCCCGGGAGAAACGCGGCGACGTCTTCCCCGCCGACGACGAGTTCAGCAACCAGTTCGAGCCGCAGTACCACGGCGCCACCACCGACGTCACCGGCGCCGGCTCCACCGCGAACCTGGCGCTGCGGGCGGCCGCGGTGTTCTGCGGCACGCAGTTGAAGACCATCGGCGACTACGTCGCCACCGCGATGGCGTCCTACGACGCCACCGACCAGCAGGGCGGCACAGACATCGCCAAAGCGGGTCAAGCCGGGTAGATGCAGTGACGACGAGTGGCGGGCCGGCCGGCTCGGGAGTGTGCTGTGTCCGAGGGTGACGACCACGAGGTCCTGACCACCATCCTCGACTGGTTCTCCTCCATCGAGGAGCACATTCCGGGAGCCCGGAGCAAGGTCGGCGAGATCATTCTCGGCCCGATCCCCAAGGGCAGCGCCAACCACATCTACGACCTCGCCGACCAGTGGGGCGAGCTGGCCCAGACGCTGAACGACGCGTACGAGGACATCGCCCGGTCGGCGAACGGCATCCTGGAGAACTGGTCCGGCGACGAGGCCGCCACCCAGTTCTCCCAGCAGTGGTTCGAGTATGTGTCAGGCCTGCGCCAGGTCACCGAGGGCGCCGGCCAGATGCAGAACGGCGTGCAGAAGTACGGCCTCGAAGTCGAACTGATGAAGTTCATCGCCGCGGTCAACCTGATCATGCTGGCGGTCGGGCTCGTCCAGCTGATCATCGCGGCGTTCGGGACGTTCGGTGGTGCGCTCGCCGGCGTGCCGCCGCTCTACGCGGCCTGCCGCACGGCTCTGCTCAAAGCCGCGTCGACGGCCATGTCGAAGATCGCCGCGATCTCGCTCAAGATCATGCTGAAGTCGATGGGCCAGCTCTTCAGGCGGCTGCCCGGAGCGCTGGCCCACGAACTGCCGAAAGCCCTGCCCAAGGTGATCGGGGCCGGGCGCAAGGCCTTCCCCAAGCTGCTCGCCCCGGCGGCCAAGAAGCTCGCCCCCAAAGTGCTGGCCAAAGCCGCCTGGAAAGGGCTGCGGAACCTGACGCCGCGTCAGTTGATCGCCCGGGGGATCTCCCGGGGCGTCGCCGAGAAGCTGGCGGCCAGGGAGCTGCGCGGTCTCGCCCGTAAAGAGCTCAGGAATACCCTGAACAGGCGGACCCGGCGCCTGCTGCAGAAGGAGCTGTCCAAGGAGATCCGCGGGCAGCTCCTCAAGAACTGGGGCCGGAAAGGCGCGGCCGAGGCACTCGAGAAGAGCGCGCTCAAGAGCGTCGGGAACCTGTCGGCGAAAGAGATCCGGCAGATGGCCACCCAGGCCGCGGCCAAGAAAGGCCTCAGCGCCGAGTTCGGCAAGTACGTCGGCACCCGCGTCGCCTTCGGCGGCATGTTCATGGGCGGCACCGACATGCTCGGGCAGACCCTGCAGGCCATGTCCGGCAACCGCGGCGACTTCGACCTGGCCCACATCGGCAACAGCGCCCTGCAAGGCGCGGTCTTCGGCGCCGGCATGTTCGGCGGCCCGGTCGGCCACGCGGTCGGCGGCGCGCTGGCCGGCGGCAGCATGGCCTTCGGCACCGAGATCTACCAGGTCGCCCACGGCCAGGACGGCATCAACTGGCACAACGTCGAACACGGCGCGGCCGAAGGTGCCAAGGCGGGCATCATCTTCAGCGGGCAGACCCACCTCGAGGGCGCGCGCGGCCACATGAACCTCGGCGGCCTGAAGATCGGCGAGACCGTGCACGTCCTGCCGGGCGCCAAGGAGGGCACGTTCACCGTCGAGTCGGCGCGCTCGCGGCACAACGAGAACCTCACGCTCACCAGCGACGGCCAGTTCTCCTTCAACAGCGACCGCAAGGGCGGCATCTTCCGCGAGAGCGCGAACTTCAACGACTCGGCCGCGTTCGGCGGCCGGCCGGAGCAGCTGACCCCGGCGGCCGCGTCGTCCGGCACGACCACCGCCGCCGGCCCACGTACCGACACGCCGACGCCCCGCACCGACATCCCGGACCGATCCGACAACGGTGCCCGGCAGCCGGAGACCGGCGGGAACCGGTCCGGCACGCCGGCCCAGCACCGGGTCGCGGTCGACGGTGGCGACGGGCCGCCTCCCGGCGATCACACACCGGCTGCGCCGGATCACGCGACCAGCGACCGGCACGCGGTGGACGGCGCGGGCGACAGGTCCGCTCGTGGGGACGATTCCCTTTCCCGTACGGACGAAGCCCCGCCCGTCTCCCGCGACGGCGGTGGCGACGGACCGGACGGTGCGGCCACTGTGGATCGTGTCGGCGCCGGTGATCACGGGACTGCCGGCGAACGTGGCTCATCAGGGGATCGTTCGGGTGCGGGGGCGCACGACGGAGCCGGCGATCGGGGAGCGGCCGGCGGCGCGCGGGACGACCTCACCGGAGATCGCGGCGGGGCCGGGGATCGGACCGATGCCGGGCATGACGGCGTACGGGAAAACGGTCGTGATCGTCATCTCGCGGATCGGGGAGTCTCCGGTGACCGTGCGCTGACCGACGGATCGTCGCATCGCCCCGGCGGGGACCGGATGGTCACCGAGCGGCCCGGATCAGACCATCTGACCTCTGATCGGCCGTTGTCCGATCGGCCGGCGACCGACCGGCTGGTGTCCGATCGGCCGGCGACCGACCGTCCCGGATCCGAGCATGCCGCGTCGGATCGGCAGCCTCAGGATCGGGCCGGGTCGGATCGGCGAGAGGTGGAGGCGGCGCCGTTCGGCCGATTGGGCGAGACGGCGGCCCGGCACGGGGTGGACGGGGCGCGGCCGCGCGAGGAGTCGCCCGCGGTCCGGGACGGGCGTGCCGGCGGCGATCATCCGGCGCGTTCCACAGAGGAGCCGCGATCCGGGCGGGAACTCGACGGCGGCGACCGGGCCCACGACGACGGCACGCCACCGGACGGGCCGCCGCACGACCCGACCCCGGAACACCCCGGCGACGACCGGATGGCCTCGAACGGACACGAGACCGGCGTCGACCCGTCCCCGGACTCGATCCGGCAGGGCACCGTCCGGTTCCGCGAGCACCCCGAGTTCCCGCGGCTCATGCGCGAGCTGGAGGACGCCGGCTTCGAGGTCTACGAGACGGACGGCCCGCACCCGGAGACCGAGTACCGGCACGTCTACGACGCCAAGGGCAAACAGTTCGTCCGGATCGACAAGCGTATGCGGGTCATCGAGAACATGCGCTTCCTCGACTTCGAGCACGAGGTCGGGCACGTCCGGCAGATGGAGGACCGCGGCCGCTTCCCGGACGGGCCGACCTGGGGCACCAACGCCGAGAAGGAAATCGCGCCGGGCAGGTACGTCCAGGTGGGCGGCAAGCCGATGATCATCGGCCCGCGGATGCCCATCGTCGAGTACCACGTGCGGCTGCAAGAGGTCGTCCGGCTCGCGGAGAACGGCGTGGACCGGCCGATCCTCGAGGAGCACATCAAGGGCCTGAGCGAGTACGCCTCGGAGTACCGGTTCCAAGTCGAGCGCAAGCCGCACAGCAACAAGGCGGAGTTCGCCGGCGCACATTTCCCGGACATCCCCGCGCTGCGCGACCAGGTCGACGCGATCGCGGCCGGGCTGCGCGGCGAGACGCCCACGGCGCAGGCCCATGACCTGCCGGGGCATACGGCCGGACGCGACGGGACGGCGGCCGAGGGTCCGCTGGCCAAGAGCGGGGAGAACGGTGGCGAGCAGGGCGAGTCGGATCGGAGGATCCCGCCCGGGGGCGCTCACGACTCCGGTCTGCCTTACGACTCCAGCCCGGCCCATGACTCCGGCCCGGCCCACGACTCCGTTCCGGCCGATGATCATGGTCTGGCGCGGTACGACGAGCCGGTGGCGCCCGAGGTGTTGCGGGTTCGGGAGATCCTGCGGGGCGAGGGCGTTCCGGAGCACCCGGCCGACGTGGTCGACAGGCATCCGTCCACGCGGACCGGGCATCCGCCGGCCGAGGGACTGAACCAGGATCGGGTCGCCTCGCAGTTGCGGGCCAGGACCGGGCCTGAGCAGTACGGCGACTGGGCCGCCCACCATCTGGCCGAGCACACCGGGTCCGGCGGGTTGCGGCCGAAGTCGCCGGCGGAGATCGTCCGGACCGTGGACCACCTCGCCGACCAGGCGCTGGAGCAGGTTCAACAGCCGGTCGGCGAGCCGCGCGCGCCGCGGGGCGGCGGCCACGAGCCGGGCCGTCCGGAGCGGGATCCGCAGCGGCCCACGCCGGAACGCGGCGGACGCGAGGACGCCGCGCGGGACGAGACACGGCGCGAACACGAAGCCCGTGAGCAGCAGGAAGCCCGGGAGCGGGAAGCACGTGAACGGGAAGAGGCTCGTGAGCGTGAAGCGCGCGAGCGTCAGGAGGCTCGGGAGCGTCAGGAGGCGCGGGAGCGGCAAGAAGCGCGGGAACGGCAGGAGGCGCGGGAACGGGAGGCTCGGGAGCGCGCTGAGGCGGAGGACCGGGCTCGGGCCGAGGAAGCCGCGGCCCGGGATCACGACTCCGCCGGGCATGACGAGCCCCGCGCCCCGCACGACGGTGGACCGCCGCGTGATCCGGATGCGCCGCGGCAGCCGGGGGAGCCCCGGACGTCGTTGCGGCACTTCTTCTCCCCCGAAGCCGAGGCGAGTCCGCAGTTCAACGAGGCCGTGCAGCGGGAGTTCGTCCGGGAGTTCGCCGGGCGCGACTTCGCCGGACTGGACCTGCGCGTCGACAAGGTCAGCGCGGGCAGCCGCGGGCTCGAGGTCGACCTGTCGGTCATCGATCCGGCCAGTGGCGAGAAGGTCGGTGACATCACCCGCCGGTTCAGCCTGGACGGGACCTTCGAGGTTCAGCACCTGAACTTCGACCTTCACGCGGATTACCAGAACAACGGGTTCAGCAGGGCGTTCAACGGTCACATGGAAGGCTGGTACGTCGAGTCCGGTGTGGACCGGATCCTCGTCCAGGCCGGCAAGTCAGTGGGCGGCTACGCCTGGGCGCGTGCCGGTTACGACTGGCACCTCACGTCCGACTACCAGGCCCGGGAGGTGATCGGCCGGCTCGGCAAAGAGGTCCGGCTGCTCGACCGGGACCTCAGCTCGCTGATCAACGCGACCGTCCACGATCAGCCGGAGACCGTCGACTACCTCGTCGCGAAGCACGGATACTCGGATGCGGCCTCGGCGATCGAGGGCATGCGGCATCAGCTGGACGAGGCGAACTCGCTGATCGACCGGGCGCGGACCAGGCCGTACCGAAGCGAAGGTTTTCCGACGCCCCAGGAGATCAGCCAGGTCGGGCGCACCGATCAGACCGGGCGCGGGGCGACCTGGGTCGGCAAACGGGCGATGCTGGGCGCGGGCTGGCACGGGTCGAGGGCGCCGGAGTTCCACCCGGAGGCCCCGCTGCGCGGGGAGCCGAAGCCGCCGGTCCACGTCGAACCGGAGGCGCGTCCGGCCGAACCGATCCGGGATCATCGAGAGCCGGACGGGCCGCCACCGTACGGCGAGCCTCGGCGTCCCGACGAGCCGATCCGGCACGAGGAGCCCCCGCGTTCCGAGCAGCCGGCGCGGCCGGACGAGCCGTTCACCGACGAGCAGCAGCGCGCGATGGAGGCGCGGTTCCGGGAGGCTTTCGGCCCGTTCGGCGACGAGCCGGCCGTGCGTCCCGAGACGGAATCCGCACGCCCGGACGTACCGCAGAATCGGTTCGAGGACGCGGCGACGCCGCGGGACGATGCGCCGCGCAACAGGTTCGACGAAGCGCTGAACCCGCAGGACGATGTCGCACACGATCGGCCGGGAGACGCGCACGAGTCGCGGAACGAGGCGGCGCCGGGGCATCGGCCGTACGAGGGTTACCGCGACGTCGAGCGGCGAGCGCTGGACGAGCGCCTGGGGGAGACCTTCCGGCCGTCGCGCGAGGAAACCGAGGCGGATCCCTGGGAGCGCGATGTCCAGGCCGCCAGCGAAGACGCTCTCAGCGTGCTGAACCCCGGGAGCCACGAGCCGGCCCGGACGGCGCACGAGCCGACCGTTCACGAGCGCGAGCAGTGGCAGCGGGAACAGGAGGCCCGGGACCGGGAGTGGGCGGAGCACCAGCAGCGGGAGCGCGAGGCCCGGGAGCACGCCGACACCCTGCGGGAGCGATTCGAGCAGGAGGCTCGGGACGCCCGCGAGGAGTGGGACGCGGCGCGCGATCCGGAGGTGCCTCCGGCACGGGAGCACCACGCTCCCTGGCTACCGGGGGAGACGCCGAACGTCACCGAGATGATTCCGCACAACGCCGAGCACGCGGCGGCTTGGAACTCCGCGATCGGCGACGCGTTCACCGCGAAGTTCGACGGCAAGCTGTTCGGCCGCGGCGACATGCGGATCGAGCTGATGGACTCCCGGCACCGCAACTTCGACCTCGACCGCGGCGCGGTGTGGACCGAGCCGAACCGGGTGACGGTCAAGTTCATGGTGAAGTCGCACGACGGCAGCATCGCGGGGCACGGATCCTGGGTGTTCGAGCGTGCCGCCGACGGCGGCCTGAAGGTCACGAACGACGCCCTGTTCCTGGACAAGCACGCTCAGGGGCACGGTGTCGCCAGCGACCTCAACCGCTTCATGGAGGACTGGTACCGGCAGTCCGACGCGCCCCACATCACGATCGAACTGCACGCCGTGCGAAAGGGCGCCTACGCCTGGGCGCGCGACGGCTACTCCTGGGCTGTACACGGCGGCGGCGAGGTGATGACGGCCCTCCGCGGCCAGATGGCCGAGATCGACCGCCACCTGTCGAGACTGAACAGCCTCGGCGAGGACGCGCTCCAGCCGCTCTACGAGAAGTTCGGCGGAAACTCCCGCGACCAGCTCGCTCAGCAGATGGCGGATCAGCGCCAGGAGGCCTCGGCCCTGGTCAACCGCGCGGCCGGGGTCAAGGCGGGAATCCTGCCGGCGCGGGACTACCCGAGCGCGCAAGAGGTCCGCTATGTCGGTTTCAACGGTCAGCGTGGCCCGGATGCGCACTGGGTGGGCAAGGACGCGCTGCTCAACGGCGGCGACTGGCATGGATCGAAGGTGCTCCGCGGGCCGATCACGGCGTCCGCAGTGGACGGTGACTTCCACGGCCATGCCCGGGACGTCGCCGACCCGGAGACCGTCCGTGCCCTGGCCGAGCCCGCGCTCGAGGCGCGGATGCCGATCGACGCCCGCTACACCGTCGACGTGGTGCCGGCCGACAGCCTGCCGGACGGTGCGGTGGCCCGCTCGGTGCCGGTCGACGCCGCGGGCCGGGATCTGCCGGACGGGCACCTGCCACCGTCCGACGGCGGCTACCGGATCGAGGTGTCGGACCGGGCGAGCGACCTCGCCGTGCCCCGCGCGATCTCCCACGAGGTGTCCGAGCTCGGCGCGATCGAGCAGCGCGCCCGCGACGGCCTCGACCTGAGCGGGCCCGACACGTTGCGCCCCGGCGAGCACGTTCCCGGGCGCGAGCTCAGCCCGCACGACCTGGGCCGTCTCGCCGAACGTGACTACCTGTCGGAGCTGGCGCGGGATCCGGAGCACGCGGCGTACGCGCGAAGTGAGCTCGACGCCCTCGACCGGCATCTCGGACTGGCCGGCGACGATCCGGGCTCGGCCGCGCGGCGGGAGCTGATCGGTGATGCCCGCCCGGGAACGGCGCGGCCACGGGACACCACGCCGCTGCACCTGCTGGCCTTCGACGACACCGCGGGCGGCCCGATGCAGCACGGCACACTGCGGCAGCTGGCGGCCGCGCTCGGCGCTTCCGGCGACCACGTCGGGCTGCGGATCCCCGGGATCGAGGGCGGTGAGCTGAGCCCGGGCGTGCGGGGCATCCCGGCCGACCCGATCCCCGGCATCACCGGCCGGATCAGCCCTCTGCTGCGTCCCGATCACCTGCCCGCGGACACCGACGTGCTGATCGGTTACGGACAGACGGCCGGTGTCGCGGAAGCTCGACGGGACGCCTTCCCGGACGCCCGGGTGGTGCAGATCCTCGACACGATGCCGGTCGACCGGGCGCACCTGGACGTGATCGCGAAGGCCGACGTGGTGATCGCGATGGGCCCGGAGGTCGCGCACGGACTGCGGACCGCGCTGGAGTCGCACGGCCGGCAGCCGGTCCCGCCGGTGCACGAGGTGATCCCGCCGATCGACGGTGGCCCGCCCCCGCCGGTCCGCGACCCGGGCTCGGGCGGCTACCGGGTGCTGGTCGCCAACGACGACTTCGGTGCGCACGCCGAGGCTGCCGAGGCCGTCCGCGAGCTGCGGAACCAGGGTGTCGACGCCCGGCTGCGGATCGCCATGCGCGACGCCGATGACACCGCTGCCACCTGGCACCGGCTGGCGCTGTCCGACATCGCCGGGGCCGAGGTGGATATCGTGCGCCTGCCGGACGATCCGGCTGGTCGGCGCGAGTTGTGGCACGGCGCCGACGTGCTCCTCGATCCGCGCGGCACCGAGGCGCTCGACCCGGCGGTGACGTCCGCGGCCGGGCACGGCGTGCCGGTGGTGGTGCACGCGGAGAGCGGCGCCGGGCGTCTGCTGTCCGATCCGCTGCGGGCGACCGACGGATCAGGATCGGTCACCGACCGCGGCGGCTTCGCCGACCATCTGCGCCGTACGATCGATGATCTGCCCGCCGCCCGCGACCGCGCCGCGAGCCTGCGCCTCGACCTGATCGGGCAGTACAACGCGGAGACCGCGGCCCACGCGGTGCACGACGCGATCAGCGGGCTGGGTGACCGGGTGGCCCGGGTCGACGACGCCACCTGGAACCGCACCCTGGATCCGCGCGAGGTGGTGCTGCGTAACAACGACGGCGTACCACCGGCCGAGGGCGTCACCACGGTGATGACGGTCTGCACCGAGTACAACTCGACCGCCGGTGGCGTGATCACCGCGAACCGCGAGCTGAGCGAGAGCTTTGCCGCGGCCGGCGCCGACGTGTACGGCCGGGTCACCCGGGTCGACGAGGGCGACTTCGCCCTGACCCGGGCGGAGACGGCCGAGGGCATCCACGTCCGGGGTGTGACCGAGGTCTGGGGCGTCACCGACCACAAGGGCGGGCCGGACACCCGCGCCATGTCGATGCTGCTGGAGAACCTGCCGCCGCACGTCGACGTGCTCGTCGGCAACTCGCGGTTCGGCGGCGGCGCGGCCCGGATCCTGCAGCAGCACATCTATCCCGACGCCGCGTACGTGCACGTGCTGCACACCTCACCCGAGGTGCTGGACGCGGTCCGCGGCAACCCGGCCGAGGGCCGCGCTCACGCCGACACCGAGCGTGCCCTGATGGAGGGCGCCGACCTGGTCACCGGCATCGGCCCGCTGCTCGGCGCGGAGGCGGCGCGACTGGCCGGCTCCGGGCAGCCCGGCCACCCGCCGGCGCACACCATCATCTCCGACATGCCGCGCATGCCGGGCGATCCGCCGGTGCGCGGCCCCCGGGACGGGTACACCGTCTACGTGCAGGGCCGGGCCGGCGACCCGATCAAGGGTGTCGAGTTCGCCGCCGGGGTGGTCCACGACTTGCGGGCGGAGGGTCACGACGTACGCCTCGTGGTGCGCGGCGCCAAGGAGGCCGAGCTGGCGGGCATGACGGACCGGCTGTCCAAGATCGCCGGGCACCCGGTCGAGGTGCGGCCGTTCGTCAAGTCCGGCACCCCCGAGGGCAAGGCCGAGCTGCTCAACGACCTGCACCACGCCGACCTGGTGATGATGCCGTCCATCCAGGACGGTTTCGGCCTGGTCGCCAGCGAGGCGGCCCGGGCCGGGATCCCGGTCGTCGCGGGCGAGGGCACCGGCGCCGGCATGTTCTTCGGCGATCCTCACTACGTGCCGCACGAGCTGGGCGGGCTCGCCACGGTCCGCGATCACAACACCGTTCAGGCGCTGCTCGACGCGGTGCACGCCAAGGTCGGTGACGCCGACACGATCAACCGCGAGCAGGTCAAGGAGATTCTGACCGGGGTCGACGGAGCGCGCCGGGACGCCTGGCTGGGCCACCTGCGCACGGTCCTCGACGGCCTCGACCAGCAGCACGACCGGGCCGCGGCGCTCCGCGACCACCTGCACCGGCGCTTCGAGGTCGGCAGCGCGGCCCGCGGTGTCCTGCAGATCCTGCGGGGCGAGCCCCTGCCGGAGGCCCCGATCGGCCGGACGCTGCACGGTCCGGAGGCCGCCAGGTCCGCTGTGGACGAGGCCGCCGCGCCGGCCCGGGTGGTCGCCGAGGCCCAGAATCCGATCACGGTACGGCCGGAGGACCCGCCCGCCCCGCGACCCGAACCTCCGCGCCCGCCCGCGGACGAGCCGCCGCACGCCCCGGCCGGCTCCGGCGAAGCTCCGTCCTCCGACGGCGCGCACCAGAACCCGGGGCCGGACGTCCCGCCGGCCGGCAGTGGCCATGACTCGGCCTCGGGGTCGGACGTGCCTCCGGTGGACGGTGGCCATGACTCCGGGGTCGCGCCGGAGCCCGGCGATCCGGGCCGGGACGCGCACTGGACCGAGCGCCGCTGGGAGCAGGAGGGTCGCCGCCCGTCGTTCGACGAGCTCATCCCCGAGACCGACACCGAGGCCGGTCGCTGGTCGGGCGCCATCCACGACGAGTTCGCCCGCAACCTCGAGGGACGCGACTTCGGCGGCCTGCGGGTCCGGCTGGACGAGTCGGGCACCGCGATCAGCGCGCACCGCGGCGAGGTGGTCGTCCGGCTGCGAATCCACGACGCCGAGGGCAACCCGGCCGGCAGCGTGGAACGTCAGTTCATCCGCGAGGAGGACGGCCGCCTGATCGTCCGCCACACAGCCCTGGACCTGCACACCGAGGCGCCCGGCTTCGCGCCCGAGTTCAACCGGCACATGGAGGACTGGTACCACGAGTCCGGAGTCAGCCAGATCGAGGTCCATGCGGTCGGCCGGGACGCGTACGTCCAGGCTCGCGCCGGCTACGACTGGCACCCGGACAGCGGCTCCGACCACGTCGAACCGATCCTCAGCGAGCTGCGCGTCCGGGTCGAAGGCATCGATCAGGCGCTCGACCGGCTCCACGACGGCACGGCCGATCTCGGCGAGCTCGGGGCCCGCTTCGGCGGCGAGACCCCCCAGGAGGTCGTCGCCAACATGCGCCACGAGCGCGACGCCGGCCAGAACATCCTGAACCGGGCCGAAGCCGGCTTCGGCACTGCCGACTACCCGACCCCGGACGACATCGCGACGGCCGGCGCCCGCGACGGACACGACATCTGGCTGGGCAAGGAGACTCTGCACGGCCAGGAGTGGACCGGCGTCAAACCGATCACCGACACCGGCCCGCAACATGCCCGCGGCGACGCCCCGACTCGCCTCTCCGGCCCGGAGATCGCCGATCGCCTGCGGTCCCGTCTCGGCGACGACCTCGCCGACAGCATCGGCCGCCTCGCCGATGATCCCGCCGGCACCGATCTCGGCCGGTTGCTGAACACTCCCGAGGCGGTCGATCGGACCGGCGCGGTGCTGGCCGAGCTCGCGGCCGGCGAAGCGCTCGGCCCCAGCAAGGGCTGGCTGGAGAAGTTCAACCAGATCAACCCGGGCGAGGGCGAGCTGTTCCGGCGGTTGGACCCCGAGGTCAACCACGGCCGCGACGGGGAGCTCCGGACGCGTGAGTTCGCCGACGCGGTACGGGGTGAGGACCCGGCCCGCGACGTCGGTGTCCGACCCGACGCAGCGCAGCGTGCTGCGGTGGACGGCTATGCCGCCCGGTTGGGACGCGACGTCCTTCCGGTGGCCCGGCAAGAGGCACGGGACATCGCCGGTGAAGTGGTCCGGCGGACCGGCGAGCGCGTGCGGTTGTCGTTCGATACACGCGATGCCGCCTCCCTGCACGCCGAGGTCAAGCGGATCGCCGAGGGCAGTTGGGCGGAGCCGAAGCGCCCCGACGCGCGGGTCGGCGATGTTCACGACGCGGTCCGGATACACGTCACCGCGCCGGACATGGCGACGCTGCGCACCGTCTACGACCATGTTCAGGAACGGTTCGGCGCCGGTGACGGCGGCCGCATCCTGCGTGTCGACAACACGTACGCCGAGCCGCGGCCCGGTCTTCGCGCACCGGCCGAGCGGGCGATCTCGCTCATCGTCAAGGTCGAGGCCGGGGGACTCTCGCACACCTACGAGTTGCGGCTGATGACCGAGCGGGCGGCGGTCGCCGCCGACCTCCGGTCCGTGTTCGACGATAGGGCACCGCAGGGGCAGACCCGCCTGGCCGACCAGATGGCCCGGGAGGCTGCCGCCCTCGACCAGCTGGAGTCCCGCGCCGAGACCATCGCTGACGTGAAAACCCGCGCGGCTGCCGACGCTGCCGAGCAACAGAAGAAGCGAGACGCTCGACAGGAAAAGGGGGAGCAGGCATTCGAGGGCGCCCTTGCGAAGGACGCTCTGCAGAATTACCCGATGTTCTCCGGCCTCGATGGTCCGACCAAGGGGAAAATCGTCACCGCGTTGAACAACTGGCCGGGAGGTGTGGCCGCGGAACAGCGGACGCGGATCATCGACTGGGCCATCGGCAGCGCTGACGGCAACGCTCGCCGTTTCGCTAACGATGTCGAGTTCGCCGTTCAGAAGCTGAAGGACACGGCCAAGGCTTACCAGAGGCCGGCCGCGGGTGGGAATCCTCAAGAGGGAAATGGGGCGCCGGCGACGGGGCTGCCTAAGAAGACCTCGCAGAAGCTCGCGGCTGAGACGTTGTCCTCCGCTGAGGGTCTTTCCCGGCTGAGCGCCGAGCTGGACGCCGATGTCCGATACGCCAAGAGCCACTTGCACATGACCGAGCTTCCGGGAGCCGTCCATCCGGAGTTGGTCGACGCGCGAATCTCTGAGATCGGCTACCCACCGTGGGAGATGCCCGAGGCGGAGGCTTACCACGCGCACAAACATCTGAACGACATCCCGCCCGAAGATCAATTCGACGGACACCCGATCGATGTCTACAGCCGTAGCCTCGTGAAGACGATGCTCCTCGGTGAGGTCACCGTTGAGCCACTCCCCGGTGGCCGGGCGGCAATCACCTACACCAGGCCGATTCCGGACAGTAAGTATGTGGCGTTGGTGCGGGCATATCGTGACGTTGATGGCTCATTCGTCGTCGCCACCTACGGGAAGGAAGAGGTCTGAGATGGCGAGCCGTCAATTCACGGTGGAGGAGCTGACCAGGTTCGCGGTGCGCACTCTTCAGAGTGCCGAGCCGGGCACGCCGCGGGCGGACACGCATCTTTCGGAGTTCTTCGACTACCTGGTCGATCTGCATGCCTTGACCCCTGGCGGTGGTCTTCCCGCCGGTGACTTCGTCCTCACCGTTGTCGCGGAATTGAACCGGCTGCGGCGTGACGCGGGGATCGCCGCGGAGTACCTGGTGGATGCGATCGAACAGGCGGGGTGGGATCGGCACGAGGACGCGCTGCGAGCCCGATCGGCACTTCAGTACGTGAATGACGATTTCGCCGGCACGGCGGTGGCCGGGATGGTCGAGGCGGAGACCCTCGCCGACGCCGACGAGGCGGTCAGGGCGAAGCTGGAGCAGTACGGTCCCGCCGACGCTGAGGAGGTGCCGGCGTTCGTACCGGTGTCGCACTGGTGGTGGGACAGTTCGTTCCGGGCAGCGATGCCGGACTGGGTGACGGTGTACCGCATCGGTGAGGCCCCGGATGCCGTGCGCCCGGTGTTCTGCATCGCCGACCGGTCGTATTCGCGGCCGTGGCTGGCTGAGGCGGCGCACTCGGAGGCGTCCGCGGCTCTTGCCGAACGCGGGTTCATCTCGTCGCTCACCGGATTCGAGGGTTCGGCCGACTCCTCGTTCGGCGGATTGCCCACGTGGGAGCAGTTCCGGCAGCGGCATTTCGTCGAGGGAGCTCCGCTGCCGGTGCGGCCCGTGCCGCCGGGGCAGGAGGACCCGCCGGGCTGGGACGCCATGAGGGCGGAGATCCTGCGAGTGGGGCGGGCCACGCTGGCCGAGCTGGAGGACATCTTCGGGGAGGCTTTCCCTGGCGCTCCGACGCAGGTGAACTCGCTCGACGGGCCGAGACGGTTCTCGCCCGCCTCGGTGTACAAGCACGAGGAGCTGTGGGGCTTCCGCATCAACGTCATGGTCTTTCCCGGGGCGGGGGACGACGTGCCGCCGCCCGACGAGGTGAGGGCGGTCGTGCCGGTTCTGCAGCGCCGGGGCTGGACGGCCGGGGCTGCCGAGGGAAGTCCGGACAAACTGCGGGTGGAAGCGGCCCGCGGCGAGTTCCGGCTGAGCGTCTTCGCCGAGTCGGGAGCGGTCACCTTCATCGTGGACTCGCCGCGGTACCGGGCGCCGGACGAGCCGGGCGCGACCTGGGTCATCGAGCCGCGGTCATGAGGCTGGCGCGAACCCGGCGGGAAGCGCAGCTCTACCTCGACCTGGTGTCGTGTGAGTGCGGGGGACTGGGGCTCAGGGCGTGGGGTGAGGCGGTCCGGTTCGAGGACGGGACGGCCGGGTGGCGGTATGCCGGGCGGTGCGAGGCCTGCGGGCGGGATCGGGAGTTCGTCTTCCGGGGGCCGGCGATCGCGCAGGACGCGTCGGGCCGGGACCGGGTGGTCTACGGGCTGGGCGAGCGGGCCTCGGAGCTGCTCGATCCGGCGCAGTGGTTGTGGGCGGCGGAGAGGTACGCTGCGGCCGTACCGGCGGAAATTGATTCTTTGCCGGAAAAAGACCGTGTCACGGCGCGCGGGTGGCTGATGGCGGCCGTGGCGGCGATCGGCGAGGTCGAGAAGTTCCGGGGGAGGGACGGGATCCCGCCGGAGGCGTTCTGGACCGGGCCTGGGCGGGCGTGGTACGAGCGGGAGCCGTACGCCTTCCAGACCGGCCGGCTGGCTGAGCTGCGCCGGGGCTACGAACGGCGGCTACGGGCGATGCGGGGCGAGGCGCCGGCGCGGATGAGCGGTGCGCGGGCCGCTCGGGTGGCGGGAGAGAACCGGATCCGGCGGGCGTGGGCGGAGCGGTACGGCATCGACGACGAGGAATGGGTCGAGGGCGGCGCGACCGGCGCGGACCGGCGCTCGCCGACCGCCGAGCAGAGGGCCGAGCTGACCCGGGCGTTGCGTGAGGCCGCCGGGCAGGACGTGGTGACCGGATTGTCGCTGGCCGATCCGCTGGCCGGGCTGGCCGCGTTCCGGCAGCTGATCGGCGAGGTGGAGAGTCGCTGGGCGAACGACATCGCCGGGCGTGACCTGCGGATCGCGCTGGCGCGGGCGGCCTGTCACACGTGGCTGGTCGCGGCCGGGATCTCCGACGACGGCTGGCGTGATGAGCTCTGGAACGACCGGGTGTGGCAGGTGCCGCGCGATGCGGCGCCCGCGGCGGCCACGGTCTGGGAGATGGTTCGGGCGGCGCGGGCCGCGGTGGCCGGCGTCGACGGTGGGGAAGGGTACCGGGCATGACTGTTCCGCTCGCGCGCAGCAGCTTGGAGGCGCACCTTTTCATCGACATCACGCCGTGTGACTGCGGCGAGTCGCGGCTGCCCCGGTCCAGCACGACGATCACGCTCCCGGACGGCACGCTCGGCGTCCGGTACAGCGGTGTGTGCCCGTCGTGCGGCCGGTCGCGGGTGTTCGAGTTCCGGCTGCCGGAGTTCGAGGTGGAGCAGCAGCCGGACCGGGTGACCTACGGCAGCCTCGTGCGGTCGGAGCTGATCGACGCGGGACAGTGGGTCGCGACGGCGGCGCGGTATGCGGCTCTGGTGCCGGATCCAGCCACCGGCCTGACCGGGGACGAGCGGCGGATTGCGCGCACCCGGTTGAACGCGGCGGTCTCGGCGGTGTTCGAGGCGGAGCGATTCTTGACCGACGAGTCGGACGAGATGCCGGAGTCGGCGTTCTGGTCGGTCCAGGGGCGGGAGCTGTTCGCGACCGCTCGGGACCAATTCCATCGTGACGATCTGGCTGACCTGCGTAGCCGGTACGAGGCCCGGCTCAGGCAGACCGGCTCGCGGTCCGACGAGGCGCTGAGGTGGGAGACGCCCGAGGACGCGGAGTACCGGCAGCGTCTGGCGCGCCTGCGACAGGAGTGGGCCGAGCGGCACGGGATCACCGACATCTACGACGACCGTCAGTCGACCGAGGCGCAGCGGCTGGAACTGCGGCGCGCCGAGCGGGCGCTGCTCGGGCTGGACGTGGCGACCGGGGCGAGCATGCACGGCGCCCAGAGCGCGCTCAGCGCGTTCGACTCGATCCTTCTAGCGATTCGTCGCGAATTTCCGCAAGGGTCGGACGAGCGGGACCGACGGACGGCGGCGGCCGAGGGCGTCCGGGCCCGATGGTGCGCCGAGACCGGATGCGCCGTCTGGGACATCGACGACGACGTGTTCACGATCCCGGACGATCGGCTGCCCCCGGCCGAGTCGGCCTGGGCGATGGTCCGGGCCGCGCGGGAGGCAGCCGGGCAGGACCCGGTGACCGGCGACTTCGTGGAGGCGGTATGAGCACACCGGCCGGCGACGGCGCAGTCTACTTCGGACGGCTGCGGGCGGGGGATGCGATCTCCGACCCGTCCTGGGTGTTGCGCCGGACGAGCACCGGCGACGAGATCCTGGGACGGGACGGGCGGTGGCGCCGCTCGGACATGCTGGCCCGGGCCGAACGCGGTGAGCTGCCGGGAACGTTGGAGCCGCTGGGCCCGGTGCTGCCGGGTGTGCTGGTCACGCTCGTGCAGCGGCGGTTCCACGCGGCGTGGCGGACGATCGAGCGCCAGCAGGCGGGCGAGTTCACGCTGCGGCTGGCGGTGCCCGGCACCGGCTCGGCGTACGAGCGGCTCGACGACGAGGCGCGGGCCGAGACCGCGCGGTTCCTGCGCAGGGCGCCACTGGTCGCTTCGGGGGAACAGGGCAATGTCCGTACGGACGGAATGTGGGTTTGGCCGGAAACGATCGCCCAGCAGGTACTGGAGACCGGTGAGCCGCCCGAGGACGAGTTCTTCTACCACATCCGGGCGCGCGCCTTCCTGTTCCCGGGGGAGGTCGCGCCGAGCGTGATCGAGCGGGCGCGAGCGCTGCTGGCGATGGCCGCGGCGCCGGACGGACGGGTGCGGGAGGCGAACGTGCCTGGTCGGGAGCCCCCGCCGACGCGGGAGGAGCGGCAGCGGGCGTTGAGCGCCTGGCATGCCGAGTGGACCGCGAAGCATGCGCCGAGCACCCCGTTCCGGCCGGAGAACCACCCCGGTGACCCGGACTACGCCGCGAACTACGTCGACGTCGAGGCGTCGCCGGAGGCCGAGCGGGAGTACACCGCCCGGGCCCGCGAGATCATGGGACTGGACCCGGAGACCGGCGAGCGCACCGACCTCTGACGGCGCCCGAGGTCAGGCGCTGCGGCGCAGCATGTCGTCGGCCAGCTCCTTGGCGAGCCGGCTGAGTGACCCGTCCGACTGGACGGCCGGGACCTCGACGCCCGGCGCCAGGCGTAGGGCGAGCTCGTCCAGCAGGTCCGCGATGGCGGTGGCGCGCTGCCGGGAGATCACCACCAGACTCCGGTCGCCGGGGGTGCGCCGGTCGACCTCGCCACCGGCGGCGGCCGGGCCGAGCCGGGTGGCCGCCTCGTCCAGCGGGATCGGACGGAACCTGTCCGGGTTGCGCTCGGCCGCGGCGTAGAGCAACCAGTGCCGGGCCGGGTCGCGCTCGGGCTGCGGCAGGGTGAGATCGGGCGGGGTCACGGCGGCTCCTCCGCTCAGTATCCGGCGCGCAGATAGGCGGCGACGGTGGCGGCGAGCTCGCTCATCGAACCGTCGCTCCGGATGGCGCCGACGCCCTGGCCGGGCGCCAGCCGCAGGGACAGCTCGTTCAGCAGGGTGGCGATGACCCGGCCGCGGTTGCGTGAGAAGGCGACCGCGTCGTCCGGATCGTCACGGTCGAGACGCGACTCGGTGGCGCGGCCCGCGGCGATCATCGCGGCGAACTGGGCGGCGGCATCGTCCAGGGGGATCGGGATGCGTCGCTGGCTGCCGTCGGGCTGCCGCCGGATGTCCGTCCACAGCATCAGATGCTGGGCGGGATCGCGTTCCGCCTCCGGTTCGGTCACCGGGCCATCCTATCGGCTCAGGCCGGTGGGGCCGGTGGGGTGTCGCTCCCGGCTCGCTTCGCGAGCGCCTCGGCCCTGGCCGCGGGCCAGGCTTTCACCAGCTGGAGCAGGAAGTAGCCGATCGCCACGGCCGGGAGCACGCCGAAGAACGCCACCCAGCCCAGCCAGGTGGAGGTGACCTGTCCGAGCGCGACGCAGGGCAGCAGCCAGGCGAGGAACAGGAAGAGGCCGGCGACGTACTCCATCGGCTGGTCCATGACCGTGTGGCGTTCCTCGTCCTCGGAGTTCAGCCACCGGCCGACGCCCCACATCAGGGCGGCGATCGGCAGCATGAGGACGGCCACGGCGAGCTCGGCCAGCTGAACGTTGTGGCTTCCGGTCAGGCGGTACGTCGCCTGCGTGACGTAGTACGCGGCCGGGACGGCCCCGCAGGTGATCAGGAAGGCCAGGAACCCCAGACCGGTCCAGCGAATCAGCATCCCGGCATGGTACGAAAGCACGGGTCCGGGCCGCAGCCCGCGGATCGGTAGAGTGACACGGGTGAAAGAACGGATAGCCGGCGCCCGGTACGCGTTCCGGGCCGCGCATCCGGCCAGCCCGATGCTCCGGGTGCGGTATCGGCACGGCGTGCCGGTCGACCCGTGGGGCTTCCCGGACTGGACTCCCTACGCCCGCGTCCTGGTCGCGCTGCCCCCGGCGATCGCCGATCTCACCGTCGAGGAGTCGCGCGTCGTCGACGTGCGGGCCGCCGACCGGGTGGCGCGCGCCGCCGGTGACCCGCTCTGGTCCGGCACGGTCGGCACACCGAGCGGCTGGACGTGGGCGCACACCGCGCGGACCAGGCATCTCGCGCTGGTCCCGGCCGAGCTGCACGCGAGCTTCCGTCATCTGGGCGGGGTCAGCGTCGGGGCGCGGGCGCTGGCCGGGCACGGTCTCGCCGCGGGCGACGAGGAACCCCCGGGCATCCTGGTCACCGAACGGCTCTCGGCGGCCGCGCTGGACGCCGCCGACGATCGATTCGGCGTACGGCTTCCGCCGCACTACCGGGATTTTCTGGGCCGCACCAACGGTGGCGCCCCCAGCTTCCCGGCCGTCCACCCGGGCCACGGGTTCGTGCTGGACCAGCCGCTCCTCGGGTTCCGTGAGGACCGCACCCACGACCTGGGCTACCTGAACGCGTTCTTCACCGACCGGCTCACCACCGACTGGCTGGCCATCGGGCTGGTGCAGGGCGGGCTGCTCGCGCTGCGGGTCCGCGGCGACGACGCGGGCGCGGTCGGCTACCTCGACGACGACGACCCCCGCGATCGGGACCACTTCACCGCCGAGGACGTGTGCGAGCGGCTGATGTACCGGCTGGCCGGGGACTTCGCGTCGTTCTGGCTGGCTCTCCGGCCCGTACCGGCTGATCTGGAGGAGTTGGCGGTCACCGCAGCGGCGGGGGCGGAGGCCGTCCAGCCGGACGGCCTCGGAAGCCTGCTGCCCGGATCGCACCGGAGGACGACGTGACCGAGCCGGCGCCCGAGTGGCTCCCGGCCAACGAGGTCGAGCACGCGATGGCCCTGGCCGCCCTGGCCGATGAGCGGCACACCTACTTCCAGCTGGCGGCGGTCGCCGACCTGTTCCTGCCGCAGCTCACCGGCGACCCGTCGGAACAACAGCGATTCCTCACCGTGCACGCCTTCGACCACGTGTTCCTGCCGGTCTTCACCTCGGTGCCGGCGCTGGCCCGGACGTTCGGGCACGTGATCGACGGCTACACCGTGACCAACTACGCGGAGCTGCGGCGCAAGTGGCCGGACCCGGAGTGGCGGCTCGCGATCAATCCGGGCACGCCGATCGACGCGTACGTGCCGGTGGAGACGCTGGCCGACGCCGCGGTCGGGGACGTGACCATCCCGACGATGGAGGAGCTGGTCGCCGAGGCCACCGCGGACGAGGCCGAGGAGGCGCAGCTGCGAGCGGTGCAGGCGGCCGGCGACTACCCGGACGAGGATCCCGTCGCCGCGATGACCGCCGCGGCCCAGGCCGGTGACGTGTACGGCTTCATGGAGCGCCTGCTGGACGCGCAGGTGCTGGTGCCCACCACCCGGCCCGCCGAGCTCGAGGAGATCGCCGAGCCCGGCTTCCCGTGGCGGTACGCGCCGGAGCAGACCATCGAGGTGTTCACCAGCGCGGAGTCCCTGGCCGCCAGTCACGCCGAGCCGACGCCGTACGTCGAAGTGAACTTCTCCTTCGTGGTGGCCTGCTGGCCGGAGGGCTACGCGATGTCGATCGACCCGGACGACGCGAACCCGCTGGAGTTCGGCTCCGACCAGGTGCCCTGGCTGTTCAGCTTCGCCCCTTCGGAACCACCCGATTCGAGGCCGTGATCTCGGCGTCGGCCGGCGCCTGGATCTGCGCGTCGTCGCCGAAGCCACTGAGCTCGAAGCTTGCCTTCACGTAGTAGGTCGCCTTCGGGCGCAGCGACACGTCGCCCGGCTCGACCTTGTCGGAGTTGGTCAGGACACACTCGACATCGAGCTTCACCAGGCGGCCGTCGTCGTCCAGCTGGGCGGTGAGGATCGGCGGGGACGTCTGGTCGAAGTGATCGTCGAGCCGGGTGCCGAACGGCGGCGGGCAGACGCTGCGGCCGCTCATGCACTCCAGCCGGTACTTGTGGTCGCTCTGCTTGGCGCTGTCGGCGAGGTAGACGTCGAGGCCACCGAAGAACGGCAGCCAGGTGGTGATGTCGGCGACGTTCAGCTGCGGGTTGGAGAGCTGGTCGCCCCAGACCTGCGCGGTCCGGCTCGCGTCCCACCAGGGACGCCCGTCCGGTGCGATCAGATCGGTCGAGGTGTAGTAGTCGGCGTTGCCGACGTGCACGCGGCGCGCGGTGATGCCGTCCGTGCCGGTGCCGGCCATGCGCGTGTACGAGGTGTCCCAGCTCGGCTCCGTGAACCGCACCACGCTGGTGCCCTGCCACTCGCCGAACGGCTTACCGCCGGTCAGCGACGCGGTGAAGTCGACCCGCGCGGTGCCGGCCTTCTCCAGCTTCTCCCGAACCTTGGACAGCTCCTTGTACGCGGCCTCGTGGTCGTTCTTCCCGACGTTGCCGGTCGAGTACCAGAAGAGGCCGGCGAGCACGAGGGCGACCGCGCCGTAGACCCATTTACGCATCAATCACTCCCGATGCCGGCTGGGTGGGGACGCCACAGGGTACCTGCCCCTCACCTCGGCGGGCATATCATCGGCGGGTGCTACCGATCCTGAGGCGCGCGACCGCGTCCGTGTTCGCGGGCGTGCTGCTCGGCGTCGCGACACCGGTCGTGCTCGGGTCCGCCCCGGCGCTCGCCGCCGACTGTGCCACGCCCGGGCGGCTCAGCACGGACACGTCGTGGGCCCGCGCGATGCTGTCGATCGACTCGGTCACCGCGTTCAGCCGGGGCGACGGCGTCGAGGTCGCGGTGCTGTCCACCGGCGTACGGGCCGGTCACCGCCAGCTCGCCGGCCGGGTGCTGAGCGGCCGGGACGCGGTCACGGGCAACGGTGCGGCCGACACCGACTGCACCGGCACCGGCACCCAGGTCGCCGGCGTGATCGCGGCCGCCGCCACGGCGAACGGGCCGGTCACCGGTCTCGCCCCGCAGACCACCGTTCTGCCGGTACGCGTGGTGCCGGACACCGGCTCCACGCAGAGTGCCGCCGACCCCGCGCAACTGGCCCGTGGCATCGACTTCGCCGTGCAGGGCGGCGCCGACGTGATCGTGGTGGCCGTCCCGGCGTACCAGGACACCGCCGCGCTGCGGCAAGCCGTGGCGTCCGCCGTCCAGAAGGACGTGCCGGTGATCGCCGCGGCCGGTGATCTCGGCTCGGCGCAGGACGGCAATCCGGCCCCCTTCCCGGCGTCCTATCCGGATGTGATCGGGGTCGGCGCGATCGATGAGGACGGGAAGACGTACGGCAAGTCGCAGCGCGGGGCCTATGTGGACCTCGTCGCGCCGGGGGTGGCGGTGCCCACCCTGCAGGGCGGCGACGCGTCGGCCCAGGGGCTGGTCGAGGCGGACGGGACAGCGCTGGCCGCCGGGTATGTGGGGGCGGCCGCCGCACTGGTGCGCAGCCGCTCCGGGAAGATGCCGATCGCCGACCTGACCGAGCTGCTGACCGCGTCGGCCAGCCCGACGATGACCGGCGACGGGTTCGGGGCCGGCGTGGTGAATCCCTACGCGGCCGTCACCGGGCGGCTCACCGCCGAGAAGCCGAAAGCACTGCCGGCCCTGGAACCTGCTGCTGCCGCCCGCACCGGGGCTGAGAACCAGCGGCGGACGGTGGCGTTCATCGGGGCGACGATCGCGGCTGTCGCGGTGGTGGCGGTGCTGATGGTGACCGCGGCCGTCCGGCGCAGCCGGCGGCAGCACTGGCGGCCGGCCATGGCACCGCCGCCGGTGGAGCACGAGGAGCCGATCGAGCCCGGCCCGCCGGTCATGCTCCTCGAGGAGTCCGCCGATCAGCGGCGTTGACTCGCGGCCGGTTTGACCGCGGCGGCCGGGTCCAGAGTCACCCCGGCCGGGATGCTGCTGATCAGCGCGGTCGGGATCGCGGTCGCCGCATCGGGGGAGTAGCCGAGGCGCCCCAGCGCGTCCGCGTCCGGCACCGGATGCCGCAGGCCCAGATCGGTCACCAGCTGGTAGCCGGCCGAACCCGGCACCCGGACCAGCGCGAACCGGCCGGCCGGGACACCCACCGCGTCGGCCAGCGCGCGCCCGCCGGACGCCCCGGCGGTCGGCACCGCCGAGGAGAGCGCGGAGACCGGCCCGCCCACGACGATCGACGGCGCTTTGGCCGCCGACCGGGTGATCGCACAGGCTGTGGTGCCGGCCGCCACCGTGGCCAGCGTCGGAGGGCTGGCCGGCGGCTGCGCGTCGGGGTTGCCGGTCTCCGGTTTGAGCTGCGGCGTGCCGCCTCCCGTGACCACGGTGATGGGCACGTTCTTCGGCTCGGCCGGGAAGCTCGCGTTCAGCACCGCTTTCTGCAGCGCGGTGATGGGCAGGATGCCGTCGTCGAGCACCAGGTAGAACTGCGTGGCGTCGACGCCGACGGTGACCGCCAGCACGGTGCCGTTGGTCAGCGCCGGCACCCGCTTGGACGCGGCGCCCCGGTTCTTCACCGGGATGGCTGCGATGTCGCCGCCGGCCGGCAGCGCGTTGAGCCACGCGGTGCTGACCACGACCGGGTCGACCGCACCGTACAGCCCGGGGAGGGTGGTCTGGGCGTCCTGAATCTTGTGCTTGAAGCCGTGCCAGACCAGCTGGAGGTTGGTGTTGCCGTCGCTGACCAGCAGCCCCCGGTCGGCCAGGTCGGTGCCGGCCGGTCCGGTCTGGCCGACCAGCAGCGCGGCGGCCGGGTTCTCCCCCGGCACCATGCACATGGCCCAGGGCAGACCGACCTGCTGAGCAGCCTCGGGCAGCGAAGCAGGCGCGTTCGGGATGCCGATGGTGACCCCGCGAGGCGTACCGGCAAGGGCCTTGGCCGCGATCCGGTAGACCGTCGGATTCGGCCGGCCGGCCGCCAGCCTGGCCGAGGTGAAGTTCAGCGCCGGGTTGAGCCGCCCCTGCAGGTAGACGAAGCTGGCGCCGGACTCCCGTTCGACCACCACCGAGCCGTCGCTCTTCCACGCGTCGGTGCCGACCTTGGTGAGGATGCCGTAGACCCCGAACCCGGCGCCGATCAGCACCGCCACCATCAGGCCGCCGAACAGCGCGCCGATGCCGCGCCGCAGGGGGGACTGCGCCGGGTCGGTCTCGCGCATCACGAACGCGGAGATCACCCGCTGGTTCAGGAACTGGTACGACTGGAGCTGGTCGCGACGGGAGGCCATGTCACGCGCCGATCGAGGAGAACAGCCCGCGGATGTCGTCGAAGACGCCCATCACCGCGCATGCCAGCGGGATCAGCGCCATGATCGCGATGACGTCCAGCAGGTCGGCGGCGCGGCCCAGGTAGGGCGAGGGCTGCCGCTGGCTGTAGATCACCGCGGCCGGCAGGGCGACCCCGCCGGCGATCACCGCGCCGGCCAGCACCAGCAGGCCCGGGACGGCGTCGGTGGCGACCGCGCCGATGCCCAGCACGGCCAGGCCGGCGACGCCGGCGACGAGCAGCGGGCCGCGCTGCTGCGGGGTGGCCAGCAGCCGGGCGCGCAGCAGCAGGGCGGTCACCGCGGCGACGATCAGCAGGACCGCTGCCGTGCCGGGGCCGGACCAGGCCAGGTAGAGGATCGCGACGATGCTGCTGAACGCGGCCGCGAGCAGCAGGCCGGAGAGCACCTCGTCGGCCCGGACCACGGCGGCGAACACGTCCGCCCGGCGGGGCATCGGCTTGTCCTTGAGGATCTCCTCGGCGCGGCTGGGCAGCTCCGGGAACGGCAGCCGGCCGATCCAGCTGGCCAGCACCGGGTAACCGGGGAGCAGGCCGATCGCGGCGGTCAGGGCCACCGCGGCGCCGCCGCTCGCGGGCACCCCGGCGAGCGTGAGCAGCGCGGCGAGCAGGCCGGTCACGGCGATCGCGATGCCGGCCACGAAGAGCCGGGGCAGCCCGGCCACCGCGGCGTGCCCGATCATGCTGACGACCAGCAGCACCGCTGAGCCGAGCAGCAGCGCGGGGGCGCCGATGCCGAGGAACCGGGAGCCGGAGTCGGCGATCAGCCAGGCGCCGCCGAGGAACGCGTAGGGCAGGCCGCTCGCGGCCACCACGGCGCCCGCGCCGGAGTCGGTGAACGCGCGGGACAGCAGGATGCCGACCACCGACAGGCCGATCGCCACGCCGAGCGCGATGATCGCCGAGGCCTGCCGGGACGGGCCGCCGGCGGCCAGCCCGAAGAGGCCGACCAGCAGGGCCACGGCGAAGACGGTCAGGCCGGCGCGGCGGGTGGCGGCGGCGCCCCAGGATCGGCCGGCGCGGCGCGCGCCGCTCGCGATGACCTCGACCACGTCGTCGTAGGCCAGCTCGGGCCAGTCCTCCCGGGCGGGTTTCAGATGCAGCAGCTCGCCGTCGCGCACGCCCTGCGCGGCCAGGTTGCGGCCGGGCTCGAGCGCGGAGCCGGTGGCCCGCCGCAGCACCCAGCCGCCGTGCCGCTCGGCCGGCTCGCCCAGCGCGCCCTCGGCGTGCCGCAGCAGGTGCGGCAGCAGCTCGCCGACGAGCATGTTGTCCGGCAGGGCGATGTCCATCCGGCGGGTCGGCGCGGCGATCGTCACCCGGGCCAGACTCGGGCCACCCGGTGCGGTCACGGTCACCTCCAGCTCAGCCTTCTGTGCCCACAAACTAGCAGGCGGCATCGGTGCGGATTCGCCCCGGCGAATGGCTGGCTAGGATGCGAAGCGTGACCGTCAGCATCGTCAAGCGCCCCCCGCGGCGGCCCGCCCCGGTGATGCCCTCGGGGGAGGTGCTGCTCGACCCGCCGCCGGAGGTGCCGCCGCCGGCCGGCAAGGGCTGGACGCGGATGCTCATGGTGCTGCCGATGGGCGCCGGCGCCGCCGCGATGGGCTTGATGATGGGCGTCCAGAAGGGCGGCCCGCTGACCTACGTCGCCGGCGCGATGTACGGCGTCTCCATCCTCGGCATGATCGCGATGATGGCGAGCAACACGGGCGGCCCGGGCAAGCGCGAGATGATCGAGTCCCGCCGGCAGTACCTGCGGCACCTGTCCCAGCTGCGTGCCCAGCTGCGCAACACGATCCGTCAGCAGCGCGAGGCGCTCTACTACCGCAATCCCGACCCGGCCACCCTGTGGACGTTCGCGGACAGCGGCCGCCTCTGGGAGCGCCGCCGCAACGACGCCGACTTCACCGTCGTCCGGATCGCGGTCGGTGTGCAGGAGGTGGCGACCCGTCTCGTCCCGCCGCAGACCAAGCCGGTGGACGAGCTGGAGCCGCTCTGCGCGATGGCGCTGCGCAAGTTCGTCAACACGTACTCGGTCGTGCCCGATCTGCCGGTCTCGGTGGCGCTGCGCGACTTCTCGCACATCTACGTGCGCGGGGCGGAGGAGGCCGTGCAGGGCTTCTGCCGTGCGCTGACCGCGCAGATCGCCACCTTCCACGCGCCGGACGATCTGCGCCTCGGCGTCTGCGTGCCCGATCACCGGCGTGGTCGCTGGGAGTGGGCGAAATGGCTGCCGCACGCCCAGCACCCGGACAAGACCGACGCGGCCGGCCCGGTGCGGCTGGTCGCGCCGAGCGTGCCCGCGCTCGAGGCGATGCTCGACGACGTGCTGGTCAACCGGCCCCGGTTCGACCCGATGGCGGTGGCGCCGGCCGGCCCGCACGTGGTGGTGATCATCGACGGCGGTTCGACGGCCGGCTCCGACCACCTGATGACCGAGGGCGGGGTCGCCGGCGTCACCATCCTCGACCTGTCGGTGCCGCCGCCCCGGCTGCTCGACGACAGCTCGGTGGTCCTGGAGATCGCCGCGGACGGGACGATCACCGGCACCACGATGGACGGCTCGACCGAGGTGGGGCGGGCCGACACGCTCGGGCAGGCGGAGATCGAGGTGCTCGCGCGGGAGCTGGCGCCGCTGCGGCTGTCCGCGGCGACCTACGGCGACCAGCCCGCGATCTCGCAGGACATGGGGCTCGCCGAGCTGCTCGAGGTGGACGATCCGTACCAGATCGAATTGGCCGACATGTGGGCGAACCGGCCGAACCGGGACCGGCTGCGGGTGCCGATCGGCATCGGGGTCGACGGCCGGCCGGTCGAGCTCGACCTCAAGGAGTCCGCGCAGGACGGGATGGGCCCGCACGGCCTGCTGATCGGCGCGACCGGCTCCGGCAAGTCGGAGCTGCTGCGCACGCTCGTGGTGGCGCTGGCGATGACCCACGACCCGGAGATCCTCAACTTCGTGCTGGTCGACTACAAGGGCGGCGCGACCTTCGCCTCGCTGGACCGGCTGCCGCACACCGCCGCGATGATCACCAACCTGCAGGACGAGCAGTCACTGGTCGACCGCATGCTCGGCGCCATCTCGGGTGAGCTGACCCGGCGGCAGGAGCTGCTGCGCAAGGCCGGCAACTACGCGTCCGCGCGGGACTACGAGCGGGCCCGTGCGGCCGGGGTGCCCCTCGCGCCGCTGCCCAGCCTGATCCTGATCGTCGACGAGTTCTCCGAGCTGCTCGCCGACCGGCCCGACTTCATCGACATGTTCGTCCAGATCGGCCGGGTCGGCCGGTCGCTCGGCATCCACCTACTGCTCGCCTCGCAGAAACTGGAGGAGGGACGCCTGCGGGGGCTGGAGTCGCACCTGTCGTACCGGATCGGTCTGCGCACCTTCTCCTCGATGGAGAGCCGGGCCGTCCTCGGGGTGCCGGACGCCTACGAGCTGCCCCACCACCCCGGCCACGGCTATCTGCGCGCCGGCACCGACGGGCTGGTGCGGCTCAAGGCGGCCTACGTGTCCGGCGCCGTCCGCCGCGAGGGCATCGTCGCCGCGGGCGCGACCCGCGCGGGCAGCCCGATCCGCGAGTTCAGCACGTACTACGCGGCGCCCCTGCAGGAGGAGCGGCCCGAGCCGGAGGCGGCGAGCCAGGAGGTGGAGGAGAAGGTCCAGGGCGACACCCTGATGGACGTGCTCGCCCGCCAGATGGAGGGCCGCGGCACCCCCGCGCACGAGGTGTGGCTGCCCCCGCTGGACAAGGCGCCGACGCTCGGTCAGATGCTGCCGCCGGTCATCTCGATGCCGGAGCGCGGGCTCCAGGTCGACGCCGCGGAGCGCTTCGCCGGCCTGCACGCGCTGGTGGGCATCATCGACAAGCCGTTCGACCAGCGCCGCGACCCGATGTGGCTGGACCTCTCCGGCGCCGCCGGCAACCTGCTCGTGGTCGGCGGCTCACAATCCGGCAAATCCAACCTTTTGCGTACGCTGATCACCAGCCTCGCCCTCACCCACACGCCCCGTGAGGTGCAGTTCTACGGGCTGGACTTCGGCGGCGGCCCACTCTCCGGTCTCACCGACCTGCCGCACGTCGGCGGCATCGCCACCCGCCGTGACGTGGACCGGGTCCGGCGCACGATCGCCGAGGTGCACGGCCTGATGCGCGGCCGGGAGGACCTGTTCGCCCAGCAGAACGTGGAGGGCATGGCGGCGTACCGGCGGGCCAAGCAGCAGGGCCGCTTCACCGAGGACCCGTTCGGCGACGTCTTCCTGGTCATCGACGGCTGGTCGACGCTGCGCGCCGAGTTCGAGGACCTCGAGCCCACCGTCAACGAGCTGGCCAACCGCGGCCTCGGCTTCGGCATTCACGTGGTGGCCGCGACGAACCGCTGGATGGACGTCCGCCCGCAGATCCGCGACGTCTTCGGCACCCGCGTCGAGCTGCGCCTCGGTGAGCCCTCCGACTCCGTGATCAACCGTCGGGAGGCCGTCAACGTCCCCGACCAGTCACCCGGCCACGGCCTCACCCCGGACGGTCACCACTTCCTCGCCGCGCTGCCCCGCATCGACCGCGAGCAGCGCGCCGACGACCTTGCCGAGGCCGTCGCCGAGCTGGTCAAACACGCCACCGAGCACTGGACCGGGCCGCCCGCGCCGCGGGTCCGGCTGCTGCCCGCCGAGCTGCCGTTCGAGGCGCTGCCGCCGTCCCGCGGCCCGCTCGTCCCGATCGGCATCGCCGAGAACGACCTGCAGCCGGTCTGGCTCGACTTCGACGCCGAGCCGCACGCGCTGCTCTTCGGCGACATCGAGAGCGGCAAGAGCTCGTTCCTGCGCAGCCTCGCGAAGTCGATCGTGGCCGGCAACAGCCCCTCCGAGGCCCGCCTCCTCCTGGTCGACCTGCGCCGCAGCCTGCTCGGCGTCGTCCCGCAGGAGAACACCATCGGCTACGGCACGTCGCACCAGGTCACCGCGGATCTGATCAACCAGATCGCGGTCGCCATGCGGGAACGCCTCCCCGGCCCCGACGTCACCCCCGAGATGCTGGCGAACCGCAGCTGGTGGAAGGGCCCCCAGCTCTACGTGCTCGTCGACGACTACGACCTCGTCGCCGCCGCCTCGCAGAACCCGCTGCTGCCCCTGCTGGAGTTCCTCCCGCAGGCCCGCGACATCGGCCTGCACCTGGTGATCACCCGCCGGATCGGCGGCGCCGCGCGCGCCATGTTCGACCCGGTCATCGGCCGCATCCGGGAACTCGCCTCGCCGGGCATCATGATGTCCGGCCCGCGCGAGGAAGGCCCGCTGTTCGGCACGATCAAACCGCAGGTCCTGCCGCCGGGCCGCGCCTGGATGATCACTCGCAGACATGGCGCCCGGCTGGTCCAGCTCGCCTGGACGCCTCCGGTCCGCTGATTTCTCAAGAGCTTCCGGTCCTACGTCCGCCGTGGTCCGGGCCGTCGCTCCCGCGGGGACCCTTGCGGGCTTCGCAGGGCCGTGGCCGGCCCAGAACGCGAAACCCACAAGGGCGATCTCCGTGGGTGGGCGCGGTTACCCCGGACGCGACGTCCGCTTCGGGCCCGGAAGCGGCGCGGCTCGCTCTTCCGGCTGGTGCTCATGGTCGTTATTCGTGCCTCATAACGCCCATGAGCACCAGCTGACAAGCCCGAGCCGCGCCGCTGGCCCGGCCCGGCCGGGGCTCGCGCCCCCGGCTGGTGCTCACGGTCGTGTCCGGGCTCGAGAACAGCCCTCAGCGCCAGCTGGGTTGCCGCACCGGCGCGCGGCGCGCGTCACGGTCTTGGCTGGTGCTCACGGTGGTCATGCGACGCGCATGACCACCGTGAGCACCCCGGGTGGGTCAGCGGCGGGGGAGGCCGACGAACTGCTGCTCGGTCTGGGTCTGGCCGAGGAACAGGTAGCGGTCCGTCCCGTCGCCGATCAGCGCGAGCATGTCGTCCGCCATGAACTGCAGGAACTGGCTGCTGTGCGGCCGCAGCTTCAACGCCGAGGCCGCCAGCGCCGCCTCGTCCCCGCCGAGCCGCTGGAGCAGCGCCAGCTGGGACTCCTGGAGCGCGGCCAGCCCGGGCCGGTCGAGCTGGCGCAGAATGGTCAGCTGGGTGCTCCACGGGCCGAGCGGCGGCGTCGTGGCCGGCCCGGTCATGCCCAGGTCGTAGACGACCAGCGTCGGCATCTGCGCACTGCCGGTCAACGCCGCACCCTGGTCACTGCTGTGCACGGTGAGCCTGTTGTACTGCCCGGTCGCGCGCTCGCCGAACCCGGCCCAGGCGCGCGGCTCGGTGGTCACCACGACGACCCGGGCACCCAGCGCGAACGCCCGGAAGATCAGCAACTGGGCCGCCCACACCCCGCCGACCAGGGCGATCCGCACCGGCTCGGGTGCGAAGAGGTGCAGTGGCACGGGCGCGTGCTGCCGGTCACGCCCGAGGACCAGCCCGGCCCCGGCGGACGGCGCGACGGTCACCCGGCGCAGCGTCTTGCGTGAGATCGCGTGCCAGCCGATGTGCAGCGGCGACGTCTTCCCGGACGGCCCGGTGCGCGCCTCGTCGTCGCCGTCGGAGGGCTCGTCGGGCGGATTCTCGTTCTGCCCCTGGGCGGCCTGCGCGGCGGCCAGCGCCCGGCCCTGCGGCCCGGCCAGCGGCGCGGAGGTGAGCTGCGGAGCGGCCAGCCCGCGCCCGGTCGCGTCGGCGACCTGCTGGTGCTGGGTCTGCTGCCGCGGTGCGACCGGCACGGCCTGCGGCGCGGGTTGCACCGGCGCCACCTGCGCGTACTGAGCCTGCGGGTACTGCGCTTGCTGGTAGGAAGCCTGCGGGTCCTGCTCCTGCGGGTAGGAAGCCTGCGGATTCTGTGCTGGCAAGTACGAAGCCTGCGGATAAGCAGCCTGTGCCTGCGGGTACTGCGGGGGCGCAGGCAACTGCGGCGGCCGCACCTGCGCCCGAGCCACCGCGGGCGGCGGAAAGACCGGCGGAGGCGGCAACTCCGGCGAGGACTGCTGCTGCGAGAGCTGCTCCGGCGTGGGCTGTTGCGGCGAGGGCTGTTCCTCGGCGGGCGGCGGATAGGGCCGCCAGGACCCCTCACGATCAGGATGCGTCATCCCGCGCCCCCTCCCGTCGGTGCCGTCGCGTAAGCGGCCGGCCCGTGCTCCCCGTCCAGCGGCGCCAACTCGGCGCCGACCCGCCGGACTCCGTCGACCAGCACCCGGTCGAGTGCCCCGAGATCGGCGTCGGGACGGGTGGCGAACCTGATGAAGGCCCGCACCGCCACGTCGTCGCCGTCGGCCGCCGCGTTCAGGACCAGCGCCACGTTGGTCTGCGCGGCCGGCGCGGTGGCCGCCCAGGCGAACAGCGAGCCGATCTCACCGGCCGACGTGGGCCAGGTCTTCAACCAGTACGTCCGGTGGACGAGCCGGGCCGACCGCCAGTGTGTCCACTCCTCGTCGATCGCGGAGCCCTCGGCCAGCGACCCGGCCTCGACGTCACAGGACCGGGCCAGGACCGCGAGCAGCTCCTCGGCGTCGAGCACGCGGCAGCCGATGCCGATCCGGCGGAGGCTGGTCGCCACCTTCCGCCCCAGGCCGGCGACCAGGGCGGCGGCCGCCTCCAGGTCGGCGGTGTGGTCGTGCAGGGCCTCGGCCAGCACCCGGGCGTCGACCCGGACGCTGATCGTCGACTCCCGGTGCGCGGGGACCGGCTCGGGGCTCAGCGACTCGACCAGCTGCCGGTACGACGACCCGGCCGGCGACGACGCGTGCACGTCCGGGCTGGGCGCGGGCACGGTGTGCGTGACCAGCTCCAGCACCACGCCCGGCTGCTCGGTCGCGGCAAGCACACTGACCAGCGCGTCCAGCGGGATCGGGGCGGCGTCGTGGTGGACCGGCGCGGCCGGGGTGAGCGCGACGACGCTGAACCAGCCGGCCTCGTCCTTGGCGACCCCGGCGCGCGCGCCGTCCTGCGCGGTCATGTCCCGCACGGCCAGGCCGGGGGCGATGGTGCGCAGCGCGGCGAGCACCGGGCCGGCGGCGGTCTCCAGCGTCGCGGCGCGCCGGCGCGCGTGGTTGCGGGCGATCTGGCGGTGTTCCAGCCACCAGCGCCCGCGCTGCCGGGCGAAGAAGATCACGACCAGGACCAGGCCGAGCACACCGGCGATCAGCCCGGGGAGCAGCCCCTGGACGGCGGCGGTGACGGTGGCGAGGACGGCGAGCTCGGCGACGACGATCTGGGTGAGGCTGACCGGGCCGACCTGGCCGCGGCGCGGGATCGCCCGGACCCCGGCGTCGGCGGTCGCGTCGGCGGGGCCGGGCACGGTGACCGGGCGCCGCGCGACGCCGGCCGGTTGCGGCACACCGGAGGCGGGCACCGGGACGCTGCCCCGGGCCTGGGTGCCGGCCCGGCGCAGGGGAGTGGCCGCCGCGGCGGCGTGCGCCTGCGGGGGCGCGCTGACCGCGGGCGGTGCGGGGAGCTGCTGGACCGCGGGGGGCGCGGCCGGTGGCGGCGCGGCGGCGCCGAACGCCTGCCCCGGGTAGCCGTCACCTGGATTCACCGCGTTACCTCCCCCGATAGCGAGCCCATTCTATGCGTCAGCGGATGGCCGTGAGCAGGTCGTCGAGGACCAGCGTGGTGAGGTCGTCACGGCTCGGCATGCGGCCCAGCGACCGCAGCCGGCCGGACTGCGCCTTGCGCATGCCCTCGAGCAGCTTGCGGGCCTCACGCGCGTTACCGAAGTTCCGGTCCCGCTCGATCTGCGAGAAGTGCTCGTAGAGCGCCTCGGCCAGCCCTGGCGCGAACGTGTAGTCGTCGTTCTTCGCGATCCGGCCGGCGATCATGACGAGCTCGTCGGGACCGTAGTTCTCGAATTCGAGGGTCTTGGCGAACCGGGAGGCGAGACCGGAGTTCGCGTCCAGGAAGTCGAGCATCTCCTGGGTGTAACCGGCGACGATCACGGCGACCTGGTCGCGGTGGTCCTCCATGAGCTTGACCAGGGTGTCGATCGCCTCCTGGCCGAAGTCGGCGCTGGCGCCACCGGCCCGGGACAGCGTGTACGCCTCGTCGATGAACAGCACGCCGCCCATCGCCTCCTCGAACACCGAGGTGGTCTTCTCCGCGGTGTGCCCGATGTACTGCCCGACCAGGTCGCGCCGGGACACCTCGCGGAACCGCCCGTTCGGCAGCACGGCGAGCGCCTTGAGCAACTGGCCGTAGATGCGGGCCACCGTCGTCTTACCGGTACCCGGGGCGCCCGTGAAGATCAGGTGGTGACTGGCCGCGCCGACCGACAGCCCGGCGCTGCGCCGCCACTCGTTCACCTGGATCTCGTCGATCAGGGCGCGGACCTCGTCCTTCACCCCGGCCAGGCCGATCATCGAGTCGAGCTCGGTGAGCAGCCGGTCAACCTCGGCGGCGTCCTGCCCGCCTCCGCCGGAGTCGCTGATGCCGGCCCGGGGCGCCGGCCCGCCCTCGGAGAGCGACACGGTCACCTGGGCGCGCGGGTCGACGGAGACCTTCGGCTCGGCGGTGCCCTCGACCCGGCACTGCTCGACCGCCCCGGAGCAGCCCGCCCCGAACACGATGCCGGAACCCCTGGTCTGGTGCACCCAGGTCTCCCGGATCGTGGGGGAGCTGCTGTTGGCGACCACGATCCCGGCGTCGCCGGTGCCGGAGACGTCGCAGCGCTCGATCACCGGGCGGCCGGACTGGTAGACGTAGATCCCCCGGTAGCCACACTCGGCGACGGTGGTGTTCCGGATCACCGGGTCGGCGCCGAGCCGCACGATGATGCCGTCGTCGTTCACCCCGCGCACCTCGCACGAGTCGACGGTGCCGCCGGCGTCCGAGAAGACCAGGCCGTTCTGCCCCTTGAGCACGCGGATCTCGGAGGCCTCCACCGTGGACAGGTCGGTGGCCTGCAGGCCGGCCCCATAACCCGCGGAAAGACGACATTTGCGTACGGTCAGCCGCGCGCTCGTCGCCGCGATCGCCGGATAGTCCCCGGCGGTCAGGTCCAGCCCCTCGACGCTCACCTCGCCACTGAGCACGGCCAGGGCCGGGCCCTCCAGCGCGGAGGCGTCGACGACGACGGTGCCCTCCTCCCCGGTGCCGCGCAGCGTGAGCCGCCGCCCGGCCAGCTCGATCCGTTCCCGATAGGTGCCGGGCGCGATGCTGATGATCGCGTCGTCCGGGGCCACCTCCAGCGCGTCGCGGATCGTCGGATAGGTGCCGGGGACCGCCAGGGTGCTGGCCACGGAAATGCTCCTTACTGCGCGTACGTGCGGTCGAGGACGCTGGCGGCGACTTTCTTCACGTCATCGGCCCGGGCGGAGGGCGCGGTCATCCGGAGGACGACCTCCCGGCTCAGCACCTGCTCCACGGCGGTGCGGGTGAAACCGACGTAGACCAGCCCATACTCCGGCTTGCCGTTCACCGAGGGGTTCTCCACCCAGGACTGCACCGTGGTGCCGCCGGTCCACCGTAGACCCCAGGCCTCCTCGCGGGCGCGCAGGGCCACACGGGTGGTGTTGTCGCAGATCGGGGCACAGGCGCGGACGACGATGTCGCCGCCGACGGTCAGCGTGTCACCCTCGAAGGCCCCGCAGCGGTAGTGCACCGCGGCGTCGGCCTTCTCGGCGAGCGTGCACTTCCAGCCCTCCGGCGCCAGGAAGTTGAAGCCGAGACCCTCCAGCCCGGTGATCTCGGTGGCGCCGGCCGCTTCGTCACCGAAGGTCGGCCAGGTGTTGTCGGGCCACTCGTCCGGTTCCGGCGGCAGCCCGGGCGCGGCCGGCGGGGTGCCGGGCAGCAGCAGCTGGGCGTCGGTGAAGGCGACCGGCGCGGTGCTCACCACCGGCGCCGGCTCGTCGTCACCGTCCGCGGCCGCCACGATCGCCGCGCCACCCGCGGCGCCGACGAGCAGCGACACCAGGCCGACGATCACCACCAGGAGGCGGCCGGGTCGCTCCGGGCTGCCCATTCCCCGGTACGGCGTGGGAGCCCCGGAGACCGGCACGGCCGACACGGGCCGGTCGAAGGCGGGCAACCCGGACGCCGGCTGAGCGGAGACCGGCACTGCGGGCACCGGCCGGGCAGAATCGGTCAGCACCGGCTGGAACGGCAGGGTGGGCGGATCGGTTTCCGTGGCCGGGGCGGACTCCGTACGTACCGCATCCGAAGTCTGGTGGGTCGCGTCGCCGGCGGCCGACAGCGAAGCCGGCACCGCGCCCACCGGGGTCAGGTTCTGCCCGAGCAGCGAGAAGATCTCCCCGGCGGCACCGTCGGAGGCGACCCAGGGGCGCTCGCCGGACAGATCCGCATCGGTCACGACCAGCTGATCGGTCTCGGACGCGGCAAGCGTCTCGGCGGCCGCCGCGAAGGCCTGCCGCCAGCGGTCGTCAGCCGACGCCAGCTCGTTGAGCCGGGCGACCGTCACCGGCCGCCCCTGCGCGTCGACGCTCGACCAGACGTCGCCAACCGTGCAGGTCGACAGCTGATGCTCCAGGCGGTAAGAGCCAGCGGTGGGCATCTCGTCTCCGTCTTCAGTTCGCGACCCGGTGGCGGGGGAGCCACCGGTGCGGGGAACGCGAGCCCGGGACCGGTCTCGCGACTCCCGCGGGGCAGGGCCTAGCGCGGACGCTGCTGCCGGAACGCGCCCTTGCTCGGGCGCATGTTCTTCGGGATCGCGCCCTTCGGCATCTGCGGGCGGGCCATCAGCGCGCCGAGCCGCTTGTCCAGCGCGTTGACATCCTTGCCGGTGAGGTTGCGGGGCAGCCGCAGCATCGTGGTGCGCAGCTTCTTGACCGGGAGCTGGCCCTCCTCGCTGCCGATCACGTAGTCGTAGAGGGGCGCGTTGCCGATCACCTTCGACAGGCGCTTGCGCTCCTGGCCGAGCAGGGCCTTGACCCGCTGCGGGTTGCCCTCGGCCAGCAGGATCACGCCGGGCCGGCCGATCACCACGTGCACCATGTCGAACTGCGTGGTCGAGCTGGCCGCCGCGCGGACCCGCCAGTCACCGCGCATGTTCTCCATCAGCGAGGCCGCCGCGCCGGGCTGGCCCTCGGCCACGTTCATCATCGCGGTGTTCGACCGCAGATTCAGCACGATCAGCACGGCCAGCAGCGTGACGAGCACACCGACCGGAATCCAGAGCCAGCCCAGGTTCAGTGCCGCGACCACGGTCAGCGCGACCGGGATCAGCACCGCCGCGATGACCAGCGGCACGAACCACTTGTCCTGTTTCGCGGTGAAACTGAACACCTGGCCGATCTGCTTCAGGCGCTCGAAGAACGACACCTTCTCCTGGGGTTTTGCCATAGCCGGAAAGTGTAGTCAGCCTCAGGTACCTTGCGGCGTCCCGGGCACCCGGCCACGCCCGAAGCAGCGCGGCGCCGGGCACTCGGACACGCCGGAGCAGAGCGGTTCCGGGCACTCGGCACGCCCGAAGCGGGGCCGCGCCGGGCACTGCGACGCGCCGAAGCAGGGCGGTCCCGGGCGGCCGGGCACGCCCGGAGCAGGGTGGCGACGGCCCGGAGCCGAGCCGGGGCGAGCGCGGCGACCCGGTTCCGGTGGCCGAGCCCCTGGTTGCCGGGCGGGTGTGCGGAGTTGCCGCCCGGTGGCGAAAACGGCAGCTCAGCGCTTGTCCGGCCGTGGCCGGCCCGGGCCGGGCCGACGAAGGCTAATCCGGCCCGGCGGGTGCCCGATAGGGGTGGCCGTCAAACAGCCTAGGGAGCAGTCATGCACGACAAGTTCCGTTCGTCCCTCGGGGGCCGATGATGAATGACACCGTTGACATGGCCTATCGGACGGTCGAGGCGTTGTTCGGGCCGGACTCCGGAATACCGTGGTGGGCCTGGCTCGCGCCGATCTTCGTCGTCGTCGCCAGGATGATGTATCCGGTGATGTTCCCCGAGGCCGCCGCGGCCGAGGCGGAAACGGAGCGCCGTCTTGCCGAGTTCCGCCGGGAACGCGACGACCGTGGCAAGGACAGCGACAAGGGCAAAGCCAAGGACAAGGGCAAGAAGGGCAAGAAGGCGAAGAAGTGACCGCCCGCCGGAGCCCTCGCCGGGGCCGGACCCTTCGCCGGGCCGGAGCCCGCGCCCGTGCGGTCCCCGGCCCGCCGGAGCCCCTGCCGAGCCCGAGGCCCGCGATCACCCGGGCGCGGGCTGATCCCGGGTCGAAGTTGCGGCCGCGGCCCAGGTCCCGGCTGGTTCTCATGGGCGTTATCCGGCCCGGATAACGCCCATGAGAACCAGCCGGGACCGGCAGCGAAACGCCCCGGCCCCGGTCAGAAGACCGGGGCCGGGGCGGTGAAACGGGCTGCGCGATGAAACGGGCTGCGCGATGAAACGGGCTGCGCGGTGAAACGGGCTGCGCGGTGAAACGGGCTGCGCGGTGGAGCGGGCTGCGCGGTGGAGCGGGGGGCGCGCGGGATCAGCCGCGCGCGTCGAGCGCCTGCTTGTACAGACGACCGGCCCGGTACGAGGAGCGGACCAGCGGCCCACTCATCACCCCGGCGAAGCCGATCGCCTCGGCCTCCTCGCGCAGCGAGACGAACTCTTCCGGCTTGACCCAGCGCTCGACCGGGTGGTGCCGCGGGGTGGGCCGCAGGTACTGCGTGATGGTGATCAGCTCGCACCCGGCCGCATGCAGGTCGCGCAGGGCGGCGGAGATCTCCGACCGCTCCTCGCCCATGCCGAGGATCAGGTTGCTCTTGGTGACCAGGCCGGCGGCCCGGGCCTGGGTGATCACGTCGAGGGAGCGCTCGTAACGGAAGCCGGGACGGATCCGCTTGAAGATCCGCGGGACGGTCTCGACGTTGTGCGCGAGCACCTCGGGCGTCGCGCCGAAGACCTCGGCGAGTTGGGCCGGGTCGGCGTTGAAGTCCGGGATCAGCAGCTCGACGCCGCAGCCGGGCTGCAGCTTGTGGATCTGGCGGACGGTCTCCGCGTAGAGCCAGGCGCCGCCGTCGGGCAGGTCGTCGCGGGCCACGCCGGTGACGGTCGCGTAGCGCAGGCCCATGGTGGCGACGGACTCACCGACGCGACGGGGCTCGTCGGCGTCGAACTCGGCCGGCTTGCCGGTGTCGATCTGGCAGAAGTCGCAGCGGCGGGTGCACTGATCACCACCGATGAGGAAGGTCGCCTCCCGGTCTTCCCAGCACTCGTAGATGTTGGGGCAACCGGCTTCCTGACAGACCGTGTGCAGGCCCTCTTTCTGGACCAGCCCGCGCATCTGGGTGTATTCAGGACCCATCTTCGCCTTGACTTTGATCCACGGCGGCTTCCGCTCGATGGGAGTTTCGGCGTTGCGCGCCTCGATGCGCAGCATGCGGCGGCCCTCGGGAGCAATAGTCACACCCCGAAGATACGCCCGCGACGGCCTGTCGCGGCGGAGGGGCGACGAGGCTCACGTGACCTTACCTGTGACCGCTGTCACCGATGATGCCCGCCTGGGAAATGCAGCGCGGAAAAGCCGTTGAACACTCCCCGATCGTGAGATTAACGTCCCGGGTCAACGGCAGTGATGGGACCGAGTAACGCCCCGATCCGCCGGCCGAGAGAGCCACCAGCCGAGGATCCGCCGGCCCGGGAAACCGGGCGGCGGGGACCCGACGGCAGCTGTGAGGGTGGCCCGAGCGCCGGGGCGCGAAGACACCCCGGAGCCGGGCAGTGCAAGAGGCGCCGGCGAGAGCGGGCGCGAAGGTGCGGTGGTACCGCGAGGATCCCGCTCGCCCGCACCTCCCTGGGGCCGCGTTGCAGCAACCCGAGGAGGTACGAAGCCGTGCAACGCATCCTCTCCACCGAACTGGCCGCCCACCCGTACGAGAGGGTCCGGGTCGAGGGCTGGGTCCACCGGATCCGCCGGCTCAAGGCGGTGAGCTTCCTGATCGTCCGCGACGCCGCCGGCCTGGCCCAGGTGGTGGTCACCGATCCCGCGACGATCACCGTCTCCGAGGAGAGCGTCGTCTCGGTCGAGGCCACGGTCACCCCGAACACGCAGGCGCCGGGCGGCGTGGAGCTGACCGGGCCGGTGATCCGGGTCCTCTCCGCAGTGGACACGCCGCTGCCGTTCGAGCTGCATCGGCCGGAGCTGACGGCGGGCCTGCCCGCCCAGCTGGACCACGCGGCCCTGGCGCTGCGGCATCCGTCGCGCCGGGCCGTGGCACGGATCTCCGCGGCCGCGACCGCCGGCTTCCGCAGGGCGCTGGAGGCCCGGCGGTTCGTCGAGATCCACACGCCGAAGATCGTCGGGTCGGCGACTGAGTCCGGCGCCGACGTCTTCCGGCTCGACTACTTCGGGCGTCCCGCCTATCTGGCGCAGTCGCCGCAGTTCTACAAGCAGATGATGGTCGGCGTCCTGGAGCGGGTCTTCGAGGTCGGGCCGGTGTTCCGCGCCGAGAACAGCGACACCGCGCGGCACCTGACGCAGTACACGTCGCTCGACGCGGAGATGGGCTTCATCGCCGACCACCGCGACGTGATGGCGACGCTGACCGGCACGATCGCCGGCATGGTCGAGGAGGTGCGGGAGCGGACCGGGTACGACACCCCGGCCGTCCCGCCGGAGATCCCCGCGGTGCACTTCACCGAGGCGTTGCGGATCGCCGGGGCGCCGGCCGACGAGCCCGACCTGGCGCCGGCGCACGAGCGGGCGCTGGGTGAGTGGGCTCGGCGGGAGCACGGTTCGGAGTTCGTCTACGTGACCGGTTACCCGATGCGCAAGCGCCCGTTCTACACCCATCCGGACCCGGCCGACCCCTCGTACGCCAATGGATTCGATCTGCTCTTCCGGGGTCTGGAGATCGTCACGGGAGGTCAGCGGCTGCATCGGCACGCCGACTATGTCGCGGCGCTGAGCGCGGCCGGCGAGCCACTCGCGGCTCATCAGGGCTATCTGGACGCTTTCCGGTACGGCATGCCACCGCACGGCGGCTGGGCGATCGGCCTGGAGCGCCTGGTGGCCCGGCTGATCGGCGCGGCGAACGTCCGCGAGGTCACGGCCTTCCCCCGCGACCCTCGCCGGGTGGCGCCGTAGCCGTAGGTTGGCCGGGTGCTGATCGATCTGGACGTCGCGCCGCCGCCGGTTCCCCCGCGGAGCCGCCGGCCGCCGTGGCGTCCGATCAGGGTCGCGGTCGCGGCCGCCGTGCTGCTCCTGCTCGGCGGCGCGACCGTGGCCCCGCGCCAGGTGGTGTTCCCGGAGGTCGCCGGCACCGGTGGCCGGTCGGTCTCGGACAGCCTGGTCACTCCGGAGGCGCTCTACACGGTGTTCGACGCCACGGGTGACGACAGCGTGGAGGTCGTCGCCCAGCCGCTGGTCGCGGGCGGCCCGTCCTGGCAGGTCGAGGCGCCGCTGCTGGCGGCCGACAGTCTGTCCCTGTCCCGGATCGGGTCGGTGCTGGTCGTCCAGGACGAGGTGACCGTGAAGATCCTCGACGTCGCCACCGGCCGGGACCGCTGGTCGGCCGGGGACGCGACGGCGCTGGTCCTCGGGGACGGGGTGCTGATCCGTGACGACGACGGCGAGGTGCGGTTCGCCGACGTGGAGACCGGCACGGTCCGGTGGCGGCAGCGGACCGACGTGATCGAGGCCCATGCGGACGCGAGCGGGCGTTACCTGTTCCTGATCGGCACGGACCTGACCGTTCAGGTGCGCTCGGCGGCGGACGGGCGGCTGCTCGCGCGCCGCGCCATGGGGGAGGCGCTGGAGGAGAGCATCCCGGTGCTGGCCGGCGACCGGGTGTACCTGCTCGGCGCGTCCACCGTCACCGCGCTGCGCCTGACCGACCTGACCACCGTGTGGACCGCGCGGCCCCTGGTGATGCACCCGACCGAGGTCGTGCCCTGCGGTGCCGTGCTCTGCGTGCGGGGGCAGTCGGGGATCAGCGCCCTCGACCCGGCGACCGGGGCGCTGCGCTGGACCGCGCCCGGCTGGGTGGGACTCTCCGGCGGTGTCGCCCAGCGGTCCGACGGGCGCAACGCCGTCCTCGACCCGGAGACCGGCACCGTCGTCCGCCACCTCGGGCCGGGCCGGGTCGCCGGGGACCTGATGCTGCGCCTCGACGGCGACCGGACGCAGGTCACGGACCTGCGCACCGGCCGCCTCTACGGCACGTTGCCCGACGTCGTCCCTTACGGCTGCACGGCAGCCGGAGAGTTCCTGGCCTGCCGCAAGTCCGGCGGGGTCACGGTCTGGCGGATCATCAGAACAGCGTCGTGAGGTGCCGCTCGACGACCGGCATCACCTCGGCGACGGTCACCGGGCGGCCCAGCTCGGCGCTGAGCGACGTCACTCCGGCGTCCCGGATCCCGCACGGGACGAACCGGTCGAACGCCGTCAGGTCGCAGTCGCAGTTCAGCGCGAAACCGTGCTGGGTCACGCCACGGGCCACCCGGATCCCGATCTGGGCGATCTTGCGGTCGAGCCCGCCGTCGGTGGCCCGCACCCAGGCGCCACTGCGGCCCTCGACGCGCTCGGTGGCCACGCCGAACTCGGCGCAGACATCGATCAGCATCTGCTCGACGCGCCGCACGTAGGCCACCACGTCGACCGGGTCGGGCAGCTTCAGGATCGGGTAACCGACCAGCTGGCCCGGCCCGTGCCAGGTGATCTTGCCGCCGCGGTCGACGTCGACGACGGGGGTGCCGTCCCACGGACGGTCGGCGGGCTCGGTGCGCTTGCCGGCGGTGAAGACGCTGGGGTGTTCCAGCAGGAGGATCGTGTCCGGCCGGGTGCCGTCGGCCACGGCCTCGTGCAGTCGCTTCTGCTCGTCCCACGCGTCGCGGTAATCGACCAGCCCGGGACGCAGAACGGTGAGTACGGATGCTGTCACGACGGCCAGCCTAACTCCGTACTCACCGGTATCACGTTTCTGTCCGGCGCATCACGCGCCCTGCCCTCATCGGTCGACGGGGTCGACTCCCCGCCGGATGCGCCACACCAGCACGCCGCCGACCTGTTCCGGCTCACCGAGCAGATCCCGGGCGGTCTCCTCGACCGCCGCACGGTTCAGCGGCTGGTGGTCCGAGCCGGTGATCTCCGGCGCGAGGAAGACCGCGTCCAGCCCCCAGTACTCGAAGTCGGCCCGGGCCTGCGCGCGATCGGCGTTGCTCAGGCTGGCGACGTACCCGTACCAGGCGGCGCGCAGGAACAGCCAGTCGGTGGCCAGCGGCACCGAGCCGATCCGGCCGGCCTGCTTCTTGCCCTCCTCGCCGGTGGTCTGCGGGCCGAGGAAGTAGCCGTCCGGGATCTTGAACTGCTGACCGCCCCGGGCCATCGTGTACGCCTGCCAGCGCTGCCCGTCCGCGGTCACGTTCATGGCGAACGGCAGGCTGGAGAGCGAACCGCCCTCGGTCACGTAGTTCTTCCACAACCCGTCGGCGATGAACGCCGGCTCGGGGGCGCGGTGCTGGATCCGCAGCGGCAGCGGAACGACCGGCAGCAGGCTCACCACGATCGCCGCGGCGAGCGCCGTGTTCAGCAGGCCGCCGGAGGGCCGCTTGGCCAGCAACTGGTCGATCAGCAGCGCGAGCAGGATGCCGAAGACACCGACCACGCCGAGTGCGAAGCGGCTCGGCAGTGCCGAGTCGAAGAGCGGCAGCTCCTTCAAGGCCTTGTACGGCATCGGGAAGCCGTTGAAGAAGTGCTTGTTCACGTGCAGCACCGGGCCGAGCGAGAGCACCAGGTAGAACAGGCCGACGATCCCGACGGCGCGCAGCGTCGCCCGGCGTCCCGGATCCGACCGCCGCCAGAGCAGCACGAACGCGACGATCATCAGGAGCACCAGCGGCACGCCGAAGAACGACGTCTCCTCGGTCCGGTTCGGCGCCACGTCGGCGTGCCAGCCGAAGAGCCCGCCCAGCGAGCGGTTCGCGTACGACAGGTACGCCGCGGCGTCCTCGGCGAAGTAGTCCTGGTTGAAGCCGGTCCCGGAGAACGTCTGCGGGCCGGCGAAGTGCATGTACAACGGGTACGCCAGGAGCGAGCCGGCGACCACCGCGGTCACGCCCAGCGCCGCCGCGACCCGGGGCAGCGCCGCCCGGGCCTCCTCGTGGACCGCCTTGGAGAGCGACCAGGCGAGCACGAACACGCCGCTGCCCAGGGCGGTGAAGAACAGCCCCTCGGCGGCGATCGAGAAGCCGACCGCGAGCAGCAGCCCGAGCACGACGCCGTTGCGCAGCCAGCGCAGCCGGCCCTCCTCCCGCAGCTTCAGCACCTGCCAGACGACGACCGGGGCGACCCAGCCGGCGGTCCAGTTCAGGTGCCCGTTCGCGTGCGAGATGAAGCCGGGGGCGAACCCGCAGAACAACCCGGCGACGGCGGCCGCGACCGCATTCTTGACCAGCCAGCGGCGCAGGAACAGGTACCACACGAAGGCGGAGCCGGCCAGGTTGAGCGTCAGCACCGTCACGAAGCTGATCTGCGGCCCGGCGAAGTGGGTCACCGGCGTCATCAGCACCGTGTAGACGGTGATCGACGTGTTGGCGGCCAGGTTCACGCCGAGCGGCGCGTTCAGCAGCTGGGCGAAGAACGGATCCGAGCCCTGGGTGACGGTGTAGTACCCGTACCCCATGAGCCACTCGAAGAAGGCCTGGTCACCGACGTTGTCGGAGAGAACGTGCGTGAAAGGGTCCCGCCAGAGGCCACTCGTGACGTACACCGCGAACGAGAGCGCCACGACGGCGAAGCTCAGGTGCACGGGCCACTCGCGCGGCTTGGTGCCGGGCGTGGCGGAGGTCTCCGAGGGGGGATCGGCGGACGAGGCGGGGGCGGGGGCGGCGACGGACATCACGCGCAGGTTAGCAGCGCCGCCTGAAGTTCAGTGGGTCATCCCCGGTTGCGGTTGCAGAGCGGCGCCGAGAGCGGTCTCGATGTCCGGGTACGTCCAGGAGAACCCGGCATTGCGCAGAACGCCGGGTATCACCCGCTGACTCCGCTGTGCCTCACCGGCCAGCTCACCGAGCATCAGATCGAGCACCGGACCGGGCACGGTCAGCAGTGCCGGGCGGCGCACCTGACGGGCCAGCGCCCGGGTGAAGTCGAGATTCGTGCACTGCGCGGCGGAGACCAGGTTGACCGGCCCGGCCAGATCCTCGCGCTCCAGCAGGAACTCGGCCGCGCCCAGCCAGTCGGCCACGGCGATCCACGCCATCCACTGGCGGCCGCCGCCAAACCGCGCTCCGCCACCCAGCTTGAAGACCGGCAGCAACTGCTTGAGCGGGGAACCCTGCCGATCCAGGACGGGCGCGGTGCGCAGCAGAACCACCCGGACGCCGGAATCCTCGGCCGGCCGGGCGGCCGCCTCCCAGACCCGGCAGAGGTCGGCCAGGAACGTGCTGCCGGCCGGGGACTCCTCGCTCGCCTCGCGGTCGCCGGTGTCGCCGTACCACCCGACCGCCGACGACTGCAGCAACGTGCGCGGGCGATCGGCGGCCGGCAGCTTCGCCAGCGCCCGGGCGATCGTGTCGGTGGTGTCCAGCCGGCTGGCCCGCAGCACGTTCTTGTAGCTCGCGGTCCAGCGGCGCCCGCCGATGTTCGCCCCCGCCAGGTTGATCACCGCGTCCGCGCCGGCCAGCGCCGCCGGGTCCAGCCGCCCCTGCGACGGGGTCCAGGTGATCTCGTTCGAGCCGGCAGCCGGCCGCCGGACCAGCCGATCCACGTCGTGGCCGCTCTGGCGCAACCTTCCGGCGAGACGGGCACCCAGGAAGCCGGACGCGCCGGCCATGACGATCCGCATGCCCCCAGTCTTGCCCGAAGAAGATCCGAATCAAAACGACATCGGGGGTACGCCGTGACGGCGCACCCCCGATGTCGTTCAGTTCACTTCAGTCCCACCCTCGCCCAGCAGCGCATCGCGCCCGTCGATGTCGAGGGTGCCGGAAACGACTGGGCGTTTCCGGTGCACTCGACATCGACTTCCCGGGGCGCGATGCCGCCGAGCGAAGCGAGGCCATGTCACAGCCCGAGGTCGGCCTCGAAGTGCCCGGCCTCCAGACGCTCCTTGAGGGTCATCAGGAAGCGGGCGGCGTCCGCGCCGTCCACGATCCGGTGGTCGTAGCTCAGCGCCAGGTAGACCATCGACCGCGGCGCGATGATCTCGCCGAGGTTCGGGTCGTTCACGATCACCGGGCGCTTGACGACCGCGCCGAGACCGAGGATGCCGACCTGCGGCTGGTTGATGATCGGCGTGTCGAAGAGCGCGCCCCTGCTGCCCGTGTTGGTCAGCGTGAACGTGCCGCCACCAATCTCGTCCGGCCCGATCTTGTTGTTGCGGGTGCGGTCCGCCAGGTCCGCGATCCGCTTGGCCAGGCCGGCCAGGTTCAGGTCGCCGGCGTCCTTGATGACCGGGACGACCAGGCCCTTCGGCGCGTCCACCGCGATGCCCAGGTGCTCGGCGCCGTGGTAGGTGACAGTGCCCGCCTCGACGTCGATCGAGGAGTTGACGACCGGGTGCTGCTGCAGCGCCTCGACCGTGGCCAGCGCGAAGAACGGCAGGAAGGTCAGCTTCACGCCGTGCTTGGCCTGGAAGTCGGCCTTCGCCTTGTTCCGCAGCGTCGCGATCTTGGTGACGTCCACCTCGACGACCGTGGTGAGCTGCGCCGAGACCTGCAGCGACTCGACCATGCGCCGGGCGATGGTGGCCCGGATGCGGGTCAGCTTCTCGGTGCGGCCCCGCAGCGGGCTCGGCTCGGGCTTGGCCGCTCCCTTGGGAGCGGGGGCCTCGGCGGCGGCCGGGGCAGCGGCGGCCGGAGCCGGCGCGGCCTTGGCGGCAGCGGCCTTCTCGGCGGCGTCGAGCACGTCCTGCTTGCGGATCCGGCCTCCGACGCCGGTCCCCGTCAGCGAGGACAGGTCCACGCCCTTCTCGGCCGCCAGCTTGCGGACGAGCGGCGTCACGTAACCGGCGTCGCCGGCGCCGTTCGCCTTGACCGTCTCGGCGGCCGGGGCGGCGGGAGCCGCCGGGGTGGAGGGAGCGGACGGCTGCTTGCTCTCCTCGGCGGGGGACGGCGTCGCGTAGGACTCGCCGACCGGCTGCGCGGGAACCGACGGGGCCGGCTTCGACTCGATGATCGGCGCCTCGGCCTTCGGCTCCGGCTTGGGCTCGGCCTTCGGCTGCTCCGGCGCGGGGGCCGGCGCGGGTGCGGCGGCGGGCGCGGCGGAGCCGGAACCGACGACCGCCAGGACGCCGCCGACCTCGGCGGTCTCGTCCTCGCCGACCCGGATCTCCAGCAGCGTGCCGGCGACCGGCGACGGGATCTCGGTGTCCACCTTGTCGGTGGAGACCTCGACCAGCGGCTCGTCCACCTCGACGGTGTCGCCGACGGCCTTGAGCCAGCGGGTGACGGTGCCCTCGGTGACGCTCTCGCCGAGCGCCGGCAGCTTCACCTCGGTGCCCTCGGCGGAGCCGGTGGCGGCCGGAGCAGCCGGAGCGGGCTCGGCCTGCGGCGCGGACGCCTCCTGCTCGACCGGCTTCTCGGTCGACGGCGTGGTGTCGGCCTGGGCCAGCTCGGGCTCGGCGGCGGCCGGGGCGTCCTCGCCCTCGCCGGCGATGACGGCCAGCTCGCTGCCGACCTCCGCGGTCTCGTCCTCAGCGACCACGATCCGGGTCAGCACACCCGCGGCGGGCGACGGGATCTCCGTGTCGACCTTGTCGGTGGAGACCTCGAGCAGCGGCTCGTCGACCTCGACGCGCTCGCCCTCCTGCTTGAGCCAGCGCGTGACGGTGCCCTCGGTGACACTCTCGCCCAGCCGCGGCATGGTTACCGATGTCGGCATTTTTCCCCAAACTCCTTAACGCTTCTCGAAGCGATGAATATCAGCTGTGCGCGTGCAGGGGCTTGCCCGCGAGCGCGAGGAAAGCCTCGCCCAGCGCCTCGTTCTGCGTCGGGTGGGCGTGTACGAGCTGGGCGACCTCCTCCGGGAAGGCCTCCCAGTTGTAGATCAGCTGGGCTTCGCCGACGAGCTCACCCATCCGGGCGCCGACCATGTGGACGCCGACCACGGGGCCGTCCTCGACGCGGACCAGCTTGACGAAGCCGGCGGTCTTGAGGATCTGGCTCTTGCCGTTGCCGCCCAGGTTGTAGTTGTACGACGTGACCTTGTCGGCGCCGTACTTCTCCTTGGCCTTGGCCTCGGTCAGGCCGACCGACGCGACCTCGGGGTCGGAGTAGGTGACCCGCGGGATGCCCGCCTCGTCGATGACCGCCGGGTTCTTGCCCGCGATCTCCTCGGCGACGAAGATGCCCTGCTGGAAGCCGCGGTGCGCGAGCTGCAGGCCGGGCACGATGTCGCCGACGGCGTAGATGTTGCCGACCCCGGTGTGCAGGCGCTCGTTGGTGATCACGAAGCCGCGGTCCAGGGTGATGCCCTGCTCCTCGTACCCCAGGTTGGCGGTTGTCGGCCCGCGGCCGACCGCGACCAGCAGGACCTCCGCCTCGAGCGTCTCGCCGCCGGAGATGGTGACCTTCACGCCGTCGGCGGTCTTCTCGACCTTCTCGAACGGCTTGCCGACCTTGAAGTTGATCTTCCGCTTGCGGAAGGCGCGCTCGACGGTCTTCGAGATCTCCTCGTCCTCCGCGGCGACCAGGCGGGGAAGGGCCTCGATGATGGTCACGTCGGCGCCGAACGACTTCCACACGCTGGCGAACTCGACGCCGATCACGCCGCCGCCCAGCACGATCGCGGAGCTCGGCACGCGGTCCAGCTTCAGCGCGTGCTCGCTGGCGATCACCCGGGTGCCGTCGAGCTCCAGGCCCGGCAGCGTCCGCGAGTAGGAGCCGGTCGCCAGAATGACGTTGCGGCCGGTGTAGCGCTGCCCGTCCACCTCGACGGTGTCCTTGCTGACCAGCTTGCCGGCGCCGGCGACGAGCGTGATGTTCTTGTTGTGCCCGAGCAGACCCTGCAGGCCCTTGTAGAGACGGCCGACGACGCCGTCCTTGTACGAGTTCACCCCGGCCATGTCGATCCCGACCAGGTCGGCCTTGACGCCGAACTGCTCGCTCTCGCGCGTCTGGTCGGCGATCTCCGCCGCGTGCAGCAGCGCCTTGGTCGGGATGCAGCCCCGGTGCAGGCAGGTGCCGCCGACCTCGGCCTTGTCGATCAGTGCCACGGAGAGATCAAGCTCGGCGGCGCGCAACGCGGCCGCGTACCCGCCGCTGCCTGCGCCGAGGATGACGATGTCGAAGGTTCCGCCGTTCGGCTGGCTCACGTTGACTCCAGTAGTCGAGTCGTCGCCATGTGGGTCACACAATGGAAACGGTCACAGTCCCGTCTCGGACATCTTGTCACTTGAGGACCCGCTCAATGCAGCCAGGTGCCCCAAGACACGTCGGCTCGTCGTACCCTTGCGGCATTCAGCGTGAGGAGGAGCAGTGGCTTGGTTTCGACGTCGTCCTCGTACGGGTGGGCCCGGCGGACGACGGGTGGATCAGGCTGATCTGGAGCATCTCACGCAATTCGTCCGCTCGCGGCGGGGTGTCGAGGCGTTCGTCGAGCCCCGCACCACGGTGACCGAGACCACCGTGTTGCTCGTGGCACACGACGGCGAGTGGACCCGGCGGCGCATCGAGTCGCCGGAGATCGCGCGCCGCTTCGCACAACAGCTCTCCCTGCCGATCTACGACGTCCGGCTGCTCGGCTATCCGCAGCGCATGCGCGATTACAACGCCCGCCAGAAACGCCGCCCGGCCTGATCGACTATGCCGCGGTAGGAACGCCGCCCGGCCTGACCCGCAACGCCCGGTAGGAACGCCGCCCGGCCTGACCCGCAACGCCCGGCAAGAACGCCGCCCGGCCTGATCGGGGCCGGACGGCGTACGCCTGATTAGAGCGTCTCGACCAGGTGCAACAGGGTGCGGATCGGCACGCCGGTCCCGCCCTTGGTCCAATAGCCGGTGGCCTCGCCCGAGTGGTAACCCGGCCCGGCGATGTCGATGTGCGCCCACTCCACGCCCGGCTCGACGAACTCGCGCAGGAACACGCCGCCCTGCAGCATGTGCCCGGCCCGGTCCAGGTTCGCGTTCGTCTGGCAGATGTCGGCGATCTCCGACTCCATGCCCTTGCGCACGTCGTCCGGCAGCGGCATCGGCCAGGCCGGCTCGCCGACCGCGTCGCCGGCCGTCTTGACCAGCGTGGTCGCCTCCTCGGAGCCCATCAGGCCGGCGATCCGCTTGCCCAGCGAGATCACCTGGCCGCCGGTCAGCGTGGACGTCTCGAACAGGTAGTCGGTGCCGTCCTCGCAGGCCCGGGCCATCGCGTCGCCGAGCACCATGCGCCCCTCGGCGTCGGTGTTGAAGACCTCGACCCGCTTGCCGTTGTACATGGTGATCACGTCGCCCGGCCGGTACGCCGACCCGGACGGCATGTTCTCCGCGATCGCCAGGTAACCGGAGACGGCCACCCCCGGCTTGACCGCGGCGATCGCCAGCATCGTGGCCCCGACCGCGGCGGCGCCGGCCATGTCCGACTTCATCTCCCACATGCCGGCGGACGGCTTGATACTCACACCGCCGGTGTCGAACGTGATGCCCTTGCCGACCAGCGCGACCCGCTTCGGGTCGGTCACACCCTCCGGCGTGTAGGTCAGCTTCACCAGCCGCGGCGGCGCCTCGGAGCCCTGGCCGACCGCCACGATCCCGCCGTACCCACCGGCCTTGAGCTGCTCGAAGTCGAGCACCTCGACGGCCAGCCCGGCCTCGGTGGCGGCGGCCTGCACCAGGTCGGCGAAGGGCGCCGGCTGCAGCAGGTTCGGCGCCATGTTCACCCAGTCGCGCGCCTGGCGCACCGCGCGCCCGACGGCCTCGGCGCGGACCAGCTCGGCCGCGGCGGCCTCGTCGGCGGCGTCCGGCACGTGCACCTGCAGCGCGGTCACCGGCTCGCGGCGGCCCTTCTGCGGCTTGGTCTTGTAACCGGCGAACCGGTAGCCACCGAGCAGCGCGCCCTCCAGGATCGCCCGCAGCACCCGCGGCGCGTCCTCGTCGTCGGGCAGCGGCAGCGCCAGCGCCACGGTGGCGCTGCCGGCCAGGGACCGGACCGCGGCGCCGGTGCCCCGCCGCAACGTCTCCAGCTCCGGCGACGCGCCGGACGGCTCGTCGCCGAGGCCCACCGCGACCACCAGCGGCGCGGTGATCGTGCCGAGCGTGGCCAGCTTGGTCACCTCACCCGGCGCGCCGGTCGCGCCGAGCAGGGCGAGCGTCGCGGTCAGCTTTCCGTCGAACGCGGCGGTGATGCTCTCCGCCCCCGGCGCCGGAAGCAGGGCGCCGTCCTGGTCGGGCTGGCTGTGCAGGCCGATGACGATGGCATCGACCGCCAATTCGGCCGGGTCGGTATCGACCAGGCTCAGGCTGGGCTGGGTCACTCGGACTCTCCGCGACGTTCTGGGCCGGTCCCGCCGGTGGGCGGTCTCCCGGCTGGTGGGAAACACTTGGTGTTCACCGCGACTCTAACCAGCGCCAAGGTCACCGGTAAGTTGAGTCTCATGTCTGCCGAGTTGTTCCGCTCCCCGCTGCACGAACGCCACGTCGCGCTGGGGGCGAAGCTCGCCCCGTTCGGGGGCTGGGAGATGCCCCTGGAGTACGCGGGTGGAGGCGTCCTCAAGGAGCACGCCGCGGTGCGCGGGGCGGCCGGCGTCTTCGACGTGTCCCACCTGGGCAAGGCGCGGGTCCTCGGGGTCGGCGCGGCGGACTTCGTGAACTCGTGCCTCACCAACGACCTGGGCCGGATCGCCCCCGGCAAGGCGCAGTACACACTCTGCTGCGACTCCTCCGGTGGGGTCGTCGACGACCTGATCGCGTACCTCTACGGTCCCGACGACGTCTTCCTGATCCCGAACGCCGCGAACACCACCGAGGTCGTCCGCCGCCTGGCAGCCGCCGCGCCCGCCGGGATCCACGTCACCGACCTGCACCGCGACTTCGCGATCCTCGCCGTCCAGGGCCCGTCCTCCGCCTCGGCCCTCGCCGCGCTGGGGCTGCCGGCCGACCACGACTACATGTCGTTCACCGACGCCACGCTCAGCGGCGTGCCGCTCGTCGTCTGCCGCACCGGGTACACCGGCGAGCACGGCTACGAGCTGGTCGTGCCGTGGGACGCCGCGGCCACCGTGTGGGACGCGCTGATCGGAGCCGGCGTCCGCCCGTGCGGCCTCGGCGCCCGCGACACGCTGCGCACCGAGATGGGCTACCCGCTGCACGGTCAGGAGCTGACGCTGGACATCAGCCCGGTCCAGGCCCGTTCCGGCTGGGCGGTCGGCTGGTCCAAGCCGGCGTTCTGGGGCCGCGACGCGCTCCTCGCCGAGAAGGCCGCCGGCCCGCGCCGCACCCTTCGCGGCCTGGAACTGACCGGTCGCGGCATCCCGCGCGGCCACATGCCGATCTTCTCGGGCGACGACCAGGTCGGCGAGACCACCAGCGGCACCTTCTCCCCGACGAAGAAGGCCGGCATCGCCCTGGGCCTGATCGACACCGCGCCGGGCCTTGCCGACGGCGACCTCGTCCAGATCGACATCCGGGGGCGCCGCACCGAGGCCCGCCTGGTCAAGCCGCCTTTCGTTCAGCCCTCGGTCCGCTGACAACCCTTGAGGACCCTTTTCCCGTACGCCCATGGCAGCCCTCGCCGTGACAACGTCCGCGAGGTCCCGGCCCGCTCCAGTCCGCCACGCGCCTCACCCCACCCGGCTGGTGCTCACGGTCGTCTCCGAGCCTGATGACAGCCGTCAGCACCAGCCGAACTCCGTCGGCTGGTGCTGACGGCTGTGTCGGGGCCCTGATGCAGCCCTGAGAGCCAGCCGGGGCCTTCCGGCGTTCAGCTGAGGGTGAGCGTCAGGAGGGTGAGGGTGGTGGCCAGTTCGGCGCAGCCGCCGAGCACGTCCCCGGTGATGCCGCCGAGCCGCCGGACACAGTGGCGGAGCAGCAGCAGAACGGCCCCGAGCGCGACGATCACGGCCAGCGGGCCCTGCCACGGGCGGCCGGGGATCGCGGGGACGGCGGCGGCCGCCACGAGGATCGCGGCGAGCACGACGACGGGGGAGGGGACCGTGGAGGCGACCATCGCGCCCAGCCCTTCCGGGCGGGCCGGCGGGACACCCCGGCGGCAGGCCAGCGAGATCGCCAGGCGCCCGGTGGTCCAGGCCATGACGATCGCCCACCAGGGAACGGCAGCGATCGAGGCGGCCTGCACGAGCACGGTCGCCGCCAGCGCCACCACCCCGAACGGGCCGATGTCCGGCTTCTTCATGATTTCCAGGGCGGCCGGGCCGGACCGGTAGGAGCCCAGCGCGTCCACCGTGTCCGCCAGCCCGTCCAGGTGCAGTCCCCGGGTCAGCAACGCGCCGGCGGCCACCGTCACCGCACCGGCGACGAGGCCGGGTGCGCCCAGCGCTCCCAGCCCCTCGGACAGACCCGCCAGCACCAGCCCGAGCAACGCCCCGACCAGCGGCGCCACGCCCATGGCCACGGCCGCGACGGACCGGTCCACCCGGCCGCCGCGCACCGGCAGCACGGTCAGGGTGGTGACCGCCAGCCGGAAGCCGTCCGTCACCCGGCCCGCGGGCCGCCCCGTCACGAGCGGCCGGCCGCGCCGTCCTCGACGCCGTCCGTACCCGTGCCCGCAGAGCTGCCGGCCGTGCCCACGCCGTTGGCGCCGGCCGTGCCCATGCCGGCCGGGCCCGCGCCGGTGGAGGTGCCGGCCGGGTTGCCGAAGCCGGTCGGGAGCACCGTCGTCGGCTCTTCCTCGTCGATCCCGTCGTCGTAGCTGTCGTCGATCCCGAGCCCGTCGTCCGACTCGTCGAGGTCGTCGGAGAGGCCCCCGTCACCCTGCTCGGCGAGCAGCGCCGGATGCACCGGCAGCGCCGCCGCCAGCCCCAGCACGGTGCGCAGCAGCGGCAGCGCCGCCAGCGCGTTCGCTCCCTCGCCGAGATCCAGGCCGAGCTCCAGGACGGGCGTCAGGCCGAGGACGTCGGCCCCCTGCTTGACCAGCGCCAGCGTCCCGGCCTCGGGCAGCAGGCACCAGTGCCGGGTCTGCCCGGCCAGGTCCCGCGCGACCAGTCCGGCCGCGATGCCCAGCGGCCCGTCCAGCAGCACCGGGAGCCGCCGCGCGGTCGCCCCGAGCAGCACGCCCGTGGCCACGGCGAGGTCCAGCCCGCCGATCTCGCGCAGGATGTCGTGCGCCCCGCGCGGCTCCTGCCGGATGCGGTGCAGCGCGTCGCGGACCGCGGCGCAGCGCACCATCCAGGCGTGGTCGTCGAACCGCCCGCCGGGCTGCAGCACCCGCGGCAGGGTCGCGGCCGCCTCGGCCCCGGTGGACGCGGCGAGCACCGCGGTGGCCATCGCCTCGACGCCGACCCCGATCCCGGCCAGCAGCAGCGCGTCCCGGCCCGCGTCGGCGGCCTCGTCGGCGAGCTGCCAGCCCTGCCGCAGCGCGGCTTCGACGGCGTGCGCCTCGGTGACCGGGCCGTCCTCCATCGCGCCGGCGGACCGTACGCGCAGAACGGCGATGTCCGCCCCGGCCTGCCCCGCGAGCCGGCCCAGCAGGCCGAGGCCGCGCTCGGTCTCGGCGACCCGGCGCTCGACGTCGAGCGGGTCGGCGCCGGCCGCGGCCCCGCCGCCGTGCCGGCCGGAGATCACCACGACCCGGACCGAGGACCACGGCTGCGGGCTGGTGGTCTCCTGGGTGGCGGCGGCGAACTCGACCGCCTCGGCGACCATGCCCAGCCCGGCGCCGGGCAGATCGATCGTGCCCAGGCGTTCCCGCGCGTCCGGGCCGGCGTCGCTGTCCGGCAGCGGCAGGTCCATGCCCGGCTGGATCTTGGTGAGGCCGGAGGCGACCAGCGGAAGGCTCATCGTCATGCCGCCGAGCGCGTCGGCGACCGGGGGCGCCGGGTCGACGGCCGGCGGCGGCGCGACGACGGTCGCCTCCACGGGCGCCGCGACGAACGCCGGGTCGGCCGGGGGAGTCACGAAGACCGGATCGGCCGGTGGCGGCGTCACCGAGGCCGACGATGGCGTGACGGAAGCCGGCTGCGGCGTGACGGAGGCCGGCGGCGGGGGCGGCGCGGGTGTCGCGGTGGCGGTGCCCGTGGCAGTGGCCGGGATCGGTCGTGGCCCCGACGCGGCGGTCGGAGCGGGAACGGCGGCCACCGCGGCGGTGAGCTCCGGCGTGCGCTTCAGCCAGCTCGGCTGCCCGGCCACCACCAGCACCACGCCGTCGCAGGCCTCGGCCAGCGCCTGGTTCGTGGTCCCGAGAGCGTCGGCGAAGGCCCGCCCCACCGGCGTGACCGGCACCAGCGACAGCCCCACCTCCGGGCTGACCAGCACCACCCGCGCGCGGCAGGCCCGCACCGCCGCGGCCAGGGCCGCCACGTCGGCCTCGTCGTCGTTGGGCTGGCGGGCCGGGTCGAGCACCGCGGCCACCCAGCCGCCGAGGTCGTCGACGAGCAGCGTGTCGTCCGGCTTCGCCTCGGTCAGCAGCTCGGTGAGCCGGGACGGGTCGGCCGCGGTCTCCTCGGTCGACCAGGACTGCGGCCTGCGCCGTTGATGCTCCTCGATCCGGGCCCGCCACTCCGGGTCGTCCTCGCCGCCGACCGCGGTGGCGACGTACCGCACCGCGGGCGCGTCCGCCACCAGCGATTCGGCGAACGCGGATTTGCCGGAGCGGATCCCGCCGAGCACCAGGACCGTGTTCCACCGATCTTCGGACATGCCCCGTACCTTAGAGCCGGGTCGCACACGCGCACGCCGTAGGGTGGAAGGCCACCGACGTACGACATGAGGGGGCGGCTCAATGCCGTGGAGTTGGCGGTACGAAGACGTCGACGGCAAATCGGTCGACGGACCGGCCGAGACGTTCAGCAGTCAGGCGGATGCCGAGTCCTGGATCGGCCAGGAGTGGCGGCAGCTGCAGGCCACCGGGGTCAGCACGGTCACGCTGATCGAGGACGACCGGGTGGACTATCAGATGAGCCTGCAGCCGGCGGAGTGACGTGACCTACGAACCGGTCTACACGCGCACCCCGCGGAACGCGTTCGTCCCGAGTCCGGTCTTCGTCGGCATCGTCGCGATCTTCGCGGTGAGCGGCGTGCTGCTCTGGACGAAGTACGGCAACGTCGGGTTCGACGCGTTCCTGTTCATCGTGTCGGGCTGGCTGGTCTCGCTCTGCCTGCACGAGTACGCGCACGCTGTCGCGGCGTACTTCTCCGGCGACCTGACCGTCGCCGACCGGGGTTACCTGCGGCTCAACCCGTTGAAGTACACGAGTCCGCTGCTGTCCATCGTGCTGCCGGTCATCGTGGTGATCCTGGGCGGCATCGGCCTGCCCGGTGGCGCGGTCTGGATCGATCACCGCTACATCAACAGCAAGCTGAAGGATTCCCTGATCAGCGCGAGCGGGCCGCTCACCAACGTCATCCTGGCGGTGGTGGCGGCCCTGCCGTTCATAGTGGGCCTGGGGCCGGACATCGTGGAGACCGGGACCCGGGCGTTCGTCCTGACCGACCACCCGGAGTTCTGGCAGGCGCTCTCCGTGGTCGCGTTCCTGCAGATCACCGCGAGTGTGCTGAACCTGCTGCCGATCCCGGGGCTGGACGGTGGCAGCATCCTGCGGCCGTGGCTGAGCCCGGCCTACCGGCGCGCCTGGGACACGTTCGCCCCGTTCGGCTTCCTGCTGCTGTTCGTGGCGCTCTGGCAGACCAGCCTCGGCGACTACTTCTCCCGGCTGGTCACCTGGATCGCCGAGTGGCTCCAGCTCTATCCCGACCTGATCGCGCGGGGCTTCGACCTGATGCGATTCTGGAGCTGAGCCGAGGCCGACTCGGCAACGGGTCTGAGGTGTGGCCGACTCGGCAACGGGCTTGGGGCGAGGCTGTCCCGGCAACAGGCGTGAGGCGAGGCCGGCCCGGCAACGGGCCGGCCTCGATGTTCACGGCCGCTCGGCCGGGCTGGTCGTCAGCTTCGGGTCCCGGGTGACGATCGGGTCGACGATCTCGTTGATCGCCTTCAGCAGGCCCTCGTCCAGTTCCACCCCGGACGCCTTGACGTTGTCCCGCACCTGCTCGGGCCGGGACGCGCCGATGATCGCCGCCGAGACGTTCGGGTTGCTGAGCACCCAGGCGATCGCGAGCTGCCCCATGGTCAGCCCCGCCTGGTCGGCGAGCGGCTGCAGCCGGGCGACGGTGTTCAGCACGTCGTCCTCGAGCCAGCGGGCGATGAACCCCGCCCCGGACTTCTCGTCGGTGGCCCGTGACCCGGCCGGCGGCTGCTGACCCGCCTTGTACTTCCCGGTCAGCACACCCTGGGCGAGCGGCGACCAGACGATCTGGCCGAGACCCGACTCCTGCGAGGCGGGCACCACCTCGGCCTCTATGACCCGCCACAGCATCGAGTACTGCGGCTGGTTCGACACCAGGCGGATCTTCAGCTCGTCCGCGAGAACCTTCGCCGCGCGGATCTGCGAGGCATCCCACTCGGACACGCCGATGTAGTGCGCCTTGCCCGAGCGCACCACGTCGGCGAACGCCTCCATGGTCTCCTCGAGCGGCGTCGTGTGGTCGTACCGATGGGCCTGATAGAGGTCGACGTAGTCGGTGCCGAGCCGGCGCAGCGACCCGTCGATCGACGTCATGATGTGCTTGCGGGACAGGCCGCTGTCGTTGGCGCCCGGCCCGGTCCGCCAGTAGACCTTGGTGAGGATCTCCAGGCCGTCGCGACGCTCGTCCTTCAGCGCCCGCCCCAGCACCTCCTCAGCGCGGGTGCCGGCGTAGACGTCGGCGGTGTCGAACGTGGTGATCCCGGACTCGAGGGCCGCGCGCACACACGCGAGCGCGGCCTCCTCCTCCACCTGGGACCCGTGGGTGATCCAGTTGCCGTAGGCGATCTCGCTGACCAGCAGGCCGGAACGGCCGAGATGACGGAACTTCATATCTCGAACCCTATCGAGTCACTAGAGAACCGGCCGTGCGTCAGGCCGAAGCCGGACGACCTCCTCGATCGCCTCCGCGCGCTCGGTGTACCTGGTCTCCACCAGCGGCTGCCCCTGCCGGTCCACCGCGCCCCAGCGGCCCGCCTCGTCGGCGATCAGGAACGCCGACGGGTGGATCACCACGGCCTTGTGCACCGGCGGGATCACCTGCTGCCCGTTCTGGTCGATCACGCCGAACCCGGTGCCGCCGTCGACGACCAGGAAACCCTCGTCGCTGAAGCCGTCGATCGGGCCGCCGGTGCTGAGCACGGTCGCGACCTGCCGCCATTTCGGCTGCACCACGATCCGGCCGTGCCGGTCGACCGCGCCCCAGCCACCGGCGCGCCGGAACAGCGCCAGGCCACGACGGAACGGCCGGACGTCCTCGAAGCCGCCCGGCACGATGAGCCGGTTCTCCCGGTCGATCGCGGACCAGCCGCCGTCGGCTTCCCGGGTCACCCAGGCCAGCCCCTCGGAGAACCGGTCGGCGGCCAGGTAACCCGAGTCGGCGCCGATCACCACGGCGCCGGACGGGTCGATCAGCTCCCACGCCGGCGAGTCCGGGCGGCGCACCCACGCGACCCCCTCGGCGAACGCCTGCGCCTGGGCATACTTCGGCTCGACCGCCGCCGCGTAGCCCCACAGTCCCGCGCCCTCGTCCGGCAGCAGCATCGGCGCGGCCGGCAGCTCCAGCAACTCCTCGCGCCGCCGCGGGTAGGGACCCCAGCCGTCGCCGGACCGCCGGGCGATCACGTCCAGCGCCAGCTCGATGCGTTCCACCAGCTCCGGGTCACGGTCCTGGCACAGGTCCAGGGCCCGCTCGAAGCGGTTCACCGCCTCCAGGAACCGCCCCTGCTCGTACGCCGAGCGCCCGGCCAGCTCGTAGATCTCCGCCCGCAGGCGAGCGGGCAGCTCCGGCGAGTCGGCCCGGGCATAGAGCCGGTCCGCCTCCTCGAACTCGCCCCGCCACTGCAGCACGTGCGCGAGCCGCGCCTGCGCCACCGAGATCATCCGGGCCTCACCCGCGGACTCGGCGTGCCGCAGCCCTTCCCGCCCGTCGGCCAGCGCGTCGTCCAGCTCCCCGAGCACCCGCGACACGACCGCGCGCAGGGTGAGCAGCCCGGCCCGGACAGTGTCGCGCTCGGCGAACTCCAGCCGGTCGGACAGCCGGTCCACGAGATCCCACAGCCGGTCCGGCTCGTCGACCTGCTCCCGCAGCGTCTCCGGATCGAACATCCACGGGTACGCCGCGAGGATCTGCTCCGGGTCGGCCCGCCGCCGGTCCGCCGGCGCGCGCTGGTCCCGCCGCTGCCGGATCGGCGCGACGACCTCCTCCGGGTCGAGGTTGCGGCTTTTCTCCCGCTCAGATCCAGAAGCACGCGTACGTACGTCGTCAGCACCGTTCCCCGCACCGGCCGCGACCGCCTCGGCACCCGGGCCGGCGCTCGCCACCTCCGCACCCGCCTCGCCGGCATCGCCCGCCGGAGCCCCGGCCATCTCTGCCGTCTCGACAGCCGGAGACGCGACGACCTCTGCGGTCTCGGCGGCCGGTGTTTCACCGATCTCTGCCGTCTCAACGGCCGGAGTCTCAGCGACCTCTGGGGTGTCGACGGCCGGAGTCTCAGCGACCTCAGCGGCGTCAACGGCCGGAGTCTCAGCGGCGTCGGAAGCCGGAGTCCCGGTGCCCTCGGCGGCCGCGAACTCCGCGACGGCATCGACGGTCGCGGACCCGCTGTCCGTCCCGCCGTCCGCCGGCACCGCCACGATGGCCGGGACGGCGGCGGACGTCTCGGTCGCAGTGTCGTCGGTGAGTGCGAAGGCCGGCCCGGTCCCGTCGTGGTGGTGCTCGACGGTCGATCCCGGTTCGGATGTGTCGTGGGCGTCCCCGGATGCCGGTCCCGCACCAGCACTCACCGCGTCGGCCGAGGCGCCGCCGTCTCGCTCCCCACCCAGGCTCTCGAAGCCCCCGTCCGCCAGGGTCTCCACCGCGGCGACCGGCTCAGGCTCCGTCACGGAAGGAGCCGCAGCGACCGGCTCAGGTTCGCTCACCGGCGCGGCCACCGCTACCGGCTCGCTCGTGGGCGTCACCGCCGCGACCGGCTCAGCCTCCGCGAGGGCCACCGTAACCGCCTTGATCGGCGGCCAGACCGGAATGCCCGGCCCCACCGGCGCGTCTGCCTCGACCCCGGCAGGAACAGCGCTGACCGGCCGCTCCACGCCGGTGAGGTCAACCCCGGAATCCACCGGCTCGTCCACGCCCACCGGTTCGTCGGCATGGACCGGCGCTGCGCTGACCGGCTGGTCCGCGAAGCCAGGTGCTGGGCTGACCAGGTCCTCGGCCACCGCCTCCGCAAGATCGGTGACAACGGTGAAGACCGGCTCCTCTTCGGTGAGGACCGGTTCGTCAGCCGCGCGGGCCGGCTCCTCCGCAGTGAGGGCCGGTTCGTCAGCCGCGTTGACCGGCTCCTCCGCGGTGGGGGCCAGTTCCTCAGCCGCGTGGACCGGCTCCTCCGCGGTGAGGACCGGCTCGACAGGCGTGAGGATCGGCTCGACGGCAGCGGCGACCGGTTCGGCGGCAGTCGGGACCGGCTCCTCAGCGGTGCGGAGCGGCTCCTCGGCCTCGACCAGATCCGGCGCGACACCCTCAGCGGCGAGGTGCGCGGCGACTAGGGGCTCGGCCGCGGGCTGCTCGTGACGTCCCGGCCGTTCGTCGGCGTCGGACCGCTCGTGCCGCCCGTACCGCGCCTGCACCGCGGCAATCCACTCCGGAACGTCCCCGGCCGGCTCGTCCTCATCCCGCGAGTGCCCGCGGTGAGCCTCAGCGACCGCAGCCGCCTCCGGAACATCCTCCAGAGTCAACCGGGCCTGAGTGATCTCGGCCTCGCTCACCTCAGCGCTGTCCGAGCCCACGCGCGCCGGCGTGATCTCGGTCCGGGCTGCGTCGGCCGTCAAGCGCGTAGCTGTGCTCTCAACCGCGTCCGTGGCCAGGCGCGCCTGGGTGATCTCCAGCTCGGCCGCGTCTGTGGCCGGGCGCGTCTGGGTGATCTCCGGCTCGGCCGCGTCGGTGGTCAGGCGCGTCTGGGTGATCTCGGCGTCCACAACGGTCGCCTCGGCGGCGGCCGGTTCCTGCGTTGCCTCGTCCTCCGAGTCCTCCTCGGCCGCGAACCAACCGGCCGGCTTGACGATCTCCTCCTCGACCACGGGCTCGGGCGCCAGCGGCGAGGTGTCGGGCACGGGTGTCTCCGCCCCGAGCCCGCTCATCGACAGCAGCCAGCCGAGCCCGCGCGGCTCCTCAGTTGCCGGTTCGACGGAAGCGGCCGATGGCGCCGGGGAGGCCGGCGGTGTCGGGACGGCAAAGGGAGCGTCGGCGGCCGGTGCCGCTGAGGCGGGCGCCGATCCCGAGGCTGCTGGCGGTGCCGACGCGGCTTGCGGTGCCGACGCGGCTTGCGGTGCCGAGGCTGCTGGCGGTGCCGACGCGGTTTGCGGTGCCGGAGCGACGGTCTGCGCCGAGGCTTCCGGGAACGGCTGCGGAGCAGTTTCCGTGAACGGCGCCTCCGAGTAGGACGTCCCGCCGACCCCGGCCACCGCCTCGTCCCCGGGCCGCTGCCCCGGAACGCCGGCCGGCCCCTGAACCCCACCGGTGAACGGCTCGCCACGCCCGACCCGCCGAGGGTCGATCGCCTGAGTCTGCTCCTGGGACGGGAACGGCACCCCGCCACGCCGCGGCAGCGGCCCCCCGGGCGAACCCAGGTCCACCCGCCGCGGTTCGCCCCCCTGCGCGATCCCAGGACCCGCGATCCCGGAGACGGGCGCGATCCCAGGACCCGCGACCCCGGAGACGGGCGCGATCCCAGGACCGGCAACGCCGGACACGGGCGCAACCCGGGGACCGGCGATCCCGGGACCGGCGATCCCTGACACGGGCGCAATCCCAGGACCGGCAACCCCGGACACAGGCGCGATCCCAGGACCAGCGACCCCAGAGACAGGCGCCGAAGCAACTCCGGAAACGGGCGCCGAGGCAATCCCGGAAACCGGCGCCGAGGCAATCCCGGAAACCGGCTGATCGGCGGCCCACCCGTAGTCGTCCCGCCGATAGGGCGCCTGCCCGGGATGCCCAGCCCCACCCGGGTACATCGCCGCCGGCGGCACGGCCGGCTGCTGAGGTGTCATCCGGGTCGGCTGGGCCGCGGGCCGCGACGGCGCCGGGCTGTTGCGATCCTGCGGAGCGGGCCGGAGATCGAACGGCGATTCGGGCGTACGCCCGTCGCGCCCGCCTCGCGTCGGGAACGCTTCCGGCGGAGCGGGCCGCGCGCCACCGTAGGCCGGCCCACCGGTCGCGTCAGGCCGGCCCTGCTCGGGTCGAGGCCCATGCTGAGGTGGCCGCCCTTGGAACCCGGGCTGCTCCACGAACCGCTGCTGCGAACCAGCCGGCATCTGACCGGGCTGCATCTGGCCCGGCTGCCTCTGACCAGGCTGCGTCGGACCAGGCTGCATGTGGCCGGGCTGCTGCATCTGCCCAGGCGAAACTTGGCCCTGCTGCATCTGGCCGGGCGGAACTTGACCGGGCTGCATCTGGCCAGGCGGAACTTGGCCAGGGGCAACCGGCCCACGCTGCTGCCCGGGCGGAATCTGAGCCCCACCCCGAGCCGCCGGAGCCTGCCCGGCCCCGAACCCGCCACGCCCCGGCGCGGCCTGCCCTTCGTACCCGTCCCGATGCCACTGCGGAGGCTGCTGTGGTTGCTGAGGCTGCTGCGACTGCGGTGGTCGCCCACCCCAGTTCTCCTGCTGACGCTGGCCGGGTGGCGACTGCGGCACCCGGGCCGCCCCGGACGACGGACGTCCCGGCGAGACCGGCCCGGACGACGGACGCCCCGGTGAGCCGGGAGCCGGCGACCCGGGCGCCCATCCCGGTGTGGCCGACGCCGGAGACGGGTTTCCGCGCCCGTAGACGGGCGCACCCCCACGGCGCTGCTGATCCCCGTAGGGACGGTTCCAGGACGGGTCGTCGCGGGAGTCGCGCGGCGCACCACCGTACCGCTGCGGATCCTCGGCCGGAACCCGGCCGCGACCTTGGGGCGCGCCGCCTGCCGGAGTCGAGCTGACCGGCGCGGGTCCGGGCCGATCGCCGCGGGACGCCTCGTAGACCGGGGTGTGCACGGCCTTGCGGCGCCCGGGGTCGCCCGGATAGCGCTGACCGGGGAGCGGTTCCCACTCCCAAGTGATCTCGTAGACCCACGCGGGTTCGTCGTCCCAGCCTTCGCCGCCCGGGCGGGAGCTCCAACCGTTCATCGGGCGACCCGGCCCGGCGATTGGCAACGCTCCGTCACGGCGAACTCCAGGGTGTCAAGAAATCGAGCCGTCGCCGACCGGTGACCCGGGTACAGTCTCCCGGCTCACTGCGGGTTGGTGGAAAGGAGAGTAGCTGCGTGGCCGGGAAGGACGCCAGCGTGCTCACGATCTCTCCGGATGGTCCGTTGCGCGGCTGGATTACTACTTTCGGTGCACTGGCCGGGTCGGGTTTCCGGCGGTACACCACCTATCGTCAGGCCACCATAGCCGGAACGTTCACCAATGTGGTCTTCGGCTACCTGCGGTGCTATGTGCTGCTCGCGGTGGCGGCGAGCGCGCTCGGCGGCCGGCCGGGTGGCTACGACGCGGAGCAACTCGCCACGTACGTGTGGTTCGGTCAAGGACTACTCAGCGTGGTCCTGCTGTGGGGCTGGGCGGAGCTCGCCGAACGTATCCGGACGGGCGACGTCGCTGCCGATCTGTTACGTCCGGTGTCCCCGCTGACCGCCTATCTGGCCGCTGACCTGGGCCGTGCCGCGCACGCGATGCTCACCCGGTTCGTCGTGCCGGTCGTGGTCGGCGCCCTGTGCTTCCCGCTACATCTGCCGCAGCGCTGGACGACGGTCCCGTTGTTCCTGGTGTCGGTGCTGCTCGCGGTCGTGGTCAGCTTCGGTTGCCGCTATCTGGTGAATGCGACGGCCTACTGGCTGCACGACGCGCGCGGCCCGATCCTGCTGTGGGTGCTCGGCGCCGGGGTGCTGGGCGGCCTCTACTTCCCGCTGCGGCTGCTGCCGCACGAGCTGGCGCTGACGTTGTGGCTGGCCACGCCGATGCCGAGCATCCTGCAGACGCCGCTGGACGTGGCCGCCGAGCGGGACGGGCTCGCCCTGCAGGCGGGGCTGGTCGCGCTCCAAGCCGTCTGGGCGGTCGCGCTTCTGGCCCTGGCCTGGTTCGTGCAGAAACGTGCCGAGCGCCGCCTGGTGGTGCAGGGTGGGTGAGTTCCGGGCGTACGTGGCGCTCGCCGGCGCCCAGGCGCGGTCGGCGTTCTCCTACCGGGTGTCGTTCCTGATCGAGATGGTCGTCAACGTCGGCGCGACCTTCTTCGACGTGCTCTCCGTGCTCGTGCTGTTCCGCGCGACGGACCGGATCGGCGGTTTCGCGTTGCCGGAGGCGCTGCTGGTGACCAGCCTGACGTCGGCCGGGTTCTCGCTGGCCGACTTCGTCGTCGGGAACGTGGACCGGCTCAAGACGTACGTCCGCGCCGGAACCCTGGACGCGGTGCTGGTCCGCCCGCTCGGCGTGCTGCCGCAGCTGCTGCTCATGGACCTGCCGATGCGCAAGGTGCTGCGGGTGATCTTCGGCCTGACCATGCTCGGCGTCGCGCTCGGCCTCAACGACATCGACTGGACCCCGTCCCGAGTGGTGTTGATCACCCTCGCGCCGCTGTCCTGTGCCGTGTTCATGAGCGCCATCTTCGTGATCAGCGCGAGCCTCGCGTTCTGGTGGGTCGAGTCGGGGGAGATCGGGAGCGCGTTCACCTATGGCGGGCGCGACTTCGCGTCCTATCCGATCACCGTCTACGGCCCGGCGTTCCGCGGCCTTTTCGCGTACGCGCTCGGTTTCGCCTTCGTCTCCTATCAGCCGGCCCTGGCCCTTCTCGGCCACGCCGATCCGCTCGGTCTCCCGGCCTGGGCCGGGTTCGCCTCGCCACTGGTCGCGCTCGGCGCGGCCACCATCGCCGCGATCATGTGGCGCGTCGGCATCCGTCAATACAGGAGCACCGGTTCATGATCAAGACCAAGGACCTGAGAAAAGACTTCGCCGTACGGGTCAAGAGCGGCCGTTTCCGCAGGGAGAAACGCGTCGTCGAGGCGGTCGCCGGAGTCTCGCTGAGCATCGGGGCCGGCGAGATGGTCGGCTACATCGGGCCGAACGGCGCCGGGAAGTCCACCACCCTGAAGATGCTGACCGGCGTGCTCTCCCCGTCCGGCGGCGAGGTGGAGGTGTGCGGCCTGCGCCCGGTTCCGCAGCGCACGAAGCTGGCCCTGCGCATCGGCGTGGTGTTCGGGCAGCGCTCCCAACTCTGGTGGGACCTGCCGCTGCACGAGTCGTTCGCCCTGCTCCGCCACATCTACCGGGTGCCGGCCGCGGAGCACCGGGAACGGCTGCGCCGCTGCCGTGAGCTGCTCGATCTCGACGACTTCCTGGACACCCCGGTCCGCCAGCTCTCCCTCGGTCAGCGGATGCGCGGGGAGCTCACGGCGGCGCTGCTGCACGGCCCGCGGGTCCTGTTCCTGGACGAGCCCACGATCGGCCTGGACGTGGTCAGCAAGCAGGCGGTCCGCTCGTTCCTGGCCGAGCTCGGCGCGACCGGCGACGTCACGCTCGTCCTGACCACGCACGACCTGGCCGACATCGAGCGCCTCTGCGAGCGCCTCGTCGTGATCGACCACGGCCGGGTGGTGCACGACGGGACGATCGAGGCGCTGCACGCCCGTTACGGTTCCCGCCGCAGCCTGGTGGCCGACCTCTCGTCCCCGCTCCCGCCCGGTTTCGAGCTGCCCGGCGCCACGCTGATCGGCGTCGAGGCCGACCGGCACCGCGTCACGTTCGCGCTGGACGGCGTGACCGCGGGCGCCGCGGTCGCCGACCTGGTGGCGGCCGTCCCCATCCGGGACCTGTCCGTGGTCGAGCCCGACATCGAGGACGTCGTAGCCCGCCTCTACGCCGGCTGACCCCCCGCCCACCGTCCCCAGCTGGCCCTCAGGGGTGCTTCTGGGCCGGGATGCACCCGCGAGCACCAGCCGGCTTGCCACGCCTGGTGCCGGCTGGCGCTGAGGGTTGTTTCCGGGCCGGGATACAACCCTGAGTGCCAGCCGGGCCTGCCACGTGCCGGCCGGGTCTGCGGTGCGCCGCGGCCCGTGGCGGGGCCTGCTCACGACGTACCGGAGCAGGGTCTTGAAAAGGGTGAAGCCCCGGCACGCAGGGCGCCGGGGCTTCGGGAAAGCTCTGGTTCAGATCTTCGCGCCGAGCTCGACCTTCGGCTTCGGGACGCGCATCCGGCGGAACGTCAGCGCCCGCATGATCCCGTAGAGGTAGAGCGACCCCATCCGCTGACCGGTCTCCGGGAAGCGGGCCTTCACGACCTTCTTGATCCGCTGCGAGATGAAGATGCTGTCCACCACCACGGCCAGCGCGAGCAGCGCCCACAGCACGTTGCTGGCGAGCTGGACGGCCTGGAGCCGGACCACCGACCCGACCATCACGATCACCGCGCCGGCGATGAAGAACGACCCGACGGTGCGCCGTGAGTCGACGATGTCGCGGACCAGCGAGCGCTCCGGGCCGCGGTCGCGGGCCAGCAGGTAACGCTCGTCACCGTTGCGCATGCCCTCGGAGGCCTGCGCCCGCTCGGTGCGCTGCCTCTCGCGCATCAGCTTGGCCGCCTCTTTGCGGTCGGCCGGCACCGCCTCCACCCGGCGGCCCTGCGGGGCGCGCTTCGGTGTGACCACACCCAGCTCTTTCTTGCTGGGCGTGTAGTTCTTGCGGCGGTTGTCGGCCGACGTCTCCTCGGTTACCGAGGAGGTGGCGTCTTCGACGAGGTCGGCAGCCTTGCGGCGAAACAGCGGGGACACGACACGAGCGTAGCCAAACGGCGCGGTGTGTCACACACCGCGCCGTTGATCGAGACGTAATCGCAGCTCAGGGACGCTCGACGTGAGCGCCCAGGGCGGCCAGCTTCTGCTCGAAGTCCTCGTAGCCCCGCTTGATCAGGTTCACGCCGTAGACCCGCGACGTGCCCTCGGCGGCCAGCGCCGCGATCAGGTGCGCGAAGCCGGCCCGCAGGTCGGGGATGACCAGGTCGGCCGCGTGCAGCTTGGACGGGCCGGCGATGACCGCGGAGTGCATGAAGTTGCGGCGGCCGAACCGGCACGGGGTGCCGCCGAGGCAGTCCCGGTAGACCTGGATGGTCGCGCCCATCGAGTTGAGCGCCTCGGTGTAGCCGAGCCGCTGCTCGTACACCGTCTCGTGCACGATCGAGATGCCGCGCGCCTGGGTCAGGGCGACGACCAGGGGCTGCTGCCAGTCGGTCATGAAGCCCGGGTGCACGTCGGTCTCCAGCGCCACGGCCTTGAGTTCGGTGCCGGGGTGCCAGAACTTGATGCCGCCCTCGGCGCCGGACACGCCCGGCCGCGCGACGCGGTCGTCAGTGATCTTCAGCTCGCCGCCGATGTTCCGGTAGACGTTCAGGAACGTCATCATGTCGGCCTGCCGGGCGCCGATCACCTCGATCTCGCCACGGGTGGCGAGCGCGGCGGCGGCCCAGCTGGCGGCCTCGATCCGGTCCGGGATCGGCTTGTGCTCGTAGCCGTACAGACGGGGCACGCCTTGGATCTCGATCATCCGGTCGGTGTGCACCGTGATGATCGCGCCCATCTTCTGCAGGATGCAGATCAGGTCGATGATCTCCGGCTCGATCGCGGCGTTGCGCAGCTCGGTGACGCCCTCCGCGCGGACCGCGGTGAGCAGCACCTGCTCGGTGGCGCCGACGCTCGGGTAGGGCAGCTCCAGCTTGGCGCCGTGCAACCCGTTCGGGGCGCTCAGGTGCATGCCCTCGGGCGTCTTGTCGACGACCGCGCCGAACTCGCGCAGCGCCTTGATGTGGAAGTCGATCGGCCGCGGGCCGATGTGGCAGCCACCGAGGTCCGGGATGAACGCGTGGCCGAGCCGGTGCAGCAGCGGGCCGCAGAGCAGGATCGGGATCCGGCTGGAGCCGGCGTGCACGTTGATCTCGTCGGTGCTGGCGCTCTCCACGTTCGTGGGGTCCATGACCAGCTCGCCGTCCTCGGCGCCGTCACTGACCTTGACGCCGTGCAGTTCGAGCAGGCCGCGGACGACCTCGACGTCGCGGATGCGCGGGACGTCGAACAACCGGCTCGGCGTTTCGCCGAGCAGGGCGGCGACCATCGCCTTGGAGACGAGGTTCTTGGCGCCACGGACCCGGATCTGTCCTTGCAACGGCGTGCCGCCGTGCACGATCAGGACATCGTCGGTCAACGTAACCTCCAGCCGGCGGGCGCTCAGCGCCCGGTGATCGAGGGGCAGGAACTCGGGCGGGGGTACCCGTTTCTGCAACCGGGGAAGCATAGCGCTGAGTGACAAGTTCGCCAGTCCTGGCGTGGCGGAGAAACGAAGTAGCCGGGCAATTACCCAACGGTACGGGTATTGCCCGGCTACGGAGCGTTACGGCAAGGCGAGCATCTGATCAAGCGCGACACGGGCCTCGTGCGCGGTCTTCTCGTCGACCTTGATCACGTTCGGCACGCGACCGGCGACCAGTTCCTCCAAGGTCCACACCAGATGGGGGAGGTCGATCCGGTTCATCGTCGAGCAGTAGCAGACCGTCCGGTCGAGGAACATGATCTGCTTGTCCGGGTGGGCCAGGGCCATCCGGCGCACCAGGTTCAGCTCGGTGCCGACCGCCCAGGCCGAGCCGGCGGGCGCGGCGTCGAGCGCCTTGATGATGTACTCCGTCGAGCCGACGTAGTCCGCCGCGCGCACCACGTCGTGCCGGCACTCCGGGTGGACCAGCACGTTCACGCCCGGCACCCGCTCACGGACCTCACGGACGCTGTCGATGGTGAACCGGCCGTGCACCGAGCAGTGCCCGCGCCACAGGATCATCCGCGCGTTCCGCAGCTGCTCGCCGGTGAGGCCGCCGTTCGGCTTGTGCGGGTCGTAGAGCACGCAGTCGTCCAGGTCGAAGCCCATCTCCAGCACCGCGGTGTTGCGGCCCAGGTGCTGGTCGGGCAGGAAGAAGACCTTGGAGCCCTGCTCGAACGACCAGGTCAGCGCGCGGTTGGCGTTCGACGAGGTGCAGACCACGCCCTTGTTGCGGCCGACGAAACCCTTGATGTCGGCCGACGAGTTCATGTAGGTCACCGGCACGATGTCGTTCGCGATGCCCAGGTCCTGGAAGTGCTCCCAGGCGGTCTCCACCTGGCCCAGCACGGCCATGTCCGCCATCGAGCAGCCGGCCGCCAGGTCGGGCAGGATCACCTGCTGCTCGGGCTTGGTCAGGATGTCCGCGCTCTCGGCCATGAAGTGCACGCCGCAGAAGACGATGAACTCCGCCTCCGGGCGGGCCGCGGCCTGCTGGGCCAGCTTGAACGAGTCACCGGTGACATCGGCGAACTGGATCACCTCGTCACGCTGGTAGTGATGCCCCAGCACGAACACCCGGTCGCCGAGCGCGGCCTTGGCCGCCGTCGCGCGGGCGACCAGATCGGGGTCGCTGGGGGCCGGCAGATCGCCGGGGCAGTCCACGCCCCGCTCGCTCGCCGGGTCGGTGCCCTTGCCGAGAAGCAGCAGGGCAACGGGGGTGTTTCCGGGTTCGGTCCAGGTCGACGTCACGAGATTCATCGTTGCACAGGGGCTGAGAAGGCTGCTGTGTGCTGCCACACTCCTGGAGTGCGCGTACTGATCTGTCCGGACAAGTTCGCCGGTACCCTGTCTGCCCCCGAAGTCGCCCGAGCCGTCGCCGATGGGTGGTCCGTCCCTGCCGACGAGCTGGTGCTGCGCCCGCTCGCGGACGGCGGCCCCGGCTTCGTCGAGGTGCTCGCCACCGCGCTGCCGGGCAGCCGGATCCCGGTGCGGACCGTCGACCCGCTCGGTCGGCCGGCGCTCGGGGAGATCCTGCACGCCGGCGGGGTCGCCTACGTCGAGAGCGCTCAGGCCTGCGGCCTGCACCTGCTGACGACCGAGGAGCGCAACCCCAACACGACCACCTCGTACGGCCTGGGCCTGCTCCTGGCCGCGGCGGTCGAGACCGGGGCCTCGCAGGTGGTGGTCGGCCTGGGCGGCTCGGCCGTGAACGACGCGGGCGCCGGCATGCTCGCCGCGCTGGGTGCCGCCCCCGTCGACGCGGCGGGGTACGCGCTTCCCTACGGCGGCGCCCCGCTGATCACCGCGGCGGCGCTCGGCGGCGTCCCGCAACTGCGTCAGGTCACCCTGGTCGCGGCCACCGACGTGGACAACCCGCTGACCGGCCTGCACGGCGCCAGCAACGTCTTCGGCCCGCAGAAGGGCGCGACCCGCGACGACGTGCTCCGGCTGGACGCCGCGCTGGAGCACTTCTCCGGCGTACTGGAGAAGGCTTTCGGTGTCGAAGATCTCGCGGCGCGGCCCGGTGCGGGCGCGGCCGGCGGTCTCGGGGCCGCCCTGATCGCGCTCGGAGCGCAGGTGGCCTCGGGGATCGGCCTGGTCGGCAACCTGATCGGGCTGGACCGCGAGCTGGACGCGGCGGATCTGGTGATCACCGGCGAGGGCAGTTTCGACCACCAGTCGCTGCGCGGGAAGGTGGTGGCCGGGATCGCCGCCGGCGCGCGCGACCGTGGCCTGCCGTGCGTGGTGCTGGCCGGGCGCAACGAGACCGGGCACCGGGAGGCGTCGGCGGCCGGGGTGACCGAGACGCACACGCTCGTGGAGCATTTCGGCTCGGTCGATCAGGCGATGGCCGAACCCGCACGCGGCCTGCGGGAACTCTCCGAGCGGATCGCGCGCCAGTGGTCGAGGTGATCTGTGACCCGCCGAGATTGGGAATCTCCCGGAATGGGGTTAGCGTTGCCTGGTACGGCACATGACCGCACCTGGCAGGGAGATACCTAGTGACCACTGAAGCGCACACCGAGTCGACCGAGGCGACCGCCCCGACCGGCGTCATCTTGACCGACGTCGCGGCTGTGAAGGTCAAGGCCCTGATCGAGCAGGAAGGGCGCGACGACCTGCGCCTGCGTATTGCCGTACAGCCCGGTGGCTGCTCCGGCCTGCGCTACCAGCTCTTCTTCGACGAGCGTTCGCTCGACGGCGACGTCGTGAGCGACTTCGACGGGGTCGAGGTCGTGGTGGACCGGATGTCCTCGCCGTACCTGGCGGGCGCCACCATCGACTTCGCGGACCGGATCGACGCGCAGGGCTTCACGATCGACAACCCGAACGCGCAGAACTCCTGCGCCTGTGGTGACTCGTTCCACTGATCCAGCATTTCTCGGTAACAGGCCGTCCCGTTCACGGGGCGGCCTGTTCCATGTAACCGCCCGGTAGGCTCTAGCCGTAACGACCCCTGATTCCCCAACTTTGAGGGCCGCCATGAAGATCGCCGTCACCGGCTCGATCGCCACCGACCACCTGATGCACTTCCCGGGCCGGTTCGCCGACCAGCTCATCGCCGACCAACTGCACAAGGTCTCGCTCTCGTTCCTCGTCGACGACCTGGTCGTGCGCCGGGGCGGCATCGCCCCCAACATCGCGTTCGGGATGGGCAAGCTCGGTCTGCGGCCGATCCTGGTGGGCGCGGTCGGCGCCGACTTCGCCGACTACCGGTCCTGGCTCGAGCGGCACGGGGTGGACTGCGACTCGGTGCACGTGAGCGACGTGGCGCACACCGCCCGGTTCGTCTGCACCACCGACGACGACCTGAACCAGATCGCCTCGTTCTACGCCGGCGCGATGTCCGAGGCCCGCAACATCGAGCTGGCCCCGGTCGTCGAGCGTCTCGGCGGCATCGACCTGGTCCTGATCAGCGCCAACGACCCGGCCGCCATGATCCGTCACTCGCAGGAGTGCCGCACCCGGGGCTACAAGTTCGCCGCCGACCCGTCGCAGCAGCTGGCCCGGGTCGACGGGTCGGACGTGCTGAGCCTGATCCGCGGCGCGGAGTACCTGCTCTGCAACGAGTACGAGCGCTCCCTGCTGGAGTCCAAGTCCGGCCTCACCTCGGACCAGGTGCTCGACGAGGTCAAGATCCGGGTCACCACGCTCGGCAAGGACGGCGTGGAGATCACCGGCAAGGGCATCGAGCGCATCCACGTGCCGGTCGTCCCGGACGTGCTCGGCGAGGACCCGACCGGTGTCGGCGACGGCTTCCGGGCCGGCTTCTTCTCCGGCCTGTCCTGGGGTCTCGGGCTGGAGCGCTCCGCCCAGGTCGGCTCGCTGGTCGCCGCGCTGGTCCTGGAGACCGTCGGAACCCAGGAGTACGACGTCCGGCCCTCCGAGTTCGTCAAGCGGTTCACCGCGGCGTACGGGGAAGCGGCCGCCGCCGAGATCACCCCGCATCTGCCGGCCTGAGGGTAGAAACTCCAACCATGGTTCTAGCCGTTTTTGCCGGCCTGCCCGGGGTCGGCAAGAGCACGCTGGCCGGCGCTGTCGCGACCGAGCTGCCGGCCGCCGTGCTCGCCGTCGACATCGTCGACTTCACCCTCCAGCGGTACGGCGTGCAGGAGTCCCGGCCGGGCCACGCGGCGTACGGGGTGGTCGCCGCCCTCGCCGAGGAGCAGCTCAGGATCGGCCACCACGTGATCATCGACGCGGTGAACCCGGTCAAGGCGGCCCGCGAGCTGTGGGTCGATCTCGCCGAGCGGATGGCGGTGCCGTTGCGCGTGGTCGAGGTCGTCTGCGGCGACGACACCGAGCACCGGCGCCGGGTCGAGGCCCGCTACGAGACCCGGGACCACGACGGGGTCCCGGACTGGGTGCGCGTGCTGGAGCGCCAGTCGGAGTACGAGCCGTATCTGGGGCCGCGCCTGGTCGTCGACACGTACCTGGCCAAGGATCCGATCCCCCAGGTGGTCAGCTACCTCAGCTGACCCGGCGCACGTCGAACGTGTGGCCGTGGCCGGCGACGAACTCCTGCCCCTTCATCCGGCACCAGGCGGGAATGTCGTTGGCCGCGGCCGGATCGTCAGCGAGCACCCGCACGACCCCGCCGATCGCCACCCCCGGCATCGCCCGGGCCAGCTTGATGATCGGAAGCGGACACTTCTGCCCGAGGCAGTCCAGCGTGATCAGAGCCCGGCCTCCTTCCGGATCTCCGCGACCAGGGCGGGCAGCACCGCCAGGAAGCGCTCCACCTCCGCCTCGGTGACCCCGGAGTGCAGCGAGACCCGCACGTTGCCGTGGCTGAGCACGCCCATCGCCTCCAGCACGTGACTCGGCCGCAGCGTCGACGACGTGCACGACGAGCCGGACGAGACCGCGAACCCGTGCCGGTCCAGCGCGTGCAGCAGCGCCTCACCGTCCACGTAGAGGCAGCTGAAGGTCACCAGGTGGGGGAGCCGGCCGACCGGGTCCCCGACGATCTCGACGTCCTCCACGGTGGCCGCGACCCGCTCGCGGATGCGGTCGACGAGCGCGCTCAGGCGTACCGCCTCGGCCTGCGCCCCGGCGGTCACCGCCCGCAGGCTCGCCGCCGCCGCCACGATCGCCGGCAGGTCGGCCGCGCCCTGCGCGCCGGGGCGATAAAGATCATCCTGCGGGGACGGTGAGATCCATCGCACCCCTTTGCGCACCACCAGCACGCCCACGCCGGGCGGCCCGCCCCACTTGTGCGCGCTCGCGCTCAGCAACGACCAGCCGGGCGGCACCGGGACCCGGCCGACCGACTGGGCGGCGTCGACGAACAGCGGCACCCCGGATTCCGCGCAGTATTCCGCGGCGGCGGCCACCGGCTGGATCGTGCCGACCTCGTGACTGGCGCTGATCAGGCTCGCCAGCGCGACCCCGGGACCGGCGACCGCGGTGGACCAGGCGTCCAGGTCGAGGCGGCCCAGCCGGTCCACACCCACCTCACGGGCCTCAGCCGTCCCGGCGGCGTGCAGCACTGTGGAGTGCTCGATCGCCGAATGGACCAGGACACGGCCCGCGCGCTTGCGCCCGGCCAGGCCGCCGAGCACCGCTGCCTGCGCCGCGGCGGTGCCGGAGGGCCAGAAGGAGAGCTCGTCCGTCCGGACCCCCAGGATCTCGGCGACCACCGCGGAGGCTGCCTCGCGCAGCTGCTGGGCCCGCCGGCCGGCCGCGTAGAGGCGGGACGGGTCGGCCCAGCCGTCGGCGAGCGCCGCGAGCAGGGCCTCCCGGGCCACCGGATGCAGCGGCGCGGCGCTGGCCGCGTCCATGTAGACCGCCGGATCGCCTGTGTAATCCACACAGGGAACGGTATCGTCCGGTTGACCGGTGTTTCTTCGAGGACCTTGGCGTGAGCCCCCCGGTGGCGGGTAGCCCGCTCCTGGTCGAGTAGTGTGCGACCGTCGGTGAGCCTTGCCGCCAGGTGTCCGGTTTCGGCAGGGCGGGCGGCGCTGCTAAGGAGGCAGAAGCAGGTGGGCGCAAGGAGTTCGGCCACACGGCCGCGGGCGATTGGCCGGGCGGCCGGGCTGGGTCTCGGTGGCGCGCTGCTGCTGGCGATGCTCGCCGGGTGCTCGGTGGAGGACGTCGGGAGCAAGTTCGGCCACTTCGGATGGCCCGGCCCGGGTGTGAGCCTTCAGGCGCACAAGATGTACGACCTGTGGATCGCCTCGGTGATCGCCGCGCTGATCGTCGGCGTGGGCGTCTGGGGCCTGATCTTCTGGTGCATCATCCGGTATCGCAAGCGCGGCGAAGAGCTGCCCGTGCAGACCCGGTTCAACATGCCGATGGAGGTCCTCTACACGGTCACGCCGGTGCTGATCGTCGCGGTGCTCTTCTACTACACGGCGATCGTGCAGACCGACGTGGACAAGCTGTCGAGGAACCCTGATCAGATCGTCGAGATCAAGGCGTTCAAGTGGAACTGGCAGTTCAACTACCGCGACGGCATGGGTAAGGACGCGAACACTGTCGCGTCCACCATCGGCTCGTCGGACGTGATCCCGATCCTGGTCGTCCCGACCCACGAGAAGATCCGTTTCGAGGAGACCAGCGCCGACGTCATCCACTCGTTCTGGGTGCCGGAGCTGCTGTTCAAGCGGGACGTCATGCCGGGCAAGATCCGGAACGTCTTCGAGGTGACCCTCGACAAGGAGGGCCGGTACGTCGGCCGGTGCGCGGAGCTCTGCGGGACGTACCACGCGTTCATGAACTTCGAGATGGTCGCGACGACGCCGGAGAAGTTCGACCAGTTCCTCGCCGCGAAGAAGGCCGGCAAGTCGACTCAGGACGCGCTGACCGCCATCGGCGAGCAGCCGTACTCGACGAAGACCCAGCCGTTCGACACCCGCCGCGGCACGCACAGCTGGAACCAGGGCGACTCGAACGTCGCCGCGGGGAAGTAGGGGACTGACATGCGTACCGAATACAAGATCTTCCTGGGTGTCGCCCTGTTCCTCTTCGGCGCGGCCGCGGTCTACGGCATCTACACCGGCGCGACCGCTCCCACCGGCGGCGACGGCGGCGAGAGCATCAACGCCAGCTTCGAGGGCGGCGTCGAGTGGGTCGGCACTGTCGCGCTGATCCTTTCCGGTCTGCTCTGCTCGATGTGTGGCGGCTTCTTCTGGTTCGTCGCCCGCCGCATCGACCTGCGCCCGGAGGACCGTGAGGACGGCGAGATCGCCGAGGGCGCCGGCGAGCTGGGCTTCTTCAGCCCCGGGTCGTACTGGCCGTTCGGCATCGCGCTCTCGGCCGCGGTCGCCGGCCTGGGCCTGGTCTTCTGGATGTGGTGGCTGCTCGCCTTCGGCCTGGTCGCGGTGATCTTCACGGCGTGCGGCATGCTCTTCGAGTACTACTCCAGCACCCGGCAGCCCGCCGAGCACTGACCCTCAGCTTCACCGCGAAGCCCGCGCCTCCACCCGGAGACGCGGGCTTCGTCCCTTTCCGCGGGCCCCTGCGTCCCCACCGCCACGACGAAGATCACATGCTTTCTTGCCTACGTCCGCTGTGGTCCTTCTGCGCTGCTCCCGCGGGGACCCTTGCGGGCTTCGCAGGCCGCTGGCGCGGCCAGAACGCAAAGCCCTCCAGGGCGATCTCCGTGGCTGGTCCCGGTCAGAGCAGCAAACCCGCCCACGGCCAGGCCCTCCCGCACAGTCCCGCCCGGACAAGCCCGCGACGAGGCCGATGGGCACGGCAGCGACGCGCTCACGGCCCCGGCTGGTGCTCATGGCTGTTATGAGGCACGAATAACAGCCATGAGCACCAGCTGAAGACCGTGAGCCGCGGCCGGGCCTGGAGTGGGGGCGAGCCTTGCGGGCGCGGCTGAGTGGCGCCGGGCCTGGAGTGGGGCCAGCCTTGCGGGCGCGGCTGAGTGGCGTCGGCACCTGAGCCCTGCGGATCGGCGGGGCCGGGTCGGGCGGGGCTGGGTCAGGCGGCGGCGGTGCGCTGCTGAGGGGCGATCCGGCGCGGACGGTCCTTGGGCTCCATCCACAGGTGCACGACGATCGGGGCCACCACCTCGGCCGCGCCGCAGCGGGTGCAGACCAGTTCGGGGCAGTCGTCGTGACCGTCCTCGCAGGGCGGCGTCTCGAAGAGCATGTCGCCGTCGCAGATGACGCAGCGCTGTTCGCGTTCGTGCACGGGCTTCTCCTTCGTTCGGAAGGTGGGATTACCCGAATGTCCTTCAAACGCTGTCACGTCCACCGGCGGATGCCGAGCATCACCGGCGGCGTGTTGCGGTCTTTTTCAGGATTTTTCAGCAGGTAGTGCCCCAGTCACTCCCCGCAATCCCACCCTGCGGCTGATGTCGCGGGGATGTGTCCGGGCCGTCGTGGCACCCCTGAGTGCCAGCCGAGACCTGGCGGCTGGTGCTGAGGGGTGTGTCCGGGCCGTGAAGGCGGCTCTGAGCGCCAGCGGATGGTGGACCAGGGGTGTGTCGCGGGAGCGGCCGTGAGCGCCGGCTGAAACCCGTGATCCCCGGGGCCGTCCGGCGGTCAGGGAGTGCCGGGCGCGGCTGGACCCGGGGTGACGGGCGGGTGCGGACGGGCGGCGCCGCCCGCGTACGCCAAATGGGGTCTATTCGGCTTTCTTGGCGGCCTGCGCGGCAGCGACCCACCGCTCCAGCAGCGCGGTCGTCGCCCCCGAGTCGATCGCCTCGGCGGCCCGCGCGATGCCGGCCCGCAGAGTGTCCCGGAAGTCGCCGGGGAAGCCGCTGCGAGCCGCGAACGCCGCGGCCGCGTTGACCAGCACGGCGTCGCGGACCGGCCCGTGCTCGCCGGCGAACACGCGCCGGGCGACGTCCGCGTTGAAGGCCACGTCGCCGCCGCGCAGGTCGGACGGCTGGCTGCGGGCCAGGCCGACCTCGGTCGCGTCGACGAGAAGCTCCTCGACCTTGCCGTCGCGGGCGATCCAGACCCGGGTCGGCGCCGCGGTGGTGAACTCGTCCAGCCCGTCCTCACCGCGCATGACCAGGGCGGAGTCGCCGCGCAGGGCGAACACCTCGGCCATCACCGGCGCCATCCGCGGCTCGAAGCAGCCGACCGCGGCGGCGGTGGGCCGGGCCGGGTTGGTCAGCGGGCCGAGCATGTTGAAGAACGTGGGAACGCCCAGCTCGCGCCGGGTCACCGCGGCGTGCCGCATGCCGGGGTGGTAGCGGGCGGCGAAGCAGAACCCGATGCCGGCCTCCGCGACCGTCCGGTTCACCCCGGCGGGGCCCAGGTCAAGCGGGATCCCGAAGTGCTCCAGCAGGTCGGCGGTGCCCGTGGTGGACGACGCCGACCGGTTGCCGTGCTTGACGACGATGACCCCGGCGGAGGCGGTGACGATCGCCGCCATGGTGGAGATGTTCACCGTGTTGGCCCGGTCGCCCCCGGTGCCGACCACGTCGACCGCCGAGGTGCGGACCTCGGCGGGCAGTTCCACCAGGGTGGCGTTGGCGAGCATCGCCTGGACCAGGCCGGCCAGCTCGGCCGGCGTCTCGCCCTTGGCCCGCAGGGCCACGGCGAAACCGGCGATCTGGGCCGGCGTGGCGTTGCCCGCCATGATCTCGCCCATCGCCCACGCCGTGTCCGTGGTGGCGAGCTCCTCGCCGCGGAGCAGGGACATGGTCAGATTGGGCCAGGTGCGTGCGCCCATGGCGGGGCCTCCGTCGGGGGGTGTCAGTGCAGAGCGGTCAGGTGCGGGGCAGGGCGCCCAGCGGCACCGCGCCCGCCTTGCGGTCGCGGAGCAGTCGCGCCACCGTCTGACCGGCGGTGACCGGGTCGAGCGGGGCGAGCAGGGTCGCGTCGACCTGCGAGAACGCCGCCAGCCAGCGGTCCGCCGCGCGGGCGATCACGACGCAGGTGGCCGGCGGGTCCTGATACTCGTCCTTGGTCTGACGGGCGATGCCGAGCCCGCCGGCGGGGGTCGCCTCACCGTCGAGCACCATCAGGTCGATCTCGTAGTCGTCGAGCAGCCGCCGACACTCCTCCCACGAGGAGGCGTCGGTGAACTCGATGGAGAGGTCGGCCGCCGGACGCGGGCCGATGGCCAGCCGGATCCGGTCGCGGACCGCGGCGTCGTCGCTGTATAGCAGAACCGTGAACTGAGTAGCGCCTGTGTCGCTCATCTTTGTGCCCCACTTCACCTCGGAGGTCCCACGGATCGTATCGGATCTGTTATCCGGCGTCCGGGTCCGGTCGGGGGGCTTTCTCTCCGGCCGTGGCGGCGGCCGCGTCCTGCATCTCCTGCCGGTCCAGCGCACGGTCGATCCGCCGGGCCTCCCGCTCCGACTGGCGGATCCACTGGACCACCAGGATGCCGAGCATGGTGACGCTGACGATCTCGCCGCCGGCCCAGAGGATGCCGCCCGCCGTGACCTGGTCGCTGTGCGGGTCCATCCAGCTCAGGTGCAGGTTCGGGTACCAGTCGCCGCCCAGCAGGTCCGTGGCTTGCATGATCGTCAGCCCGAGCACGGTGTGGAACGGCACCGACAGCACCATCAGCAACGCTCGCCCCGGGTAGGGCCAGCGGTTCGGCAGCGGGTCGAGCCCGAGCAGCGGCCAGAAGAACAGACATCCGGTGATCAGGAAGTGGATGTGGATGAACTCGTGGAGCCACGCGTGCTCCAAGGTCTGCCGGTACAACGGCGTGAAGTAGAGCACGAACGGGTTCGCGATGAAGAGTCCGAACGCGACCAGCGGGAACGTCAGCACCCGCACGTACCGGCTGTGGACCACTGCCAGCAGCACCTTGCGCGGCTGACCGTGCAGGACGCGCAGGGCCAGAGTGGTCGGCGCGCCCAGGGCCAGGAAGATCGGCCCCACCATGGACAGCACCATGTGCTGGACCATGTGCACGGAGATCAGCGTGGTGTCGTACGCCTCGATGCCGGTCACCGACACCGCCGCGATCGAACCGAGTCCACCCGCGAGGAACGCGACGGTCCGCCCGGCCGGCCACTCGTCACCGCGCTGCCGCAGGCGCTGCACCCCGTACAGGTACAGCGCCGCCGACACCAGCAGTCCCACGGCGATCAGGCTGACCAGGTGGAAGTGCGTGAAGATCGCGGCCGCCGTGAACGGCGGAAGTTCAGTATCCCCGGCGGCGTCCGCCAGCGGGGGCATTTCGACTGACTGCACCCCTCGAAGCTAGACCTACCGGCTGGTCACCGAAGATTCCGGGCTGCACACAGTGCCGGATTAGGGACCCCGCCTGACCTTGGAGCTACCGCGGGGGAATAATGAGCCCGTGACAGCGGCAGCCATCGACAAGAGCCGGATCCACTCGCTCACTCGGCCGAACATGGTCAGCGTCGGGACGATCGTGTGGCTCTCCAGCGAGCTCATGTTCTTCGCGGCGTTGTTCGCCATGTACTTCTCCATTCGCGCGGCGGCGCCCGAGATGTGGGCTGAGCACACCAAAGAGCTCAACATCCCGTACGCCACGACGTTCACGACGATCCTGGTGCTCTCCTCGGTGACCTGCCAGCTGGGCGTCTTCGCGGCGGAGAAGGGTGACGTGTTCGCGCTGCGGCGCTGGTTCACGATCACCTTCGTGATGGGCCTGATCTTCGTGCTCGGCCAGGCGAACGAGTACCGCAACCTGGTCCACGAGGGCGTGAAGCTCAACGGTGACGGGTACGGCTCGATGTTCTACCTGACCACCGGGTTCCACGGTCTGCACGTGACGGGCGGTCTCGTCGCCTTCATCGTCTACATGATCCGTACGACCATGGGGCGCTTCACCCCGGCCCAGGCGACGTCCGCGATCGTCGTGTCCTACTACTGGCACTTCGTGGATGTGGTCTGGATCGCGCTGTACGCCATGATCTATTGGCTTAAGTGAACGCCGCAATCCGCTGAGCTTCAGGTTCAAACCAGAGGGACATAAGCCCATGACTTCTGACACCCCCGCCCGCAGGCGCGCCCGGGTGTTCTCCCGGCGCCGCGGCGCGCCCAGCCGGGCACGCCGGCGGATCGGCGCGGCGGTGCGCATGCTCGCGGCGCTCGCGCTCGCCGGCGGCGTCTACACCGCCTTCGCGCCCGGTGCGTTCGCCGAGGACAACACCCAGCTCTCCACTGCCGCGCAGCAGGGCAAGGAACTGTTCGACCAAAGCTGCATCACCTGCCACGGGCGGGACGGGCAGGGTGTCACCGATCGTGGCCCCAGCCTGATCGGCGTCGGCTCCGCCTCGGTCGAGTTCCAGGTCGGCACCGGCCGTATGCCGATGACCCGCCAGGAGGCTCAGGCCGAGGAGAAGAAGCCGCAGTTCACTCCGGACGAGACCAAGCAGCTCGCGCAGTACATCCAGGAGATCGGCGGCGGCCCGGAGCTTCCGGCCGGTGACCTGACCGTGGACCTGAAGGAGAACCCCGAGGCGCTGGCCCGGGGCGGCGAGCTCTTCCGGGTCAACTGCACCTCCTGCCACAGCTTCACCGGTGCCGGCGGCGCTCTGTCGTCCGGGAAGTTCGCCCCGAGCCTGCACGACGTCACCGCCGAGCACATCTACGAGGCGATGCTGACGGGCCCGCAGAACATGCCGGTCTTCGGTGACAACCAGATCTCGCCGGACGAGAAGCGCGAGATCATCACGTACATCACGAAGCAGTTGCAGGAGAACAAGGACCCGGGCGGCATCTTCAACCTGGGTGGTTACGGTCCGGCGACCGAGGGCGTGGCGATCTTCCTGGTCGGCATCACCATCCTGGTCTTCACGTCGCTCTGGATTGCGGGGAAGTCATGACCACGGCGCACCACGGCGGGACCGGCACTCCGGTCGACGTGCACGATCCGAAGCTCACCCGCTTCGACATCGTGAAGGAGGGCCTGCGGCGCGACGACATCGAGATCGTCACGTACGAGTCGCAGTTCCAGGGGCCGAACTCCAAGGCCGAGAAGCGGATGGTCCGCAGCATCAGCCTGCTGTTCCTGATCGCCGGCCTGTTCGCGCTCGCCTTCCTGGTGTTCTACATCGTGTGGCCCTGGAAGTTCGAGATGGGTCACACCCGCAGCGACTACTACACCCCGATCCTGGGCGTGACCCTCGGCATCTCGCTGTTCGCGCTCGGCATCGCGATCCTCGCCTGGGCGAAGAAGCTGCTGCCGCACGAGCTCTCGATCCAGCAGCGCCACGGCGACCCGTCCAGCGACGAGGACCGGCTGATCACGGGCCAGACCGCGATGTACGTCGCGGACGAGCTCGGCGTGCAGCGGCGCCCGCTGCTCAAGGGCGCGATCGCGCTCGGCATGGCCCCGCTGGGGCTGGCCGCGGCGGCCCCGCTGGTCGGCGGTCTGATCAAGAACCCGCACGGCGACCCCGAGCCGATGATGTACCGCACCGGCTTCGACCCCGTGCCGAACGGGAACAAGCCGGTCCGGCTGTCCCGCGAGGACGGCTCGCCGATCCGCCCCGAGGACGTCAGCGCCGGCGGTCAGCTGACCGTCTACCCGGCCATCCCGGGCGGCGCGACGAACAAGTACGCGGACTCGCCGACCCTGCTGATCCACCTGCGTGCCGACGACGCGGCGACCGCGCGCGCGGCGGCCGACGGTGACAAGAACGGGCGCAACAAGGGTTCGATGTGGGGCAACTACGTCGCCTACTCGAAGATCTGCACCCACGCCGGCTGCCCCGCCAGCCTGTACGAGCAGCAGACCAACCGCCTGCTCTGCCCGTGCCACCAGTCGCAGTTCGACATCGTCGACAACGCGCAGCCGATCTTCGGTCCGGCTACCCGGCGTCTGCCGATGCTGCCGCTGTCGGTGGACGATGAAGGTTTCTTTGTGGCAACGTCTGACTTCAAGGACACTGTCGGACCCGACTTCTGGGAGCGGCCGTGAAACGCCGAAAGCTCGATCCAGCCGAGGCAACAGCCAACTTCGCCAAGGGCGCCGATGACCGCTTCCAGGCGGCCACCCCGCTCCGTGGTCTGCTGAACAAGGTCTTCCCTGACCACTGGTCGTTCCTGCTGGGCGAGATCGCGCTGTTCTCGTTCATCGTGCTCCTGCTCAGTGGCGTCTTCCTGACCCTCTTCTTCGACCCGTCGATGCAAGAGGTCGCGTATGACGGGTCGTACCTGGCGCTGCGCGGCACCGAGATGTCCTCGGCGTACGCGTCCTCCCTGCACCTCTCGTTCGAGGTGCGCGGTGGTCTGTTCATGCGCCAGATGCACCACTGGGCGGCGCTGCTGTTCATGGCGTCGATCATCGTGCACATGGCGCGTGTTTTCTTCACCGGCGCATTCCGGAAGCCGCGTGAGATCAACTGGGTGATCGGCGTCCTGCTGTTCCTGCTCGGGTTCTTCGCCGGCTTCACCGGTTACTCGCTGCCGGACGACGGCCTCTCCGGCACCGGTCTCCGCATCGCCTCCGCGATCATGCTGTCCCTCCCGGTCATCGGCACCTGGCTGTCCGCCGCGATCTTCGGCGGGGAGTACCCGGGCGAGCTGATCATCGGCCGGTTCTACATCGCGCACGTGCTGCTCATCCCGGGCATCCTGCTCGCGCTGATCAGCGTCCACCTGGGCATCGTGTTCAAGCAGAAGCACACCCAGTGGCCGGGCCCGATGCGGACCAACGAGAACGTCGTCGGCGAGCGGATGTTCCCGAGGTACGCGATGAAGCAGGGCGGCTTCTTCATGGCCGTCTTCGGTGTCATCGCGCTGATGGCCGGTCTCTTCCAGATCAACCCGATCTGGAACTTCGGGCCGTACCGGGCCGCCGAGGTCTCCTCCGCGTCCCAGCCCGACTGGTACGTCATGTTCATGGACGGCCTGGTCCGGCTGATGCCGAACTGGCAGATCTACTTCGGGCCGTACAGCCTGCCGCCGCTGTTCTGGCCGGCCGTCGTCGGCCTCGGCGCGCTGTTCACGCTGCCGATGGCCTACCCGTGGCTGGAAGCGCGGAAGCTGAAGGACACCAAGTCGCATCACCTGCTGCAGCGTCCCCGGGACAATCCGGAGCGCGTCGGCATCGGCATGATGGCCCTGTCGTTCTTCACCGTCGCGACCCTCTCCGGTGCCAACGACGTGATCGCCGACAAGTTCCACATCAGCCTGAACGCGATGACCTGGGCCGGCCGCATCGGCCTGCTGATCGTTCCGCCGATCGCGTACTACCTGTCGGTCCGGATCTGCCTCGGCCTGCAGCAGCACGACCGCGAGGTCCTCGCCCACGGCGTGGAGACGGGCATCATCAAGCGTCTGCCGAACGGGAAGTTCGTCGAGATCCACCAGCCGCTCGGCCCGGTGGACGACCACGGCCACCCGATCCCGCTGGAGTACCGCGGCTGGGTCGTGCCGAAGAAGATGAACAAGATCGGTGCGCTGGCGCCGGCCGTGAAGGGCTTCTTCTTCCCGGTCGAGAAGCCGGCCGAGGCTCCGGTCTCGCCTGCCCCGATCACCAGCTCCAAGCGCGAGGAAATCGGCTCCAAGCGCTGAGTGCGGTTCACGAGTGCGGCCCGTCGGCTTTGCCGGCGGGCCGCTTCGCTTTTCCTCACGGTCCGCCGTGCCCCATGCCGCCGATGCGGTGGTACGACCATGGCCCCGCCCGCCCGCCCGCCCGCCCGTCCGTCCGCCCGCTCGCCCGCTCGCCCGCGCTCGCCCGCCCGCGCCCGCTCGCAGGCCCGCCCGCGCTCGCCCGCCCGCGCCCGCTCGCAGGCCCGCCCGCGCCCGCCCGCTCGCTTGCCCGCGCCCGCTCGCTTGCCCGCGCCCGCTCGCGCACGCCCGCCGGCCCGCTCGCGCCCGCCCGCTCACAGCCGGAAGCGGCCGCGCCGCCGTCGCGTAGTCCGGGCCGTCGCGTGGGTGGACTGTCGCCGTGTCGTGCGACCAGCCCTGAGCGCCAGCCGGGTGTGCGGGCTGGCGCTCAGGGCTGGTCCGAGGCGCTGTGAGCAGCCGTGAGTGCCAGCCGACTGTGTGGGCTGGCGCTGAGGGTTGTCTCGGGGGCTGTGGGCAGCCGTGAGTGCCAGCCGGGTGTGTGGGCTGGCGTTCAGGGTTGTGTCGGGGGCTGTGGGCAGCCGTGAGTGCCAGCCGGGGCGCGGACTGGCACTCAGGGTGTAGTCGCGGAGGTGGGAGCGCCCGTCGAGCGGGGAGCGGCTCTCAGTCGGCGTCGGGGAGGCCGATGGCGAACGCGTCCTCCAGGTCATGCTTCGAATACGCCCGGAACGCGATGTGCGACTCGGTGTTGATCACGCCAGGTGTCTTGGAGATGCGCCCGGCGATGACCTCGGCGATGTCGTCGAACCGCGGCACCCGCACGATCGCGATCAGATCGACGTTGCCGGCCACCGAATACACCTCGCTGACCCCGTCGAGGGCGGCCAGCGCTTCCGCGACCTCAGGAATCGAGTCGGTGGCGCAGTCGATGTGGACGATCGCGGTATTCACCTGAGGTCTCCTCACCCATGCGGCCGAACATTCCGCGACCATGCTATCCACACCGCCGCCTGACAGCCTCGGGTAGATCAGACTCCCGGGACGGTGAGCCCACCCGGAGCGCGGATCACGTCGGTGAGCGTCTCGTGCGACGCGACGGTCGCGCCGGGCCAGATCACGCAGCGGGTCACGGCGCCGGCCACCCGGGCGCCGGCCCCGATGACCGATTCCACGGCGGTGCCGGTGACCTCGGCCGCCGGGTCGATCAGGCCCGCGCCGGCGGCGTGCAGGTTCGCCTCCAGGTAGAGGGCGGGCGTGCCGGTGTCCAGGTAGAGGCCCTCGTAGCCGACCAGTTCGAGCGCGTTCTCCGCCTCGGCCGGGCGCCACACCGTACGCACCAGGTCGTGATTCTGATCGTCGAGATCGGCGACGAAGCGCCACGGGATCAGGGAGAAGCCGGCGAAGCGGTTCCCGCTGAACCCACCGGTCTCGCCCGGGCGGCAGGGTTTGGTCAGCATCCGCACCGTGTCACCGGACCAGCCGGCCAGCAGCGCCGCGATGTCCTTGCCGGGCTCGCGGAACGGATCGGTGAGGTAGGCGTCGGCGTTGCCGACCAGCACGCCTCGGCCGTCGATCCACGCCTTCAGCCGGGCGACGCCGCCGGAGGTGCCGAGCGGGCCGTCCAGCTCGACGGAGAGGTGTGCGCGGCCGGTGGCGTGCGCGACCACCTGGTCGGCCAGATAGGCCGCGTTGACGGCGACCTGGCCGGGGCCGGTCAGGCCGAGCCCGGCGAGGCGGCGCAGCGCGTGGTCGAGCAGCGGCAGGTTGCCGACCGGGCAGAGCGCCTTGGGCACGGTCTCGGTGAGCGGGCGCAGACGCCGGCCCTCACCGGCGGCGAGCACGACGCCGCAGATCTCCGGGGTGGTCACGAAGCTCTCCCAAAGGCGAAGCGGGCAACGACAGTGATGGCAGGAACGATCATGAAGCGGCAGAGCGGGCCACGACAGTGCTGGCAGCGGTCGGTCATGAAGCGGCGGCGCCGGCAACGACGGTGGTGGTCACGATGTGGAGGCGGGCCGGCTCGGCGCGGCGTCGGAGAGCGCGACCGAAGGCGGCAGCTCACCCGCCCGCGGCCCGAGGCCGTAGATGCCGAGCAGACGAGCGGTCGGCCAGGTCAGCTTGGGCAGCTCGTCGAGCGGCCACCAGCGGGCCTCCAGAACCTCGCCCCCGTCGACCACGAGCGGGGTGGTGGAGGACGGCACCCAGCCGAACCACACCATGTCGACGTTGGCCGCGGTCGGCTGGAGGATCGCGTTCGGGTTGCCGGGGCGCAGGTCACCCGGCTCGATCCGGACGCCCGCCTCCTCGAACAGCTCGCGGGCGGCGCCCACGGCCGGCATCTCGCCCTTCTTGAGCAGGCCGGCCGGCAGGCCCCAGCCCCGGCTCGACGGCTGGCGCAGCAGCAGGACGCGGCCCGGCTCGGGAGCCTCCGAGTCACGGATCACGGTGACCGCGCCGACCAGGAACTTGGGGGACACGGCCCGGGCCACGCGGCGGCGCACCGGCAGAGGGAGGCCGTAGAAAACCTGGTACGCGAGGCCACGCAGCTGCCGATGAATGTTCACGCGCGTAAGGCTAGCGGGGCGCGCTGAAAGTTGCCTGTCGGCCCGGGTCCTGCCGATCGCCCGACGCCACTCACCACCTGGACCTCGCCTCCCACCTAGTCCGGGTGGTCGACCATGGCGATGAGCTGCTCGACCACGTTGTCCGGCTCGACGGTGCGCTCGCAGACCGCGACCAGCAGCGTCTCCAGATCGGGGTAGCCCATGTCCTCGGCGAGCCGGCGCAACGGCACCTCGCTGGCCAGGCCGCGGTCGTGCTTGCGCAGGGTCAGCCCGATGGTCGCGCGGCCCAGCCGGACCTTGTCGGCGATGCTGATGCCGGGCGCGTTCCGCTCGTCGAAGTAGCGGTTGATCTGCATCTGCGCCTGGCTGGACTTGACGAAGCCGAGCCACTCCCGGCGGGGGCCGCGCGGCGCGTTCGCCTCGGCCTCGACGTGCCCGTCGTTCTCCGAGAAGATCTCGACGACGTCACCGTCACGCAGTGGGGAGCTCAGGGGGGCGAGACGTCCGTTGATGGTCGCGGCGAGACACTGGTCACCCTTCGAGGGGCCCAACTCATATGCCAGGTCGACCGGGGTGGAGCCGCTGGGCAGTTCATATGCGTTGCCGTGGGCGAAGACCGTGATCTGCGCCTCGGCCAGGTCACATCGGAGCGAGTCGAGGAACTGGGCCGCGTCGGTGGTGTCCTGCTGCCAGTCGAGCACTCGTTTCAGCCAGGTCAGCTGGTCGGCGCCGGGTGGCTCGTCGGACACCTTGGGATATCGATAGCTGGTGGCGACCCCGTACTCCGAGTATCGGTGCATGGTCTGGGTGCGGATCAGGACCTCGACCAGGCGCCCCTCGGGGCCGACCACGGTGGTGTGCAGCGAGCGGTACAGGTTGTTCTTCGGCGAGGCGATGAAATCCTTGAACCGGCCGGCCACCGGTCGCCATCGGCCGTGGATCGCGCCGAGCGCGGCGTAACAGTCGGTTTCCGGCCCGTCGACGATCACCGCGAGCCGGGGCAGGTCGAGCGGCACGGTGTGGCCGCCGGCGACGGTGTCCTTCCAGATCGAGTAGTAGTGCCGGGGACGCGGGGTGACCTCGGCGTCGACCCGGGAGCGGCGCAGCGCGGCGCGTGCCTTGCCGGAGACGTCGGCCAGGTACTCGTTCCAGCCGGGACGGTTCTGCACGTGCTCGTCGATCCGCGCGAACGCGTCCGGCTCCAGGTGGAAGAGCACCACGTCGTCGAGGTCGCGCTTGAGTGCCTGGATGCCGAGCCGGTCGCAGAGCGGGACCAGCACGTCCAGCGTGGCGTTCGCGATCCGGGCGCGGGAGGCGGGGGAGCGGGCGTCCAGCGTGCGCATGTTGTGCAGCCGGTCGGCCAGCTTGATCACCAGCACCCGGACGTCCTTGCCGGCGGCGACGATCATCTTGCGGATCGTCTCGCCCTCGGCGGCCTTGCCGTAGAACGCCTTGTCGAACTTGGTCACGCCGTCGACCAGGTGGGTCACCTCGGGGCCGAAGTCACCCTCGAGAGCCTCCAGCGTGTAGCTGGTGTCCTCCACCGTGTCGTGCAGCAGCGAGGCGACCAGGGTGGTCGTGTCCATGCCGAGCTCGGCGCAGATCTGCGCGACGGCGAGCGGATGCGTGATGTACGGGTCGCCGGACTTGCGGAACTGGCCGCGGTGCTGCTGCTCGGCGATCGCATAGCTGCGGCGCAGCAGGGCCACGTCGGCCGACGGGTGGATGGTGCGATGCGTCCTGGCCAGCGTCGAGACCGGATCGTCGTCGTTGCCCTGGAAGCTCAGCAGCGACCGGAGCCGCCGGGTGAAGCTGAGCGGGCTCGGGGACGACGTGGCGGCCGGCAGGGCACGACCGAGAGCGGCGCCGTGGCCGGCGTCGACGTCCACCCGGACACCCCCTCACCGATCGTCCATCCTTCTCGACGAAGCATGGCACGTGGACCGGTGGTGGCTGAACTCCGACTTGAACCGGAATCACCACAAGTCCCCGCGTGCCCTACAGCCTAAGCGAGCGGGCGTCATCCGAACGGTCAGTTACCGATAGGCGAACGGTCGAGTCTTGGACTGATGCGGCCGATTCGGCCCTGGTGAGCAGCGTGGAGAAACGCGCCGCGCCACGAGCCGGTGACACCCAGTCGCCGGAGGTTTCCACCAAGCGGGTGTCCACCCGCTCCAGCCACGCCAGGATCCGCTCGGTCTCCTCGGCGGTGGCGGCCGGAACCGGCCCCGGTCCTGGGAGGACCGTCTCGGCGGTCAGCCTTGCCGCGTCCAGCGTGGGCCGAGGATGCGCGCGCGGCGGCGAGGTGGCGGCGGCGGCCAGCCGGCCGTACCGGATCACCGCGATCTCCCAGCCGCCCTGGTCGTCCCGCCGGGCGGCGACGATCTCCGGCAGCCGGGTCAGCGCGTCCAGCCGCTGCATCCGGATCAGGGCGCGGAGCAGCGCGATCAGGCGCGACCGGACGGTGGCGGCCTCCTCGTACCGCTGCTTGTCGCTGAGCGCCTCGATCCGCGCGACGACCGCCTCGATCACCGGGCCGGGGTCACCCGAGGTGGCGGTGCGGAACGGGAGGGCGGCGCGCACGTCGTAGTCCTCCGGGGTGATCTCGTGCTCGCACGGCGCCGGGCAGCGGCCCAGCTCGGCCAGGGCGCACGCCGGGGTGCGGGTGCGCAGCGAGAGCTTGTGGTTGCACTGGCGCAGCGGGACGGCGTCGTAGACCCCGGCGGCGGCGAGCTCGGCAGTGCGGCGCGACGAGAACGGGCCGAGATAGGTTGCGCCGTCGTCGGCGTTGCGCCGGACCACCGACAACCGGGGGAACGCCTCCGCCGTCAACTTCAGCCAGACCACCTTCTCGGGAAACTTGGACCTCCGGTTGTACGGCGGTGAGTGCGCCGCGATCAGCCGCAACTCCCGCACCTCGGCCTCCAGCGCGTGCGCACACTCCACGGCCTCGACCCGGGTTGCCGCGGTGAGCATCTCGGAGGAAATCCGGGACCGCTTCTCGCTGGCGGTGAAGTACGTCTTCACCCGGGTCGCGATGTCCTTGGACTTACCGACGTAGAGCGGCCGGTCGTCAGCGGCCCGGAAGATGTAGACCCCGGCGGTGTGCGGCAGGTTGTCGGCCAGGTGGCGCCGGCTGCGCTGGGCCGGGGTGATCGCCTTGGCGAACTCGATCGCGTCGCCCAGCGTGTGGATCCGGAAGCTGCCGAGCCGCTCGATCAGCCCGTGCAGCACGTCGACCGTCGCCTTCGCGTCGTCGAGCGCGCGATGGTTCGGCTCGACGGCCGACCGGAAGAAGCGCGCCAGGGTGCCGAGCTTGCGGTTGGGCACCTCGTCGCGGGTCAGCGCCCGGCGGGCCAGGGCCGCGGTGTCCAGCACCCGCGGGGACGGCCACACATATCCGTGGCGGGCGCAGGCGGCCTTGAGGAAGCCCACGTCATAGGGCGCGTTGTGGGCCACCAGGACCGCGCCGCGCAGGAACTCCAGCAGCGTGGGCAGCACCGTCTCGATCGGCGGCGCCGGGCGCAGCATCGCCTCGGTGATGCCGGTCAGGACGGTGATGAACGGCGGCAGCGGCTCACCGGGATTGACCAGCGTCCCGAACTCGCCCAGGGTCGCGCCGCCGCGCACCTTGACCGCGCCGATCTCGGTGATGCCGCCACCGTCCGGAGCGCCGCCGGTGGTCTCCAGGTCGAGCACGACGAACGTCGTGTCGGCCAGCGACACCGCGGCCGGATCGACCGAGCCGTCGGCGGCCAGCAGCGTGTCCAGAGTGCCCTGCACGTAAGCCGGTTGTGCCACGGCGGGCAACACTAGAGCGGGGGTACGACATAAACCGAGCCCACCTGGAAAAGATCACTTGCCTCAGCAAGCGTTTTCGCGGGCCACGGTGTGAGAATGGGTAGATGTCCGCGCCGCTCGAGCCCGATGACCGCCCCGTAGAGGAGGCGGCGACGGATGCTGCGGAGGCCGCGACCGCAATGCCCGAACCGATCCTTCCGGAGCCGGTCCGCCAACGGATTATGACCCTCGCCGCCGCGGCGCTGCCCGGCCTGCCCGGTGACGAGATCCCGGTGGTGCTGCGCCGGGTCGCCCGCTTCGCGCCGAACCGCCGCGCCCGCCTCGGCGGCCGGGAGATCGCCGCCCAGCTCACCGCCGACCCGCTGTTCCGCCAGCGGATCGGCGCCCGGATCGTGACCGAGGCCGGTGACCTGGGCGCCGCGGTGACCGGCGGCGTCGCCCCGGCCGCGGCCGACCCGGTCGAGGTCGCCGCGCTGGCCTACCTGGCCCGGCCGGACGGCTGGCGTGAGCTGATCGAGGCGGCCGGCGACGTCGTCCGCGCCGACGCCGACAGCGCCGCCCTCGCCGACCGGATCCGCGCCGCCGAGCAGCGCGCCACCCGCGCCGACCACGACCGGACGGTGGCCCGCGTCGAGGCCGACAAGCTCCGCGACGAGTTGGCCCGCGTCCGTGAGGAGCTCGGCCAGCTCCGCGAGGAGGCCCGCACCACGGCGAAGGCGCTGCGCGAGGCGCAGGCCGCCCAGAAACGCGCCGCCGACCTGCTCGCCACCGAGAAGGGGCGCGCGGCGCGGGTCGCCGCGGACCACGAGACCGAGGTGCGCCGGCTGAAGTCCCGCCTCGCCGACGCCGAGACCGCCGCGGCCACCGGCAAACAGGCGGCCAAGGAGGCCCGGTCGGTCGACGACGCGCGGCTCTGGCTGCTGCTCGAGACCATCGGCCAGGCCGCCACCGGGCTGCGCCGCGAGCTCGCGCTGGGCCCGGCCGACAAGCTGCCCGCCGACTTCGTGGCGGACGCCGCGGCCGAGCGTCCCGGTGCGCCGGAGCGGTCCCGGGCCCGCGCGCAGGACACCGACGACCCCGGTCGCCTCGACCAGCTGCTCGCCCTGCCCCGGGCGCACCTGATCGTCGACGGGTACAACGTGACCAAGCGCGGCTTCGCCGACATGTCCCTGGAGCAGCAGCGCAAACGCCTGATCACCGGTCTCGGCGGGATCGCCGCGCAGACCGGTGACGAGGTGACGGTCGTCTTCGACGGGGCCGAGCGGGTGCACGGGCTGCCGCCGGCGCCGCGCGGGGTGCGGGTGCTCTTCTCCCGCAAGGGGATGACCGCCGACGAGCTGATCCGTCAGCTGGTCCGGGCCGAGCCGGCGGGCCGCCCACTGGTGGTCGTCTCGTCGGACCGGGAGGTCGCCGACGGGGTGCGCCGGCACGGCGCCTACCCGATGGGCGCCGACTCGCTGCTGCGTCGCCTCGCCCGATCCTGAGGACCCTATTGAGGTACGCGCGCCGGGCCGCTCATGGAGACGCCCGGCCGCGGCGCCCGGCCGCGGCGCGCCCGCCAGGCCGCTGCCGGAGGCGCCCAGCCGCGGCTCCCGCTGTCCGGCTGGTGCTCAGGGTTGTCTCAAGGCCTCGAAGCGCCCCTGACCACCAGCCGGGACCTTGCGCCCGGGAAACTGTCGTACCCCTCGCATAGCGTGACGGTCACCTGAGGTGACCGGCCCGTTGCGCGAGCTGGCCCTCCCGGTCGAGGAGGGGTAATGATCATCGATTGTGGTCGTTGCGTCGAGCGGACTGACGAGTGCACCGGGTGCCTGGTCAGCGTGCTTGCCGACACACCTGACGGGATCGCCGACCTGACTCCCGGCGAGCTGCGGGCGATCGAGACGTTCGAGCTGGCCGGCTTCGAGGTGGAGCTGCTGGAGACGCCGGAGCCACCGGCGATCGTCCCGCTGCGCCGCCACGTGGCGTGATCATGAGGAGCGCCTAGGATCTTCGGACATGACTCCCCGGTTGTGGGCCCTCGTGACGTTCGGGGTGCTTCTCGTGGCGCTGGTGGTCTTCGCCGCGCTCACCGTCCCGTGGCACCGCGCGCCCGCGCCGCGTGCCGACCAGGTGGCCGCGCTCGGCCAGTTCCCGCCCGACCAGGTCGCCAAGGCGCGGCAGTTCCGGTCGGAGTTGCGGCCCGCGACGTACGCAAGCATGGTCCTGGGTCTTGTCGTGGCCCTGGTGCTGGGCCTGACGCCGATCGGGGCGCGGCTCGTCGAGCTGGCCGGGCGGCCGTTCGGCGACCATTGGCTGGCCCGTGCGGTGCTCGGCGGGCTGCTCGTGGTGCTCGCCGGTGAGCTGCTCACGCTGCCGTTCTCGGCGTGGCGGCACACGATCGTGGCGCGGTACGGGATCTCCACCCAGTCGTGGGGCGGGTGGGGCGCCGACCTGCTGAAGTCGTTCGGCGTCGCGGTGGTTCTCGGCGGGCTCGCGCTGGCCGGCTTCTTCGCGATCACGCATTTCGCGCCGCGCTGGTGGTGGGCGTTCGGGGCGGCCGGCGCGGCGGGGCTGGTGGTGCTGCTGTCGTTCGTGCTCCCGGTCGTCGTCGAGCCGATCTTCAACAAGTTCACCCCGATGGCCGACGGGCCGCTGCGCACCGAGTTGATCGCGCTGGCCGATCGCGACGGCGTGCCGGTCAAGGACGTGCTGGTGGCGGACGCGTCACGACGGACGCGGGCGGTCAACGCGTACGTCTCCGGTCTGGGCCCGACGCGCCGGATCGTCGTCTACGACACCATGCTCACCGAGGCCACCCCGGACGAGATCGTCTCGGTCGCCGCGCACGAGCTGGGTCACGCCAAGGACGGTGACGTGCTCACCGGCACGATCCTGGGAGCGCTCGGGGCGGCGCTCGCGGTCGTCGCGATCTACCTGCTGGGCGCCTGGACGGGCCTGCTGAGACTGGCCGGGGTGGACTCGATCGGCGAGCCCCGCGCGATCGCCCTGCTGCTGGCCGTGGCCGCGCTCGCCGGGCTGGCCGCCGGGCCGGGGCAGGCGTTCGTGTCCCGGCGCATCGAGGCACGCGCCGACCGGCACGCGCTGGACCTCACCGGTGATCCGCTGACGTTCGAGGCGATGCAGCGCCGCCTGGGATCGGTCAACCTGTCCGATCCTGATCCGCCGACGTGGGAGTTCCTGATGTTCGCCTCGCACCCGTCCACCGTGCAGCGGATGGCCGCGGCCCGTGCCTACGGCCGGGGCGAGCGCTGATGGCCCGCACGCTCCTGGTCACCAACGACTTCCCGCCCCGGCCCGGCGGCATCCAGCAGTTCGTGCACAACCTGGCCGTGCGGCAGCCGGCCGGCTCGGTCGTCGTCTACTCGTCGACCTGGCGGGGCGCTGCCGCGTTCGACGCCGAGCAGCCGTTCGAGGTGGTGCGCGAGGACACCGGGATCCTGCTGCCCACCCCGGCGGTCGCGAGGCGGGCTGCCGAGCTGGCGCGCTCGCACGGGTGCGACACCGTGCTGTTCGGCGCGGCCGCCCCGCTCGGCCTGCTCGCCCACAGCCTGCGGAAGAACGCCGGGATCACCCGCGCGGTCGGGATCACGCACGGGCACGAGATCGGGTGGGCGGCGCTGCCCGGGGCCCGTGGGCTGCTGCGGCGGATCGCCCGGGGCAACGACGTGATCACGTACCTGGGGGAGTTCCAGCGGGTCCGGCTCGACCGCGCCCTGCACGGGCTGACCGACCTGCGGCGGCTCGCGCCCGGAGTGGACGTGGACACGTTCCACCCCGGGGTGGACGGTTCCGCGGTCCGCCGGCGGCACGGCCTGTCCGATCGGCCGGTGGTGGTCTGCGTGTCCCGGCTCGTCCCGCGCAAGGGGCAGGACATGCTGATCCGCGCCCTGCCGGAGATCCGCCGCCGGGTCCCGGGCGCGGCGTTGCTGCTGGTCAGCGGCGGGCCGTACCGGAAAACGCTGGCCAAGCTGGCCCGCGACCACGACGTCGAGGCGGATGTGGTGTTCACCGGCTCGGTGCCGTGGGCCGAGCTGCCCGAGCACTACGCGGCCGGCGACGTCTACGCGATGCCCTGCCGGACCAGGGCCGCCGGGCTGGACGTCGAGGGGCTCGGCATCGTCTACCTGGAGGCGTCCGCCACGGGCCTGCCGGTGGTCGGCGGCGACTCGGGCGGCGCGCCGGACGCGGTCCGAGAGGGCGAGACGGGTTACGTGGTCGGCGGCTCCGACGTCCCGGCCGTCGCCGACCGCATCGCGGGGTTGCTGTCCGATCCCGATCAGGCGCGCGCGATGGGCAAGGCGGGGCGGGCGTGGGTCGAGCGGGAGTGGCGCTGGGAGACCCAGGCGGCCCGCCTCACGTCGCTGCTCGACGGGACGGCCCGGCCGCCGGCGTGAATGAGCGGGAATGGACGTGGACAGGCACGGCCCGGACGGCGTAGGAACAGAACCGAGGGACCCCTGACCGGAGGCCGCCGATGCCGGACGCCAGCCCCGCCCGACCCGACGATGCCCGACCCGCCGCCGACAACCGACCCGCCGCCGATGCCCGCCCTGCCGACGACGATCGACCCCCTGGTGACGAGGCGAACGTCCTGGAGGCCGAGGACGACGGCGAGCTGGCCCTGCCCTACTGGCTGACCAGCACGCAGGAGGCGGCTGACACCACGTTCCTGCAGATGTTGCGCCGGCTGCCACGGCTCCTGCGGGATGCCTGGCTGCTCGGCTGGCGGGCCGGCCCGGGAACCACGGTGTCGGTGCTGATCCTCCAGGTCGCGGCCGGGGTGGCCGGCGCTCTGGGACTGATCAGCGTGGTCGGCGTCTTCGACGGGCTGCTGCAGGCGGGCCCGACGCCCGAGCGCGTGCGTGCCGCCGTACCGTCGCTGATCTTCCTGGTGGTGGCCCTTGCCGTGCGTGGTCTGCTGGCCGCCGGAGCGACGGCGGCGCACGGTCGCCTGTCGCCGGTCGTCTACGAGGCCGCCGAGAATCGGCTCCTGGACCTGACCACCCGGGTGGACCTGGCCACGTTCGACGACCCGGACTGGCGGGACGCCATGGAACGCGCCCGGGACCGTGGCATCGACGCCGCTCAGCAGGTGGTCGACTTCGGCATCGAGGTGCTCACCCACCTGGTCGGCCTGATCGCCGCGGCGGGTGTGCTGGCCGTGCTGCATCCGGCGCTGCTGCCGCTGCTGATCCTGGCGGTGGTGCCGACCGGCTGGGCGGCGGTGCGCGCGGCCCGCAGCGGCTATCGCAGCCGGCTGCGGCTGATCGCGGTCTGGCGGCGGCAGCGGATGCTGGCCTACCTGCTGGCGGCGCGCGAGCCGGCCGCCGAGTTGCGGGCCTTCACGGTGCGGCGCTTCCTGCTCGCCGAGGTCGCCCGGCTGCTCCGGGTCTCCACGGTGGAGGAGATCAGCGTCGTGACCGGGCAGGTCCGGACCACCTTGTACGGCCAGGCGCTGAGCGGGCTCTTCACCGGCCTGGCGTACGTGATGCTCTGCTGGCTGCTGTGGACGGGCCGGATGGAGCTGGCAGCGGGCGGCGCCGCCGCGTACGCCATCAACATCGGCATCGGCAAACTGCGTGAGCTGGCCTTCTCGGCGAACCGGGTGTACGAGTACGGCCTGTACTTCGCCGACTTCCAGGGTTTCTGCGAGCTGTCGGAGGCGCGCGCCGAGCCGGCCACGGACCGGAGCGCCCCGGCGGAGTTCACCGAGATGCGGGTGCAGGACGTGACCTTCCGCTACCCGGACGCCGACCGCCCGGCCGTCGACGGGGTGAGCCTGACCCTGCGCCGCGGCGAGATCGTCGCGCTGGTCGGCGAGAACGGCTCGGGCAAGTCGACGCTGGCCGCGGTGCTGGCCGGGTTGTACCGCCCGCAGCAGGGCACGATCACCTGGGACGGGGTGGACGTCACCGATTACCGGGTGGACACGCTGCGTGAACGGGTCGCGGTGGTGATGCAGGAACCGACCCGCTGGCCGCTGTCGGCCCGCGCCAACATCGCGATCGGCCGGCACGATCGCCCGGCGTCGCTGGCCGAGGTGCAGGAGTCGGCGCGGGCCGGCGACGCGCACGAGTTCGTGATGGAGCTTCCACGCACGTACGACACCATCCTGTCCCGTCACTTCACCGACGGCGCCGACCTGTCCGGCGGCCAGTGGCAGCGCCTCGCGGTCAGCCGTGCCTTCCACCGCGACGCGCCGCTGCTGATCTGCGACGAGCCGACCGCGAACCTGGACGCGCGGGCCGAGCACGAGGTCTATCGCCGGCTGCGGGACCTGGCGTCCGGCCGCACCGTGGTCCTGATCACGCACCGCATGGCCAGCGTGCGGGAGGCCGACCGGATCTACGTGCTCGATCACGGCGTGGTCGTCGAGGAGGGCGGCCATGACACGCTGATGGCGACCGGCGGCCTCTACTCCCAGCTGTTCACTCTGCAGGCCAGCGCCTATCAATCAGCCTGACCAAATGGCACAGTAGTCCCATGGATCCAGTGGGAATAGCGATGGTGGGCGTGGTCTTGGTGGCCGGCTCGGCGGTGGGTCTGTGGCGCCGCCGCACCGACGGCCGCCTCCGCGTGGCGCAGAGCACGGTGCCGCCGGGCGTGACCGCGGAGCAGACTGACGGCGTGAGCGAACCCGCCGAGATCGACAAGCTGGACCCGGCACTGCTGGAGCGCCTCGGGGTCGAGCCCGGCCGGGTCACGCTGCTGCAGTTCTCCACCGCGTTCTGCGCGCCGTGCCGGGCCGTGCGCCGGGTCAGCGGCGAGGTCGCCGCGCTGCTCCCGGAGATCCGGCACGTCGAGGTCGACGCCGAGAGCCACCTCGACGAGGTGCGCGCCCTCGACATCTGGCGCACGCCGACCCTGCTGATCCTCGACGCCGACGGCCGCGTCACCCGCCGCGCCACCGGAGTCCCCACGAAGCCGCACCTGATCGCCGCCCTCGCCGCTCTGCTGCCCGCCTGACCGATAAAGATCAAATTCTGCATTGCCTGCGTCCGCTGTGGTCCGGACCGTCGCTCCCGCGGGGACCCTTCCGGGCTTCGCAGGGCGCCGGCGCGCCCAGAACGCAAAGCCCGAAAGGGCGACGTCCGTGGGTGGGCGCGGTCAGAGCAGAAAGCCGGTGCGCCCAGAGCGCTCGGCCCACAAGGGCGACGTCCGTGGGAGCAGAGAGCCGGTCACCAGCCGGCTGATCGTGGGCGAGCTCGGCCAAGGGGGCCGCCAGGGCGTGGCGCTCGGCGTCCGGCGACGGATCGGCGGGCGGCCCGAGCCCTCCGGAGGGTCCCGCCCGCCGGAGTCCGGACCCGCGAGCCGCGGCTGGTCCTTGCCCGGACGCGGCCTTGCGTGACTGCCGGACCCGCGAGCCGCGCCGCTTGCTCGAGCCGGCTGGACCTCGCGCCCTCCGGCGGGTGCTCACGGTCGACGACGAGCGCAGACCGCACGGCCCGCGCCGGCCGGGATGCCCGCACCGGGTCGCAGCGCGGGTGACGCTCCCGGCTGGCGTCCACCGTGGTTATGAGGCACGAACGACCACGGTGAGCACCAGCCGCCAAGCGGGACCCGCGCCGTGGGCCGTCCCCGTGCCGGGCGTCGCGTATTCCGGCGGGCGGGGGTTCAGGCGGGGGCGGGGACCGCGGCGGCAGTGGGGGTGGCGATGTGGGTGGGAGCGCGGGTGAGGTTGCGGGAGCCGGGGATCAGCAACTGGGAGGCGGCCGACGCGAACAGGACGAACGCGCACGCGACCAGCACCCGGTCCACCCCGAAGTGCGCTGCCAGCGGGCCGGCCAGCGCGTTGCCCACCGGCATCGCCAGGAACGACGTCAGGTAGTCCCAGGAGGTGACCCGGCCGAGCATGTCCTGCGGCACGTGGTCCTGGATGGCGGTCTCCCAGGCGACGCCGAAGAACATCAGCCCGCCGTACCCGATGATCGCCCCGGCCAGCACCGCGGTGAGCATGCCCGGCCACACGTAGGACAACGCCCAGAACGGCATCAGCAGCAGCGTGAGCCACCCGGCCCGCAGCAGCCGCCGGGGCTGGAAGCGCAGCGCCAGTCCCGAGCCGATCAGCCCGCCCAGCCCCTCGGCCGCCGAGATCCAGCCGACCGCGTGTGGCCCGCCGAGGCGTTCCAGGGCGATCAGTGGGACGAGCACCAGGATCATCCCGTTGGCGATGTGGTAGACGGTCGCTCCGAACAGGCCGCCGATCAGCCAGTCCCGCCCGCGGATCTCCCGCCATCCCGCGGCCAGATCACGGAGCATGGGGGAGCGGGGGCCGCGCTCCGCCCGTACGCGCAGAAAAGCGGCAGCGACCCCGGACAGCAGGAAGCTGAGCGCATTGATCGCGAAGCCGGCCGGAGCGCCGAAGGCCGCGACGGTGACGCCGCCGAGGGCGGGGCCGGCGATGCCGCACCCGGTCTGCAGCATGCTCAGCGTCGCGTTCGCCCGCTGGAGCTGCGGCGCCGGGACGAGCAGCGGCTTGAGTGAGCCCATCGCCGGGGTGAAGAACGCGCCGGCGCCGGCCGAGACGACGGTGAGCGCGCAGAGCAGCGCCAGGTGGTAGCCACCGCCGGCGAACATGATCGCGATGCCGGCCGTGGCGACGAGCCGGACCAGGTCGGAGACGACCATGACGTGCCGGGGCTGGAGCCGGTCGGCCCAGACGCCGCCGAAGAGCGTGCCGGCCAGCATGGTGAGGATCGAGGCCGCCATGACCAGGCCCAGGTCGTCGGCGCCACCGCCGTGGGTGTACACCGCGACGGCGAGCGCCACGGTCTGGAAGCCGTTGCCCAGCCAGGACAGGGTCTGCCCGGTGGCGAGGAGCCGGAAGTCGCGTGTCATGCCAAGAAAGTAGTTCACCGTCTAACTATTAGGCAACTAATAATCAGAAGCGTGGCAGGATTGGCCCATGGAAGACGGTGTGGACCAGCACGTGGCCCGGTGGGCGACCTTCTGGAAGGACGAGCCGAAGTTCGCGCCCGAGGTCGAGGGCGCTCTCGTCCGGATGAAGCACATCCTGCGCTGGATCGAGCGGGACGACGCGGCGGCCTTCGCGCGCATCGAGGAGGACTTCACCCTGCAGGACTTCAAGACCCTGCACGTGCTGATGATCCAGCCCTGGCCGACCGAGGCGACCCCGGCGCAGCTTGCCGAGGCGGCGAACGTGACCCGCGCGGCGATGACCAGCCGGCTGGACCGGCTGGAGTCGGCCGGCCTGGTGACGCGCACGATCGACGCCCAGGATCGGCGGCGGGTGCTGATCCGGCCCACGGCGGCCGGGCGCGACAAGTGGAACAGCTACATCTTCCAGGGCATGGCGCGCGATCAGGCCGCGCTCAAGGCGCTCTCGTACGACGAGGTGGTGCAGCTCAACGGGCTGCTGCGCAAAGTCCTACATTCCCTGGGGGAATAATGGGTGAATGGAACTCGATCCACGCGGCCAGCGCTTCGCCGCGACCATAACCAGCGTTGTCATCGCGCTCGTGCTGATCACCGGCTCCGGCTGGCTGGCACTGGCGCAGGCGGTGGTCTTCGCGATCACCGCGTACCGCCCGAAATGGGGTCCCTACGCGCTCGTCTACCGCGGCCTCTTCACGCCGAGCGGGGAGAGGGAGCCCGCCGCGCCGGTGCGCTTCGCGCAACTGGTCGGCTTCGTGTTCCTGAGCACCTCCGCGGGGGGATACCTCACGGGCGCGGAGACGCTCGGGCTTGGCGCCGCGGCGTTCGGGCTGCTCGCGGCGTTCCTCAATGCTGCTTTCGGGCTGTGCCTGGGCTGCGAGGCCTATCTGGGGATTCGTAGGCTTACAGGCAGAAACGCCGAAAGTGTCAGGAGTGTCTAGAACTTGGGAGCGTCAGGAGCTTCGAGCAGCCCCAGGCGCAGCGCCGTCATGAGAGCCTGGGCCCGGTTCGCCGCGCCCAGCTTCTCGTAGAGCTTCGAGATGTGGGTCTTCGCCGTCGACTCCGAGACGAAGAGCTGCTTGGCGATCCCGGCGACGCTCATGCCGTCGGCGAGCAGCCGCAGCACCTGACCCTCCCGCGGGGACAGCTGCGGGCCGGACGGGGCGAGCCGGCGCTTCATCGCCTCGGCGAGGTCCGCCGCGGTGAACGCGCTGGGCGCCGAGGCGGCGTGCCGGGCGGCCGCCACGACCTCGTCCGCCGGAGCGGTTTTCGGCACGAACGCGCTGGCCCCGGCCTCGAGAGCGCCGAAGAGCTGGTCGTCGCCCGCATACATGGTCAGGACCACGATGCCCATGTTGGCGTTGTTCTTCCGGAGGGCACGGGTGGCCTCCAGGCCGCTGCCGTCGGGCAGCCGCAGATCCATGATCACGACATCCGGCTGCAGCGCGCCCGCCTGGCGCACCGCCTCCGCCGCCGTCGCCGCCTCGCCGACGACCTCGAACTGCCGGTCGCGCTCGAATGCGTGTCGCAGCCCCTTACGGATCAAGTCGTGATCGTCGACAAGGAGGACCTTGGTGCGCGTCGTCGGCGCAGGACTGGTCGACATGCTCGGGTTACTCCCCTTCTGGAGCGGAAACGCTATCCCGCACGCTATCGCGCCGAGGCGGAGTTCCGAGCACTACGGCGACGGTTGTCCCGCTGGGGTGTCTCGGGGTGATCTTGAGACGACCCCGGATGCGCTCGGCCCGTTCGGCCATGATGGTCAGACCGTACCGGCCGTCGGGTCGATTGTCGGCGAAACCCTTGCCGTCGTCAGAGACTTCGATCTCCGCGTACGGCGGATCGACGGTGCACGTGACCCACAGGTTCGCCGCCCCCGCGTGCTTGCGCGCGTTGGTGATCGCCTCCTGGGCGATGCGCAGCAGCTCCGCCTCGGTCGCGGCGGGCAGCCGTGCGGTCGACTCGTCGAACGTGAAGTGCACGCGCAGGCCGGCGCTCGTGCCCAGCGTCCGCGCGTACTCCGCGATCGCGGCGGCCAGCCCGCCGTTGCGGTCCACCTCCGAGCGCAGCTCGAACAGGCTGAGCCGCAGCTCGGTGATCACCCGGGTCACCTCGCCGCGTAGCGCACGCAGCTCCTCGGCCGTCTCCTCGGCGCCCTCCGGCAGCGTGGCCTGGGCGTTGTCGATGCCGTAGCCGACCATCACCAGCTCCTGGGCGACCCCGTCGTGGATCTCCCGGGCCAGGCGCTGGCGCTCCTCGTTGGTCGCCAGCGACCGCACGTCGTCGAAGAGCAGCGCCGCCTCCAGCCGCAGCGCGGCCGGATCGGTCACCTCGGTCACCGACTGCACCACCGCCGGCGGGAACGCCCCCGAGGCGTCCGTCTCCAGGATCACCAGGCCGATCGTCCGCACGCCGGCGACCAGCGGGATCACCAGCGAGGAGACCTCGCCACCGCGGTGCGTGCGGGCCTGCGACCGGCTCGCCACGTGCGGCTGCTGGGTGGCCCAGGCGTCGGCGATCGCCGAGTCCGCGTCCAGCGTCGTCTCCCAGTCGACCCGCTCGGCGCCGGTCTGCGCGAGCACCACCAGGCGCCCGCCGCCGCTGGCCGACAGCACCGCGGCGCGATGGCCAGGGGCGACCGCGCGCAGCTCCTCCAGCAGGTGCTCGGAGATGCCGCCCGGGTCCAGGGTCGCGCCGGGCAGGGACCGGGCCACGCTGCGCAGCTGGGTCAGCAGGCGGGTGGCCTCCGCGTACGGCTGGGGGGTGATCTCGGCCGGCTGCAGGAACTGGCGCATCGCCTCGGCGGCGAACGTCACGATCGCGCCGAGCACCAGCCACTGCCCGCCGGCCGCCAGATAGCCGGTGCCGGCCAGCACGGTCTTCGGGTCGGCCAGGGCGCCGCCCAGCACGATCGCCACGGCGGCGACACCGAGCAGGGCGGCGCCCTCGGTCGGCTTGCGGCGCAGCGCGGCGGTGAGCAGCGGCACGGCCAGGTAGGGCAGGATCGCCTCGGCGCCGAAGCCCTGGGCGACGCCGGTGGCGGCGTGCGCGATGAAACCTGCGGCCACCCCGGTCACGATCACCTCGGCGCCCCGGCCGGCCGGGGCGAGGATCGGATGGTTGCGGGCCACGAAGGCGGGCAGCGCCGCGACCGCCAGCAGGGCGATCCAGCCGAGCTGCCGGGCGTCGTGGGTGGCGATCAAGGTCAGCGCGGCGACCAGCGCGAGCATGATCACGCGGGCCGCGGCTTCGAGCGGACGGATGCGCGTGGATCCGCTGGTTAGGGCTGGCACGTGACGGATGGTAGCGGGGATGGCGGGAAACGGCCTGTCGGCGCCGGGGCGGTCGTGAGGTTTGTCGTACGCAGCGGGTAGCCTGCCGTGCATGGCGGACACCACGACCCAGTCGATCCAGGTCGCTGCCCCCATGGCCCGGGTGGCCGCGGTCATCTGCGACTTCCCGAGCTATCCCGGGTGGGCGGAGGCGATCAAGCAGGCCACGGTCGTCGAGGAGTACGAGGACGGGTATGCCGCCCAGGTCTCCTTCCGGATCGACGCCGGCGTGATGGCCGACGAGTACACGTTGGAGTATGCGTACGCCGACGACCTGTCCCGCATCGAGTGGCACCTGGTCGCGCCCTCCAAGACGCAGAAGTCCCAGGAGGGCTCCTACGACCTGGTGGAGAACGCCGACGGCAGCACCACCGTGACGTACACGCTGGCGGTCGACCTCGCGATCGGGATGCTGGGGATGTTCCGCCGCAAAGCCGAGAAAATGATCATCGATACGGCGCTGAAAGAGCTCAAGCGCCGCGTGGAGAGCCTGCCCGCGGCCTGATCCGCGGGCCTTCAAGGGGAGGCGTTATGGCCGGGTCGGCACGTGATGAGGCCGAGCGCCTGGTGGCCGCGATCCTCGCGAGGGCCGCTTCGGCTGCCGCGACTCGCGGTTTCGGCGATTCCCGCAGCTCCGGGGGTGTGCCACCGGAAGGCGCTGATTCCTCGGGAGCGTCCCGTCCCGGTTCACCCGTGGGTGATGCCGCGACGGCGGTCGGCACCGTGGTGGACGGCTTCTTCGGCGTCCTCAACAACGTCGCTCGCGGTGGCGGGTCCGGCGCGGGCGCCGGCAGTGGCTGGGCGACCGGCAGTGCGGAGTGCTGCGTCTGCCCCGTCTGCCGGGCGATCGCGGCGGCTCGCAACCCCAGCCCGGAGACGGTGTTCAAGGTCGCGACCGGCGCCGGTGACATCGCCACGGGCGCGGCCAGCATGCTCCGTGGCTTCTCCGCGCTGGCCGGCTCGGTGCTGAACGAGCGTCCCGCCCCGAGAGCATCCGGTGGGGGAGCGGCCCGGCACGCTCCGAGCGCCGACCAGGCGTGGTCCGCCGCCACCCGCACCGCCACTCCGAGCCCGGCCCCGCCGGCCGCGGCCGATCCGGAGGCGGACCCGTGGGCGGCGGCCACGGCGGAGAGCGCCCGCGAGGCCGACGCCGCGCGGGCCCGGGCACGGGCGGCCGAGCAGGCAGTGGCGCAGGCCGTGGCCGACGCCCGGCGCACGGCAGCCGGGAGCACGGCCGCGACGGGTGCGCCCGGCAGTGCCGCCGCCCCTGCCACGTCGGGCACGAGCGAGGGCCCTGCCGCGACGGGCGGGACCGGAAGCGCTGCCACGGGCGCGCCCACCGCCGTACCGGAAAAGGGCGAATCGGACCAAAAAGCAGACCCGGCGCCCGGAAGGCCCGCCGTGCGCAAGGCTGGAGGTGACCGGCGGAGGCCGCGGGGCGATGTCTGGTCCGTGGTCACCTCGGAGGCCGCCGCAGACGACGCGGCCGGGGGACGTAGCGTGGATCATGAGCGGGGCGCCGAGGCGCCCGAGGATCGTGGCGTGCGACCGGGCGACGACGCCCGTGACGACGACGCGGTGTGAAGAGGGGACGGGCAGCGTGACGCTGACCATCGGAATCGACGTCGGCGGCACCAAGGTGGCCGGTGGTGTGGTCGACGAGCACGGCAACGTGCTGGCGTCGACCCGCCGGCCGACACCGGCGGAGGACCCGGCCGGCACCCGGGACACGATCGCCGAGGTGGCCGCCGAGCTGGCGGCGCAGTACCCGCAGGCGACGGCGATCGGGATCGGCGCCGCCGCCTGGATCGACGCCGCCGGTTCGACGGTGCTGTTCGCGCCGAACCTGGCCTGGCGCGACGAGCCGCTGCGGGACTACGTGTCGAAGGCGGTCGGCCTGCCGACCGTGCTGGAGAACGACGCGAACGTCGCCGCCTGGGCCGAGTTCCGGTTCGGCGTCGCCAAGCAGGCCGACGACTCGATGGTGATGATCACCGTGGGCACCGGCATCGGCGGCGGCATCGTGCTGAACGGCAAGCTCTGGCACGGCGCGAACGGCATCGCCGGCGAGCTGGGCCACATCCAGTCGGTGCCGGACGGGCATCCGTGCGGCTGCGGCCGCCTGGGCTGCCTGGAGCAGTATGCGAGCGGTAACGCCCTGGTCCGTTTCGCCCGGGCGGGCGCACGGCAGGAGCCGGAGCGCGCCGCGAAGCTGCTGGAGCTGGCCGGCGGGGACGCGCTGGCGATCACCGGCCGGCAGATCACCGAGGCGGCCCGGAGCGGCGACGGTGTGGCGATGGACGCGTTCGCGCAGATCGGTTACTGGCTGGGCGTGGCCCTGGCGGATCTCGCGCAGAGCCTCGACCCGCAGATCCTGGTGATCGGCGGTGGCGTGGTCGACGCCGGCCCGCTGCTGATGGGCCCCGCCGAGCGGACGTACCGGGACCAGCTCGCCCAGCGTGACCGTTTCCCGGTCGCCGAGGTGCGTGCCGCCCAGATGGGCAACGTGGCCGGCGTGGTCGGCGCTGCCGACCTGGCCCGGCGCGCGTAAGGGCGGAGGGTCCGAGGATGTCCGGGGTGCCGCTGCGCGTGCTCAGCTGGAACGTGCACGGGTTGAAGGACGACCGCGCCGCGCTCGCCGGCCTGGTCCGTGAGCTGGCCCCGGACATCCTGATCGTGCAGGAGGCCCCGCGCCGGTTCCGCTGGCGGGAGAAGTCCGCCGCCCTGGCCGACGAGTGCGGCCTGGTGGTCGGCGCCGGTGGCCTGCCCGCGCTGGGCAACCTGCTGCTGGTCAGCCTGCGGGTGGCGGTCGGCGAGACGTGGAATCTGCGCTATCCGCTGACTCCCGGCCGGCACCTGCGGGGCGCGTTCTTCGCCCGGGGCCGGGTGCGCGGCGCGTCGTTCACCGTCTCGGGCTCGCACCTGGCGACCGATCCCGCCGAGCGGCCGGCCCAGGCCGCGTTCTGGAAGGCGGAGCTGAGTGGGCTGGAGGGGCCGCTGATCGTGGCCGCCGACCTGAACGAGGGCCCCGGCGGCGGCGCCTGGCGCACCGTGGAGGACGGGCTGGCCACCACGAAGGACGACGAGCCTACGTTCCCGGCCTCGGCGCCCAGCCGCCGCATCGACGGGCTTTTCGTCAGCCGGGACATCACCATCGACCGTTACGAGATCATCGCGACGGATCGGGCACGTGCCGCGAGTGATCATCTACCGGTCCTCGCGGACCTTTCACTCCCTTCCGGCTGAGCCTCACGTCTGGCAGGATCGCCGGGTGCACGACTCCCCGGACCCGGGCGACCGCCGCGACGCCGTCTGCGTCGTGGGCGCCGGCGCCAGCGGCCTGACCGCCGTCAAGAACTTGCTCGAGCTGGGCTTCCAGGTCGACTGCTACGAGCGGGAGACCGCCGTGGGCGGCGCCTGGAACTGGCGTCACGACCGCAGCCCGGTCTATGCGGGCGCCCACCTGATCTCGTCGCGGCCGCTCACCGAGTTCCCGGATTTCCCGATGCCGGACACCTGGCCGGACTACCCGCACCACAGTCAGGTGCTGAGCTACCTGGAGCGGTACGCCGCGCACTTCCGGCTGGGCGAGCACGTCTGGTTCGGGACAGAGGTGGTCTCCGCGGTCCCGACCGGCGACGGCGGCTGGGAGGTGACCACGCAGTCGACCGGGGGCGGCTCGTCCCGTACGTCCCGTTACGCCGCGCTGGTCGTCGCGAACGGCCACAACTGGGATCCGCGCCGGCCCACCATCCCGGGGGAGTTCCGGGGGCGGGTGATGCACTCGTCGGCGTACAAGGACCCGGCCGTCCTGCGCGACCGGAAGGTGCTGGTCATCGGCGGCGGCAACACCGGCTGCGACCTCGCCGTGGAAGCCGCCCAGCAGGCCCGTCAGGTGTGGCACTCGACGCGGCGCGGGTACTGGTACGCCCCGAAGTACGTGCTCGGCCGCCCCGCCGACCAGGTCAACGACCGCCTGCTGAAGTGGCGGCTGCCGTTGCGCCTGCGGCAGTGGCTCTACCGCCGCACGGTCGCGATGACCACCGGCGACCTGACCCGCTTCGGGCTGCCCGAGCCGGACCACCAGCCGTACGAGAGTCACCCGATCGTCAACAGCCAGCTCCCGTACTACCTGGGCCACGGCCGGATCACCCCGGTGCCGGACGTGACCGCGTTCGACGGCTCCGCGGCCGAGCTCGCCGACGGCCGCCGCATCGAGCCCGACCTGGTGATCACCGCGACCGGCTACCGTCCGCGCTTCGAGTTCCTCGCCCCCGAGCTGCTCGACGCCGACGAGCAGGGTCGCCCCGACCTGCACCTGCACACGTTCGCCCGCAAGCACCCGACGCTCGCCGTGATCGGCCTCGTCCAGCCGGACTCCGGGGTGTTTCCGCTCGCCCACTGGCAGAGCGTGGCGACCGCGCGGTGGCTGCGGCTGCGCCTCACCGACCCGGCGAGGGCCGCCGCGGTCCAGCAGAAGGAGTCGGCCAAGCCGCTGGCGTCCTGGTCGAAGCGGCGGGTGGTGAAGACCGAGCGGCACTGGTTCGAGGTCGACCACCTCGACTATCTGCGCTCGCTGGAGAGTCTGCTCAACGAGATGGAACCGGCATGACCGCTTTTGATCTGCTCCGGTTCGAGGACTGGACGAACCCGGTCCCGCCCGCCGACCGTGAGGTCGTCTCACTGCTCCCGGAGGAGGACGACGGCCGCCCGCCGCTCCTGTTCGTCCCCGGCCTGGGCCACGGCGCCTGGGCGTTCGCCGAGCACTGGCTCCCGCACGCCGCCGGCCGCGGTTTCCCGGCGCACGCCCTCACCCCGCGCCCCGGCGGTGACCTGCGCGCCCAGGTCCACGACGTGGTGCAGACCGCCGCGTCCCTGCCCCGCCAGGCGGTGCTGATCGGCCACGGCGTCGGCGCGCTCGTGGTCGCGCGGGCGCTGGGCCGTTACCCGGCACGGGCCGCGGTGCTGGCCGCGCCGGTGCTCGGCGGCTGGTCCGCGCTCGGCTCGGCCCTGCGCGCCAACCCGGGCGGCACGCTGCCCGCGCTGGTCGGCGGTCGGCTGAGCCTGTCCGCGCGCCAGCTCTTCCAATCCGGCCCGCCTGCCCTGACCGCGGAGCAGATCACCGGCTACCTGTCCCGCCTCGACCCGAAGCCCCGCGCCGAGCTCCTCCGCCGGGCCACCCCGCCACGCCCGGTCGGCGACGCCCCGGTGCTGGTCATCGGCAGCCCGGACGACCGCGTCGTCGCCCGTCCGGCCCTCGACCGCGCGGCCGCCGCCTACTCCGGCGCGCCGCTGATGTTCCCCGGCATGGGCCACGACCTGATGCTCGAGGCCAGCTGGGCCGAACCGATCGACGCGATCCTCGACTGGCTGACGAAACAGATCAAATGACAGATTCCCATGTCCTGGGTCCGCCGTGGTCGAGGTCCGCCGCTCCCGCGGGGACCCTTCCGGGCTGAGCAGGGCGCTGGCGCGCCCTGAACGCTCACCCCTCCAGGGCGATCTCCGTGGGTGGTCGCGGTCAGGGCAGAAAGCCCCGTCGGTGTCCACGGACGTGACCGGTTCGCACCCCGGCAAGCGGTCGCCGAGATCGACGGCACCCCGTCCACATGCGGGATCGAAGCGGGTCCGCATGCGGGATCGAAGCGGGTCCGCACGCGATGCCGCACCGCGACACGCCTCCGCGAGGTGATCCCCGCTCAGGCCCCAGCCGCGCCCCCGCCCCCGGCTGGTGCTCATGGTCGTTATTCGTGCCTCATAACGCCCATGAGAACCAGCCGGGACCGCGCGCCGCGCGGTGGCCCGGTGCGGGCTGCCGGTCGCGTCGGGCTGGGCGAGCGGTCGCGCTGGGCTGGGGGCAGGTCGGGCTGGGTGGCTGGGCGTGGCCGGGGGAGGGGCGGGCGCTTCGAGGGCGACGTGCGCCGGCTGCGCAGGGTGAGGTCAGGCGCGGCCGATGAAGCGACGCGCGAGCCGCCCCGTGTGATCCAGCTCGGTCAGATACGCCCGGGCCCACGCCAGGATGTCGTGCTCCGCGAGATGCCGCCGCATGGCCTCCATCCGCGCGGCCCGATCCTCGGGACTCGCCTCCAGCGCCCGCAACAGTGTCTGTTTCAGATCATCCACGTCGTGCGGGTTCACCAGGAACGCCTGCGACAGTTCCGCCGCCGCCCCGGCGAACTCGCTGAGGACCAGCGCTCCCGCCCCGTCCTCCCGGGCGGCCACGAACTCCTTGGCGACCAGGTTCATCCCGTCTCGCAGCGGCGTCACCACCATCACGTCGGCGGTCTGGTAGAGCGCCGCCAGCTGCGCCCGGGTGAACGGCTGGTTCAGGTAGTGGATGGCCGGCTCGCCGACCCGTCCGTACTCCCCGTTGATCCGCCCGACCTCGCCCTCGATCCGGTCGCGCAGCTCGCGGTAGCTCTCGACCCGTTCCCGGCTGGGCACCGCGACCTGCACCAGCACGGTGTCCCGGACCTTCACGTGACCGTCCCGCAGCAACTCCCGGTACGCCGTCAGCCGGTGCTCGATCCCCTTGGTGTAGTCCAGCCGGTCCACGCTGACCAGCACCCGCTTCGCCTCACCGAGATCGTGCCGGAGTTGTTCCACCTGCTTGACGACGTCCGGCCGGGTGGCCAGGGCGCGCATCTCCGCGACGTCGATGGAGACCGGGAACGCGCCGGTCCGCACGGTCCGCCCGTCGACGATGATCGCGTCGTCGCTCGCCTCGGCGCCGAGCAGTTTCTGCGCCAGTTGCGCGAGGTTGTGGGCGGCCTGTTCGCGCTGGAAGCCGACGAGGTCCGCGCCGAGCATCCCGCGGATCAGCTCGACCCGGCGGGGAAGCTGCATGAACAGTTCCGGCGGCGGGAACGGCACGTGCATGAAGAAGCCGATCAGCAGGTCGGGTCGCAGTTCCCGGAGCATCTGCGGCACCAGTTGCAGGTGATAGTCCTGCACCCACACGGCGGCGTGCTTGCCGGCCACCTCGGCGGCCGCCTCGGCGAAGCGCTGGTTGACCGACCGGTACGTCTCCCACCACTCGCGCTGGAACACCGGCTGCTGGACCGCGTCGTGGTAGAGCGGCCACAGCGTCGAGTTGGCGAACCCCTCGTAGTAGCCGGCCTGCTCGGCGGCGGTGAGCGCGACGGGCCGCAGCCGGACCGCCCCGAGGTCGGGCAGCCGGGGTGCCAGGCCCACCTCGCCGTCCCAGCCGACCCAGGTGGCCGGGGTCTGCTGGAGGATCGCGTGCAACGCCCCGCTCAGCCCGCCGGGGCTGCGGCGCCACTCGCAGGCGCCGTCCCGGGCGGCGCTGTCATCGAGGGGCAGTCGGTTGGCGACGACGACGAGCGAACTCTGACGCATCACCGTAGGTTACCGTCATGAAACTCAACTCTGTCGATGCCCTGGGTGGGATGGCGACGACGTGACCGATTCAGACCACGGCACCGTCGTCGAACTCGTCGTCGTCGTCGCCCGACCGCAGACGCCACACCAGCGTGACCGCCCCGCCCACGATCGCCGCGAAACCGAAGAGCATCACGAAGAACGAGTCGATCGGGATCAGCGTCGGGAACAGGAAGAGCACGAACCCGAGGAGGACGCCGAGGATGCCGAACGCCGCGTACTTCGAAATCTTGGGCAGCGGTGGGGGCGGTGGCGGCACATACCGCTCGTCCTCCTCCGCGACGTCGGGGAAGCCGAACGGGTCGAGGACCGGGTAGAAGACCGGCTCCGGCGGGGGATCGGTGCGCCGCCGGTTGACCGGGCGCCCGTCCTCACCGACCGGCCGGGCCTTCGTGTCGGACGTGGTGCCCTCGGCCTCGGGCCAGGACGCCGTCTCCGGCTCGACAGTGGTGTGGAAGCCGGCGATGATCTTCTCCCACTCGGCGTCCACCTCGGCCTGCGGCCGGGGCGCCGGAACGGGCTCGGCCGGCGGGGTGGGCGGCGCGCCGCCGGTCACCTGCTGCAGGTGATCCCGCGCGGTCTGCAGATGGGTCCGGTCCACGTAGAGCCGGTCGATCGGCCGGGCCGGCAGGGTCGTCGCCCGCAGGATCGGATTGAGATCCGCCGTGGGCTGCAAGTATGCCGCGATGCCACCGGCGGCCAGCACGTCGAGCAGGTGCTCACCCACGCGTGGGTCCACGTCGCCCGCGACCGCGTAGTCAGTCGCGTCGAGTCCGTTGTCCCGCCGCCCGCGACGGGCGCCACCCGCTGTCACCGATGCACACCCTCCTCGCCGACCGTGCCTTGAATGGTGACACGGCGGGCGCCTGTTGCGGGAGTGCGTTGTGGCGTGCCGCCCCCGCTTCGTACCCTTCTTGCGCCCCGGGACGCCGGCGGCATCCGCTGAAAGGACGGCAGTGTTCTACTGGCTGCTCAAGTTGGTGGTCCTCGGACCCGTGCTGAGGCTCGTCTTCCGGCCCAAGGTCGAGGGCCTGGAGAACGTGCCGCGCTCCGGCCCGGTGATCCTGGCCTGTAACCATCTCTCGTTCTCCGACTCGATATTCACCCCATTGGTGATGAAGCGGAAAGTGACCTTCGTCGCCAAAGCTGAATACTTCACCGGCAAGGGGATCAAGGGGTGGTTCTCGCGGATGTTCTTCGTCGGCGCGGGGACGATCCCGGTGGACCGTTCGGGCGGTGAGGCCGCCCAGGCGGCGCTCGACACGCTCCTGCGGGTGCTGCGCGAGGGCAACATCGCCGGCATCTATCCGGAGGGCACCCGCTCGCCGGACGGCCGGCTCTACCGCGGCAAGACCGGCGTCGCCCGGCTCGCCCTGGAGAGCGGCGCCGTGGTCGTCCCGGTGGCCCTGCTCAACACCGACGAGATCCAGCCGACCGGCACGCTGATCCCCACGGTCAAGCGGGTGCGCATGCGGATCGGCCAGCCGCTCGACTTCTCCCGCTACGCGAGCTCCCGGGGCGACCGGTTCGTCGAACGCGCCATCACCGACGAGATCATGTTCGAGCTGATGGCCCTCTCCGGCCGCGAGTACGTGGACGTCTACGCCTCGAAGCTCAAGGACCCCCAGCCCCAGCCCGCTTAGACCCTGACCCCTTCGCGCGTACGTCGTGAGCAGCGCCCCAGGCCCGCCGCCGCCCCGTGCGAGCCGTGCCGCGAGGTGATCCCGGCTCGGCCGGCGGCGCGGCTCGCTCTTGCCGGCTGGTGCTCACGGTTGTCATTCGTGCCTCATGACAACCGTGAGCACCAGCCGGGACCGCGACCCGCGCCACGAGCCGGACCGGGCCGGAGCCTCGCGTGCGACTCGGCACGGCCGGGCTGCCCGGCCGTGCGCCCCGTGAGTGCTCCGTATCGCGGGCGGGCGGGCCGGCGGCCGTCGGGTAGCGCTCCGCATTGAGGGTCGGCGGGAGTCCGCATCACGGGTGGGAAGGCACGACGAGGTGGACGGGGCCCGATGGTGGGCTCCGTCCGCCGTACGCGTGAAGGGGTTGCTAGTTCATGCCGGCCCGGCGCTTCAACGCCTGGACGTCGGTGACCACGATGCGGCGGCCCTCGGTGCGCAGCCAGCCGCGGTTGGCGAACGAGCCGATCGCCTGGTTGACGCTCTGCCGCGAGCCACCGGCCATCTCGGCGAGCTGGCTCTGGTTCAGCTCGATGGTGATCATCGGGGCCTGGCTCTCGCCGGAGAGGCGGACCAGGGTCTTGGCGACGCGGCCGGGCAGGTCGAGGAAGACGTGGTCCGCGTTCTGCTCGGTGAGGCGGCGGATCAGGCCGCCGACGGAGCGCATCACGGCGTCCAGGATGCGCGGGTTCGAGTGGACGAGGTCCATGAACGCGGCGCGGGACAGCGAGAGCGCCTGCGAGTCCTCGATCGCCTCGGCGGAGGCACTGCGGGTGGACGCGTCGAGCAGCGACACCTCACCCAGCACGTCGGGTGGTCGCACGACGGTGAGGACCGCGCGCTCACCGGTCGGCGCGGTGCGGAAGACCGCGACCGCGCCCCGTTTCATGATGATCAGGGAGTCCCCGGGGTCGTGCTCGACGAAGAGGATCTGCCCTTTCCGGTAGTGGCGAGGAACCGCCGTGGCGATGACCCGCTGTCGCACATCCGGCTCAAGCCCGGCGAACATCTCCACGCCGGTCAGTGCGTCGCCGGAATCCGGCAGGCGATGGTCCACGACGTTATCCCTCCCCCGATTGGGGACCGCGTCGACCCGGCGAGCGCCGGCCCCACGACGCGAACGATCACTCTTAGCACATGACGCGCTCCGAACGCCATTTCTACTCCGGACATCGAAGCTCGCCACCCACGATCATGTCGCTTCGGTCGCTTTCTGTAAACACCCCATCGCCTTCTGTGATTGTCGCCCTGCCTGTCCGTCGGATTTGGGTGGTGTGCCGCGATAATCCCGCCGTGCCGGAAGACGAGATTGTGCGAACGGTGCTGCGCGACGAGTGGCACCTGTCTCCGTCCGAGATCACCGAGCTGCCGATGGCGGTGATGTCGCGCGGCTGGGAGGTCCTGGCCGGGAGCGACCGCTATGTGGCCCGGCTCGCGGAGAGCGCCGCGCGACTGCCGGTCGAGGCCGGGCTGGCCGCCGCGATCCACCTGCGCGGCGTGCGCATGGAGGCCGGCGAGCCGGTCCGGACGCTGGGCGGTGCGCTCACCGTGGAGACGGCGTACGGCGCGCTCGCGGTCCTGCGCCGGCCACCCGGGCGTCATCTGGACGGCGCTGACCCGGTGGACCAGCAGTGGTGGGGCGAGCGGCTGGGAGCCGTGCACCGGGCTCTGGAGGGCTTCCGGCACCCCGGCCTGCGCCCGTGGCAGCCGATCGACCCGGACGCGCCGCATCTGGACGCGGAACCCTGGCTGCGCGGCGCGGTCACGGCGGCGGTCACGGCGGCGATCCGGCTGACGGTCACCGACCGGCTGACGTACGGCGTCCTGCACGGCGACCCCGCACCGGACGCGTTCGTGCTGGACGCCGCGACCGGCCGCTCCGGCCTGATGCACTGTGGCGCGTGCGGGACCGGGCCGCTGGTCTACGACGTGGCGGCGGCGGTGCTCTACGCCGGTGGCCCGGAGCGGGCGGCCGAGTTCCTCGACGGGTACCGCGCGGCCGGCCCGGTCGCCGCCGACGAGCTGGAGGTGGCGCTGCCGGTGCTGCTGCGGTTGCGCTGGGCCGTGCTGGCCGACCGATCGGCGCGCGCGGGATGCCTGACCGGCCTGGAGTTGGCGAGGGAGGCCCTGGAGTCCATGCCCGGATGACGATGGGCGAGGATGTACCGCAATGGTGTATCGGTATTTCTACGACTGCGAGTTCATCGAGGACGGCCGGCTGGTCGACCTCGTCTCGATCGGTGTCGTCGACGAGTTCGGCCGCGAGTTCTACGCGGTGTCCACGGAGTTCGACGACAGCCGCGCCGTGCCCTGGGTGCGCCGCAACGTCCTCGACAAGCTCCCGTCCCCGGCCGACAAGTCCTGGCGCAGCCGGGAGCGGATCCGCGACGACCTCTACGAGTTCCTGATGGAGCCGCTGCGCGGCCGCAACGAGCAGATGGAACTCTGGGCGTGGTACGCGGCGTATGACCACGTCGCGCTGGCCCAGCTGTGGGGCGCCATGCCGGCGCTGCCGCGGGAGATCCCCCGGTTCACGAAGGACCTGCGCCAGCGGTGGGACGATCTGGGGCGCCCGGCGCTGCCCGAGATGTCCGGGCGGCACGACGCGCTGGTGGACGCCCGGCACAACCTGGCCCGCTGGCAGACGATGCTGGGCGTGTCCGAAAAAGCCCAGCCCTGACGCACGTGCCGAGAGGGTCCGGACGACGTCCATAGTCACGGCGTACGGGAAACGCGGCCTTGATCTTGATCGTCAGGTGCGGCGGCGGGGCTCGATCGGTGGCACGCAGTCGTGCACGATCGCCTCGACGTCCTCCTGGGTGATCGCCGGGCCGAGGTCTCCGTTCTCCGGGGAGGCGCGCAGGCCGTCGATGACCACCTCGAGGAAGCGGCGGAAGATCTCCGGCCGGCCCGGGGGAGTGTGCCGGGCCAGGTCGGTGACGGTGGCCATGATGATCGGCAGGTCGTGGATGCCGACGTCGGCGCGCAGCGAGCCCTCCGCGTGCGCGCGGTCGAAGATGTCCTGGACCAGCGGCAACAAGTGCTCGCCGACCTTGGCGAAGTGGTGCTTGTCGATGCCGATGCAGAGCGCCGCGTCACGCAGGCCGCGGTCGACCGCGTGCATCCCGACCGAGCGGCGCAGCAGCATGGTCAGCCCGTCCCACCCGGAGGGCAGGGCCAGCGCGTCCTCGGCGAGGGAGACCAGGTCCTCCAGCCGGTCGGCGAAGAGGGCCTCGATCAGCGCCTCCTTGGTCGGGAACCGCCGGTAGACGGTGCCGACGCCGACGCCGGCGTGGTGCGCGACATCGTCCAGCGTCGCGGCGAACCCGCGGGTGGCGAACACGTCGTGGGCGGCGAGAAGGATCCGCTCCCGGTTGCGCTGCGCGTCACGGCGGAGCGGGCGGGCGGTCTCGGTCATGTGTCGAAGCCTACAACTAAGTGGAGGTGATTCCTCAACTTCTGCTGCTAGCCTGCCGAAGTGGAGGGCGTACCTCAACTTCTGGAAAGGCAACGATGAGCACGCTTACTGATCGACCCCGGGGAGCCGGACGTGAGGCGCCGGTCGGCGCCGCGTCCGATAACGGGCGCTGGTGGGCGCTCGTCGTTCTAGCTTTAGCGCAGCTGATGGTGGTTCTTGATGCCACGATCGTGAACATTGCGTTGCCGACCGCCCAGGCCGACCTCGCCTTCTCCGACGCCGACCGCCAGTGGGTCGTCACCGGTTACGCGCTCGCCTTCGGCAGCCTGCTGCTGCTCGGCGGCCGCCTGTCGGACTTCGTCGGCCGCAAGAAGATGTTCCTGATCGGCCTGATCGGCTTCGCCCTGGCCTCGGCGCTCGGTGGCGCGGCCAACGGCCTCGAGATGCTGATCGTGGCCCGCGCGCTGCAGGGCGCGTTCGGCGCGGCGCTGGCCCCGGCCGCGCTCTCGCTGCTCTCCACCACGTTCACCGAGCCCGCCGAGCGCGGCAAGGCGTTCGGCATCTTCGGCGCGATCTCCGGCGCCGGCGGCGGCATCGGCCTGCTGCTCGGCGGCGTGCTCACCGAGTACGTGTCGTGGCGCTGGTGCCTCTACGTCAACCTGGTGATCGCCGCGATCGCCGTGGCCGGCGCGCTGCTCAAGCTGAAGGACGAGCCGGTCGCCGCGCACGGCCGGATCGACGTCCCCGGCACGATCGCCGCCGTCGTCGGCCTGGTCGGCCTGGTCTACGGTCTCGGCAAGGCGGAGACCGACGGCTGGACCGCGGGCTGGACGCTCGGCCCGATCGCGATCGGCGTGGTCGCCCTGATCGTCTTCGTGCTGATCGAGCTCCGGGTGCAGCACCCGCTGCTGCCGCTGCGCGTCGTCCTGGACCGCAACCGCGGCGGGTCGTACGCGTCGATCGCGATCGCCGGCGCCGGCATGTTCGGCATCTTCCTCTTCCTCACCTACTACCTGTCGTCGATCCTGCACTTCACCCCGGTGAAGACCGGCCTCGCGTTCCTGCCGATGCTCGGCGCGATCATGCTGACCGCGACCACCGCGGGCTCGATCCTCACGCCGAAGATCGGGCCGCGCCCGCTGGTCCCGCTCGGCGCGCTCGTCGCGGCCGGCGGCATGGTCTTCCTGACCCGGCTCGAGCTGGACTCGACGTACGCGAGTGGGGTTCTCCCGGGTCTGATCATCATCGGTCTGGGACTCGGCCTGGTCTTCGCGCCGACGCAGAACGCCGCGACCGCGGGCGTCGAGCACCGGGACGCGGGCGTGGCCTCCGCGATGATCAACACGGTGCAGCAGATCGGTGGCTCCATCGGCACGGCGCTGCTCAGCTCGTTCGCGGCCAGCGCGGCCACCGACTACATCGCCGGCAAGCAGCCGACGCCGATGGTGCAGGCGCAGGCGGCGCTGGAGAGCTACCACACGGTGTTCTGGTGGTCGGCCGGCTTCTTCGTCCTGGCCGCGGTGGTGGCGGCGGTGCTGTTCCGCACCGGGCCGCTCGACGTGGACCCGGACGCGCCGCCCGCGATGGCGCACTGACCCCGCACTGATCGACACGCCCCTGAGGCCCAGCCCGCTGTCCCCGGCTGGACCTCAGGGGCGTGTCCGCGTGTTGATTGACACCTGGCGTCCAGCCGGCGGTTGCGGCTGGACGCCAGGCGTGCTTCCGCGTGCGGTTTGACCCGTGGGGTCCAGCCGGCGGCCCGGGGCTGGTCGGCAAGGGTGTTTCCACTCGCGGGTGCACCTCTGGCATCCGGCCGCGGACGGCGGTGACGGTGGCGGCGCTGCTGTTCGCCCTGATCGTCCAGGTGGGAAAGGACGACGCCCGGCCGCGCGCGAGGCGCGACCGGGCGTTCGGTGCTTCACGTGCCGTCAGATCACGAGCCCATGGCCGTACGGGAAGAGCGGGTCCTTCGTGTCGTTCGGCACGTCCTCGCGGGAGGCCTCGACCGCGGCCATCGACGACGGCAGCTCGAACGGCAGCGTGCCGGTGGCGGGCGCCCGCCCGAACAGCACGTCCAGCAGGGCCACGTCGCTCACCCCGAACGTGCCCACCAGCGCGGCGGCCTTCCCGGCGAGCGGGGTGAGGACGGCCGGGCGGTCCAGCCAGACGTCGACGACGGTCGGCAGGGTGCCGGCGAGCTGGAGGACCGGGGCGAGTTCCTCGTCCGTCCAGGCGAGCCGGCCGGCGTGGAAGAACGCCTCGAAGCCGCCGCCGCGGGGTTCGTAGGGCGCGGCCCGCCGGACGATCGCGACGTCGGCGAGGGCCGGGTCGTCGGTGACCTTGGCGTAGTCGGCCGCCACCGCCGGCTCGACCCCGTCCAGGTAGACGGTGATCCCTTCGCCCAGCGGCAGCACCGGCCCCGCGGCGGAAGCCGAGCCTGCGTCGGAAGCCGAGCCTGCGGCGGAGGGCGAGTCTGCGGGGGAGGGGCGGTCGGTGAGGACGACGATCGAGCGGCGCTGCCCCTCCAGTCCCTCGGCGCGGAACGAAGGCCGGCCGGCGATCGTCTCGGCGGCGGCCGGGTCGACGAAGCGACGGTCGTCGAACAGCCCCAGACGGAACTTGTCGCGCAGGATCCGCCGGACCGAGACGTCGACGCGGGACTCGCTCAGGCGGCCGGAGGCGACCAGGTCGATGATCAGTTCCGGGCACTGCTCGCCGCCGAGCTGGTCCGCCCCCGCCTCGATGATCTTCAGGACGCGGGCGTGGCGGTCGAGGTGCTCGACGCCCCAGGCGCGGGCCGGCATCGGCGTGCCCATGATCTCCGCGTCGGTGACCAGGCCCCAGTCGGTGCAGACCACGCCGTCGAAGCCGTACCGCTGCCGCAGCAACCCCTCGATCACCTGCCGGTTGAAGCCGAAGCCGACCTCTTCATAGGTGGTGTCGACCGGCATCCCGTAGTACGGCATGATCTGCGCCGCCCCGGCCGCGAACGCCGCCTCGAACGGCTTCAGGTGGTAGTCCCACATCCCGCCCGGGTAGACCTGCTCCCGCCCGTAGGCGAAGTGCGCGTCCTCACCGCCCTTCTGCGGGCCGGCGCCGGGGAAGTGCTTGACCATCGCGACCACGCTGTCCGGGCCGAGCGACGAACCTTGGAACCCTTGCACGTACGCCGTGATCAGCGCCGACACCACGTCGGCGTCGGAGCCGAGCGTGCCGCTGGTGCGCGCCCACCGCGGCTCGGTGGCCAGGTCGGCCATCGGGTGCAGGGCGACGCGGATGCCGGCCGCCAGGTACTCCTGCCGCGCGATGTCGGCGAAACGGCGTACCAACTCGGGGTCTTTGGTCGCTCCCAGACCGATCGGCTCGGGCCAGGCCGAGAACCCGCCGGCGGACGCCGAGGCGGCGGGGTTGTCGATCACGCCGTGGCGCGGGTCCGTGGCGACCGTGACCGGGATGCCGAGCCGGGTGTCCGCGGCGATCTCCTGGATCCGGTTGTGCCACTCGGCGATCTTCCGGGGCGTGACCGGGCCGAAGGTCAGGATGTTGAAGTGGTTCAGCCCGCCGTTCCGGATCAGGTCCTCGGTGGCCGGGATCATCGCGTCGCCGGCCGCGGGGGTGCCGTCCGGGTTGATCGCGGCCATCGTGTGGAACATCAGTCCGGCCTTCTCGGCCAGGGTCATCCGGCCGAGCAGATCGGTGACCCGCTCCTCGATGGGGAGTTCAGGGTTCTGGTAGTCGTGCATGTCTTGCTCCTTGACGATTTCAGCGAGCGCCGCGGACCATCTGGACCAGCAGGGAGCCGGCCACCGCGACGACCGCGCCGAGCAGGAAGAGCAGGGTGTAGTTCGAGCCGCCGGACCCGACCGCGAGGATCGGCGCGGCCAGGATCGGCACCAGCGACTGCGGCAGCGCGTTCGCGATGTTCAGCACGCCCATGTCCTTGGCGGCGTCGTCCGGGTTCGGCAGCACGTCGGTGGCGAGCGCCAGGTCGACAGCGAGGTAGACGCCCTCGCCGACGCCGAAGAGGCCGACCGCGACCAGGAAGAGCGGGAAGCTGTGCGCGAACGCGATGATCACCAGCGACGCGGCGACGACCAGGCCCGCGCCGAGCACGAAGGGCCTGCGCCGGCCGGTACGGTCGGAGAGCGTCCCGCCGAACGACGACCCGGCGACCAGGCCGACCGTGGTGATCAAGGTGGCCACCAGCACCCCGGTCGCGACGTTGTCGGTGGTGTACCCGAACCGGTCGATCAGCAGGTAACTCTCGTACGTGGTGACAGCGGCCAGCCCCATCCAGATCAGGAACCGGCTGAGGATGTTCCAGGCGAAGTCCGGGTGGCGCCGCGGGCTGATGTAGAAGGTCCGCGCGAACTCCTTGACGCCGTACGGCGCGAAGTGTCCCTTCTCCGCCGGGCGGTCCTTGAGGATCGTCACGAGCAGCACGACCGTGGCGATCCCGATCAGCGCCGGGACCATGAACATCAGCAGCGCGTTGCCGGAGAGCGCCGCGGCGAGCGCGCTGCCGAGCAGGATCGCGACCGAGGTCATCAGGCCGAGGATGCCGCTCACCTTGCCGCGCTGCTGGGGCGGGATCTGGTCGGGCAGCAGCGCGGTCAGCGTGGCCAGGGTCGCGTTGATGCCGAGCTGCGCGAGCGCCCAGCCGGCGGTCAGCGTCGGGATGTTGCCGCCGAGCGAGACGATCAGCAGCCCGGCCGTGCCGACCAGCATGCCGCCGAGCAGCCAGGGGCGGCGGCGGCCGAGCCGCGACGTGGTCCGGTCGGACATCGCGCCGAAGAACGGGTTGCCGAGCAGCGCGAGGACCGCGCCGACCGAGAGCACCGTGCCGAGGGCCGCGGACTTGTCGTCCGGGGCGATCTGCGCGACCCGGATCGACATGCTGACGATGACCGGGGTGAGGATCGTCAGGTAGGCGCCGAGCATGGCGAGCGCCATGGCGACGATCAGCCTGGTGGGGGCGTTGGGCCGGTCGGACAGCACTGACGGCGTCGTCGGCCGGGATTCGACAGTGGTCATCGCACACCTCGGGACACGAGTTATCGGGGGAGGCGGGGACCGGGCCGGCTTCCGGTTTGTTAACGCCTTGTTGTCGAAAGGTATCGCTGCGAACAACACCGAACTAGAGGTCACGAGGCTCGCTTACGCCGGTGAATTGCCTTTGTCGGCACTATCTCTGTCGCTTTTGAGCCTTTCCCGAGGTGATCGCGGTCACCGCGACGGCCCTATTACGCTCAAGTTCGGCAAAACCCCGGCGTAGTCTCGGGTGGTGGCCGGTCGTCGCGTTCACCTGGTCCGCCGGGATCTGATCTTCGCGGCGGTCCGCGAGGCCGGCCGGATCAGCCGCGCCGACCTCGCCAAGCGCACCGGCATGGCCCGGATGACCGTCACCGGCCTGGTCGCCGAGCTGCTCGAGGCCGGCCTGCTCGCCGAGACCGACGCCACCCCGGACGGCAGCCGCCCGGGACGCCCCGCCCGCCTGCTCACGCTCGGCGAGCAGGCCGGTGTGGTGGTCGGCGCGATCGTCGGCGGCGACGGCATCCGGATCGCGGTCGCCGACCTGGCCGGCCGGATCCTCGACGAGCGGCACCACCCTGGCAACGATCCGGCGGAGCTCGCCGAGCTGCTGAGCGCGTACGCCGGTGACCGGGTCTGGGCCACCGTCGTCGGGCTCTCCGCGGCGATCCTCGACGGGGTCGTGCAGCCCGGCACCGTGCTGCCCGGCTGGGCCGGTCGCGCCCCGGCCCGCGAGCTGTCCGAACGGCTCGGCCATCGGGTCACCGTCCGCAACGGCGCCGACCTGTGCGTCATCGGTGAAGCCGCGCACGGCGTGGCGGCCGGCCGGCGCGACGTCTGCTACCTGCGGGTCACCACCGGCATCGGGTGCGGGCTGATGCTCGGCGGGCACGTGCACCCGGGCGCCACCGGGGTGGCCGGCGAGCTCGGGCACGTGCAGGTGGACGAGACCGGGGCGCTCTGCCGCTGCGGGAACCGGGGCTGTTTGGAGACGATCGCGTCGACCCGGCAGATCCTGTCGTCGCTCGAGGTGGCGTATGGCGAGCCGCTGACCGCAGCGCGGGCCGTCGCGCTGTCCCACACCGACGCGGCCGTCGAACGGGTGCTGGCCGACGCCGGCCGGATGCTCGGGCGGGTGCTCGCCGACCTGGCCAACACGGTGAACCCGGAGCTGGTGGTGCTGGACGGGCCGCTCATCGAGGAGGACGGGCCGGTCCTGGCCGGGGTGCGGGAGGCGATGCGCCGCTACGCCCAGCCCGAGGTGGCGGCGACGACCGAGATCCGGATGACGGGGCTGACCGGGCGGGCCGGCCTGCTGGGCGCCGTGACGCTCGCGATGCGCGCGACGCCGGTGGCCCGCGGCGACCGGACGTTGCGCGAGATCCACGTCAAGGTCGGCCAGCACGAGCGGGCCGTCCGGCGTGAGGTGATCGTCGATCTGCTGCGGGCCCGCGGCGCGACCACCCGCAGCGACCTGGCCCGGATCACCAGACTGCCCCGGGCCGCGGTCACCGAGACGCTCACCGAGCTGACCCGCGACGGGGTGATCGAGTCCTGCCCGCCACCGGCCCGGTCCGGCCGGCCGTCGCCGTCGTTCCGGATGGCCGCCCCGCCCGGAGTCGTCCTCGGCATGTCCATGGACCTGGACGGCCTGCGCGCGATCCTCACCGACCGCGGTGGGAACCGCCTGGCCGACGGCTTCCGCCCGCTCGCGCCCGGCCTCGACGGGCGGGTGGTGATCCGGGCCGCCGCCGAGTACGCGGCCGAGCTGCTGGCCGGTCACGACAACCCAGCCGTGGCGCTCAGCGTCCCGTCCCCGGTCCACCCGGTCACCGGCGAGTTCGGCGCCCGCAGTGTTCTCCCGATGTTCTCCGGCTTCTCACCCGGCGAGCTGATCTCCGGGATGCTCGGCTGCCCGGTCGTCGTCGGCAACAACGCCCAGCTCGCGGCCCTCGCCGAGACCCGCCGGGGCGCGGCCCGCGGCGCACGTGACGTGCTTTACCTCAAGGCCGCGCAGTACGTCGGCGCCGGCATCGTGGCCGGCGGCCGCTCGTACGGCGGCAGCATCGGCTACGCCGGCGAGATCGGCCATCTCACCGTCCGGGACATGGGACCGCTCTGCGTCTGCGGCCGGCGCGGCTGCCTCGGGGCGTTCCTGATGCCGTCCTACTTCGGGGCGCTGCTGGAGAGACCGACCGAGGAGCGGCTGATCGCGCTGGCCGCGGAGGGCCACGGGCCGGCCCGGCGGGCGCTGCTGGACGCCGGTCGCCTGATCGGGCGAACCGTCGCTGTCGTCTGCGACCTGCTCAACCCGGCCGTCGTCGTGGTCGGCGGGCGGTTCACCGAACCCGGCGACCAGGTGATCGAGGGCATCCGCGAGTCGTTGCGGCGGCACTGCGCGCCGAGCGCCGCGGCCGGCCTGACAGTGGTCCGGGCCCGGCTCGGCGTGGAGGCCGAAGCGCTCGGGGCGGTCGAGTCGTTGCTGTGAAAGGGCCGCTTTCAGCAGCTGCCGGGACAGAGACTAGAGTTCGGCGTGCGGCCCGCCCCGGGCCCGGCAACGCTGCCGTGCAAGACGCTCCCGGGGGCTCTCACGGGCTATCTGCATCTCGCTACCCGCAAGGGGAAGGACGAGGAGAAACATGCGTATCGGCGTGCTCACCGGTGGCGGCGACTGCCCCGGTCTCAACGCGGTCATCCGTGCCGTGGTGCGCAAGGGCGTCACCGCTTACGGTCACGAGTTCGTCGGCTTCCGCGACGGCTGGAAGGGCCCGCTGGAGGGTCTGACGAAGCCGCTCGGCATCGCGGAGGTGCGTGGCATCCTGCCGCGCGGTGGCACGATCCTGGGCTCCTCGCGCACCAACCCCTTCAAGATCGAGGGTGGCGTCGAGAAGATCAAGGCCAACCTGGCCGAGCAGGGCGTCGACGCGCTCGTCGCGATCGGCGGCGAGGACACCCTCGGCGTCGCGACCAAGCTCAACGACCTGGGCGTCAACGTCGTCGGCGTGCCGAAGACGATCGACAACGACCTCAACGCGACCGACTTCACCTTCGGTTTCGACACCGCGGTGAACATCGCGATGGAGGCCATCGACCGGCTGCACACCACCGCCGAGTCGCACCACCGCACCCTGGTCGTCGAGGTCATGGGCCGCCACGCGGGCTGGATCGCGCTGCACGCCGGTCTCGCCGGTGGCGCCAACGTCATCCTGCTGCCGGAGCGCAAGTTCGACGTCGAGCAGGTCGCGACGTATGTGACCAAGCGCTTCCAGGTGGAGTACGCGCCGATCGTCGTCGTCGCCGAGGGCGCGCAGCCGCTCGACGGCCAGATGGCGCTGGCCAGCCAGGAGCTGGACAGCTTCGGCCACGTCCGCCTCGGCGGCATCGGCCAGTGGCTGGCGCAGCAGCTGGAGGAGAAGACCGGCAAGGAGGCCCGCACGGTCGTCCTCGGTCACATCCAGCGCGGCGGCACCCCGACCGCGTTCGACCGGGTGCTCTCCACCCGCTTCGGCCTGCAGGCGATCGACGCCGTGCACGAGGGCGACTTCGGCAAGATGATGGCGCTGCGCGGCACCGACATCGTCCGCGTCCCGCTGATCGAGGGCACCGGCGAGCTGAAGACCGTTCCGCTGTCGCGGTACGAAGAGGCCGAGGTCTTCTTCGGTAACTGATCGTGTTGTGATGAAGGCCGGCGTCCCTGACGCCGGCCTTCATTCATTCCGCACCCGGGAGCACTACGTTGACCAAGCACACCGTCGCGATGCTCGGCACCGGCAAGATGGGCGAGGTCGTCCTGGCCGGCCTGCTCCGGTCCGGCTGGCCGGCCGACCGGGTCCTGGTCACCGCGCGGCGTCCGGCCCGGGGCGCCGAGCTGACCGAGAAGTACGGGGTTGCCGTCGTCACCAACGCCGAAGCCGTCGAACGCGCCGGCATCCTCACGATCGCCACCAAACCGCAGGACGCGGGCACCCTGCTCGACCAGGTCGGCCCGTCACTGCCGTCCGGCAAGCTGGTCGTGTCGCTCTGCGCCGGCTTGCCGACCGGCTTCTTCGCCGCCCGGCTGCCCGAGGGCACCCCGGTGATCCGGGTCATGACCAACACCCCGGCCCTGGTCGACCAGGCGATGACGGCGATCTCCGCGGGCGCGCACGCCACGGAGGAGCACCTGGCCGTCGCCGAGGCGATGTTCACGCCGCTCGGCTCCACCGTCCGGGTCCCCGAGTCGCAGCAGGACGCGGTCACGGCGCTCTCCGGTTCCGGCCCGGCCTACTTCTACCTGCTGGTCGAGGCCATGATCGACGCCGGCGTCCTGCTCGGGCTGCCCCGCCAGGTCGCCCACGAGCTGATCGTGCAGACCGCCCTCGGCTCGGCCACGATGCTCCGCGACTCCGGCGAGCACCCGGTCAAGCTCCGCGAGGCCGTGACGTCCCCGGCCGGCACGACCATCTCGGCGATCCGGGAGCTGGAGAAGCACGGGGTTCGCGCGGCCATGCTGTCGGCCCTGGAGGCGGCGCGCGACCGGGCCCGGGAGATCGCCGCTCAGGCCATGTAAGAACACTCCCGCGTACGACATTCTCGGCGCCCGCTCTCAGGCGACACGACCCGGTCCCGCCCGTGTCCGCGCGAGCGGCCGGGTGGCTGGGCCGGCGCCGCGGCTCCCGCTCCCGGCTGGTCCTCATGGGCGTTATTCGTGCCTCATAACGCCCATGAGCACCAGCCGAAGCCCGTGACCCCGCGCCGCTTCCGCGAGTGGGCCGGTGCCTCGCGTGGGCTGGTTCTCACGGTTGTCATGAGGAACGAATGACGACCGTGAGGACCAGCCGAGGGGTGAGTCGCGGCAGTGGCCCGGCCACGGGGGTGCTCGCGAGGGCACGGGCGGGGCTGGGTCGTGTCGCCTGAGAGCGGGCGCCGAGAATGTCGTACGCGGGGATGGGCCTTTTCAGTACCAGATGGCTATGCGGGAGCCGTTGTCCTCCTCGGGCGGGGACGGGAACGACAACGCGGCGCCGGTGGCGACCCGGTGGGCGGTCCAGGCGACGGCCGCCGCGTCGAGGATGTCGTCGGGCGGGGCCTGACCGGCCGGGCCGAGCTGGTCGGGGAGGGTGATGCCGTTGCGGGCGAGGAGGTCGCGACGGCGGGACTGTCCGGTCCAGGTCTTCTTGGCCCAGGGCAGCGGCTCACCGGCCATGGTCCGGAAGCTGACCTCCGGGTGGGCCTCGAAGAGCAGGCCGGGGTGGCGTTCCCAGAGCGCGTTGGCCTCGAGCAGCTTGGGGCGCAACGCCCAGGACTGGCGGCTCAGGCCGGCGCCGGTCAGCTCGCGGCAGCGGCGGTTGGCGGCGGCGAAGTCCGATTCTGCCCAGACCGCGCGGGGCGGCACGCGGAAGACGCTGCTGCGGCGCGGGCCGAGCTGGTCGGCGGCGAGGGTGTCGGCGGCGCGCCAGCGGTCCGGCATCATGCCCAGCGGGATGTCGACGCCGATCACCGCGGCGCCGGAGCTGCCCGCGACGATCTCGTAGAGCGTCGAGGCGAGGACGGCCCGCCCGAAGGCGCCGTCGCGAAGTTCGACCCCGACCCAGCCGAGCGCGTACGCGTCGACCCCCATCACGTGAATGCTCATCGGACTGTGCCCATGGATTCGCTCGCCAGCTCGCTCAGCGGGGCAGGAGCTTCTCGATGGTGGCGACGACCTCGGGGTCGTCGGGCTCGACCTGCGGGCCGAACCGGGCGGTGACCGTGCCGTCGGGGCCGACCACGAACTTCTCGAAGTTCCACCGGATGTCCGGCCCGCCGCCGATCAGCCCGGTGTAGAGCGGGTGCCGGCCGGCGCCGTTCACCTCGACCTTCTCGGTCATCGGGAAGGTGACGCCGTAGGTGGTCCGGCAGAACTCGTCGATCTCCGACGCGGTGCCGGGCTCCTGGTTGCCGAACTGGTCGCAGGGCACGCCGAGCACGACCAGGCCCCGGTCGCGGTAGGCGTCGTAGAGCGGCTGCAACTTGTCGTACTGCGGGGTCAGGCCGCAGCGCGAGGCCACATTGACCACCAGCAGGACCGATCCGCGGTAGCGGTCCAAATCGGTCGTACCGCCGGTGAGGGCGTCGATGTCGACGTCGAAGATGGTCATGGCGAAAGCCTACGCGGTGTAGTGGCTTGAACGCACGCCGTGTTCGCCCTGCGGTCTCCGTTAAACAGACCTTAAAGGTCTTCACCAGGCTTGACTCGTGTTAATCAATGTGACTACGGTCTCTTCATCCTCTCTCTGGAAAGTTTCCTAAATATTAAAGGAGACCCCGTGGGCAAAACCCTCCGCCGGGCGCTGCTCGTCAGTGCGGTGGTGATCGGCGCCTCGGCGTCGGTCCCGCTCGTGCAGGCGAACGCCGCGACCGCGTGTGCCACCGCCTGGTCTGCCACCGCCGCCTACGTCAAGGACAACGTCGCCTCGCAGAGCGGCCACAACTACACCGCCAAGTGGTGGACGCAGAACGAGTCGCCGGCCACGCACAGCGGCCAGTGGGACGTCTGGGTCGACAACGGCGCCTGCGGCGGCGGCACGACCCCTCCGTCCTCGTCCCCGACCACCTCGCCGAGCGCGACAGTTTCGCCGAGCGCGACGTCCTCGCCGTCGAGCAGCCCGAGCACGACGCCGCCGACGAGCGGCCCGAGTGGCAAGAACGTCGTCGGCTACTTCGCCGAGTGGGGCGTCTACGGCCGCAACTACCACGTGAAGAACCTGGTGACCTCGGGCTCGGCCGCCAAGCTGACCCACATCCTGTACGCGTTCGGCAACACCACCGGCGGGCAGTGCTCGATCGGTGACTCGTACGCCGACTACGACCGCGCCTACTCCGCGGCCGAGAGCGTCGACGGCGTGGCCGACACCTGGGACACCGGCGCGCTGCGCGGCTCGTTCAACCAGCTGCGCAAGCTGAAGAAGCAGTACCCGAACATCAAGGTGATCTGGTCGTTCGGCGGCTGGACCTGGTCCGGCGGCTTCACCCAGGCCGCCGCGAACCCGGCCGCGTTCGCCGACTCCTGCTACAACCTCGTCAAGGACTCCCGCTGGTCGGACGTCTTCGACGGCATCGACGTGGACTGGGAGTACCCGAACGCCTGTGGCCTGAGCTGCGACGCGTCCGGCCCGGACTCGTACAACAAGGTGATCTCCGCGCTGCGGAACAAGTTCGGCTCGAGCTTCCTGATCACCTCGGCGATCTCCGCGGACGGCTCGAACGGCGGCAAGCTCGACGTCGCCGACTACGCCTCCGGCATCTCGAAGCTGAACCTGGTCTTCCCGATGACGTACGACTACTTCGGCGCGTTCGCCGCGCAGGGCCCGACCGCCCCGCACTCGCCGCTGACGTCGTACACCGGCATCCCGACCGCGGGCTTCTACTCGGACGCCGCGATCCAGAAGCTGAAGAGCAAGGGCGTTCCGGCCAGCAAGATCCTGCTCGGCATCGGCTTCTACGGCCGCGGCTGGACCGGGGTCACCCAGGCCGCTCCGGGTGGCAGCGCGACCGGCGCCGCCCCGGGCACCTACGAGGCCGGCATCGAGGACTACAAGGTCCTCAAGGGCAGCTGCCCGGTGACCGGCACGGTGGCCGGCACCGCGTACGCCAAGTGCGGCAGCAACTGGTGGAGCTACGACACCCCGTCGACGATCGCCGGCAAGATGACCTACGTGAAGAACCAGGGTCTCGGCGGCGCCTTCTTCTGGGAGTTCTCCGGCGACACCAGCAACGGTGAGCTGATCTCCTCGATCAAGGGCAACCTCTGATCAACTAGTTGAAATGCGGGGCACCGGGTCCAGACCCGGTGCCCCGTTTTCGTAGGCTCTACCTCATGCGCCGTGAGTGGCATCAACTGAGTCACCCGGGAGTCGCGACCTCCCGTCCGTCCACCGACTCCGCCGAGGACGAAGCCTTGGGCCTCGACCGATGGCGGTCCCTTCCCCGGGTGCAGATGCCGCCCTGGCCGGACATGGACGAGGTCGCCGCGGTCTGCAACACCCTGGAGAACGTGCCGTCGATCGTCGCGCCCTACGAGGTCGACCAGCTCCGGGTGCGGCTCGCCGAGGTGTGCGAGGGCAAGGCGTTCCTGCTCCAGGGCGGCGACTGCGCGGAGACGTTCGCCGACAACACCGAGAGCCACCTGCTCGCCAACGCGCGGACGCTGCTGCAGATGGCGGTCGTCCTGACGTACGGCGCCTCGATGCCGGTCGTGAAGGTGGCACGGGTCGCCGGGCAGTACACCAAGCCGCGGTCGTCGCTGACCGACTCGCTGGGCCTCCCGGCGTACCGGGGCGACATGATCAACGCACTGGACCCGGACGAGAAGGCGCGGATCGCCGACCCGCAGCGGATGATCCGGGCGTACGCGAACTCGGCCGCCGCCATGAACATGCTCCGTGCGTACCTGGCCGGTGGCCTGGCCGACCTGCACGGGCTGCACGACTGGAACAAGGACTTCGTCCGCGCCTCCCCGGCCGGCGAGCGGTACGAGGCGATCGCCCGCGAGATCGACCGCGCGCTCGACTTCATCCGCGCCTGCGGCATGACCGACAACGAGGCGCTGCGGACGGTCAGCCTCTACTGCTCGCACGAGGCCCTCGCCCTGGAGTACGACCGCGCCCTGACCCGGGTCTCCGGCGGGAAGGCGTACGGGCTCTCCGGGCACTTCCTCTGGATCGGCGAGCGCACCCGGCAGCTCGACCACGCGCACATCGACTTCATCAGCCGGATCTCCAACCCGATCGGCGTCAAGATCGGCCCCGGCACCAGCCCGGAGACCGCGATCGAGCTGTGCGAGAAGCTGAACCCGGAGAACATCCCGGGCCGGCTCACCCTGATCAGCCGGATGGGCAACGGCAAGGTGCGTGACGCCCTCCCGCCGATCGTGGAGAAGGTGCACGCCACCGGCGCCAAGGTGGTCTGGCAGTGCGACCCGATGCACGGCAACACCCACGAGTCGTCGAACGGTTACAAGACCCGCCACTTCGACCGGATCGTCGACGAGGTGCTGGGCTACTTCGAGGTGCACCGCGGCCTGGGCACCCACCCCGGCGGCATCCACATCGAGCTGACCGGTGAGGACGTCACCGAGTGCCTCGGCGGGGCACAGGGCATCGAGGACCTGGACCTGCCCGATCGGTACGAGACGGCGTGCGACCCGCGGCTGAACACCCAGCAGAGCTTGGAACTGGCCTTCCTCGTGGCGGAGATGCTCCGTGGTTGACCTGCGGTCGGACACCGTGACCCGTCCCACCGACGGGATGCGGGAGGCCATGGCGACCGCCGTGGTCGGCGACGACGTGTTCGGGGACGACCCGACCGTCAACGCGCTGGAGCAGCACGTCGCGCAGCTGTTCGGGCACGAGGCGGCGCTGTTCGCCCCGTCCGGCACGATGGCCAACCAGATCGCGCTGCAGCTGGTCACCCCGCCCGGCGGGGAGCTTCTCGCCGGGGCGGACGCGCACGTCGTGACGTACGAGCTGGGCGCCGCCGCCCTGTTGGGCGGCATCTCGACCCGCACCTGGGCGGCGACCGGCGCCGCCCTGAACGTCGACCGGATCGCCACGATGATCCGCCCGCCCGGCTTCCCGTCGGTGCCGACCGCGGCGATCGCCGTCGAGCAGACCCACAACCTCGGTGGCGGCGGCGTGACCCCGCTCGCCACGCTGCAGGACCTGCGCGCGGTGGCCGACGCCGCCGGGGTCGCCCTGCACTGCGACGGCGCCCGGATCTGGCACGCGCACGTCGCCGACGGGGTGCCGCTGGCCACCTACGGCGCGCTCTTCGACACGCTCTCGGTGTGCCTGTCCAAGGGCCTCGGCGCCCCGGTCGGCTCGCTCGTCGTGGGCAGCCGGGAGCGGATCGCCCGGGCGCGCGTCATCCGCAAGCGGATGGGCGGCGGCATGCGGCAGGCCGGCATCCTCGCCGCGGCCGGGCAGTACGCGCTGGACAACCACGTCGAGCGCCTCGCCCGGGACCACGCGCGGGCCCGCCGGCTGGCCGAGGGCCTGGCCCCGCACGGTGTGGTGGACCCGGAGAAGGTGCGGACGAACCTGGTCCCGCTGGATCTGACCAAGGCACCGCTGGACGCGCCGGAGCTGGCCGCGGAGGCGGCACGCCGCGGTGTCCTGATCGCGGCGATGCTGCCGAGGCTGGCCCGGCTCGTGGTCCACCTGGACGTCGACGACGACGGCATCGACGAGGCGATCTCGGTTCTCGGCGGGTTGCTGGCGTAACCCGCTCGGTTGCGGACAGGCAACCGGGGCTTTCCGCAGGTCCGGCCCTCCGGGCCCGATACAAGTCTTCGCCATGACGAAGACATTCCGGGCCCGGAGGGCCACCGCATTCACCGCCGCCGTGGTTGCCGTCGCCGGCACCGTCGCGGTCGCCATCGCCGAACCGTCCGCCGCGTACTCCGCGCCGGGCCTGGTCCGGGCCGCCACCGTGGGCCCGGTCATCGCCAGCATCACGCCGCTCATGGGTGTTCTCGCGGGCGGCACGCCGGTCACCGTCTGGGGCTCGGGCTTCAACGCCGACCCGGACAACCCGCCGCAGGTGCTCTTCGGGGACCAGCCGGCCACCGAGGTCCGGGTCGCGTCCGACACCAAGCTCGTCGCGGTGTCCCCGGCCGGAGCCGGCAACGCCCTGATCAAGGTCGTCACCGCCGCCGGGACCAGCAAGAACACCACGTCGATCTTCGGGTACCGGTTGAAGCTGGGCGCCGAGTTCGACTCGCTGGCGGCGAAGGCCACCGGTGGCGGCGAGGTGATCGCCACGGTCACCGGCGGCACCGTCGGCGCCACGTCGTCCCAGTTCACGGCCCTGAAGATCACCGCGAAGGTGGGCGGCATCGCCACCAGCAAGGTCACCTGGCTGGACGAGAACCACGTCAAGATCGGACTGCCCGCGGTCACCAAGGCGGCGCCCTCCAAGATCCAGCTGGTGCAGGAAGGCTTCAGCGGGCCTGAGTCCACCTCGGTGGTCAACTACTACCCGGTGATCGCCACGGTCTCGCCCGGCTCGGTCGCGGTGACCGGCGGCGACACCATCAAGATCATGGGAACCGGGTTCGGCGGGGTGGACCCGGCCGACCCTGGCGCGGTCACGGTCGGCGGCTTCAACGCGAAGTACTTCCAGGTCATCTCGGCCGTCCAGATCGACGCCGTGGTGCCGGAGGGCGCCGCCGGCAACGCCGCGGTGAAGGTCACCACGGCCGGCGGCAGCAGCGCGGACGGGCCGAAGGTCGCCTACCGCAGCCCGCTGGTCATCGACGGCGGACAGTACCTGCGGGCCGGCGGCGGTGTGCACCTGCTCACCGTCAGCGGCGGCACACTCGGTGCGAACGCCGCTGAGTACGCGGCCTCGGCCATCACCGTGTGGACGGGCAAGACCAAGCTCGCCGCCACCTACGTCGACGCGACCCACCTGAAGGTCACCGTCCCGCCGTCGAACAGCGAGAACCTCGACCTGGTCGTGCGGCAGGACGTCGTCGCCGGCCCGCCGGTCACGGTGCCCGTCGCGCCCGTCGTGACCAGCCTGTCCATGAACACCAGCACGCTCACCGGTGGCGCCACCATCAAGGTCAAGGTGGCCGGCGCCGGGGCGGCGACCGCCACGGACTTCAAGGTCGGCGACAACCCCGCGGTCTGCCCGGTCAGCGGCACCGGCTCCGGCCTGGTCTACACCTGCACCGTCCCGGCCGCGGGCCAGGCCGGGCCGACCTGGGTCACCTTCACCTCCGGCACCGGGGCGACCAGCAAGTTCACCCCGGCCGCCGCGTTCAGCTACACCGACCTCGACTGATCAGGAGGGCAGCAATGACGTACTCGAAGAAATCCCGTGCCGCGGCCGGCGTCGCGACCGTGGCCACCCTCCTGGTGGCCGGCGTCTCCAGCACCGCGTTCGCCTCCACCCAGGCCGGCCCGGTCGAACTCGGAGCCGAGTTCACCGACCGGATCCCGGCCCGCTCGACCGGCGGCACCGTCATCCCGGTGACCGTCACCGGCGGCACCGTCGGCGCGACGCCGCAGGCGTTCAGCGCGATGCGGATCACCGCCCGGGTCGGCGGGAAGTCCGCCCAGGTCGCCTACGTCGACGAGACGCACCTCAAGGTGGTCGCGCCGGCCACCACCGCGGCGACCGCGGTCACCATGCAGCTGTTCAGCCGCGGAACGGCCGGGCCGGAGTCGGCATCGTCCATCGGGTACTACCCCGGCATCGTCTCGGTGACCCCGGCCAAGCTCAGCTCGGTCGGCGGCACCCTGGTGACCGTCAACGGCACCGGCTTCCTCGGCGTCGACCCCGACGACCCGCAGGCGGTCATGTTCGGCGACGCGGCCGCGACAGCGGTCACCGTCGTGTCGGCCACCAAGCTCACCGTGGTCGCCCCGGCCGGCACGAACGGCACCGCCGTCGTCAAGGTCAAGTCCACCGGCGGCGTCAGCGAGGCCAACGGGTCCAGCAAGGTGAACTACCGCGCCGCGCTCGGCATCGACACCACCGGCACGCCGACCGCCAAGGCCAGCGGCGGGCCGCTGCTGCTCACCATCACCGGCGGCACCGTCGGCGGCACCGCCAGGGAGTTCACCGCCGAGCGGATCGGGGTGTCCGCCGGCAAGAAGGCGCTCAGCACCAGCTGGGTCGACGAGAAGCACGTGAAGGTCGTCATGCCCGCCATGACCACCGACACGGCCACCCTCACCGTCACCCACGACACCATCGCCGGCGAGCCGGCCGACGTCAGCATCGCGCCGGTCGTCACCAGCCTGTCGGCGAAGAGCGACACGATCGCCGGGGGCGCCCGGGTCGCCGTCCGGGTGGCCGGGGCGAACGCCGCCGAGTCCACCGGCTTCAAGTTCGGCGACAACGCGGCGGTCTGCGTCAAGCAGGGCTCCGGGAGCTCGCTGGTCTTCCAGTGCACGGTGCCGGCGGCGACGCAGGGCGGGCCGGTCGCGGTCAGCTTCACCTCGGGCACCGGCAAGACGAGCCGCTTCACCGCGGCCGCGATGTTCAGCTACACCGACAACTGAGTCTGATTGCCTCGCTTCGCTCGAGTAGCTTCTCACCCTCTCGGGCAGTCGATGACGAGAGCGCTGGTTGCTTCCGGCACCCTCGTCATCGGCGGGCGAAATGCGTAGGTTCCGGTTCAAACAGCTTCTCCGGCAGCACGGACAGGCCCTGTGGCGTGCATCCGGGTTGAGTCGGCGACCGCTTGGGCGAAGCCCCGGATCAGTGGATGCGGGGCTTCGTTCGCCAGTTCGGGCTGGAAGAGCGTCGCCAGGAAGAACGGGTGATCGCCGAGTTCGGCGACCCGCACCTCGCCGGACTCGTCGTGGCCGGTGAAGCGCATGCCGTGGGCCCGCAGAAGATCGAGGAAGACCGGCGAGAGCCCGTACGAGCAGTGGTACCGCTCCACCGTCCGGGACGCCCCGAGCAGCCGCTCCGCGAGCGAGCCGGCGGTCAAATCCACAGCGGCCTCGTGTCCGGCGAGCGAGCAGGACAGCGCCACGATGAGATCGTCCGTGGAGGCGCCTGCGGCGTCGTTCTCGGCGTGCCGTGCCGAGTCCAGCCCGCAGACATCCCGGGCGAACTCCAGCATCGCGTGCTGGAACCCGCCGCACGTGCCGAGAAACGGGATTCCTTCGGTACGGGCGGTCCGCGCGGCACTGATCGCGCCGGCCTCGCTGCGATAGGGGCTGCCCGGCACCATCCAGATCCCGTCGAAGCCCCGCAGGGCCGCCGGATCTTCCGCCGCAGGCGTCGGCACCCAGTAGACGTCCAGGCCGAGCCCTTCGCTGTCGCGCAGGGCGTCCATGATCAGGGGAATGCGCGCGTGCGCACGAACTGTCGGTGACCGGTCACCGACCAGAGCGATCGACATCATGCGACCATCGTCGGCCTGGTCGGGACATCAGGTCCAACGATCGTTCGTACAGCTGGCATTAGCGTTCGTGATGTGGACCCGCACCTGTTGCGCACTTTCGTCGAGGTGGCCGAGACCGGCTCGTTCTCCGCTGCCGCCGAGCGCCTCAACTTCACCCAGTCGGCCGTCTCGCAGCAGATCGCCGCGCTGGAGAGCGACCTCGGCACCTCCCTGCTCACGCGGCGCCCGGTCCGCCTGACCGAGGCGGGTGAGCGCCTCCGGCGCCATGCCAAGATCTTGCTGGTACGTCTCGAAGCCGCCCGCGCCGACGTCACCCGCACGTCCGCCCCGCCCGGCCGGCTCACCCTGGGCCTGACCCCGCTCGCCTGGTCGGCACCGGTCGCCGCGGCCCTGACCCGGATCCGCGCCGAGTCCGCCCGCCTCGCGACCCGCCTGCTGGTCGCGCCGCTGGACCGGATCGTCACCGCGACCGCCACCGGCGCGCTGGACCTCGGCCTCGTCGACGGCTTCACCGCCCCGAGCGATCCGCTGCGCCTGCCCGAGCCGGGTGACCCGCGGTCGCTACGCGTCGCCGAGTGCCCTGCCGTGGTGGCCGTCCCGTCCGGGCATCCGCTGGCCCGGCGTACGTCGGTGGACCTGGCCGACCTCGCCGACGCCTACTGGATCGACGCCCCCGGCGTGACTCCTTTCCGGCGGCTCCCGGTCGACGGGCTGAGGGCCGGCCTGCACTACGACGGCGCCGAGTCGACGGTCCTGACCGGCCTGATCGCCGCCGGACACGGCCTGGCCGTGCTGCCGGAGTGGCTGCTCACCGGCCGGGCCGATCTGGCCGCAATCCCGCTCGGCGTGCCCCGCCTGGTGCACCGCGTGGAGCTGCTGCGCGCCCCGGGCGTCGTGGACCCGGCCGGGCCGGCGAGCCTCCTCGCCGCGCTGCTGGCGCCTTGAAGCGCGTCTGATGTGGACATATGCTCGGCCCGGACCGTGAAGGGGCGTGGGCATGACCGACGATCTGGACAACGGCGTGCCGCACTCGGCGCGGGTGTGGAACTACTGGCTGGGCGGCACCGACAACTTCGCGGTGGACCGGGCGGTCGGCGACGACTTCGCGAAGCTCTACCCGGACATCACTCTCGTCGCGCGGCATTCCCGGGCGTTCCTGAGGCGGGCCGTCACCTTCCTGGTCACCGAGGCCGGCATCCGCCAGTTCCTGGACGTGGGCACCGGCATGCCGACGGCGGAGCACACCCATCAGGTGGCGCAGGCCGCGGCCGCCGACGCGAGGGTCGTCTACGTCGACAACGACCCGCTCGTCCTCGCGCACGCACGGACCCTGCTGACCAGCACGCCGGAGGGCCGGGCCGACTATGTCGACGCCGACCTGCACCAGCCGGCCGCGATCATCGAGGCTGCCGGCGCGACGCTGGATCTGACCGAGCCCGTCGGCCTGATCCTGATGAACATCCTCGGTCACGTGCCGGGTCTCGACCGGGCCGCCGCGATCGTCAGCGAGCTGCTCGCGGCCCTGCCGCCGGGCAGCTACCTGGTCACCGCCGACGGCACCGACGTGATCGACGGGCCGGCCTTCACGGAGGCGATCGCGGTGTGGAACGCGAACGCGCCGCTCGGTTACCACCTGCGCCACCCGGAGGAGATCGCCCGTTTCCTCGACGGCCTCGAGGTCGTCGAGCCGGGCCTGGTCCCGTGCTCGCGGTGGCGCCCGTCGCCGGACGCCACCGGCGACGACCTCCGCGAGGTCGACGAGTTCGGCGCGGTCGCCCGCAAGCCCTGACACCTTCCGCGGGCGGCCGGCGGCCGGCGGGCGGTCGGCGGGAGGCGGCCGGCGGTCGGCGGGACGGGTCAGTGGTCCGCCGAGGCGGGAGTGTTCTCGCTGGTCGCCGCCCAGGACGCGAGCAACGCCAAGGCCTGGGCGGTCGCCGAGCCGGGCTCGGCGGTGTAGATGGTGAGGTTGATCCCGTCCTCGGCGCGCAGGTCCATGGTCTCGTAGATGAGCTCGAGATCGCCCACGACGTGATGGTGGAACGTCTTGATGCCGGTGCTGTGCAGGCGCACGTTGTGCGCGCCCCACCGCCGCCGGAACTCGTCGCTGCGGGTGGATAGCTCGCCGACCAGGTCGTGCAGGCCCTTGTCGTGCGGGTCCTTGCCGGCCGCGGTGCGCAGGTTCGCCACGAGCATGTCGGCCGCGAGGTTCCAGTCGGGGTAGAAGCGGTGCGCGGCCGCGTCCAGGAACGTGAACCGGCCGAAGTTCGGCACCCTGCCGCCCGCGGTGGCGTAGAGGTCGCTGTACATGGCCCGGCCGAGCAGGTTCACCCCGAGCAGGTCCTGCCGGTTGTTCACCAGGGCAGCGGGTGCGGTGATCGCGTCCAGCGCCCACTGCAGGCTCGGCCGCAGGGTCCACTGCCGGGGCCGGCGGCTGGGCCGGATGAGCACGCTGGTGCCGTTGGCCTCCTGCGCGAGGCGCATCAGGTGGGCACGTTCGGCGTCGTCGAGTTGCAGGGCGCGGGCGATCGCCTCGAGGACCCCGGCGGAGACCCCGGCCAGCGCGCCACGCTCCAGCTTGGCGTAGTACTCGACGCTCACCCCGGCCAGCGACGCGACCTCGCTGCGGCGCAATCCCGGCACGCGGCGCTGCCCGGCGGCGGGAATCCCGGCCCGCTCCGGGGTGATCCTGGCGCGGCGGGAGGTGAGGAAGTCGTGCACTTCGGCTCGGTTGTTCACCCCTGCGACGGTACGACGTCAGCCGCGCCCCGGCGACGTACTGCCGGTACACCCCTGCGCGCGGAGGTCACCCGTCCCGCAGGCCCTTGAGCAGTGCGATGTCGGCAGCGTGACCCTCGTGCTCGACCGTCGGCGTCTCCACGATGACCGGCACCCCGGCCGTCGCCGGGTGACGGAACAGCTCCGCGAACGGCGCCGTCCCGATCGTGCCCTTGCCGATCGTCTCGTGCCGGTCGCGGGTCGAGCCGCAGGCGTCCTTCGAGTCGTTCGCGTGGATCAGCTGCAACCGGCCCGCGCCGGCCGCGGCGACCAGCGCGTCCAGCGTCTCGGTCATGCCGCCCGGGGTGGCCAGGTCGTGCCCGGCGGCCCAGGCGTGGCAGGTGTCGAAGCAGACGCCCAGCCACGGGTGCCCCTCGACGGCCGCCAGGTAGGCCTCCAGGTCCTGCACCTTCGAGGCGAGGCTGCGGCCTCCGCCGGCGCTCGGCTCGACCAGCAGTCTCGGCAGGCCCTCGGCCGCGGCCGTCTCCAGCAGCGGCAGCAGCTGCTCGTGGAGCTGATGCATGGCCTTCTCGGCGTGCGCCTCGTCGACCGAGCTGCCGGCGTGGTAGACGACAGCGGTCGCGCCGATCGCCTTGCCGCGCCGCAGGGCGTGCTCCAGCGTGGCGATCGAGCGTTCCACCGTGAGCCCGGTCGGCGAACCGAGGTTCACCAGCAGGGAGGCGTGGATGTACGCGGGCAGCTCCCGCTCGCCGATGCCGTCGCGGAACAGCGTGTCCTGCTTCGGGTCGCCGGCCGGCAGCGCCCAGCCGCGCGAGTTGGAGACGTACACCTGCAGCGTCTCCGACCCGGCGGCGTCGGCGTACGGGAGGGCGGCCTTGGCCAGCCCGCCCGACGTCTTCGTGTGTGACCCGATCCGGCGGTCTAGAAGCACGTGATCTGCGCTCCACTGCCCGGCGGGACCTGCGCGTTCGGTCCCGGGTTCTGCTGGTGGACACCGGCGTTCGGGTTCAGCGGGTTCAGGTTGTTCACCTGGACCTGGAGCCCGAGGCCCTTCAGCGTCTGCTCCGCCTGGCCGCACGGCTGGTTGTTCACGTCCGGGACGGTCACCAGCGGCGGGCCCTTGCTGACGTCGAGGGTGATCTCGGCGTTCTTCTCCACGCCGGTGCCCGCCTTCGGCGTCTGCGCGAGAACCTGGTCGGCCGGCTCGTTGCTGTCCTTCGTGCGCTCCAGCGCGGTCAGGCCGGCCCTCTGCAGCTGGGCACGGGCGTCGTTGACGTTCAGCCCGACCAGGTTCGGCACGGTGATCGGGGCGCGGCCCTTGCTCAGCGTCACGGTGACCGTGTCGCCGGGCTTCAGCTCGGTGCCGACCTTCGGGTTCGTGGAGATCACCACGCCCTCCGGGACGGTGTCGCTGTAGGCGCCCTTGACCTCTTTGTATTTCAGGCCGAGCTCCTCGATCGAGGCCTTCGCCGCGGCCGCCTCCTGCCCGCTCACGTCGGGCACCGGGTGCACCTCGGGGCCGAGCGACAGGATCAGGGTGAGCGTGTCGCCCTTCACCACCTTCTCGCCGGGGCCCGGGTTCTGGCTGACCACCGAGTCCTTCGGGACGGTGGGGCTGTACTGCCCGGGGTCGGCGTAGAAGACGCCGAAGCCGGCCTGTTTCGCGGCCGCCTCGGCGTTCGCCTTGGGCAGGCCGACCAGGGTGGGCGCGTCCGTGTACCGCCCGGAGGTGACCCACCAGGTGCTGCCGATCACGACCAGGACGATCACCGCGAGCAGCGAGACCAGGGTGACCCGGCGACGGTCGGAGAAGAAGCCCTCGCGGCCGCGCGGGTCGGCGGCGCCCCGCCCATACGCCGTCGGGCGCGGGGCGGCGCCGCCCTGCTCGGGCAGCCGGGCCCAGGGCGGGCGCTGGGCGCCCGGCTGGTGGAAGCCGCCCGGCACCGGCGGGACCAGCGCGGTCGCGTCAATGGCCGGCACGGCCGGGACGATCGTCGTCGCGTCCGCGGGCCGGCCCGGGACCTGCGGCATCATCGCGGTCTGCAGGTTGATCCCGCCCAGGCCGTCACGGACCGCCTGGACCTCGGTGAGCAGCCGGCCGGCGTCGGTCGGCCGCTCGGACGGGTTCCGCTTGGTGGCCCGGGCGACCAGCTCGTCGAGCGCGCGCGGCAGGCCCGGAACTGTCCGGGAGGGGGGCGGGACGTCGTTGTCGACGTGCTGCCAGGCGACCTCGACCGGGTCGGCGCCGTCGTAGGGCACCTGGCCGGTCAGCATCTCGTAGAGCACGATGCCGGCCGAGTAGACGTCGGTGCGCGCGTCGGCCTGACCGGCCTGGACCAGTTCGGGCGCCACATATGCCACGGTCGCCATCAGCTGGCCGGACTCGTCGACAGTGCTCGCCTCGATGGCCCGCGCCAGACCGAAGTCGGCGACCTTGACCACCGCGTCCACCAGATCGGCCGAGCCACCGCTGGGCGCCTCGGCGACCAGCACGTTCTCCGGCTTGACGTCGCGGTGCACCAGGCCGGCGCGGTGCGCGGCGGCGATCGCGGCGAGCATCTGCTCGAGGATCGCCAGCGCCTCGACCGCGGTCAGCTTGCGCCGCTGGGCCAGCAGGTCACGCAGGGTCTTGCCCTGCACGAACTCCATCACCAGGTACGGCAGACCCTGGTGGCGGCCCTGGTCGTAGACGGCCACGACGTTCGGGTGGGTGAGCCGGGCGATCGTCTTCGCCTCGTCGGTGAACCGGTCGACGAAGTGCACGTTCGTGGCCTGCGACGGGTGGATGATCTTCAACGCGACGGTGCGCCCGAGCCGCTCGTCGGTGGCCCGGTACACGGTCGCCATGCCACCACGGGCGACGCGACCGGTGATCCGGTAGCGCCCGTCAATCGTTGTGCCGATCAACGTATCGGCGACTGTGGTGTCCATCGGCGTGAAGTGTATGTGTCTTTCCGGTGAGGGTGACCCAGGATGTCACAGCTGAGTCCAAACGGGTACCTGAACCACGGTGACCAGCGCCGATTCGCGGCGACCGCACTACGAGACACCGCCTAGCCGTGTTTCTTCCAGTGGCGCCGGTCACGTCGGTGGCCGGCGTCGGCGCCAGGATCGCTCGGGCTCGCGCTCGGTTCCGCCGATCCGCCGGGGGTGGCCGCCGGGCTGCCGGACGGGGATCCGGCCGGGCCGGGGGTGCGGCCGGAGCTCGGTGACGGCGCGGTGGGTGTGGGGACCGGGGGAGTGACGCAGTGACACTCCGGGGTGGCCGCCGGACGGTGACGCGCGGGGGGACGCCGGGTTCCGATCCCCGAGGTGCCGGCTCCGGTCGCGACGGGCACCGCGGCGCCCGTCGCATGCGTGGTGCCCGGAACCGGAGGTGTCGTCCTGGTGGGGCTCGGCGGCCCGATCGCGTCGTCCGGCTCCTCGGGCGCGCCGGTCTCCGGCTCGCCGGGCGCGCCGGTCCGCGGCGCGCTCGCGGGCATCTCGGCGGCGGGCGCCGCGAGCGGCTGGTCGCCGGCGGCCGCGAGACCACGGGTGACCAGCAGATACGACCCGATCGCGCCGGCCAGCGCCAGCAGGCACAACGCCGTCACCGCGACAAATCGCCGCGGCGGCCGGGCGTCGGTCTCCGGCGGCGCGGTCCGCCACTCCATCAGCGAGCCGGGGAACGTGCTCAGCCCGGTCGAGGTGACATCCGCGGAGTCCGGGCGCCCGCGCAGGTCGTACCGCACCGAGCGCCAGGCCCCGGCAAGCTCGCCGCGCATCCTTCGCCACAGGCTCATCAACTGTTCTCCGATCTGGTCTGGCACGCTGTACGCGTGAGCGAACCCGTCACCACCGAACCGTCCGGCTGGGTCAACCTGCCGGATGTCTCCGAGAAGCTCGGCGTCTCGATCAGCAAGGTCAACCAGATGGTCAAGGACGGTGACCTGCTCGTCGTCCGGCGCGACGGCGTGCGTCTGGTCCCGGCCGAGCTGATCGCCAACGCCACCGTCCTGAAGCACCTGCCCGGCGTGCTGAACTTGCTCCGCGACGCCGGGTACAACGACGAAGAGGCCCTCCGGTGGCTCTACGCGCCGGATCCCGAGGTCGGCGGCAACGCCGCGATCGCACTCGGCGGCGACCTGGCCCGGGAGATCAAGCGCCGTGCTCAGGCGCTCGGCTTCTGACCTTCAACCATCAAATGCGACATTTCGCGTACGTCGCGGTGCTCGCCGGCTGCCTGGCCGGCGCGCTCTGGCTGGAGCCGTTCCTGCGGGTCAACGTCCTGCGCAGGTGGCGCCGGCTGCTCCTGACCGTGGTGCCGGTGGCGGCCGTCTTCGTCCTGTGGGACCTGGGCGCGATCGCCGCCGGCCACTGGCACTTCGACCCCGAGCAGATCACCGGCGTCTTCCTCGGCGGTGGGCTGCCGCTCGACGAGGTGTTGTTCTTCCTGGTCGTGCCGGTCTGCGCGATTCTCGGGTTCGAGGCGGTGCGGGCCGTCCTGCGCCGCCCGGCGGGGGACGAGTGACCTACACCACGGCCGCGTTCCTCGGCGTACTGGCAGCTCTGGCTCTTGATCTCTGGGTCCTGCGCACGAGGCTGGTGCGCCGGGTCGTCTTCTGGGCGACGTATCCGATCATCTTCGGTTTCCAGCTGATCTCGAACGGCATCCTGACCGGCCGGAACATCGTCAGGTACGACCCGGACGCGATCATCGGCTGGCGCCTCGTCCACGCGCCGGTGGAGGACCTGCTGTTCGGGTTCGCGCTGGTGCTGAGCACGCTGTCACTGTGGGTGACGCTGGGCCGTCGCGGCATCCAGCGCCACCCTGCGGCGGGCGAGGGTCGCAGTCTCTGGAAGTGGATCAGACGGAACGACGGGTAGCGGCCTCGGCGAGCTGTCGCAGCACGTCGCGGCCCTCCTCCTCGATCGGCGCCGCGGCCAGCGCCGTCAGCGAGGCGGTCATCAGCTCCTCGATGCGTGCCTCGGTCGCGGCGAGAGCCCCGCTGTCCCGGATCACCGAGCGCAACCGCTCCACCCCGGCGTCGTCGAGCTCCTGGTCGCCGAGCGCGGCGTCGAGCTCGGCCCGCCCGGCCGCGTCGAGCACCCCGAACGCAGACGCCACCAGATAGGTCCGCTTGCCCTCGCGCAGGTCGTCGCCGGCCGGCTTGCCGGTCTGCGCCGGGTCACCGAAGACGCCCAGCACGTCGTCGCGCAGCTGGAACGCCTCGCCCAGCGGCAGGCCGAACGCCGAGTACGCCGCGTGCACCTCCGGACCGGCCCCGGCCAGCGCCGCGCCGAGCAGCAGCGGACGCTCCACCGTGTACTTCGCGGACTTGTACCGGGCGACCTTGCCGGCCCGCTCCAGCGAGGTGTCACCGGTCGCCTGGGTCAGCACGTCCAGGTACTGCCCGACGGTCACCTCGGTGCGCATCGCGTCGAAGACCGGCCGGGCCCGCGCCAGGTCGGCGAGCGGCAGCCCGGAGCCGTGCAGCAGCTCGTCCGACCAGACCAGGGCCAGGTCGCCGAGCAGCACCGCGGCGCAGTCACCGAACCCGGCCGGGGAGCCCCGCCAGCCCTCGCCGGCGTGCAGCTTCTCGAACCGGCGATGCACGGCCGGCACCCCGCGCCGGGTGTCCGACCGGTCCATCAGGTCGTCGTGGATCAGCGCGCTGGCCTGCACCAGCTCCAGCGACGCGACGGCCGCGACCACCGCGTCCGAATCGGCGCCGCCCGCCCCGCGGAAGCCCCAGTAGGCGAACGCCGGCCGCAGCCGCTTGCCGCCACCCAGCACGAACTCGGTCACCGTGGCGGACACCTCGGCCAGCGCCGCGTCGATCGACAGCAGCCGGTCACGCTGCCCGGCCAGGAATGCGGTCAGCGCCTTGTCGACACGCGGCCGCAGACCGGCCGACTCGAGCGGGGAAGTCGTCACGGCCCGACGCTACTGGTTCACGAATCCGGCCCGGCGAACCGGCCCGGTACAGTTCCCGGTGTGTCTCTCGGTCTTCCCTCCAAGCTGCCCGGCACCCCGTCGATCGGCGAGCTGATCCGCGGGGCGGCGCCGACGTTCTCGTTCGAGTTCTTCCCGCCGAAGACCACCGACGGGGAGCGGCTGCTCTGGCAGGCGATCCGGGAGCTGGAGTCGCTGCGGCCGAGCTTCGTCTCGATCACGTACGGCGCGGGCGGCACCACCCGGGAGACGACCGTCGCCGTCACCGAGCGGGTCGCCACCGAGACCACCCTGCTGGCGCTCGCGCACCTGACCGCGGTCGACCACTCGATCGCCGAGCTGCGCAACGTCATCGGGCGGCTGGCCGGCGCCGGGATCCGTAACGTGCTCGCCCTGCGCGGCGACCCGCCCGGCGACCCGATGGGCACGTGGGTGAAGCACCCCGAGGGCATCGACTACGCGGAGGACCTGGTCCGGCTGATCCGCGAGTCAGGCGACTTCAGTGTCGGGGTGGCCGCTTTCCCGTACAAACATCCGCGCTCGGCCGACGTGGCGAGCGACACGCGCAACTTCATCCGCAAGTGCCGCGCCGGCGCCGACTATGCGATCACCCAGATGTTCTTCGACGCCGACGACTATCTGCGGCTGCGTGACCGGGTCGCGGCGAGTGGCTGCGACACGCCGATCGTGGCCGGGGTCATGCCGGTCACCCGGATGGCGACGATCGAACGGTCCACGCAGCTCTCCGGGGCGCCGTTCCCGCCCGCACTGCTGCGCGAGTTCGAGCGGGTCGCCGGCGACGACGCGGCGGTGCGCGAGCTCGGCATCGAGAAATGCGCGGAGATGTGCGCGCGGCTGCTCGACGAGGGCGTGCCGGGCGTGCACTTCATCACCATGAACCGGTCGACGGCCACACGTGAGGTCTGGCAGCGGCTCGCCCCGTCGGACGTCGCCGCGGCCGTCTGACCCGCGCCGTGCACCCGTCCCCGCCGCCCGCTGCCCGGGCGTCTGCGCTGCCGTCCCGGCGGCCTGCCCGGCTGTTCCCTGCCCGGCTGCTTTCCGCGCGGCTGCTTTCCGGGCGGCTGGTCTCGCTGGTACGGGACTCGCGGTGACCTGGGACGAGTACGCGGTCGCCTGGTCCGGGCTGCACGGCGGATTCGACCCGCGGAAAGGGTCCCGGGTCGTTCGTGGGTGGGTGCGCACGGCGTACAGAATCGGATCCTGGTTGAGCGGTAAGCGGGTGTCGCCGATGACGGTGACCACCTGCGGCCTGCTGATCTGTCTCGGCGTGCCGGCCGCGGTGCCGCTCAGTCTGCTGCTCGCCGCCGCCCTGGTGCTGGTGGCGGCGCTGGCCGACGGGCTGGACGGCGCGGTCGCGGTGGTCTCCGGGCGGGTCACCAGGACCGGATTCGTGTACGACTCGGTCGCCGACCGGATCGGCGAGGCCGCCTGGCTCGTCGCGTTCTGGTTGGCCGGCGCCCCCGGCTGGCTGGTGGCCGTGGCCGGGGCGGCGAGCTGGCTGCACGAGTACGTCCGTGCCCGCGCCGTCGCGGCCGGCATGTCCGAGATCGGGGTCGTCACCGTGGCCGAGCGGCCCACCCGCGCCCTCATCGCCGGCCTGGGCCTCGCCGCGCTCGCCGTGGTCGATCTGCCCTGGCTGCCACCGGCCTTCTGGGCGGCTTTGCAGATCGCCGGGCTCACGCAATTGTCGGTGGTCGTCCACCGTGCTCTGCGCTGACCTTTAATCGGTTGTCCGGCGTCGATGCCGCGCCTATTTTCTTCCTCAGCAGTTACGCCCCTGAGCTGCTGATTCTTGGTGAGAATAGGTTTGACGGAGGTGAAACGGAATGAGCGCGGTTCTGGTTCTGAACGCCGACTGCGGGCCGCTGCACCGGGTCAGCCTCCGGCACGCGATCCGGATGCTGTTCCGTCAGGTGGCGGTGGTGCACGAGGCGCAGCCGGACGCGACCATCGGCGTCTACCAGGTGCCGACCGTGGTGCGGCTGGTCAGCTATGTGGTGACGCGCTGGCGGCGGGGCCGCGGGCCGGGCTGGACGCGAGCCGGTGTGCTCGCCCGGGACAAGAAGGTCTGCGGTTACTGCGGCGACGTGGCCACCACCATCGACCACATCCTGCCCCGCTCGCGTGGCGGCGGGAACGAATGGCTGAACACCGTGGCGGCCTGCGGTCGCTGCAACAACCGGAAGGGTGACCGGACGCCCGCGGAGGCGCGGATGCCGTTGCGCGTGACGCCGTACGCGCCGGCCTGGGTGACCTTCGCCTGATGACCGGCGGCCGGCGGGTGCACACGGGGACTCGCCGGCCGCCTCTACCCGCCCTGTTTCTTCCCGGGCGGCTCGGGGCTGACTTGTTTTGCTGCCGGCTCCGGATCATCTGGTTGCGGAGGATCCGGAGCTAGCCTTGTTCCATGTCCGCGCCTGAACGCACCGTGCTCGACGTCAGTGGCCTGCTCAACGAGGCCGGGCACGCGCTGACCAACCGGCTCGCCACCGCGCTCGCCGAGGTCGGCCTGACTCCCCGCATGCAGTGCGTGCTGCTCCACGCGCTGGAGGAGGAGCGCACCCAGATCCAGATCGCCGCCCTCTCCCGCCTGGACAAGACGACGATGGTCAGCACCGTCGACGAGTTGGAGCGGCGGGGGCTGGCCGAGCGCCGCCCGTCGGCCACGGACCGCCGGGCGCGGATCATCGCGGTCACCGAGAAGGGCCGGCTGGCCGCCGGCGAGGCGCAGCGGATCGTCGACCGGGTGCACGACGAGGCGCTGGCCGCCTTCCCGCCGGACTCCCGGGCGGCGTTCCTGAGCATCCTGGAAGCACTGGGCAACGACGTGATCACCGGCCCGCAGCCGGTTCGCCGCGCCCGAGCCTCGTCCGCTCCAAGATAGTTTCGAAGCGGATTATCTGTTACGGTCGCTCCATGAGTCCTTCTCGTGGGGCAACACTGACCGTGCTCTGCACCGTCGCGCTGATGATCGTCCTGGACAGCACCATCGTGGCCGTGGCGATCCCGGCCATCCAGCGGGATCTCGGCTTCACGCCGGCCGGGGTGGCCTGGGTCGTCAACGGCTACCTCGTCGCCTTCGCCGGCCTGCTGCTGCTCGCCGGCCGGCTAGGTGACCTCCTCGGCGCCCGCCGGATCTTCCTGGCCGGGCTGCTCGTGTTCACCTCGGCCAGCCTGCTCTGCGGCCTCGCACCGAGCGCGGGTCTGCTGGTCACCGGCCGTTTCGTCCAGGGTGTGGGCGGCGCGCTGGCCTCCGCCGTCGTGCTCGGCATGATCGTCCGCCTCTACCCGGAGCCGGGTCCGCAAGCCCGCGCCATGGGCATCTTCAGCTTCACCCAGGCCGGGGGCGCCGCCATCGGCTTCGTCGTGGGCGGCGTGCTCACCGATCTGGCCGGCTGGCCGGCGATCTTCCTGATCAACGTCCCGGTCGGCGTGGTGGCGTGGTTCCTCGGCCGCCGTCTCCTCCCGCACGCTCTCACGGCCGCGCCCACGACCACAGCCACAGCCCCGGCGACCGGCCCCGCCTCGGCGACCGGCGCAGCTGCGGCCACCGGCCCGGCCGCGGCGACCGGCCCCGTTGCCGGCGTCGAGGCCGCCACCGCCGGCCGCCGGCTCGACCTTCTCGGGGCGCTGCTGGTCACCTCGGGCCTGTCACTCGGGGTCTACGCCATCGTCGCGGCCGGCGAACCGGCTGCGGCAGCGCCCGCCTGGCTGCTCGGTGTGGGCGCGTTGCTACTGGTCATCGCTTTTCTCGTACGGCAGGGGCGCGCGCCCGTGCCGCTCGTCCCGCTGCGCCTGCTGCGCCGCCCGTGGCTGCTCGCCGCGAACGCCGCGATGATCCTGATCCTGGCCGCCGGGATGGGCTTCCAGTTCGTGAACACGCTGTTCCTCCAGCGCGTGATGGGCTTCGACACGCTCCGTACCGGACTCGGCTTCCTCCCCACCCCGATCGTCATCGGCGTGGTCTCCCTCTTCGTGACCGCGCGGCTGACGTCGAGGTTCGGACCGCGGCGGGTCCTGCTCGCCGGGCTCGCGCTCTTCGCGGGCGGCCTGTTGTTGCTGGTGCGGATCCCGGCGAACCCGTCCTACGCGGTCGACGTGCTGCCCGCCATCATCGTGATGGGGCTGGGTGTCGGCCTCACCGTCCCGGCGATCATGATGCTGGCCATGGCCGGCGCGTCCGACGAGGACGCCGGTCTGGTCTCCGGCCTGACCAACACCGCCCAGCAGGCCGGCGCCGCCCTCGGGCTGGCCGTCCTGGCGGCCGTGTCCGCGGGCCGGACGTCCACCCGGCTCGCCGCCGGCGTCCCCGAGACGGTGGCGCTGCGTGACGGGTACAGCCTGGCCTTCCTCACGGCGGGCGCCTTCATCGTCGGCGCCCTGCTGATCGTCCTCACGGCCCTGCGTCGTCCACCGGCCCCGGAAGTCCCTCTCCCCGCCGAGGAACTGCCTCCCGTCGACGTCGAGCGGCCCCTGCCCGCGGTCGACGGCGAGCAGCGCAGTCCTTTCGTCGAGACGCCGGCCGAACCTGGTCGTCCTGCGGTGGCCGCTTGCTCCGCGGAGCGGTGACACCTCGGCCCGGCGTGCCGCATCAACCGTGAATGCCAGCCGCGCTGTCGAGGCTGGTGCTCACGGCTCTTGGCCCGCCTTGCTGCAGCCGTGGCGGCCAGCTGGACTGTCGGAGCTGGTGCTCATGGCTGTCCGGTCGGCCTGTGGCAGCCGTGAGTGCCGGCCGGGCTGCCGGAGGCGAGTGGTTGTCAGGGGGCGGGGACCGCGGGCTCGCGCGCCGGCTGCGGCGCCGGGCGGATGGCGGGCCGGCCCTTGGTGCGGCCCCGCTCCAGCCACCACTCGGCGATCAGGAACGGCACCGTCCAGCCCAGCCACGACGAGGCGCCCGAGGCCACCCAGCTGAGCAGCCCCTCGTCCCCGTGGAACGTGGTCTCCAGTTGCGGGGACAGGCCGATCACGAACACCGCGCCCCAGATGCGGTTGGTGATGATCGACGCGGTGAGGGCGAAGCTGCGGATCATCCAGCGGCGGTGCTCGCCGAAGCGGCGGTGGCGCGCGGCCCGCCAGCCGGTCACTGTCACGCCCAGCCAGAGGACGGCGAGGATGACGTCGCTGGTGCGGGTCACCGGACCGTACGGCGTGAACGCCCCGATCGTCAGCGCGCACAACCCGGCCGGCAGCACCCCGCCGAACACGTAGACGCGGCCGATCCGCCGGTGGGCGACGGGGTGCTGCTGCCGGAACCACGGCCAGATCTGCAGCACGGCGGTGACCAGCGCGACGCTGCCGAACAGCACGTGCGGCACGAGCAGCCAGAAGTGCGCGACGCCGAGCGACGCGGGCTGCGGGACGCGCGACTGTGCCGGGTCGAAGCTGAGATACGGCGGGATCGAGAACGCCACGAAGATCACCACGACGGCGGCGAGCGGGACGATCCACGGGCGTTGCCAGAACCGGGCCATGTCAGTTCCCCCATCTGCGTATGTCCTACGCAGCTGAGCGTATGACGTACGCAGTAATCCGCCAAGCCCCTACGATGTGCCAATGGCCAGCGATCTGCCCCGTACGTTGAAAGTGCTCTGGGGTGTCGCGGAGCGACCCGCCCGCGGCCCGCAGCCGACGCTGAGCCTGGACCGGATCGTCGCCACCGCGATCGAGATCGCGGACCGGGACGGCCTCGCGGCGCTCTCCATGGCCCGCCTCGCGGAGCGGCTCGGTTGCGCCCCCATGTCGCTCTACCGGCACGTGGCGAACAAGGACGAGCTGCTCGTCTTCATGCAGAACACCGCTCCGGGCGAGCCGCCCGTGCTGCCGCCGGGGTGGCGTGACGGCCTGGTGACGTGGGTGCGGGCGTTGCGCGGCGTGCTCTACGCACATCCGTGGATCCTGCAGGCCACGGCGGGCCGGCCGCCCCTGGAGCCGGGCCAGCTCGCCTGGCTCGACCGGGGGCTGTCGGCGTTCCGGGACACCCCGCTCAGCCACCGTGAGCGCGGTGACCTCGTGCTCGCCGCCCTGTACCTGGCCCGCGGCGAGGCGCACATCAACGCGGTGCTGCTGAGCGGCCCTCCCGATGTGACCGAGGACTACGGCACCCTGCTCGCGCGTTTCGTCACCGCGGACCGCTTCCCGGCGCTGGCCGAGGCGATCGCCGCCGGTGAGTTCGGGGGCGGCGAACCGGACAACAGCTTCGAGATCGGCCTGGCTCGCCTGCTCGACGGCATCGAGCTGCTCATCACGGCCCGAGAGGATCAGCCCGGGCCGCAGCCGGCCTGAGCGATCGTTGTCAACGAGTCGTTGACAACGATAGGGTCTGCTCGTGGTGGACCTGAGCGAGCTGCGCGAGATCCATGCCCGGCGTGCCCGGTTGGACGCCGAGGAGCTGGCGCTGATCGACCGGGCCCGGCGCGACGGCGCGACGTGGCCGGCGATCGCCGCCGCTCTCGGCCTCGCCAGCCGCCAGGCGGCGGAACAACGCCGCCATCGCCTCGCCCGAGGTGCCGAGAGCGAGGCGCGGCCGCGGCGTTCCAGCATCGATGCGGCGTACGGCGACAAGCCGCCCCTGCTGCGCGAAGCCGCCCTGGCGCTGCACCGCCGGATCGGCGCCGACCGCCGGTGGGACGGCCGGTTCCCGCGCGCGGCCCTGGTCCGGGAGACTCTCGCCGCCACGCCCGACGCTCCGCCGGGCGCCCTTTACGACCTGGTCGGTCAGGCGCTCACCGATCTCGGCGTGCCCCTCCCGGCGACGTTGCGAGCCGCCGTCGACCGCCTGCGCGCCGGTTTCGAGGCGGCAAGCCAGGGTTGACACGTGTCCGCTCAAGTGCACAGGATGTGAGCCCGCCATACTCGATCCTGGGGTGACGCATGCGCCGGAACGCCGTCCTGTTCGTGCTGATCTCCCTGTGCTCCGGGTTCGGCAGTTTCGCGATGGGGATCGCCGCCGGTCTCTGGATCCTCGACCTGACCGGTTCCGCGGGCCTGGCCGCCGTCGCCGGGCTCGGCACCTACCTGCCGGTGCTGGCCGCGCCGTGGCTCGGCGCCGTGGTGGACCGGCTCCCGCGGCGACCGCTGGTGATCACCGTCGACCTGGTGATCAGCGCCGCGATCCTGGCCCTGCTCGCCGCGCCGTCCGCGCTGTGGATCTACCCGGTTCTGCTGATCCGGGGCCTCAGCTACGTGCTGCTCGACGCGGGGGAGTCCGCTCTGCTCCCGGCGGCCCTGTCACCTTCGATGCTGGGGGACGTCAACGGGTGGCGCTCGTCGGCCCAGGAGGGCGCGAAACTCGTGGCCCCGCTCGCCGGCGCCGCCCTCTACGCGTGGCACGGCCCGCAGGCGGTCGTTCTGCTGTGTGCGGCGTTGCCGCTGCTCACCGCCGCCATGTACGCCCTGGTCCGTTTCCCCCGGCCGGCCCCCGCGCCCGCCACCCCGGCCGATGCCACCACGCCGGAGCCGACGGTGGCGACACTGGGGTGGGCCGGCGTGCGGGCGGGGCTCACCGCACTGTGGCGGGAGCCGATGCGGACCCCGGTCCGGACGGCGGCCGTGACTATCGCGGTCTCCGGCCTGACCAACGCCGCGGTGCTGCTCCACCTGGTCGGGGGCCTGCACCGTCCCGCCACCGATCTGGGCTGGCTCTCCAGTGCCCAGGGCGCCGGTTCGATCGCCGGCGGGCTGGTCGTGGGCCGCCTGCTGGCCCGCGTCACCGCGGCCCGGGTCGCGGCTCTCGGCGCCACGCTCTTCGCCGTGGCCTGTGTGCTCTGGTCCCTGCCCTGGTGGCCGGCGATGATCCTCGGAAGCGTGGTCACCGGCGTAGGCCTGCCGTGGACCCTGATCGCCGGCATCACCGCCATCCAGACCGGCACCCCGGAGCACCTGCTGGGCCGCGTGGCCGCCACCGGCAACCTCGTCATGTTCGGCCCGATCTCGGTGGCCATCCCCCTCGGGGCGGCTCTCACCGCTCTCGGTCCTCGCCCGCCCCTGCTGCTGGGCGCCGCCGCGTCCCTGGCCGCGGCCCTGCTGGCGAGCCCTGTCGCGAGGTGCGGGCCTACGACGGACGGGGAAGGGGACCGAGGCCGCCCAGCCCGGCGTGCAGGAAGCCGGTGAGGGTGTCGATCACCTCGTCGTCGGAGAGCTCGCGGCCCAGGTCGGGGCGGTTCGCGGAGAGCCAGCTCGTGGCGAAGGCGCCGATCGTCGTGCCGAACAGGGCGGCGCAGAGCAGCGGGTCGCCCGGGAGATCGAGTTCGGACAGGTGGTCCGCGATGTGGCTCAGGTCGGGGGCGAGCAGGTCGCGGCTGCGCTCGGCGAACGTGGCGGAGACGAGCGCGGCCTGTTGCAGCGCGAGCATGACGACGTGGTGCCGGCGGTAGGCGGACCAGAACGACGCGACGTGCCAGCGGACCGTCTCACGATCGCGGAAGTCAGTGCCGTGGCCGGGCAGCTGGGCGCTGGCGTCGCCCTCGGCGAGCACGTCCGCCAGCAGCGCCTCGAGCAGCGCCTCCTTCGAGGCGAAGTGCTTGTAGAACGAGCCGGTGGCCCGGCCCGCCTCGGCGGTGATGTCAGTGATCTTGGTGTTCAGGTAGCCGGCGCGCTCGAAGACGCGGACCGCGGCCGCTTTGAGCTCTGCCTCGGTCTGCGCCGCCTGTTCCTTGCGGAGCACCGCGTCACCACCATTCGAACAACCTGACGCCTTGACCGGAGCGTATCAGCGCTCTACGGTGAATCTATGTTCACTGAATCAGAATTCATCGTAATCGCCGGAGCCGGGCCGACCGGGCTCACCGTGGCCCGCCAGCTGCAGCGATACGGCGTGCCGTTCCGCGTCCTGGAGAAATCGCCGCGCCCGTTCGACGGCTCGCGCGGCAAGGGCCTGCAGCCGCGCACCCTGGAGGTGCTCGACGACCTGGGACTGATCGCGCGGTTCCAGCAGTCCGGCAGCGACTACCCGGCGTTGCGGGTGCACCGGCCGGACGGCCAGACCGTCGAGTGGCGGATGGACGAGCTGCACGAGGCGACACCCGACGTGCCGTACCCGAATGCGTTGATGGTTCCCCAGTGGCGGACGTCCGAGCTGCTCGCGGACGGGGTGCCGGTCGAGTTCGGTGTCGGCGTCGACGCGGTCGAGCAGGACGCCGGCGGGGTGCGGGTCACGCTCGACACCGGTGAGGTCGTCACCGCGCGTTACCTGGTCGGGGCCGACGGCGGGCGCAGCACGGTCCGGCGGGCGCTCGGGGTGGAGTTCCTGGGCTCGACCCACGAGGACGAGCGGATGTTCATCGCCGACGTCCGGCTGACCGGTGTGGATCGCTCGCACTGGCACGTCTGGCCGGGCGACCCCGGGTTCCGGCTCGGTCTGTGCCCGCTGCCCGGCGATGGCGAGTGGTGGCAGCTCACCGCGCCGCCCACGGAGACGCCGGTGCCCGAGCTGGTGGCGTCGGTCGACCCGTCGATCTCGGTCACGGAGGTCGCCTGGACGTCGCAGTTCCGGGCGAACATCCGGATGGCGTCCCGCTTCCGGGCCGGGAACGTGTTCCTCGCCGGCGACGCCGCGCACGTGCACTCCCCGGCCGGCGGGCAGGGGCTCAACACCGGCGTCCAGGACGGGTACAACCTGGGCTGGAAGCTCGCGACCGGCAACGACGTGCTGCTGGACACCTATGAGGCGGAGCGCCTGCCGGTCGCCGCTGACGTCCTGGGCATCAGCACCGAGCTGCACCGCCGCCACGTCGACAACCGGGACGACGCGATGCGCCGCGACGACCCGGCGCTGCGGCAGCTCACGCTGAACTACCGAGGCGGCCCGCTCGCCGCCGAGCATCGCGCCGCGCCGGGCCGGATCCAGGCGGGCGACCGGGCTCCGGACGCGCCGCTCGGCGACGGCCGCCGGGTGTTCGACCTGCTCCGCGGTGGTCACGCGACGCTGCTCGCCTTCGGCCACACGGACGCCTTGCCGGCGCTGCCGGCCTCGGTGCCGATCCACCACGTCACGGCCGCCGCGGTCGAGGAGGCCTATGACGTACGGGATCCCGCCCTGCTCCTGATCCGCCCCGACAACTACGTGGGCTGCGCGACCCAGGACCCCCAGGACATCCTCGACTACCTGAAGCTGATCGGCCGGTGACCTCAGTGTGGGCCGGGTCGCGGGCGTAACCCGGTGAAGATGACGGCGAGGGTGCGTTCGCGCAGCGAAGTGTCCCAGCCGCCGTGCAGGGCGCCCTGGGTGACGCTGATCAGCAGGGCCATGACCTCGGGGAGCTGGATCTCCGGGCGGACCGTGCCGACCGCCTGCGCCTGGGCCAGCAGCGTGCCGACCGCCTGCTCCAGGTGGGTGACCGCCTGGGGGAGTTGAACGTCGACCCCGGCTCGGGCGAGCAGCTCGACCACCGAGCGTTTGCCGGCCGCCTGCGCTGTCAGCCGGGTGAAGAACTCGAAGAGACCGTCCGGGCCGCTCAGCTCGCCGGCCTCCGCGATCAGGCGGGTCAGCAGGCGTTTCATGATCGCGGCGAGCAGGTCGTCCTTCGTGGGGAAGTGGCGGAAGACCGTGCCGATCGCCACGCCGGCCCGGCGGGCCACCTGCTCGGTCGACGCACCGGCGCCGCTCTCGGCGAAGACGGTCTCGGCCGCGTCGAGGATGCGAGCGCGGTTGCGCTGGGCGTCGGCGCGCAGGGGTGGGCCGTCCTCTGGCAAGTTGAGTCTCCACTCACTATTGTCGGCAGGAAGTCGAGTTGTCACTCATCTTAATCGGGGGTACGTCGTGACGCCTCAGGAGATCTTCGCCCGGATGCGGGAGCAGTGGCTGGCCGGGGAGCCGACGTACGACGGTGACATGCTCGCCGACGACGTGGTGGTGGAGACGCCGTTCGCCGCGCCCGGACGGCCTACCCGCACCGAGGGCAAGGAACGAGTGCTCGCGCAGACCCGGGCAGGGCGGGCGAGCTTCCCGGTGCGGTTCGACGACTGCCGGAACGTGGTGATCCACGAGACCGCCGACCCGGAGGTGATCATCGTGGAGTACGAACTGGCCGGCACCCACGACGTGACCGGGGTGCAGGCGTCGGCGCCGTTCATCGGGGTGCTGCGCACCCGGGACGGCCTGCTCGCGGGCTGGCGCGAATACCAGCACACGATGGCCATCGCCGCGGCCCTCGCCACCTGACAGCGGCAGCCGGGACGGGCTCGCGAGGTTGCCGCGGGGCCGGGCCGCGGCGCGCTCACGGTCCCGGCTGGTGCTCATGGTCGTTATGAGGCACGAATAACGACCATGAGCACCAGCCGGAAAAGCCGCAGCCGCGTGCCTGCCGTGCCCACCGCGAACCTCGCGGGGGTTCTTCTGACCGCGCCCACCCACGGAGATCGCCCTTGCGGCCTGAGCGTTCAGGGCGCGCCGGCGCCCTGCTCAGGACGGAAGGGTCCCCGCGGGAGCGACGATCCGGACCACAGCGGAGAGAGGCAATGAAGATCTTGAATTCGGGGGAACCGGGCGCCCGGCACGCCGTTGTGCCGGACACCTGGAGTTTGCTGGTGGCGGGACGTCGTGCGGTCCCGCCACCAGGCGCCGCCGGAGACGGCAACCTCCGGTCAGCTCTTCGCGACGGCCTTGCGGTAATCGCTGTTGAGGCGGCCGATCAGGCTCAGCGGGATGCCCTTGGGGCAGACCTCCGCGCATTCGCCCATGTTGGTGCAGCCGCCGAAGCCGGCGTCGTCCTGCGCCTGCAGCATGTCGATGACGCGGCTGTCCCGCTCGGGCTGGCCCTGGGGCATCAGGCCGAGGTGGGTGATCTTCGCGGCGGTGAACAGCATCGACGAGCCGTTCGGGCAGGCCGCGACGCAGGCGCCGCAGCCGATGCAGGTGGCCGCCTCGAACGCGGCGTCGGCGTCCTTCTTCGGCACCGGCGTGGCGTGGGCGTCCGGCGCGGTGCCGGTCGGGGCGCTGATGTAGCCGCCGGCCTGGATGATCTGGTCGAAGGCGGTCCGGTCGACGACCAGGTCCTTGATCACCGGGAACGCCTTGGCGCGCCACGGCTCGACGTCGATCACGTCGCCGTCCTTGAAGTGCCGCATGTGCAGCTGGCACGTCGTGGTGGCCTTCTCCGGGCCGTGCGCCACGCCGTTGATCACCATGCTGCACGCGCCGCAGATGCCCTCACGGCAGTCGTGGTCGAACGCGATCGGGTCGTCACCGTCGAGGATCAGCTTCTCGTTCAGGACGTCGATCATCTCGAGGAACGACGCGTCGGGGGAGATGTCCTTGACGTCGTAGGTGACCATGCGGCCCCGGTCGGAGGGACCGGACTGGCGCCACACCCGTACCTGAATGTCCATTACTTGTAGCTCCGCGTGCTCGGGTGGACGTACTCGAATTCGAGCATTTCCTTGTGCAGGGTCGGCCGGCCGTCGGCGGCGAAGTACTCCCACGCCGCGGCGTAGCTGAACTCGTCGTCGTGGCGCAGCGCCTCGCCGTCCGGGGTCTGCGACTCGGCCCGGAAGTGACCGCCGCACGACTCCCGCCGGTGCAGCGCGTCGATGCACATCAGCTCACCGAGCTCGATGAAGTCGGCGACGCGGCCGGCCTTCTCCAGGTTCTGGTTGAGCTCCTCACCCTTGCCGGGCACCTTCACCCGGGTCCAGAACTCCTCCTTGAGCGCGCGGATCAGGCCGATCGCCTTGGTCAGGCCCTCCTCGGTGCGCTCCATGCCGCAGTACTCCCACATGATGTGGCCGAGTTCGCGGTGGAAGGAGTCGACGGTGCGGTCGCCGTTGATCGACAGGAACTTCGCGATCCGGTCCTCGACCTGCCGGCGCGCCTCGACGACCGCCTCGTCGTTGCCGGACACCTTCGGGAAGGGGCCGGACGCGAGGTAGTTGTTGATCGTGTTCGGCAGTACGAAGTAGCCGTCCGCCAGGCCCTGCATCAGCGCGGACGCGCCGAGCCGGTTGGCGCCGTGGTCGGAGAAGTTGGCCTCGCCGACGACGAACAGGCCGGGGATCGTGGACTGCAGGTCGTAGTCGACCCAGAGGCCGCCCATCGTGTAGTGCACGGCGGGGTAGATGCGCATCGGCGTCTCGTACGGGTCCTCGCCGGTGATCCGCTCGTACATCTCGAAGAGGTTGCCGTACTTGGCCTCGACCGCCTTGCGGCCCAGCCGGTTGATCGCGTCCGCGAAGTCCAGGTAGACACCCAGGCCACCGGGGCCGACGCCGCGGCCTTCGTCGCAGACGTTCTTGGCGGCCCGCGACGCGATGTCCCGGGGCACCAGGTTGCCGAACGACGGGTAGATGCGCTCCAGGTAGTAGTCGCGCTCGTCCTCGGGGATGTCCGAGGCCCGGCGGGTGTCGTTCTGCGCCTTCGGCACCCAGACCCGGCCGTCGTTGCGCAGCGACTCCGACATCAGGGTCAGCTTCGACTGGTGCGAGCCCGACTCCGGGATGCAGGTCGGGTGGATCTGCGTGTAGCAGGGGTTCGCGAACAGCGCGCCCTTGCGGTGCGCCCGCCACGTGGCCGTGACGTTGCAGCCCTTGGCGTTGGTGGACAGGAAGAACACGTTGCCGTAACCACCGGAGGCGAGCACCACGGCGTCCGCGAGCTCGGTGGAGATCCGGCCGGTGACCATGTCCCGGACGACGATGCCCCGGGCCTTGCCGTCGACGATGATCAGCTCGAGCATCTCGTGCCGGGCGTTCATCTCGACGTTGCCGAGGCCGATCTGCCGCTCCAGGGCCTGGTAGGCGCCGAGCAGCAGCTGCTGGCCCGTCTGGCCCCGGGCGTAGAACGTGCGGGACACCTGGGTGCCGCCGAACGAGCGGTTGTCGAGCAGGCCGCCGTACTCCCGGGCGAACGGGACGCCCTGCGCCACGGCCTGGTCGATGATGTTCACCGACTCCTGGGCCAGGCGGTACACGTTGGACTCGCGGGCGCGGAAGTCGCCGCCCTTGACCGTGTCGTAGAACAGCCGGTATACGGAGTCGCCGTCGTTGCGGTAGTTCTTCGCGGCGTTGATGCCACCCTGCGCGGCGATCGAGTGCGCGCGGCGCGGGCTGTCCTGGTAGCAGTAGGACTTGACGTGGTAACCCTGCTCGGCCAGCGTCGCGGCGGCCGAGCCGCCGGCCAGGCCGGTGCCGACCACGATGACCGTCAGCTTCCGGCGGTTCGCCGGGTTGACCAGCTTGGCGGCGAACTTGCGGCGCTCCCAGCGGGTCTCGATCGGTCCGTCCGGGGCGGCCTTGTCGACGACCGGCTCGCCCTCGGTCCAGAAGTCAGTGTCAGCCATGTCAGTCCACCAATCCGACCAGCACCGAGAACGGCACCGAGAGATACCCGACGACCAGAACCGCGGACAGGACGGCCGCGATGGTCTTGGCGCGGCGCTGACCCTTCTCGGTCTGCTGGCCGAGCGTCCGTGCCGCGCTGAAGATGCCGTGCCACAGGTGGAAACCCACGGCCACGATCGCCAGCGTGTAGAAGAGGGTCACGTACCAGCGGCCCGGGGCGAAGTCGGCGACGACGTTCGCGTACGGGTGCTCGTGGTCCCCGATCGGGTTCACCGTGCCGGTGGTCAGGTCGAGGATGTGGAAGATGATGAACAGCAGGACGATCACGCCGCCCCAGCGCATGGTCCGGGCGGCGTAACTGCCCTGGACCTTGGGCCGGTGCGCGTACTTGACCGGGCGCGCCTTCTTGGCCCGGACGGTCAGCACCGCGGCCGTGTAGATGTGCGCGAGCACGGCGAGGGTCAGGACGCCTCGCTGGATCCACAGGTACCACATGTGCGGCAGCAGGGGCGTGCCGAGATCCCGCAGCCAGTGCGCGTAGTGATCGAAGTCGGTGCCGCCCAAGAAGATCTTGAGGTTGCCGATCATGTGTACGTAAAGGAAGAGGATCAACAGGATGCCGCTGACGGCCATGATGATCTTGAGGGTGACCGACGAGGGCCGGACCACCGTGCGCGGGGTGGGCGTTGCCGTCGCCCCCGCCGCGTTCTTGGTCTTGGGAATTGGAGTGTCTACCGCCACAACCTGGACGTTAGAAACTCCCAGGCGATTCGTCTAATGCATGATCGGGCCGGTTGCCATAGCGATAGGCTATTACGGTGCAGCTGCAACAGCTTCGGTACTTCCTGGCAGTGGTGGAGACGCGACATTTCACCCAAGCAGCGGACATTCTGGGCGTCTCGCAACCTACGTTGAGTAAGCAGATTCACACCCTGGAGTCGTCCCTCGGTGCGCCGCTCTTCGAGCGCATGCGGGGCGCGGTGACCCTCACGGTGGCCGGCGAGACCCTGCTGCCGATGGCCCAGCGGATCGTCGCCGACGCCGACGCGGCCCGTGACGCGGTCCAGGACATCGTCGGCCTCCGCCGCGGCGAGGTGCGCCTGGGCGCCACCCCGAGCCTCTGCTCCTCCCTGGTTCCGGCCGTGCTGCGGACATACCGGGCGGATCATCCCGGCGTCAAGCTGCACATCAGCGAGGGCAGCTCGCAGGACCTGATCGCCGGCCTGCTCGCGCACACCCTCGACCTGGCGCTGATCGTGGCGCCCGAGCACGGCGTGGACCAGTCGCTGGTCACCACCGAGCTGGTCCGGGAGAGCCTGGTGGTGGCCTCGGTCGCGGACGGGCCGCCGCTCACCGTCGCCCGGCAGCTGGAGCTCGGCGAGTTGCGGCACACGCCGATGGTGATGTTCCGGGAGGGCTACGACATCCGCGACGTCACGCTGCACGCCTGCGAGCGGGCCGGCTTCACCCCCGAGCTCGCCGTCGAGGGTGGCGAGATGGACGCCGTGCTCGCCTTCGTCGAGGCCGGCCTCGGGGTCGCGCTGGTGCCCAGCATGGTCCTCGCGAACCGGCCGCTGCTGCGGGCCACGCCGCTCGCCCCGCCCGGCATGCGCCGGACGATCGCCCTGGCCCAGCGCCGGGCCGCGGTGCTGCCGCACGCCGCGGCCGCGCTGCGCGACGTCGTGCTCGAGCACATCGCCTCCGGGAAGCTGCCGTTCGGCGTACGCGCTCTCTGAAGACCGTCCACTTAGGGTAGTCAACTGCCCACCACGCGTTTACAGTCCAGGGTGTGTGGATGGGCGAGTTCCACGACCCGCGACTCGTCGAGGTCTACGACGCCGAGTGTCCCTGGGGCTGGGAAGACGACTTCTTCATGGCGGTGCTCGCCGAGCGCTCCGCCCACCGGGTCGTCGACCTGGGCTGCGGCACCGGCCGGCTGGCCATCGCCATGGCCGGGGCCGGGCACGAGGTGACCGCCGTCGACCCGGCAGTGGCCGCGCTGGCGGCGGCCCGGCGCAAGACCGGCGGCGAGCGGGTGCGGTGGCTGCAGGGCACGGCCGGGCAGTTGGCGGCGCGCTCGTTCGACGCCGCGTTCATGACCGACCACGTGGCACAGTCCTATCCGGACGACGAGGAGTGGGACGGGGTGCTGCGCGGGCTGCGCCGAGCCCTGGTGCCGGAGGGGCGCCTGATCTTCGACAGCGGCGACCCGGCGTTCGAGCCGTGGGCGCTGTGGAACCCGCGGGACTCCCTGCGGACCGTGCCGCTCCCGGACGGTGCGGCGCGGGCGTGGAGCGAGGCCGCGGAGGTGGAGCCGAACGTCTGGCACGTCACCGAGCGCTACCGGTTCCCGGACGGGCGGGAACTGGCGAACTCGGCGACGCTGAGGTTCCGTACCGAGGCGCAACTGCGTGACTCGCTGCGCGAGGCCGGCTTCCGGGTGGACCGGGTCTACGGCGGCTGGGGCCGGGAGCCCGTCGGTCTCAGCGGTGACGGCGAGTTCATCGTGATCGCCGTCGCCACCCCTCGGCTGATGTCCTGATCACGCCCCGGCCGGAAGCGGAACGGTCACGGATGTGCCGAGATGTTGTGCGGAACCTTAGGTGCCGTTGCGGGACCTGAAACCGGGACTACTATCCGCAACCATTGGGGTCGGTCTCTACCGATAGTTGTCGATCTTCATGCGATGGCGAGGTGGCATGCCAGAGAACGAGTGGTCCGATCCGCGGCTCCCCGAACCCCTCGAGTGGAGCCAGCCGCATCACGACCCCCCGCCCGGCCGTGGTCGTGCGCTGCTCGCCGCCGCGGTCGTCGTCCTGGTCCTGCTGGCCGCCGGTGGCATCGCCTGGCGCCTGATGAGCAACCGCTCCGCCACCCCGGTCGCCGAGCCCAGCGCGCCGCCGCCCACCGCCGAGCAGACCGCGCTGCCCTGCCCCGAGCCGAAACTGCGGGTCGCCGCCGCGCCCGAGATCGCCCCGGTGATCCAGAAGGCGGCCACCGGTCTCAGCCGGGCCGGTCAGCGTTGCTCCGAGGTCGCGGTGCAGGCCACCGAGCCCGGAGCCGTGCTCGCCGCCGCGCCGCAACCGGACGTGTGGGTGCCGTCCAGCAGCGTGTGGCTGGCCGCCGCCAAGTCGCGGGGCGCCACATACACCACCGCCGGCGGGCCGCTCGCCTGGTCACCGCTGGTGATCGCCGGCCCGGAGGCGATCGGCTCGCTCTTCGCCCCGAACGGCGCGCCGTCCTGGAGCACCCTGGTGCAGGGCGCGATCCAGAAACGGCTGCCCGCGGTGCGGATGCCCGATGCGACCACGACCACGACCGGGCTGCTCAGCGTCTTCGCCCTCGGGCAGGCCACGGCCAGGACCAACCCCGACGCCGGCATCGCCCAGCTGCAGGCGCTCACGCTGCGCAGCAGGCTGGAGAGCGCCGCCGCCGACCCGGCCGCGCTGCTGCGGCAGATGGCCGCCGAGACCGAGCAGACCGCGGCGACCTACCAGGTGGGCGTCTTCCCGACGACCGAGCAGCAGTTCCTGGCCTACCAGAAAGCGGATCATGCCGTACGCATCGTCGGCGGCGCCCCCGCGGACGGGCAGGTGGACGCCGACTATCCGTACGCGGTGCGCAAGGGAGCCCCGGCCGACCTGTCCGCGCGCCTGCGCGAGGCGATCACCACGCAAGCCCTGACCGAGGCCGGATTCCGGCCCGTCGCGACCAAGGGCGCGCTGCGTCCGCCGGCCGACCCGGCGGCGCTGTTCGACGCGGCCCGGCAGTGGTCGGCGTACCAGTCGGTGGCGTTCCAGGTGCTGCTGCTCATCGACGCGTCCGGCTCGATGAACGAGAAGATCACCGACCGGGCCGGCCGCAGCGTCACCAAGGCGTCCCTGCTGCGCGAGTCCGGGGCCAGCGCGGCCCAGTTGTTCGGCGACGACACCAGCCTCGGCATGTGGTTCTTCGGCACCCCGTCCGCGAACAGCCCCGCGCACACCGAGGAGGTGCCGTTCGGCGGGCTCGACGCCAGCGCCGACGGCAAGACCCGGCGCGACCAGCTGGCCGCGAAGATCGGCGGGTACAAGCCGGTGGCCAACTCCGGGACACCGCTCTACCAGACCGTCCTGGACGGGGTGACCGAGATGCGCGAGCGGGCCGCCCCCGGGACGGCGACTGTGGTGGTGGTGCTGACCGACGGGTCGGACGGTGGGACACGCTTCAAGATGTCCGACGCGGACTTCCTGAAGAGGCTCACCGCCGGGGCGGACCCGGCCCGGCCGGTGCCGGTGATCGCGGTGGGGTACGGGCCCGGTGCGAACATGCCGGCGCTGCAGGGGATGGCGAAGGCGACCGGAGGGCGGGCGATCGCCGCCAAGAACCCGGCCGACCTCGCCGCGGGGATCGCCGCGGCGTTCCTGGCCGCGCACGGGTCCTGAGAGGGTCCTGAGTTCGATCTGCTGCGCTGCGCTGCGCCGATCGGTCGTCGGCCGGACGGCCCGGTGTCGTGCTGCCGTCGGCGGGACAAGAGGTGCCATCTCGACCGCAACGTTCACCGAAACCTTTTCGGGACGCCGTTACGCGGGCGCACTGCGGCTGCGGCGGGCGAGGTCGCAAAAGCTGTTCAGGACCCTGGCCGCCGACCGTGCGCCAGGCCCCGGTGCAGACCCGCCCGCGCCGGGGCGGCTCCCGTAGCGTGCCGTGGCCACCGCCCATACCCAGCCGCGCCTCCTCACCACCGCGCCCGAGAGCGAGCTCGGATCAGGTGTTGTGCAGGCCACCAAGCAAGTCTATTGATGATCATCCATTGGTGGTACCTTACCGAAAACGATTTCGTAGTGCTCCGCAAACACGGGTCGAGACAACGGACCCGCCCGAGCCGGCCCTGATCAGGAAGGAAACGAGATGGCACCTGGACGCACTCGGCCCCTGTTGGCATCGGTGCTCGCGGTCAGCCTGGGCGCGACACTCCCGGTCACGACGAGGACGGCGCACGCCGCCGCCGCCGGCTGCCAGGTGTCGTACACGGTCAGTTCGCAATGGCAGGGTGGTTTCGGCGCCTCCGTGGCGGTGACCAACCTCGGTGACCCGATCACCGGGTGGACGCTGCGATGGTCGTTCGGCGCCGGGCAGACCGTCGGTCAGGCGTGGAACGCCACCGTGACCCAGTCCGGGGCGGCGGTCACCGCAGCGGGCATGAGCTACAACGCGGCGCTGGCCACCGGCGCAAGCGCGTCGTTCGGCTTCAACGGAACCTGGACCGGGTCGAACCCGGTGCCGACCGGCTTCACCCTGAACAACGTCGCCTGCACCGGCAGCACCACCACGACACCTCCGTCGACCCCGCCTGCCACCACACCGACGACCGCTCCGACCACCACGCCACCGACCGGAACGCCGCCGGTCAGGACCGTCCGGGTCTACTGGCTCAAGCCCACCGACAAGGCGTTCGACCAGCGGTACCCCGACGGCATCACCAGCGTGATGAAGGAAGCGCAGCGGTTCTTCAAGGCCCAGCTCGGCAAGACGTTCACGCTGAACAACCCGGTCGTCGAGGTGGTCGGCGGCCTGCACGACACGAACTGGTACATCACCAACAACTGCACCGGCGGCGACCACTACTGGTGCGTGGTCGAGAACGGACAGCGTGAGTTGCAACAGCGGTTCGGCGCCGACAGCCGGTGGATCAACGTCGAGGAGGTCAGCGCCGAGGAGACGAACCAGTCCGGCGGCGGTGGTGGCAACGGCTGGGTGCTGCTCAGCGGCCACGACGCGGACGGCGCCGCGGGTGTCAACGGCCCGATCAACCGCTGGTACGGCGGAATGGTCCACGAGTTGGGCCACGCCTTCGGCCTGCCCGACGCCACCTCGACCGACGGCACCTGCATGTCGGCTTCGCTCTACGACTACCCCAACTGCACCTTCAGTCAGAGCCAGAAGAACGGCATCCTCAACGGCCCGTTCGCCAGCTTCCTGTCCTGACGGACGTCGGCGCGCACGCGGGTGGGGGCGATCAACCGCGATCGGCCCCACCCACCATTGCCCCGGACCGGCTGATTGCTCTCGGCATCGGCGGGCGAAATGCGGTGGGGGTCAGGTCAGTGAGGGGGGCCTATCTGATCGGCGGTGATCTTCGCGGAGAGGGTGACCATGGGGAGGCCGCCACCGGGGTGGGTGGAGCCGCCCACCAGGAACAGGCCGTCGACGGGGCCGCGGTTGGCGGGGCGCAGCAGGCCGCCGGCGGTGCCGTAGATGGCGCCCCCCGGTGCGGCCGTCGCGTCGGCCAGGTCGGCCGGCGTGCGGGTCTCCGCGAAGAGCAGGCGATGGCGTACGTCGATGCCGCGCGCGGCGAGCACGTCGAGAACCCGATCGCGGTACGCCTGCGTCAGCCCCGGCCGCCGCCAGTCCACCTGGTTCCATCCGGTGCCCTGTGACGCCGCGTTGACCAGCACGAACCACGCCTCGTGCCCGGGCGGCGCGACGGCCGGGTCCGGCGCGCGGGTGACGAAGACCGTGGGGTCGCCGGCCGGTCGCGCCCGCCGCCCAGGACCGCCGAAGACCGCGTCGAACTCGGCGTCGTAGTTCCGCGGGAAGAACACGTTGTGGTGCGCCAGCTCGGGGGTCTCGCCACGCACGCCGAGCAGCAGCACGAACCCGGCCAGGCTGCGGTCGGCCAGCGCGGCCAGTGGCCCCGGGGAGGGCAGCAGGTCGCGGTAGAGGGTGAGCGCGTCCACGTTGGAGACCACGATGTCGGCGGGGACCTCGGTGCCGCCGGCCAGCCGGACGCCGCGCACCTTCCGATCGGCCAGGATCGCGGTGACCGGGGAGTTCAGCGCGATCGTCACGCCCAGCTCCTCGCACCTGGCGCGCAGCGCCGCGGCCAGCGTGATCAGGCCACCGGGCAGATACCACCCACCGAAGGCCATTTCGGCGTACGGGATGGCGGCCAGCGCCGCGGGCGCCCGGCGTGGATCCGCGCCGGCATAGGTCGCGTACCGGTCCAGCAGCATCCGCAGCCGGGGATCGCGCAGGTAGTGGCGGCCCAGCGCGCGCAGCGACCGGCCCGGCGCGATCGCGGCCAGGTCGCGGACCCGCCAGGAGAGCCGGGCCAGGGACGCCGCGGTGACCGGGCGTTGCAGCACCGACTCCCAGGAAGCGTGCCAGATCCGCTCGGCGCGGCGCCAGAGACGGGCCCAGTCGCGGGCGGCGTCCGGGCCGAGAGCGGCGCCGATCCGGTCGAGGAAGGCCTCGTGATCGGAGGACGAGTCGAGGACCGTGCCGTCCGGGAAGAAGTGCCGGACCAGCGGGTCCAGCGGCTCGGGGCGCAGACCCAGGCCCAGGCCGGCGAAGACCTGCGGCAGGGTGAGCAGGCTCGGGCCGGTGTCGAAGCGGAAACCGTCCCGCTCGAACGCGGCGAGCTTGCCGCCGGCCGTGCCGGAACGCTCGTGCACGGTGACCCGGTGCCCGGCCCCGGCCAGCCGGATCGCCGCTGCCAGCCCGCCGACGCCGGCGCCGATCACCACGATGTCGCTCATGCCGAGATGATCCGTGATCGGGGCCGATTCCGCTCGCGCGGGGCCCCTTGCCGCCGGACGGTCAGGGGATCGGACGGCCGCGCCAGGAGAGCCGGTTGGTGCGTCTCCGGTGGAACGAGCGGGCGATCAGAGACCCGAACAGGACGATCGAGACCGGGTGGGCGAGGGCGTCCGGGAACGGGCGGGTGCCGGTCGCCCGGGCCGTGATCACGCGCCCGGTGACGCCGAGCAGGTAGGCGAGCACCGCCGGCAGGGCCGCCTGCGGGGCCAGGAACGGCGGAACGACGTACAGCAGAAGGAGAAGGACCACGACGCAGGCCGCGCCGGAAGCGGAGCCGAAGGACGCCCAGAGGGACTTGGTGTAACCGTCGGTGAGCTCGCGCCACGAGTCGTACATGCGGCAGGTGGCCAGGTAGGAGCCGTCGGCGAGGGCGATCCGCCCGCCGGTGCGCTTGACCGCGCGGGCCAGGGCGATGTCCTCCAGGATCTCGTCGCGGACCGCGGCGTGGCCACCGGCGCGCTGATATCCGGCCCGGTCCAGGACCAGCCATTGGCCACCGGCGGCGGCCAGGGACGGGCGCGGCGAGCGTTCCATCGCCCGCAGCGGGAGAAAGGTGAGCCAGGACCACTGCAGGAGAGGCTGGACGAGGCGTCCGGCACCGGCGATCCGGGGGTACGGACTGAGCAGCGTCACGCCGGTGCCCCGCAACAGGTCGACAGCGCCGGCCACGGCATCCGGCTCCAGCACCACGTCCGCGTCCACGAACACCAGCACGTCCGCGTCCGCGGCGTACGCACCGAGCAGGTGGCAGGCGTGCGGCTTGCCGAGCCAGCCCGGCGGCGGGGGAGTGCCGGTGTGCAGCCGCACCCGATCGCCGGCCACCTCGCGGACCACCTCCGCGGTGCCGTCCGTGGAGCCGTCGTCGAGGACGTGGATCGTCAGGCCCGGCACGCCCTCCTGGGCCAGCAACGACCGCAGGCACGGGGTGACCCGCCCGGCCTCGTCGCGCAGCGGGAGCAGGACGGCGACGCGCTCGGTGGTGGTCGCGCCCCGGCGGGGGCGGCGCAGCAGCAGGGCGTTGACCGCGGTGTGCGCGGTGAGCAGCGTCAGCGGCACCAGCAGGAGCCAGGCGACGATCATGCGCGGTCACCCCGCGGGGCTCCGGAGGCGGGGGCCGGCCCGGTCATCGCAGCGCCGGAGTCGTGGCGCGCAGGCGCGGGACCAGCGGGAGGACGGCCGCGCCCATCAGGACGGCACCCCACGCCGCCGAGGCGGGCAGCCCCAGGAAGACCGCGTGGGCCAGCACCGACGAGGCGTAGGTCCAGAGCCACAGCGCGAGAGCCGGCGCGTCGGAGGCGAGCGGTTCCGACGCCGCCCGCCCGGCGACCGCGGACAGGGCGGCCATCAGGACCAGGGCGAAGCCGAGCCAGCCCAGGTAGTTGCCGATCGGGATGCCGGGAACGCCGGGCAGCGCGGGCGTCGGGTCGGCCCACTCCCAGTAGCGCTCGGCGACCATCTGCGGGTCGAGGAAGACGTCCCACGCGGCCAGCCCGGCGCCGGCGACCACGACCCGGGTGAGCCGGCGGCGGGCGACGCGCAGCGCGGCGAGCCAGGCCGGCCAGGCCATCCAGGTCCAGGCCAGCGGGATGATCAGCGGCACGTCGAGCAGGCGCGGGCCGAGGCGCCCGGAGTACTCGTACGTGCCGAACGGGAACCCGGTGGCCACCCCGATCGCCTCGACCGCGAAACCGCCCAGCGTCGCGGTCAGCAGCAACGCGCCGGCCGCCCGCGGGCCCCGGGCCAGCAGCGCGTGGACCAGCGAGAACGCGACCCCGAGCAGCACGGTGATCACGGTCAGCCGGGCGCGGGCGGCGCCGCCGGTCAGCGGGTAGCAGATCTGGGCGAGGACGAGCGCCCCGAGCAGTGCCCAGGGCAGGAAACGAGCGCGCACCGGCTATGCGCCGCCGGCCCGGCCGGACGCGTCCTCGACCGGCAGCTCCACCAGGGGCAGCTCCCGGCCCAGAACGGCGAACGCCCGCTCGTCGCCGGGGAAGTAGAAGTGCCGCAGGACGTCGGAGAAGCCATACCGCCGGTACAGCCGCCAGGCGCGGGACGCCTGCTCGTCGGCTTCCGGCGTGGACAGCAGGACGGTCGAGCCCTTGGCCATGGCGAGCAGCGCGCGCAGCTGGCGGGCGCCGACCCCGTGACCCTGCGCGGCCGGGCGCACGTGCAGCTCGACCACCTCGAAGCAGTCGGCCAGCCACTGCCGGCGCGGGCCCTCGGCGAGAGCGGACTTGACCTGGTCGTGCCACCACTGGCCGGACTGGGACGCATACCCGTAACCGAAGCCCATCAGCCGGCCCTCGGTGGTCAGCGTCGCCACCGCGCGGAAGCCGGGCCGGCGCACGTGCGAGCCGATGTATCCCCGGCGGGTCTGCAGCAGCTCCTGGCGGTAGCCCATCGCCTCGCCGTAGACCCCGACCACGTCGTCGAGCCGACGCAGCAGGTCATCCGGCTGCCACGCTACGAGCCTCATCGCTTACGTCCGCTCCTGTCCCGGTGCCCAGCCCAGGACGGACCGGTCACCGCTGATGCCGAGCACCGCGAACCGGGCGAACAGCTCCTCGGCATACCAGCGGTCGGCCGGGGTCCGGGCGATCGCCGCGCGATGCTCCGGCTGACGGTACGCGAACGCGGTCAGATCCGCCGCGCCGCGCCACACGCTGACCGTGCCCTGCCAGCCGATCGGCGCCTCCCCGACCCCGAAGCGGGCGAGCAGGCCGGGAGCGTCGGCCACCTCACGGGCGACGGCCGGGATCGCCCGCCAAAACCGCAGCGCGCGGGCCGGCCGCAGCCGGGCACGGGTCAGCGCCAGCACCATGCCGTCGTGGCGGCGGCCGGTCGGCGCGAACGGGCTGTGCCCGGACCAGGTGCCACGGCTGATCAGCGGCTCCAGCTCGACGCGGGCGTGACCGGTCGCGATCCGGTCCCAGGCGGGGAAACGTACCGGCGAATCGCTCACCGTGAGGGCAGCCCAGCGGGACAGGTCCGCATCGCCGGGTCCGAAGGACGTCCCGGTGCCGGTGCCGAGGAACTTGCCGAACCGGACGTCGCCCAGCAGGCGGCGCGCGAACGCCATGCGCAGCAGGGCCGAGCCGACGGCGCGCCGGGGCACCCGCCAGACGTGGAGGGTGACGTGCTCGGGCATCCCGCTCACGCCGCCCCGGTCGCGGTCAGGCTCGCCTCCCACAGGTCGGCGGCCAGTTGCGGGTCGCGGGCGTGCGCGGCCGGGCGGGTGACGGTGTGACCGACGTAGTACGCGCCGTTCTCCAGCTCCGTGCTGGTGCAGAGCCAGGTGAGCAGCTCGCCGGCGGCCTGCGGGGTGACCAGGCCGGGCGCGTGCTTGTAGAAGAACCGGGTCAGCCGGCCGGCGCCGAAGTTGGTGCGGACCACGCCGGGGTGGAAGGAGACGCTCAGCACCTCGGGCCAGCGCCGGGCGGCCTCCGCCGCGAACAGGATGTTGGCCGATTTGCTGGCCCCGTAGGAACGCCACTGGTTGTACGACTTGTACTCGTCGGTGAAGTTCGTCCCCGGCTTGCCCTGCATGTGCGCGCGGGACGCCGTGTTCACCACGCGCCCGCCGGTCAGGCGGTCCCGCAGCAGGTGGGTGAGCAGGAACGGGCTCAGATGGTTGGCCTGCAGGGTGGCCTCGTAGCCGTCGACGGTCTCCCGCGGGCGGGCGATGATGCCGCCGGCGTTGTTCGCCAGGACGTCGATCCGGGGGAGATCCTCGAGCAGGTGGGCGGCCAGTTCCCGGACCTCCGCGAAGTTCTCGAAGTCGGCCCGGTAGTGCCGCGGGGCCCGGCCGTTCCCCGCCTCCTTGACCTTCTCGGCCGCCGCCGCCAGCCGGTCGGGATCGCGGCCGACCAGCACGACCTCGTCGCCACGGGCCGCCAGCTGCTCTCCCGCGGCCAGCCCGATGCCGGAACTGCCGCCGGTGATCACGATCGTCTGCGCCATCACGCCTCCAGAACCGGGTTGTCGGAACTCTGCTGCATCCTGTCATCCGCGCCCGGTGACGGAGAGGCCGACCGTCGCGGGCCCGGCCGGCTCCCGCAGGGCCGGGGCGAGCAGCAGCGTGACCACGACCGACCCGGCGGCCAGCAGCGTGATCGCGGTCGCCGGCGAGGTCAGCTCGGCGAGCGCCCCGGCCAGCGCCGCGCACACCGCCTGCATGGTCAGCATCCCGGCGGAGTGCAGGCCGAGCGCCTGACCCCGGTTCTCGTCCGGCGTCAGCTCCACCAGGCGTTCCTGGAGCAGCAGGGTGGAGCAGTAGCCGACGGCCGCGACCACGGCGAGCGCCACCGCGACGGCGAACGGCGGACGCAGCGCGAACGGCAGGTACGGCACGGCCAGCAGCAACCGCAGGAACGGCGCCAGCCGGCGGCGCCACAGCGGCGGCAGGAACCGCCCGGCCAGCACGTCCCCGGCGAGCATGCCCAGGGCGGAACCGGCCAGCAGCAGCCCCGCGCCGGACGGGGCGAACGGCACGAACAACGCCTCGCAGCCGACGATCAGGCCGTTCGGGACCCACAGCCCGGCGTAGACCGGCCGTACGCCGGGAAGCATCCACAGCCGACGGTTGACCCGCCACGTCGCCCTCACCGACGGACGGCCCGCGGCCCGGGGTGCGCGCCGGGTCAGGCCGAGCCGGATCACCACTGCCGCGACCAGGTGGAACGCGGCGCCGGTGAGCAGCGTCCCGGCCGGTGACAGCACCGACACCAGCGCGCTCCCGGCGGCGAACCCGGCGATCTGCATGCCCCCGTTGGAGATGTTCAGGGCAGAGCGCCCCAGCAGGTACGCGTCGCCGACCACCTCGGTGAGCAGCCCGGCCCGCACCCCGCCGCTGATCGACGCCGCCAGCCCCATCGCGAGCAGCACCGTGAACACCCCGCCGAGCGGCAGCCCGGGCAGTGCCAGCAGCGCTGTCAGCCCGGCGGTGAGCAGGGCCAGCCCGGCAGCCGCGGCGCGCGGGGGCCAGCGGTCCGCCGCGGACAGGAGCAGCGTCGCGCCGGCCAGCTGGGCCAGCGACGGGCCGAACATGCTGATCGCGGCGAGGAACGGCGAGCCGGTGCGGGCGTAGACGTCGGTGGCCAGCGCCAGCCCGATCACGGTGGCCGCGGCGCTCTGCAGGCAGGCCGCCGCGAAGACCGGGGTGAACTCGGGGGTCCGGAACAGATCGCCGTAGGTGCGCATGGTTCGTCAGTCTTCGGGTCGCCGCGCGAGGTGGTTAATGTTTCGGGCAGCAGCGAAAGGTGGTGTCTCGTGGGCTGGTGGCAGGTCGACGCCGACACGCTCGCGACCAGCCGTTTCGTGCTCTCCCCGCTGGCCGAGACGACGGCCGGGCTGATGCGGCTGCGCTGGGACACCGCGGAGCTCCCGTCCGACCGGGAGTGGCTGCGCGCGCACGGCCCGGCCTATCGGGAGCGCCTCGCCGGCGATCCGATCACCGCGGAGCTGGTCGGGACCGCGCTGCTGGCACACTGGATCGCGGACTTCGTCGCGCCGCCGCCCACCGACGTGGAGCGGCCATTCGCGGACGAGGTGGCGGTGGTCCGGGACACTCCGCCCGCGGCGGCCCGCGCCCACCTCGCCGAAGGGCTGGGCGGTCGCCTGCCGGCCGCGCTCGACCGGGACGACCTCGGCCCGCGGATGGCCGACCTGCTGAGCTGGATCTGGCGTACCGGGATCGAACCGGACTGGCCCCGGCGCCGCCGCCTCCTGGAGGCGGACGTCCTGGCCCGGACCCGTCAGCTCAGCCTCGGCGGCTGGCGGGCCGCGCTGGACCGGATGCGCACCGGGATGCGCTGGCTGGGCGGGGGACGGCTGCAGATCAACGCGTTCGACTACCCACCGCGGGACATCTCCGGGGCGCAGCTGCTCTTCGTGCCGAACACCCTCGGCCGCGGCTGGGTGTCCTGGCAGGAGCCGCAGCCGACGCGGTACGCCCTGATGTACCGCGCGACCGGGGTGCTGGCCGACCCCGGCCCCGGCGGGGTGGTGCCCGGGGCGCTCGGGCGGCTGCTCGGGGCGGGCCGGGCGCGGATCCTGCTGGAGCTGGCGCAGCCGAGGAGCACCAGCCAGCTGGTGGCGATCACCGGACTGGCCCTGGGGTCGGTCGGCGGTCACCTGCGGGTGCTGCTGGAGGCGGGCCTGGTGACCCGGCGGCGAGCCGGCCGCAGCGTCCTCTACCTGCGCACCTCCGCGGGCGAGGCCGTCGTTCACGCCGCGACCGGCTGAGCCTCTTCCACGCTTTCGCGCCTTTTGCCGTACGTCGTCAGCCCGGTCCTCCCGGGTCGGCGCGGTGTCGATCATCTGTTCGAAAAAGTGGGCGCCGTGGCGCCGCGGAGGTTGCTTTTTTGTCGTAGGGGGGTGTTAGTCTCTGCTGTAGTTAGAACGGATGTTCGAACGAGCATTCGATCTGGCCCCCGGGAGCGTGTTTCGCGGCGTGTCTTCCGGGCGCGGCACCCGCGAAGTGCCGTTTGCGTGGTCCGGGCATTCGCGGGTCCGGGTCTCGCGACAAGGCAGGCCGCCGCTCGTCACCCCCGACCCCCGGTGGTGGGCGGCGGACCCGCCGGTTGGTGTTGGCCGGCCGGGTGTGGTGTGGGGAAGCTTCACATCCGGCCGGTCCGCAGCCGGGGCTCCTACTGCCCGTGGGGCCCCGGCACCCCGGCCTCAGGTTTGGCCCGTTGCGCCTTCCTCAGCAGCGGTCCGGTTCGGCCAGTACGTCGTCGGATGCGGAACAGGCGAGGAGAAACGACCATGGCGAGCACCGCGGCACCCGGCCTGACGCCGGTCCCCGGGCATGCTTCGGCGCCCGGCGCGACCGCCCGGGCCGACACGCCCACCGTTCCGGCGCACATGCTGCCCCACCGTTCACCGGCCCAGCTGCTGGCGATCGCCCGGCAGGGTCTGGCGGAGGCGGCACACACGACTCCCGACGGCTTGCGCTATGCGGCGGCGCACCTCGCCGCCCTGCGCGCGGCCGCCGCTCTGCTCGCCGCCCGGGCCCGCCCGGCCGCCTCCGGGCGGCGCACCAGGGCGACCAGTGTCTGGTCGCTGCTGGCGATGGTCGCACCCGAGTTCGGTGACTGGGCGGGCTACTTCGCTCTCGGCGCCGGCAAACGCGCGGCGGCCGAGGCCGGCATCCCGCACGTGGTGAGCGCCCGCGAGGCGGACGACCTGCTGCGCGCGGCCGAGCAGTTCGTGACGGTGGCGGAGTCCTCGCTCGGGCTCTCCTACCAGCCGCCCTTGGCCGCCTGACCCGGCGCGGTCCGCGGACCGGTCACTGTCGTCTGCGCCCGCCGCCGTTGTCAGTCGCGGAGAGAGAGCACTGCGGCCCGGTCACGGTCTCGGCTGGTTCTCATGGTCGTTATGAGGCACGAACAACGACCATGAGAACCAGCTGGAGGGCGTGAGCCGTGCTGCGACCCGGCGTGACGGCGGCGTCGCGCCGGGCTGTCACGGGGAACAGAGCGGGGCACGATGGCTGGGCGCATGATCAGCGGGACGGCTGCGCTCGCGGGACTGGTTCGTCCCGCGAGCGAGGCGGATGAGCCGGGCGCGCACCGGATGCTTCCGGTCGCGGTCGAGCTGGGCAGTCTGCTGCCCGGCGGTGGGCTGCGACGCGGGAGCACGGTGGCGGTCGCCGGTGGCCGGGTCGCGTCCGCCGGCGGTGGGACCTCACTGATGCTGGCGCTGCTCGCGGCGGCGTCCCGGGCCGGGTCCTGGTGCGCTGTCGTCGGGCTGCCGACGCTGGGGGCGCTGGCCGCTGCCGAGACCGGCATCGCGCTGGAACGCCTCGCCCTGGTGCCCGACCCCGGCCCGGACTGGCCGACGGTGGTGGCCGCCCTGATCGACGGCGTGGACGTGGTGGTCACGGCCGTGCCCGGGTCGGTCGCCGGATCCGTCGTGAGCCGGCTCGCGGCCCGGGCCCGGCAGCGCGGCAGTGTGCTGATGCCGTTCGGCGCCTGGTCCGGCGCGGACGTGACACTGCAGGTCAGCCGCGGTCACTGGGAAGGACTCGGGGACGGCTGGGGCCGCCTGCGCCGCCGGGAGGTGACCGTCACCGCCAACGGCCGCGGCGCGGCGGCCCGTCCCCGGGAGCTCACCCTCTGGATGCCGGGGGTGACCACGCGCCCGAGCGCTCCGGCGGTCCGTTCCGGCAAGCCCGGCTCCCGGCCCGACACTTCGATCCGGCTCGCCGGGCCGGGCCGTGGCGCCGATGCCGGCCGCGGGACGCCTGCGGTGGCTGTGTCGGTGCGGGAGCGGCGTGGCCCGGGGCCGGCGGCCGTGCTCGAGCGGGAGCGGCGCGGAGCGTTGGCGGGTTCCTCGGTGGGCTCGTCGGTGGACTCGCTGGTGGACTCATCGGTGGGCTCGCTGGTGGGCTCGTCGGCAGGCTCGGCGGTGGGCTCGCTGGTGGGCTCGTCGGTGGGTGAGTGATGGCGGGACCGGTGCGGACGCTGCTGGTCTGGTGCCCGGACTGGCCGGTGGCGGCCGCCGAGATCGTGCTCGGGGTGCCGGCCGCCGAGCCGGTGGCGGTGTTCGCCGACAACCGGGTGCTGGCCTGCTCCGAGGCGGCCCGGCGGGAGACCGTGCGGCGCGGGCTGCGGCGGCGGGACGCCCAGGGGCGGTGTCCGCAACTGATCGTGGTGGAGCACGACCCGGGGCGGGACGCGCGGGCGTTCGAGCCGGTGGTGGCCGCGGTCGAGGAGGTCGCGGCCGGGGTCGAGGTGGTGCGACCGGGAGCGTGCGCGCTCGCGGCACGCGGACCGTCGCGGTATTACGGGGGTGAGGAGGCCGCGGCCGAGCGGATCGTCGAGCACCTCGCACAGACCTGCGCGGTGGAGAGCCAGATCGGGATCGCGGACGGGGTGTTCGCGGCCGGGCTCGCGGCCCGCGACGGGAAGATCGTCGCGCCGGGCGGGTCCGCGGAGTTCCTGGCCGGCTTCCCGGTCGAGGCGCTGGGCCGGCCGGAGCTCACCGACCTGCTGCGCCGGCTCGGGGCAAAGACGCTGGGCGAGTTCGCGGCGCTGCCGGCCGGGGACGTGCTGACCCGGTTCGGCTTCGACGGGGCGCTGGCGCACCGCCTCGCCGGGGGAGGCGACCACCGGCCGCTCGCGGTCCGGCAGCCGCCGCGCGATCTGGCGGTCTCCGAGACGTACGACGAGCCGCTCGACCGGGTGGACACCGCCGCCTTCGCCGGGCGGGTGCTGGCCGAGCGCCTGCACGAACGGCTCGCCGGGTACGGACTGGCCTGCACCCGGCTCGGCGTCGAGGCGGTCACCGCGGACGGCCAGGAACTGCACCGGGTCTGGCGGCACGACGGCCTGCTCACGGCGGCCGCGATCGCCGAGCGGGTGCGCTGGCAGCTCGACGGCTGGCTGACCGGGGCCCGGCGGAACGCCCCGGCCCGTCCGACCGCCGGCCTGGTCCGGCTGAGCCTGATCCCGGGCGGGGTCCTCGCGCACGCCGGTCTGCAGCCCGGCCTCTGGGGCGACACCGGGGCGGAGCGGGACCGGGCGCATCGGGCGTTCAGCCGGGTCCAGGGCCTGCTCGGGCCGGAGTCGGTGGTGACGCCGGTGATCGGGGGCGGACGCTCCGGGGACGACCAGGTGCGGCTGGTCCCGTGGGGTGACGAGCGTTCGCCGGCCCGGCCCGCGGCCCTCCACGAGGAGCCGATCCCCGGCCTGGTCACCGTGCCGGTCCTGGACCGTGCCGTCGCCCCGGAGCTGCCCGGCGGCCCGGCCTCGCGCCGTTTCCCGGTCCCGGTCGTGGCTCCCGGCGCGGAACAACGGGCGCCTTCGCGTTCTCACCTGCGGCTGGTCGGCGACGCGGAGACGGGCCGGAGCGACGATGCGGGGACCGCGGCGGGCCGGAGCGGCGATGCGGGGACTGTGGCGGGGCGGAGCGGCGATGCGGTAACAACGGCGGGGCGGAGCGGCGATGCGGGAACGACGGCGGGGCGGAACGGCGAGCGGGAGGCCGCGGCGGGGACGGAGGCCACGGCGGGCGCTGCTCCGGCCGTACGCGCGAAGCAGTGGGGTTCTGGTTCCAAGAGACTGCCTCCCTGGCCCGGGCGGCTGCCGAGACCGTCACCGGCCCTGGTACTGCGGGAGCCGATCCCGGCGGTGGTGCACGACGAGACCGGGATGCCGGTCGGGGTCTCCGCGCGCCTGGAACTGACCGGGTCGCCGGCGACGCTGACGGTGGATCGGTCGGCGCCGCTGGCGATCACCGGCTGGGCCGGTCCGTGGCCGGTCGAGGAGCGCTGGTGGGCGGCGGAGGAGACGCGGCGGCGGGCACGGTTCCAGCTGTCGCTGGCGGACGGGCGAGCGGTGCTGATCTCGCTGGACGCGGGGCAGTGGGCGGTGGAGGCGATCTATGACTGACGATCGGATGGCGCGGTGAGTTTCCACAATCCCGACGTCTCCTGGGCCCGGCTGGAGGCCGCGCTGTCCGGGACCGCGAAGGGTCAGGGCCAGGGCCTGTGGACGGATCCGGGGCCGGGGCAGGTGGTCGATCCGATCGCGGCGGAGGCGGACGGTGGTGACTCGCCCGCGTTCAGCCGCAAGCGCGAGCCGTACCGTGCCGCGCCCGGTCTGGTGCGCACCGAGGCCGCCGTCAGGTACGCCGAGCTGCACTGTCACACCAACTTCAGCTTCCTGGACGGCGCCAGCCACCCGGAGGAGCTCGCCGAGGAGGCCGCCCGGCTCGGCCTGACCGGGCTGGCCGTGACCGATCATGACGGCTTCTACGGCGTGGTCCGCTTCTCCGGCGCGGCCCGGGAGTTGGGGCTTCCGACGATCTTCGGCGCCGAGTTGTCCCTGGGGCTGACCCGGCCGCAGAACGGCGAGCCCGACCCGGAGGGCGCCCATCTGCTGGCCCTGGCGCACGGGCACGAGGGGTACGCCCGGCTGGCCCGGGTGATCTCGCAGGCCCAGCTGCGGGGTGGGGAGAAGGGCAAGCCGGAGTACGGGAGTCCGGAAGAGATCGCCGAGATCCTCAAGGACCACGTGCTGGTGCTGACCGGCTGCCGCAAGGGCCCGGTCCCGCTGGCCCTGGCCACTGAGGGGATGGACGCCGCCGCGTGGGAGCTGGACCGGCTGGTGGACCTCTTCGGCGCGCCGAACGTGGCTGTCGAGTTGACCGATCAGGGTCACCCGTATGACGGCGACTACAACGACGCCCTCTACGACCTGGCCCGCAGCCGCCGGCTGGAGGTGGTCGCGACCGGGAACGTCCACTACGCGACCCCGTCGCGGCGGCGGCTGGCCACCGCGCTCGCCGCCGTCCGGGCCCGGCGCAGCCTGGACGAGATGGACGGCTGGCTGCCCGCGGCCGGCACCGCCCACCTGCGCAGCGGCGCCGAGATGGCGCGCCGGTTCGCCGGCTATCCGGGCGCCGTGGAGAACGCCGCGATGTACGGCGACGACCTCGCCTTCGACCTGGAGCTGGTCGCGCCGAGGCTGCCGGACTACGACGTGCCGGCCGGGCACACCGAGATGAGCTGGCTGCGCGAGCTGACCATGCGGGGCGCCCGGGAGCGGTACGGGGAGCACCACCCGAAGGCCTACCGGCAGCTGGAGTACGAGCTCCGGATGATCGAGGAGCTGGGTTTCCCCGGCTACTTCCTGATCGTGTACGACATCGTGCAGTTCTGCCTCCGGGAGAAGATCTACTGCCAGGGCCGCGGCTCGGCGGCCAACTCCGCGGTCTGTTACGCGCTGCGGATCACCAACGTCGACGCGGTCGAGTACAACCTGCTCTTCGAGCGTTTCCTCGCGCCCGAGCGGGACGGCCCGCCGGACATCGACGTGGACATCGAGTCGGATCGTCGCGAGGAGGTGATCCAGCACGTCTACGAGAAGTACGGGCGGGAGCACACCGCGCAGGTCGCCAACGTGATCTCCTACCGTCCCCGGTCGGCGGTGCGGGACATGGCCCGCGCGTTCGGCTTCTCGGCCGGCCAGCAGGACGCGTGGAGCAAGCAGATCGACCGCTGGGGCGACGTCGCGACGGCGGACGCCGGTATGCCCGAGCAGGTCGTCGAGTTCGCCAACGCGGTGCAGAACTTCCCCCGCCACCTGGGCATCCACTCCGGCGGCATGGTGATCTGCGACCGCCCGATCATCGAGGTCTGCCCGGTCGAGTGGGGGCGGATGCCGGGCCGCAGCGTGCTGCAGTGGGACAAGGACGACTGCGCCGCGGTCGACCTGGTCAAGTTCGACCTGCTCGGGCTCGGGATGCTGTCGGCGCTGCACTACGCCTACGACATGATCGAGAGCGAGCTGGACATCGGCACGATGCGCCTCGACGACGCCGAGGTCTACCAGATGCTCCGCCGGGCCGATTCGGTCGGCGTCTTCCAGGTGGAGAGCCGGGCGCAGATGGCGACGCTGCCACGGCTCAAACCGGACAAGTTCTACGACCTGGTGATCGAGGTGGCGCTGATCCGCCCCGGGCCGATCCAGGGCGGCTCCGTCCACCCGTACATCCGGCGCAAGAACGGCCTGGAGGCGCCGACGGTCCCCCACCGGCTGATGGAGAACGCGCTGGCCAAGACCCTCGGCGTCCCGCTCTTCCAGGAGCAGCTCATGCAACTGGCCATCGACGTGGCCGGTTTTGATCCCTCCGAGGCCGATCAGTTGCGGCGCGCCATGGGTGCGAAGAGGTCCGTCGAGAAGATGGAGAAGATCAGGATTCGGCTGTACGAGGGGATGGCCGCCAACGGGATCACCGGCGAGCTCGCCGACGACCTGTTCCACAAGCTCTCCGCGTTCGCCAGTTACGGCTTCCCGGAGAGTCACGCGATGAGCTTCGCGTACCTGGTCTACGCGAGCGCCTGGCTCAAGCGGTACCACCCGGCCGCGTTCTGCGCCGCGCTGCTGAACGCCCAGCCCATGGGCTTCTACTCACCGCAGACGCTGGTCGACGACGCCCGCCGGCACGGCGTCGAGGTGCGCCGCCCCGACATCAACCTCAGCAACGCCATGGCGACGCTGGAGACCACCCCGCGGAGCCGTCGCGCCGCGCTGCCCGGTGAGCCGCCGCACGCGTGGGGGCTGGGCGGCCCCGCGGTCCGGCAGGGGCTGGGCGCGGTCCGGACGATCGGGACGGAGCTCGCCGAGCGGATCGAGAGGGAACGGCGCGACCACGGGCCGTACCGATCGATGACCGATCTTGCCCGCCGGGCAGGATGCTCGGCCGCGCACCTGGAGGCGCTCGCCACGGCCGACGCCTTCGCGAGCTTCGGCCTGTCCCGGCGCGAGGCGCTGTGGGCCGCCGGGGCGGCCGCGCAGGACAAGCCGGACCGGCTGCCCGGGACGGTGACCGGCACCGACGCGCCGATGCTGCCCGGGATGAGCGAGGTGGACACGCTGGTCGCGGACGTCTGGGCGACCGGGCTGTCCCCGGAGACGCATCCGGCGCGGTTCCTGCGCGACCACCTCGACCGGGCCGGGGCGCTGCCGATCTCCGCGCTGCCCGCGGTGGATGCCGGGAGCCGGGTCCTGGTCGGCGGGATCGTCACCCATCGGCAGCGGCCGGCGACCGCGGGCGGGGTGACGTTCGTGAACCTGGAGGACGAGACCGGGATGCTGAACGTGACCTGCTCGCCCGGGCTGTGGCTGCGGTACCGGCGGGTCGCGCGGAGCAGCGCGGCGCTGCTCGTACGCGGGAAGCTGGAGAAGGTGGAGGGGGTGCTGAACCTGGTGGCGGACCGGCTGGAGACGTTGAACCCGCCGGTGACGCCCGCCTCGCGGGACTTCCGCTGAGCACCCGGCAACTTCGTGATTTGCCGGAAATGCCGGACCGGATGGCATAGGGTGCGTCACCAGGAAGCCTCGGGGGAGTGCGCCATGTCGTTCCGAATCTGCACGAGTCTCGCCGTCGCCACGGCCGTCCTGGCCGTCGCGGCGCCCGCCGCCGCCGGCCCGCGACCGGGGCCGCCCACCGGCTCACGACTCGTCCTCACCCGCGTCGCCGAGGCCGGTGGCGGCGCCGCCGCGGTCAGGCTCACCTGCGACCCGGACGGCGGCGGGCATCCCAAGCCCTCCCAGGCCTGCGCCGCACTGTCCCGCGCCGGGGCCGACCCGGCGCGGCTCACCCCCGCCGACCGCTACTGCTTCCTGCTCTACAAACCGGTCACCGCGCAGCTCAGCGGCATGTGGCGGGGACGCTCGGTGACCTGGGCGCACACCTACGGCAACAGTTGCGAGATGAATCGCGCCACGGGCGTCCTGTTCGATTTCTAGGCTTGTCCGGGCGGCTAGGCTGCCTGCGTGGACACCGCAATCGCACGTACCGGCCGGCCGCTCGCCACCGCTCGCACCGCGGCGGTCTGGGCTGTGCTGCGCCGCGAGCTGGACAGGCACGCCGGCCGTGAGCTGACCGTCCTCGACGTGGGCGGCGGCACCGGCGGGTTCGCCGTGCCCCTGGCCGAGGCCGGGCACACGGTCACCGTCATCGACGCCAGCCCCGACGCGCTGGCCGCCCTGACCCGCCGCGCCGCCGACGCCGGCGTGGCCGAGCGGGTGCACGCCGTGCAGGGCGACGGCGACGCGCTCGCCGGGCTGGTCGAGCCGGGCAGCGCCGACCTGATCCTGTGCCACGCCGTGCTCGAGGTCGTCGACGATCCGTCACAGGTGATCTCCGCGATCGCCGGGGCGCTGCGGCCCGGCGGCGCGGTGAGCCTGCTGGTCGCCGGGCGCGCCGCGGCGATCCTCGGCCGGGCCGTCAACGGTCATCTGCGGGCGGCGTCCGCCCTGGTCACCGACCCGGAGGGCAGGTCCGGGCCGCGGGACACACTGCGCCGGCGCTACGACGCGGCGACCGCCGCCGAGCTGCTGCGGTCCGCCGGGCTCGAGGTCGAGCAGACCCATGGCGTCCGGGTGGTGGCCGACCTGCTCCCGGCGACGGTGCTGGAGGAGGACCCGCAGGCGGTGGTGGAGCTGGAGCTGGCGTTGAGCGCGCAGCCGCCGTTCCGGGACATCGCCTCCCAGTTGCACCTGTTCGCCCGCCGGCCATGAGCGTCGCCTCCGCCGGCGCCGGCTTCCCGGAGGACGGGCTGCACCCCGATGCGCTGCGGATGGTCCGGCCCGCCTACGGGACGGGCAGCCTCGCCGACCTGCTGCCCAGCGTCAGCGCGGTGCTCGGCGTCCCCGGCGCGACCGACGTGCTCGGCCTCGGCGCCCGGCTCGACGGCGTCGACAAGATCGCGGTGCTGCTCGTGGACGGGCTCGGGGCGTACCAACTGGCGCTGGCCGCCCCGCACGCCCCGGTCCTCGCCGACCTGGCCGCCGGCGGGCGCGGTCACGCCGGCACGCTGACCGCCGGCTTCCCGTCCACGACCCCGGTCAGCCTGGTCACGCTCGGCGCCGGCGTCCCGCCCGGAGCGCACGGCGTCCTCGGCTTCACGGTCCGCCGGCCCGACGGGCGGCCACTCACCCACATCCTGTGGGGAGACGACCCCGACCCGCGTACGTGGCAGCCGGTCCCGACCCGCATGGAGCTGGCCACCGCGGCCGGCGTCCGGGTCACCGTCGTCAGCAAGCCACAGTTCGAGGGCAGTGGCCTGTCCCTCGCGGCGAACCGGGGTGGCGCCTACCGTGGCGCCGCGGACGGTGCCGCCGTCGCCGACGGGATGCTCGACGCCCTGCGTGCGGCGGACGGGCCGGCCCTGGTCTACGGCTACCACCCGGACCTCGACCACTTCGGCCACGAGGACGGGGTCGGCTCGGACACCTGGCGCCAGGCCGCCCGCGGCGTCGACAAGCTGCTCGACCGGCTGGTGCACGGGCTGCCGCCACGGTCCGCGCTGCTGGTGGTCGCCGACCACGGCCAGCTCAACGTTCCGCTGGAGGGCCGCCGGGACATGGCCGCGATCCCTGCACTGTGCGAGGGCGTCGCCGGGGTGGCCGGTGAGCCGCGGGTGCGCTATCTGCACGTGGAGGCGGGCGCGCGGGACGACGTACTGGCGAATTGGCGTGCGGTCTTCGGAGCGGACGCCTCGGTGCTCTCCCGCGAGGAGGCGATCGACGACGGCTGGTTCGGGCCGGTGCCGGCCGCCCACGCCGAGCGGATCGGGGACGTCGTCGTGATCTGCTGGGGCCGGGCGGTCGCGGTGGCCTCCGGCTGGGAGCCGGTGAAGGCCGGTCAACTCGTCGCCTACCACGGTTCGGCCACGGCCGCGGAGATGACAGTCCCCCTGCTGATCGCGTCCTCCTGATCGCGGGCATCCGTATCACTCGATGTCGCAGTCGCTTCACACGACGTAATCGGGCAGGTGAGACGGGCTTTTCGGACGAAACGATCTTCCGGGGCGGGAAAATCACCCGCACTCGGCCGTCGTCCCGCTTTCCGACCCGGCAACCCCCTCGTAGACTTGCGTGATAAGGCAGCCGACGGCTGCCCCGGCCCCACTTGGGCCGGACATGCGCCCGGGGAGGAAAGCCGTGCCGCTCTCGGAGCACGAGCAGCGGCTGTTCGATCAGATCGAGCGGTCGCTTGCCGAGGACCCCAAATTCGCCTCGGCTGTGCGGGCCAGCGACCCGCGTTTCCACGCACGGCGCCGGCTCATCATCGCCGCGTTCGTGATCGTGCTTGGTCTGGCTCTCGTCGTTTACGGGGCAGCCTCGGGCACGGTGTTGCTCGGCGTTGCCGGCTTCGTCGTGATGCTCGGGTCGGCCGCCTTCGCGATGCAGTCGCGCAAGCGTGGCCAGACCCCCGACCTCAGATCCGTCGGAGGCACCGCCTCCCGGCGGACCCGCCAAGGCCGAAAGGGCAGCGGCGGCTTCCTGGACCGTCTCGAGGACCGGTGGAAGCAGCGGCCGGAGGGACATCGCTGACGGCTTCGGCCCACACTGACGAACGGCGGCCATAGGGCCGCCGTCGTCGTATCCGCTTTCCTGCCGCCCGCGGCAGGCAGTCGCTCCATGCCCATTTCCCGCAGTACGCCCACCCCTCGTCGCCCCGCCCCCACCGCGCCACCCGCGCGGTCTGTCGCCCCGCCGCTCGCGCCCGCCGCTCTGTGCGGCCCGCGCGTCCTGTTGCCGCACCGCTCCGCGCCCGCCGCCACCGCGCCGCCCGCGCGGTCTGTCGCACGCCGCGCCACCGCGCTACCTGTTGCCGCGCCGCCGGCACCGCGCCACCTGTTGCCGCGCCGCCGGCACCGCGCCACCCGTGCGTCCTCTTGCCACCCCGCTCCCGCCCGCCGTCGCCCGCCCGGACGTGCTGCCACGCTGCCCCGGCGTTCCGGCGTCGCCTTGCGCGGCGTGCCTCCACGCGTTCGGGTGACCGATACAGCCATGAGCGCCAGCCGAAGCGCTCGGGCTGGTGCTGAGGGTTGTATCGGGCGGTTGATGCAGCCGTGAGTGCCAGCCGAAGCGCTCGGGCTGGTGCTGAGGGTTGTATCCGGGCTTCATAAGAACCGTGAGCACCAGCCGAGCTGGGGTGCCGTTCGGCTGGCGTGCGCACGGCGTACCTGCGAAGGACCGCAATCGCCACGGGCAGCAAGTGGCGGCCGGGTCCGTGGCCAGCGGCGGGCGGTGCCTGGTGAGCAGGGTGGCCGGAAGCGGTCGTGAGTGGCGGCCGGGTCCGTGGCCAGCGGCGGGCGGTGCCTGGCGAGCACGGCGATCAAAAGCGGTCGTGAGGTGGCGGCGGAGCCAGTGCCTGGCGAGCACGGCGACCAAACGGGGTCGCGACTGATGGCCGGGCCCGGGCTGAGGAACAGGACGGTGAGGGCGCCGCCCCGACGGGACGACGCCCTCACCCACCGATCAGCGAGCCCGATTCACCAGACGCCGCGGATTGAACCGTGTCACCCATTCCCCGAAGCGCCCCGACCACTCCATCGCCCGGGTGCCCGCCTCGGCGAGCCCGAGACGCCAGCTGAGCATGATCGACGGCGGGAGAAGAGCCGCCCGCAGCCGGACCCGGGTGTTCGCGGAGCGCGACATCCCGGACCGGACCTGGCGAAGAGCCGCGGCCAGTTCCGCGCCCTGCATCGGCTGCCGGGCGTAGCGGGCCCGTTCCTCGGCGGTGCCGAGCAGTTCCGCCGCGGTGGCCGGCTGGTCGGTGAGGACCGTTTCCCGGATGAGCCGTTGTGCGGTGAGCCGTGGCGTCTCGGTCGGGTCGACAGCGATCTGGAAGTCGACCATCGTGTCGATCAGCTCGTCCCACGCGGCGTGGGCGTCCTCGCGGGCCTGGGCCGTCTCGGTGGTCACGGTGATCCCGGTGACCGTGCCGGCCGGGCCGGGGGTGGACGGGTCGATCACCGCGGGCGGCGGGCCGGCTGTCGCCGCGTGCCGCTGGCGGCGGAGCAGGACCCGGCGCAGTGCCGGGACCAGCAGCAACGCGATCAGCGTGGCGATCAGGCCGAAGATCAGCAGACCGGTCCAGTTGTCTTCGTCGGTGGTGACGGTGCCGAGGGCGGACGAGTCGTTGAGGTCGCCGGCCTTGTCGGGCCGCTGGTTCGGGGCGGCCGAGGCGGAGCTGCTGACGCCGGGCGCCGCGGCGGTCGGCGCGGTGGCGGTCGGCGCCGTGGTCCGGTCGACGTCCGGCGCCCAGTCGGGCCGGGAGGCGCCGGTGACCGAGACGGACGGGGTCGCGTCGAACGGAACCCAGCCGAAGCCCTGCAGGTAGACCTCGGTCCAGGCGTGCGCGTTGCGGTTGGTGATCACGTACGTGTCACCGTCCTCCGGGGTGCCCCGGGTGAAGCCGAACGCGACCCGGGCCGGGATTCCGGCGGCCCGCACCATCCACGCCATCGCCGCGGCGTACTGCTGGCAGTAGCCGACCTTGTTCTTGAGGAACGCCTCGATCTCGGAGAGGTTCCCGGTGGACTGGGTGGACAGGCTGTACGAGAACCCGTACTTCTTCGAGAACGAGTCGTAGATCGCGCGGACCTTGTCGTAGTCCGTGGACTTGCCCCGGGTCAGTTTCGCGACCTGCTCGTTCACGTAGGCGTTGTCCGGAACGGCCGTGTACGCCCGGCGGATCGGGTCGTCGCGCCCGAGGGCCAGGGCGGTCCGCAGCTCGTCCGGGGTGTACTGCGGGCGGAGGTAGTCGATCGAGTACTTCTGCTTGTTGGTGGTGCTCCGGTTGGAGTAGAGCACCTGCTGGTTCCCGTCGTACGCCCACGTGCCGGCGAGATCGCTGATCCCGACCGGGTACGAGTACAGCGGGGCCAGGCTCTGCCGCAGCCCGTCGGTGACCTCGACGTCGGCGTGGAACTGCTGGAACGTCGTCTGGTTGGTGGTGCCCTCCCGCCGCGGGTCCGGCAGGCTGCCCCGGTTGAGCGTGTTCCCGTTCGGCGGCTGGTTGCCGAAGCCCTCCGCGGTGAGCTGGTCGGCGACTCCGAACCGCAGGTAGAACGGGTTCTTCTCGTTCGTGCTCACCTTCAGCAGCGTGACCGTGGTGTTCTGGGAGAGCTGGCCGCTGAGCGAGGCGAACAGGTTGATCTTCCCGTTGCCGCCCCCGCCTCCGCCGCCGATCCCGGGGCCGTTCTGCGTGAGCTGCGACAGCAGGCCACCGCTGACGGTCGGCACGGCCAGCGGCAGTAGCACCGCGACCAGCACGCCGACCACGCCGAGCCGGCGCCCGGCGGCGGCCAGCGGCGACGGCTCCCAGACGTCCACGTCCCGCCCGTCGCCGGTGAAGCGGCGGCCGAAGCGGCGCACCCGGTCCACGTTGTCGGCGACCAGCAGCCACAGGTAGCCGCAGGCGCCGACGATGAACGGGGTGACCGGCACGCTGTCCAGGTAGACCGCCACCGGGATGGAGTAGATCGCCAGCATCGGCAGCCCGGCCAGGGCCGGCCGCCGGAACACCGCGGTCAGCAGGTCCACCACGATGGCCACGACGCCGATGCCGAGGGCCGCGACGAAGAGCAGGCCGTCCCGGTCGGGCACCGGCACCGCGTACGACCGGGTGTCCTCCCCGGCCTGCTGGATCAGCTCACCGAAGTGGGCGATCGTGGCCGGGGTCGGCACCAGCAGCTCGTGCCCGCTCGGGAAGATCCAGGTGAGCGTGACGAGCATGGCGACGATCATCCCGAGCGCCTGCGCCCAGCTGGGGAAACGCAGCGTGCGGGTGAGCACGCCGGCCCCGGCGATCATCGCCACGGTCAGGATGACCTGGAGCAGCCAGGTCCACTTGTCGAAGATCGTCGCGAGGGGCGCGGCGGAGAGCAGCGTGGCGCCGGCCGCGACCAGCCCGAGACGACGGCGCCCGGTCATCGGTGCACCCCGCTCACGGTCTCGGCCATCGCCGCGCGATAGGCGAAGCCCTGCGACCCGCGGCCCACGGTGGGCCACAGGGCGGGCAGCGTCTCGCCGTGGGACACCCGCACCGACCGCCAGCCGCTGCGGACCAGCGCCAGTGACGCGGCCGCGTGCTCCCGGTCGGACTCCTGCCGGTCACCGGCCGTCATCGAGACCCACGTCGTACTGTCGATGGCGAAGCCGACGCAGGTCGCCCCGTTGCCGCGGAGCTGGCTGAGCAGGTGCGCCTCGGCGGTGGTGAGCGAGCCGAACAGGCCGATCACCAGGCCGCCGTCGGAGCGCCGCCGCACGTTCTCGACCAGGAGCGACACGTCCGCGGTGGAGGCGGTCTTCACGTCTGCCAGCGCGTCCAGGATCAGACCCTCCCCGCCACTCTCGGAACCGTCGATGTCCACCCCGGTGCCGGTCACCAGCCGCACCTTGTAGCCGGCCTCGCGCAGGTGCACCGCGACGCTGGCGGCCGCCGAGACGGCCCATTCGAAGCTGGCCGTCGGCCCCTCGCCGCGATGCGCCTGGGCGCGGGTGTCGAGCACCACCGTGGCCCGGCTCTCCCAGGGCTGTTCCTCACGACGGACCATCAATTCGCCGGTACGGGCGGTGGAGCGCCAGTGCACCCGCCGCAGGTCGTCGCCGCGCCGGTATTCCCGGGTGGCCGCGTCGTCCTCGCCGTGCACCGCGACCGAGCGGGCCCGGCTGTCACCGGCGCCCGCATACTCCCCGGCGAGCCGGACCCGGGGGAGCGGGACGACCTGCGGGATCACGGTGAGCTGGTCGACGCTGGGGAACGAGCGGGTCAGCTCGCAGAGCCCGAACGGGTCGGTCAGCCGGATCACCAGCGGGCCGATCGGGTACCGGCCGCGCACGTCGGCACGCACCGTGTACGCCACCGAGCTGGCCTGGTGGGCGCCGAGGCGTTCCAGCACCACGCGCGGGCGGCTGCCCAGTGCGTACGGCAGCCGGTCCTCCAGGAGCATGGTGCCGGTGGGCAGCCGGGACAGGTTCTGCAGGCGCAGGATCACCCGCGCGCTGGAGCCGACCGGGGCGCGGCCCGGCTCCAGCGAGCGGGTGCACGCCAGTTTGTACCGGCTCCGGCCGACATACACCGCGGCCAGCAACGGCAGAGCGGCCAGGAGCACGGCGACCCGCAGCAGGTCACGCTCACCGAGGATGAGCGCCGAGATGCCGGCGGCGATCGCGGCGGCCAGGAACGAGCGGCCGCGCGTGGTGAGACCCCGCAGCGCCTCCCGCATGGTCATCGCCCCCGGGACTCGTATTGTGTGCCGCCGCCCGCGGCGCGGGTGTCGTACGGGTTCCGGTTCGCGTGCGGGATCGGCAGCCGGTGCACGATCTCGGAGACGATCGTGTCGGTGGTCCGCCGGTTGAGCTGCGCGTCGGCGGTCGGGATGATCCGGTGGGCGAGCACCGGCACGGCCAGCGCCTGCAGGTCGTCGGGGAGCACGTAGTCACGGCCCTCGAGCGCCGCGACCGCCTTCGCGGTGCGGATCAGCTGCAGGGTGGACCGCGGCGACGCGCCGAGCCGGATCTCCGGCGCCTCCCGGGTCGCGGTGACCAGGGCGATCGCGTACTGCTGGACGGCGTCGGCGGCGTGCACCGCGCGAGCCGTCTCGATCAGCCGGCGGACCATCGCGGCGTCGGCCACCGCGCGCAGGTCGTTGAGCGGGTCGTGGTCACCGTGGCCGCTCAGCATGGCGAGCTCGGCCCGGGGGTCCGGGTAGCCCATCGCGATCCGGGCGGTGAACCGGTCGCGCTGCGCCTCCGGCAGCGGGTAGGTCCCCTCCATCTCGATCGGGTTCTGCGTGGCGACCACCATGAACGGGGCCTGCAGCTCGTACGTGGTCCCGTCGACGGTGACCTGCCGCTCCTCCATGCACTCCAGGAGCGCGGACTGGGTCTTCGGCGAGGCCCGGTTGATCTCGTCGCCGACCACCAGGTTGGCGAAGACGGCGCCCGGCTTGAACTCGAAGTCCCGGGTCTCCTGGTTGTAGACGCTCACCCCGGTGACATCGCTGGGCAGCAGGTCGGGGGTGAACTGGATCCGGCGCACCGAGCAGTCGATCGAGCGGGCGAGCGCCTTGGCGAGTTTCGTCTTGCCCACGCCCGGCACGTCCTCGATCAGCAGGTGGCCCTCGGCGAGCAGGACCGCGACGGCCAGCCGCACGGTCGCGCTCTTGCCCTCGATGACCTGCTCGATGTTGGTCATGATGGCCTGTGTCGCGGCGTGGAACTCGGCGCTCGTCAGCGGGCCTGTCGGCTCGCCCCAGGTCGGCGTAGTCACGGGCTTTCCTCCAAGTGATACGTACCCGCGCAAGTGGATCACCCACTGTGTCAGGGCACCCCAAGGTTGCGGGCGCCCAGCGGCCGTGGGCCTCCGGCGCTCGCCGCCCGTTCCTGACAGGTTATCTCCGTTGGCACACCGCTCCGAAAGGCCGGAACGACCGGGGTTTTCTGGAAACCGGACGAACACGGTCCATCTACCGACAGTGATCGGGATCCGGAACAGTTCGTTCTCGAAAGGCATACCGGTCGCCGTGTGTGATGGCGGCCGGGTACCATGGCGCGCATGGCTCGGCGTGTTCTGCTCCTTAGCCGGCCGTGCTGATCCCCCGGGTGTTGATTCCGGCCCGGTGACAGCACGGCGTCCCCTCCTGCGTGAGGGGCTTTTTTGTGCCCTGGACGCGTGACCCCGGCCCACTGACTTAGACGAGATGGTGTTGACAATGAGCGAGACCGAGAACCCGTTCCGCTACACCGCCGCGCTGGCCGGCGAGATCGAGCTGCGCTGGCAGCGCTTCTGGGCGGAGAACGGGACGTTCCACGCGCCGAACCCGGTCGGTGAGCTGGCCGACCCGGAGCATCCGCGCGCCGGTGCGCCGAAGCTGCACGTGCAGGACATGTTCCCGTACCCGTCCGGCGCCGGCCTGCACGTCGGGCACCCGCTGGGTTACATCGGCACCGACAGCTACACCCGCTACAAGCGGATGGCCGGCTACAACGTGCTGCACCCGATGGGCTTCGACGCCTTCGGCCTGCCCGCCGAGCAGTACGCGGTGCAGACCGGCACCCACCCCGCGGTGACCACCGCCGCGAACGTCGAGCGGTACCGCGAGCAGCTGCGCCGCCTGGGCCTGGCCTACGACGAGCGCCGGTCGTTCTCCACCACCGACCCGGAGTACTACCGCTGGACTCAGTGGATCTTCCTGCAGGTCTTCAACTCCTGGTTCGACCCGGAGCTGAGGAAGGCCCGGCCGATCAGCGAGCTGATCACCGAGTTCGAGACCGGCACCCGGCCGGCACCGGGCACGCCGTGGAAGGACCTGTCCGCTGTCGAGCGGCGCAAGCTGATCGACGACCACCGCCTGGCCTACGTGTCCGAGGCCCCGGTCAACTGGTGCCCCGGCCTGGGCACCGTGCTGGCCAATGAGGAGGTCACGCCCGACGGCCGGTCCGAGCGCGGCAACTTCCCCGTGTTCCAGCGCAGCCTGAAGCAGTGGATGATGCGCATCACGGCGTACGGGGATCGCCTGGTCGAAGACCTGGACACCCTGGACTGGCCGGAGCCGGTCAAGCTGATGCAGCGCAACTGGATCGGCCGTTCCCAAGGCGCGCACGTCGACTTCCCGATGGGTGAGACGCACATCCGGGTCTTCACCACCCGCCCGGACACGCTGTTCGGCGCGACGTACATGGTGCTGGCGCCGGAGCACGAGCTGGTCTCCGGGATCGTGCCCGCCGCCTGGCCGGAGGGCACCCACGAGAAGTGGACCGGTGGCGCCGCGACTCCCGCCGAGGCCGTCGCCGCCTACCGGGCCGCGGCCGCCGCGAAGACCGAGGAGGAGCGGACCGCCGACGGCAAGGTGAAGACGGGCGTTTTCACCGGGGCGTACGCGACCAACCCGGTCAACGGCGAGCGCGTGCCGGTCTTCATCGCCGACTACGTGCTGGCCGGCTACGGTACCGGCGCGATCATGGCGGTCCCGGCTCACGACGAGCGCGACTACGAGTTCGCCACCGTCTTCGAGCTGCCCATCGTCCGTACCGTCGAAGCGCCTGAGGATGTCGAGGGTGCCTGGACGGGCGACGGCAAGGCGATCAACTCCGCCGATCCTGAATCCGGGTTCAGTTTGGATGGGCTGAACAAGACCGAGGCCAAGGCCGCGATGATCGCCTGGCTGGAGGAGAAGGGCTTCGGTCAGGGCGCCACGACCTACCGGCTGCGCGACTGGCTGTTCAGCCGCCAGCGGTACTGGGGCGAGCCGTTCCCGATCGTCTACGACGAGACCGGCCTGCCCGTCGCGCTGCCCGAGTCGATGCTGCCGGTCGAGCTGCCCGACGTCGACGACTTCTCGCCGCGCACCTTCGACCCGGACGACGCGGACACCGAGCCGGAGACCCCGCTGTCCCGCAAGAAGGACTGGGTGCAGGTCGAGCTGGACCTGGGTGACGGGCTGAAGACGTACACCCGCGAGACCAACACCATGCCGCAGTGGGCCGGCTCCTGCTGGTACGAGCTGCGCTACCTGGACCCGCACAACGACAAGGCGCTGGTCGACCCGGAGAACGAGGCCTACTGGATGGGCCCGCGCAAGACCGGCGACTGTGGTGGCGTCGACCTGTACGTCGGCGGCGTCGAGCACGCCGTCCTGCACCTGCTGTACGCCCGCTTCTGGCACAAGGTCCTGTTCGACCTGGGCCACGTCTCCAGCTTCGAGCCGTTCCGGAAGCTGTTCAACCAGGGCTACATCCAGGCGTACGCGTTCCAGGACGCCCGGGGCTTCTACGTCCCGGCCGAGGAGGTCGCCGAGCGCGACGGCAAGTACTACTACGGCGATCAGCAGGTGACCCGCAGCTACGGCAAGATGGGCAAGTCGCTGAAGAACGTCGTCACCCCCGACGAGATGTGCGAGCAGTACGGCGCCGACACGTTCCGGGTGTACGAGATGGCGATGGGCCCGCTGGACGTCTCCCGCCCCTGGGAGACCCGTGCCGTCGTCGGCTCCCAGCGCTTCCTGCAGCGCGTCTGGCGCCTGGTCGTCGACGAGGAGACCGGCGCGACCCGGGCGATCGACGGCGAGCTGGACCCGAAGTCCCGCAAGGTGCTGCACCGGGTCATCGCCGGCGTCCGCGAGGACATGGACGAGCTGCGGTTCAACACCGCGATCGCCAAGCTGATCGAGCTGACCAACACGCTGACCCCGCTGCCGACGGTCTCGCGCGAGGCGGTCGAGCCGCTGGTGCTGATGCTGTCGCCGTTCGCGCCGCACCTGGCCGAGGAGCTGTGGGGCAAGCTGGGCCACGAGGGCACGCTGGCCTACGCCGACTTCCCGGTCGCCGACCCGGCGCAGCTGGTGGCCGACTCGATCACGTACCCGGTGCAGGTCAACGGCAAGGTCCGCGGTCGGGTCGAGGTCTCCCCGGACACCCCGGAGGACGAGGTGCGGGCCCAGGCGCTGGCTGCCGTCGCCGAGGTGCTGGGTGACAAGACCCCGAAGAAGGTCATCGTGGTGAAGGGCCGCCTGGTCAGCGTCGTCGTCTGACGGTGCTCACCGTGGGCGGGATGCTCACGCTCAACCCAAAGCTTCACCACCTGCTTCGGTACGGCGTGAGCACCGTCCCGCCGCGCCCCTCCGGTCACGTCCGCTCCAGGTCCCGCTCGCCGCGCGACGCACCGTTCCCGGCTGGTGCCCACGGTCGTCCGCGTCATGCATGACAGCCCTGAGTGCCAGCCGCGCGCCGTCGGCTGGTGTTCACGGTTGTTCTGGTTGCGCGTGGCAGCCGTGAGTGCCAGCTGTGCGCGGGCTCGCGGAGACGGCTGGGCGGACGGTGCTGGTTGCGGGCCGACGGGCTGCGGGTCACGCCTGCTGCGTCACGCGAGTCGTGCCGGGGTGGGTCAAGCCCGGAGCGTGGGTCACGCCGGGCTGTGGGTCACGCCGGGCTGTGGGTCACGCCGGGGTGGGGGCCACTGCCGGGGTGGGGGCCACGGCGGGGGTGGCGGCGCGGCGGGACGTCTGGCGCCAGCGGAGGATGATCGCGGTGGAGAGGATGAAGCTGATGATCGCGGGAGCGACAGTGATGGGGCTCATCCGGCCGGGGGAGACCACCGCGGCACCGATCACGGCGTAGGTGACCGTGGACGGGATGGCGGCGATCGTGGTGCCGAGCAGGTAACGCTTGCGGCAGACGCTGGTCGTGCCGTAGGCGTAGCCGACCAGGCCGAACGGGGCCAGCGGCAGGAAGCGGACCAGCAGCACGGCGGCGAGGCCGCGACGGTTCAGCCAGCCGTCCAGGCGGGCCAGGCGGCCACCGGCCCGGGCCTGCAGGACGCCCCGGCCGGCCCAGCGGCCCAGATAGTAGGTGGCGGTGGCGGCGATCACGGCGGCGGCCAGCGCGGCGATCGCACCCGTGGCGGCGCCGAGCAGGGCGCCGCAGGCCACGGTGACCGCGGTGCGCGGCACCAGGACCGACAGCAGCAGACCGCCGAGGACGGCGACCGCGACGGCGGCGCCCGGGCCCAGGGCGACGACCGCGTCACCGATCTCCCGGAGCGGGAGCAGGGCGGCGGCCGCGGCGAGACCGGCGATGACCAGGGTGAGCACGCCGAACCGGAGGAAACGGCGCTTGCGGCTGGTCGGCGCAGCCTGAGAGTCCGCGGGGAGAAGGGTGCCCGTGGAGAGTTCAGGTTTGTCGGTCATGCAGGCCAACCGCCCCAACTGTCGTCGATTCAGGACAAGGTCGTGCTGATCTGTTCCGAGCTCGTCTTCGTCGTCAGGCGGGGAGACCGGCGGTGAGCCGTTCCCCCCGGAGCCGCTCGGCCCAGGTGTCGTCAAGGGGCGCAAGCCTATCCGCGCCGGTGGACCAACGCAGTAGCAGATCGGCTAGCGCTGGGTTGCGAGCCAACGCCGGACCGTGAGAGTAGGTCCCGATGATCTTCCCGTACCAGGCGCCCTCGGTCTGGCCGTCGTTGCCGATGCCACCCGTCACGCGGGCCAGCGGCGCGGCGTGTGCGCCCAGGTGGGTGCGGCCGCCGTGGTTCTCGAAACCGGTCAGCGGGGGCAGCCCGAGCCGCGGGTCGATGTCGCCGCGCAGCTCGCCGACCGCCCGGGTCTCACCCCGGTCCGAGGTGATGTCGAGCAGGCCGAGCCCGCCACATTTCGTCCCCTTGGCGAAGAACGAATGACCGAAAAGCTGATAACCCGCGCAGATGGCCAGAACCGACGCGCCCTGGGCGACCGCCCGGTTCAGGCCGCCGTCGGCGATCAGACGCTGGGCGGCGAGCGCCTGCGGGCCGTCCTCACCGCCACCGATCAGGTAGATGTCGGCGGTGGTCGGCATCTGCATGTCCGAGCGGACCTCGTAGGTCTCCACCGGGATGCCACGAGCGGCGGCCCGGTGGGCCAGGATCAGCATGTTGCCCCGGTCGCCGTACGTCGACAGCAGATCGGGGTAGATCCAGACGATCCGCAGCGTGCTGTCGTTCATGATCGAGAACTCCGTCTTCCCGTAGCGGACCGGATCAGTTGACGCGGTCCAGTACCGCTCGGATGTCCTGGAACGCCGTGTAGTTGGCGATCACCTCGAGACGGCCCGGCGGCACCTGCGCCAGCGCCTCGTCGAAGGTGTGTACGTGCTGGAACGGCACCTGGTTCACCTGGAGCCGGACGGCCAGGTCGTACGCCCGGTCACCGGTGATCAGCACCGGACGGTCCCGCAGCGGGGAGAAGTCGACGTCCCACAGCCAGGACGTGTCCAGCCCGTCGGGGTCCCGCGCGTTGATGGAGAGCAGGGTCGGCGCCTGGTCGGCCATGTCGAAGGCCTCCAGCCAGCTCGCCGGGTTCTTCGCGAGCAGCAGCCGGATGTTGCGCCCGTCGCGGTCGACCTGCGCGTAGCGGCCGGCGATGGAGGTCACCCGGGAGAGCCGGGGCAGCGCCTCGATCGGGCGGACCCCGAACTCACCGGCCACCGCGAGCGCGGTGGCCGCGTTGCCCAGGTTGACCTTGCCGGGGAGCTGCAGCTTGACCAGGTGCCAGTCGCCGCGCGGGTCGATGACGCCGTCCTCCTCGACCACCCACTGCGGGGTGGGGCGGCGCAGCGGGCAGCCGACGCACCACCAGTCACCGCCGGCGCGCTCGATCGGGTGGCCGCTCTCCGGGCAGACGGACGAGTCGTCCTGCCAGCGCTGACCGGCGCTGAACCAGGTGGTCTGCGGGCTGGCGGCGGCCGCCCAGACGACCAGCGGGTCGTCGGCGTTGGCGACCACGCGGATCTCGGGGTGGCCGGCGAGCGCGGTCTTCCACAACTGCGCCATCATCGCCACCTCCTTGGCCCGGTCGAGCTGGTCGCGGGAGAGGTTGAGCAGCGCCACCACCTTGGGACGGGTGGCCTCGATCACCTGGGGCAGGTAGTGCTCGTCGGTCTCCAGCACCGCGAACGGGGTGTGCCCCTCCTTGGCCAGCGCGGAGGTGTGCCCGGTGGGCATGTTCGCGCCGTAGGAGTTGGTGGCGACCCGGCCGAGCACGCCGACCGCGGCGGCGGTCAGCCGCGTGGTGGTGGTCTTGCCGTTGGTGCCGGACACGAGCGCGACGGCACGGCCGGACGCGAGGTGGGCCAGCAGATCCGGATCGATCTTGAGGCCGATCCAGCCGCCGATCACCGAACCGTCGCCGCGTCCCGCGGCCCTGGAGAGCGCGGCCGCAGTCTTCGACGCGGTGGTCGCGACTATGGCCCGCAGGGGCATCTTCCCGTCCGTCACGCCAGCGAGGGTACCGGACCGGAGAGTTACGTCGAGTTGCCGGAAGGCCCGGACCACCGGACCGGCCCGAGTGGCTCGAATGGGTGACCCCTTCGGTGCCGCTCACCGGCGATCGGCTGTCACCAACGGGTTACCACCTGAGTTTTTCTGTGTTCTGGTTCACTGGGATCGATCAACTTTGAGTAACCGTGTAGACACTTAGCGCCATGACATTTGTCTCGCGGAGGTAACAAACTGGACAGTAGCCAATGTGCCAACTACACAGAGTGAGCAGTTCGCACCTGACGATCAAGGAGATTTTCAGGTACCAAGGATCCGCCGGCAGCAACCGCTCGCCGGTCGCGCCCTGCCGGTTCACGCCGAGCCCTGCCCCGGACCGGTGGACGCGACCAATGCACCACCAGGAAACTGACTAGGCATTCGGGGGCAGGGACGGGGAACCCAGATTTCGGTCCGCCCGCGTCGTCCCACCCGACGGCGCACCGGTAGGACCTTGGGGTGAAGCCACCACGGTGGCCGGGCAAGCCTTCCCGCCCGAACCCGACAGCTAACCTCGCAGGCGTGCCGGAGGGATCTCCTAACCGTGCACCAGCACAGTTCGGGCCGCCACCGCGCGGCACGCAATCGGCGTCTGACCGGCGCCACCACCGCCGCCCTGTCCCTGGGTCTCTGCCTCTGCGCAGGCCAGCTCATGACGGCGACGGCTGCCCAGGCCGCGACCACGACGACCCCGGTCTCCTCCACGGCGACGGTCAAGGCCGCCGCCGCGAAGGTGAAGCCCACCATGACCACCCGGGTCAGCGTCCGCACCATCGCGTACGGCGCCAAGACCAAGGTCACCGCCAAGGTCGTCAACCCGAGGACCGGCAAGGCCGCCAAGGGCACCGTCCGGCTGCAGGGCTACGTCAACGGCAAGTGGGTGCTGCTGGCCAAGAGGACCGTCCCCAGCAACGGCACCGTCGGCTTCACCGTCGCGCCGAAGTCGACCATGTGGGTGCGGACGCTCTTCATCGGCACCGGGTACACCCAGGTGTCGCACCAGGCGAAGATCTACGTGAAGGGCAACAGCGGCGCCAAGGTCCTCGCCGAGGCGAAGAAGCACACCGGCGCGCTGTACAAGTTCGCTGCCGCCGGGCCGACCCGCTTCGACTGCTCCGGCTTCACCCAGTACGTCTACAAGAAGGCGGCCGGGAAGAACCTTCCGCACAAGGCGGACGGGCAGCAGAAGGCCGGCAAGGCGGTCAGCAAGTCGAACAAGAGGGTCGGCGACCTGATCGTCTTCCGGTCCGGGTCGCACGGGTACCACGTCGGCATCTACGCCGGTGGCGGTTACATGTACGACTCGCCGCACACCGGAGCCCGGGTCGGCAAGCACAAGATGTACGGCAGCAACTACGTCGTGCGCCGTCTGGTCGCCTGACGCGGTCCGGCCGGCGAGGTGGCGGTTCGCCGCCTCGCGACAGGTGGAGGCCTAGCTGCTGAAGGCCTCGACCGTCGGTAGGGCGCCTTGGACGGCGCCCAGTGCGTGGCGGGCGTCGTGGATGGCGCCCAGTGCGTGGGGCGAGGGCTGTGAACGGTGCCCAGTGCGTGGCGGGCGCTGTGGATGGCGCTCGGTGCGTGGCGGGCGCTGTGAACGGCGCCCAGTAAGTAAGGAACAACGCCAGTGGGGCGTGACCCGGATCCGGGTCACGCCCCACTGGCGTTTCAGCAACAGGGAGCGGGGTTCGGCGGCGGGAGTGGGAGTCGTGGCGCGGCCGGGAGAGCGGTGTTCGGTGGCGGCAGCGGGAGTCGTGGCGCGGCCGGGCGAGCGGCGACGGGGGGGGTGCCGGCGAGCGGTGCTTGTGGAGGGTCGGGGTGTGACGGCCGACCCTCCACACGAGGCTCCACTTTCCTCCCCCGTCGGCCTCCACTCTCCTCCCCGCGCCGCGACGGACCGCTCCACCGCGATCTTTTGAGGCGGTTTGCGCCGGACTTATCGACCCCCATGCGCCCGATGTCGGAAACCGGACCTGGTGGATCATGCTGACGCCCTCCACTTCGACCCACCCCCTGTGAACTGGGATTACGTCCGCGAAAACAGTTCGCGAGCAGCCGCTTTCGGGTTGCAGGTGGAGGGAAGTGGAGTAGAGTGGGGCGCAGTGGCAGGACCGAGGAGCAACACCGAGAGCCTGCCGGCCCGAGTTGACAGACGGCCCGCTCCCTCCGCGAAGGAGCAGCCGTCCCGGCAAAGGGGTGGGGGCCGATGTTCCTCGGCACGCACACCCCTCGGCTGGACGAGAAGGGCCGGCTGATCCTCCCGGCGAAGTTCCGCGACGAGCTGGCGGGAGGTGTCGTGATCACGAAGGGGCAGGAGCGCTGTCTTTACGTGTTCCCGATGCCGGAGTTCCAGCGCATCGCGGGCCAGCTGCGCGAGGCGCCGGTGACCAACAAGGCCGCCCGGGCTTACAGCCGGGTGTTCTTCGCCAGCGCGCACGACGAGGTCCCCGACAAGCAGGGCCGGGTCACCATCCCCGCACATCTGCGGGAGTACGCGAGTCTCGGCCGGGATCTCGTGGTGATCGGGGCCAGCACCAGGGTCGAGATCTGGGACAAGCAGTCCTGGGACGACTACCTCTCGGCGAGCGAGGAAGAGTTCGCCGACATCGAGGAGGGGGTGCTGCCCGGCGGACTGTAGGGCGTGGCACTCGGTGGGCCGCTGGGAGTGCGGTCCGGACGCCACTGCTGCCGTACTGCGAGATCTCCAGCCGCTCCCGCTCCTGGCGCCTCTTCCCCGGCGCCAGGCGCGTGTCCAGGGCCGGGCCTACCGGCGCGGGACAGAGCGGATGGGGATCTGGCGGTACGGACGGGCACCGGACCGGACAACACCAGAAGCCGGGCGGACGGCTTCACAGGTAACAACCGAGTGATACGCGAACGGGTGGGTCAAGTGGGGGTCGACATGGGGGAGCCGCGCGGCGCGCACGTTCCGGTGCTGCTGGAACGCTGCCTCGACCTGCTCGGCCCGGCTCTGGCCCGGCCCGGCGCGGTGCACGTCGACTTCACGCTGGGCCTGGGCGGCCACGCCGAGGCGGTCCTGGAGCGCTATCCGGAGGCGGTCCTGGTCGGACTGGACCGGGACACCGAGGCGCTCGCCCACTCACGGCACCGGCTGGCCCGGTTCGCCGAGCGGATCCACCTGGTGCACGCGGTCTATCACGAGCTGCCGCGGGTGCTCGACGAGCTGGAGATCCCGGCGATCGACAGTGGCCTGTTCGACCTCGGCGTGTCCTCGTTGCAGCTCGACGAGGCGGACCGGGGCTTCGCGTACGCGCAGGATGCCCCTCTCGACATGCGGATGGACCAGTCCCGCGGAATCACCGCGGAGGAGGTCGTCAATACGTACGAGCCGGGCGAGTTGGTTCGCATCCTCCGGCAGTACGGGGAGGAGAAGTTCGCCCCGCGGGTCGTCTCGTCGATCGTGCGGGAGCGGGCGAAGGCCCGGATCGTGTCGACCGCCCGGCTGGCGGAGCTCATTAAAGACGCTATTCCGGCCGCCGCGCGACGAACGGGTGGAAATCCCGCGAAAAGGTCCTTCCAGGCACTACGCATTGAGGTCAACGGCGAGCTCGAGGTGCTCGAGTCGGCGGTTCCTGCTGCTTTGGACGCGTTGTCGCCCGGCGGGCGACTTGTGGTGATGAGTTATCAATCTCTGGAGGACCGGATCGTCAAACGCGCTCTCGCCGCGAGGGCGCGCAGCACCGGGCCGGTCGACCTGCCGGTCGAGCTGCCCGGTACCGGTCCGACGCTGCGGCTGCTGACCCGGGGGTCGGAGTTGCCCAGCGAGGCGGAGGTGGCGGAGAACCCGCGGGCGGCCTCGGTGAGGTTGCGCGCGGTGGAACGGATCGACGAACGGGGTAAGAGGGCGAACCAGCCGTCCGGGACCGGCCGCGAGCGGTCCCGGACAGCTGTGGAAAGCGGGGGACTCCGGCGGCGACGCCCGGGGCCGGACCATGAGGGGGAGGGGGAAGCATGAGCGAGCGAACGGAAGCGCCGCGGTCGGGGGGCCGTGTGACGCAACCGCGGTCCACCGCCGGGGAGCGGGGACGCGCGGCGGGCCGCGATGGCGGAACCGGAAGGAGCGGCGCCCGGGGGGCGCGCCGATCCGCCACGCGCGGCGAGGTGAGCGACAGCACGCGCGACGACCTGAGCAGGGCCACGCGCGGCAAGGCGAGCACGCGCGATGAGCTGAGCAAGAGCACGCGCGGCGAGGCGAGCAAGAGCACGCGCGGCGAGGCGAGCAAGAGCACGCGCGATGAGCTGAACAAGGGCACGCGGGGCGAGGCGAGCAAGAGCACGCGCGACGGCAAGGGTGCGCGCGGGGAGAAGAGCGCGCGGAGCGGACCGGGCACGCGCGGTGGCGATTCGACCACTCGGGGTGCCGACACGCGCCGGTCCGGGATGCGCAGCGACGTGGGCGCGAGCCGGGCCCGGGCCGGGCTCTCCGCCGAGGGCGACATCGCGGTGCGGATCGAGGGCACCGCGGCGAAGCGGCTGGACACCGCCGAGGCTCCCGCGGCGGCGATCCTGCCGCGGCTGCGGGTCGCGCCGCCGCTGCCGATCCAGGCGCCGCGGCCGACCTTCGCGGCCGGTCTGATCGTGCTGGTGCTGGCCGGTGTGGTCGGCATCCTGCTGATCAACACCAAGACGATGGAGCAGTCGTTCCAGCTCGACGCGCTGCGGAAGAACCAGGCCAGCCTGGACGAGCGGCAGCAGGAGCTCAACCAGCAGCTGAACCAGGTCAGGAGCCCGGGCAACCTGGCCGCGGCCGCGCGCCGGCTGGGCCTGGTCCCGGCGGAGAACCCGGCGATGATCACGCTGCCGGACGGCACGATCATCCGGCCGCTCACGCCGGGCAAGGGCCAGACGTCGGTCACCGCCCAGGAGTCGCTGACCACGGACGGCACCGGCGCTCCGGCCACCCAGAACAGCACCGCCGGCCAGACCGGCACGGGCCAGAACGGCACCGGCCAGACGGGCGCGGGCCAGACCGGCGCGGGCCAGACCGGCGCGGGTCAGAACGGTGCCGGCCAGAACACCGCCGATCAGAACGCTGCGGGAACGGGGCAGTAAGCCGTGTCGCCGCGAGCCGACGACGAGACACCGCGCCGGGGCACTCCGCCCCGGCGTGGAACGTCTCGTGCCGTTCCCGCCGAGGGGAACGACGAGCCCGAGCGTCCCGAGCGACGCGGTTTCTCCGGCATCGGGGAGGCCCGGGCCTACACGCCCCGCGGCCGCACGGTGGCCGAGCGGGGACGCACCCCGCGGACCGGGCGCAACGCCGATCCGTTCCGGCCGGCGCTGCAGGTGGTCGAGGGCGGCGAGGGCCAGCGGGTGCGGCAGCGCGGCGCACGGACGCCGGAGCCGCGGGAGACCGGCCGGGAGCGCGAGCGCCCCGAGAAGTCCGAGACGCCGAGGCGTGAACCGCAGAAGTCCGAGACGCCCGGGCGTGAACCGCAGAGGCGCGCGACGCCGAGGCGCGAACCGCAGAAGAGGGCCCGGACCGCGGCGGAGAAGACCGATTCCCGCGTACGCCGGGACGCCGCCCCGCCGCGGGCCGCGTCCTCACGACGTACCCCCGAGCCGGAAGCCCGCCCACGTCGGACGGTGAGCGAGAAGTCTCGCCGGGAACCGGCGCGCCGGCCTCGCCCGGTGCCCGCCGAGCCGCCGAAACTGGCGAACAGCACCCGGCGGCTGCGTCTTGGCACGGTGCTGGCGCTCTCCCTGTTCGTGATGATCGGCGTCCGGCTGGTCGTGCTGCAGGTGGCGACCTCGCCGGCCGAGGCGGCGAGCCTGGTCAAGCTGCGGGAGAAGCGGCTGAGCACCGTCGAGCTGCCGGCGCCACGGGGCAGCATCATGGACCGTGACGGGGCGATCCTGGCGAACAGCGTCGAGGCGCGGTACATCTACGCCGACCCGGAGAACGCGAAGCTGCAGAAGAAGATCCCGGAGACGGCCGCGAAACTGGCCCCGCTGCTCGGCGTCGCGCCCTCCGAGCTGGCCGCGAACATGCAGCGCAAGCAGCAGATCGGCGGCACCTGGCTGAAGTTCCGCTACCTCAAGCGCGGGGTGGACATCTCGGTCGCCGATCAGATCGAGAAGCTGGACCTGCCGGGCATCTACACGCACAGCGACGAGCGGCGCGACGTGCCGAACCCGGACCTGGCGGCGAACCTGATCGGCTTCACCGGGGACAACCAGCACGGGCTGGAGGGCCTCGAGGCGCGCTACGACGACCTGCTGCACGGCACCGACGGCAAGCGGGTCTTCGAGACCGGCGCGGGCAATCTCAACGTGCCGATCGCCGGTGGCTACGAGCAGGAGACCGCGGCCAAGCCGGGCAACTCGCTCAAGCTGACCATCGACCAGTGGGTGCAGTGGAAGGCGCAATCGGTGCTGAACGCCGAGGCGAAGAAGAACAACGCCACGGTCGCCGGCGCGGTGATCATGGACGCGAAGACCGGTGAGGTGGTCGCCCAGGCCAGCTACCCGGCCTACAACGCGGCCAAGGCGCTGGACTTCGACTCCTCGCAGCGGATCGACGTGCCGACCGCGGTGGTCACCGACCCGGGCTCCAGCCACAAGCCGTTCATGATCGGCGCCGCCCTGCAGGAGGGGCTGATCACCCCGGACTCGGCGGTGGAGGTCGCGCCGGCGATCAAGAAGGGCGACACCCCGTTCAAGGACGGGCACCCGCAGCCGAAGGGCAGCAAGCTGACCATCGCCGGGATCCTGGCCTACTCGTCGAACGTCGGGACCATCCGGATCGGCGACATGCTCGGCAAGGACCGGATCTACGAGTACCAGCAGAAGTTCGGGCTCGGCGAGGCGACCGGCGAGGGTATGCCCGGCGAGGCCGGCGGGCTGCTGCTCAAGCCGGCGGACTGGAGCGGCTCGGCGTACGGCTCGGTGCCGATCGGGCTCAGCGTCTCGGCCACCCTGGTGCAGATGGCGGCGGGCTACGGCGCGATCGCCAACGACGGCGTCTACATCCAGCCGCACCTGATCCAGTCGACGATCTCGGGAACCGACGGCAAGGTGACCCCGGCTCCCGCGCCGGAGACGCACCGGGTGCTGGACGCGAAGGTCGCCGCGGAACTGCGGACGCTGATGGAGGCCGTGGTCGAGGGCGAGGGCACCGGCGTCAAGGCGCAGGTCCCCGGTTACCGGGTGGCCGGCAAGACCGGCACCGGCGGGATGGTCGTCGACGGGCAGTACACCAGCCACAACGCCAGCTCGTTCGTGGGCATGGCGCCGGCCGAGAACCCGCGTTACGTCGTCGCCGTCGCGATGGACGTCGCCAAGGGCACCGGCGGCGAGGTGGCCGCTCCGGCCTTCTCCCAGATGATGTCCTACACCCTCACCCATTACTTAGTGCCACCGTCCACCACGAATCCGCCGACCCTCAAGATCCATGGATGAACTCAGGTCGCATGGCGTTGACGGGAACCCCCGGAGTACCGGGTAGGGTCTGACGCCGTGTCCGGCATTCCACGACCCGAGACCGTTGCGTCGTTCCCGCTGACGCGGCTCGCTGAGCTGCTCCCGGCAACGCTGCACGGTGATGACATGGACGTCACCGGGGTCACGCACAGTAGTGGCGCGGTGCGCCCAGGAGACCTTTACGCGGCGCTGCCAGGCGCGAACCGGCACGGTGCCGAGTTCGTCGCCGACGCGGCCAGAGCCGGGGCGGTGGCGGTGCTGACCAACCCGGACGGGCGTGCGGCAGCGCTCGCCGCCGGGTTGCCGGTGCTCGTCGCCGACGACCCGCGAGCGGTGCTCGGCGCGGCCGCGGCGGCGATCTACGGCGAGCCCTCGCGGCGGCTCACGATGATCGGCATCACCGGGACGGCGGGGAAGACCTCGACGTCGTACCTGGTGGAGGCGGGTCTGCGAGCGGCCGGGAGGGTGACCGGGCTGGTCGGCACGGTGGAGACCCGGCTCGGCGACCTCGTCGTGAAGAGCGTCCGGACCACGCCGGAGGCGACCGACCTGCAGGCGATCCTGGCCTCCGGCGTCGAGCGCGGGGTCTCCGCGGTGGTCATGGAGGTGTCCAGCCACGCCCTGGTGATGGGCCGCGCCGACGGGATCCGCTTCGCCGCGAGCGGGTACACGAACTTCGGCCAGGACCACCTCGACTTCCACCCGACCTCGGAGGAGTACTTCGCGGCGAAGGCGCGCCTGTTCGACGGGCGTACCGAGATCGGGGTCCTCAACCATGACGACGCGGCGGTCATGTCGCTGTTCACACCGGGGACCGTGACGTACTCGGCCACCGGGAACAGCGAGGCCACCTGGTGGGCCTCGCAGGTGCGGCCGTCCGCCTTCGGTCAGCTCTTCACCGCGCACGGCCCGGACGGCGTCACCGTCGAGACCGGCGTCGCGCTGCCCGGCCTGCACAACGTCGCCAACGCGCTGCTCGCCATCGCGCTGCTGGTCGCCGTCGGGATCGACCCCGCGACGGCCGGCCGGGGCGTCCGGGAGTGCCGCGGCGTGCCCGGGCGGCTGGAGCAGGTCGAGGCGGCGGGCGAGGTGCTCGGCGTCGTCGACTACGCGCACAAGCCGAACGCGATCGTCGCCGCTCTGGCCGCGCTCCGCGAGCTGGCCACCGCCCGCGGCGGGCAGCTGATCTGCGTCCTCGGGGCCGGTGGCGACCGTGACAAGGGCAAGCGCCCGCTGATGGGCGAGGCCGCGGCGCAGGGCTCCGACCTGGTCATCGTCACCGACGACAACCCCAGGACCGAAGACCCTTCCGCCGTACGGGAGGCGGTGCGCCGCGGTGCCGAAGGTGCGCACACGGGAGCGAAGGTGGTCGAGGTGGCCGGGCGGCGCGCCGCGATCGACGAGGCGGTCCGGCTGGCCGGCGCCGGTGACGTGATCGCCGTCCTGGGCAAGGGCAACGAACAGGGTCAGGAGGTGAACGGCCAGGTGCTGCCGTTCGACGACCGGATCGAGCTGGCCGCGGCGCTGGGGGGTCACCGGTGATCCCGCTGACGCTCGCCGAGATCGCCGCGATCACCGGTGGAAGCCTCGTCAATGCCTTCGGCTCGGAGACGGTCACCGGCGGGGTGGAGTACGACTCCCGCAAGGTCGGCCCGGGCGGGCTGTTCGTGGCGTTCGCCGGCGAGAAGGCCGACGGGCACGACTTCGGCCCGCAGGTCGTCGCGGCCGGCGCGGCCGGGGTGCTCGGCACCCGCGACGCCGGGGTGCCCGGCGTCGTGGTCCAGGACCAGCTGGAGGTGCTCGCCAAGCTCGCCCACGAGGTCCTCGGGCGGCTGCCGGAGCTGACCGTGGTCGGGCTGACCGGCTCGTCCGGCAAGACCACCACCAAGGATTACATCGGGCAGCTGCTGTCCCGGCTCGGGCCGGCCGTCGCGCCGGCCGGGTCGCTCAACAACGAGCTGGGCTTCCCGTACACGGTGCTGCAGGCCGACGAGAAGACCCGCTTCCTGGTGCTGGAGATGGGTGCCCGCGGCATCGGCCACATCCGATACCTGACCGGCATCGCGCGGCCGTCGATCGGCGTGGTCCTCAACGTGGGTGCCGCCCACCTCGGCGAGTTCGGCTCGGTCGAGGGCACCGCGCTGGCCAAGGGCGAGCTGGTCGAGGCACTGCCGGCGACCGGGGTGGCCGTGCTGAACGCCGACGATCCACTGGTCTCGGCCATGGCGTCCCGGACCGTCGCGCGGGTGCTGCTCACCGGCGAGGCGGACGGCGCCGGGCTGCGCGCCGAGGACGTCGTCGTGGACGCGACGGGGCGGGCATCGTACGTACTGACGGATGGTGTCGATCGGGGGAATGTCCGGCTCGGCGTCGCCGGACGGCACCAGGTGGCGAACACTCTCGCCGCCGCGGCGGTCGCCCTGACCGCCGGCATGGCCTTCGACGAGGTCGTCACCGCGCTCGGCGAGGTGGGCATCGTCTCCGGCCGGCGGATGGACGTGTTCGAGCGGGCAGACGGCGTGACCGTCGTCGACGACTCCTACAACGCCAATCCGTCCTCGACCGCGGCGGCCCTGCACGCGCTCGCCGCGATGGGCGCCGGCCGGCGCACCACCGCCGTGCTCGGGTACATGGCCGAGCTCGGTGAGCACGAGGTGTCCGGGCACGCCGAGGTGGGCCGGCTCGCCGCCGAGCTCGGCGTGGACCGGCTGATCGCGGTGGCGGAGAACGCCCGGCCGATCCTGGACGGCGCCGCGGAGGTGGGCGGCTGGAGGGGCACCGCCCGGTTCGCCGCCGACCAGGCCGCCGCGATCGAGATTCTCCAGAACGACCTGCGCGCCGACGACGTCGTGCTGGTCAAGGGTTCCCGGTACCGCACATGGGACGTCGCCGACTGGCTGCGGCGTTCCGAGGAGGTTCAGCCCACGTGAGGGCAGTCATCGTCGCGGCCGCGGTCGCCTTTCTCATCTCGCTCTTCGGCACCCCCCTCGCCATCAAGGTCTTCTCGGCGTTGAAGGCCGGGCAGCCGATCCGGACCATCGGCCCGCAGACCCACCTGGGCAAGCGCGGCACCCCCACGATGGGTGGCGTGGCGTTCATCCTGGCCACGGTCTTCGCGTACGTGGCGGGGCACCTCGCCCTCACCACGCTCCCCGAGCGGCAGATCGCCCAGGAGCGGCCCACCATGACCGCCCTGGTCCTGCTCGGGCTGCTGGTGTTCTGCGGCGCGGTCGGCTTCATGGACGACTTCCTCAAGATCCGCAAGCGCAACTCCGACGGCCTCAGCGCCAAGGGCAAACTGCTCGGCCAGCTGATCGTCGGCACCGCGTTCGGCATCGCCGCGCTCTACTTCCCCAGCACCAACGGCCAGACCGTGGCCAGCGAGAAGATCTCCTTCATCCGGGACGTGAGCTGGCTCGACGTCGGCAAGGTCGGCGCAGTCATGGTCTTCGTCTTCGTGATCATGGCGATGTCGAACGGCGTGAACCTGACCGACGGGCTCGACGGCCTGGCGACCGGCTCGTCGATCCTGGTGCTCGGGGCGTACTCGCTGATCGGCTTCTGGCAGTACCGGCACTGGTGCGGCGACAACGACTACCGGCTCACCAACGAACTCACCCAGGCGCACTGTTACCAGGTGCGGGACCCGCTGGAGGTGGCCCTGATCGCGGCTGCCGCGGCGGCCGCTCTGGTCGGCTTCCTGTGGTGGAACACGAACCCGGCGCGGATCTTCATGGGGGACACCGGGGCGCTCGGGCTGGGCGGCCTGATCGGTGGCCTCGCGGTGGCCACCCGGACGACGCTGCTGTCGGTGATCATCGGTGGCCTGTTCGTGATCATCACGATGTCGGTGGTGATCCAGATCATCTCCTTCAAGACGACCGGGAAGCGGGTCTTCCGGATGTCGCCGCTCCAGCACCACTTCGAGCTGGCGGGGTGGTCGGAGGTCAACATCGTGGTCCGGTTCTGGATCATCGCGGGGATCTGCTGCGCGATCGGTCTCGGGCTGTTCTACTCCGACCATCTGGCGGTCATGGGGTAATCGGGCCCGCTGGGTCTCCCGAGGGGGTTGTCGCCGATCGGTGACGGCCCCCTCTTCGGCATGCCTCGATATTTGCGCCGGATTGTCCGAGTTGTACCTAGGCTGAGGGCGGCCCGCCAAAACGCGCGGTGAGCTCACTCCGCCGACGTGCCACCCGGCCCGTCCCGCGTGCGGCCGCCGCCCCCGGGCCGACGATCCCGAGATCCGTGAGGATGGAACAACAATGAGGACACGTCTCCTGATCACCACGGTCGGAACGGTGGGGGTGGTGCTGACAGCAAGCGCCTCCCTCGCCGCAGGCTCCGGCCGGACGGCCTCGCCCGCAGTGGCCACGGCCGCGCCGGCGGCCTACAAGGTGTGTGTGACCAAGAAGTCCGGCGCGGTGCGCTGGGTGTCGTCCACCACGACGAAGTGCCGCTCCGGGGAATCGCTCTACACCTGGAACCAGGCCGGTCCCGCCGGGCCCAAGGGCGCCCCCGGCCCGGCCGGGCACGCCGGTGCGCCCGGCCCGGCCGGACCGCCCGGACCCGCCGGATCACCCGGGCCCGCAGGATCGCCAGGGCCGGCCGGTTCGACCGGGCCCCGGGGCTTCCAGGGCGCGGCCGGCCCGGCTGGTCCCGCCGGTGCTACTGGTCCGGCTGGTGCTACTGGTCCGGCCGGTGCTACTGGTCCCGCCGGTGCTGCTGGGGCAGCCGGTACATCGCCGACTCTTTCGTCGGTGTCCGACACAGCGGCGATGGGTGCCACCACCAAGCTGGTGAGCTGCGGCCCAGGGAAGACTGCCATCGCCGGCCTCTACAGCATCCGTGCCGGGGAGACTGCGACGATGGGCGGCTCCGGAAGCACGCAGACCTGGACCTACACCTTCGGTGGCGGCTTGAGCGACGCCTCCGGGGCGGATCTGACGGTCATCTGCTCGACCCCGTAGAGATCGTGCTCACGGGTCGGTGGGTGAATTCCGCCCACCGGCCGTGGTGCACGCGACAAACCTCGTTGCGACACGCCATCGACGTACGCGTCGGTGGCGTGATCGTCGGACGATGATGGGGAGATGGCGGACGACCGTAATCAGACGGCCCGCCCGTCACTGAGCCGGCAGTTGCTGCCCGCCGTGCACGGGCTGCTGGCCCGCCCCCTCTCGTCCTACTACCTGCTGATCGCCAGCGCCGGCCTGCTCCTGCTGATCGGCCTCACCATGGTCTTCTCGGCGACCAGCGTGAAGGCCTACGCCGCGAACGGCAACGCGTTCTCCGCGATCTCCAGCCAGGCCGTGTACGCCCTGCTCGGCCTGATCGCCTTCTGGATCTGCCAGCGCCTGCCGGCGCTCACCCTGCGCGCCCTCGGCAAGTACGTGCTGGGCGGGGCCGTCGTGCTGCTCGCGTTCCAGAACCTGGTCGTCATGATCAAGCACATCGACGTGGCGCACCCGGTCGCGAAGGTCGGCCCGGTCTCGGTGAGCCTGCTCTCGCTGGCCATGGGCGGCGTCAGTGTCCAGCCGTCGGAGCTGGCGAAGCTCGGCATGGTCCTGTGGGGCGCCGACGTGATCGCGCGCAAGGGCGTGTCCCTGGGCCACTGGAAAGAGCTGGCGATGCCGCTGTTCCCGGTGATCGGCCTGCTCTTCGTCCTGGTCGGCTACAACGACGTGGGCACCATGCTGGTCCTGCTGGCGCTGATCGTCGGCCTGCTCTGGGCCGCCGGGGTGCGGCTGCGGGTGTTCGGCGCGCTCGGCGTGCTCGGCCTGACCGGTGTCGGCCTGCTGATCGCGGCGGCGTCGCGCGGCGCCGGGTCGGGCGCCGAGGGCGCGGAGAACTATCGGGTCGCCCGGCTCACCGCGTTCCTCACCCCGCTCGACAAGTGTGACTTGAGCGACGTCTGCTACCAGTTGATCCAGGGCCGCTCGGCGATCTTCGAGGGCGGCTGGTTCGGTGTCGGCCTGGGCAAGGGCGCGCTGAAGTGGGGCTGGGTCCCGGAGGCGGAGAACGACTTCATCTACGCCATCGTCGCCGAGGAGCTCGGCGTGGTCGGCTGCTCGGTCGTGCTGGCGCTCTTCTCGGTGCTGGCGTTCACCGGGTTCCGGATCGCCCGCCGCTCGGCCGACCCGTTCCGCCGGCTGGCGGCCGCCGCGATCACCACCTGGCTGGTCGCCCAGGCCGTGATCAACATGGGCGGGGTGGTCGGCCTGCTGCCCATCACCGGCCTTCCGCTACCGTTCATCTCCGCAGGTGGCAGTGCTCTCATCGTGGCCATGGCGGCGATCGGGATGCTGGCCTCGTTCGCCCGTGCTGAGCCGGATGCGGCCCGTGCCCTGAACGCCCGTCCGACGCCTCGATGGGTGCGACTAGTCTGGGCCCCGCTGCCGCCGGTTCCCCCGCCGCGGCGTCCGGGACAGCCGCGTGAGGCGCCGGTAAGCGCGGGGAAGGATCGTCGTTAGTCCGCTTCGCCAGTGGCGGGCGGGGCGGTCGGATGGGAGAGGAGAAGGTGATGGTGCAGCTGCGGTCGGTCGTGCTCGCCGGGGGAGGCACCGGTGGACACATCTATCCGCTGCTGGCTTTCGCCGATGCCTTACGCCGGCACTTCCCGCAGATTCGGATCACCACGCTGGGCAGCCCGAAGGGCATGGAGAACCAGCTGATCCCGGCGGCCGGCTACGACTTGCGGGTGATCCCGGCGTTCCAGCTGCCCCGCTCGCTGAACCTGGATCTGCTGCGCACCCCGGACCGGATGTACAAGTCCACCCACGCGGCCGGCGAGGTCATCGACGAGGTCGGCGCCGAGGTGGTGGTGGGGTTCGGCGGTTACGTGTCGGTCCCGGCCTACCTGGCGGCCTGGCGCCGCGAGATGCCGATCGTCGTGCACGAGGTGAACGTGCCGCCGGGCGTGGCGAACCGGATGGGCATGAAGTTCACCAAGCGGGTCGCCGTCGGTTTCCCGCACCAGCTGGAGCAGGCCGAGTCGCTGCGCAACGCGCGCCTGGTCGGTGTCCCGCTGCGCACCGGGATCACGCAGATGGACCGGCCGGCGCTGCGCCCGCAGGCGCTCTACCACTTCGGGCTGCGGCCGGACCTGCCGGTGCTGTTCGTCTCCGGCGGCTCGTCGGGCGCGCGCACGATCAACCTGGCGGTGGCCGCGGCGGCCAAGCGGCTGGCGCACGCCGGCATCCAGGTGCTGCACGTGCAGGGCGGGCGCAACGACCCGTTCGAGGTGCCGAACGACCTGCCGGTGCCCTATGTCGTCGTGCCCTACCTGTCGGACATGCAGCTCGGTTACGCTGCCGCCGACCTGATGCTGTGCCGCGGCGGGGCGATCACGGTGGCCGAGACGACGGCGCTCGGCATGCCCGCGATCTACGTGCCGTACCCGTTCAGCAACCAGGAGCAGCGCCGCAACGCGATCCCGGTGGTCGAGGCGGGCGGCGGCATGCTGGTCGACAACAGCGAGCTGACCCCGGAGTGGATCGAGCGGAACATCATCCCGCTGGCCCGCGACCGGCAGCGGCTGGCCACGATGGGTCACGCCGCCGCGGGCTACGGCCGGCGCGACGGCGACGAGCAGCTGCTCCGTTTCGTTCTGGAGGCGGTGGACCGGTGAATTTCTTCCAGCCAGTGACTGAGGGAGCTTTGTGGTGAACACGGCGGAGTTGACGCCGGCCGGTGAGATGACCGCCGAGGATCTGGGCAGTGTGCACCTGATCGGGATCGGCGGCGTCGGCATGGCCGGCCTGGCCCGGCTGCTGCTGACCCGGGGCATCCCGGTCTCCGGCAGTGAGCTGCGCGAGTGGCCGGCCCTGGCGGGGATGCGCGCGCTCGGCGGCACGGTGCACATGGCGCACGAGGCCTCGAACCTGGACGGTGTCGACACTGTCGTCTACTCCACGGCGATCCCGAAGGATCACGTGGAGATGGTCGAGGCGCGCCGGCGCGGGCTGCGGGTGCTGCACCGTTCCGAGGCGCTGGCCGCGGCGATGACCGGCCGGCAGGCGATCGCGGTGGCGGGCACCCACGGCAAGACCACCACCACGTCGATCATGACGGTGATCCTGCAGCACGCCGGGCAGGATCCGTCGTTCGTGATCGGTGGCGAGCTCTCCGCGGCCGGCTCCAACGGCCACCACGGCAGCGGCCCGCACTTTGTGGCCGAGGCCGACGAGCACGACCGCTCGTTCCTGATCTACCGCCCGCATGTCGCGATCATCACGAACATCGAGGGCGACCACCTCAACAACTGGGGTGACCTGGAGACGCTCAAGGCGGGCTTCCTGGAGTTCGGCGGCCTGGCCGACGGCTTCGTGGTGACCTGTGCGGACGGGCCGGGCACCGAGGAGCTGATCGCGGGGCTCAGGGCACAGGGCAAGACCGTCTTCACGTACGGCGAGTCGCCCGACGCCGACCTGCGCATCAGTGACGTGGTCTCGACCGTGAGCGGCGTGCGGTACCGCGCGACCCTGCACGGCGAGCCGCTGGGTGAGTTCAAGCTGGCGCTGCCCGGCAAGCACATGGGCCTGAACAGCGCCGCGACCGTGCTGACCGCGCTGAAGCTGGGCCTGCCGCTGGAGAAGATCGTCGAGGCGCTGGAGTCGTTCCCGGGGGTGCGGCGCCGCTTCGAGCGCAAGGGCATCGCGGCCGGCGTCCGGGTCTACGACGAGTATGCGTACCACCCGACCTCTGTCCTGGCGGCGCTGCGCACGTTGCGGGAGGTGGCCGGCGACGGCCGCCTGATCGTGGTCTTCCAGCCGTACCGGGTGTACCGCACCCGGGACCTGCAGGCCGAGCTGGCCGAGGGGCTGGCCCTGGCCGACCAGGCGATCATCATGGAGGTCTTCGGCCCGGGGGAGACCCGCGGGCCGGGCGAGGGTGGTCTCGCCCTGACCGCCGCGATCGACCTGCCCGCCGATCGCAAGGTCTTCGTGCCGGACTGGGAGGACGTGCCGGCCGAGGTGGTCCGCCGCAGCCGTCCCGGCGACGTGGTGGTGACCATGGGCGCGCCGCCGATCTCGCTGATGGGCGACGAGTTGCTGGCCGCGCTCGCCGAGGCGGACCTCCAGCCGGACCTCGCGGGCTGATCCGTGGCGGGCGGGGGCACGGGCACGCGCAACTGGCGCCTGGTGCGGGCGGACACCGACGCGGTGCCGCCGTCCGCGCGCCGGTTCATGGCCCGTGCCCGGCAGCGCCGGCTGCGGGCCGCTCTGCCCTGGCTCGTCGGCGCCGGGGTGCTGCTGGTCGCCGGCGCCGTGGTGTGGCTGGTCTACGGCACTGCGGTGTTCGGAGTGAGGACGGTCGAGGTGGCCGGCACGCAGACGATCGATCCGGCGCAGGTGCGCGCCGCGGCGGCGGTGCCGGAGCGGCGACCGCTGGCCCGGGTCGATCTGGGGGAGGTCGGCGCGCGGGTGCGCGGGCTGGCCCCCGTGGACAAGGTGACCGTCACCCGGAGCTGGCCGTCCACCGTGCGCATCGAGGTGGTCGAGCGGGTGGCGGTGGCCGCGGTGCCGGTCGACGGCCGGTTCACCCTGATCGACGACGACGGGGTGCCCTTCCGGCAGGTCGCGGCGGCGCCGTCAGGGGTGCCGCTGGCGCGGTTGTCGTCGCCGGGGCCGGCCGACGCGAACACCGGGTCGGCGCTGAAGGTTCTCGCGGCGCTCAGCGACGATCTGCGGGAACAACTGGCGGCGGTCTCGGTGACGTCACCGGTGGCGATCCGGCTGGAGTTGCGTGACAAGCGAGTGGTGATCTGGGGTGACGACACCGAGAGCCCGCTGAAGAGCGAGGTGGCCACCGCGCTGCTGTCCCGCAAGGCCACCGAGATCGACGTGAGCGCGCCTCAGATAGTCACGATCCGGTAAGTAATTACTAAACCGACAAAAACGTACGAACGGATCATTTGGTCCGAGGTTACGGGTGAGTCGCATAGTCGCCACGTAAGCGGACGCGACACGCCGCGCCGGTTCTTTGGTCCCGGCGCGATGTCCGCATACGTTGCGTCGAGAGGTTTGAGTGGTTGACATAACTCTAAACCTCTAGTAGAGGGTGAGGGTTTCCTCGCCCTCCCTTGTACGGCAGTGGACGTCGAAGTGCGGATCCCCCTCGGAACCGCAGGGGCCCTCGACGTCCGCCAACCCCGAAGGGAAGGCTGAGCCCGATGACACCTCCGCACAACTACCTTGCGGTTATCAAGGTCGTAGGCATCGGCGGCGGCGGCGTGAACGCCGTGAACCGCATGATCGAGGTTGGGCTCAAAGGCGTCGAGTTCATCGCGATCAACACCGATGCGCAGGCCCTGCTGATGAGTGACGCCGACGTCAAGCTGGACGTCGGCCGGGAATTGACGCGTGGCCTGGGAGCCGGTGCCCAGCCCGACGTCGGCAAGAACGCCGCCGAGGACCACCGTGACGAGATCGAGGAGGTCCTCAAGGGGGCCGACATGGTCTTCGTCACGTGCGGCGAGGGCGGCGGCACCGGCACCGGTGGCGCCCCGGTGGTGGCCAACATCGCCCGGAAGCTCGGCGCGCTGACCATCGGCGTGGTGACCCGCCCGTTCTCGTTCGAGGGCAAGCGGCGTCAGGTCCAGGCCGAGGCCGGCATCGACGAGCTGCGCAACCAGTGCGACACGCTGATCGTGATCCCGAACGACCGGCTGCTCGCGCTCGGCGACCGCGGCATCAGCATGATGGACGCGTTCCGTCAGGCCGACCAGGTGCTGCTCTCCGGCGTGCAGGGCATCACCGACCTGATCACCACGCCGGGTCTGATCAACCTGGACTTCGCCGACGTCAAGAGCGTCATGAGCAACGCGGGCAGCGCGCTCATGGGCATCGGCAGCGCGCGCGGCGACAACCGGGCGGTCGAGGCGGCCGAGCGGGCGATCTCCAGCCCGCTGCTCGAGCAGAGCATGGACGGCGCGCGTGGCGTTCTGCTCTCCATCGCGGGCGGCTCCGACCTGGGCTTGTTCGAGATCAACGACGCGGCGCAACTGGTCACCGACGCGGCCCACCCGGACGCGAACATCATCTTCGGCGCGGTCATCGACGACGCGCTCGGCGACGAGGTGCGGGTGACAGTGATCGCCGCGGGGTTCGACGGGGGGACACCGTCCTACAAGCCGGCCGATGCGGTGCGCAAGCAGAACACCCCGCCGGCCGTGTCCACCTCGGCCCCGCTGCCGGCGATCACGCCGCCGGTCACCCCGCCGACCCCGGCGCCGCGCAAGCACAACGTGCTCTTCGACGACGTGGACGTGCCGGATTTCCTGAAGAACGGGTCCTGACCGCGTTCGTGGCCCATGACACAGGTGTTTGACGAGGGGCGGCGGGCCGAGCTCGCCGCCAATCTCCAGCAGGTGCGCGAGCGGATCGTGCGTGCGTGCGCGGCGGCCGGCCGGCCGCCGGACGAGGTCACGCTGACCGCGGTGACGAAGACCTACCCGGCGAGCGACGTGCTGTTGCTCGCCGGTCTCGGCGTCACCGACGTCGGGGAGAACCGGGACCAGGACGCCTCCGGCAAGGCGGCGCAGGTCCGGGCCGCCGGCGTGCGCCTGCGCTGGCATTTCGTCGGCCAGCTGCAGAGGAACAAGGCAAAGTCGGTTTGCGCGTACGCCGATGTGGTCGAGTCCGTGGACTCGCTCCGCCTCGTCACGGCGCTGGACCGCGCCGCCGTCGCGGCCGCCCGTGACGAGCCGCTCGAGGTGCTGGTCCAGGTGAGCCTGGACGGCGACCCGGCGCGCGGCGGCGTGATTGGTGACGATCTCTGGCGGGTATCCGACGCGGTGGCCTCATCGGAGGGTCTGCGGCTGGGCGGGCTGATGGCCGTGGCCCCGCTCGGCGAGGACCCGGGCCGTGCCTTCGCGAGACTGGCCGATGTGGCTGGTCAGCTGGCCGTTGCGCACCCCGGTGCGACGACGGTCTCGGCGGGCATGAGCGGGGACCTGGAGGCGGCGATCCGGCATGGGGCGACACACGTACGGATCGGTACATCTTTACTCGGGATGCGAAACTCGCTGCGGTAGCCTTGCGGCGGGCAGCAAACTACACAGGTGTTGTTTTGCGCGACGCGCCACCGCCCGGCGGCCGTTGCGTCCGACGACGCAGCGTCGCAGCGGGTCACGGGTCCTGATCGGACCTGATGTCCGGCTCGCCAAGGGGGGCGCGGCACGCCATGAGGGGGCGCGGGCCGCAGGAGCGGACGGAGGTGGGGGCACATGAGTACTTTCCGGAAGGCGGCCGTCTGGCTGGGCCTGGCCGAGGAGGAGGACGAGCGCGACGACTACGAGGAGCGCGGATACCAGCAGGAGCGCCCCTACCGGTCGTCCCGCGGTGGCCGCGATCACGACCGTGAGCACCGTTACTCGTCGCGCGACGGTTACTCCGACGGCTTCGACGACGACGAGGTCGAGGAGGAGCGGCCGGTGCCCCGCTCGCGCCCGGACCGTGATCGTCCGGAGCGGGACCGGTCCGAGCGTTCCGGCCGGCTCAGTGAGCGCGTCTCCTCGGTGCGCGCCGACCTGGACCGGGAGGACGACGACCGGATCGAGCGGGGCAGCAGTGTCCGCTCCATCACCCGCCCCTCGCCCGCGCCCGAGCAGTCCTCGGCGATGACCTACTCCACCCGGGAGAACCTGGCGCTCGCTCCGCAGCCGGCGCACCAGCCGCAGGTCCAGCACCGGCCGATCGAGGAGGAGCAGCGGTACCAGATCACCACGCTGCACCCCACGACGTACCGCGAGGCACGCACGATCGGCGAGCACTTCCGCGACGGTGTGCCGGTCATCATCAACCTCACCGAGATGGACGAGTCGGACGCCCGCCGTCTGGTCGACTTCGCCGCCGGGCTGGCGTTCGGCCTGCGGGGTACGATCGAGCGCGTGACCAACCGGGTTTTCCTGCTCTCACCGGCGAATGTCCAGGTCACCGCAGAGGACAAGGCCAAGATCGCTGAGGGTGGCTTCTTCACTCAGAGTTGACCCGAACGAGGGATCCGCCGGACGTGCTGTCGATCGTGTTCCAAATCCTCTACCTGTTGGTGTACTTCTTCTTCCTGCTGCTGCTGGGCAGGTTCGTGCTGGGAGCGGTGCTTCAGTACGGACGCCGCTGGCAACCCGGCCGAGGTGCGTCCGCCACACTCGAATTGGTGTGGAGCGTCACGGATCCGCCCCTCAAGGCGTTGAGGCGTGTGATCCCACCGCTGCGCATTGGTAACGTGAGTTTGGACCTGGCTTCCATCGTGCTGCTGGTTATCCTGTTCGTGCTCATGGAGTTAGTGCTACGTAATCTCATCCTGAACTACAGCTAGACAGCAGCCCCAACCGCGGCCGCGACTGACCCGAGGAGTTTCGATGCCGCTGACCCCGGCCGACGTGCATAACGTCGCCTTCAAGAAGCCCCCGATCGGCAAGCGGGGGTATGACGAGGAGGAGGTCGACGCCTTCCTTGACGAGGTCGAGCGCGAGCTCGCCCGTCTGATCGAGGAGAACAACGAGCTGCGCGCCCAGGTGGAGCGCGGCGGCCGGGGTGGCGCGCCAGCCGGCCCGGGCGCCGACCCTCGCCTCGCGGCCGAGCTCAACGACCTGAAGGCCCAGCTGGACCGTGTGCAGCGGGACAAGTCGTCCGCCGAGCAGGCGGCCCGGCAGATGCAGGCCGAGCTGGAGCAGGTGCGCACCCAGGGCCCCGGCCCCGGTGCCGGCCCGACCGGCGCCGACGGTGAGCAGCAGGCTCTCCGCGTGCTGATGATGGCCCAGCGCACCGCCGACGACCACGTGTCCGACGCCCGCCGCGAGGCCGACAAGCTGCTCTCCGACGCCCGTTCCAAGGCGGAGGAGGTCACCCGCGAGGCCCGGGCCAAGGCCGACGCCCTCGAGCGCGACGCGCGTCAGCGGCACCAGGAGGCCATGGGCGGCCTGGACGCCAAGCGGACCGCGCTGCAGAAGCACATCGAGGAGCTCAAGCAGTTCGAGCGGGAGTACCGCACGCGGCTGAAGGCCTACCTGGAGAGCCAGCTGCGCGACCTCGACGGCCGTGGCCAGGGCCTGGAGGCCGAGATGGCCCGGGCCGACGCCAGCCGTTCGGTCGGTGGCTCCGGTGGTCTCGCCGCGGCCGGCCTGGCCGGTTCCTACGGCGGCCGCTCCAACGCCATCGAATCGGGTCGCTGACCACAGCCCCGCACCTCGACGAGGATGAGCCATGATTCCTGCTAGTTTCCCGCTCATCCTCGTCGCGGTGGTGTGCCTCGCGATCGGCCTGATCCGCGGGTCGAGCAGCCTTCTCATAGCGTCGATCGTGGCCAACCTGCTGGTCGCGGTCGTTCTTGTCGTCGGCCTGCGGCAGCGCGCCGCGGCCCGCCACGCTGACGCGCCCGAGCCGGCTGACCCGCTGGACGACTCCGTCCCGCCCGGTCCCGCTCCGCGCCGCACCGCTGGGGCGTCCGACGCCCACGATTCTGCCCCGGCCGGCGCCGCGTTCGCAGCCGATTCCGGGTTCGCCGGCGACTCCGCGCACGCCGGGATCCCCGCCTCCGAGCCTCACGTCTCCGAGCCTCATGCCTCCGACTCCTCCGCGCCCGGCCGTTCCGCCGCGGCGGGTGGGGCCGACCCGATCGGCTTCCCCGCCGCCGAAGAGGTATACGGGCCGGGCACGGTCATCGATCAAGAACCGGACCACGATCTTCCGCGTACGGGTGAAGGCGCGCGTGCCGCGGGAACACATCTCCCGGGCGAATCCGTCGTTTCGCCGGCCGCCGAGGCGGACTACCGAGCCGCGTCGTCGACGATCGGGGCGGCCCGCCGCAACGAGGCGGACGAGCAGGCCTGGCGCCGCCCGGCCGCCCCGCACGAGCCCGCCGCCACCGGCCCCGCCGACTCGTTCGCGGCCGGCTCGCCGGGCGGCTCCGCTGCTTCCGGGCCGGGGTCCTCTGCCGCCGGCTCCGCCCGGCCGGGCGCTTCCGGGCCGGGGTCCCCTGACACCGGCTCCACCCCGCCGGCCGCCGGGGATCGGGCGGCCGCCTTCCCGGCGCAGGGCTCCGGGGCCGATCCGGTGGAGCCGGATCCCGTGCTCGGCGACGAGTTCGGCGAGCCGGACGCGGACGATCCCGACGACGAGCCGCTGCCGCAGTCGGTGCGGCCGACGGACGCGGTCCGGGTCGCGCGGCTGGGCATCGAGGTCCTGGTGGTGGACGGGCGCCCGCGCTTCCACATGGCGGACTGCCCGCACCTTGTCGGCCGGCTCACCGAGTCGCTGCCGGCGGCGGAGGCCGTGGAGCTGGGCTTCAGCCCGTGCGGTCTGTGCCGCCCGGTGGACCGCCTCCTCGGCGTCGACGCCCACCGCTGACCGGGCGTGGGTGATCGAAGCCGGAGTTCCGGGGTCTCCGTGGCGGTGCGCGTCCGGCCCGGGGCCGGGCGGACCCGGGTCGGCGGCAGTTATCCCGGCCCGCACGGAGCGGCGCTGATCGTCGCGGTGGGGGCGCCCGCGGTGGACGGCCGGGCCACCGAGGCGGTCCGGCGGGCGCTGGCGGACGCGCTGGGGGTGCGGGCCGCCGACGTCGCGCTGCGGATCGGCGCCACCAGCCGGGACAAGGTCTTCACCGTGGACGCCCCGGCCGGCGAGGTCGAGTCCCGGCTCGCCCGGCTGCTCACCGGCTGAGACCGGCCGTGACGGCGGGACCGGTGAGGCGCCCGGCTGCTCGCGGCCCTCGGGGCGGCGGCAGGGAAAGGCCTGGTGAGACGCTCGGCGGCCGGAGAGCGGCGGGGCAGGCAAGCGCCTGGTGAGGGACCGACCTGCTGGGGTGACAACTCGTGATGCCGGAGTGACTCGGGGTGTATCGTCGGGTATCCGACGGGCGACGGCAGGTTCGTGCCGGTTTGCCGGGAGCCGCGAACCCGAAGCGGTTGTCGGCGCATCTCACGTTCCGTATCCTTGCCAACCTCGCCGAGTGCGCGGTCAGTTTCGCGCCGCGTCGCTGGTGCGGGTGGGGCAAGATCTACGGCGTCGGCCGGGCCGCGCCGGGCGCACCGGAGCGGCCGCCCGGGCAGAGCACGCAGGATCGCCCCGGCAGAGGCACGCAGAATCGTCCGGGCAGGGGAACGCAGGATCGTCCCGGGCAGGGCACGGGGGAAGACAGGGGAACCGGCACAGGCGGTCCGCGAGGGGCCGGCCGTCCGGTCCCGAGGACCGCTGATCGCCGCGCCGGGCGCGGGTGAGGGAGCGACGATGGCCAAGGCAACCGACACGCGGTCCGCATCGACCGCCGGGCAGGCCCGCAGCGCGGCGGAGACCGAGGAGATCCGGGTGGCGCTGGTGACCCGGCTGACCGAGCTGCAGGCCGAGTACGATCATGCGCTCAGTGAGATCACCGAGCTCTCGCGCGAGCGGCTCGCCGACTCGGCCGGGGACGACCAGGCCGACACCGGGACCAAGACGTTCGAGCGCGAGCAGGAGATCACGTTGGCCAACAACCTGCTCGAGCGGATCACACAGGTGGAACGCGCCATCGATCGGCTCGGGGCGGGCAACTACGGTTGGTGCGAGCGGTGCGGTAACCAGATCCCGGTGGAGCGACTGGCCGCGTTCCCGTCCGCGACTCTCTGTGTCTCTTGCAAGCAGTTGGAGGAAAGACGCTGAACGCCGAAAAGGCCTCGCGGTTCGCCCCGCGCGCCGTGGCGGTGCTGGGCGCCACGGCGCTCGTCGCACTGGTGGTCGACCAGTGGGTGAAGCACCTCTCCACCGAGAATCTCGACCCGAACGAGCCGAAGAGGATCCTCGGTGGCCTGATCTATCTCTCGCTGCTGCGCAACGGTGGAGCGGCGTTCAGCTTCGGCGAGGCGTACACCTGGGTCTTCCCGCTGATCACGCTGGTGGTGGTCGGCTGGATCGGCTGGATGGCGACGAGGCTGCGCTCGGTGCCGTGGGCGGTCGCGCTCGGGCTCGTGCTCGGCGGGGCGCTGGGGAACCTGATCGACCGGTTGTTCCGCGCCCCCGGCCCGTTCCAGGGGCACGTGGTCGACATGATCAGCGTCTTCGCGCCGAACGCGGAGAGGTTTCCGGTCTTCAACATCGCGGACAGTTGCCTGACGGTCGGCGTGTGCCTGGCCGTGTTGCTGGAGCTGACCGGGCGGCAGCGTGACGGCAGCCGCCTGAAGGGTAAGAGCCAGGCGACGGCGGAATCGGACACGACGACAGGTAAGGAGGAGACGGCATGAGCGGCACCAGATCCCTTCCGGTTCCCGACGGTCTTGACGGGATGCGGCTCGACCAGGCCGTCTCCCGGCTCTTCGGGCTCTCCCGGACGGCTGCGGCCACCCTCGTCGAGGACGGCAACGCGCTGGTCGACGGGATTCCCCGACCGAAATCGGACAAGGTCGCCGCGGGCTCGTGGCTCGAGGTGACCCTGCCGCCGCCGGTGACCGCGCCGGTGCTCGTCGCCGAGCCGGTGCACGGCATGTCCGTGATCTACAGCGACGACGACATCGTGGTGGTCGACAAGCCGGTCGGCGTGGCCGCGCACCCGAGCCCGGGCTGGACCGGCCCGACCGTGGTCAGCGGCCTGGCCGCGATGGGCCAGAACGTGGCGACCAGCGGCGCCGCCGAGCGGCAGGGCATCGTGCACCGCCTCGACGTCGGCACCACCGGGCTGATGGTGGTCGCCAAGTCCGAGATGGCGTACAGCGTGCTGAAGCGTGCTTTCAAGGAGCGCGAGGTGGAGAAGCGCTACCACGCGGTGGTGCAGGGCCACCTGGACCCGCTGCGGGGCACGATCGACGCCCCGATCGACCGGCACCCGACGGCCGACTACAAGTTCGCGGTGATGTCCGACGGCAAGCCGAGCGTCACGCACTACGACACGCTGGAGGCGTTCCGCTCCGCCAGCCTGATCGACGTGCGGCTGGAGACCGGGCGCACCCACCAGATCCGGGTGCACTTCTCGGCGCTGCGGCACCCGTGCGTGGGCGATCTCACCTATGGCGCGGATCCGACCCTCGCGGCCCGGCTGAAACTGGACCGTCAGTGGCTGCACGCCCGCGAACTGGCATTTCTTCACCCCCGGACGCACGATGAGGTCCGGTTCGTCAGCGACTACCCTGCTGACCTGACATTCGCGCTGGACGTCCTTCAGGACGCCGGCTGACCTGCTGACGGGGAGATGGCGTGTGACACGCGCGCATCGTCTGCGAGCGGTCCTCGTCAGGTTCGGGGACGGCTCGCTCCGCTTGCAGTTGATGACCGCGGTGGCGCTGGCGGCCACCGCGACGCTGGTGGTCGCCGTCGTGCTCGCCGGCAGCCCGGGCGGCTCCGACGACACCGACCCGGGCGACGTCGTGCGGGTCGGTGTCGTCGAGGGCCAGACCGTCGGTGGTTACGTGGACTCGGCGCGCCGCGAGCTGGACATGCTCAGCGACCCGTCCGGCCCGGTGGCCGGGGACACCTGGGCGCTGGTCAGCCTCGAGCGGTACACGGCGCCGGCACAGCTGCCGGTGATCCTCGAGGACGCGGCGGTGGCTCAGGTCTACGCCCGGGTGCCGCTGCCGGATGCGCGCACCCAGGTGTCGCTCATCCCGGTCTACTCGATGCCCGGGGACGTGACCGCCGGGATGCTCGACGCCGCGCTGGTCCGCGATCAGGAGCAGGCCGACTACTCCCGGCTGGAACGGTCGCTGACCGGCCAGGGTCAGCGCGAACAGCGACTCCGCCTGACGTATGCGAATGCCGCCCGGACGGCGGCGCGTGAGGCCGCGGCGTACCGGGAAGGCTGCTCCTGTGTCTTCGCGGCCGTGATCCGCGCGGCTCCGGCGACCCTGGACGACATCGCGTCCCGCCCCGGGGTCCGGGCTGTCGACCCGGCCCCGGAGGTGCGCAGCCTGGACCGGACCGAGTTCCGCCCGCCGCTGCCGGAGGAGAGCGGCACGGTGTCCGCGGAGCCGTCGGTGACGCCCGTGCCGACCGCCGTTCCGGGCGTTGCCACCGCCCCGCCGTCACGGTTACCGTCGTCGATCGGGAGCGCTGTGACTTCTGCCTCACCGACCGGCGGGGTCTCGGCGCCGCCTTCCTCCGCCGGCCCGGCGCCGGCCCCGGTTGACGTACCCTCGGAGGCGGAGATGGGCACAGCTCACGCCACCTCCGCCGCGTCCTCCGCGGCATCCGCCGCTGAACCGGAACGTTAGTTTTTCCGTCTGAAGAAACGTTCGGGTGGATGCACGTGCACGACCGGCGTGCCGCCATGTGATCAAGAACGACAGGGGGATGGGCACTCGGTCGGTGGCCCGCATAGGGTCTCGTCCGTAGCCTGTCTTGGCGAGAACCCCTCGCCGGAGCACGACGTCGGGTAGGCGCAGAAGGGACAAGCCGTGGACGGGACCGAGACCGGCTGGGGCCGGCCTGCGGAACCAGCCCCGCGCTGGCGGGCTCTGCTGGACCGTGCCCGGCATGGTCACCGTGCCGAGGAGCCCGCCGAGGAGCCGAAGGCGGACCCGGCCGCGGTTCCGCAGCAGTGGGGCCAGCAGGCGCCGCCCACCCGGGGGACCGCCCGCCCGGCCGGCCCGCCGGAGAGCCGGGGCTTCGACGCCCAGCGCCCGGACGCCCGCCCGCCGGCCGCCGAGCCGCAGCGCGCGATGCCGCAGCGCCCGATCAACCCGCTGGACCCGCGCTGGCAGGCCCGCCCCGAGCAGGCGCAGCAGCCGAGCAGCTTCTTCGATCCGGCTCCGCGCTCCCCGCAGCCGCCGGCCGCGCCGCCACCGCAGCCGCCGTCGCAGCTGCCGCAGCGCGGCGCCTACCCGCCGGCCCCCAGCTATCCGCCGTCGGCCCCGCAGCCGAACGGCTATCCGCAGCCCAACGGTTACCCGCAGCCCAGCGGCTATCCCCAGCAGCCGGCCTACCCGCAGGCGTATGCGCCGTCCGCGCCCCCGGCGGCCCCGCCGGTCGCGCCGCGACCGGTGTCGCCGCCCGCGCCGGTGGCCCAGCCGATCCCGGTCGCGCCGGGCGTCGCGCCCCGGCTGGACCCGCCCCGCCTGGACCCGCCCCGGCTGGACCCGCCCCGGATGGACCCGGCCTCCTCCGGCGCCCGGATCGAGTGGCGGCAGTCGCGCGCCGACGACGGCACCGAGCGCGCCGTCGCGGTGATGCGCCGCAAGCTCGGCCAGCCCCGGGTCCTGGCCTTCGCCAACCCCAAGGGCGGCGTGCACAAGACCACCGCGACGGTGCTGGCCGCGGCCACCATCGGCAGTGTCCGCGGCCGCGGCGTGCTCGCCTGGGACGACAACGAGCTGCGCGGCACGCTGGGCCTGCGGGCCGGCAGCGCCCGCCACGCGCGGACGATCAAGCACCTGCTCGCCGACCTGATGCGGATCGAAGCGCTGCACGGCGACGCGCTGCTGCAGGAGCTCGACGCGTACCTGCGGCACGCCTCCGACGGCTCCTACGACGTGCTGGCCGGCGAGGAGAACCCGCGCTTCGCCCAGCGGCTGGACCAGGCCACCGTGCGCCGCGTGACGGACCTGCTGCGGCGCACCCACGACGTGATCTGCGTGGACACCGGCAACAACGTGGAGAGCGTCAACTGGCAGACGGTGATGCGCTCGGCCGACCAGTTGGTGATCACCACGGTCCCCCGGGAGGACGCCGCCTTCACCGCGGACTGGATGCTCGACGTTCTCGAGGAGAGCGGGATGGGCGACATGGTGGCGAACGCCGTGACGTTGATCTCCTGCCCGTCGCCGGGCACGCTGCCGCTCCTCGAGGACTTCAAGAAGCACTTCGCGACGCGGACCCGCGCGGTCGCCGTGGTGCCCTACGACCCGGCCCTGGAGGTCGGCTCGTCGATCGAGTACGGGGATCTTCAGCCGGAGACCCGGCAGGCATGGTTGCGGGCCGCGTCGACGATGTTGGAGCCCTTCGCCGAGTAGTAGGCTTCCGGGGCGCTGCCAGACAAGAGGGGGTCCCGGGTGTCCGACTCGTTCGTGCATCTGCACGTTCACACCGAGTATTCGATGCTCGACGGAGCGGCCCGGGTCAAAGAGTTGATCGGCGAGGCGAAACGGCTCGGCATGCCGGCCGCCGCGATCACCGACCACGGCAACATGCACGGCGCGTACGAGATGTACAAGCAGTCCAAGGACGCCGGCATCACCCCGCTGATCGGTGTCGAGGCGTATGTCGCCCCCGACTCCCGGCTGAACAAGACCAGGATCAAGTGGGGCCGCCCGGAGCAGAAGGGCGACGACGTCTCCGGTAACGGCGCGTACACCCACATGACCATGTGGGCCCGCAACGCCGTCGGCCTGAAGAACCTGTTCCGGCTGAACTCGCGCGCCTCGATCGAGGGTCAGCTCGGCAAGTACCCGCGGATGGACTTCGACATCATCGCGGAGCACGCCGAGGGCATCATGGGCACCACCGGCTGCCCGTCCGGCGCGGTGCAGACCCGGCTGCGGCTGGGCCAGTTCGACGAGGCGCTCAAGTCCGCCGCGAGGTATCAGGAAGCGCTCGGCCCGGAGAACTACTTCCTCGAGATCATGGACCACGGTCTGGACATCGAGAAGAGGGTCCGCGATGGCCTGCTGGAGATCGGCCGGAAGCTGAACATCCCGCCGCTGGTCACCAACGACTCCCACTACACGTACGAGGAGCAGTCCGCCGCGCACGACGTGCTGCTGTGCGTGCAGACTGGCAGCAACATCGCCGACCCGAACAGGTTCCGCTTCGACGGCAACGGCTACTTCGTGAAGTCGGCCGACCAGATGCGCGCCGTCGACTCGTCCGAGGCGTGGCAGGAGGGCTGCCGGAACACCCTGCTGGTGGCCTCGCGGGTGGACATCGACGGCATGTTCACCTTCAAGAACCTGATGCCCCGCTTCCCCATCCCGGACGGCTTCTCCGAGGAGGAGTACTTCCGGCACGTCGCCTTCGAGGGCCTGCGCAAGCGCTTCCCGGACGGCATCCCGGAGAGGCACGTCCAGCAGGCAGAGTACGAGCTGGGCGTGATCATCCAGATGGGCTTCCCGGCGTACTTCCTCGTCGTGGCGGACTTCATCCAGTGGGCGAAGGACAACGGCATCGCGGTCGGCCCGGGGCGTGGCTCAGCGGCCGGTTCGCTCATCGCGTATGCGATGGCCATCACCGACCTCGATCCCATCCAGCACGGTCTGATCTTCGAGCGGTTCCTCAACCCCGAGCGCGTCTCGATGCCGGATGTCGACATCGACTTCGACGAGCGCCGGCGCGGTGAGGTCATCCGCTACGTGACCGAGCGGTGGGGTGACGACAAGGTCGCCCAGATCGCGACGTTCGGCACGATCAAGGCGAAGGCCGCGATCAAGGACTCGGCCCGCGTGCTGGGTTACCCGTTCGCGGTCGGCGACAAGATCACCAAGGCCATGCCGCCGGACGTCATGGGCAAGGGCATCACCCTCGGTGGCATCTTCAACAAGGACGACAAGCGGTACAACGAGGCCGGCGAGATCCGCTCGCTCTACGAGACCGATCCGGACGTCAAGAAGGTCATCGACACCGCCCGCGGCATCGAGGGCCTGATCCGGCAGACCGGGGTCCACGCCGCCGGCGTCATCATGTCCGCCGAGCCGATCATCGACCACATCCCGCTGATGCGGCGAGCCAGCGACGGCGTCATCATCACGCAGTTCGACTACCCCACCTGTGAGGGTCTCGGCCTGCTGAAGATGGACTTCCTGGGCCTGCGGAACCTGACGATCATCGACGACGCGAACAAGAACATCGAGCTCAACCACGGCGCCCCGCTGGACCTGCTGGCCCTGCCGCTGGACGACAAGCCGGCCTACGAGCTGCTGGCCCGCGGTGACACGCTGGGCGTCTTCCAGCTCGACGGCGGCCCGATGCGCTCGCTGCTGCGCCTGATGAAGCCGGACAACTTCGAGGACATCTCGGCCGTCCTGGCGCTGTACCGTCCGGGCCCGATGGGCGTCGACTCGCACACCAACTACGCGCTGCGCAAGAACAAGCTGCAGGAGATCACGCCGATCCACCCGGAGCTGGAGGAGCCGCTGCGGGAGATCCTCGAGCCGACGTACGGCCTGATCGTCTACCAGGAGCAGGTGCAGCGCGCCGCGCAGATCCTCGCCGGTTACTCGCTCGGCCAGGCCGACCTGCTGCGCCGCGCGATGGGCAAGAAGAAGAAGGAGATCCTCGACAAGGAGTTCATCCCGTTCCGCGACGGCTGCCGCGAGCACGGGTACTCCGACGAGGCGATCCAGGCCGTGTGGGACGTGCTGGTCCCCTTCGCGGGGTATGCGTTCAACAAGGCGCACTCCGCGGCGTACGGGCTGGTGTCCTACTGGACGGCGTACCTGAAGGCGCACTACCCCGCGGAGTACATGGCCGGTCTGCTGACCAGTGTCGGCGACGACAAGGACAAGATGGCCGTCTACCTGGCCGAGTGCCGCCGGATGGGTATCCAGGTGCTCCCGCCGGACGTGAACCAGTCGGCCGGCCCGTTCACCCCGGTCGGCAAGGACATCCGGTTCGGCCTGGGCGCGGTCCGCAACGTCGGCGGCAACGTGGTGGAGGCGATCGCCCGCTGCCGCAAGGAGAAGGGTGAGTACACCGACTTCTACGACTTCCTGTCGAAGGTGGACGCGGTGGCCTGCAACAAGCGGACCATCGAGTCGCTGATCAAGGCCGGCGCGTTCGACTCGATGGGGCACAGCCGCAAGGGGCTGCTCGCCGTGCACGCCGAGGCCATCGACGCGTACGCGGGGGTCAAGCGCAACGAGGCGGCCGGCCAGTTCGACCTGTTCGGCGCGTTCGGTGACACCGCGGGCGGCTCCTCCGCCACGGTGGCGATGCCCACCATCCCGGACAGCGAGTGGGACAAGCGCGACAAGCTCACCTTCGAGCGGGAGATGCTCGGCCTCTACGTCTCCGACCATCCGCTGGCCGGCCTGGAGCAGGTGCTGCAGAGCAACGCGGACATCAGCATCGCCGCGCTCAACGAGGAGGGCTCGGTCCAGGACGGGCAGATCGTCACGATCGCCGGCATCCTCACCGGGGTCCAGCGCCGGATCACCAAGCAGGGCCGGGCGTGGGCGTCGGCGACGGTCGAGGACCTCGCCGGTGGCGTCGAGACGCTGTTCTTCCCGAACACCTACGAGGTGATCGGGCAGTACATCGCCGAGGACGCGATCGTCGTGGTCAAGGGCCGGGTCGACAGGCGTGACGACACCCCGCGGATCATGGCGATGGACATGTCCATCCCCGATGTCTCGCACAACCCGGACAGCAAGCCGGTGGTCCTGACCATGCCGATCACCCGGGTCACCCCGCCGCTGGTCGACGAGCTCAAGGACATCCTCTCCGGCCACCCGGGCGACACCGAGGTGCACGTCCACCTGCAGAACGGCAAGCGGACCACTGTCGTCCGGCTGGTCGCGGCGCGGGTGGCGGCCACCCCCGCGCTGCGCGCCGACCTCAAGATGATCCTCGGTCCGGCGGCTGTCGCCTGACCCGCGGGCCGGATCTGGAAGGATCAGAGGGTGCAACCTGAGGAGCCCGTGACACCGCCACCGGTGGTTTTCGACAAGCCGGCGGTCGGTCCGTCGTGGTGGCGGCTCCAGCAGGGCAGCCGCCGCCCCTGGCGGCGGACGCTCGCCGTCGGCTTCGGCACCGCCGCGGTGATCACCGTGCTCGGCGCCCCGCTCGGCCTGCTCTGGCATCAGCTCGCGCCGACCGTGCCGGTGATCGACGCGGGCGCCGGCGGGATCGTGATCAACGACCCGTCCCCCGAGCAGTACATTGCCGCCGACGGCTGGCTGACCCTGCTCGGCATCGGTTTCGGGCTGCTCGTGGCACTGGCCTCGTGGCTGATCCTGCGCCGCGACCGGGGGCCGGCGCTGCTGCTGGGCGTGGTCGCCGGGGCCGGCATCGCGGTGAAATGGGTGGCCGTCCCGCTCGGCGAGCTGATCGGCAAGGACGCGTACGAGCAGTGGCGTCAGTCCGCGACCCAGGGCGCGACCTATCTGGCGCCGCCGGCCCTGCACTCGCTGGGCCCGGAACTCGTCCCGGCGTTCGTCGCGGCGATCGTGCTCACCCTGCTCGCCGGGTGGTCCAACGACCCGGATCTGGACCAGCCGGGCGCCCAGCCCGGTTACGGGCCCAACCACGGGCAGTACGACGAGTCGCTGTCGGCGCCGCCGTTCAGTTCGGACTGGCCGGACGCGCCAGGTCCGACAGCGGCACCGGCACCGCCCGCACCCGGGCCAGCAGACCAGCCTCGCGGTTGAGCAGCCGCAGCTCGGCGCGCAGCCGGGCCACGGTGTCCTCCGCGGCCAGCAGCGCGTGCCGCTCCTCCAGGGTGAGCTGGGCGGTCGCGGCGACCAGGTGGGAGAGCACTGTCGCGTCGTCCGGCATCTGGTCCAGGATGTCCGCGCCCGGCCGGAGCAGCTGCAGGTAGGTCTGGAAGGCGGCCAGCACCCGCGGCTTGAGCAGCTCGGCGATCCCGTCCGGCGGCTCCTCGTCGGGCAGCCACTCGACGCCGGCGGTCAGATAGGGCTCCTCGCCCTGGGCGACGTCGAGGATCCGGAACCGGCGGCGGCCGACGGTCATCACGTCGAACCGCCCGTCCGGCAGCTCGGTGACGTGCCGCAGCTCGGCGGTGCAGCCCACCTCGAACAGCTCGGCGGCGCCGACCGGGTCGGGCGGCGGGACCGGGCCGTCGCCCGGATCGGGAGCCACCTCGGTGCCGCGCCGGAGGGTGACCACGCCGAACTCGGCCGGTGGCTCGGCCGGACGGGTCTGCAACTCCCGCACGAGGACGCGATAACGCTCCTCGAAGATGTGCAGGGGCAGCACCAGACCGGGGAAGAGCACCGTGCTCAGCGGGAAGACCGGCAGCCGATCGCTCACGCGTTCAGCCTAACGGTCCGCTGACCTTGGTCAACCCGGCGTGTCTCAACGCCTGGGCCGGGCGATCGTGGTCGCGGGCCCGGCGGAGGATCCGCCTAGACTGTTCCCCGTGCTGAATCGGATCGACCTGCGCGGCTCCCACCGGGACCCGCGCGGTCTGCTGCCCCGTGCCCAGCTCGACGTCTCCGTGGCCGTCGAGAGGATTCGTCCCGTTGTCCAGGCGGTCCATGAGCATGGGTTCAGCGCGATCCGCGAGGCGACCGAGCGCTTCGACGGCGTGACGCTGGAGCGTCTGCGGGTGCCGGCCGAGGCGATCGCGGCCGCCGCGGAGACGCTGGAGCCGGAGGTCCGCGCCGCCCTGCTCGAGTCGATCAGGCGGGCCCGCAAGGTGCACGCCGACCAGCGGCGCACCGACGTGACCACCCAGGTCGTCGACGGTGGCACGGTGACCGAGCGCTGGGTGCCGGTCGGCCGCGTCGGGCTCTACGTCCCCGGCGGCCTCGCCGTCTACCCGTCCACCGTGGTGATGAACGTGGTGCCCGCGCAGGAGGCCGGCGTCGAGGGCCTGGTCGTGGCGTCGCCGCCGCAGGCCGCCAACAACGGGTTGCCGGATTCCCGGGTGCTCGCCGCGTGCGCGCTGCTCGGGGTGACCGAGGTCTACGGGGTCGGCGGCGCGCAGGCGATCGCGATGCTGGGCTACGGCTCCGACGGTGCGGACGAGACCGACCGGTGCGACCCGGTCGACGTGATCACCGGGCCGGGCAACATCTGGGTGACCGCGGCCAAGCGCCTGCTCCAGGGCCGGGTCGGGATCGACGCCGAGGCCGGGCCCACCGAGATCGCCATCCTGGCCGACGAGACCGCCGACCCGCGGCACGTCGCCGCCGACCTGATCAGCCAGGCCGAGCACGACCCGCTCGCGGCGAGCGTGCTGGTCACCGACTCGACGGCGCTGGCCGAGGCGGTCGAGGCCGAGCTGGCCGTGCAGGTCGCCGCGACCAAGCACGAGGAGCGGGTGCGCACCTCGCTGACCGGGGAGCAGTCCGGCATCGTGCTGGTCGACGACCTGGAGCAGGGGCTCGCGGTCGTGGACGCCTACGCGGCCGAGCACCTGGAGATCCAGACGCGGGACGCGCGGGCGCTGGCCATGCGGGTCCGCAACGCCGGGGCGATCTTCGTGGGCGCCTGGTCGCCGGTGTCGCTGGGGGACTATGCGGCCGGCTCCAACCACGTGCTGCCGACCGCGGGCTGCGCCCGGCACTCGTCCGGCCTGTCGGTGCAGTCGTTCCTGCGGGGCATCCACGTCATCGAGTACGGGGAGGAGGCGCTGCGCGACGTCGCCGGTCACGTGGTGGCGCTGGCCAACGCGGAGGACCTGCCGGCGCACGGCGACGCGGTGAAGGCGAGGTTCGACCGGTGACCACCATCGACGACCTGCCCGTGCGGGAGGATCTGCGCGGCAAGTCGCCCTACGGCGCGCCGCAGCTGGACGTGCCGGTGCGGTTGAACACGAACGAGAACTCGTACCCGGTGCCGGAGGACGTGGTCGACGCCATCGGCAAGGCCGTCCAGGCCGAGCTGCGTGACCTCAACCGCTACCCGGACCGCGACGTGATCGCGTTGCGCACCGAGCTCGCGAGTTACCTCGGTCACGGTCTGACCACGGCGAACGTGTGGGCCGCGAACGGGTCCAACGAGGTGCAGCAGCAGCTGCTCCAGGCGTTCGGCGGCCCGGGACGCTCCGCGCTGGGCTTCGGCCCGTCCTATTCGATGCACCCGCTGCTGGCGCAGGGCACCGGCACCGCGTGGATCGGCGCCCTGCGGGATCCCGATTTCGGCCTCGATCCGGGCCGGGCGGTCGCCGAGATCCGCGAGCACGACCCGGACCTGGTCTTCCTCTGCTCACCGAACAACCCGACCGGGACCGCGCTGGATCCGGCCGTGATCGACGCCGTTCTGGGCAGTGCCCGGGGCATGGTCGTGGTGGACGAGGCGTACACGGAGTTCGCCCGCCCGGGCACCCCGAGCGCGCTGACCCTGCTGCCCGGCCACCCGCGGCTGGTGGTGAGCCGGACCATGAGCAAGGCGTTCGGCTTCGCCGGTGGCCGCCTGGGCTACCTGGCCGCCGACCCGGCCGTGATCGACGCGATCCAGCTGGTCCGCCTGCCGTACCACCTGTCCGCGATCAGCCAGGCCGCCGCGCGGGCCGCCGTCGTGCACCGCGAGTCGCTGCTGAGGACCGTCGAGGCGATCAAGGAGCAGCGCGACCGGATCGTCACCACCCTCCGCGAGCGCGGGGTGCGGGTCGCCGACAGCGACGCGAACTTCGTGCTCTTCCGGACCGGGGACGACCAGAAGGTCGCCTGGCAGGCCTTCCTCGATCGCGGCGTGCTGATCCGCGACGTCGGCCTGGCCGGCTGGCTCCGGGTCACCGCCGGCACCGAGTCCGAGACCACCGCATTTCTGAACGCCGCCGAGGAGATTCTGTCGTGAGTAGGACCGGACGGATCGACCGCGTCACCAACGAGACCAAGGTGCTCGTCGAGATCGACCTCGACGGCACCGGCAAGGGCGACCTGAGCACCGGCGTCGGCTTCTACGACCACATGCTCAACCAGCTCGCCAAGCACGGCGGGTTCGACCTGCTGGTGCGCTGCGAGGGCGACCTGGAGATCGACTCGCACCACACCATGGAGGACACCGCCATCGCGCTGGGCGAGGCCTTCGCGCAGGCGCTCGGTGACAAGAGGGGCATCCGGCGGTACGGGTCGGCGACCATCCCGATGGACGAGGTGCTCGTCCGCGCGGCCGTCGACCTGTCCGGCCGGCCGTACGTGGTGCACGATGAGCCGCTGCTCACGCCGTACATCGGGCCGGTCTACGCGACCAGCATGACCCGCCACATCTTCGAGGCGTTCGGCCACGCGGCCAAGGTGACCCTGCACGTGGACGTGCTGCGGGCGTGCCGTCCCGGCGGCCACCCGGACGCGCACCACGTGGTGGAGGCGCAGTTCAAGGCGTTCTCCCGGGCGCTGCGCGAGGCCGTCGAGATCGACCCGCGCAACGCCGGCGCGCTGCCCTCCACCAAGGGCGTGCTCTGACATGACGAAGAACGTGGTCATCCTCGACTACGGGTCGGGGAATCTGCGGAGCGCCGAGCGGGCCGTCGCCCGTACCGGCGTGAATGTCGTGGTCACCGACGACCTGGAGGCTGCGGCCGCGGCCGACGGCCTGGTCGTGCCCGGCGTCGGCGCCTACGCGGCGTGCATGGCCGGGATCAACGAGCTGGACGCCGGTCCGATGATCGCCGGGCGGGTCGCCGCGGGCCGCCCGGTGCTGGGCATCTGCGTGGGCATGCAGATCATGTTCGAGTCCGGGGTCGAGCACGGTGTGGAGACCAAGGGGCTCGGGCTGCTGCCGGGCTCGGTCACGCGGCTGCACGCCGAGCGGATCCCGCACATGGGGTGGAACACGGTGACCGTGCCGGCCGGCTCGACGCTGCTCGCCGGGCTCGGCTCGGAGACGCGGTTCTACTTCGTCCACTCGTACGCGGCACGCGATCTTGATCTTCTGAAGGACGCCGCCGTGACGACCGCCGCCCACGACGAGCCGTTCGCGGCGGTGGTCGAACGCGGCGCTCTCAGCACCGCCCAGTTCCACCCGGAGAAGTCGGCCGACGCCGGCTATGCGCTGCTGAAGAACTGGGTTCAGACGCTGCGATGAGCAAGGAGCGCGCGCGACGACGGGCCGAACGGCTCGTCGTCCTCGAGAAAGAGAAAGCCGTCCGGTCTCGGAAGGTCGCCCGGCGGCAGCGTCGCCGTGAGCTGGTGAACAAGCTGACCATGCCCCGGCTGGGCAGCGACGGCCGGCTCTACCATCGCAACCGGCGGCAGCGGATCGGCATCGTGCTCGTCCCGCTGCTCGCCATCGTCGCGGTCTGGCTGTTCATCCCGGAGACGGCGCTGCGCATCCTGCTCACCGTCCTGCTGGTCCTGGCCGCCCCGGCTCTCGTGGTCGTCGTGCTCGGCCGCCGTAAATAGGAGAATCATCGTGACTTTGCAACTGCTGCCCGCCGTCGACGTCGCGGACGGCCAGGCGGTCCGCCTGGTGCAGGGCGCCGCCGGCTCGGAAACCGCCTACGGCGACCCGCTGGAAGCCGCCCTGGCCTGGCAGAACGACGGCGCCGAGTGGATCCACCTGGTCGACCTGGACGCCGCCTTCGGCCGCGGGTCGAACGCCGAACTGCTCGCCGGCGTGGTCCGCCGCCTCGACGTCAAGGTGGAGCTCTCCGGCGGCATCCGCGACGACGAGTCGCTGACCCGCGCGCTGGCGACCGGTGCGCAGCGGGTCAACATCGGCACCGCCGCCCTGGAGGACCCGGAGTGGTGCGACCGCATCTGCGCGGAGTACGGCGACCGCGTCGCCATCGGCCTGGACGTGCGCGGCCGCACCCTGGCCGCGCGCGGCTGGACCCGCGACGGCGGCGACCTGTACGAGGTGCTCGCCCGCCTCGACAAGGCCGGCGCCACGCGGTACGTCGTCACCGACATCACCAAGGACGGCACCATGCGCGGCCCGAACCTGGACCTGCTGCGGGAGGTGTGCGCCGCCACCGACAAGCCGGTGATCGCCAGCGGTGGTGTCTCCACCCTGGACGACCTGCGCGCGCTGGCCACCCTGGAGCCGGTCGGCGTCGAGGGCGTGATCGCGGGCAAGGCCCTCTACGCCGGTGCGTTCACGGTCCGGGAGGCCCTGGACGTGCTGAATCAGTAGTCCGGCTACACAAACGGTGAAGTAATTGTCGCTGGTGCTTAACGGTTCCCGCCCGCCAGGCTGGAGGCCATGAGGCCACGTGACATCGCCCTGGCCGTCGCCGTCGCGGCGGTCTGGGGCGTCAACTTCGTCGTCATCGAGACCGGGCTGGAGCACTTCCCGCCGCTGCTCTTCTCCGCGCTGCGCTTCGCCCTGGCCGCGTTCCCGGCGGTGCTGTTCGCCGGCCGCCCGCGGGTGCCGTGGCGCTGGGTGGCGGCTGTCGCGCTGATCCTCGGCGTGGTCAAGTTCTCCCTGCTCTTCGCCGGGATGGCGGCCGGGATGCCGGCCGGGCTCAGCTCCCTGGTCCTGCAGAGCCAGGCGATCTTCACGATGCTCTTCGCCACCCTGTTCCTGCGGGAGCGGCCGCGTCCGGTGCAGATCGCGGGGCTGGCCCTCGCCGCCGCGGGAGTCGCCCTCGTCGCCACCCGGCTGGAGGCGGGGCTGCCGGCGTTCCTGCTGGTGATCGGCGCGGCAGTGGCGTGGGGCCTGTCGAACGTGGCCACCCGCAAGGCCTCCCCGCCGGACACACTGAACTTCATGGTCTGGGTGAGCGCGCTGGCGACCGGCCCGCTGTTCGTGCTGTCGCTGCTGATCGACGGGCCGGCCGCGGACCTCGCCGCGCTGCGCGCCATCGACACCGAGGCGATCCTGGCGCTGCTCTACATCGCGCTGCTCTCCACGCTCGCCGGGTTCGGCGTGTGGGGTTACCTGATCCGCAGGCACGGCGCCGCGACCGTCGCGCCGTTCTCCATGCTCGTCCCGTTCTTCGGCATCGCGTCGGCGGCGCTGATCCTCGGCGAGCCGGTCCACGCGATCGACGTCGCCGGGGGAGTGCTGGTCGTCACCGGAGTGCTGGTGGGACTGGTCTCTTTCCGGCGCGTCCCGGTCGTTAGGGTGAGTGCATGACGGTCGCGGTGCGGGTGATCCCCTGTCTGGACGTGGATGCCGGGCGGGTGGTGAAAGGGGTCAACTTCGTCGACCTCCGGGACGCGGGCGACCCGGTCGAGCTGGCCGCCGCCTACGACGCGGCGGGCGCCGACGAGCTGACGTTCCTCGACGTGACCGCCTCCTCCGACGACCGCGGCACGATGCTGGACGTCGTCCGGCGTACTGCCGAATCGGTCTTCATCCCCCTGACCGTCGGCGGCGGTGTCCGCTCGGTGGCGAATGTGGACGTGCTGTTGCGGGCCGGGGCGGACAAGGTCGGCGTGAACACCGCCGCGATCAGCCGGCCCGCGCTCATCAGCGAGATCGCCGAGCGCTTCGGCAACCAGGTGCTGGTGCTGTCGCTGGACGTGCGCCGCGCCGCGGATCAGCCGTCCGGCTGGGAGGTGACCACGCACGGCGGGCGTCGCAGCGCCGGGCTGGACGCGGTCGAGTGGGCGTCCCGGGTCGCCGAACTGGGCGCGGGCGAGATCCTGCTGAACTCGATGGACGCCGACGGCACCAAGGCCGGTTTCGATCTCGACCTGATCCGCGCGGTGCGTGCCGTGGTGGACATCCCGGTCATCGCGAGCGGGGGCGCCGGCGCGGTCGAGCACTTCCCGCCGGCGGTCGAGGCGGGGGCCGACGCGGTGCTGGCCGCCAGCGTGTTCCACTTCGGTGACCTGACGATCGGCGAGGTCAAGCAGACCCTGCGGGACGCCGGCAATCCGGTTCGCTGACGCTTTTCAGCAGGTACGCCCCGAGCGGAGTCCCGCCGCGAACCGAGTTCGCCGACGGCGGCACGCGAGCTCCGCGGGGGTCCAGCTCGCGGCGCGGCCACTCTGTCGGCTGGTGCTCATGGTCGTCATTCGTGCCTCATGACGACCATGAGCGCCAGCCGAGGCCGCGACGTGCGCTCGGGTCGAGCTAGAGACGCGGCTTGCGGATCCGGCTGGTGCTCAGGGGTGTTTTAGAGTGCGGAAGCACCCCTGAGCGCCAGCCGAGGCCCGGAGGCGCGTCGCGGCCGGGACCAACGGCGGGCGTCGCGTCCGGGGCGAGGCGGGACCGGTGGCTGGACGGGACTTCCACCGGCGTACCGGCGAATCGGGGTTATCGGCCGTCGGCGAGACGGTGGCTGTACTCGCGGACCGCTGCCGTGTAGGCCGCCTCGTCGAGGACCCAGTCGGTGTAACCGGGCTCGGCGCCGCGGTTGAGCTGGGCCTGCAAGGTCATCACCGCGGAGGAGAGGCCGCTGAACGGGCGGGTCCGCCAGAGCTGCTCACCGGCCGGGGCGACCTCGATGATGTCGTCCTCGACGGTGATCAGTCCGGCGCCGGCGAGACGGCGGACCGACTCCTCGAGATCGTCGCGGCCGGGCACGCTGTGGTGCAGGAAATCGGCCGCGGCCAGCAGGTCGGCGAGTGTCGCGCCGGACATCGGCAGGGCGGCGTGCAGTGCCCGGTCGCGTTCCAGGCGCTCAGCGATGACCGCGGAGACGAAGATCCACGCGTCGTTCCAGTTCCAGCCGCCGGCCCCCATGCCGCAATGATGCCGTGTGGTTGTCATGTCGGGAAGCGAATGTGTCCGGATGATCACCGGCTCATGGCCGGGACCAAAACAGGATGTTCACACTTGATAAGTGCATAGGCCGCACATCGGGGTCCGTCTGTCTCAGTGTGCGGGCACCGCACCGGTGTTCGTCACCCGCCCACGCTCGGGGACCGTCAGCTTCGGCAGGAACAGGTGCACCAGGGGGCCGATGGCCAGCGCGTACGCGATCGTGCCCACTCCGGCCGTGCCGCCCAGCGCGATCCCCGCGCCGAGAACGAGCAGCTCGATGGCGGTCCGGGTCAGCCGGATCGACAGCCGCGGGAAGCGCGCGTGAATCCCGGTCATCAGGCCGTCGCGCGGGCCCGGGCCCATCCGGCTGCCGATGTAGAGGCCGGTCGCGACGCCGTTCAGCAGGATCCCGCCGACCAGGTAGCCGACCCGAGCCGCGATCCCGTGACCGGCCGGCAGCACGGCCAGGGCGGCGTCCGCGGAGAAGCCGACGATCAGCAGATTGGCCACCGTGCCGACGCCCGGTTTCTGTCGCAGCGGGATCCAGAGCAGCAGCACCGGGATGCCGACCAGCAGCACGATCCAGCCGAAGCTGACCCCGGTCACGTCAGCGAGCCCCTGGTGGAAGACGTCCCACGGGTTCAGGCCGAGCCCGGACTCGATCATCAGACCCATGCTGGCGCCGTAGAGGACCAGACCGGCGAGGAGTTGGGTGAGGCGGCGAACCAGGTTCATACTGCCACTCTCGATGCCAATTCAGCGGTGTTAAAGTGCCAATTCTCGGGAGGTGGCTATGACGACGTCGGTTCGAGGGGACCAATTGGCTCGGCTGCTCGGTCGGTGGCATTCGCTGCCGGGGCGGCATCGCAGCCCTGACTACGCCGCGCTGGGCGCCGCGGTGCGCGGGCTGCTCGCCGACGGGCGGCTCGCCCTGGGCGTGCGCCTGCCGGCGGAACGGGAGCTCGCCGAGTCGCTCGGCGTGAGCCGGACGACGGTGTCGGCGGCGTACCGTGCGCTGCGCGAGAGTGGTCACCTGACCAGCCGTCGTGGCGCCGGCAGCTGGACCACGCTGCCGAACGGGCACCGCGTAGCCACCTCCGGGCTGTGGACGCCGGACGACGACCTCGACATGATCGACCTGGGCTGTGCCGCGTCCGCCGCGCCGGTCGAGCTGGTCCCGGCCGCGCGCGCCGCCGCCGACGAGCTGCCGCGGTACCTGGGCAGCGCCGGTTACCACCCGACCGGCCTGCCCGAGCTGCGCGCCGCGGTCGCCGAGATCTACACCAATCGCGGCGTGCCGACCTCCGCCGAGCAGATCCTCGTGACCAGCGGCACCCAGCAGGCCCTCGACCTGGTGCTCCGCCTCACCGTGCCGGTCGGGGCGCCGGTGCTGGTGGAGACGCCGACCTATCCCAACGCGCTCGCCGCGCTCTCCGCCCGCCGCGCCCGGATCAGCACGCACGGCATGGACACCGCCACCGGCTGGGACGCGGAGCTGCTGCTCGGGGCGTTGCGGCAGACGCGGCCGCGGCTCGCCTACATGATCACCGAGTTCCAGAACCCGACCGGCCACCTGATGCCGGCCGAGCTGCGCGAGCGGATGGTCGCCACCGCGCACGCCAGCGGCACCGAGCTCGTCGTCGACGAGTCCTTCGTGGACCTGCCGCTCGACGCCCCTGACATGCCCCCGCCCGTGGCCGTCTTTGATCGGCACTCACGGGTGCTGTCGATCGGCGGGATGAGCAAGGCCTACTGGGGTGGCCTCCGGATCGGCTGGGTCCGTGCCTCGGCACCGCTCGTGCAGCGGCTCGCCGCGATCCGGGTCGGCGTCGACATGGCCAGCCCGGTGCTGGAGCAGCTCGTCGCCGTCCAGCTGCTGCGGCTGGCGCCGTCGATCGTCGCGGCGCGCCGGGCACAGCTGCAGTTCCGGCGAGATGCGCTGGTCACGGCGTTGCGCGAGCAGTTGCCGGAGTGGCGGTTCTTCATCCCCGGCGGCGGGGTGACGCTCTGGGCCGAACTCGACGGGCCGATCTCCAGCGCGCTGTCCCGGGCCGCCGAGGACGTCGGGGTGCGCCTCGCCCCGGGCCCCCGGTTCGGGCTCGACGGGACCCTGGAGCGCTTCCTGCGCCTGCCGTTCACGCTGCCCGCCGACGATCTCGTCGAGGCGGTCCGGCGGATCGCATCGGTCCGGCACGATCTCGATCGCGCCTCGCGGCCTTCGTGGCGGACGCCCGCCGTCATTGCCTGACCGATAAAGATCTTCATTGCCCCGGTCCGCCGGGGTCCAGACCGTCGCTCCCGCGGGGACCCTTCCGATCCGAGCAGGCCGCTGGCGCGGCCAGAACGCTCGCACCGAAAGGGCGGCCTCCGCGGGTGGTCACGGTCAGAGCAGAAGACCCGTGCGGCCGGGACGCGTTGCTCCCGGCGTCTCTGCCGTGGCACAACCCCCGTGGGGCGGGGATGCGTTGCGCCTGGCGTCTGGCGCGGCGCCTCCGCGAGGTCGGTCGGCCCGAGCAGGCGGCGCGGCTCCCGGCCCCGGCTGGCTCTCATGGGCGTTATCCGGCCCGGATAACGTCCATGAGAACCAGCCGGACAGCGCGACTCGCGCCGCCACCCGGGCCCGCGGTGCGGCTCGCGCCCCGCGCCGTTGGCGGCCTCGCCGGAGAACCGCTGTTGATCTGTGGTGTGACCGTGCCCATCCACGGAGATCGCCCTCGCGGCCCGAGCGTTCTGGCCGCGCCAGCGGCCTGCTCGGGACGGGAGGGTCCCCGCGGGAGCGACGGCAAGGACCACAGCGGACATAGGAAATGATGAATGTGAAGATCCTCCGCGAAGCGGGACGGCCGCCTCCGGGGCAGGAAGGCGGCCGTTGCGGGAGGCGTCAGATCTGGGCGAGCGAGCCCTCGTACATCTTCTCGATCTGGTCGGCGAAGTTCGTCTCGACGCTGCGGCGCTTGATCTTCATGGACGGCGTGATCTCGCCGGCCTCGATGCTCAGGTCGCGGGGGAGGATCGTGAACTTCTTGACCGTCTCCCAGCGGTTGAGCTTGCCGTTCAGCTCGGCGAGGTAGCCCTCGACCAGCGCGTGCGTCTCCGGCGCGGCGACGATCTCGGCGTAGCTCTTGCCGGCGAGCGGCCCGGCGGCGGCCCAGCCCGAGATCGCGTCCTCGTCGAGCGTGATGAGCATGGTGACGAAGTTGCGCGACTGGCCGACGACGATCGCCTGCGACGTGTACGGGCAGACGGCCTTGAACGCGCCCTCGATCGCGCTGGGCGCGATGAACTTGCCACCGGACGTCTTGACCAGGTCCTTCTTACGGTCGGTGATCTTCAGGAAGCCGTCCGCGTCGAGCTCGCCGATGTCGCCGGTGCGCAGGAACCCGTCCTCGGTGAACGCTTCCGCGGTCGCCTGCGGCAGGTTGTGGTAGCCGCGCATGACCGGCGCGCCGCGCAGCAGCACCTCGCCGTCGGTGTCGATGCGGACCTCGAGGTCGCCGATCGCCTCGCCGACCGTGCCGATCTTGAGGCGGCCGTGGCGGTTCACGAAGTTCGCGGCGGAGGCCTCGGTCATGCCGTAGCCCTCCAGGATCGGCAGGTTGGCCGCGGCGAAGAACTCGGCGATGTCCCGGCTGAGCGCGGCCGAGCCGCTGACCAGCACGCGCAGGTTGCCGCCGAGTTTGTCCTGCAGCTTCTTGAAGACCAGCCGCTCGGCGATCGCGTACTGCGCCTTGAGGCCGGCCGGGACCGGCTTGCCGGCCTGCTCGAAGGCGACCTTCCGCTTACCGGTCGCGACCGCCCAGGAGAAGATCTTCGGCTTCAGGCCGGTGCCGGAGAGCCCGCTGGTCACGGTCTTGTTGTAGACCTTCTCGAAGATCCGCGGCGGGGCGCACATCAGCGTCGGCCGGATCACCGCGAGCAGGTCGATCAGCTTGTCCACCCGGCCGTCGACGTAGGTCGGCACGCCGACGTGCAGGATGCCGCAGAGCAGCGTCTTGCCGAACGCGTGCGACATCGGCAGCCACAGGTAGTGCAGGTCGGTGGGGGAGAACAGGCCCAGGTTGTCCTGCGCGACGCCCTCCCACGTCCAGCCGCGGTGCAGCAGCTCGACGCCCTTGGGGCGGCCGGTGGTGCCGGAGGTGTAGATCAGCGTCGCCACGTTGTCCGGCCCGAGCTGGGCGACCACGTCGTCGATCAGGCTCGGCTCACGACGGAGGGCGGCGGCGCCCAGCTCCTCCAGGTCGGCCAGGGTGATCTGCGGCGGGGTGGCGCCGGCGTCGGCCGCGCCGTCGATCAGCACGACCTTGGTCAGGGCGGTCTCCGTGCCGGCGATCTTCAGCGCCTGCTTCGGGTTCTCCGCGATCAGGATCCTGGAGCCGGAGTCCGCGATGATGAACGCGGTGTCCTCCGGCTCGGTGGTGGGGTAGACGGTGGTGGCCGCCGCGCCGGCGACGTTGATGCCGAGGTCCGCGAGGATCCACTCGAGGCGGGTGCTGGACAGGATCGCGACCCGGTCCTCCAGGCCGACGCCGAGCTCCCGCAGGCCGGCCCCGATCGCCCTGGCACGCTCACCGACCTGGCGCCAGGTCAGCCAGCTCATGCCGGTGTCGTCCGCGTTGGGCCCGGCGAGGGCCTGCGCGTCCGGTGTCTTGGCCACGCGCTGGAACAGCATGTCCGGGATCGACCGGTAGGGAACCTCGAGAGCCATCAAGCGCCGCCTTAAAACCGCAACGGGGGGACGTAACGTCGTTGTTACCGCAGGGTAATGAATTGGCGGTCACACGGCTAGAGCGCCCCTGAAATCGAATTCCATCCTAGTCGCTACGTTGACCACGTGGTTTTCCTGGTTGTCGGTGGGACAGGTGTCGACACGGCCGCGCCGGCGCGGCTCGCCGACACGGCCGGGAACGACTTCGCCGCCGCCTTCCCCGGTCGCGTGGACCGCGGGGAAGAGCGACGGCGATTGATCGACGGACGGCCGGTGCGGCCACGTTCGTCACCGCTGGCGAGCTGGAACGCCAGTCAGAGCAGGGAGACGAGCAGGGAGACCGCGGGGCTGCCGAGCAGTGACACGTCACCCCCGGTCGCCGCGGCCGCCGGACCGGACACCAGGCCGATCGCACCTGCCACCACGAGCAGCACCACCGCTGCCCGGAACCCGCCACGTCGCATCCTCATGTCATCCCCCTGAGTATCGAAGTCGATGCTTCGTGCCTGAGCGTATGCGCAGAGTTACATCCGCCGGGCATCCTGGAATGTCTATACCGTTCAGGCGTGGATCTGGTGATCGAGACCGGGCCCGGGGCCGGCGGGACGACCGCCGCGGTGTACCGGGCGCTGCGCACGGCCATCGCGGACGGCCGCCTCCCGGCCGGGCACCGGCTGCCGGCCAGCCGGACGCTCGCCGCTGACCTCGGCGTCTCCCGGGGCAGCGTGGCCGGGGCGTACGAGCGTCTGGTCGCCGAGGGCCACCTGACCGCGCGGGTCGGCTCCGGGACGTTCGTGGCCGAGCCCCGGGTGCCGCGCCGGCAGCGACCGCCGGCGCCGGATCCGCTGCGGCCGCGCGCCGGCTGGGCCTTCGCCCCCGAGCCGACCAGCGGGACCGTCGCGGCACCGAAGTTCGACTTCCGGGTCGGCATCCCGGACGCCGGGCTGTTCCCGTTCGACACGTGGCGGCGGATGGTCGGCGCCGAGCTGCGGTTGCGGGCGAACGGGCCGGGGACGTACGCCGATCCGTACGGGCATCCGGCGCTGCGGTCCGCGATCGCGCGCTACCTGGGATATGCCCGGTCGGTCCGGGCCACGGCCGCCGACGTGCTGGTCACCAACGGGGCGCAGCACGCGTTCGACCTGATCGGACGGGTGCTGCTGCGGCCCGGGGACACGGTCGCCGTGGAGGAGCCGGGATATCCACCGGCCCGGGCCCTGTTCGCCTCGCTGGGCGCGAAGGTCACCGGCGTGCCGGTCGACGGCGAGGGGCTGGTCGTGGACGCGTTGCCGGCGCACGCGCGGATCGTCTACGTCACGCCGTCGCACCAGTTCCCGCTCGGGCCGGTGCTCAGCCTCGACCGGCGGCGGCAGTTGCTCGACTGGGCGCGACGGCGGCAGGTGGCGATCGTGGAGGACGACTACGACAGCGAGTTCCGTTTCGGCAGCCGCCCCCTGGAGCCGTTGCGGGCGCTCGACGAGTACGACCGGGTGCTCTACGTGGGCACGTTCTCCAAGAGCATGCTGCCCACCGTCCGTACGGGTTTCGTCCTCACCCCGCCGAGCCTGCGTCCCGCCCTGGCGGCGGCCCGGCAGCTCGGCGACGGGCACGGGCACGTGGCGATCCAGGCGGCGCTCGCGCGCTTCATCGACGAGGGTGAGCTGGCCCGGCACGTGCGCCGGGCCCGCCGGGAGTACGCGGCCCGCCACACCCGGATCGTCGCCGCGCTGAGCGCGATACCGGGGCTCACCGTGGTGCCGTCGGCGGCCGGGCTGCACGTGACCGCGCTGGCCGGGTCGGCGATTCCCGACCTGTCACCGGCGCTCGGGCTGACCCTCGACGATCTCTCCCACTACGGCGGCGACCGGCACGGCCTCGTTCTCGGCTTCGGCGCGATCGATCCCGCGCGGCTCGACGAGGGCCTGGCGATCCTGTCCGATCTTCTCTGACACCAGTTGATAGGTCAGGGCGCCGGCCGCGAAACCGAGACTCAGCAGCGCCGGCCAGCCGTTCAGCCACAGCAGCCCGCAGACGGCGGCGAACGCGGTCCCGGCCACCACCCGCGGCCACCCGCGTGGCAGCAGTCGCAGCGCGGCGGCGGTGCCGATCACGTACACCAGGGTGAAACACCCCGTCACCAGCAGCGCCGACTGCGAGACGGAGAGCGGCAGCAACGCGCACCCGATGCTGGTCACCAGGATGAAGGTGAGGGAGCGGCGCCGGCCCCCGAACACCCGGGCCGGCAGCGCGCCGTCCCGGGCCAGCGCCACTCCGAGTCTGCTGGCGCCCGCGAAGTACGCGTTCACCGCGCCCAGCGTCAGCACCACGGCGACGACCGCGGTGACTCCCCGGACCGGCCCGCCCAGCCCGATCGCCAGCAGGTCGGCGAGCGGCGCCCGGCTGCGCGCGAGGCCCGGCCCGAGCGCGAGCACGCTGACCGCGGCCACCGCGAGGTAGAGCACGCCGACCACGGCGACCGCGAGCATCGTGGCCCGCGGCACGTCCCGGCGCGGGTCGCGGTACTCCGCCGACAGTGACGACAGCGCCTCCCACCCGGCGAACCCCCAGACCAGGATGGCGGTGGCGGCGCCGACCCCGGACCAGCCGTGCGGCATGAACGGGGTGAGGTTCGACGTGTCCAGGTGCGGCAGCGCGGCCAGCACGGTCAGCACCAGCAGCAGCGCCAGGGTTCCGGTCAGCACCAGCTGGACCCGGCCGGAGATGCGAAGACCGAACCAGTTCATCGCGTACGCCGTGGCCACCACCCCGACGAACGTCAGGAACTCGGTGACCTTGCCGCCGCCGAGCGCGTCCGCGACGTACCCGCCGGTGAACGCCGCGGCGACCGGCGCGCCGAGCGGCACCGCGAAGTAGAAGCACCAGCCCACGGCGGCGGCCGCGCGTCGTCCGAAGGCCATTCCGGCGTACGTCGACACCCCGCCGCCGTCCGGGTACCGCGCGCCGAGCGCCGCGAACGTCCAGGCCAGGGGCGCGGAGAGAACGATCAGTGCGAGCCACGCCAGCAGTGCGGCGGGTCCCGCGGCCGCGGCGGCCAGCGCCGGCATGGAGATGAGGCCGGTGCCCAGCACGGCGCCGATCGAGAGCGCCGTGCCCTGAGCCACCGAGAGTCGAGCGGTCATGGGAAGAAACTAGAGGGCGATTGGTCCGTACGTCCGAGCCAATCTGCGGTCTTGTGAAGGGGCCAATCGTCAGAAGCCGAGCTTGGCCCCGCGCAGCCGCTCGGCCGTGGCCGGGTCGCCCTCGATCTCGACGCGGGCGGCGCGCTGCCGCCCGGAGAAGAAGATCGCCAGCTCACCCACGTCGCCGCTGATCCGCACGGCCGGCGCCGGGCCGGTCCGCACCGGCGGGAAGCCGTCGGGGACCACCTCGGCGACCACGCCCGCCCGGCGCAGCGCCATCCGCGAGGTGAGCTTGCCGCTGCGCCAGAGCGCGGCCTGGTGGCCGGCCGGCAGCGGGCGCGGCTCCCAGTCCGGTGTGACGCGGCGCACGTCCTCGTGGTGGATGAAGAACTCCATGGTGTTGATCACGCCGTCGGTGAGCGGGCTGCTGATCGGGCTCCACACCGGCGGCTGCCGCAGCTCGGCGATCAGTTCCGGGTACGGCATGGCGGCCTTGGCCAGGCGCACCCGCTCACCGTACGAGTGGAGCGCCGGGATGATCATCCCGGCGGAGGCGTCCGGCCGGCGTTCCCGGACGACGAGATGAGCGGCCAGATCCCGGGTGGTCCACCCGGTGCACAGCGTCGGCGCGTCCGGGCCCTCACGCAGCAGCAGGTCGGCGAGCAGCCGGCGTTCCTGGCGGGCGTAGTCGTTCATCGACCGATGGTATGCCACGGTGTAATCGTCGCCACAGTGGTGAGAGTGTGGCGGGCGACCGCTCGTTCGGCAGGATGGTAACGGTAAGGCCGGATTCGCCGGTCAACACTTACCAGTCAGGTAGGAAATGAGCAGCAGAGCCAGCCGCGACGTGCTGGGACGGGGTCTGCGGGTGCTCGGCCACGCGATCCGCACGGAACCACGGCTCTTCACCGTCGGCACCATCGGCAGCAGCCTGTTCGGGCTGCTCATCATCGCCAACTCGTACGTGGTGGGCTGGGTGATCGGCGACATCGTCGTGCCCGCCTTCGCCGCGCACCGGGCGAGCACCGCCGAGCTCGGCCTGGTCGCCGCGGCCTTCCTGGGCATCAGCGCCCTGCGCGTGGCCAGCATCTTCGGCCGCCGGCTCGGCGCCGGTTACATGCAGTTCCGGCTGCAGGCGCGCTATCGCAGCGCGGTGACCCGGCGTTACCTGTCGCTGCCGCCGGCCTGGCACCAGCGGCACGCCACCGGCACGCTGCTGTCGAACGCGAACTCCGACGTCGAGGCGGCCTGGGGCCCGATCGCTCCGCTGCCGTTCGCGGTCGGCACTGTCGTGATGCTGATCGGCGCGCTGGTCTCGCTCTTCGCCACCGACTGGGTCCTGGCCCTGGTCGGCGCCACGCTGTTCCCCGCGCTGTTCGGGTTGAACCTGGTCTACTCGCGCCGGATGTCGCCGCGCCAGATCCTCGTCCAGCAGAACCGGGCGAAGGTCAGCGCCGTCGCGCACGAGAGCTTCGACGGCGCGCTGGTCGTCAAGACGATGGGCCGGGAGGCCGACGAGTCCCGCCGCTTCGGCGTCTTCGTCGACGAGCTGCGCGACTCGCTGATCTCCGTGGGCCGGCTGCGCGGCCTGTTCGACCCGCTGATGGACAGCCTGCCCAGCCTCGGCACGCTCGCCGTCCTGCTGCTCGGCGCCTGGCGGCTGCAGACTGGCGCGATCGGCGTGACCGAGCTGGTCAGCGTCTCGTTCCTGTTCACCGTGCTGGCGTTCCCGGTGCGGGCGATCGGCTGGGTCGTCGCCGAGCTCCCGCGCAGCGTGGCCGGCTGGGATCGGGTGCAGGCCGTGCTCGGCGCCGAGGGCGATCTCGCCTACGGCGAGGGTTCGCTGACCGGTTCCGGCCCTGCCGAGTTGCGCTTCGAGCAGGTCGATTTCCGGTACGGCGACGGCCCCGAGGTCCTGCACGAGGTGAGTTTCACGGTGCCGGCCGGCAAGACGGTGGCGCTCGTCGGCGCGACCGGCTCCGGCAAGTCGACGATCGCCTCGCTCGCCGTGCGCCTGGTCGACCCGGAATCCGGCAGCGTCGCGCTGGACGGGGTCAAACTGCCCGACCTGTCGCTGTCCGCCCTGGCCGGCGCGACCGCACTGGTCCCGCAGATCCCGTTCGTCTTCGACGACACCGTCCGCGGCAACATCGCGCTGGACCGGCCCGGGGTGGACGACGACGCGGTCCGCGCGGCGATCACGCTGGCGCAGGCCGAGAGGTTCGTGGCCAACCTGCCCGAGGGGCTGGGCACCGCGGTCGGCGAGCGCGGCACCTCGCTCTCCGGCGGTCAGCGGCAGCGGCTCACCCTGGCCCGGGCGCTGGCCGGCACGCCGCGACTGCTCGTGCTCGACGACGCGACCAGCGCCGTCGACCCGCGGGTGGAGGCGGCCATCCTCGGTGCGCTGCGCGGGGGCGACGCGGGCGCGTCGATCCTGGTCGTGGCGTACCGGCGGGCCACGATCGCCCTCGCCGACCAGGTGGTCTACCTGGAGCGCGGGCGGGTCGTGGCGACCGGGACGCATGCCGAGCTGATGACGTTCCATCGCGGCTATCAGGAGCTGGTCACGGCGTACGAGAAGGCGGAAGAGCTCCCATGAGCGAAGGAACGCTGGCCACCGTCAAGCGTGGTCTGGCCCTGTCGCCGGAACTGCGGACCGGGCTGGGCGGCACGATCGTGCTCGCCATGCTGCAGATGGCCGGGCGGGTGGCCGTGCCGATCGCCGTGCAGCAGGGCATCGACCACGGCATCCGCGCGGCGGGCGGCCCCGACCTGGGCGTGGTCACCGAGATCGTCCTGTTCACGCTCTGCGCGCTGCTGATCTCGACACTCTGTGGATACCTGATGACCCGGCGGCTCTTCACCGTCAGCGAGACCGCGCTGGCGGCGCTGCGCTCCCGGGCGTTCCGGCACATCCACGACCTGTCGATGCTGCACCAGCAGTCCGAGCGGCGCGGCTCGATGGTGTCCCGGGTGACCAGCGACGTCGACCAGATCTCGCAGTTCCTGCAGTTCGGCGGGGTGCAGCTGCTGCTCGCCTCCGGGCAACTGCTGGTCTCGGCCGCGGTGATGTTCGTCTACTCCTGGCAGCTCGCGCTGGTCGTGCTCATCGCGTTCGGCCCGGCGGTCGGCGTGATCCGGCTGTTCCAGAAACGGCTGCGCGCCGTCTATCAGGCCTCCCGGGAACGGACCGGGGTGATGCTCGGCGCCATCGCGGAGAGTGTCGTCGGTGCGACGGTCATTCGCGCGTACGGGGTGTCCGGCCGCACCCAGCAGCGCCTCGACACGTCCATCGACGATCTGCGCGTCGCCCAGCAGAAGGCCCTGCGCACCAGCGTGACCAGTTTCTCCAGCGGCGAGATCGGGGCCGGGCTGGCCATGGCCGGTGTGGTCGTGGTCGGCGTCCTGCTCGGGGCCGGCGGCGACCTCACCGTCGGGCAGCTCACCGCGTTCCTGTTCCTGGTGACGCTCTTCATCCAGCCCGTGCAGATCGCCACCGACATGCTCAACGAGGCGCAGAACGCGGTGGCCGGCTGGCGCCGGATCCTCGACGTGCTCGACGTCGAGCCGGATGTCGCCGACCCGGACGACCGGGGTGTGGCGCTGCCCGAGGGGCCGCTGTCGGTGTGCTTCGCCGACGTCTCGTTCCGCTACCCGGGCGGACCCGTCGTCCTGGCTGATGTCGATCTCGAACTGCCCGCCCGGCGCAAGTATGCGGTGGTGGGAGAGACCGGCAGCGGGAAGACGACGTTCGCCAAGCTGCTCACCCGGCTGATGGATCCGGCCGCGGGCGAGGTGCTGCTCTCCGGGACGCCGCTGACGTCGGTGCGGTTCTCGTCGCTGCGCTCGCGGGTGGTGATGGTCCCGCAGGACGGCTTCCTGTTCGACGCCACCGTCGCGGAGAACATCCGCTTCGCCGAGCCGTCGCTCACCGGCGAGCAGCTGACGACCGCGTTCACCGAGCTCGGCCTCGCGGACTGGCTCGCCGGGCTGCCCGAGGGGCTGGACACCCCGGTCGGCGAGCGCGGCGAGGCGCTCAGCGTCGGGGAACGCCAGCTCGTGGCGCTGGTCCGGGCCTATGTGGCCGATCCCGACCTGCTCGTGCTCGACGAGGCGACCAGCGCGGTCGACCCGGCCACCGAGGTGCGCCTGCAGCACGCGCTGGACCTGGTCACTCGCGGCCGGACGACGGTGGCGATCGCGCACCGGCTCTCCACCGCGCAGGCCGCGGACGAGGTGATCGTGGTGGACGCGGGCCGCGTCGTGCAACGCGGCCCGCACGCCCAGCTCGTCGCCGAGCTGGATTCCATCTACGCCAAGCTCTACGCCAGCTGGTTGGAACAGACGCAGGGCTAGCCGGATCCGCTTCTCATCGGAAGGTCGCCCTGGTAACCGGTGAGATGGCAGGCGGCTTCCCGCAAACCCCGCGGGCGTCGAAAAGCCGCTTGCCATCTCACCGGCGATCTCCGGGGGTGGCAGCCCCCGGGGTTCAGCGGGTCAGCGGGCGTAGTACTCGACGACGAGCTGCTCGTCGCAGAGCACCGGGACCTCAGTGCGCTGCGGCACCCGGATCACGGTGGTGCGCAGCTCCTCGAGGACCGTCGACAGGTACGGCGCGGTCGGCCCGTCGAGGTGGGCGCCGGTCGCCGCGATCTGGAACGGCGGCTTCTGCCGGCTCGTCTCCCTGACCTCGACGACCTGGCCCGGCTTGAGCTTGTAGCCCGGCCGGTCCACCTTCTTGCCGTCCACCGTGAAGTGACCGTGCACGACGAGCTGGCGGGCCTGGTAGATGGTGCGCGTGAAGCCGGCCCGGAAGACGGTCGCGTCGAGACGGCGCTCCAGCAGGGTGACCATGTTCTCGCCGGTCTTGCCCTCGGCCTGGTGCGCGGCCTCGTACGCGGCCCGCATCTGGACCTCGCTGATGTTGTACTGGTGCCGCAGACGCTGCTTCTCCAGAAGACGGACCTGGTAGTCCGAGCTCTTGCGCCGGCCACGGCCGTGCACACCCGGCGGGAACGGCCGCCGCTCGAAGTACTTCACGCACTTGCGGGTCAGTGGGATGCCGAGCGCCCGGGAGAGCTTGGCTTTGGGTCGCGAGTTGTTCACTCCGGATCTCCTGTTACGGTTAGCCTTGCCTAACTTAGGTAAGCCTAACCGGTGCCCGGAGGTGCTCGTCATGCAACCCAGTCCCGCCGAGATCGCGCGTACTCTCGCCGCCGGTCACCTGCCCGCCGTCGCCCACATCGCCTGCCACCCCGGGCCGCTCCCGGTGCGGCACGTGACCGACGCGCAGGGCCGTCCGCTGCTGCTCGTGCCCTCCGGCAGCACGCTCACCACGGCGCTGCGGCCGCAGCCGGGCAACGACGACGCCGCGCTCGTTCTCGACGTCCGGGACGTGCCGCCGATGTCCTCCTCACCCGCGATCGGCCGCGTGTGGGTGTCCGGCTGGGCCGCCCGGCTCACCGGCGACGAGGCGCGCGCCGCCGCGCTGGACTACGCCGACACCGACGCCTGCGGGGACCTGCTCGACATCGGGGAGTCCCAGGCGCTGTACCGGATGGACGTGGCCGAGGTGCGCTTCGAACGCCACGAGAAGCTCGTCGAGATCGACCCGGACGACTACGCCGAGGCGTCGCCTGACCCGCTGCGCGCCGTCGAGTTCGACCTGATCGCGGACCTGGCCGATCACCACGTGGCCGAGATGAGCGACTACGTGCGCCGGCAGTTGGGCGCGGCCGCCCGTCCCGGCGACGAACCCCGGGTGGTCCGGCTGGACCGCTACGGCTTCCTGGTCCGGATGGGGTCACGCAGCGCGCGCCTCGCCTTCCCGCGGCCGGTCACCGACCGTCACGACCTCGCCCACCTGCTCCACCCCATCCTCTGCCGCAAGTGCGCCGCCTAGCGCCGGCCCGAGTCTTCGAATAGCCCGGGATCCCACCACTCACCTTCTGCCGCCGTCGGTGGTGGGATCCCGTCAGCCTCACTCACCGGTGCCGCGGGGAGTGAGGCAGCGAAAAGGCGGGCAGCCCCGTGCCGGGGGCTGCCCGCCTTCTTGCGTGAGTCGCGGCTGGTGGTCAGGGGTGCTTGACGGCGTTGAAGCACCCGTGACGGCCACTCGGAACCGGTGGCTTCTTGGGCGCAGGGGTGCTTCGCGGTTGGTGGAGCACCCCTGCGCCATACGGTTACAGGGAGAGGATGCGGTCCAGGAACTCGCGGTAGCCGCGCATGGCCATGCGCATGCTCTCCGTGTCCGTCGTGCCGGTGCCGCGCAGCGGGTCGAGCTCGTCGCGCTCGGCCAGCAGGACCTCGGTCAGCTCGTTCACGGCGTCGGTGAGCAGGTCATGGGCGCGGGTGAGCGCGTTCACCGGGTCGTCGACGAACTCCGCCTTCACCTCGTGCCAGGCGGCCCGGAAGTGGCGGGCGGCGTCCTCGTCCCAGACCGTGGGACGGATGACCGAGCCCTCCGCGGCCGGGGTGATGGAGAGGTCGTCGTCCTCGGCGGCGCGGCGGTTCGGGCGGCGGACCGGCTCGGCGTCCTCCAGGCTGGCCGAGCGACGGGCGGCCGGGCGCGGCTCGTCGTCGAGCGGGTGGCGCCGGAAGTTGCTGATCGAGACGCCGGCCAGGCCGGACTCCGGGTACGGCTGGAACTCCAGCGGCGGCGGCGTGACCGAGCCGGGCTGCGGCGCGGACGGGCCGGCCGGAGTGACCGAGGCGACGCCGAAGGCCTCGCCGGATCGGCCCAGGCTGTAACCGGTGGTGGCCGGCGAGCCGAACGCGAACCCGGTGTCCGGCGCGACCGGCAGGTCGGACGGCGCCCGGGTGGCCGGGATCTGCGGGATGGGCGGCATCGGGTACGCCAGATCCGGCGCGGGAACCGAGGCCGAGCCGCTGACCGGGGCCGGCGCCGAACCGCTCACCGGAGATGAGCCGCTCACCGAAGCCGAGCCGCTGACGGGGGCCGGCGCTGAACCGCTGATCGGGGCCGAAGCCGAGCCGCTGATCGGGGCCGGAGCCGGGGCCGAGCCGCTGATCGGAGCCGGAGCCTGCGGCTGAGCGGGGGAGACCGGCGCGGCGGACGCGGCCGGGTCGGCCGGCGCGGAACCGCCCTGCTCGGGCAGGTCCAGCGTGGCACCCGGGTGGTCCAGCGAGCCGCCGGCGTGGTCCAGCGAGACGGCCGGGTGGTCCGGGGTGAAGTCGGTCGCCAGGTACGGCGCCGGGGCGTAACCGGGTGACACCGGCGCGCCGGAGACCGGGCCGGCCGGGCCGCCCGAGGTCGGCGGCTGCACCGGGACCGACGCCCAGCCCGAGGCGGGAGCGGTCTCCTCGGCCGGGCTGTCCGCCGCGGGCGCCTCCTCGTGGCCCGGCACGTCGCCGGCCTGTGCGTACCCGGGGGCTCCTGCCCGTCCGTTCATGTCGTCACGTCCGTTCTCGTCGCGTGGTCCCGCCTGCTCGGCGGGGTCCTGGCCGGCCTCCGGCGACGCCTTGTCGGCCGGCTCGTCCGCGGGGGTGACCCCGGTGGACCTCTCGTCGGCCGGCGGCTCGGCGACGGGGGAGTCGCCGGGTTCAGCGACGTGGGTGTCGCTGAACCCAGCGACGTGGTTGTCGCCGAACTCACCGACGTGAGCGTCGCCGGGCTCGCCGACGTGAGCGTCGCCGGGCTCGGTGACCTGAGTGTCGCCGGACTCGGTGACCGGGACGTCGCCGTGACCGGTGACCCCGGTCTCCTCCGCGGCCGAAGGCTCCGCCCCGGCGGCGTGCCCGTTGACGCCCGGTTGCGCGTCGTCGGGACCTCGGCCGCCGAAGAGGAATCGCCCGGTGCCGCCGAGCCGGAATCCCCCGAAAGAGGTCTCCCGCCCCGGTGTATCGGCCTCGGGCCCCTGGGACTCTACGTCCTGGCCAGGGTCGGGCTCGTGGTCCGAAGGGATCGAGTGATCAGAATCGCCGTGCCGGGAACGGGCCGGTGGGGGGTTGCCGCGGTCACCCCGGGCCGGGCCGGGGCCACGACCGGCTGCCCGGTTCAGCCCGAACGGATCGCTGCCCGGCAGGTCGCCCGGATTGCCGTGGAAACCGTTGGCGTCGCCGGGGCCGTGCGGGCCGCGGGCGGACGCGACCGGTGCGAACGGGGACACCGGGTGAGCTCCGAACGGCACGGACGACCCGGTCAGCAGGTCCACGGGGATCGGCGGGAGTGCACGGTCGGCGGGCTCGGACACCCGCCGGGAGCCCAGGGACAGCATCTCCGGCTCCGGTTCCCGCACCGACGACTCCTCCGCCGGGGGCAGATAGGCGGACGGCAGGTAGGTCGACTCGGCATCCGAATCCGGGCGAACCTGCCAAAAGCGGGCAAGACCGGGCGCGGGCCGCGGATTGTCGGGGCTGGAGGTCGGCTCCATCGGTAAACCACTCCCGTCGCGAGGCGCGCCACCGGGGCTTGGAGCTGCGCAGACACACCGGCGGCGAGCGCCGGGGCATCTAGGCAGGTAACGGCGCCCCGCCGACGGTACCGCCCCGATGGGCCCGGCACATCCCCTGTGACCGGATCGTGGGCCCTCACGAGCCGGTGCAAGGATTCCGCGATCGTGCGGGAGAATCGTCGTCGTGTCAGATGCAGAGACTTCCCTGGACGCGGCGATCGCCGCGCGGCTCAAGCGCACTCCGGACGGCCTGGTCGCCGCGATCGTGCAGGAGCACGGCACCGGCGACGTGCTGATGCTGGCCTGGATGGACGCCGAGGCGCTGCATCGGACGCTGACGACCGGCAAGGCCACCTACTGGTCCCGCAGCCGTCAGGAGTACTGGGTGAAGGGCGCCACGTCCGGCCACCACCAGCGGGTCCGGAAGGTGGCGCTGGACTGCGACGGCGACGCGCTGCTGCTGACCGTCGAGCAGACCGGCGCGGCCTGCCACACCGGAACGCACACCTGTTTCAGCGACGACCTGAAGGTGGCCCAGTGACCAGTGGAGCGACTTCTCCGGACGAGAGCCAATTCGTCAGTACGCGTCGGCGGGTCATCCCGGTCACCCGCAAGCTGCTGGCCGACGGTGAGACCCCGGTCGGCGTCTACACGAAGCTTGCCGGCGGCCCGGGCACATTCCTGCTGGAGTCCGCCGAGCAGGGCATCGCGTGGTCGCGGTACTCGTTCATCGGCGTCCGCAGCGCGGCGACCCTGATCGAGCGTGACGGTGAGGCGGCCTGGCTGGGCACCCCGCCGCCCGGGGTGCCGCTCGGCGGTGACCCGGTCGAGGCGCTGCGGCAGACCGTGGCGGCGCTGGCCGACGGCCCGTCGGAGGGTGATCTGCCCCCGCTGACCGGTGGCATGGTCGGTTACCTGAGCTACGACCTGGTCCGGCGCTTCGAGCGGCTGCCGTCCACCGCCGACGACGACCTGAACCTGCCCGAGCTGGGCATGATGCTCGCCACCGACCTGGTGGTGCTCGACCACCACGACGGCTCGGCGCTGCTGGTGGCGAACGCCGTGGTGGCGCAGGACGCCGACGACGCGGCCCGGCGTGCGGCGTACCACCACGCGGTCGGCCGGCTGGACGCGATGACCACCGCGCTGTCCCGGCCCACCCCGCCGATGGTCTCCACCGTGGAACGGCCGGGGCCCGGCGAGCCGGTCAGCCGCACCGCCCCCGGCGACTACCAGAAGGCGGTCGAGGAGGCGAAGGAGGCGATCCGGGCCGGCGAGTGCTTCCAGATCGTGGTGGCGCAGCGGTTCGAGCGGCCCACCGACGCGAACGCGCTGGACATCTACCGGGTGCTGCGGGCGACGAACCCGAGCCCGTACATGTATCTGCTCCGCTTCGACGACTTCGACATCGTCGGCTCGTCGCCGGAGGCGCACCTCAAGGTCAGTGCTAACCGGACCGCGCTGCTGCACCCGATCGCCGGCACCCGCTGGCGCGGCGCGACCCCGGAGCAGGACGCCGCGCTCGCCGCCGAGCTGCTCGCCGACCCGAAGGAGCGCTCCGAGCATGTGATGCTGGTCGACCTGGGCCGCAACGACCTGGGCCGGGTCTGCGAGCCGGGCAGCGTCGAGGTGCCGGAGTTCGCCCGGATCGAGCGGTACAGCCACGTGATGCACATCGTGTCCACCGTCGTCGGCGAGCTCCGCGCGGACCGGACGGCGTTCGACGCGCTCGCCGCGACGTTCCCGGCCGGGACGCTCTCCGGGGCGCCCAAGGTCCGGGCCATGGAGATCATCGAGTCGCTGGAACCGACGCGGCGCGGCCTCTACGGCGGGACGGTCGGCTACTTCGGCTTCGCCGGTGACATGGACATGGCGATCGCGATCCGGACGGCGCTGCTCAAGGACGGGGTGGCCTACGTCGGGGCGGGCGCCGGCATCGTCGCCGACTCCGACCCGGCCGCGGAGGAGCAGGAGACGCGGAACAAGGCGGCGGCCGTGCTGGCCGCGATCGCCGCCGCCGAGACCCTGCGAGCGGCCCGATGACCGCTCCCGCCCCGAGCGGCGAGCCGGTGGCCGCGGCCACGTCGAGCGGTGAGCCGGCGGCCGGTGCCACCCCGGGCACGCGACGGTCGCACCTGACGGCGGTCCTCGCCTGCCTCGCCGGGGCCGGCCTCACCCTCTACGCCGTCACCCGAACGTGGTCGTCGACCGTGGAGCACCGCACCGGCCTCTCGGATCTGACCACCATCCGCACCGGCGCCGACGAGCAGCCGTGGCTCGTCGGCCTGGCCGTGGTCGCGCTGGCCGGCGCCGGGGCGCTGCTCGCCACCAAGGGCCTGGCCCGGCGGATCCTGGGCGGCGTGCTGCTGCTGGCCGGCGCGGGGATCGCGGCGGGCGCGGTGCTCGCGCGGGCAGCCCTGGACGCCGGTGAGGCCGGGGCGGCCGCCACGCTCTGGCCGGTCGCGTGCGTGGCCGGCGGCCTGGCGATCGCGATGGGCGGCTTGCTCGCCGCGCGGCACGGTCACCTCTGGGCGGCGATGTCCTCGCGGTACGAACGCAGGCCCGCCCCCGCCGCCGTACGCCGGGAAGGCTCTGATCGGGAACCGGCGGACAACCGTGCCGCGTGGGACGCACTCGACCGCGGCGACGACCCGACGGACTGAGGGACTTTCCGCAGTATCAGTGAACGAGCTGTATCAGTGAACGAGCGGCGTCAGTGAACAGTGGACGCGACCGCACGCGCCCGGTGCCGGGCCGCCGCAACGGTCCGCCGGGAGGAGGTGGCGACGATCGCGGCCACCGCCCGGCTGGTCTCGGCGCGCGCCGCGGCACGAGCCCGGTCCGCCTCGATCGCCGACCACGCGTTGTCCCGCGCGGTCCGCACGTTGGCGGGCCCCACCACCGCCCGCTGCACCCCGGTCACGACCTCCGCCGCGATGGCGACGAGGCTCCGGGAGACCTCGGCGAAACCGGATGTCTGAGGGGTCTGGTCAGTGGCCATTGGTCGACTCCGCATCATCATCGTGATCGTCGGCGGTGGCGGTGGCGGCGCTGTCGACGCCGCAGACAAGTTTGCCCGAGGGACACGATGCCGGAGCCGTATTTCCGCTCCGTGACGCCCGTGTCACCGCATGGTGGTGTCGGCCGTTCGGGGGAGGTGCCCCTGCACAGGGCTTCGCGACCCACCTGCTCGATGTATGCGACATGTGAGCGAAGTGACATGCGGGGCGGGCAGCCTGGCATTATGCCCCAGTCCAACTCGTGAGGCGCGCCATACCCCGGGAGCCCGGGGACGGGCCACGACGCCTAGCATCGGGCCGAAGACACCCGGAGAGGGGAGTCATTACGTGACATCCGATCGTGGCGGACCCGCGCGGCCGCAGAACGTACTCGAGGAGATCCTCGCCGGTGTGCGCGAGGACGTAGCGGCGCGTCAGGCACAGACGCCGTTGGAGCAGGTGCGGGAGCTCGCCGCCGCCGCGCCCCCGGCGATCGACGCCTACGCGGCCCTGCGCAAGCCGGGCGTGGCGGTGATCGCCGAGGTGAAGCGGTCGTCCCCGTCCAAGGGTGCGCTCGCCGACATCCCGGACCCGGCCGAGCTGGCCGGGGAGTATGCGGCCGGTGGTGCCCGGTGCATCAGCGTGCTCACCGAGGGCCGGTGGTTCGGCGGCTCGCTGGACGACCTGGTCGCGGTGCGTGCCGCGGTCAAGGTGCCGGTCCTGCGCAAGGACTTCGTGATCTCCAGCTACCAGGTGCACGAGGCCCGGGCCCACGGCGCGGACCTGGTCCTGCTGATCGTCGCGGCGCTGGAGCAGAACGCGCTGGTCGGTCTCCTGGAGCGGATCGAGTCGCTGGGCATGACCGCCCTCGTCGAGGTGCACAACGAGGAGGAGGCGGACCGCGCCCTCGAGGCGAACGCGAAGGTCATCGGGGTGAACGCCCGTGACCTGCGGACCCTCGAGGTGGACCGGTCCGTCTTCGAGCGGATCGCGCCCGGCCTGCCGAACAACGTCGTGAAGATCGCCGAGTCCGGCGTCCGCGGCCCGCACGACCTGATCCGGTACGCCTCGGCGGGCGCCGACGCGGTGCTGGTCGGCGAGGGCCTGGTCACCCAGAAGTCGCCGCGGGACGCGGTGGCCGAGCTGGTCAACGCGGGCAACCACCCGGCGACCCCGAGGCCCGTGCGATGAGTGCCGGGACCCTTCCCGACCTGTCCGGGCACTTCGGTCGCTACGGTGGCCGCTTCGTCCCGGAAGCACTGATCAAGGCACTGGACGAGCTGGAGACGGCGTACCGGTCGGCGAAGGTCGACCCGGAGTTCCAGGCCGAGTTCGAGGACCTGCTGCTGAACTACGCGGGCACCCCGTCGCTGCTCTACCCGGCGAAGCGCCTCTCCGCGAAGCTCGGCGCCGAGATCTGGCTCAAGCGTGAGGACCTGAACCACACCGGCGCGCACAAGGTGCGCAACGTGCTCGGCCAGGCTCTGCTCGCGAAGCGGATGGGCAAGCCCCGGGTGATCGCCGAGACCGGGGCCGGCCAGCACGGGGTGGCCAGCGCGACCGCGGCCGCCCTGCTCGACCTCGAGTGCGTGGTCTACATGGGCGAGACCGACACCGAGCGCCAGGCGCTGAACGTGGCCCGGATGCGGATGCTCGGCGCCACTGTCGTGCCGGTCACCAACGGCTCGCGGACCCTGAAGGACGCGCTGAACGAGGCGCTGCGTGACTGGGTCTCCACCGTCGAGACCACCCACTACCTGCTCGGTACGGCGGCCGGCCCGCACCCGTTCCCGGAAATCGTCCGTGACTTCGTGGGCGGCATCGGCGTCGAGGCCCGCCGGCAGTCCCTGGACCAGATCGGCCGGCTGCCGGACGCGGTCGCGGCCTGTGTCGGTGGCGGCTCCAACGCGATCGGCATCTTCCACGCGTTCGTGCCCGACGAGGGCGTGCGGCTGTACGGTTTCGAGGCCGGTGGCGCCGGCGTGGAGACCGGCCGGCACGCGGCGTCGATCACCGGCGGTTCGATCGGCGTGCTGCACGGCAACCGGACGTACCTGCTGCAGGACGAGGACGGGCAGACCATCGAGTCGCACTCGATCTCGGCCGGCCTGGACTACCCGGGTGTCGGCCCGGAGCACGCCTGGCTGCACGACACCGGGCGGGCCACCTACGAGCCGGTCACCGACGACGAGGCGATGGCGGCGTTCCAGCTGCTCTGCCGTACCGAGGGGATCATCCCGGCGATCGAGAGCGCGCACGCTCTGGCCGGCGCCGCGAAGATCGCCCCGCGGCTGCGCGAGGAGCTGGGCCGCACCCCGGTCATCGTGATCAACCTGTCCGGCCGTGGCGACAAGGACGTGCACACGGCGGGTGCGTACTTCGGCATCCTCGACCCGGTCGAGGCGGTAGTCCCCGGGGAGAACACGTGAGTCGCGTGAGCATCGCGGAGACCTTCGCGAAGGCCAAGTCGGACAACCGCGCGGTGCTGATCGGCTGCATGCCGGCCGGCTTCCCGACGGTGGACCACAGCATCGAGTCGATGATCGCGATGCACGAGGCCGGCTGCGACGTGATCGAGGTCGAGCTGCCGTACTCGGACCCGGTGATGGACGGCCCTGTGATCCAGAAGGCCAGCGACATCGCCCTGGCCGGCGGCGTCCGGACCAGGGACACCCTGAAGATCATCGAGGCCGTGGCGTCGGCCGGCGCCACGGTCGTGCTGATGACCTACTGGAACCCGATCGAGAAGTACGGCGTCGACGCGTTCGCCCGCGATCTCGCCGCGGCCGGGGCGACCGGGCTGATCACGCCCGACCTGATCCCGGACGAGGCCGGCGAGTGGATCGCCGCGTCGGACCGGCACGGGATCGACCGCACGTTCCTGGTCGCGCCGAGCTCGACCGACGAGCGCCTCGCGATGACCCTGGAGAACTGCCGGGGCTTCGTCTACGCCACCGCGCTGATGGGCGTCACCGGCGCCCGCACGTCCGTCTCCTCGCAGGCACCCGAGCTGGTCGCCCGGATCCGCCGCGCCGACCCGGTCATGCCGATCGGCGTCGGGCTCGGCGTCGGCACCGGTGACCAGGCCGCCGAGGTGGCCGCGTTCGCCGACGGCGTGATCGTGGGCAGCGCCCTGATCCGCTGCGTGCTGGAGGCGCCCGACCGGGCCACCGGCCTGACCCGCCTGCGCTCGCTCAGCTCGGAGCTGGCGGACGGTGTGCGCCGCCGCTGATGAGCATCAGCTGGTTGTTACGCACCCTCCCGGCGATGACCGGCGAGCTGGCCCGGTTCGACCTCGACCGGACCCCGGCCGAGCCGCGTGAGCTGTTCCTGCGCTGGTTCGGCGAGGCGGTCGCGGCCGGGGTGCGCGAGCCGCACGCCATGAACCTGGCGACGGTCGACGAGGGCGGGCTGCCCGACGTGCGGGTCCTGCTGCTGCGCGAGGTGGACGAGCGCGGCTGGCACTTCGCCACCGACCGTCGCAGCGCCAAGGGCCGTCAGCTCACCGCGGGCCCGCAGGCGGCGCTCGGTTTCTACTGGCCCGAGCAGGGGCGGCAGATCCGCGTACGCGGGAAGGTGTTCGATCTCGGTCTTGCGGCCGCGGCCGCGGACTTCCTGTCGCGCTCCCCGACGTCGAGGACGGCGTCGCTGAGCAGTGTGCAGAGCGACGTGCTGGCCGACTTGTCGGATGTCACCCTGGCGATGCACGAGGCCGAGCGGCTGCTGGCCGAGGACCCGGACTTCGTGCCGGAGAGCCACGTCATGTACGCGCTGGCGCCGGTCAGCGTCGAGTTCTGGCAGGGTGAGCCCGCTTCCCGGCGGCATCCGCGGCTGCGCTACCGGCGCTCCGCCGATTCCTGGGTCAAGGAAGCTCTCTGGCCCTGAACCGTTGCCTCCCTGGGCATTGCGCAGTGGCCCGGCGACGGTAGCGTGTGCACCCGTGAACTACGCCCTCATCCCCAGTCCCACCACGTCGGTGTGGCACCTGGGCCCACTCCCGATCCGGGCCTACGCGCTGTGCATCATCGCCGGCATGGTCGTCGCCACCCTGCTGATGGAGCAGCGGCTGCGTCACCGCGGGGTGGCGCCCTGGGCGTCGCTGGACATGGTGGTCTGGGCGGTGCCGTTCGGCATCGTCGGCGCCCGGCTCTACCACCTGGCCACCTCCCCGCAGGACTACTTCGGCTCCGGCGGTGACCCGGTCCGGGCGCTGTACATCTGGGAGGGCGGCCTCGGCATCTGGGGCGCCGTCGCCGGTGGCGCGCTCGGCGCGTGGATCGCGGCCCGGCAGATGGGCATCCCGCTGAGCGTCTTCGCCGACTCGCTCGCCCCGGCGCTGCCGATCGCGCAGGCCATCGGCCGGTTCGGCAATTGGTTCAACAACGAGCTCTACGGCAAGGTCACCACGCTGCCCTGGGGCCTGCAGGTGCACACCATGGACACCGCGAACCCGGGTCACGCGTCGACCGTCGACGGCGAGCCGCTGACCCTTCCCGACCTCTACCACCCGACCTTCCTCTACGAGGCGATCTGGGACGTCGGCGTCGGCGGCCTGGTCTGGCTGCTGGACCGGAGGTTCAAGTTCGGCAGGGGCCGGGCGTTCGCGCTGTACGTGATGGCGTACACGGCGGGCCGCTGCTGGATCGAGATGCTGCGCACCGACGAGGCCAACCACTTCTTCGGCATCCGGCTCAACGTGTTCGTGTCGATCGTGGTGTTCCTGGGCGCGGCGATCTACTTCGTCGTCAAGCGTGGCCCCCGGGAGTACGTGATTCCCACCGACGCGCCCGAGCCGGCCGTCGAGGGCTCGGACGTCTCCGCGGTGGATGTCTCCGCCGAGACGACCGCCACCAAGGCGCCGGCGTCGTACCGGGTGGTCACCGAGGAGGAGTTCCTGGAGTACCGGAAGACCGGGGCGATCCCGGCCGCCGAGGAGCGCGAGGCCGACCCCGAGCCCGTGACCAGCGAGTCCGCCGACAACTCCGCCGGCGACCGCTGAGCCCGGCGGAAGGCGGGCAACACGTGCGTACGGCCGTGGTGGTGGGTGCGGGCATGGCCGGTCTGGCCACGGCCGGCGCGCTGGCCCGCACCGGATGGCGGGTCACGCTCCTGGAACGCGCCGAGCGGATCGCCGCCCCGCCCACCGCTGTCGTCCTCTGGCCCAACGGCCGGCGCGCGCTGGAGTCGCTCGACCCGGACGGCGCCTGGTCGGCCAGCACGTCCCCGCTGCCGGACGGCGGGGTGCGCCGCCCGGACGGGCAGTGGCTCGTCCCGCCGCGCTCCCGGGCCGGCGCGACCGGGCCCGCCCCGGCCGTCGCGCACCTGGAGGACCTCTACGACGCGCTGGTCGCGGACCTCGGCGACACCGAGATCCGGACCGGCTTCGAGGTGACCACCGTCCGCACCGGCCGCCGGGAACGCCCCGCGGTCGGTGACGGCCGGACCCTGATCGAGGCGGACCTGGTGGTCGCCGCGGACGGCATCGACAGCCGGGTCCGGGCGGCGCTCGCCCCCGAGGCCGTCGCGGTCGGCTCCGGCTTCGCCGCGTGGCAGGCCGTCATCCCCGGCTACCGCGTGCCCAGGCTCTCCGACGGCCAGGCGCTCGGCGGCGAGACGCTCGGCGCGGGCTACCGATTCATCGCCATCCCGCTCGGCGCGCACGCGGCCGGCAAAGGCGGCATCTACTGGGTCGCGACCGCCGCCGGCGCCGCCCGCCCGGAACCCGCCGCCACCCAGCTCGCCCTGCTCCAGCGCTGGTTCTCCGGCTGGCACGAGCCGGTCGGCGAGCTGCTGTCGCTGACCCGCCCGGAGGAGCTCGTCCCGCAGGGCGTGCGCGAGCTGCGGCCACTGCCCCGGACGTACACCTTCCCCTCCGGCCCCGGCGGCGTCGTCCTGGTCGGTGACGCCGCGCACGCCATGCCGCACCACCTGGGGCAGGGCGCGTGCCTCGCCTTCGAGGACGCCGCGACGCTGCGCTCCCTGCTCGCCGACGCCACCCCCGGCGATGCGCTGACCAGGGCGATCGAGGGTTACACGCGGTTGCGTCAGCCGCGCACGGCGACGGTCGTCCGGCAGAACCGCCGGATGTCAGCGGTGGTCCAGGCCCGCGGCCGGCTCGCCCTCCGAGCCCGCGACGCCGCGCTGAACCACATGCGCCCGCGCCTGCTCGGCCGCACCCTCGACCCGGTCTCCGACTGGTCCCCGCCGGATTAACCCCTTTTGCCGTACGACGATGGACCGCCCGTCCGCAGGCGACACGACCAAGCCCCCTGCGTGCCCGCGCGAGGTCCGCTGGGGCCGGGCCGGTAAGCGCGGCGTGCCGACTCGGCTGGTGCTCAGGGCTGGTTCTCGGGGCTCGGAACGACCGTGAGCGCCAGCCGGCGTACGCAAGGTTCGCAGCGGGTCGGACTCGCGACGCGGCTGGTGGTGCCGGCTGGTCCTCATGGGCGTTATCCGTCCCGGATAACGCCCATGAGGACCAGCCGGGACTAGGACGCGCGTTGCCGGCTCAGCACGGTTCGGATCTGGCGTGGGGTTCAGGTGGTGCGGGATCAAGTTGCGGGGCTGGTCCGGATCTTGGGACGGGTGGCGTTCTTCACGGGTGGTTCACGCGCTGGACACAGGTGGACCGGGTGCGGCCGGAAGCTCGTGCGGGACGGGCCAGGCACGGTATCGGTAACGGGCAGAGCCCAGCACGGTGCTTACGGCGTACCAAATCCTGGGAAGTGTGAGCGAGTCGCGGGGACCTCGCGTGTCACAGGGAGAGGGCGACCGGCGCGGCGATGCAGGCCGTGCCGATCCGGCGGAACCCGACCTTCGTGTAGAGGCGGGCCACGTCGTCGTCCCCGGCGGTCAGGAAGATCAGGTCGGCGCCGCGGGTCAGCAGTCCCCGGGCGAGCGAGGCGGTGAGCTGCGAGGCGTAACCACGCCCGCGCGCCGACGGCAGCGTGGCCACCCCGGCGATCTCGGCCACGTCGCCGGCGCGCTGGCTGGTACCGGTGGCCAGCACGCCCTCCTCCGGTGACTCGACGACGACGGTCTCGTAGTCGCCGCCGGCCAGCATCCGGCCGATGCTCCGCACCGCCTCGGCGGTGATCGAGGACTCCGCCGCGGCGTCCCGCTCGGACGGCCCGGCACCCTCGATGAGCAGCGTGTTCTCGGCGACCTCGAGGGGGGTGCGGTAGGCCGGCGCGGCGAACGCGAGCCGCGCCACGGCCCGCGAGGCGGCCAGGTCCGCGGCGAACCCGGGCGCGTTCGGGTCGAGCCGCCGGAGCGTCGCGCCGGGCACCGGAAGATCCGGCACGAGGGCTTGCGGATCGAGGCTGAGCAGTGGCGCGAGCAGCACCTCCAGGCCGGCCGAGCGGGCCACGGCGAGCAGGTCGGGCGTGGTCTCGTGCACCCACTCGAACGCTTCCGGCACCCCCAGCTCGCGCTGCCGGGCCCGGCACGTGATCAGGTCGGCCGCGGACGGGGTGGGCGAGCCTATGCGTGGTCGTGCATAGTAGGGCCAGCCCTCGCCCTCGCGGACGAAGAGCACCAGGGAACCGATCTCCTCGATCCGGGCCCAGGGCCGGGGCAAAGCGTCGTAGAACTGTTCGAGCCGGTCGAAGTGGTCGGAATCCGCTCGTGCCATCGCGCGAGACTACCGGTCCCCGGTGCGGCTGTGCTATTCAGTTCGTCCACACCAACCCGTGATCCGGGCGTCAGGTGTGATCAATCCGCACCTGGCGGAGATCAGTGTCTCTTAACGTAGACTCAAGAGACTTTGCAGGGCCGACGTCGTCCCGACCTTGATCCGAAACACCAGAGACGACAGGAGGCCCGGTGGCATATCCGCATCTCCAGGGGTTGTACGACCCGGCGTTCGAGCGTGACGCCTGCGGCGTGGCCTTTGTTGCTGACATTCATGGCCGTCGAAGCCACGACGTGGTGGCCAAGGGCCTGTCGGCGCTCATCCGCCTGGACCACCGGGGCGCGCGTGGCGCCGAGCAGAACACCGGCGACGGCGCCGGGATCATGATCCAGATCCCGGACGAGTACTACCGCGCGGTGACCGATTTCGACCTGCCCGAGGCGGGCCGATACGCGACCGGTCTGGTGTTCCTGCCGACCGACCCCGCCGAGGCCGCCCGCGCGATCAAGGTCTTCGAGAAGTACGCGCTCGTCGAGGGCGGCGACCTGCTCGGCTGGCGCGACGTCCCGGTGAACCCGGCCGGTCTGGGCGCGACCGCCGAGGACGCGCGCCCGGCGATCCGGCAGGTGTTCATCGCCGCGCACCGGCTCGTCGACTCGCCCGCCGGCAAGGCCGGTGAGCCGCTCTCCGGCATCGAGCTGGACCGGGTGGCGTTCTGCATCCGCAAGCAGGCGGAGCGGGAGACGTCCCAGCGGGGCGTCCCGGCGTACTTCCCCTCGCTCTCCGCGCGGACCATCACGTACAAGGGCATGCTCACGCCCGAGCAGCTGCCGGAGTTCTTCCCGGAGCTGAGCGACGAGCGGATGAGCAGTGCGATCGCGCTGGTGCACTCCCGCTTCTCGACGAACACGTTCCCGTCGTGGCCGCTGGCTCACCCGTACCGGCTGATCGCCCACAACGGCGAGATCAACACCATCCGGGGCAACAAGAACTGGATGGCCGCCCGCGAGGCGCTGCTCTCCACGCCGAACCTGCCCGGCAACATCAAGCGGCTGTTCCCGATCAACTCGCCGGAGGCGTCCGACTCGGCCAGCTTCGACGAGGTGCTGGAGCTGCTGCACCTGTCCGGCCGCAGCCTGCCGCACGCCGTGCTGATGATGATCCCGGAGGCGTGGGAGAACGACCCGGGCATGGACCCGGCGCGTCGTGCCTTCTACCGCTTCCACGCGAGCCTGATCGAGCCGTGGGACGGTCCCGCCGCTGTCGCGTTCACCGACGGCACGCAGATCGGCGCGGTCCTCGACCGCAACGGCCTGCGCCCGGGCCGTTGGTGGCACACCAAGGACGGGCTGGTCGTGCTCGGCTCCGAGGCCGGCGTGATCGACCTCGACCCGGCCGACGTGGTCGCCAAGGGTCGCCTGCAGCCCGGCAAGATGTTCCTGGTCGACACCGCGGCCGGGCGGATCGCCCACGACGCGGAGATCAAGGCCGAGCTGGCCGCCGCCCAGCCGTACGCGGAGTGGCTGCACGCCGGCCTGATCGAGCTGGCCGACCTGCCCCCGCGCGAGCACGTCATCTACACGCACGACTCGGTGCTGCGCCGGCAGCAGGTCTTCGGCTACTCCGAGGAGGAGCTGAAGATCCTGGTCGGCCCGATGGCCAGGACCGGGGCAGAACCGCTTGGCTCGATGGGCACGGACACGCCGATCTCCCCGCTGTCGAGCCGGCCGCGGCTGCTCTTCGACTACTTCCACCAGCTCTTCGCGCAGGTCACCAACCCGCCGCTGGACGCCATCCGGGAGGAGCTGGTCACCAGCCTCTCGATGACGATCGGGCCGGAGGGCAACCTGCTGAACCCGGGGCCGGCGAGCTGCCGTCAGATCGCCATGCCGTACCCGATCATCGACAACGACGAGCTGGCCAAGCTGCTCTCCATCGACGAGGACGGCGACCTGCCCGGCTTCAAGGCGGTCCGCGTCTCCGGCCTCTACCCGCTGCGTGACGGCGCGGCCGGCATCAAGGCCCGGCTGACCCAGATCTGCCGGCACGTGTCCGAGGCGATCGAGGACGGCGTGCGCATCCTCGTGCTCTCCGACCGCGACTCCAACGCGGACCTGGCGCCCATCCCGTCGCTGCTGCTCACCGCCGCAGTGCACCAGCACCTGGTGCGCGAGCAGACCCGTACCCAGGTGGCGCTGGTCGTCGAGTCCGGTGACTGCCGTGAGGTGCACCACGCGGCGGTGCTGATCGGCTTCGGCGCCGCGGCGGTCAACCCGTACCTGGCCTTCGAGTCCGTCGACGACCTGATCGCCACCGGCGCGCTGACCGGCATCGACCCGCGCACGGCGATCCGCAACTACGTCAAGGCGCTCGGCAAGGGCGTCCTGAAGATCATGTCGAAGATGGGCATCTCGACGGTCTCCTCGTACTGCGGCGCGCAGGTGTTCGAGGCCGTCGGCCTGGACAACAAGCTGCTCCAGCGGTACTTCGCGGGCACCTCGGGCCGGATCGGCGGCGTCGGTCTCGCCGAGATCCACGCCGAGGTCAAGGCGCGCCACGAGAAGGGGTACCCGGCGAACAAGGCCGAGCGGGCGCACCGCCGGCTCGAGGTCGGCGGCGAGTACCAGTGGCGCCGCGAGGGCGAGATCCACCTGTTCAACCCGGAGACCGTCTTCCTGCTGCAGCACGCCACCCGCAGCAAGCAGTACGACGTCTTCCAGAAGTACACCGACAAGGTCAACGAGCTGTCGGCACAGGCCGGGCACCTGCGTGGCCTGTTCCGGTTCGCCTCCGACCGGCCCGCGATCGACATCAGCGAGGTCGAGCCGGCCGCCGAGATCGTCAAGCGCTTCTCCACCGGCGCGATGAGCTACGGCTCGATCTCCGCGGAGTCGCACGAGACCCTCGCGATCGCCATGAACCGGCTCGGCGCCAAGTCGAACACCGGTGAGGGCGGCGAGGACGTCGAGCGCCTCTACGACCCGGAGCGCCGTTCCGCGATCAAGCAGATCGCCTCCGGCCGGTTCGGCGTGACCAGCGAGTACCTGGTCAACGCGGACGACCTGCAGATCAAGATGGCGCAGGGCGCGAAGCCCGGCGAGGGTGGCCAGCTGCCCGGCAACAAGGTGTGGCCGTGGGTCGCCAAGACCCGGCACGCCACCCCGGGCGTCGGCCTGATCTCCCCGCCGCCGCACCACGACATCTACTCGATCGAGGACCTGGCGCAGCTGGTCCACGACCTGAAGATGGTCAACCCGGCCTCCCGGGTGCACGTCAAACTGGTCTCCGAGATCGGCGTGGGCACGGTGGCGGCGGGTGTCGCCAAGCTGAAGGCCGACGTCATCCTGATCTCCGGCCACGACGGCGGCACCGGCGCGTCCCCGCTGAACTCGCTCAAGCACGCCGGCACCCCGTGGGAGCTGGGCCTGGCCGAGGCGCAGCAGACGCTGCTGCTGAACAAGCTGCGGGACCGGGTCACCGTGCAGGTCGACGGCCAGCTCAAGACCGGGCGTGACGTGGTCGTCGCGGCCCTGCTCGGCGCCGAGGAGTTCGGCTTCGCGACAGCGCCACTGATCGTCTCCGGCTGCGTCATGATGCGCGTCTGCCACCTGGACACCTGCCCGGTCGGCATCGCCACGCAGAACCCGGTGCTGCGCGAGCGCTTCACCGGCAAGCCGGAGTTCGTGGAGAACTTCTTCATGTTCCTCGCCGAGGAGGTCCGGGAGATCCTGGCCGAGCTGGGCTTCCGGAGCATCGAGGAGGCGATCGGTCACGCCGAGATCCTGGACGTGGCGGACGCGATCGACCACTGGAAGGCCAACAAGCTGGACCTGGCGCCGATCCTCTACGTGCCCGAGCTGCCCGAGGGCGCGGCCCGCCGCGGCGTGGTCGCTCAGGACCACGGCCTGGAGAAGGCTCTGGACAACGAGCTGATCGCGCTCGCCCAGCCGGCCCTGATCAAGGGCGCGAAGGTGCGCGCCGAGGTGGTCACCCGCAACGACCAGCGCAGCGTCGGCGCGATGCTGGGCGGCGAGGTCTCCCGGCGGTACGGCGGCAACGGCCTGCCCGACGACACCATCGAGTTCACCCTGCGGGGCACCGGTGGCCAGTCGTTCGGCGCGTTCCTGCCGCGGGGCGTCACGCTGCGGCTGATCGGCGACACGAACGACTACGTCGCCAAGGGTCTCTCCGGCGGCCGGATCATCGTGCGCCCGGCCGAGGACGCGCCGTTCACGGCGGAGGAGAACACCATCGCCGGCAACACCATCCTGTACGGCGCGACGGCCGGCGAGCTGTTCCTGCGCGGGCGGGTCGGCGAGCGGTTCGCGGTCCGCAACTCGGGTGGCGTGGCCGTCGTCGAGGGCGTGGGCGACCACGGCTGCGAGTACATGACCGGTGGCACCGTCGTGGTGCTCGGCCCGACCGGGCGCAACTTCGCGGCCGGCATGAGCGGCGGCAAGGCGTTCGTGCTCGACCTCGACCAGAACCTGGTGAACCCGGAACTGGTCGACCTCGCGCCGCTCACCGACGAGGAGCGCGACACGCTGCGCTCGCTGGTGGAGAAGCACCACGCGGAGACCGACTCGGCCGTCGCCGAGCGCCTGCTCAAGGACTGGCCGGCCGCGGTCGAGCAGTTCACCGCCGTGGTGCCGCGCGACTACAAGCGCGTGATGGAGCTGATCAGGACCGCCGAAGCCGCCGGTCGCAACGTTGACGAGGCGGTCATGGGGGTCACCAGTGCCTGATCCGAACGGTTTCCTCCGGTACGAGCGGCAGCTGCCCAAGCGGCGGCCCGTCCCGCTGCGCCTGATGGACTGGAAAGAGGTCTACCCGCCCGCGGGCGAGGAGCTGATCCGCGACCAGGCCACCCGCTGCATGGACTGCGGCATCCCGTTCTGCCACGAAGGCTGCCCGCTGGGCAACCGGATCCCGGACTGGAACGACCTGGTCCGTACCGGGAACTGGGAGTCGGCGATCGAGTCGCTGCACGCCACCAACAACTTCCCGGAGTTCACCGGCCGGCTCTGCCCGGCGCCGTGCGAGGCGGCCTGCGTGCTCGGCATCTCCGACGACCCGGTGACGATCAAGCAGGTCGAGGTGGAGATCGCGAACCACGCGTTCGAGCGGGGCCTGGTCCCGCAGCCGGCGCCGGTCGCCTCCGGCAAGTCGGTCGCGGTGGTCGGCTCCGGCCCGGCCGGCCTGGCCGCCGCCCAGCAGCTGGCCCGGGCCGGTCACGCGGTCACGGTCTACGAGCGCGACGATCGGATCGGGGGCCTGCTGCGGTACGGCATCCCGGACTTCAAGATCGAGAAGCACGTCATCGACGAGCGGCTCGCGCAGATGTCCGCCGAGGGTGTCGAGTTCCAGACCGGCGTGAACGTGGGCGTCGACATCACCGCCGACGACCTGCGTGAGCGGTTCGACGCGGTGCTGCTGGCCGCCGGTGCGCTCGCCGGCCGGGACACCTCGGAGACCCCGGGCCGCCACCTGAAGGGCGTGCACCTGGCGATGGAGCACCTGGTGCCGGCCAACCGGATCGTCGCCGGCCTGCAGGACACCACGCCGATCGACGCCAAGGGCAAGCACGTGGTCATCATCGGTGGCGGCGACACCGGAGCGGACTGCCTCGGCGTCGCGCACCGCCAGGGCGCCGCCTCGGTCACCCAGCTCGACCAGTACCCGCTGCCGCCCGAGACCCGGGTCGGTGTCAAGGACCCCTGGCCGACCTGGCCGATGATCCTGCGCAGCTACGCGGCGCACGAGGAGGGCGGCGACCGCGTCTTCGGCGTGGCCGTGCAGGAGTTCGTCGGTGACGCGGACGGCAACCTGGTCGCGATCCGGCTCGCCGAGGTGTCGGTGCAGCGGATCGACGGCGTCCGGACGGTCACCGTCACTCCCGGCTCGGAGCGTGAGCTGCGCGCCGACCTGGTGCTGCTGGCGATCGGCTTCGAGGGCACCGAGGACCAGCCGCTGCTGTCCCAGTTCGGCCTGACCCGCAACCGGCGCAGCGTGCTGGACGCGGACGGTGGCTGGCAGACGTCCGCCGAGGGTGTCTTCGTGGCGGGCGACATGCACAAGGGCGCGTCGCTGATCGTGTGGGCGATCGCCGAGGGCCGGTCGGCCGCGGCGGCGATCCACGACTACCTGGGCGCCGCGGGGGACCTTCCCGCGCCGGTCCGGTCCGACCAGCAGCCTCTCGCTGTGTGATCGGCTCGGTGTAATCGGCATCGCCTTCGGCTCGCGGGCTGTGTAATCGGCGTCGCCTTCGGCTCGCGGCATTTCGGCCCTTCAGGTCGATGCCGAGAGCACCGGAAAACGACTGCGCTTCGCTGGTTGTTTTCCGGCACTCTCGGCATCGACGGGCGAAATGCGTGGTGCTCTCGGGTAACTCACAGGACCTTTCACCCGATCGGGTGGCGGGTCCTGTTTGTGCTGGTGGGGCGGGGTTGTGGCATGTGCCGACGGGCGCACAGCGGCGACCGTTAAGCTGAGCCGGCGGTCGCTGAAGCCCGCGGACGACGTAGCGTTCCCGTGACTTCCCGGGTTGACCTCGCCGTCGACACTCGCAGTTCATGCCGAGGACGGGGGTCGGCCGCCGAGCCGCCCCAGGAGAAGGACTAGCCTGATGGCCGTGACACGCCGCGTAAAGATCGTCTGCACGATGGGCCCCGCCACCAAGTCGCCGGAGCGGATGCTCGGCCTGGTGGAAGCGGGCATGAACGTGGCCCGGATGAACTTCAGCCACGACACCCGGGAGAACCACCGGGAGATGTACGAGCTGGTCCGCTCCGCCGCGGAGCAGGCCGACCGTCCGGTCGCGATCCTCGCCGACCTCCAGGGTCCGAAGATCCGGCTCGGCAAGTTCGCCGACGGGCCGCACCGCTGGGAGACCGGTGACCGCGTGGTCATCACCAGCGACGACATCGTCGGTACCAAGGAGCGGGTCTCCTGCACGTACACGAAGCTGCCGCTGGAGGTCAAGGCCGGTGACCGGCTCCTGATCGACGACGGCAAGGTCGCTGTCGAGGTGACCGGCGTCGTCGACGGCAAGGACATCCAGTGCCTGGTCACCGAGGGTGGCCCGGTCAGCAACAACAAGGGTGTCTCGCTGCCGAACGTCGCGGTCTCCGTCCCGGCCATGAGCGACAAGGACGAGGAGGACCTGCGCTTCGCCCTGAAGCTCGGCGTCGACCTGGTCGCGCTCTCGTTCGTCCGCTCGCCGGAGGACATCAAGATGGTCCACTCGGTGATGGATGAGGAGGGTCGTCGCGTCCCGGTCATCGCCAAGGTGGAGAAGCCGGAGGCGGTCGACCACCTCGAGGCGATCGTGCTGGCCTTCGACGGCGTCATGGTGGCCCGTGGCGACCTGGGCGTCGAGCTCCCGCTGGACCAGGTCCCGCTGGTGCAGAAGCGCGCCGTGCAGCTCTGCCGGGAGAACGCGAAGCCCGTCATCGTCGCGACCCAGATGCTCGACTCCATGATCGAGAACTCGCGCCCGACCCGCGCCGAGGCCTCCGACGTCGCGAACGCGGTGCTCGACGGCGCCGACGCGGTCATGCTCTCGGGCGAGACCTCCGTCGGTAAGTACCCGGTGCTCACGGTCAGCACGATGGCCAAGATCGTCACCACCACCGAGGGTGGCGGCCTGGGCGTGGCCCGGCTGCAGCACGACCCGAAGACGCACGGTGGCGCGCTGACCATCGCCGCCTCGCAGATCGCCCGGAACATCGGCGCCAAGGCGCTGGTCGCGTTCTCGCAGACCGGCGACACCGTGCGCCGCCTCGCGCGTCTGCACTGCGACCTGCCGCTCTACGCGTTCACCCCGGTCGCCGAGGTGCGCAACACGCTGGCGCTGAGCTGGGGCGTCGAGACGTTCCTGACCGACTTCGTCGAGCACACCGACGACATGTTCCGCCAGGTGGACGCGAAGATGCTGGGTCTCGGCCTGGCCAAGCCCGGCGACTACGTGGTCGTCGTGGCCGGCTCCCCGCCGAACGCGCCCGGCTCCACCAACACCCTGCGCGTCCACCAGCTCGGCTCCCTCGTGGACCCCTCCGCCGTATGACGCAGCCCCTGCAGGGCCAGGCCGCCGTCGACCAGCTTCTGGAGATCCTCGACCTGAGGCAGGTCGACGCGGCCACCTTCACCGGTGACAGCCCGCAGACCGGTGCCCAGCGCGTGTTCGGCGGCCAGGTCGCCGGGCAGGCGCTGGTCGCCGCGGGCCGGACGGTCGATCCGGCCCGCACGGTGCACTCGCTCCACGGCTACTTCGTCCGGCCGGGCGATCCGACCGAGCCGATCACGTTCCAGGTGGAGAACATCAGGGACGGAAGATCCTTCTCGGTACGGCGTTCCACCGCGAAGCAGCACGGCAAGACGATCTTCTTCATGTCGGCGTCGTTCCAGATCCCCGAGGAGGGCCTGGATCACCACGAGCCGGCGCCGGAGGGGGTGCCCGCCCCGGAGGACGTCCCCACCATGCGGGACTGGGTGGCGAAGTACCCGAGCCGCCGCACGGTCTTCAACGCCAGCCCGCAGGCGGTCGACGTGCGGTACCTGGGCCAGCCCGGCTGGGTGCCGCCCGGCGACCGGGACGCCGACCCGCAGCAGCGGGTGTGGATGCGCATCGACGGCAAGCTGCCCGACGATCCGCTGATCCACGCGTGCGCGCTGACCTACGCGTCCGACCTGTCGCTGCTGGACGCGGTCCTGTCGTACCACGGCGAGGTGTGGGGGCCGGGCGGCGTCGTCGGCGCGAGCCTCGACCACGCGCTCTGGTTCCACCGCGACTTCCGGGCCGACGAGTGGTTCCTCTACGACAGTGCCAGCCCGTCGGCGAGTCGTGCCCGGGGCCTGGCCAGCGGGCGGATGTTCACCCGGGACGGCCGGCACATCGCCAGCGCCGTCCAGGAGGGCCTGCTGCGCCGCGTCGGCGCCTGACAGCGGCAGGGCCGGCTCCTGACTGCCGGTGGCGTTGCGCGGCAGCGCGTCCAGGAAGATCACGTTGGCAGCGGGCCGGCGCCCAGCACGGCAGCCGTGTCACGTCGCGAGTCCGGCAAGCCGGAGAAGTCCTGTGGCTCCGCCGATGGTGGGTCCCGGCCTGGCGACCGGCCGGACAAACGGATCCACCACCGACGGAGCCGGGGACAGGACTTTCCTAGTGACCGCCCGCCGGTCGATCCGGCTTGGCGGCGTTTCCGGCCGGGGTTCCCTCGATGCCTTCCGGGCTGTCCGGCACCGGCGGCAGATCCCCGGCGTGCGGCCCCGGGGCGGCGCCCGGCCGCGGCCCGGTGATCCCGGCCTGGGCCAGCATCGCGTCCAGATCCGCGGTGGTCCGCACTACCCGGTCGTGGAACGACTCGCCGGGCGCCTCCGAACCGTGCGGCACCAAGGCCCCGGCTGACATCGAGGCGCTGGCTGACAACGAGCCGCCGGCGGGCATCGAAGCGCCGGCGGGCATCGGGGCCCCGGCGGGCATCGGGGTGCCGACCGGCAACGAGGCGCCGACCGGCACCGTGGTGTCACCCGCCGGCGACGCGGGTGTGCCCGCGTCGCGGGCCCGGTGCCGGGCCGGTTTGCGGGCCTCGAAGTCGGCGTGCCCCGCGGTGTACCCGGTCAGCCCGGCGGCCCGCTCCGGTGGCAGCTCCAGCACGTCCCGGCCCTTGGCCGCGATCTCCCGCAGCCGCAGCGCGGTGACCAGGTCGGCGACCGCCCGCAGCACGCCCAGCCCGCCCAGGATGACGATGACGGCCCCGGCGCTGCGGGCGAGAGGCCCGGCGGCGGTGAAGCCCAGCCCGGTCTCCAGCACGCCGACGGTGACGATCAGGCTCCACACCCGGTCCGTGCCGCGTGTCATCATGCCGACAGCGACGTCCACGGCGCCGCGCACCAGCAGGTACCACCCGATGAGCGACGCCGTCGTGGTCCAGCCGGCGTCGTCGCTGAGCAGCATGGCAGCGCCGGTCGCGGCGAAGAGCGCGGCGAGGGCGGTGTTGAGCCACCAGGTCCTGGTCCCGGCGAGTGCGCGCAGGCCCTCGCAGACCGCCCCGAACAGCACGATCGGCCCGGCGACGCCCGCGATCCCGGCCGGCTCGAGTCGCAGCACGCTCCAGCCGATGACCAGCCACGCGGCGGCGGCGACCATCAGGAATCCCCACATGCCTCCGCGCGTGGCGGTCAGTGGTGACGAACCGGACCACAACATGAGGCCTCCCGCTGATGCTGTCCCTGCCATGACAGCACCCGGGGGAGGTGACGATCGGGTGAACGCCGAGATTGCCCGCCCGGTCAGCCGGGAACGACTGTCCGGCAGCCGGGCATGGCCGGGACGTCAGGCCACCGCGAGGCGATTACGAGTACGCCGTAATGGTCGTACCACAAATGTCGTAATGCTTTTCCCCGGCGCGGCCGAAGGGGCCTGGCAGGAGCCTCCGCACCAGGTGCAGCGGCACCACGGCGATCACCGCTGACGTCGGTAGATGTTTCCGGCTGATGTGTGCCGTGTCACCGCATGGTCAACGGTGAATGGGACGCTCGCCAGGCGGGCCCGCGAGGTGGTATTTGTGGTGTCCCCGGTGGGATTCGAACCCACACTGAATGGATTTTGAGTCCATCGACTCTGCCGGTTGGTCTACGGGGACAGGACGGATGGCGGCACCGCGGCAAGCGGTGATGCCAAGCTCAGCGAGAGACAGCCTACCTACTACGCTGAGGAGGGTGACACCCAGATACCGGGGTGTCGCGTCAGCAGAGGTTGGGGGAAGAGGTTCCGTGGCCGACACGCAGGCTGGTGCCGAGCGCAGGCGGGTGCTCATCGCCGAGGACGAGGCCCTGATCCGGTTGGATCTCGCCGAGATGCTCGTCGAGGAGGGCTACGACGTCGTCGGTGAGGCCGGGGACGGCGAGACCGCCGTCCGGCTGGCCGAGGAGCTGAAGCCGGACCTGGTGATTCTGGACATCAAGATGCCGATCATGGACGGGCTGGCCGCCGCCGAGCGGATCGCCGGTGGGCGCATCGCCCCGGTCGTGATCCTCACCGCGTTCAGCCAGCGCGATCTGGTCGAGCGTGCCCGGGCGGCAGGCGCCATGGCGTACCTGGTGAAGCCGTTCCAGAAGTCGGACCTGGTGCCGGCGATCGAGATCGCACTGTCGCGGTATTCGGAGATCGCCGCGCTGGAGTCCGAGGTCGCCGGCCTGACCGACCGTCTGGAGACGCGGAAGTCGGTCGAGCGTGCCAAGGGCGAGCTGATGACGAAGTATGCGATGACCGAGCCGCAGGCGTTCAAGTGGATCCAGCGCACGGCGATGGATCACCGCATGACGATGCGCGAGGTGGCGGACCGGATCCTCAAGGAGTCCGAGGGTGAGACGCCCGCCGCTGAGTAGCCACCGTTCAGATATTGGCCCTTGACCGTAAGTTGAGGCTCAGTAACGGCTTTGTTACGGCCGACTGTGTGACTCGTCTCTGAAGCTATGATCCCCGCCAGTCTTCGCGACATCGCTGGCGGGGATTTCTGCTGCTAAACACGAGGAGCATCGTTGCGTAGAGCCGTGATCATCTTCACGGCCGTTCTCGGATTTGTGTTGATGTCCCTGGGGCTGGGCGCCACGAGCGCTCTCGCCGCGGGCGAGTCTTTGCAAGGCACGTTGGCCAACGCCGGCCAGCCAGTGGCCGGCGTGAAGATCAACGTTTCCGACGAGAGCGGCACTTCGGCCGGTACGGCAACCTCCGCCGCGGACGGCAAGTGGTCCGTCGCGGTCAAGGGACCCGGCACCTACAAGGTCGACCTGGACACCACGACGCTCCCGCAGGGCGTGACCGTCACGAACGGTCGCCCCAGCCTGACCTTGACCGTCTTCGAGGGCAACGCACGTAACGTGCTGTTCCCTCTCGGCTCGGCCGCCGCGCCGGGGAGCAAGCCGGCCGAGAGCGAGGCCCCGTCGCAGTTCGACCGGGTGCTCGACCTCATCTACACCGGCATTCATTTCGGCCTGGTCATCGCGCTCGCCGCGCTCGGCCTGTCGCTGATCTTCGGCACCATGGGCCTGACCAACTTCGCGCACGGTGAGCTGATCACCTTCGGCGCGCTGGGCTGTTTCCTGCTGAACGTCAAGCTCGGCCTGCCGCTGTGGCTGGCGGCGGTTCTCGCCGTGGTCCTCGGCGCGGGCTTCGGCTGGTTCCAGGACAGGATCTTCTGGGGCTGGCTGCGCAACCGGCGTACCGGCCTGATCGGCATGATGATCATCTCGATCGGCCTGGCCCTGATGCTGCGCTACATCTACCTGTACTTCTTCGGTGGCGACACCCGGCAGTACGCGGAGTACGTCGCGCAGCCCGGCATCGACGTCGGCCCGCTGGCGATCGCGCCGAAGAACCTGGTGATGGACGCCGTCGCGATCGTCGTCCTGATCGCGGTGTCGCTGGCACTGACCAAGACGCGCCTGGGCAAGGCGACCCGCGCGGTGTCGACCAACCCGGCGCTCGCCGCGGCCTCCGGCATCAGCGTCGACGCGATCATCCGTCTGGTCTGGACCATCGGCGGCGCGCTGGCCGCGCTCAGCGGCGTGATGCTGGCGCTCTTCCAGGGCGTGAACTACCAGATGGGCTTCCAGGTCCTGCTCCTGGTCTTCGCCGCGGTCACCCTCGGTGGCCTCGGCACCGCGTTCGGCGCGCTGGTCGGCAGCCTCGTGGTCGGTCTGGCCACGCAGCTCTCGACGCTGTGGATCCCGACCGAGCTCAAGAACGTCGGCGCCCTGGTGGTGCTGATCGTGATCATCCTGTTCCGGCCACAGGGCATCCTGGGCCGCCGCGAGCGGATCGGCTGAGGGGGACACGATGAACTGGGAACTCATCTTCGGCGTCTCGCTGGAGTCACTGTTCAACGCCACCATGATCGCGTACGCGCTGGCCGCGATCGGCCTGAACGTGCATTTCGGGTACACCGGCCTGCTGAACTTCGGTCAGTCGGCCTTCCTCGGCGTCGCCGCGTACGGCCTGGCGATGGCCGTCGCCACGTTCGGCGCGCCGTTCTGGCTCGGCCTGGTGATCGGCCTGCTCGGCGCGGTCGTGCTGGCGCTGCTGCTCGGCATCCCCACGCTGCGCCTGCGCGCCGACTACCTGGCGATCGTGACGATCGCGGCGGCCGAGATCATCCGCTTGCTGTTCCGCTCGGTCACGCTGAGCGAGTGGACCGGCGGCTCCGACGGTCTCCAGCGGTTCTCGGACGACTTCTACGCCATGAACCCGTACAGCTCGACCCTGGACCTGGGGATCGTCTCCTGGGACAACCGTGAGCTCTGGGTCATGACGGTCGGCTGGATCCTGATCGCGGTCTCGCTGGTGGTCGTCTTCCTGGCGATGCGCAGCCCGTGGGGCCGGGTCATCAAGGCCATCCGCGAGGACGAGGACGCGGTCCGCAGCCTCGGCAAGAACGTCGTGTCGTACAAGATGCAGTCGCTGATCCTCGGTGGCGTGCTCGGCTCGCTGGGCGGCTTCGTGATCGCCCTGAGCAACGCGGCGGTGCAGCCGGACACCTACGGCACCGAGTTCACGTTCTACGCGTACACCATCGTGATCCTCGGTGGCGCCGCGCGCGTCTTCGGCCCGGTCATCGGTTCGATGATCTTCTGGTTCCTGCTGGCGTTCATCAACGCGCTGCTGCCCGAGCTGATCAAGAACGGCTACATCCCGACCTGGTTCATGACGCCGACCCAGGCGGGCGCGGTCGGTTACGTCCTGGTCGGTCTGGGCCTGATCCTCTTGCTGGTCTTCCGTCCGCAGGGCATCTTCGGTGACAAGAAGGAGGTCATGCTCGATGGCCGATGACACCACCACCGTGCCGCCCGGCGTGCTGAAGGCGCGTGAGGCGCTCAAGGACGTCCCGCACGAGCCCGGCGCCAAGAAGCAGGACCCGATCCTGGTCGCCGACTCGGTCGTGCGCCGCTTCGGCGGTCTGACCGCCGTCAACGTGGGCCACGTCGAGATCCAGCGCGGCGCGATCACCGCGCTGATCGGCCCGAACGGCGCCGGCAAGACCACGTTCTTCAACCTGCTGACCGGCTTCGACCGGCCCGACGAGGGCAAGTGGGAGTTCAACGGCAAGTCGCTCGCCGGGGTGGCCGCCCACAAGGTGGCCCGCCAGGGCATGGTCCGCACGTTCCAGCTCACCAAGGCGCTGTCGCGGCTTTCGGTGATCGACAACATGCGGCTGGGCGGCACCGGTCAGAAGGGCGAGAAGTTCTGGGCGTCCCTGATCCCCGGCATCTGGTCCGGCCAGGAGAAGGAGATCACCGAGCGGGCCGACGAGCTGCTCGCCCGGTTCAAGCTCGACGCCAAGCGCGAGGACTTCGCCGGCAGCCTCTCCGGCGGCCAGCGCAAGCTCCTGGAGATGGCCCGGGCGCTGATGGTCCAGCCCGACATGGTCATGCTGGACGAGCCGATGGCCGGTGTTAACCCGGCCCTGACGCAGTCGCTGCTCGGGCACGTCAAGAGCCTGCGCGAGGACGGGATGACCGTCCTGTTCGTCGAGCACGACATGGACATGGTCCGCGACATCAGCGACTGGGTGATCGTGATGGGCCAGGGCCAGGTCATCGCCGAGGGCACGCCGGACACCGTGATGGCCGACCCGCGGGTGATCGACGCCTACCTGGGCGCCCACCACGACGGCACTCAGCACGACCCCGAGGCCGTCGCGGAAGAAGTTGCCGAAGAGGAGGGGACGACCGCTGATGACTGACGAGTCGAGCAACAAGATCGGCGACCGCTCGGAACACCTGGCCGCCTCGGAGGGCGCCCTGGTCCGGGCCGACGACCTGACCGCCGGTTACCTCCCGGGCGTCAACATCCTCACCGGCTGTGACCTCTACGCCAAGGACGGCGAGCTGGTCGGCATCATCGGCCCCAACGGCGCCGGTAAGTCGACCCTGCTCAAGGCCCTCTTCGGCCTGGTCAACATCCGCTCCGGCGACGTGATCCTGCGCGGCGAGAAGATCACCAACCTGAAGGCGAACAAGCTGGTCGCCAAGGGGATCGGCTTCGTCCCGCAGACCAACAACGTCTTCGGCACCCTCACCATCGAGGAGAACCTCGAGATGGGGACGTTCCTGCGGCCGAAGCGCTTCAAGGAGCGCTTCGACTTCGTCGCCGAGCTCTTCCCCGCCCTGGGCCAGCGCCGCAAGCAGCGCGCCGGCTCGCTCTCCGGCGGTGAGCGGCAGATGGTGGCGATGGGCCGGGCCCTGATGATGGAGCCCAGCGTGCTGCTGCTCGACGAGCCGTCGGCCGGCCTCTCGCCGGCCATGCAGGACGAGGTGTTCTTCCGCACCAAGCAGATCAACGAGACCGGCGTCACGGTGATCATGGTCGAGCAGAACGCCCGCCGCTGCCTGCAGATCTGCGACCGCGGCTACGTCCTCGACCAGGGCCGCAACGCCTACACGGCCTCCGGCCGCGACCTCATGCACGACCCGAAGGTGATCGAGCTCTACCTGGGCACCCTCGCCCGAGCCTGACCGCTTTCGTCAGTGGCCCCGGATCGCTCGCCGATCCGGGGCCACTGCATTTCCACCCCAACCCTTTGCCGGTACGGCCTAGCCCACTCCCCAAGCGCAAGGACGCAGCCCCTGGTCCTGGGGCGCGAGCTGGCCGGGTGGTCCAGGCCGCCCGGCGACCATCCGGGCGTGGCAGGTGGTCCAGGCCGCCCGGCGACCATCCGGGCGTGGCAGGTAGCCCGCGCCCCCACCGTGCCCCAGCCCCCGCCACGCGACTCCCGCCCCCCGGCTGGTCCTCATGGGCGCTATTCGTCCCTCATAACGCCCATGAGGACCAGCTGGGCTGCCGCGTGGCGCGCCGCGACGACCTCGCGCCCCGCGCGCCGCGACGACCTCGCGCCCCGCGGCGCCCTCGCGCCCCGCGCCGCGCCGCGACGACCTCGCGCCCTGCGGCGCCCCCGCGTCCCGCGTCCCGCGCCGCGACGACCTGGCGCCCCGCGGCGACCCCGCGACCCCGCGGCGCCGTGAATCCGCAGGGTCGCGGGGGCGCCGGGTTGCGAGTTGCGGATCTCGCGGCGCTTCGCTCGCGTCTGCTCGGCAGCGGCGAGGCCGGGCGGGGGCGCGCGGAGTGTTCGGCTGGTCCTCATGGGCGTTATCCGGGACGGATAACGCCCATGAGGACCAGCCGGGAGGGGGAGGCGCGCAGGGGCCCGCGCCGGGATCAGGTCGCGGGCCACGCGTCACGCTCGGCGCTCGCCGGGATCAGGTTGCGGGGCTCGCGTCACGCTCGGATGGTCGCCGGGATCGGTTGCGGGGCACGGGTCACGCTCGGTGCTCGCGGGTATCGGGTTGCGGGGCGCGGGTCACGCTCGGGTGGTCGCGGGGATCAGGTTGCGGGCATCCGGCATGCCCGGATGGTCGCTGGGCGGCCTGGAGCACCGGCGAGCTCGCGGCCCAGGACCAAGGGCCGGGACGCTGCGGGTGAGGGGCACGCCCGGCCGTACCGGCGAAGGGGGTTGATCTTGCGCGAAGCGTGGAAAAGGGCGAGGGCCCGGCCATGAACGGCCGGGCCCTCGTCGGGTGTCGCTGGGTCAGCTGATCTTGCCAGTCTGGTAGGCGACGTTCTTGTAGGTGTTGTCGGCGCCGTACTGGTAGATGCCGATGGTGGCCTCGGCCGGGTCGCCGGCGTCGTTCCACTCGATCGGGCCGCTCATGCCGTCGTAGTCGATGTCCTTACCGGCGTCGAGCAGGGCCTTGCAGTCCTTGAAGGTGGTGCACTTCTCGCCACCCTTGCTGACGTCGGTCAGCTTCTTCGAGTAGTCGGCGGGGGCGTCGCTCTTCGCGGCGGTGGCGGCGAGCGCCGTCAGGATCGTCGCGTCGTAGGACTCGGCGGAGTAGGTGTAGTCCTTCAGCGCCGGGTCGATCGTCAGCAGCTGCTTCTTGAAGTCGTCGTTGGCCTTGGCGCCCGGGGTGGTGCCCTTCGCGCCCTCGAAGGTCCCGTTCGGGAACTCCTTGCCGTAGTTCGACAGGTTGCCGTCGACGAAGTACCACTTCTTGGTCTTCGAGGTCAGGCCCGCCTCGACCAGCTTGGGGACGATCTTCTTGGTCTCGTCGAAGCCGATCATGACGATCGCGTCCGGGTTGGCGGTCTTGATCTTGCCGACCTCGGCGGAGAAGTCGGCCGCCTTCGGGTCGTAGACCTCCTCGGCGACGATCTGGCCGCCGCCGCTCTCGATCGAGCCGCGGGCGGACTTGGCGAGACCGGTGCCGTACGCGTCCTGCATGACCAGCAGGCCGACCTTGGCGTTGCCGTCGGCGACGATCAGGTCACCGAGGACGCGGCCCTGCAGCTGGTCCGGCGGCGCGGTCCGGAAGTAGAGGCCCTTGTCGTTGTACGTCGTGAACTGGTCCGACGTGTTCGCCGGCGAGATCTGGACGACGCCCGCACCGGTGATCTTGTCGATCACGGACAGCGAGACCGAGGACGAGGCGGCGCCGATGACGACGTCGGCCTTCTCGGCGAGCAGCTTGTTCACCGACTGGCTGGCGATGTCGGTGGAGGTGTCACCGGAGTCGGTGTCGCTCTCCACGACGTCCTTGCCGAGGACGCCGCCGGCCGCGTTGATGTCCTTGACGGCGAGCTTGACGCCGGCGAACTCCGGCGGGCCGAGGAACGCGAGCGAACCGGTCTGCGGCAGCAGGGTGCCGATCTTGAGCACGCCGTCACCACCGGCCGAGGTGGCGGCGGAGGAGGAACCGGCAGCTGGCTCCTTGCTGTCGTTAGAGCACGCGCCCAGGGCAAGGGAAGCGGCACCCAGCACAGCGACACTGCGCCATGCGAAGTTGCGGCGAATCATCAATTCTCCTTTGTCCAGCTGCGGTGGTGGCGGGGTAACGCCCCACTGCCATGTTGCTGATGGGTGGCAACTTAATGAGCTGGAGTCCGCTGCACCAGGTGCAGACCGTCGCCGCAACAGGACAGTTGCGTAGTCGTAACCTTACCCATCGGTCTGACAGATCGGTCCGGGGCAAGATGGGCATGGGCCGGGTCCGAGCGCATCTCACACTTCCCAAGGTGGCCTCGGGGCGGCAATCTATCCAGCCGTAACACCCCTGAACTTCACCTAGGAGTCACCATGTTCCGCAGCCACCCCGGCCGGGCGATCCTCGGCCTGGCCGCCGCGACGGCGCTCACGCTGTCCGCGGCCGCATGCGGTTCGGAGTCCGACGACACGTCGACCGGTTCCGCGACGGTGCCCAGCGCTTCCGCGGACACCGGCCTCGCCGGCAAGGTCCCGGCCGACATCAAGTCCGCCGGCAAGCTGGTCATCGGCACCGATTCGACGTACGCGCCGAACGAGTTCATCGACACCGACGGCAAGAGCGTCGTCGGCTTCGACGTCGACCTGTTCAACGCGGTCGGGCAGAAGCTGGGCCTGAAGACCGAGTGGCAGACCGCCAAGTTCGACAGCATCATCCCGGGCGTCGGCAGCGGGAAGTACACGGTCGGCGTCTCGTCCTTCACGATCAACGCGGACCGGATGAAGGAGGTCAACATGATCTCCTACTTCTCGGCCGGCACCCAGTGGGCGGCCAAGACCGGCTCCACGCTCAGCCCGGACGACGCCTGCGGCAAGAAGATCGCCGTGCAGACCGCCACCGTGCAGGCCGACGACATCAAGGCCCGGTCGAAGAAGTGCACCGACGCCGGCAAGGCGGCGATCACGATCGACCAGTACCAGGCCCAGTCGGACGCCACCAACGCCGTGGTGACCGGTAAGGACGAGGCCATGCTGGCCGACTCCCCGATCACGGCGTACGCGGTGAAGCAGACCGCCGGCCAGCTCGCGCTGCTCGGCGAGATCTACGACTCGGCGCCGTACGGCTACGCGGTCGGCAAGACCCAGACCGAGTTCGCGAACGTGATCGCCGAGGCGGTCACGGCGCTGATCGCCGACGGCACGTACAAGACGATCCTCGACAAGTGGGGCGTCACCGCCGGCGCCATCGCCACGCCCGCGGTGAACCCGCCGGCATGACACACCCGACCGAGACCGGGCGGGAGCGGCCTGCGGCGATCAAGGCCGTGCCCGTCCGGCACCCCGGCAGGTGGGTGGCGATCGCCGTGCTCGCGGTGCTCGTCGCGATGTTCCTGCACCTGATCTTCACGAACGCCGGCTTCCGCTGGTCGTTCATCTTCACCTCGTACGCGCCGGGCAAGCGCGGCGTGATGTTCACCGAGCCGGTCCTGGAGGGCCTGCGCGGGACGATCCTGCTGACCGTGTTCTCGATGCTGATCGGCGTCGGCCTGGGCATCGTGATCGCGATCATGCGGCTCTCGCCGAACAAGGTGCTCTCCACGGTGGCGTGGGTCTACACCTGGTTCTTCCGGGCCGTGCCGCGGCTCGTGCTCGCGGTGATCTTCGGCAACCTGAACATCCTGTGGACGCGGATCGGGTTCGGCCTGCCGTTCGACAAGCAGATCGGCCAGCTGTTCGGCATCGACAACTTCGACGGGCAGATCTTCAGCGTCAAGTCGACGGACCTGCTCGCCGGGTTCGTGGCCGGCATGATCGCGCTGGGCCTGTCCGAGGCGGCGTACATGGCCGAGATCGTCCGGGCCGGCATCCAGTCGATCGACGAGGGGCAGTCCGAGGCGGCCGTCGCCCTGGGCATGTCCCGCGGGCAGGTGCTGCGCCGGATCGTGCTGCCGCAGGCGATGCGGGTGATCGTGCCGCCGACCGGCAACGAGGTCATCGCGATGGTCAAGGACACGTCGCTGGTGGCGTACGTGCCGGTCACCGGCGAGCTCTTCTTCCAGCTGCAGCAGGTCGAGGCCCGGACCTTCGTGGTGCTGCCCTGCCTGGTCGCCGCGCTGCTTTGGTATCTGATCATCTGCAGCGTCCTGATGGTCATCCAGTTCTTCGTCGAGCGGCACTTCAGCAAGGGGTACGGCGCGGCCGGCAAGGCGCGTCAGCGGCTCCGCGACATCCAGGTCGAGCAGGGCGGGCGGATCACCACATGACCGAGATGGTGAGGGCGGAGAGCGTCCACAAGTCCTTCGGCTCGCTCGAAGTGCTCAAGGGTGTCGACCTGACCGTGCCGCAGGGCGGGGTGAGCTGCGTGCTCGGCCCGTCCGGCTCGGGCAAGTCGACGTTCCTGCGCTGCATCAACCACCTGGACAAGCTCGACGCCGGCCGGATCCTGGTCGACGGCGAGCTGGTCGGTTACCGCGAGCGCGGCGGCAAGCTGCACGAGCTCAGCGAGCGCGATGTCGCCAAGCAGCGGCAGACGATCGGCATGGTGTTCCAGCGGTTCAACCTCTTCCCGCACATGACGGCCCTGGACAACGTCATGGAGGCGCCCTGCCGCGTCAAGAGGGAGAGCAAGGCGGAGGTACGTGACCGCGCGCTAGCCCTGCTGGACCGGGTCGGCCTCGCCGAGAAGGTGGACAACTACCCGGGTCAGCTCTCCGGCGGCCAGCAGCAGCGGGTGGCGATCGCGCGGGCCCTGGCGATGCGCCCCAAGGTGATGCTCTTCGACGAGCCGACCAGCGCGCTCGACCCCGAGCTCGTCGGCGAGGTGCTCGAGGTGATGAAGGGCCTGGCCCGGGACGGCATGACGATGATCGTGGTGACCCACGAGATCGGCTTCGCCCGGGAGGTGGCCGACGAGGTGGTCTTCATGGACGGCGGTGTGGTCGTCGAGAAGGGCCCGCCTGCCGAGATCATCGCGAATCCGCAGCAGGAACGTACCAAGGCATTCCTGAGCAAGGTGCTGTAAAGCGGGCGGGGCGGTCGGTGTTCTTGTCGTACCAGCCGTCTAGAGTTCCTGGACGTGAGCGACGACGTGATGACCCCCCGCCTGCTGCTGCTCGACGGCCATTCGCTGGCCTACCGGGCTTATCACGCGCTGCCCGTGGACAACTTCTCCACCGTCACGGGCCAGGCGACCAACGCGGTGTTCGGCTTCACCTCGATGCTCATCAACATGCTGCGCGACGAGAAGCCGACGCACATCGTCGTCTCCTTCGACCTCTCGCGGAAGTCGTTCCGCACCGAGAAGTACGCGGAGTACAAGGCCGGCCGCTCCGAGACGCCGGCGCCCTTCCAGGGCCAGGTCAGCCTGATCAAGGAGGTCCTGGAGGCGCTGCGCATCCCGGTGGTGGAGAAGGAGAACTACGAGGCCGACGACGTCATCGCGACGCTGGCCACGCAGGCCCGCGCGGCCGGCATGGAGGTGCTCATCTCCTCCGGCGACCGGGACGCGTTCCAGCTCGCCGACGAGCACGTCACGATCCTCTACCCGGTCCGCGGCGTCTCCGAAGTCTGGCGGATGACTCCCGAGGCGATCGAGGCGAAGTACTTCGTGCCCCCCTCGCGCTACCGGGACAAGGCCGCCCTGGTCGGCGAGAGCAGCGACAACCTGATCGGCGTGCCCGGCGTCGGCGACAAGACCGCCGCCAAGTGGATCAATGAGTACGGCGGCCTGGACGGCGTGATCGCCAACGCCGACAAGATCAAGGGCAAGGCCGGCGAGAGCCTGCGCGCCCACCTCGCCGAGGTCATGCGCAACTACGACCTGAACAGGCTGATCTGCGATCTGGAGCTGTCCAAGCGGCCGGAGGACGTGCGCTGGCACGGGTGGGATCGCGAGGCGGTGCACCAGGTCTTCGACGCGCTGGAGTTCCGGGTGCTGCGCGAGCGGCTCTACTCGTACCTGGAGGCCGTCGAGCCCGAGGCCGAGTCCGGCTTCGACCTGGAGGGCCGGGTCCTGGGTGCCGGGCAGGTCGCCGCGTGGCTCACCGAGCACGCTGCGGCGGCCCCGGTCGGCGTCGCCGTCACCGGCAGCTTCGGCCGGGGCACCGGCCAGGTCACCGGCATCGCGGTGGCCACCGGCAGCGGCCCGGCCGCCTGGTTCGACCCGGCCGCGCTGGACGAGGGCGACGAGGGCGCGGTCGCCGCGTGGCTCGCCGACCCCGCGCGGCCCAAGGTGATCCACGACGCGAAGCCGGCGCTGCTCGCCTTCCGCGCCCACGGCTGGCAGCTGGAGGGCGTCACCGTCGACACGGCGATGGCGGCCTACCTGGCGAAGCCCGACCAGAGGGCGTATGACCTGAACGACCTCGCCCTGCGTTACCTCAAGCGCGAGCTGAAGGTCGACGCCCCGCCCGCCGACAACGGTCAGCTCGCCCTGTCGTTCGGCGACGAGGAGCAGGACGCCGCGGCGGAGGAGGGCGTGATGCTGCGCGCCCGCGCCACCCTCGACCTGGCCGACGTGCTCACCGCCGAGCTGTCCCGCGACGGCGGCGAGTCGCAGCGGCTGCTCGCCGAGGTGGAGCAGCCGCTCTCGGTCGTGCTCGCCGAGATGGAGAGCAAGGGCATCGCCGCCGACACGGATTACCTGTCGGAGCTGGAGACCCGCTTCGCCGCCGAGGTGAAAGCGGCCCAGCAGGCGGCGTACGAGGTGCATGGCCGTGAGTTCAACCTCGGCTCACCCAAGCAGCTGCAGGAGATCCTCTTCGTCGAGCGCAACCTGCCGAAGACCAAGAAGATCAAGTCCGGCTACACCACTGACGCGGACGCGCTGCAGGACCTGTTCGCCAAGACCGAGGACCCGCTGCTCGCCCACCTCCTGCGCTACCGGGACATGGCGAAGCTCAAGTCGACGGTGGACGGGCTGCTCAAGTCGGTCTCCGACGACGCGCGCATCCACACCACGTTCAACCAGACGGTCGCCGCGACCGGCCGGCTCTCGTCGACCGACCCGAACCTGCAGAACATCCCGATCCGCACCGAGGAGGGCCGGCGGATCCGTCGCGCGTTCATCGTCGGCGACGGCTTCGAGCAGCTCATGACCGCGGACTACAGCCAGATCGAGATGCGGATCATGGCGCACCTGTCGGAGGACGCGGCGTTGATCGCGGCCTTCAACTCGGGCGCCGACTTCCACGCGGCCACCGCCTCGTCGGTCTTCCACGTGGAGCTCGGCGACGTCACTCCCGACCAGCGCCGCAAGATCAAAGCCATGAACTACGGCTTGGCGTACGGATTGAGCTCCTTCGGCCTGTCGAACCAGCTCACCATCAGCAACGACGAGGCGAAAGCCCTGATGGAGGAGTACTTCGAGCGGTTCGGAGGCGTCCGGGAGTACCTCCAGTCGGTGGTCGTCCAGGCCGGCAAGGACGGGTACACCGCCACCATCCTCGGCCGCCGCCGTTACCTGCCCGACCTGAGCAGCGACAACCGGCAGCGACGCGAGATGGCCCAGCGCATGGCGCTGAACGCGCCGATCCAGGGCTCCGCCGCGGACATCATCAAGATCGCGATGTTGAACGTGGACCGGGCGCTGCGCGAGTCGGAGCTCGCCTCCCGGATGCTGCTGCAGGTTCACGACGAGCTGGTGTTCGAGGTCGCGCCGGGGGAGCGGGACGCGCTGGAGGAACTGGTCCGGCGCGAGATGGGCGGCGCCATGGCGCTGGCCGTCCCGCTGGAGGTCTCCGTCGGCACCGGGCGGGACTGGAACGGCGCCGATCACTGACGGGTGATCGCTGACCCGATCGGGGGTGCCCGAAGCGATTCCGGCACCCCGGGGACAACGCGGCCGGTCTGGATCTGCGAGGCTGGACCGATGTCGAGCCGATCGATGTCGATGGAACCGGCCGTGCTCCCGCCGACGGATCCGGACGCTGGTCCGGGTGCCGAGTTCGGGCTCGGCGTCGCGCCGCTCGAAGCCTCCAACGCGACGACGTTCGCCACGATGTTCAAGGCGCTCGGCGACCCGGTCCGGCTCCGGCTGCTCTCGATGATCGCCTCGGCGCCCGGCGGCGAGATCTGCGTCTGCGACCTGAGCAGCGCGTTCCACCTGACCGGTCCGACGATCTCGCACCATCTGCGAATCCTGCGCGAGGCCGGTCTGGTCGACAGCGACCGGCGGGGGACCTGGGTCTACTACCGCGCGGTCCCGGCGACCCTGCTCCTGCTGGCCGGTCTGCTGCACACGGGTTAGTCCTTGAGGGGGTCGTGGCCCCAGTTCATCAGGGAGTGCCGCCACCTCGTCGCGGTGACGTCGCCGTCCGGGCGCTGGGCGAGGTGCCGGTGCACGTATCCGACGACCTTGCGCATGTGCTCCTCGTCGGCCTCGGTGAGCGAGGACTTCTTCTTCTCCAGCAGCCGGACGATCGTGCGGCCGGAGTCGTGGCCGACCGACTCCGCGCCGGCCGACGCCTTCTGCCCGACCTCCCGGGACTCGTCGCTGTCGAGCCATGTCCGCAGGTCGGCCGGGCTCATGTTGACCGCTTCGCGGAAGTCGGCGTACACGTCAGTCATGCTTGAGCGCTCCCGGCTTGTGGACGGCGTCGCGGCCGCTCTTGTCGCTGCGCACCCGGTACTGCGGGTCGTCCTTCGACGCGTCCACGGTCCGGCCGGCCGCCTCGGTCCGCTCGGTGATCTTCTGCTCGACGGTGCCGTGGACGGTCTGACCGTGGCTCCGCCAGCTGACGTCGTCGCCCTTGTGCAGGTCCTTCTCGCTCATATCCGGCGCTTACCCACCGTCCGGCGAGGGAAACCGCTGGTCAGCCCGGGGTGGGCGCTATGAGCGGACGCCGGTCAGGCGGGGAGGTCGCAGACGAAGATGGCGGTCCCCGGGAAGAGGCGGCCACGCAGCGGGCTCCACTGCCCCCAGATCTCCTCGTGGCCCTCCGGCCACTCCGGCTCGACCAGATCCCGGAGCACGAAGCCGGCCGCGACCAGTTCGCGGATCCGGTCGCCGAGAGTCCGGTGCTGCTCCAGGTAGACCATCCGGCCCTGCTCGTCGCGCTCCACGTACGGCGAGCGGTTGAAGTACGAGTTGCGGGCGACCAGCCCGTCCTCACCGGGCTCGTCCCAGAAGATCCACCGCATCGGGTGAGTGACCGAGAACACCCAGCTGCCACCGGGACGCAGCACCCGCGCCACCTCACGCATCGCCGCCGCCGAGTCGGCCACGAACGGGATCGCCCCGAACGCCGTGCACACGATGTCGAACGACCCGGCCCGGAACGGCAGCGCCAGCGCGTCGGCCTGGACCAGCGGGACGCTCACCCGGCTGCGCGCCGCCGCCTCGGCCGCGTGCTCGAGCATCCCGGCGGAGAGGTCCATCGCGACGGGTTTCGCGCCCTGCACGCGCAACCACCGGGCTCCGGCCGCGGCGCCGGCGCCGAGCTCCAGGATCTTCTTCCCGCGTACGTCGCCGAGGAGCCCCGCGTCGGCTTCCCGCAGCCGCTCCGGGCACCAGACGAAGTCGACGTCACCGAGGAACGCGCCGTGCTCGTCCTGATAGTCGTCGGCGTCCAGATCCCACCAGGACCGGTTCGCGTGGCGCGCCTCATCCTCGAGAACTCGGCCGGAAGGGGGAGCCACAGCGCTGCCGGGAGGGGGAATCTCAGTCACCCGACCACGGTACGACAGGCGTGGCGGGCGTCCCGATTCGGTTCAAAACGGGCATGCTGACGGGTTCTGCGCCAACAATGTGCCGCGGTACTCAGGAGGGCTTGCAACCTGTGGTAATGCGCACGGTAAGCTAGTCGATGCGCTCGCGGAACGTGTGCCTCGGCAGGGAGCAGGTTCCGTGGTCGCCGGTCCCGGCATGATCGACTGGCAATGATCAACTGCTCCATGGGTTGAGTCGTCTCGTCTCGTTCGTGCCGCTTCCGGCGGCAGTTCCGCCGAGCGCGGGAGACACCACGAATCCATCCGTTCGGAGCAACTGTCCACATGACGAGCAGCATCGAGGCCACCTCGAGCGCCAACCGTGTCACCGTCGACGACCTCGGCTCTGAGGAAGCTTTCCTCGCAGCCATCGACGAGACCATCAAGTACTTCAACGACGGCGACATTGTCGAAGGCACCGTCGTCAAGGTCGATCGGGACGAGGTCCTGCTCGACATCGGCTACAAGACCGAGGGTGTCATCCCCTCGCGCGAGTTGTCGATCAAGCACGACGTGGACCCCGCGGAAGTGGTGTCGGTCGGTGACCACATCGAGGCCCTCGTCCTCACCAAGGAGGACAAGGAAGGCCGCCTGATCCTCTCGAAGAAGCGCGCTCAGTACGAGCGGGCTTGGGGCACCATCGAGAAGATCAAGGAAGAGGACGGCGTCGTCCGCGGCTCGGTCATCGAGGTCGTCAAGGGTGGTCTCATCCTGGACATCGGCCTCCGTGGCTTCCTGCCGGCCTCCCTGGTCGAGATGCGGCGCGTCCGCGACCTCCAGCCGTATGTCGGCCGTGAGCTCGAGGCGAAGATCATCGAGCTGGACAAGAACCGCAACAACGTGGTCCTGTCCCGCCGCGCGTGGCTCGAGCAGACGCAGTCCGAGGTTCGCACCGAGTTCCTCAACAAGCTGCAGAAGGGCCAGGTCCGCAAGGGCGTCGTGTCCTCCATCGTCAACTTCGGCGCCTTCGTCGACCTCGGCGGTGTGGACGGCCTGGTGCACGTCTCCGAGCTCTCCTGGAAGCACATCGACCACCCCTCCGAGGTCGTCGAGGTCGGCCAGGAGGTCGAGGTCGAGGTGCTGGACGTCGACCTGGACCGCGAGCGCGTCTCGCTGTCGCTGAAGGCGACCCAGGAAGACCCGTGGCGTCAGTTCGCCCGGACCCACGCGATCAACCAGATCGTGCCGGGCAAGGTCACCAAGCTCGTTCCGTTCGGCGCGTTCGTCCGCGTCGACGACGGCATCGAGGGCCTGGTGCACATCTCCGAGCTGGCCGAGCGTCACGTCGAGCTGCCCGAGCAGGTCGTCCAGGTGGGTTCGGACGTCCTGGTCAAGGTCATCGACATCGACCTGGAGCGCCGCCGGATCTCGCTGTCGCTCAAGCAGGCCAACGAGGGCTTCGTCGAGGGCGAGGAGCACTTCGACCCGACGCTCTACGGCATGGCCGCGACGTACGACGCCGAGGGCAACTACATCTACCCGGAGGGCTTCGACCCGGAGACGGGCGAGTGGCTCGAGGGCTTCGAGAAGCAGCGCGAGACGTGGGAGAAGCAGTACGCCGACGCCCGCGAGCGCTGGGAGGCCCACACCAAGCAGGTGCAGGCGTCCCGCGACGCCGACGCCGAGGCCGCGCTCAACCCGGCTCCGGCCGGCGGCGTGACCACCTCGTCGTCGACCTCGACGAGCTCGTCGGCTCCGGCGCGCTCCGCCGAGGAGCCCGCGGGCACCCTGGCGACCGACGAGGCTCTCGCCGCCCTGCGCGAGAAGCTGGCCGGCGGCAAGAGCTGACCCCGTCCGGTTGCTCCGGTAGGTAGTACCTGAGAAAGACCGTCCCGGCTTCGGCCGGGGCGGTCTTTCGCCTTTCCGGGCCTGGCTGTGGGGTCTGTCCGGCTGATCACCCAGGGCCGGGCCGCAGCCATGGGCGGTCCGCCGGGCAGGTTCCAGGGCCGGGTCGCTACGCGGGGTTTGCCGAAGCGTGACCCGGCGCCGACGCTCCGTTCGGGGGCGGGGCCGCGATACTGAATCCATGTTGATGGTCGGTCTCACGGGTGGCATCGGTGCGGGCAAGAGCGCCGTCTCAGCACGGCTCGCCGAGCGCGGTGCGGTGATCATCGATGCCGACAAACTGGCCCGGGAGGTGGTCGAGCCGGGCACCGACGGGCTCGCGGAGATCGTGGCGGCGTTCGGCTCCGGGGTGCTGACCCCGGAGGGAGCGCTGGACCGGCCGGCGCTGGGGGCGAAGGTCTTCGGCGACGAGGAGGCCCGCCGCACGCTGGAGCGGATCATCCACCCGCGGGTCCGGGCACGCACCGCTGAGCTGGTCAAGGCCGCGCCGCCGCAGGCCGTCGTCGTGAACGACGTGCCGTTGCTGGTGGAGACGGGGCTGGCTCCGACGTACCACCTGGTGATTGTCGTCACGGCGGACAGCGAGGTGCGAACGCAGCGTCTCGTCCGGGACCGTGGCATGTCGCCGGCCGAGGCCGCCGCCCGGATCAGCGCGCAGGCCGACGACGCCACCCGCCGGGCCGCGGCGGACGTGATCCTGCCGAATGAGGACGACCTCGCCACGCTGCACGCCCGTGTCGACGCGCTGTGGCGCGACCGCCTGATCGACTTCGAGCGCAACGTGCGGCTCCGCACCGCCGCCCGCAAGGCTCCCGAGCTGCGCATCGTCCCGCCCGACGAGACCTGGCCGCAAGCTGCCGACCGCTTGATCGCGCGGATCCGGCACCACCTCGGCGCGGTCGACGTGCACCACATCGGATCGACAGCGGTCCCCGGCCTGCCCGCCAAGGACATCATCGACCTCATGCTCTCGGTACGAACGCTGGCCGCGGCCGACGCCCTCGCCGAGCGCCTCGCGGCGGCCGGTTTCCCGCTGCGGCCCGGCGAATGGACGGACAGCGGGCGTGGCCTGCCCGGTGTGACCTGGCCGAAACGGATGCACGGCTCGGCCGATCCGGGGCGGCCGGTGATCCTGCACCTGCGGGTCGCCGGCTCGCCGGGGTGGCGGTTCGCGCTGCTCATGCGCGACCACCTGCGGGCGGTGCCGGAGGCGCGGGACGCGTACGCGGCGGCCAAGGCGGAACTGGCGCTGCGTTTCGCGGACCGGGCGGGTTACGCGGCGGCCAAGGAGCCGTGGTTCGACGAGGAGGCCCGGGCCGCCGACGACTGGGCGCTGGCGACGGGGTGGCAGCCGCCGCTCTCCTGACCTTGACGGCGCTCGCGGCCGAGTTGGGGCGGTGCTGTCGCCCGAACTCGGCGGCGCGTGTGGTCAAGTTCGTGGCGCTCGTGGTCGAGCGTGGCCGCGCTTGTGGGGAAGCTTGACGGCGCTCGCGGCGGCCGGCCGCATCTTGCGCGACCCTCGCGGGTGCGCTCGCCGGAGGCCGGGGCGCATCGACCGCGATGCGGCGCGGCTGGACCGTTGGATGGCCCGCACCGCGCACGTCGGCCGCCGCGAGCGGCCTACCCCGCCAGAGTAGGGGTCGGGGTAAAGGCCGACAACGGCGCACGACACGGCCGAATGTGCACCATCGGCACGGGGCCCGCCGCGGCCACGGCGGGCGTTGCCGGAACTTGTCATACCCTCGACGTACGGTGGTGGGCATGGCGCTCGACATCCCACGACTCGACGGCCGGTTCGAGGTCGTCAGCGACTACAAACCGGCCGGTGACCAGCCCGCGGCGATCGACGAGCTGGAGCGGCGCGTCCGCGCCGGCGACCGGCACACCGTGCTGCTCGGCGCCACCGGCACCGGTAAGAGCGCGACCACCGCCTGGCTGATCGAGCGGCTGCAGCGGCCCGCGCTGGTCCTCGCGCCGAACAAGACGCTCTGCGCCCAGCTCGCCAAGGAGTTCCGCGAGCTGCTGCCGAACAACGCCGTCGAATACTTCGTCAGTTACTACGACTACTACCAGCCTGAGGCCTACATCGCTCAGACCGACACCTACATCGAGAAGGACTCGTCGGTCAACGAGGAGGTCGAGCGACTCCGGCACTCGGCCACGATGTCGCTGCTCACCAGGCGGGACACGATCGTGGTCGCCACGGTCAGCGCGATCTACGGTCTGGGCACCCCCCAGGAGTACATCGAGCGCGCCGTGAAGGTGAAGGTCGGCGGCGAGATCGACCGCGACAAGCTGCTGCGCCGGCTGGTCGACATCCAATACGCGCGGAACGACGTGGCCTTCCAACGCGGCACGTTCCGGGTGCGCGGCGACACGCTGGAGATCATCCCGGCCTACGAGGAGCTCGCCGTCCGGGTCGAGCTGTTCGGCGACGAGGTGGAGAAGCTCTACTACCTGCACCCGCTCACCGGCGAGGTGGTCCGCGAGGTCGACGAGCTGATCATCTTCCCGGCGACGCACTACGTGGCCGGCCCGGAGCGGATGGAGCGGGCGATCCGCGACATCGAGGCCGAGCTGGCCGAGCGGCTGGCCGAGCTGGAGCGCCAGGGCAAGCTGCTGGAGGCGCAGCGGCTGCGGATGCGCACGACCTACGACATCGAGATGATGCGGCAGGTCGGCTTCTGCAACGGCATCGAGAACTATTCGATGCACATGGACGGCCGCCAGCCCGGTGAGCCGGCCTATACGTTGCTCGACTACTTCCCGGACGATTTCGTCACCGTCATCGACGAGTCGCACGTCACCGTCCCGCAGATCGGCGGGATGTATGAGGGCGACGCCTCGCGGAAACGGATCCTGATCGAGCACGGGTTCCGGCTGCCCAGCGCCGCCGACAACCGCCCGCTCCGGTGGGACGAGTTCCTCGAGCGGGTCGGCCAGATGGTCTTCCTCTCCGCGACCCCGGGCAACTGGGAGATGGAGCAGGCGCAGGGCGAGTTCGTCGAGCAGGTGATCCGGCCCACCGGTCTGGTCGACCCGCAGGTGGTGGTGAAACCGACAAAGGGCCAGATCGACGACCTGATGCACGAGATCAAGCTCCGGACGGAGAAGGACGAGCGCATCCTGGTCACCACGCTCACCAAGAAGATGGCCGAAGACCTCACCGACTACCTGCTGGAGAACGGCATCCGGGTGCGCTACCTGCACTCCGAGGTGGACACGCTGCGCCGCGTCGAGCTGCTCAAGGAACTGCGCAAGGGGGACTACGACGTCCTGATCGGCATCAACCTGCTGCGCGAGGGCCTCGACCTGCCCGAGGTGTCGCTGGTCGCGATCCTCGACGCCGACAAGGAAGGCTTCCTGCGCAGCGGCCGGTCGCTGATCCAGACGATCGGTCGTGCCGCGCGAAACGTGTCCGGCGAGGTCCACATGTATGCGGACAAGATCACGCCGTCGATGCGGAACGCGATCGAGGAGACCGACCGGCGTCGCGCCAAGCAGATCGCCCACAACGAGGCGAACGGGATCGTGCCGCAGGCCCTCCGGAAGAAGATCCACGACATTCTGGATGACATCTACCGGGATGCCGAGGACACCGACGCCATGGTGGGCGGTGCCGGCCGCCAGATGTCGCGCGGCAAGGCGCCGGTGCCGGAGACACGGTCCAAGGCTCGCGGGGCGGCCGGGCCCGCACGCGAAGGCATGGCCCGGGCGGAGTTGGCGCAGCTCATCCAGGATCTGAACGATCAGATGCTGGGGGCGGCGCGGGAGTTGCAGTTCGAGCTGGCGGCGCGGATCCGGGACGAGATCGGCGAGCTGAAGAAGGAGATGCGGGGGATGGACGCGGCCGGCGTGAAGTAGCGGCAGGCGGCAACCCGCCCGGCAACGCAGGGCCGGGCGGGTTGCGTCACCCAGGCCCGCGGGGCGCCTGCGTCACCCGGGGCGGCCCGCCTGCGTCGCCCCGCCCGCCTGCAGCGCCCGGCTGGCCCGCATCGCCCCGCTGGCCGTACATCGCCTCGCCGGCCTGCAGCGCCCCGGGCGCCTGCGCGGGCTCGCCTCACCGACGGCACCGGCTCGCCTGAGCCGTCCACCTGCCCCGAGCCGTCCAACTGGCCCCGAGCCGTCCAACTGGCCTGCGCTGGGCGGCTGGGTCAGGCGGCGAAGAAGTCGTGGTCGGGGTCGGGGCGGCCGGAGTCCAGCGGAAGATCGGTGAAGTACTCGGCGAGCGGCGGCTGGGCGAGCGTCGCCGCGATCGAGGCGCGCCACTGGGCGTTGCGCTCGGTGCGGCGGAAGTTGTGGTCCTGCGCCTCCATGGAGTCCCACTCCACCAGCAGCGCGAAACGGGTCGACGACTCGGTGCCACGCTTGAGCCGCAGGCCCCGGCAGCCTTCGGCGCCCGCGATCAGCGGCCGGGCGAGCTGGTAGGCGGCGACGAAATCGTCCTCTCGTCCGGGCAGGATGTCGATTAGCGTGACTTCGAGGATCATGCCCGCAAGCGTCCCATACGCACCAGATGGCTAGCTTACTAGGATGCCTGCCGAAGGTTTCCCGTGTGCCACGAGCGGCCGGCCGGGTCCGATGACGTGAGTGAAACGGGCGGCACCCCGCACCGGTCGTTGCAGCCCAGAGGTGTTCCCGGTGCGTCTGGACGACTGATGAGGATCGCCCCGGGGTTGTGGCTCCAGGGAGCAAAGTCGCTGGTGAGGGCCATGTTTCCGCGCCACCGACAGGCTGGACGAAGGTGAAGGCGGGGTAACTCCGGACTTACGTACCGGTAATGCCTGCCCTGGGTGGTTTGGACCGCGATTCGAGCCACTCTTCGCCGCCCGGTGTGTCGATCGGGCTCTGGATGCGCAACAATGGTTGTGTGGGAGGGGAGTATTCCCCCGCTCCGGTCTTGTCAACACGGAACGCTCGGCTGGTCACCAGCCGATGGGAACCCGGGGCCGGGGGTCGCGGACGTTCGCGGCGGAAGAGACCTCCGACAGTCGCACGTCGCTGCACTTTCTCCGAATCTTGAGAAGGCGCAGCGACGACACGTGTCTGCCGGAGGTTCGCGTTGAACGTTTCAGCCTGGGTTTGGATCGCCACATTGGTGGCGCTGGTGGCCGTCCTCGCCGTCGATCTTCTGATCATCGGGCGCCGGCCTCACGAGCCCACCATGAAAGAGGCCAGTGGCTGGGTGGCCTTCTACGTCGCGCTCGCGCTGCTCTTCGGTGTCGGGGTCTGGGTCGTCGCCGGGGGCCAGTCCGCCGGTGAGTTCTACACCGGCTGGCTCACCGAGTACTCGTTGAGCGTCGACAACCTGTTCGTCTTCGTCATCATCATGGGCCGGTTCGCCGTGCCCCGCCGCTACCAGCAGAAGGTTCTGCTGATCGGCATCGTGCTCGCGCTGGTCATGCGGGGCGCGTTCATCGCGGCCGGCGCGGCGCTGATCTCGCAGTTCTCCTGGGTGTTCTACATCTTCGGGGCGTTCCTGGTGTACACCGCCGTGACGCTCGTCAAGGGTGGCGAGAGCGACGAGGAGGACTTCAAGGAGAACGTGCTGATCCGCTGGGCGAAACGGGCGCTGCCGCTCTCGTCGTCGTTCGGTGACGGGCAGTTCCGGGTGGTCACCGCGGCCGGCAAGCGGCTCTTCACCCCGATGCTGATCGTCATGATCGCGATCGGGACGACCGACCTGATCTTCGCGCTCGACTCGATCCCGGCGATCTTCGGCATCACGAAGGAGCCGTACCTGGTCTTCACCGCGAACGTTTTCGCGCTGATGGGCCTGCGGCAGCTCTACTTCCTGCTCGGCGGCCTGCTGGAGCGCCTGGTCTACCTGAACATCGGCCTCGCCGTGGTGCTCGCGTTCATCGGGGTCAAGCTGTTCCTCGAGGCGCTGCACACGAACAGCCTGCCGTTCATCAACGACGGGCACGGCCTGCACTGGGCGCCGGAGATCCCGATCTGGCTGTCGCTGCTGGTGATCCTCGGCACGCTCGGCATCGCCACGGTCGCCAGTCTCGCCAAGTCCGCCCGGGAGCGTAAAAGGGAGCTCGTGAGCGCGGACCACTGACACCCGTCAAAAGAGACTATTCGGTACGGCATCAGCACTGAGCCCGGGTGGCATGGCCACCCGGGCTCGCCCGTTTCCCAGTGTTGATCATGGTCTAGTGCGACACCGTGAGCGCCGGCCGGGGAGACCACGCGGGCGGGCGCGTGCTTTCCGGCTGGTTGTCATGGGCGTTATTCGTGCCTCATAACGCCCATGACAACCAGCCGGGGGAGCGCGGCGCGCAGCGGGCCGGATCGGGCTGGGGCTTGCGGGCGCCGAGCCGGGGGCCGGACAGATGACGTACCCGGGAAATGAGAAACGCCCCCGCCGGGAAAAGCGGGGGCGAATCAGCGACCGTGAGTGATCACCGGTGGTCGCGGCACGCGGCGGTGCCGCCACGACCGTGAGTGATCACCGGTGGCGGCGGCACGCGGCGGTGCCACCACGACCGGAGGTGATCACGGGTGGCCGCGGTGCGCGGTGCCGCGGCCGTGGGTGATTACTGGTGCTTGCGGCGCGCGGCGGCGCGGCCACGAGCGTTCTGGTCGAGGACGACCTTGCGGATGCGGATCGCGCTCGGGGTGACCTCGACGCACTCGTCCTCACGGCAGAACTCGAGGGACTGCTCCAGCGACAGCTTGCGCGGCGGGATCAGCTTCTCGGTGTTGTCGGCGCTCGCCGCCCGCATGTTGGTGAGCTTCTTCTCCTTGGTGATGTTGACGTCCATGTCGTCCTCGCGGGAGTTCTCCCCGACGATCATGCCCTCGTACACCTCGGTGGTGGGCTCGACGAACAGCTGGCCGCGCTCCTGGATGTTGGTCATCGCGAAGCCGGTCACCACACCCGCGCGGTCGGCCACGAGCGACCCGTTCTGCCGGGTGCGGAGCTCGCCGAACCAGGGCTCGTGGTCCTCGTAGAGGTGGTGCATGATGCCGGTGCCGCGGGTCTCGGTGAGGAACTCCGTGCGGAAGCCGATCAGGCCACGCGCCGGGACGAGCCACTCCATCCGGAGCCAGCCGGTGCCGTGGTTGGTCAGGTGCTCCATCCGGCCCTTGCGGGTGGCGAGCAGGGTGGTGATGGCGCCCATGTACTCGTCGGGGGCGTCGATGGTCAGGCGCTCGACCGGCTCGTGCACCTTGCCGTCGATGACCTTGGTGACCACCTGCGGCTTGCCGACGGTCAGCTCGTACGACTCGCGGCGCATCTGCTCGACCAGGATGGCGAGGGCGAGCTCACCACGGCCCTGGACCTCCCAGGCGTCCGGCCGCTCGGTGTTCAGGACGCGGAGCGAGACGTTACCGATCAGCTCCTTGTCCAGCCGGTCCTTGACCATGCGCGCGGTGACCTTGGCGCCCTTGACCTTGCCGACCAGCGGCGAGGTGTTGGTGCCGATGACCATCGAGATGGCCGGCTCGTCGACCGTGATGAGCGGCAGCGGGACGGGGTTCTCCGCGTCGGCCAGGGTCTCGCCGATCATGATCTCCGGGATGCCGGCGACGGCCATGATGTCGCCGGGGCCGGCGCTCTCGGCCGGCTTGCGCTCCAGGCCCTCGGTGATCAGCAGCTCGGAGATCCGGACGTTGGAGATCGTGCCGTCGGTCTTGCACCAGGCGACGGTCTGGCCCTTGCGGATCGTGCCCTCGTGCACGCGGCAGAGCGCGAGCCGGCCGAGGAACGGCGAGGCGTCGAGGTTGACGACGTGCGCCTGCAGCGGCGCGCCCTCGGTGTAGGTCGGGGCCGGGATCGTGTTCAGGATCGTGGAGAACAGCGGCTCCAGGTCGGCGCTGTCGGTCGGCACGGCGCCGTCGGCCGGCTGGTTGAGCGAGGCGATGCCGTCACGGGCGCACGCGTAGACGATCGGGAACTCGATCTGGTCCTCGTCGGCGTCCAGGTCGAAGAAGAGCGCGTACGTGTCGTCCACGACCTCCTTGATCCGGGCGTCCGGCCGGTCCACCTTGTTGATCACCAGGATGATCGGGAGCTTGGCCGACAGCGCCTTGCGGAGCACGAAGCGGGTCTGCGGCAGCGGGCCCTCGGACGCGTCGACCAGCAGCACCACGCCGTCGACCATGGTGAGGCCGCGCTCGACCTCGCCACCGAAGTCGGCGTGGCCCGGGGTGTCGATGATGTTGATGACGACCGGGTCACCCTCGGCCGGCTTGTAGCTGATCGCGGTGTTCTTGGCGAGAATGGTGATGCCCTTTTCCCGCTCCAGGTCCATGGAGTCCATGGCGCGCTCGGCCATCTCTCCACGTGCGTGGGACTGACCGCCCTGTCGGAGCATGGCGTCGACCAGGGTGGTTTTGCCATGGTCGACGTGAGCGATGATGGCGACATTACGGAGGTCGGTGCGGGTCTGCATGCCTCTATTGTCCCCGGCTCAGGTTGCCGTTCGTGACACGGGGTCAAGTCCAGAACCTTGGGATCGTTTGGGCGATTTGCCGGTCACCGTGGAGTGATCAACCACTGTTAACGTTCGTCCTCGATGCTTGAACGGGGAAAGGTTTCGTCGATGAAGATCCGGTTGCTGGCGGTGGCCGCCGCGCTGATGATGACGACCGGCTGCGGCCTGCTCGGCGGTGGTGAGGACAAGTCGTCGTCGGCGGGCACGACCCCGGTGGTGGCCGAGACCGCCGCCGCCTCCGTCGCCGTCTCCGAGGAGCCGGTCACGCTCGAGGAGACGGAGACCCCGGAGCCGGCGGAGACCACGTCCTCCCCGGCGCCGAAGCCGTCCAAGACCTCGAAGTCGCCCACGTCGAAGCCGTCGCCGACCGGCCCGACGAACAACTTCGAGGTGTCGGCCTGCTCCACCACCAAGGGCACCGCGGTCGCCAAGACCAAGGTGAAGGCGGCGCTGAAGACCGCGGCCGGCAAGACCTACTGGACCAACGAGGCGCCGCAGCTGAAGCTGAACTATCCGCTGGTCAAGGCGATCGCCTGGCACGAGAGCGGCTGGCAGACCAACGTCTTCAACTGTGACGGCGGGCAGGGCCTGATGCAGCTCATGCCGGACACCGTCGACATGATCAACAACCGGTTCGGGTTGAGCTACGACGTCGGGAACTACCAGCAGAACGCGACCGCCGGCGCGAACTACATCGCCTGGCTGACGCGGTACATGTCACAGAAGGCGTTCGACAACGACAAGACGTTCGACCTGAGCGCGAGCAAGTGCAAGACGCACAGCTCGTGGTGCCTGCTGAACCTGGTGATCTCGGCGTACCAGTTCGGCCCGGCCGACGTGCTGGCGAACATGAAGACCAAGAAACTGCCCAACCCGGAGTACGTGGACTCGGTGCGCGCGCTCATGAAGTCGTGCTTCTGCGACAAGTACTGATCCTGCTTCGCGACGCGAACTGATCCGGGGCGGTCCCGAGCCGGTCCGGACCGCGAGCTACACTGGTCTGCGGACCCGAGACCCCGCTTACCAGCCGTTTTGACCCTCCCGTCGTAGCGGTAGTAAGGTCTCGGGGTTGTCGTGTGTCGTTGATGCTGGCGAGCTGCGTTTGTCTCGGCCCGCAGCTCACCCTAAGGAGCCTTACCCGATGCCTCCCAAGAAGAAGACCCATGAGGTAACCCTCGCGCTTGAGGCGGGTAACGCCGCGATGGTCGACCTCGGTAAGATGCTCGGCCCGACCGGCGCCAACATGCGTGCCGTCAAGGTCGAGTACGACGAGGCCACCGCGAAGAACCGGGGCGAGATCATCCCGGTCATCGTGTCGGTCTACGAGGACCGCAGCCACACGCTGGCCTACAAGACCCCGCCGACGAGCTTCCTCATCCGCAAGTCCCTGGGGATCCAGTCCGGCGCGTCGAACCCGCTGACCCAGAACGTGGGCACCCTCAGCGCCACCCAGGTCAAGGAGATCGCGGAGCGCAAGCTGCCCGACCTCAACGCGAACGACCTGGACGCCGCCATCAAGATCGTGGCCGGCACCGCGCGTTCGATGGGCGTCAAGGTCGCGTCCTGACCCAGCGCTTCTCCAGGACGGCCCCGGGCTTCAGCTCGGGGCCGTTCCCGTTTCCAGGATCACATTCGTGACGATTGCGAGCCGCGGTCAGCGGGCCTTCGGGGTCACGACCTCGTCCAGGAGGCCGTAGTCCAGGGCTTCGGCGGCGCTCAGGGAACGACCGGCGGAAAGGTCGTCCTCCACCCGGCTGCGAGGCTTGCCTGTGACCTCGGCCAGCCGGACCACGATCTCCTCCAGCTCGCGGAGGTGCTGGCCGGCCGCGGCCGCGACCTCGTCGGCCGTTCCGGTGACACCGGCCGCCCGGGGCTCGGTCAGCCGGAAACGGGCGTGCCGATAGGCGGCCCGCCGGTCCGCCGCGGCCAGGACCGCCAGCGCGGCGCCGCCCGCCTCGGCCGTCACCAGGGAGTGCACCGGCGAGACCAGCGCGTCGATCACGTCGACCACCGCGAGCGCCGCGCTCAGATCCCCGCCGGGACAGGCCACGTGCAACTGGATGGGGGCCTGGCCGGCCGCGTCGAGAGTGAGCAGCGCCGCCGAGATGGAGGTCGACGCCTCCGCGGTCAACTGGCCACGCAGCATCACGATGCGCTGGTCGAAGAGCCGCTCCTCGAGCCAGCCCGGGAACGTCGGACCGCCCGGTGGCAGATCGAACGGCGCGGACGGCTGCTGCGGCGGGAAACCCCACCGGGACGGGTCATGTCGCAGATTCACGGGCGCCTCCGCTGGTCACGGCCTGTGCCGCCAGCGTACGCGGGAAATCTGCCGATGACGGGGAGCGGCCGGGTGTGGCCCTTCCGTGGACCCCACCACTCGGTCCTCGTCTCCCTGCGGTGATCGGCAGGACGCGGCCCGGCCGGTCGGCCATGGGTTCCGGGTGCGTCCTGCGGGGCCCAGGGTGCCCGCGCGATGGTGCCGATCCACATAAGATCGCTTGTCGGCGATTGTTGATCGACGCTTCGGATCGATGCGAGTCCGGTGGACTGAACCCTCGCATCACACCCCTTTGTCGGAGGCAAACAATGTCAAGCACTGGCACAGACTTCTGGGCAGCCGACGGCGACGACGAGGAAGCCGGCATCCGGCCCACCCCGCGCAGCGAGGTGGAGCCACAAGGGCCGGCAGCTACCGCCGCCGGCCCGGGCGAACCGCTCCCCGCGCCGCGGCCTTCCCCCGCGCCGCGACCGTGGCCCGCGCCGCGACCGTCACCGACGCCGCACCCCGCCCCGGCGCAGGACGCGGTGCCGGCGCCGGAGGCCGCCCCGGCCGCACCCGCGCCGGCGCCGGCGCCACCGACCCTCGAGGACCTGCTCGCGGATCGACCGGCGCCGCCGACGGGGCCGGCCATGATCGGCTGGCGGGCGGCCGTCCGCCGGGCGACGGGAGGCCTGGTCTCGCTGCGGCCGGGGGAGGAGGAGATGCGCCACCGCACCGCTGTGGCGTCGGTGCAGCGCAGCCTGCGCGGTCCCAAGACGATTGTCGTGGTGAACCCGAAGGGCGGTGCCCACAAGACCACGGCCACGTTGCTCACCGCCGCCACGTTCGGCGTCCATCGGGGTGGGTACGTGCTGGCCTGGGACAACAACGAGACGAGAGGAACTCTCGGCTGGCGGGCGGTCGCGGCCCGGCACACCAACACGGCCGTCAATCTGCTGCACGATCTGGAGCGCTTCGCCGACGTGCGCAGCGCCCGGGTGGGAGACCTGGACAACTACGTCCGATCGCAGGGCAGCGCCCAGTTCGACGTCCTGGCCTCGGACGAGGACTCCGCGTCGGCGGCCAGCATCGACGCCGACGCGTTCGGCGCACTGCACCGCACCCTGTCCCGCTTCTACCGGATCACGGTGATCGACACCGGCAACAACATGCGGGCCAGCAACTGGCAGGCGGCGATCGACGCCGCGGACCAGTTGCTCATCGTCTCCACGGTGCGGGAGGACACGTCGCAGAGTGCGGCGTGGATGGCCGACGCGCTGAACAAGTCCGATCGCGGCGACCTGGTCGCCAACGCGGTCACGGTTCTCGCCGACCCGGCCGACACCGTCGACAAGGAGTTGCGCAAGCGGCTGCACCGGCACTTCGGAGCTCTCACCCGCGCGGTTCTCGACGTGCCGCACGACCCGGCCCTGGTCGCCGGTGGTCCGATCGCGTACGACGCGCTCGCCCCGGCCACCCGCCGCGCCTGGCTGCAGGTCGCCGCGGCTGTCGCCGAAGGGCTCTGAGCACGGGGCCCGGCCGTCGGGCCGGGCCAGCTGTGCCGGCCGGCGAGGTCCGGGTTCCTCGAACAGGGCGGCTCTGCTGACGACGTGGCGGACGCCTCAGTCGCCGAGTTCGGGGTCGCTGTGGTGGGCTTCGCGGGTCGGCTCCCGGTCGTCCTGCTCGACGTCGATGCCGTACGGCTTCGCCAGCTCGGCCGCGGCCTTCTCGTACAGCTGCTGGGTGCCCGGGTCGGCGCCGAGCTGCCGGCTCGCGGCCACCGCGTTCTGGGCGAACCGTTCCACCTGCTGGGTCAGGTCCGGTGGCAACGATCCCTGCAGGCCGGTCGCGGTTCCGGCGAACCACTGGGCATTGGCGAGCAGGTTCTCTTCCCTGGTCCGCTGAAGGGCCTCGGAGGCGGCCGGCGGGTGCTCCCATTCGCCGTCGACGAGACGGTTGACGTACGCCTGGTGCCCGCCGCGGTCGTAGACGTAGACGGCGTCAGCGAGTTTCCCGGTCTCGATGTGCTCCACGGTGCCCGAAAGGCCTTCGTAGGCGCCCTCACGAACGTCCTCCGGCACGTAACGGCCGAATCCCTCACGCTCACGGGCATCCTGATACCGCTTGATCACGCTGAGTTCGCTGTGAGTCTGGTGCACGCCGATCGCCGCCACCTCGACGTTGTACCCGGCTTCACGGAACCGCTGGATCTGCCGCTCGCCGCTCTGCGGGTCGCCGAACGTCGCGCTCACGACGACGTCGGCGCGCTGCTGGATGCAGGTGTCGATCGCCATGTCCAGCCAGCGACGGGCATCGGCGTGCATGTGCGAGGAGGCTGTCCGGTCGTCCAGCCTCGAGAGCAGTTCATAGTCCGGGTGATAGGTCCGCAGGTCATCCGCATCGAGGCCGACGGCATCGGTCAAGTGGAGAGCCGCGCGTAATATCTGCTCGGATTTGGACTTGCCGGCGCCGGGCTGACCGGTCACGAAAAGCACTGTGGGATTGCTGCTGGCCTCAGCCTCCAGCCGCTCCGGAACGATGTCCTCTCTGAAGATCTGTTCGGCGAGATCGTCGGGCAGCTTGTAGGTTCCAGCCTCGGGCATTCCGGTCACGTTTCGTTCGAGTCGGGACGTCAGCTCGAGGTGAGCTTCGCGAACTGCTTGGGCAGCTCGTCGGCGAGCTCGGCCAGGCGTTCATCGGTCGGGGAGATCTCCCGCAGCAGACGTGCGTAGCGGCGCCGTTCGGCACGCAGGTACTCGGCGCGCTCCGGCGTGGCAAGGGGGATGCGGGAGCTGCACACGCCCATCAGCGAGAGGAGGCTCTCGCGGACGTTGTCGAACTGATCCTGCTGGTCCGGGGTTCCGAAGTTCAGGTCACCAGGGTTGGCCATCGGCTTCTCTCCCGCCGTCGTGGTCACAATGGATCTACATTCTTACTGTTCAGGTGGCGCCCACGCGACCCCGATCCGGTCGGGCTCGAAGCGGCGGCCGTGATCCTCCGATGAGGAGTTCGTCACGTGGACGGTCGCTTGTGAATACTCACCGCCGTCAACCGAGCAGATCAGCTATGGTCTTGAGTCTTGACGACAGAGTGATCCACATGCGCGAATTCGGGGAGGCGCGATGCTCTGGCCGCGAGGCTTTTCTGCATACCCAGGAACCGTGCGATGGCACAACCGGTGACGGATGCCCGGGCCGCGGTGCCCCTTCCAGAACCGACGCCGTCTCCGGAATACCTCGGCACCGTCGTGCTGGTCTTCGGAGCTCAACCACAGTCCGGTACGTCGGGGGTGGCCCTGGCGATGGCCGACGTCGCGGCGGCAGCCGGGCTCGCGGTCCAGTTGATCGACAGCGCGGATCCGGCACGTACGGGTCTGGCCGGCGTCTGCCACACCGAAGGTCCCGCCGTTCCGGGCGGCCCCGGAGGTTTCCTCATCAGGAAGGGAACCCGCCGCGTCGGCTCGGGCTCGGTACGGGTCCTGCGGCTCGCGGCGGGCGCGCGGCCGCCGCGTCTTGATCAGATCCCCCGGCCGGTCGACTGGGCCTTGGCCTCGGCGCCCTTCCGGGCCCAGCTCACGGTGGTCGACGCCGGGTTCGACATGTGGACCGCGATGTCGCCGGAAAGCGGCATGGGGCCGCTGCTCTGGTCCGGTCTCGACACCGTGGTGGTGCGCCCGGTGCTGGTCATGAAGGGGTCGTGGCCGTCGGCGTCGGCGGCCGAGGTGATCCTGCACCGCTACAACGTCGGCGTCGAGAAGATCGGCTGCGCCCCGGTGGAGCGGGTCGTGGTGACCGGCGCTCAGGCGTGGCCGGAGCATGTCCGGGCGTCGATGGGGCGGTGGCTCGACGCTCAGGCCGACAACGCGATCTTCCTGCCGCATGACGCCGGTGTCGCCGTCGACGGCTGGACCAGCGAGGCGACTCCACCCGAGTTCGCCGCTCCCGCGGCCGCGGTGCTGCGGACGCTCGGCCCGCCCTTCACCGAGGCGCTGCCCGTCCCGGAGCCGTCGCGGCGGTCCTGGCGGCGCTCCCGCTCGTCCTGACCAGTATCTGTCCTGTTCCAGGGGAGGAACCCTCCGTGTCCGTACTGCACTCCGTCCTTGACCAGCTGTCGTCGCTGCCGTTGGCCGACACCCCGGACAACCCGGCGCCGAAGGCTCCTCCGGGCGCCGAGAAGCCGATCAACCAGCTCATGGGCTATCTGAAATGGGGTGTGCTGGCCGTCATCATCGCCGCCGGATTCGTCGGCGCCGGGGCGATCGCCGGTGGCCGGATCTTCGCCAACCACGGAGCGTCGAAGGTCGGCGTCGGCATCCTGCTCAGCGCGCTCGGCGGCGCTGTGGTCTTCGTCGGTGTCTACTCGATCATCACGGCGATCACCAACGGATGACCACGCCAGTGAACCAAAGGAAGCGAAACCTCGCCGTCGCGGTTCTGGTGGTCGCGGTAGGGGTCGTGCTGCTGCTCGTGGTCGCCGGCGGGATGCTGGTGCTCCGGGCGCTGACCGACGACGACAAGGATCAGCCGGTCGCCGCGGGTCCCACCGTGTCGGCGGCCGTGCCGGCGCCGGCGGCAGTGCCGGCGACGGCCACCGGGTCCGTGCGGGAGCAGCAGGACGCGCTGGCCGAAGAACCCATGTTCAAGTTGCCCCCGTCTGCCGTGGAACCGCAGCCGCTGGTGGCGGAGACCGCAGGCCCGACGATCGTTCTCCCGAAAGCGGCGCAGACCGTCGTGGTGGGTGGTCCGCCGGTGGCCACGGGTTTCCCCCAGACACCGGAGGGGGCGCTGGCGCAGCTCGCGGCCATCGAGGAGTCGGCACTGTCCTCGACGGACCTGCAGCGGATCGAGGAGATCTACCGGTGGGCCGCCGCGCCGGGAGCTGTGGAACTGCGTCAATGGCACCCGTATTCCGGCATCTCCACGTTCCTGGAACATGTGGGTGACTCCGGCGCCGGGCGGACCGTCAGCGCCTCGTACCAGGTGGTGCAAGGCCAGATCAAGGGGCAGGTGGGCGGCGACTTCGTGGTGGCCTGTGTCCTGGGAGAGTTCGCCGCCACCCTGACCGTCACCGAGCGGGGCGGGTTCGGCGACTGCCAGCGCATGAGCTGGAACGACGGCCGCTGGTGGATCGGGGCTGGTTCCCAGCCCGCCCAGGCGCCGATGGCCTGGCCGGGCAGTGCCGACGCGGTGCGCGCCGGGTGGCGGGTGGTCAGCCGTGGGTAACGGAGGGTTTTTCGGCTGGGCCGGTGACAAGGTCGGCGAATTCGCCGAGGACGCCTTCAACAGCGCCATGAAAGCCTTGTGGAACGCCTCGATCGAGATCCTGAAGGCCGTCTTCGGGTTCATCGACCGCTACACCACGCCGCAGGTCAGCGGTGACAACAGCGCGTACCTCGGCCTGCTGCCCATGACCATCTGGATCGGCCTGGTCGTGCTGATCGCGATGACGTTCGTGCAGATCGGCAAAGCGGTCCTGGCCGGCGGCCGCGGCTTCGCCCGCATCCTCATCGGCCTGGTCCAGTACGCGTTCATCACGGCGTCGGGCCTCGGCATCCTCGCCGCGATGGTCGAGGCCACCAATGCGCTGACGACGGCCATCCTCAAGTCGGCCAACCTGAGCAACTGGGAGGGCCTCGCCGGGCGGAGCTCAGCGTGGGCAGATGGGGTACAGGGCCTGTCGGGTGTGGTCCTGGGTCTGGTCGCGCTGCTGTTGGTCATCCCGGCCTCGCTCGGATTCGCCATCGAGGCCGTTGCACGATTCGCCGGCATCCTGATCCTGGGCGCCACGATCGCGATCCTCGCGGCAGGTCTGGTCTCGGAGAGCGCGAAGCAGATGTTCTGGACCGGGCTGCGCTGGATGCTGGCCCTGCTGTTCATGACACCGGCCACGGCCTTCGCCGTCGTCATCGGCGAGAATCTCGCCATCGCCGCCGCCGGTGGCCACGGGCAGAACACGGACGCCGGGCACGCCATCGCCGGAGCACTGGTCTCCGGCATCGTGCTGATCATCGCCTTGGCCTGCCCCATGGCCCTGTTCAAGTTGTTCGCGTTCGTCGACCCCAACAGCCTTTCCGGAGCCGGCGTGCGCGCCTTCGTGTCCGGCGGCGGGAGCGGTGGCCGTAGCGCTCAGGGCGGCAGCGCCGACAGTTCGGAGGGCGGCGCCGAGGAGGCCGGCGAGGGCCGCTTCGCCCAGGCGATGTCCGCTCTCGGCCCGGTCGGTGCGGCGATGGGCGCGCTCAGCTCGATGGGGCCGGATCTGGCCGCCAAGGGCAGCGGCATCCTCGACGTGGCGGGAGCCGGGCATCCCGGCGGCCCCGACAGCCAGAACGGCTCCTCGAAGGGCCGGTCCGGCGGCGACCCGAGCAAGTCCGGCGACGACAACAACAATGAGCCCGGTGATGCCGGGGACTCCGGTGCCGGCCCCTCCGCGGACAGCGGATCCGGTGCCGTCGCCGACGACGGTGGTTCCCCGTCCACGGCCGGCGGCAGCGCGGGCACGGCACCGGCGGGGGAGAGCAGCGCCCCGGTGCCGGCCCCGGCCGGGGGTTCGGCGAGCGAGCCGTCAGCGGGCAGCCCGGCGGCGCCGCCCCAGGTGCCGGACGGTGGTGGTGAACCGCCGGCTGCCGGCGGTGGCGGAGGTTCGGCCGGTGGCAGCGGTGGCAGCGCCGGCGCCGCCGGCGCGGCGGAGACCGCGGCGGTGGCGCTGTGAGCGTGAACGCCGTCAGTGAGCAGCGGCGCGACCGCCTGTACTCGGGCTGGCGCCGTGAGCGGTTCGGCTGGTTCCTGGGCCTGACCGGGCCTCAGCTGATCCTGTGCGGGATCGTCGCGCTACCCGTGCTGCTGGCCATCGGCCGCAGCCGCTGGCTGCTCACCTTGGAGCTGATTCCGATCGCCTCGGTGGCCATCGCCCTGGTGGTGGTGCCGATCCGGGGCCGGCCGGCGGTCCGCTGGCTGACCGATGTCTGCATGTACGCCTGGGGGAAGGCAATGGGTTGGTCACAATGGCGGTCGAAGGCCGCCACCGGGTCGGCGACCACGGAGGAGCTGAGGCAGCCGGACCTGCCGGGGGTGCTGGCCGGTCTGCGGATGCACGACGGACCGCCGTTCGGGCCCACGCTGCAACGGGTCTGCGTGCTGCAGGACTCCGTGGCCGGCCGGTGGGCGGCCGTCGCCCGCATCACGCATCCCGGGCTGGGCGCGGCGGACGCGGAGACCCGCAACCACTACGCCGATCAGCTGGGGGCGCTGCTGGCGTCCGCGGCCCGCGGCGAGCAGATCTCCCGGGTGTCGTTCGTGGTTCGCACGGTCCCTGACGACGGCGCGCACCGCGCGGCATGGCTGGCCGACAACCGGTGGGCGCACGCCCCGGCGGTGGTGACGCAGATCAGCGCGCAGTTGGAGAACGCGGTCACCTCCGCCGCGGTCCGGCACGAGGTCTACGTGACGATCGCCGTCGACGAGCGCAAGATCCGCCGGCAGGCGGCCCAGGCAGGTGGCGGGGTCGTCGGCCGTGCCCGGGTGCTCTACCGGCATCTGCAGGAGATGGAGGGTCACCTGCGCGGGATGGGCGCGACCAGCGTGGAGTGGCTGCACACCGAGGACGTCGCCGGGGCGATCCGCACCGGGTACAACCCGGCTGACGCCGCGACGCTGGAACGTGCCCGTCAGGAGCAGGCACGCAACCGGCCCACCACGACGGGGGTCCCGCCGGGCGCGGCCGGCCCGGTCAACGCGCCGGCTCCGCCCGCCCGGTCGTACGTCCACGATGCCTGGACCACGGTCTCGTACGCGCTGATGCTGCCGGACCTGCCGACCCGGGTCGGTGCGATGGCGCAGCTGCTGGCCCCGTCGACACCGGGGGAGCGGCGCACGCTGGCGCTGCACTACGAGCCGCAGAACCCGCAGAAGGCCTCCAAGGAGGTGGAGCGCGACATCTGGACGGCGGAGATGGCCGAGGACGTCCGCAGGAAACGGGGCTTCCGGGTGTCGCGGGAACAACGGCGCCGTTCGGCCGAGGTCGCCTCCCACGAGTCGCAGCTGGCCGCGGGGCACACGATGGTGCGGGTCGCGGGGGCCGCCGCCGTCACGGTGCCCTCGACCTGGCCGGCCGAGGATCATGCGGCGACCTTCGAGGCCGCCGTGCGGGCGTGCCACTTCCGGCCGCTGCGGCTGGAGCTGGCGCAGGACACCGGCTTCGTGGCCGCCTGCCTGCCGCTGGGCATCGGTCTGCCGGACCGGAGCGCGGCGTGATGGCGAGATCTTCCAGGAGTGACGCCGGACGGTCACTGGCCGAGCTGCTCGGCGAGCACGGCGGCCGGCTTCCGGCCGCCGCCGCCGCGCCGGAGCAGGTGGGGCGACGCGCCGAATACGACCTGATCCGGCCGGCGGCGCCGGCTCGCGGCCACCGGCAGCGCGGTTTCGGCTGGTCGCCGATCCCGGCGCCGCTGACGGCCTATCGGGCCTCCACGGCCGAGATCGGCGGGGTCTTCCCGCTGCTGACGGCCAACGGGCTGCCGCCCACCGGTGCGCTGCTCGGCTACGACAGCCTCACCTCCGGCGGTTTCTACTGCGACCCCATCGGGTGGCTGCTGGACGGTGTCGTCACCAACCCCAACATGATCTTCTTCGGCAAGCCCGGCGCCGGGAAGTCGACCACGATCAAGGCGTTCCTGCTCCGGATGATGATGTTCGGAGCCCGCACCCTGGTCGCCGGCGACGTCAAGGGCGAGTACGAGAAGGTCTGCACGGCGGTCGGGGTCCAGCCGATCGCGCTGGGCCTCGGTCTCGGGGCCCGGATCAACCCGCTGGATCTCGGCCCGCTGGGACAGGGCTGGGGAACGCTGCCGGTGGAGGAGCGCCGGACGCGCGCGTCACTGATCTTCGCCCGCTGGGTGGTGCTCCTCAAGGCGCTGGTCGGTGCCCGGGGTGTGCCGGTCACTCCGGCCGACGAGAACGCGATGTCCACCGTGCTGGCGGAGCTGTCCGGCTGGTCCCGTGGCGAGGGGCACCTCACCACGGTCACCATCCCCCAGGTCCACGACATGCTGGCCCGACCCACCGAGGAACTGGCCCGGCAATGCCGGTACGCGACCACCCAGCAGATGATCGACGAGACCCGGCAGGTGACCGACGCGCTCGGCTCGCTCGTACGCGGCGCGCTGGCGGGGCTCTTCGACGACTTCACCAACATCAACCTGGATTGGAACGCCCCGATCCAGTCGCTGTCGTTGCAACGGCTCGACGATCTGGGCGACGAGGTCGTGGGTATCGCCCTGGCCTGTGTCAACAGCTGGTCGCGGGCGCAGACCGACATGCGGCGCCCCGGTGAGATCACCATCGTGGTCCGTGACGAGGTCTGGCGCCAGATGCGCCTCGGCGTCGGCGCGGTGCAGTCGCTCGACGCCGACCTGCGGCTGAGCCGCAACGACGGCGAGATCCAGGTGATCATCGCGCACAAGCCGTCCGACCTGCTGTCGGTCGGGGCGGCCGGCAGCCAGGAAGTCACCATCGCCCGCGACATGATGGCGCTCTGCGACACGAAGGTGATGTTCGCGCAGGACCCCGGCATCGCCGACGAGCTCTCGGAGCTGGTGGGCCTGGGCGACATCGCGCGGGACTGGGTGTCGGGCTGGGCACGGCAGCGCCACGGGCGAGCCGTCTGGAAGGTCGGCGATCGTCTCTTCAAGGTGACGACGGTGCGGACGCCGGTGGAGATTCCCCTGCTGGACACCAACACCGCCCTGGTCGCCGAGACCGCGAAGGCGCCGGTGCCATGAGCAGGGGCGCCCGCAACCTTCTCCTCGTCGTCGTGCTCGGCATCCTGCTCAGCCCCGGGGTGATCGTCCTGATCGCGTCCGCGGCGGTGGCCGGCATCGCCAATCCGTGCGGGGCTCCGAGCGAGGCCGCGGAGCAGGTCGAGGGCACGGACCTCAGCGGTGAGCAGCTGGCCAACGCCGAGCTGATCGTCGGGGTCGTCAAGGACGAGAAGTTGCCGGCCCGCGCCGCGGTGATCTCGCTGGCCACCTCGATGCAGGAGTCGAGCCTGGTCAACAACCTCCGGCAGCTCGACCACGACTCGATCGGCCTGTTCCAGCAGCGGGTCTCCATCTACGGCGCGGACGTGGCCGGCAACCCGGTCAGATCCACCAAGGCCTTCCTGGCCAAGCTGGTGAAACAGCCGGACTGGCAGACCCGGCCACTGACCGAGGTGGCCGCCGACGTGCAGATTCCCCGGGCAGACCTGCGCGGGGAGTACGCCAAGTGGGAGCAGCTGGCGACCACGCTGACCCAGCGGTTCCTGCCCGGGTCGACGACGACCTGCGCCGATGGGCCGGGTGCGGGGCTCGACGACGGAGCAGCCGGCCTCCCGGACGGCTACCAACTGCCGACGGACGCCCAGCAGCGCACGGCCGTGTCGTTCGCGCTGGCTCAGCTGGGGGAGCGGTACGTGTTCGGTGCCAACGGCCCCGACACCTGGGACTGCTCCAGCCTCATGCAGGGATCCTGGGCGGCCGCGGGCGTGGCCATTCCCCGGGTGACGTACGAGCAGGTCAAATCCGGCGTCGCGGTGCCGGGACTGTCGGCGATGCAACCCGGCGACCTGGTGTTCATCCCGGGCAGCCTCGGCTCGGCCACCAACCCCCGGCACGTCGGCATGTACATCGGCACCGACAGCAAGGGCGAGCAGTGGCTGGTCCAGGCACCGAAGACGGGCGACGTGGTGAAGACGAGCAAGGTCAGTAGCTGGGCCAGGAAGATCGTGAGCATTCGCCGACCGGTGGACAAGTCATGAGCCGCGGCAAGGGCCCGGCGGCCGGGGGCGGCTCGATGGTCGCGGAGCTGCTGATCATCGGGGTGGGCGGTTTCCTGATCGTTCTCGCCGGCGCCCTGTGGGTGCCGGTGGCCCTCGCCCGGCCGCCGGGCTACGACAACCAGAATCCGATCGAGGTTCCGGTGGGGCTGGCACGTGGCCAGATCGACTGGTCGCTCGCGTGCACGCTCATCGCGGCCGGTGAGCTGGTGCTGCTCACCCTTCTGGTCATCGCCGGGATCGGGGGCTGGAGTGCCTGGCGGCGGCGCCGCACCCGGGTGGATCACGCCGCGTCGCGGATGGGCCGCGGCCGCGAGGTCGACGGGATCACCGCCGGGACGGTCGCGCGGAACGCCCGCCGGCTGCGGCCGAGCCTGCACGACGAGCGGCGGGTCTCCGACACCGACGCCGGCGTGGTGATCGGTGACGCGGTCACCGGCGGCCGGCCGCTGCTGCAGTCCTGGGAGGACATGGCGGTCGACATCTGGGGGCCGCGGACGGGCAAGACGACAGCGCGGGCGATTCCCGCCATCGTGGACGCTCCCGGTCCGGTCCTGGTGACCTCGGTCAAGGGTGACGTGGTCGACGCCACCCGTGACGTGCGCGCCGAGGTCGGCGACGTCTGGGTCTTCGACCCGCAGGGGATGCTCGACGGCGCGGAACCCGGGTGGTGGTGGAATCCGCTGACCGGGGTCGGCACCATCACCGCGGCCCGGCGGCTGGCCTCGCACTTCGCCGCCGCGGAACGCAACGAGGGCGACAAGGGCGACGCGTACTTCGACACCGCCGGTGAGGAACTCGTCGCGTGCCTGCTGCTGGCGGCCGCCGCGTCGCGGGTGCCGTCGCTGATGATGGCGTACCGCTGGCTGATGAGACCCGACGACGAGCTGCCGATCCAGGTGCTGCGCCGGGCCGGGCACGACCTGTCCGCGGACAGCCTGGCGGGCGTCAAGGCGTTGCCGGAGCGTACTCGCGGCTCGGTCTACGCCGTCGCGCGCAAGATGATGATGTCGCTCGCCGAACCATCGGTCACCCGCTGGGTCACCCCGCAGCCGGGAGAGCGCCCGCGGTTCGACACCGAGCAGTTCGTCACGTCACGCGACACGCTGTACCTGTTGTCGGCCGGTGGCGCCGGGTCCCCGGCGGCGCTGATCGCCGCGTTCACCGACGCGGTGCTGCTGGCCGGGGAACGAGCCTCCGCCCGGATGCCGGGCCGGCGCCTGGATCCTCCGTTGCTCGGCGTGCTGGACGAGTGCGCGAACATCGTGAAGATCAAGAATCTGCCGGATCTCTACAGCCACTTCGGCAGCAGAGGGCTGTCGCTGATCGGCATCTTCCAGTCGCCGGGCCAGATCGAGGCCGTCTGGGGAGAGGAGGGCCTGCGCAAGCTGTGGAGCGCCGCGAACATCATCACCTACGGCGGCGGGGTCAAGGACGATCAGTGGCTCGAGGGCCTCAGCCGGCTGATCGGCGAGCACGACGTCGACGTGCGTTCCAAGACCCAGGACAGCCGGTCGCTGTGGAGCTCCTCGACCCAGGTCCAGCCCCAGCGGCGCCGCATCCTGGAGGTCGCCGACCTGGCGGCCCTGCCGCGCGGCCGCATGGTCGTGCTCGCCTCCGGCGCCCCGGCGGTGCTGGCCCGCACCCGCCCCTGGCAGCAGGGCCCGCACGCGGACGCGATCCGCGCCTCGCTGCGCCGGTGGGAGCCGGGCGCCGCCCCGGGGATCACGGAGCCCCCCGCCTCGCCCCAGCAGTAGGCCCGGGCAGTCCCAGCAGGAGGAACGTGCACGGGATGGGTACTCTCCGCCGCCGGTCGAGCCATACTCCGGATTGCCGGCGTCGTTCATGCAACCCGATGCGGGCGGCGGTCGTCAGGGAGGTGTGACAGCGAAGGAGGACTCGTGAGAAGCGAGCGCGACGAGCAGTTCCACCGCTTCGTGGTGTCCCGGAGACCCGGCCTGGTGCGCACCGCCACTCTGCTGACGGCGGGCGACGCCCACCTGGCGGAGGATCTGGTGCAGTCGGTCCTGACCAAGCTCTACGTGGCCTGGCCGGCGTTCCAGCGGGCGGACAATCCGGACGGCTACCTGCGCCGGGTGCTGGTCAACGCGTTGACCGACGAACGGCGGCGCTGGTGGCGACGGCGCGAGGAGACGATGGCAGACGTGCCGGACCTTCCCGCGGCGGAACCGGCGAGGGACGGGGAGACGGCGGCCGGGCTGCGCGCGGCCCTGAAGCAGTTGCCTCCGCGGATGCGGGCGGCGCTGGTCTTCCGCTACTTCTACGACCTCGACATCGCTGACACCGCCGACGCCCTCGGATGCTCCGAGGGAACGGTGAAGAGCCAGACCGCCCGGGCCCTCGACCGGCTCCGCGTGGTCATCGGCCAGAACCCCTCGTTCGCCAACCGCTGAACCCCACAGAGAGCATGACGATGACGAATCTTCGTGACCAGCTCGCCGACCTCGCCGGGTCGCCGGGCACCCCCACCGTCGAGCAGGCCGACGCCGACCTGGCCCGCGGCCGCACCGCCCTGCGCCGCCGCCGGCTGGTGCAGGGCGCCACCGGCTCCGCCTTCGCGGTCGCCGCCGTCGCCGCGGCCTTCGTGTTCACCACCACCTCCGGGCCGGCCACCGGCACCGGCCCGCTGGCCGGCGGCACCAAGCCCGCCGCGACCGCCACCACTGCCACGTCCGGCTCGTTCTCCCTGGTCGCCTACACCGGGAAGCAGCCGGCCGGCTTCTCCATCGACAAGGTTCCGGCCGGCTGGGAGGTGCAGGGCATCTCCGAGTCGGCGCTGACCCTGGCCCCGAAGGGCGCCAAGCCCCGGAACAGCGCCGAACCGCAGGGCAACGAGGCCGACACCGACCCGAACAGCTTCGTCGGCAAGGTCGTCGTGATGCTGCAGTCCGCCGACGAGCAGGGCACGCCGGCCGGCGAGAAGGTCAAGGTCGGTGACGCGACCGGCACCCTGGTCAAGAAGCAGGGCGACACCGATGGCCGCACGCTGTACCTGCCGCAGGCCAACGGCATCAACGTGCAGGTCCAGGTCTGGGACGGGATCGGCTGGTCGGCCGACGAGATCGTCAGCTTCGCCGAGGGCATCCACGTGAACCCGAACGCCAAGCAGGGCCGGGGCTGACCTCGTAACACCGACGGGAACACCGGATCCGGGCGCGCCAATCGCCCGGATCCGGCGTGCGTCAACCTTTACCAGGCCGATCCAAGACGATGTCGCGGTACGGCGTGAGCGGGCCGGCCGCCGCTGTCCCAGGATCGCGTCGCCGTACGGCGGGGGCGGACCCACCCCGTACGGGAAACGCGGCTCTTGAACCTCAGTGCTGACGGCGGCGCGGGGCCGTGGCCATGCGCACCGATCGACGCCGGCTCTCCACCGCGACCTCGCGATGCAGTTTGCGCCAGCTCGCCAGCCGTCGCTGCGTGAGCGACCCGTCGGCGAGCGCGGCCTGCACCGCGCACTCCGGCTCGGACTCGTGCCGGCAGTTGTCGAAGCGACAGTGCCCGGCCAGCTCGATCACGTCGGCGAACGCCCGGTCGAGCCCGGAATCCGTGTCCAGCAGGCCGACGCCCCGGATGCCCGGGGTGTCGATCACGCTCCCGCCGCCGGCAACCGTGACCAGCTGACGGAACGCCGTGGTGTGCCGCCCCTTGCCGTCCGCGTCGCGGATCGTCTGCACGGGCATCACCGACGTCCCGGCGAGGGCGTTCGCCAGCGTCGATTTGCCCGCGCCGGACCGGCCGAGCAGGGCCAGCGTGCGGCCCGGCGTCACGAGCTCGCGGAGCTGGTCCAGGCCGGCGCCGGTCGGCACGCTGACCGGGATCACCGGCACGTCCGGGGCCAGCGCGGCGAGTTGCCGCGCGATCGCTGCGGGGTCTCTCGTGGTGTCGCTCTTGGTGAGCACCAGCACCGGGTCGGCGCCGGACTCCCAGGCGAGGGCGAGGAGCCGTTCGACACGGGCGTCGTTCGGCTCGGGGAAGATCGGCTCGACCACCGCGACGGTGTCCATGTTCGCGGCGAGCACCTGACCGGAGGAGTCCTTGTCGGCGGTGCGGCGGATCAGTGTGGTGCGTCGTGGCAGCACCAGTTCGAGGGTGACCCGGCGGTCGGGCCAGTTGCGCAGCACCGCCCAGTCGCCGGAGCACGGCAGCAGGGACGGGTCGCGGGCGGCCTCGAGCAGCGCGTTCCCGCCCAGGCCGGCGCGGGTCACGCCGTCGGCGGTCAGCACGGTGCTGACGCCACGATCGGCGCGCAGCACCCGCCCGGGGACGGTGTCGGAACGGTCATAGGGACGGAACGAGGATGCGAAGAGCTCGTCCCAGCCGAGCTGGGACAGGTCGTACGACATTTCGGAACCCTTTACGGTCGAGAAGTGGGGGCGGAGGCCCCCGGGTGAAGGGACGCGACAACGACGACAAGCACGTGCCTCACCTCCTCCGCGGGTTCTTCTGGCGGCGCGTCTCGAGATCCGACGGTACGGTTCGTGCCCAGCCCCGCGAAAGTGAATTCCACGGCTAGTGTTCTCGGTGTGACGATCGATCCGCTGGTCCTGATGACCGACGTGGACCAGGCCACCGAAACCCTGCTCCGAGCCCTCGAGGAGCTGGACGGCGCCGTGATCGGCGAGCCGTCGGCGCTGCCCGGCTGGACTGTCGGGCACGTGCTCACCCACCTCGCCCGCAACGCCGAGGCGTACACGAATCTGCTGATCTGGGCGCGGACCGGGGCCGAGACCCCGGCGTACGCGTCCCGCGAGGCGCGGGACGCGGCGATCGAGGAGGGCGCGGGGCGTCCGCTGGCCGAGCAGATCGCCGACCTCCGGGCCGCGCACGAGCGCTTCGCCGACGCGGCGGCGGCGATGCCGGCGGCCGCCTGGACGTTCCGCTATCCGTCGATCGTGCCGTCCGCGGCCGTGGTGCCGTGGGCGCGGCTGCGCGAGGTCGAGGTGCACCACGTCGACCTGGGCCGGGGGTACACCCCGGCGGACTGGTCGGACGCGTTCGCGCTGCGCCTGCTCCGCGAGATCGCCGGTGACCCGCCCGCGTCCGCGCCGGCCATGGTGCTGCGCCCGGCCGGGGTGGAGCACCCGATCACGATCGGCACGCCCGCCGGGAACACCCCGGCGATCGGCGGCCCGACCCGGTCGATCGCGGCGTGGCTGGCCGGCCGCGCCGACGGCGCCGACCTGACCGTCTCGCCCGACGGCGAGCTGCCCCAGCCTGCGAGGTGGAAGTGATGGCCCCGGAATACACGCGTGACCTGGGCGGCGGGCTCACGCTGACCAAGGTGTCGGTCGGCCCGATGGACAACAACGCCTACCTGCTGAGCACCGGCGTCGAGCAGCTGCTGATCGACGCTGCGAACGAGGCCCCGGTGCTGCTCGACCTGATCGGCGACACCGGCCTGCGGACCGTGGTCACCACCCACCAGCACCAGGACCACTGGCTCGCGCTGGACGAGGTGGTGGCCGCGACCGGCGCCGAGTCGCTGGCCCACACGGCGGACGCCGGCCCGCTGCCGGTGGTGACCCGCAAGCTGCACGACGGCGACCGGGTCGAGATCGGCGGGCACAGCCTGGAGGTGATCCACGTCGTCGGGCACACCCCGGGGTCGGTGGTCCTGGCCTACCAGGAGCCGGGCGGGGGCCGCGTGCACCTGTTCACCGGCGACAGCCTGTTCCCCGGTGGCGTCGGCAACACCCGCGGCGTGAAGGAGAACTTCGCGTCGCTGATCTCCGACGTCGAGCGCAAGCTGTTCGACCGCTTCCCGGACGACACGGTCTTCTACCCGGGCCACGGCAAGGACTCGACCCTCGGCGCCGAACGGCCGCACCTTTCCGAGTGGCGTGCACGGGGCTGGTGACAACGAAACCATAACGACCTATCTCCCGTACGGCGTGAGACAGCTCACGTCGTACGGGAAACTGGTGTTTTATGCGGACAGCGAGGCCTCGGGGCTTTGGGAGAAACTGGCATCGCTCTGGCAGAATCCGCCCGGTGCGTGCGGCGGAAGAAATGGTGCAGGAGCGGGACGAGACGGTCGTCCCCGAGGTCCGGAGCGAGTTCACCGGCTGGAGGCGTTTCGACCTCTGGGTGCTGCTGAGCTTCGCGGTTCTGGCCGTGTGGGTGATGCTCCGGTTGTGGGCCCACCCGAACAGCCGGGTCCTGTTCGGCAACCGGGACGACCACGGCATCTTCCTGTTCATGCTGGCGCACGGTGAGCGCGTGGTCTTCGACGGCGCCTCGCTGTTCTACGAGACCCATCTGAACGCGCCGGTCGGCGTGAACATGATGGCGAACACCGCGATCCTGCTGCTCAGCCTGCCGATGGCGCCGATCACACACTTCTTCGGCGCCGGTGTCTCGGTGGTCTTCCTGATCAGCTTCGGCCTGGCCGGGACAGCCGCGGCGTGGTACTGGCTGTTTGCCCGGCACCTGGTCCGCAACCGGTGGGCCGCCGTGATCGGCGCCGCCTGGTGCGGCTTCGCGCCGGCGATGATCTCGCACGCCAACGGCCACGTGAACTTCGTCAATCAGTACCTGGTGCCGTTCATCGTCTGGCAGGTGCTGCGGCTGCGTGAGCCGGGCCGGGCGGTTCGCGGCGGGCTGATCCTCGGCGCGCTGATCGTGCTGCAGGTCTTCCTCAACGAGGAGACGCTGCTGTTCATCGCGCTGACGTTCACGGCCTTCGTGATCGCGTACGCGGTGATGCGCCGGGACGAGGTGCGCGAGGTGGCCAAGCGGTTCGTCGGCGGGCTCGCGGTCGCCGCCGGGTTCTCGCTGGCGCTGCTGGCGTACCCGTTGTGGTACCAGTTCTTCGCCCGCGGCAGCTACCAGGGCCAGCCGTTCGCGCCGGACACGATCGTCATGGACCTGCTGTCGCTCCCGGCCTTCTCGCGGGACTCGCTCGCCGGGATCGGCCCGGTCGCCGAGCGCCTGAGCCTGAGCGCGACCGAGGACAACCTGTTCTTCGGCCCGTTCGGCCTTGTCATGATCATCGTCGCGATGCGGATGCTCTGGCACTCGGTGGCGGCCCGCGCCGCGGCGATCGCCGGGCTGGTGCTGCTGGTCTTCTCGCTGGGCCCCAGCCTGCAGTTCGCCGGCTTCCGCACCTCGATCCCGCTGCCGTTCGCGCTGGTCCAGCACCTGCCGGTGATCGACCTGGTGAGTGTCAGCCGGTTCGGGATGGTGCCGGCCACGATCGCCGGCATCCTGCTGGCGCTGGCCGCCGACCGGATCCGGGAGTACGCGCCGGAGCGCCGCCGCAAGTTCTGGATCGGCATGGCGCTCGCGCTCGTCCCGCTGATCCCGAAGCCGCTGCCGGTCGTGCAGGACGAGCCGATCCCGCCGTTCATCTCCGCCGGGATGTGGAAGCAGTACGTGCCGGAGGGCCGGACGCTGGTGACGGTGCCGCTGCCCGAGGTGACCTACGGGCGGACCGGGCAGCGCTGGGCGACCCTGCAGAACCTGGACTACGCGACTCCTGGCGGCTACTTCATGGGCCCGGAGAACCCGCCCGAGAGCACCAGAGGGTCGTGGCGCGCGCCGGCTACCTACACCAACGACCTGCTGGTCAAGGCGCAGCTGCGCGGGAAGCGCCCGGGCCTGACCGATGCCGATCGCGAGCGGGTCCGCAAGGACTTCGCGTACTGGAAGGCGTCGGTCGTCGTGCTGGTGCCGAACGTGAAGAACGAGCGGGTGCTGCGGGCCTTCCTGGCCGACGCGTTCCAGGCCCCGCCGAAGCGGGTCGGTGGCGTCTACATCTGGGTGCTGGACGCTCACTCGCAGGGGTGAGGTTCCGGGGTCCGTTCTGCGGGAATGTCCGTCAGGTGCGAGGCGCTGTACCTGGGCCGACGAAAATGTCGTACCCCGTCGCTAGGGTCGCGTCGGCAGAACTGACCCCGGAGTGGCGAGTCGTCATTGGCACACTTGTACGGACTAGAGTGGCGACTCGACTTCTCAAACACCTGTACGGAGAGGCTAGTAGTGGCCGACCGACTGACTATTCGTGGCGCCCGCGAGCACAACCTGCGTGACGTCAATCTCGACCTGCCCCGTGACGCCATGATCGTCTTCACCGGCCTGTCCGGTTCGGGCAAGTCGAGTCTCGCGTTCGACACGATCTTCGCCGAGGGGCAGCGGCGGTACGTGGAGTCCCTGTCGTCGTACGCGCGGCAGTTCCTCGGTCAGATGGACAAGCCGGACGTCGACTTCATCGAGGGCCTCTCGCCGGCCGTCTCGATCGATCAGAAGTCGACGAACCGGAACCCGCGCTCGACCGTCGGCACGATCACCGAGGTCTACGACTACCTGCGGCTCCTCTTCGCCCGCACGGGCATCCCGCACTGCCCGGTCTGCGGCGAGCGGATCAGCAAGCAGACCCCGCAGCAGATCGTCGACCGGGTCCTGGCGATGCCCGAGGGCACCCGCTTCATGGTCCTGGCCCCGGTCGTCCGCGGCCGCAAGGGTGAGTATGTGGACCTGTTCGCCGAGCTCCAGGCCAAGGGCTATGCCCGCGCCCGGGTGAACGGCGTGGTCCACCAGCTCACCGAGCCGCCGAAGCTGAAGAAGCAGGAGAAGCACACCATCGAGGTGGTGGTGGACCGGCTCAGCGTCAAGGCGTCCAGCAAGCAGCGCCTCACCGACTCGGTGGAGTCCGCGCTCGGCCTGGCCAACGGCATCGTCCTGCTCGACTTCGTCGACCTGGCGGAGGACGACCCGGAGCGCGAGCGCCGCTTCTCCGAGCACCTGGCCTGCCCGAACGACCACCCCCTGGCGATCGAGGACCTCGAGCCGCGGGTGTTCTCCTTCAACGCGCCCTACGGCGCCTGCCCCGAGTGCACCGGCCTCGGGACGAAGAAGGAGGTCGACCCCGAGCTGATCATCCCGGACGAGGAGAAGAGCCTCGCCGAGGGCGCGATCCAGCCGTGGTCCGGCGGGACGACCCAGGAGTACTTCCTGCGGCTGCTGGAGGCGCTGGCCAAGGCCGAGGGCTTCAAGCTGGACACGCCGTGGCGGGCGCTGCCCAGCCGCGCGCAGAAGACGATCCTGCACGGCTCCGAGGACCAGGTCCACGTGCGCTACCGGAACAAGTACGGGCGGGAGCGCTCGTACTACACCGGCTTCGAGGGCGTGGTGCAGTGGATCGAGCGCCGGCACAACGACACCGAGAGCGACTGGTCGCGCGACAAGTATGAGGGGTACATGCGCGACGTGCCCTGCTCGGTCTGCGGCGGTGCCCGGCTCAAGCCCGAGGTGCTCGCGGTCACCGTGGCCGGCAAGAGCATCGCCGAGGTCTGCAACCTGTCCGTCGGCGAGTGCGCCGAGCTGCTCGCCGGCATCGAGCTCGACGACCGGCAGAAGATGATCGCCGAGCGGGTGCTCAAGGAGATCAACGCCCGGTTGCGCTTCCTGGTCGACGTCGGCCTGGACTACCTCTCGCTGGACCGTGGCGCCGGCACCCTCTCCGGCGGCGAGGCGCAGCGCATCCGGCTCGCCACCCAGATCGGGTCCGGCCTGGTCGGCGTGCTCTACGTGCTGGACGAGCCGTCGATCGGCCTGCACCAGCGGGACAACCACCGGCTCATCGAGACCCTGGTCCGGCTGCGGAACCTGGGCAACACGCTGATCGTGGTCGAGCACGACGAGGACACCATCCGCCAGGCGGACTGGATCGTGGACATCGGCCCGGGTGCCGGTGAGCACGGCGGGCACATCGTGCACAGCGGCACCGTCGAGGGCCTGCTCGCCAACGAGCAGTCCCCGACCGGGGCCTACCTGTCCGGCCGCAAGTCGATCCCGCTGCCGGCCACCCGCCGTCCGCAGACCCCGGGCCGTGAGGTCGTCGTGCACGGCGCCCGCGAGCACAACCTGCGCAACCTGACCGTCCCGTTCCCGCTGGGCCAGTTCATCGCGGTCACCGGGGTGAGCGGCTCGGGCAAGTCGACGCTGGTCAACGACATCCTGCACACCGTCATGGCGAACCAGATCAACGGCGCCCGCCAGGTGCCCGGCCGGCACACCAAGGTGACCGGCCTGGAGAACGTGGACAAGGTCGTCGGGGTGGACCAGTCGCCGATCGGGCGCACCCCGCGGTCGAACCCGGCCACCTACACCGGCGTCTTCGACCACGTCCGCAAGCTGTTCGCGGAGACGGCCGAGGCGAAGGTGCGCGGCTACGGCCCCGGCCGGTTCTCGTTCAACGTCAAGGGCGGCCGCTGCGAGAACTGCTCCGGCGACGGCACCATCAAGATCGAGATGAACTTCCTGCCGGACGTCTACGTCCCCTGCGAGGTCTGCAAGGGCGCGCGGTACAACCGGGAGACACTCGAGGTCCACTACAAGGGCAAGACCATCTCCGAGGTGCTGGAGATGCCGATCGAGGAGGCGGCCGAGTTCTTCTCGGCGCTGCCGGCGATCCACCGCCACCTGCGCACCCTGGTCGAGGTCGGCCTGGGCTACGTGCGGCTCGGCCAGCCCGCGACGACGCTCTCCGGTGGCGAGGCGCAGCGCGTCAAGCTCGCCTCCGAGCTGCAGAAACGTTCCACCGGCCGGACCGTCTACGTGCTCGACGAGCCGACCACGGGCCTGCACTTCGAGGACATCCGGAAGCTGCTGATGGTCCTCAACGGCCTGGTCGACAAAGGCAACACGGTCATCACGATCGAGCACAACCTCGACGTGATCAAGACCGCTGACTGGCTGATCGACATGGGCCCCGAGGGCGGTCACAAGGGCGGGCTGGTGCTCGCGACCGGCACGCCGGAGGAGCTCGCCGAGGTGCCGGAGAGCCACACCGGGCAGTTCCTGCGGCACATGCTCGGCCTGAAGGGCGACGGGTCCGGTGCACCGGCCGCTGTCACCCGGGCGGCGAAGGCCAACGGCGAGAAGCCGGCCGCGGCGAAGGCGGCGGCCAAGCCGAGGGCGACGCGCTCCAAGGCCAAGGCGACGGTCTAGAGCCTCAGGGGGTACGACGCCGGGCGGCGGACGTGGCTCAGCCACGTCCGCCGCGTCGTGCTGTCCTGCGCGGTGTCACGTGGTGCGGCCGGGCTTCGGCGTGGCCCCGGAGCGCACGCTGCCGGCCACCCTCTGGACCTCGCCTCGCTACTCGGGCGTACCACGAGACACCGCCGGGCGGTCTTGTTCCACTGCGGGAAAGTTGATTTTAGGAACTTCTTAGATGACTCATAGCGAGCGTCCAAGGCGGGTCGCCTAGGGTCGCTAACGCGTCCGCATCGGCCAACCGGGCGGCGTATGCGGGCGAAGGCGGGAGAAGCCGTCGGACAGACGAGGTGATTTCGCCGCCCGCATGAACCGATCGCGGTGGCAGCCGCGTACTCAGGGTCGACTCCGCGTGACATCGGACGCGGACCATGTACTGGAGGGGCGATACATGACTGACGTGCAGACGAGGACCGACGTCGACACCCGGTGCGAGCACGAGCAGGCGGGCACCCACTCGACCCGCCGGTGCGTCCTGCTGGGCGCCGGCGGCCTCGGCGCCGCCGCGGTCCTGGCAGCTTGTGGCACCTCCACCACCAGCAGTAACCCGAACGGCTCCGACTTCGCCAAGGAGCCGGCCCCGGCCGGCAGCAAGGGCGCCGCGGCGGGCGGCAGCACCGGTGGTGGCAGCACCGGCGGCGGCGCCGCGGCGGGCGCGTCCCTCGCGCTGGTCGCCGACGTGCCGGCGGGTGGCGGCATCATCGCCGGTGATCTCGTCATCACCCAGCCGGAGCAGGGCACCTTCAAGGCGTTCACCAAGATCTGCACCCACCAGGGCTGCGAGGTCAACGAGGTGAAGGACGGGACGATCAACTGCCCGTGCCACGGCGCGAAGTACTCGATCAAGGACGGCTCGGTGAAGGGCGGCCCGGCCCCGAAGCCGCTCGCCGAGACGAAGGTCAAGGTCGACGGCGACAAGATCGTCGCTGCCTGATCGTGGCGGGCTGAGCACAGGCCGGAGGTCCGGCGCCGTGGCGGCGGCACCGGACCTCCGGTCGGGCAATTCTGTCAGTCCCACGCACTACTGTTGTGGTTGTGCCAGACCCGTCCACTTATCGTCCGGCGCCCGGTACCATTCCCGACGCTCCGGGCGTCTACCGCTTCCGCGATCCGTCCGGCCGGGTGATCTACGTCGGCAAGGCCAAGAGCCTGCGGAATCGTCTCAACTCCTACTTCGCCGACACGTGGTCGCTGCACCCGCGCACCCAGCAGATGGTCACCACCGCCGGCGCGGTCGACTGGGTGACGGTCGGCACCGAGGTCGAGGCGCTGCAGCTGGAGTTCTCCTGGATCAAGGAGTTCGACCCGCGCTTCAACGTGAAGTATCGGGACGACAAGTCGTACCCGTTCCTCGCGGTGACCCTGAACGAGGAGTTCCCCCGTCTGCAGGTGATGCGCGGCGCCAAGCGCAAGGGCGTGCGCTACTTCGGGCCCTACTCGCACGCCTGGGCCATCCGGGAGACGCTCGACCTGCTGCTGCGGGTCTTCCCCGCGCGCACCTGCTCGACCGGCGTCTTCAAGCGCTCCGGCCAGGTCGGCCGCCCCTGCCTGCTGGGTTACATCGGGAAGTGCTCGGCGCCGTGCGTCGGCCAGGTCAGCGCCGAGGAGCACCGCGGGATCGTCGACGACTTCTGTGACTTCATGGCCGGCCGCACCGACACGTTCGTGAAGCGCCTGGAGCGCGACATGATGGCCGCCTCGGAGAGCCTGGAGTTCGAGCGCGCGGCCCGGCTGCGCGACGACATCGCCGCCCTGCGCCGCGCCATGGAGAAGCAGACCGTCGTGCTCGGTGACGGCACCGACGCCGACGTGGTCGCCTTCGCGGAGGATCCGCTGGAGGCCGCCGTCCAGGTCTTCCACGTGCGTGACGGCCGGGTCCGCGGCCAGCGCGGCTGGGTCGTGGAGAAGGTGGAGGACCTCTCCACCGGCGACCTGGTCCACCACTTCTGCACCCAGATGTACGGGGAGTCGGCCGGCGAGACCGACGTGCCCCGCGAGCTGCTGGTCCCGGCCCTGCCCGAGGATGCCGACGCGCTCGCCGACTGGCTCTCCGAGCGCCGCGGCAGCCGGGTCAGCCTGCGCGTGCCGCAGCGCGGCGACAAGGTCGGCCTGATGGAGACGGTCGCCCGTAACGCCGGTCAGGTGCTGCAGCGGCACAAGCTGAGCCGGGCCGGTGACCTCACCATCCGCAACAAGGCCCTGGAGGAGATCGCCGAGGCGCTCGGGCTGGAGTCGGCGCCGCTGCGCATCGAGTGTTATGACGTCTCCCACATCCAGGGCACCGACGTGGTCGCCTCGATGGTGGTGTTCGAGGACGGCCTGGCCCGCAAGTCGGAGTACCGGCGGTTTGCCGTGCGGGGCAACGCGGACGGCAGCGGGCTGGACGACCTCGCCGCGATGAGCGAGGTGATGCGGCGCCGCTTCGCCCGGTACAAGGCGCAGGAGAGCGCGGACGCGCCGCGGGACGTGCCGGAGCCCGCCGTGGACGAGACCGGGGAGGCGACCGGCGAGCTGGAGACCGCGGAGCTGCCCGGGATCGATCCTCTGACCGGCAAGCCGCGGCGGTTCGCGTACCCACCTCAGTTGATCGTTGTCGATGGTGGTCAACCGCAGGTGAACGCGGTCGCCACGGTCCTCGCCGACCTGGGCATCACGGATGTGGCGCTGTGCGGCCTGGCCAAGCGGCTGGAGGAGGTGTGGCTGCCCGGGGAGGACTTCCCGGTCATCCTGCCGCGCACGTCGGAGGCGCTCTACCTGCTGCAACGCGTGCGGGACGAGGCGCACCGGTTCGCCATCACGTTCCACCGGCAGCGGCGCTCCAAGCGGATGACCGAGTCGGCGCTGGACACCGTCGCGGGGCTGGGGGAGACCCGGCGCAAGGCGCTGCTGCGCCACTTCGGGTCGGTGAAGCGGCTCGCCGCCGCGACCCCGGAGGAGATCATCGAGGTGCCGGGGGTCGGCCGCCGGACGGCGGAGGCGGTGCTGGCCGCGCTGAACCCGGGCGCGGCCCCCGACAAGGCCGCGACGAACCCGGTCCCGGTCCCCGACAAGGCCGCGACGAACCCGGTCCTGATCCCCGACAAGGGCGCGGCGAACTCCGGCCCGGTCCCGGACAAGGGCGCGGCGAACTCCGGCGCGGGCCCGGGAGGGGCAGCGCTGACCTCGGGGGACGCGCTGGAAGAGACGGAAACGGGCCGATGACCGGCAGCGGACACTCTGTCCGGCGGCTGGAGCCCCACCCATCGGCCTACCATGTTGTGTCCGTCCGCGCGGTGCGGGCGAAGCGACGCGGGAGGCGTGCGTGACGGAAGCGATGCCCGAGTTCGGCCCCGGCGACGTGGTCGACCCGGACGAGGCCGGAACCGACCTGGTGGTGGTCACCGGGCTGTCCGGCGGTGGCCGCAGCACGGTGGCCCGGGCCCTGGAGAACGTCGGGTTCTACGTGGTCGACAATCTGCCGCAGGCGCTGATGCTGGAGATGGCCGAGCTGGCCTTCGCGGCCGGCGGCGCGGCCCGGCGCACCGCCATGGTGCTGGACGTGCGCAGCCGCGCGTTCTCCACCGACCTGGCCGGCGCGGTGCGCGAACTCAAGGAACGCGGTTTCTCGCCGCGGGTGGTCTTCGTGGACGCCGACGACGAGGTGCTGATCCGGCGCTTCGAGTCGGTGCGCCGCTCACACCCGCTGCAGGGTGACGGCCGGCTGGCCGACGGGATCGCCGCCGAGCGCAAGCTGCTCGAGGAGGCCCGCGAGCAGGCCGACGTGATCATCGACACCAGCCACCTCAACGTGAACCAGCTGCGCCGCCGGGTGGAGGAGCTGTTCGGCGGGGAGGACGCGCGCAAGTTGCGGATCACGGTCCTGTCCTTCGGTTTCAAGTACGGACTGCCGCCGGACGCCGACTACGTGCTCGACGCCCGCTTCCTGCCGAACCCGTTCTGGGTCCCGGAGCTGCGGGAGCACACCGGCCTGGAGGAGGGCGTGAGCAGTTACGTCCTGGGCCAGGAGGGCGCCACCGACTTCGTGGCGACCTACGCCGGGCTGATCGCGGCGACCGCGCCCGGCTTCGAGCGGGAGGGCAAGCGCTATCTGACCGTGGCGATCGGGTGCACCGGTGGAAAACACCGGAGCGTGGCGATAACCGAGGAGTTGACTTCGCGGCTCAGCGCAATGCGCCTCTCGGCACACGCCTCGCACCGCGACCTGGGGCGCGAGTGACGGCCTCGGCCCGGCCGATCCGGGTGGTCGCGTTCGGCGGCGGGCACGGGTTGGGGGCGTCCCTGCGGGCGCTCCGGCACACCGCCGCCGATCTGGAGCTGGACATTACGGCGATCGTCACGGTCGGCGACGACGGCGGCTCCAGCGGCCGCCTGCGGGTCGAACGGGACGCCCTGCTGCCCCCGGGTGACCTGCGCCAGGCGCTCGCCGCGCTGGCCGACGAGGACCCGACCACCCAGCTGACCGCGAAGGTGATGCAGCACCGGTTCGTGGCGATGTCCGAGCCCGGGGTCAGCCCGTTGCCGCCGGTGGTCCGCGGGCCCCGGCTGGAGCGCCGCGCCGACCGCAGCAAGGACACCCTGGCCGGGCACACGGTCGGGAACCTGGTGCTGCTCGGGCTGATGGAGATGCTCGGCGACCCGGTGCTGGCGCTCGACCACGCGGCCGCGATGGTCGGCGCGCGCGGGCGGGTGCTGCCGATGGCGCTGCACGCGGTCGGCATCGAAGCGGACGTGGCCGACGCCACCGGCCGGACGACGACGATCCGCGGTCAGCACTCGGTCGCGGTCGCGGACGGGCGGGTCGAGGCCGTCCGCCTGGAGCCGTCCGACCCGCCGGCCTGCCCGCAGGCGGTCGAGGCGGTGCGCGCGGCGGACTGGCTGATCTTCGGGCCGGGCAGCTGGTACACGAGCGTGCTGCCGCACCTGCTGGTGCCGGGGCTGGCCCGGGCGATCGTGGACAGCCCGGCCCGCCGGCTGGTCACCCTGAACCTCGGGGCGGACAAGGAGACGCAGGGTCTCTCCGCCGCCGGGCACCTCGGCACCCTGCACCGGTACCTGCCCGAGCTGCGGGTGGACACGGTGCTGGCCGACGAGAAGTGGACAGGCGAGCCCGAACCGGTACGGGCCGCCGCGCTGCGGATGGGAGCCGACCTCGTGTTGGCACCCGTGGCCGTTGCGGACGGAAGCCCACGGCATGATCCTGAGGCACTGGGTGTTGCACTGGTGCCAGTATTGGGCGCCGCTCGTTAATTACTGGCGTAAGTGCGGCACACACTGTCCATGATCCGGCGCATGAGGTGACATCACGATGGCGATGACGGCAGCGGTCAAAGACGAGCTGAGCCGGGTCGACGTGCCCAAGCCCTGCTGCCGGCGGGCGGAGATGGCCTCCCTGCTCCGGTTCGCCGGTGGGCTGCACATCGTCTCCGGCCGGGTGGTCGTCGAGGCCGAGCTCGACACCGGCGCGGTGGCGCGCCGGTTGCGCCGGGAGATCGCCGACGTCTACGGCTATCCGAGCGAGGTGCATGTCCTGGCCTCCGGCGGCCTGCGCAAGGGCAGCCACTACATCGTCCGGATCGTCAAGGACGGCGAGGCCCTGGCCCGGCAGACCGGCCTGCTCGACGTGCGCGGCCGGCCGGTCCGTGGCCTGCCGCCGCACGTCGTGTCGGCGAACGTCTGCTGCGCGGTGGCCGCGTGGCGGGGCGCGTTCATGGCGCACGGCTCGCTCACCGAGCCGGGCCGCTCCAGCGCGCTGGAGATCACCTGCCCGGGGCCGGAGGCGGCGCTCGCCCTGCGCGGGGCCGCCCGGCGGATCGGGATCACCGCCAAGGAGCGCGAGGTCCGCGGGGTGGACCGGGTGGTGATCAAGGACGGGGACGCGATCGCCGCGCTCCTCACCCGGATCGGCGCGCACTCCAGCGTGCTGGCCTGGGAGGAGCGCCGGGTGCGCCGCGAGGTGCGGGCCACCGCGAACCGGCTGGCGAACTTCGACGACGCGAACCTGCGTCGGTCGGCCCGCGCGGCGGTGGCGGCGGCGGCCCGGGTCACCCGGGCGCTGGAGATCCTCGCCGACGACGCGCCGAACCACCTGACCTCGGCCGGGCGGCTGCGCCTGGAGCACCGGCAAGCATCCCTGGAGGAGCTGGGGGCGCTGGCCGACCCGCCGCTGACCAAGGACGCCATCGCGGGGCGGATCAGGCGGCTGCTGGCCCTGGCCGACAAGCGCGCCCGTGACCTCGGGATTCCCGACACCGAGGCCGCGGTCACGCCCGAGATGATGGCTTGCTGACCGGCTCCGCTCCGATTCGCCGGGTGACCGGTGAGCCGGCAACCGATTTCCCGTCGCCCGCGAGCGTCGGGAACTCGGCTGCCGACTCACCACCGGCGCGTTGCGGGTCCACGATTCAGGTGACTCCGATCACGGGTGGGTGACTTCCGTGTTCGTACCATCAATGGGCTTGAATCTTGCGTTTTCCGGGTCTTTCGGCCCGGATTCTCAGCGCTGATTTAGATAACGTTCAGGTCGCGCCCCGCTGCGTCCGGGGGCGGAGGGCTCGGCTAGGGTCACTGGTGACGGCGACGGTGCCGGCAGTTCGGCCGAACCCCCGCTGTGACGCCGCCAAAGTGTCTCTGCTGCGGCGTTCATCGCTCCTTCGGGCGCGGCGGCCGGACGCCCCCTGTGCAGGCCCTCCACGTGGCCGGCACGAGATCCTCCGCCGGTCGCAAAATCCGGCGGACCGAAACGAGGAGACCACCTGTGACCATCCGGGTTGGCATCAACGGCTTCGGCCGTATCGGTCGTAACTTCTTCCGGGCGGCGCTCGCCTCCGGGGCCGACATCCAGATCGTCGGCGTGAACGACCTGACCGACAACGCCACTCTTGCCCACCTGTTGAAGTACGACAGCATCCTGGGCCGCCTGCCGCACGAGGTGAAGGCGACCGCCGACGAGATCACCGTCGGTGGCAACACCTTCAAGGCGTTCGCCGAGCGCGACCCGAACAACCTGCCGTGGGGCGACCTGGGCGCCGACGTCGTCATCGAGTCGACCGGCTTCTTCACCGACGCCAGCAAGGCCAAGGCGCACGTCGACCAGGGCGCCAAGAAGGTCATCATCTCGGCTCCGGCCAAGAACGAGGACATCACGATCGTGATGGGTGTCAACGACGGCCTGTACGACGCCGCCAAGCACACCATCATCTCGAACGCGTCCTGCACCACGAACTGCCTCGCCCCGATGGCGAAGGTCCTGAACGACACGATCGGGATCGAGAAGGGTCTGATGACCACGATCCACGCGTACACCCAGGACCAGAACCTGCAGGACGGCCCGCACAAGGACCTGCGTCGCGCCCGCGCCGCCGCCCTGAACATCGTTCCCACCTCGACCGGCGCGGCCAAGGCCGTCAGCCTGGTCCTGCCGGAGCTGAAGGGCAAGCTGGACGGCTTCGCGCTGCGCGTGCCGATCCCGACCGGCTCCGCCACCGACCTGACCTTCACCGCCGCCCGTGACACCACGGTCGAGGAGGTCAACGCCGCGATCAAGGCCGCCGCCGAGGGCGCGCTCAAGGGCATCCTGGTCTACACCGAGGACGAGATCGTGTCGGCCGACATCGTCACCGACCCGGCCTCCTGCATCTTCGACGCCGGCCTGACCAAGGTCATCGGCGGCAACCAGGTCAAGGTCGTCGGCTGGTACGACAACGAGTGGGGCTACTCGAACCGTCTCGTCAACCTGGTTCAGCTCGTCGGAGCCTGATCTTGAAGACTCTCGACGACCTGCTCGGCGAGGGTGTCTCGGGTCGGCGCGTGTTCGTGCGCGCCGACCTGAACGTCCCGTTCGACAAAGCAAATCCGGGCGTCATCAGTGACGACGGCCGCGCCCGCGCGGTGCTGCCGACGCTGATCGCCCTGCGCGACGCGGGCGCCAAGGTCATCGTGGCGTCCCACCTCGGCCGTCCGAAGGGCGCGCCGGACCCGAAGTTCACCCTCGCGCCGGTGGCGACCCGGCTGGGTGAGCTGCTCGGCTCCGACGTGATCTTCGCGGAGGACACCGTCGGCGCCGACGCGCAGGCGAAGGTCGAGGCGCTCGCCGACGGTCAGGTGCTCCTGCTGGAGAACCTGCGGTTCAACGAGGGCGAGACCTCGAAGGACGACGCGGTTCGCGGCGCTTTCGCCGACGAGCTGGCGACGTTCGCCGACTACTACGTCGACGACGCCTTCGGCGCGGTGCACCGCAAGCACGCCTCGGTGTACGACGTCGCGGCCCGCCTGCCGCACTACGCGGGTGGCCTCGTCGTCAAGGAGGTCGAGGTCCTGCGCAAGGTGTCCGAGACCCCCGAGAAGCCGTACGTGGTCGTGCTCGGCGGCTCGAAGGTCTCCGACAAGCTCGCCGTGATCCAGGCGCTGCTGCCGAAGGTGGACAAGCTCCTCGTCGGTGGCGGCATGTGCTTCACGTTCCTCAAGGCCCAGGGCTTCGAGGTGGGCAAGTCCCTCCTCGAGGACGAGATGGTCTCGGTCTGCGCCGACCTGCTGGAGCAGGCGCAGGGCCGGATCGTCCTGCCCGTCGACGTCGTGGCGGCCACGGAGTTCTCCGCGGACGCGCAGCACGACGTCGTCGAGGCGTCGGCCATCCCGGCTGACCGGCTCGGTCTCGACATCGGCCCGAAGTCCACGGAGCTGTTCGCGTCGGCGATCGCCGGTGCGAAGACCGTGTTCTGGAACGGCCCGATGGGCGTCTTCGAGCTCGCCCCGTTCGCCGCGGGCACCCGTGGCGTCGCCGAGGCGATCACCAAGATCGACGGCTTCTCGGTCGTCGGCGGCGGCGACTCGGCCGCGGCGGTCCGCACGCTCGGCCTGGACGAGACCGCGTTCGGCCACATCTCCACCGGTGGGGGCGCGTCCCTGGAGTACCTCGAAGGCAAGACGCTGCCGGGCGTCTCCGCCCTGGAGAAGTGATGGGTGACGTGACCCGCAAGCCGATCATCGCCGGCAACTGGAAGATGAACCTCAACCACTACGAGGCGAATCTGCTGGTCCAGAAGCTGGCCGCGAGCCTGAACGCCGAGCAGCTCGAGGCGGTGGAGACGGTGGTCCTCCCGCCGTTCACCGACCTGCGCACCGTGCAGACCGCGATCGAGGGCGACAAGCTCGCGATCCGGTACGGCGCCCAGGACGTCTCGCAGCACGCCTCCGGCGCGTACACCGGCGAGATCGCCGGCTCGATGCTGGCGAAGCTCGGCTGCACCTACGTGGTGATCGGGCACTCCGAGCGCCGCGAGTACCACAACGAGAGCGACCAGCTGATCAACGCGAAGATCAAGGCGGCGTTCGCGGCCGGCCTGACCCCGATCTTCTGCGTCGGCGAGGGTCTGGAGATCCGTGAGGCGCAGGGCCACGTGCCGCACTGCACCACGCAGGTCGACGCGGGCCTCGACGGTCTCAAGGAAGACCAGATCAAGCAGATCGTGATCGCGTACGAGCCGGTCTGGGCGATCGGCACCGGCAAGACCGCGACGCCGGACGACGCGCAGGAGGTGTGCGGAGCGATCCGTGCCCGCCTCGTCGAGAAGTACGGCAGCGAGGTCGCCGAGGCCGTCCGCATTCAGTACGGTGGATCGGTCAAGGCGAACAACATCGCGCAGATCATGTCCCAGCCCGACGTGGACGGCGCGTTGGTCGGCGGCGCGAGCCTGGACGCCGAGGGCTTCGCGGCCATCGTGCGTTTCCCGGAGCACGTCGCCCGATAGATATTTTCCAGCGCGTGCCCGGCCGTGGTAAACGGCCGGGCACCCGCTATTGTGGGACCGCTGCTGTGCCCTTCGAGAGGAATGAACCCGACCATGCCGATCGCGTTCGCGTACACGTTGATCGTGTTGCTGATCATCACCAGCATTCTGCTGACCCTGCTGATCCTGCTGCACCGCGGCAAGGGTGGCGGCATGTCCAGCATGTTCGGTGGCGGCGTGACGTCGAGCCTGGCCGGTTCGTCGGTGGCCGAGAAGAACCTGGACCGGTACACGGTTCTGGTCGCTGTCATCTGGTTCGCCTGCATCATCGGTCTCGGTCTCTGGCTCCGCGTGACGCTGAATTCCTGACCCGCGGGTAACGTCGTACAATCTGCCGCGCGGCCGGTTTCACCGGTCGTGCGGCTTTTTGCTTCGCCTGTCCGTTTTGATCTTCGGCCGCGGGAAACCTCTCCGCTGAGCCCCCTTTTGCGAGCCCGTTCTCGATCCCATGAGACAGGAGTGACGTCGTGTCCAGTGGCAGCGCCATCCGTGGCAGCCGCGTCGGGTCCAGCCCGATGCGCCCCGACGAGCGCACCGAGCCCGCCCCTCGCCGCCAGGTGAACTACTTCTGCGCGGCCGGCCATGACAGCAGCATCTGGTTCGCCGCCGAGGCCCCCGCGCCGGACACGTGGGACTGCCCCCGCTGCGGTCAGCCGGCCGGGCTCGACCAGGAGGCGCCTCCCGGGCGGTTGCGGTCCGAGCCGTACAAGTCGCATCTGGCCTACGTGAAGGAGCGGCGCTCGGAGGAGGACGGGGCGGCGATCCTGGAGGAGGCGCTGGCCAAGCTGCGCCAGCGCCGCGGCCGCCCCTGACCGTCTGCGGCGCCCGCTGTGCTTGACCGGCGCCGCGACCGCCCCTGACTGTCTGCGGCGCCCGCTGTGCTGACCGGCGCCGCGACCGCCCTGACCGGCCACAGTGCGTTGTGCTGACCGGAGCCGCGGCCGCCCCTGATCGGCCACCGCGCGTCCGGCCCGCGCGCGATCACCTGCCCGCACCGGGCCCGCGGCGCGGCGCGGCGTTCCGGCTGGTTCTCACGGGCGTTATGAGGCATGAATAACGCCCGTGAGAACCAGCCCGGACCGGGCCGCGCCTGACCGTCCACGGCACGCCAGCGTCCGGGCCGCGCGTGACGGTCTACGGCACGTCCGGGCCGCGCGCGATCGACTGCCCGCACCGGGCCGTGGCGCGGCGCAGGGCTCCAGCTGGTTCTCACGGGCGTTATCCGCCCCGGATAACGCCCGTGAGAACCAGCTGGAGCCGGGACCGCGCGGCGGGCTCGAGGTGTCGCTCACGTCGCGGGGATGTGCGGGCGGGCGTGTGCCGCCGCCAGCCCACACGCCTTACCCGCATCGTCGGCTGGCCGCGCAGGGCGGGCGTGTGCCGCCGGCTGGCAGGGCAGGGCGGGCGTGTGCTGACGGCTTGCCGGGCAGGGCGGGTTGTTTGTGCTCTGACCGCGCCCCGCCACGGAGGCCGCCCTTGTGGGTTTCGCGTTCTT
>NZ_BOMH01000008.1 GCF_016862095.1 Actinoplanes cyaneus
CAGCGGACCTCGGCCACAGCGGACCCAGGACATCGGGATCTTGAAGTTGATCTTCCGAGGGCCGGTCCTGCCGCCACCCCGGCGGAGCGCGCCTCAGAGCGGGCTGGTGTCCCGGCCCAGGTAGAGCGCCCCGTCGTCCTCGACCGGCAGGTCACGGAACCCGAGCCGGCGGTAGAAGGTGTACGCCCCGGTGTTCGACGGCGCCATGCCCAGATGCACCCGCGGCACGCCGGCGGCGCGCAGCCCGTCCAGGAACGCGGCCATCAACCCGCGGCCCTGCCCCCGCCCCTGCCACTCCGGCATCAGGTCGATGTGCAGGTGGGCGGGGTAATCGGCGAGCTCCGGGCGCAGCATCCGCTCCGGATGGCGGTGCAGCTCCAGCATGATCTCGTCGCGCGGGTCGCCGTCGGCGAGACGTTCCGCGGTGGCCGGCAGCCACTCGGCGCGGTAACGCTCGACGAACTTGGCGGTGTCGGCAGTGCCGATGATGTAGCCGACCGCCCGCCCGGTGCCGTCGTCGAGCACGTGCGCGTGCTCCGGCTCGAGGATCACGTAGGGCGCCGCCCAGATGTCCCCGAGCAGGCGGTCCGAGCTGTACTTCCCGCGCGCGTCCTGACCCGCGTCTCCGGTGCGGACGCAGATGTCGTAGACGGCTTCGAGGTCGCTCGATCGGTAGGCGCGTATCGCAACAGGCACCCGCCGAAGTCTACGGATGGCAGCATGGTGTGCGTGAACTGGACTCTCGAGGTGGTCGTCGTCCCGGTCAGCGACATCGACCGGGCGAAGAAGTTCTACGCCGAGCAACTCGGCTTCCATGTCGATCATGACACCGCGTTCGGCGACCAGGTGCGGATCGTGCAGCTGACGCCGCCGGGCAGCGGCTGCTCGATCGTGATCGGCCGGGGCGCGGTGCCGGACATGCCGCCCGGCTCGCTGAAGGGGCTGCAGCTCGTGGTGCGCGACATCACTGCCGCGCACGCCGAGCTGGTGGCCCGCGGGGTCGACGTCAGCGAGGTGACCACGCTGGGGGAGAACCCGACGCCGACCCCGGATCCGCTGGACAACGTCGGGTTCGTCTTCTTCGGCGACCCCGACGGCAACAGCTGGGCGGTCCAGCAGATCTCGTCGCGGATCTAGCGCTTCGAGGCGGCTGCCTCGTCAAGAAGGAACAGCGTCTTGCGTACGCCCTTCGCGTGCGCCGCCGGAAGGTCCCCGCCCCGCAGCACCGTCCCGATCGGCTCGGCCTTGTCCGGCCCGGCCGCCACCAGCCACACCTCGTCGGCGTTCCCGATCGTGGCCAGGGTCAGCGTGATCCGGGTCGGCGGCGGCTTCGGGCTGTCGTACGTGGCCACCGCCACCCCGCTCTTCTCCAGCACCGGGTGCCCGGGGAAGAGCGACGCCACGTGCCCGTCCTCGCCCACGCCGAGCATCAGCACGTCGAACCGCAGCCCGGCCGCGCTCACCTCGGCGGAGTACCGCTCGGCGGCGGCGTCCGCGTCGTCGCCGTCCGGCCCGTCGCTGGCCGGCATGGCGTGCACCCGGGCCGGGTCCAGCGGCAGCGCGTCCAGCACCGCCTCCCGGGCCTGGGTCTCGTTGCGGTCCGGGTCGCCGGCCGGCAGGAACCGCTCGTCACCCCACCACAGGTCCACCCGGGACCAGTCGATCGCCGCGGCGGCCGGCAGGTCACGCAACTGGCGCAGCACCTTGGCGGCGACCCGGCCACCGGTCAGCACCACGCTTGCCGTGCCGTGCACCGCCTGGGCGTCGATGATCCGGATGGCCAGCCGTGCCGCCACCGTGGACGCCAGGATGTCGGCGTCCGGAACGACCACGACAACGGTCTCACTCACTTGAGTTCTCCTCTTTGACGGAAGGGCCGCCCGCCGGTGGCGGACGGCCCTTCTCTTGAAATCGTGTGTCAGCCGGCCATCGCGTCGGTCGTGCTGGCCGCCCGGGCCGCCAGCGCCGGGTCCTTCCAGACGTGCACGCGCATCGGCGGCCGGTGCTCCAGACCGGACACCCCGGCCATGGCGCCCAGCGCCTCGGCGTAGATCTGGTCGGCGTCGAGCCGGCGCAGCTCCTCGGCGAGCTCGTCGCCGACCGGCCGCTTCGGCAGCGGCATGTACCGGTCCTCCTGACCGGTCCGGCTGAACAGCGCGGTGCCCTCCTCACGGGTGACCCGCACGCAGTCGCCGTTCTCGCACTGGAGCTCGACCGAGTGCATCCGCGGGGCGCGGTCGGTGTGCTCCAGCTTCGGCTCGATGCCGAGCCGGGACTTGAGCCAGCCCAGCATGAGCCACGCGGTCGGGTCCTTCTCCGGCGCCACGATCGTCGCGCCGATCACCCGGGCGTCGGTGGTGTCGAAGGCGCCGGCCACCAGGGTCCGCCACAGCGTGATCCGGGTCCAGGTGAGGTCGGTGTCGCCGGGCGCGTAGTCGACCGCCCGCTGCCGCAGCGCGGCCACCGGGTCGGGCGCCTGCGCGCTGTCGGTGATCCGGCGGTCCGCGATGACGCCCAGGAAGTCGTTGGCGATGCTGTTCGGCGGTTCCTCGTGCCACCACGAGACCACCGGGACGTCCGGCGCGAGCAGCGGGATGACCACCGACTCGGCGTGCAGCGCGAGCCGCCCGTACATCCGCATCACAACCGCCTCGGCCGGGCCCAGCCGGCCGCCGACGACGATCTCCGCGTCCAGCCGACTGCGGCCGTCCAGGTCGGACCGCACGATGATCAGCACCCGGCACGGGTGTGCCGCGGCCGCGATCGTGGCGGCTGCCTCGGCCTCCCGGACCTTCTTCTCCTCGACCACCGCGATCAGCGTGAGCGCCAGCCCGGAGGCGACGCCCCCGGCGCTGCGGCGTTCCGCGGTGAGGGCCTTGACGACCTCGTTACCGGTGGTGTCCCACAGCCCGATCATGCTCGCCTCCAGGCGCGGCCTTCGTTCTCCAGCATCTCGTCCGAGGCGCGCGGGCCCCACTCGCCGGACCGGTAGGGCTCCGGTGTGGTGCCCGCCCAGGCGGCCTCCAGCGGGTCGATGACCCGCCAGGACTGCTCGACCTCGGCCGCGTCCGGGAACAGCGTGCGGTCGCCGATCAGCACGTCCAGCACGAGACGCTCGTACGCCTCCGGGCTGGACTCGGTGAAAGCCTCGCCGTACTGGAAGTCCATCGCGATGTCGCGGACCTCCATGGCCGTGCCCGGGACCTTGGAGCCGAACTTGAGCACCACGCCCTCGTCCGGCTGGACCCTGATGACCAGTTGGTTGTTGCCGAGCATCTCCACGTCGGCCGGGTCGAACGGCAGGTGCGGAGCCTTCTTGAACAGGATCGCGATCTCGGTGACCCGGCGCGGCATCCGCTTGCCGACGCGCACGTAGAACGGCACGCCCGCCCAGCGCCGGTTCTGGATGCCGAGGCGGACCGCGACGTACGTCTCGGTCGTGGAGTCCGCCGGGATGTTCTTCTCCTCGAGGTAACCCACGGCGCGCTCGCCGGCCACCCAGCCCGGAAGGTACTGCCCGCGGACGGAGCCCTTCGCGATGTCGGCCGGCAGGCTGATCGCCCTGAGGACCTTCAGCTTCTCGGCCCGCACCTCCTGCGGGTCGAAGCTGGTCGGCTCTTCCATGCCGACCAGCGCGAGCAGCTGCAGCAGGTGGTTCTGCAGCACGTCGCGGGCGGCGCCGGACGCGTCGTAGAACGCGGCCCGGGTGCCGATGCCGACGTCCTCGGCCATGGTGATCTGCACCGAGTCGACGTACTTCGAGTTCCACACCGGCTCGAACAGACTGTTCGCGAAGCGCAGGGCCAGAATGTTCTGGACCGTCTCCTTGCCGAGGTAGTGGTCGATCCGGTAGACGTCGGCCGGGTTGAACACGTCGTCGACGAGCTGGTTCAGCGCGACGGCGGTGGCCAGGTCGTTGCCGAACGGCTTCTCCACGACCACCCGGCGCCAGCCGCCCAGCTTCGCGTTGTCCGCCAGGCCGGTACGGTTGAGCTGGTTGAGCACCAGCGGGAACGCCGCCGGCGGGATCGAGAAGTAGAAGGCCGTGTTGCCCTGGATGCCGTTGCGCTCGCGCAGCTCGTCCAGAGTCTCGGACAGCTTGTCGAAGTCGGCGTCGTCGTCGAACGAGCCGGGCACGAACACGAACTGGCTCGACAGCCGCTGCCAGACGTCCTCCCGCCACGGGGTCCGGGCGCCCTTCTTGGCGGCGGCATAGGCCAGGGACTCGAAGTCGCCGTCGCCCCAGTCAGCGCGCGCGAAGCCCACCACCACGAAACCGGGCGGCAGCAGACCGCGATTGGCCAGGTCGTACACGGCCGGGATGAGCTTCTTACGGGACAGGTCACCGGTGACCCCGAAGATCACCAGAGCGCAGGGCTCCGGAATCCGCGGAAGACGTCGGTCCTGTGCGGTACGCAGCGGATTACCCACGTTGCCATCCTGCCAGTTTTTCGCGAACGGAGCGGCCTGTCGCGAAGTGTTCCACGACAGGCCGCACGACGTTGTTACTAAGCCGCGTCGCTCGGGTTCTCGGCGCCGGCCGAGGCCGCCTTCAGCGACTTGGTGACGCCCTCGAGCAGGTCCTTCCAGGCCGACTCGAACTTCTCGACGCCCTCCTCCTCGAGGACCTTCACGACGTCGTCGAAGTCGACACCGACAGCCGCCAGGTCCGCGAAGACCTTCTTGGCGTCGTCGTAGTTGCCGGTGACCGTGTCACCCTTGGTCTCGCCGTGGTCGGCGTAGGCCACGATGACCGACTCCGGCATGGTGTTCACCGTGCCGGGCGCGATCAGCTCCTCGACGTAGATCGTGTCGCGGAAGTCCGGGCTCTTCGTGGACGTGGAGGCCCACAGCGGCCGCTGCGGGTTGGCTCCGGCGGAGGCCAGGGCCTTCCAGCGGTCGCCGCCGAAGACCTCCTCGTACGCCTCGTAGGCGAGCCGGGCGTTGGCGATGGCCGCCTTGCCCTTGAGCGCCTTCGCCTCGTCGCTGCCGATCTTGTCGAGGCGCTTGTCCACCTCGGAGTCGACGCGGGAGACGAAGAACGACGCGACCGAGCCGATCTTGGACAGGTCGTGGCCGTTCGCCTTCGCCTGCTCCAGACCGGTCAGGAACGCGTCCATGACCGCCCGGTAGCGCTCCAGCGAGAAGATCAGCGTGACGTTGACGCTGATCCCGGCGGCCAGCGTCGCCGTGATGGCGGGCAGGCCGGCCAGCGTCGCCGGGATCTTGATGTACAGGTTCGGCCGGTCCACGAGCCACCACAGCGTCTTCGCCTCGGCGACGGTCGACTCGGTCTCGTGCGCCTTGCGCGGGTCCACCTCGATGGAGACCCGGCCGTCGACGCCGTTGGAGGCGTCGTACGCCGGCCGCAGCACGTCACAGGCCGCGCGCACGTCGGCGCCGGTCATCAGCCGGACCGCCTCCTCGACCGTCACGCCCTGCGCGGCCAGGTCGCGCAGCTGGGTGTCGTAGGCGTCCGCGTCGGAAAGCGCCTTCTGGAAGATGCTCGGGTTCGTGGTGACCCCGACCATGTGCTGGTCACGGCGCATCTTGTCGAGCGAGCCGCTGGTGAGGCGGACCCGGGAGAGGTCGTCGAGCCATACCGCCACGCCCTGGGCGGACAGCTCTGCCAGTCTGTCGGTCATTACCTTCAACTCCTGTCAGTTGCCGGTCTTGTGACCGGTGATCTCGCCGACCTTGGCCAGCGAGGCGTTGGCCTTCGCCACGACGTTGTCCGCGGTGAAACCGAACTGCTCGAAAAGGATCTTGGCGGGCGCGCTGGCGCCGTAGTGCTCGATCGAGACCGCCTCGCCGGCGTCGCCGAGGATGCGGTCCCAGCTCATCCGGATGCCGGCCTCGACGGTGACGCGGGCCTTCACCCCGTTCGGGAGGACCTGCTGCTGGTACGCCGTGTCCTGCTGGAAGAACCACTCCTGGCAGGGCATCGACACGACGCGCGCCGGGGTGCCCTCGGCCTCCAGGCGCTCCTGCGCGGTGAGCGCGATCGACACCTCGGAGCCGCTGGCGATCAGGATCACGCTCGGGGTGCCGGTGGACGCCTCGGAGAGGATGTAGCCGCCCTTGAGCGTGCCCTCGGCCGACGCGTACTTCGACCGGTCCAGGGTCGGCAGGTTCTGCCGGGACAGGGCCAGCGCGGTCGGCCGGTCGGTGTGCTCGAGGGCGCCACGCCAGGCCCACGCCGTCTCGTTCGCGTCCGCCGGGCGGACCACGTCGAGGCCGACGATCGCGCGCAGTGCGGTGATCGTCTCGATCGGCTGGTGGGTCGGGCCGTCCTCCCCGAGACCGATCGAGTCGTGCGTCCACACGAAGATCACCGGCAGCTTCATCAGCGCGGACAGGCGGACCGAGCCGCGCATGTAGTCGCTGAAGACCAGGAACGTGCCACCGTACGGCCGGGTGCCGCCGTGCACGGCGATGCCGTTGAGGATCGAGCCCATGCCGTGCTCACGGATGCCGAAGTGCAGCGTGCGGCCGTACTCGTGACCGGGGAACTCCTTGGTCGCGTACTCCGCGGGGATGAAGGACGGCTCGCCCTTCATCGTGGTGTTGTTGCTCTCCGCCAGGTCGGCCGAGCCGCCCCAGAGCTCGGGGAGCACCGGCGCGAGCGCCTCCAGCACCTTGCCGGACGCGGCGCGGGTGGCCAGGCCCTTCTCGTCCGCGGGGAACTCGGGCAGCGCGGAGGTCCAGCCGTCGGGCAGCGCCTTCGCGGCGAGCCGGTCGAACAGCTTCTTGCCCTCGGCGTTGCCGGCGGCCCAGGCGTCGAACGCCTTCTGCCACTCGGCGTGCGCCGCCTTGCCGCGCTCGACGGCCTGCTGGGTGTGCTTGACGACCTCGTCGTCGATGGCGAACGGCTCGTCGGCGAAGCCGAGCAGCGCCTTGGTGGCGGTGATCTCGTCCTTGCCCAGCGCGGAACCGTGGATCTTGCCGGTGTTCTGCTTCTTCGGGGCCGGCCAGCCGATGATCGTCTTGAGGACGATGAACGACGGCTTGTCGGTCACCGCCTTGGCGGCCTGGATCGCGTTCCAGAGGGCCTCGACGTCCTCGACGTAGGGCTCCGAGCCGGACCAGTTGACCGTCTGGACGTGCCAGCCGTACGCCTCGTAGCGCGCGCCGACGTCCTCGGACTTGGCGATCCGGGTGTCGTCCTCGATGGAGATCTGGTTGTCGTCGTAGATCACCGTGAGGTTGCCGAGCTTCTGCACCGCGGCGATGGCGCTCGACTCGTGGCTGACGCCCTCCTCGATGTCGCCGTCCGAGGCGATCGCGAAGACGTGGTGGTCGAACGGCGACTGGCCGGCGGCGGCATCCGGGTCGAACAGGCCGCGCTCACGCCGGGCCGACATGGCCATGCCGATCGCGTTGCCGATGCCCTGGCCGAGCGGGCCGGTGGTGATCTCGACGCCGGGGGTGTGCCCGAGCTCCGGGTGACCGGGGGTGAGCGACTCCCACTGGCGCAGCGACTTCAGATCGTCCAGCGACGTGCTGTAGCCGTTGAGGAAGAGCTGAATGTAGAGGGTGAGGCTGGAGTGACCACAGGACAGCACGAAGCGGTCGCGGCCGGTCCAGTGCGGGTCGGTCGGGTCGTGCCGCATGACGCGGTTGAACAGCAGGTAGGCGGCCGGCGCCAGGCTCATGGCCGTGCCGGGGTGGCCGTTGCCGGCCTTCTCGACGGCATCCATGGCCAGCACCCGCACCGTGTCGACCGCTTTGCGGTCGAGGTCGGACCAGTTGAGAGCAGGATCGTTGGCACCCACGTCTGTTGTGCTCCTCGGGCAGCGGATTGTGGAACCCTTTTCGGCTTGACCCTATCCAGTAGGGCTAAACGTCTGCGCAGCGAACGGCACAGGTGCATACGCTGTGAGCGGACACACGGTTGGAGGGTGTGACGGTGTCCACCCGTGCCGGGTGCCCCGAGCAGCGGAGACGGTGGCGCGTAGGCTGTCCGGGCGGCTCGGCCGGGTTGATCTATACCCGGCAGGCGGCCGCGAGTTGGTCCAAATGCCGGAAGGTGGCTGTCCGTGAGCATGATCACCGAGCGTTCCGTCCAACGACGGTCGCCCGGCGTGGCGGAGCCTGCGCCACGCGCCGAGGAAGCGCGACGCGACCGGATGGCGGTGTTCCGGGCTTACCTGGCACTGACCAAGCCGGCGATCGTCGAGCTGCTGCTGGTCACCACGGTGCCGACGATGATGCTCGCCGCCGGCGGCTGGCCTGACCTGGTCACGTTCTTCGCGGTGCTGGTCGGCGGCGCGCTGGCGGGTGGCGCGGCGAGCGCGCTGAACTGTTACATCGACCGCGACATCGACGTGCTGATGAAGCGGACCAAGCGGCGCCCGCTGCCGACCCACCAGATCAGCCCGCGCTCGGTGCTGGTCTTCGGGCTGACGCTGGCCGTGGTGTCGGTGGTGCTGATGGCGCTGCTGACCAACTGGCTGGCGACCGCGCTGACCGCGTTCTCGATCTTCTACTACGACGTGATCTACACGCTCTGGCTGAAGCGCCGCACCCCGGCGAACACGTTCTGGGGCGGCGTCTGCGGCGCCGCGCCGGTCGTCATCGGCTGGGCCGCGGTCACCGGTTCGATCTCCGCGATGGGCTGGGCCCTGTTCGCAGTTGTCTTCTTCTGGCAGATGCCGCATTTCTACGCATTGGCCATCAAGTATAAGGACGACTACAAGCGCGCCGGCATCCCGATGCTGCCCGTGGTGCGCTCGATGGCCCGGGTGAACTTCGAGATCATCCTCTACACCGTGCTGACCCTGGCGTCGTCGTTCGCCGCCTGGCCGCTCGGCCGTGGCCTGGGGCTGGGCTGGATCTACGGTGCCGCCGCGATCATCACCGGGGCGCTGTTCCTCGGCGAGGCGGTCCGGCTGGCGTACCAGAGCCGCAAGGGCGCTGCCGTGAAGCCGATGCGCCTGTTCCAGCTCTCCATCACGTACCTCACCGTGCTCTTCATGGCGATCGCCGTCGACACGCTCGTCTGAGATCGCCCGGCCGAGTGCCCGGAACCCCGCCGGGTTCCGGGCACTCGCCGTTGTCAGAGATCCACAACGATCGCTGTAAGTGAAGTGGCAACGGACAAGTCGCACAGGATGCCCGGATTGTGATGCGTGTCAACTACTGGCCGTCACTCGATGGGCGGAATCTGCCGGAGCGACAATTCGGGCGTAATCGGTGCGAAACGATATATCCAATCGGTAAACTTGCAGGTAACGGGAGTCACAAAAGGCAACACGAGTGCCCCGCGAAACGTCTCTGAGTGCTTAGGCTGCGAGGCATGGCAGAAGGTTCCGTAACGACGCTGACTTCCGAGATCAAGACTTTCGCCGCCGGTCACGGCGGCGCGAAGGCGGTCATCGAGTACGTCGGCAAGCGCGGCGCCCGCATCGTCCTCGTGGGTGAGGACGGCGAGTGGTCCGACCAGTTCGCCCAGGACACCGGGGTTGCCCGGCAGGCGTGCGAGGGCGCCGGCGTGCAGGTGGAGAACGAGTGGGAGCGCGAGCTGCTCGAGCAGATGCGCCCCAGCAACGACCTCTGGCGCTCCATGGCCCGCCGGAGCATGGCCCGCTGACCCATGCCCGCCGACGCCCGGATCGCCCTCGTCACCTGCGCCGCCTTCCCCGACCTGTGGGAGGACGACCATCCCGTGCGCGACGCCCTGCGTGAGCGCGGCGTGGCCGTCGACGTGGTGCGCTGGGACGACCCGGACGCCGACTGGTCCGCCTTCGACCTCACCGTCATCCGGTCACCATGGGACTACGTGCCCCGGCGCGACCAGTTCGTCGCCTGGGCCCGCGGCGTCCCCCGGCTGGCCAACCCGGCCGACATCGTGGCCTGGAACACCGACAAGCGTTACCTGAGCGAGCTCGCCGCGGCCGGCGTCCCGGTCATCCCGACCACGTTCGTCGGCCCCGGCGAGACCTGGGCGCCACCGTCCACCGGTGAGTGGGTGGTCAAGCCCACCGTCTCCGCCGGCAGTCAGGACACCGCCCGGCACGCCCTCCCCGCGCAGCGCGCCGAGGCCGGGGCACACGTCAGCCGCCTCACCGGCACCGGCCGCACCGCGATGATCCAGCCGTACCTCTCCGCAGTGGACACGGCCGGCGAGACCGCCGTGCTGTTCCTGCCGGACGCGTCGGGCGAGCTGACGTACAGCCACGCCATCCGCAAAGGACCGATGCTGCGCCGCACCGGCGAGCACGAGATCGACCCCGGCAGCGAGGACATCACGCCGCGCTCCGCGACCGAGGCCGAGATCGAGGTCGCCCGCCAGGCTCTCGCCGCGGTCCCCGGCGGCGCGAAACGCCTCCTCTACGCCCGGATCGACGTCATCCCGGGCCCGGCCGGCACGCCGCTGATCGTCGAGCTCGAACTCACCGAGCCGTCCCTCTTCCTCAGCCACGTCCCCGGCTCCGGCGCCCGCCTCGCCGACGCCATCCTCGCCCGCCTCTGAAACCCCGCCGGGCTCCAGCCCCGCTGTTTCCCTCCGGGCCGTCGACTTTTCCGCCGGTACGACCGGGGGCACGCCCCAACCGCAGCAATCCCGCGCACACTCCGCGGTCCGCGACGCCGCCGTTCTCCAGGCCGCACCATGCGCCGCCGCCCTTGCGCCCCCACGCAAAACCCGAGCGTTGTTCCTGCGATGGCGTGCTCCACGCCGTGAACGTCCGCCGGGTGGTCGGTTAGCCGGGCGGGCGGCGCGGCTCGCGGTTCCGGCTGGTCCTCATGGGCGTTATTCGTGCCTCATAACGCCCATGAGGACCAGCCGATGGGCGTGACCCGCGTTGTGGTCCCGGTGTCGGGCCGGGGTTGCGTCGCTGTCCCGTGCGCAACCGGACTGGCGGCCGGCGGGTCAGGCGGCGGGGACCGGCTCCTGGGCCGGCGCGGTGGTCGCCGCGGCGGTGGGGGAGAGGACCGGGCGCTCCCGGAGCGACCAGAGGACGGCCAGCGTGGCGGTCCAGACCAGGCCGGCCCCGAGCATGTGGGCCGCGACCAGGATGACCGGCAGGTGGGTGAAGTACTGCACGAAGCCGATCAGCCCCTGCGCGAGCTCCACCACCACCAGGGTCAGAGCCGCCCGGACGGCCGCGGGCGGGGCCTGGACGGCGCGCAGGGCGAACCACAGCGCCACCGAGAGGCCGACCAGCAGGAACACCAGATCGGCGTGGACCTGGGAGATCGCGGCCGGGTCCAGGCCGTTGCGCTTGGCGCCGCGGTCGCCGGAGTGCGGGCCGCTGCCGGTGACGATCACGCCGACCGCAACGACAGAGAGGCTGGCCAGCGTGGTGAGCAGGCCGAGGGCGCGGATCGGGGCGGGCACCAGGGGTGCCGGGGCGCCGTCGCCCTCGTCGATGCGGCGCCAGAACGCGTACGCCACCGTGATCAGCGCGATCGAGAGCAGGAAGTGCAGCCCGACGACCCACGGGTTGAGGTGGGTGAGCACCGTGATGCCGCCGACCACGCCCTGCATCGGGATGCCGAAGCCGACAGCGACCGAGAGCCAGATCAGCGACCGGCGGCGCGGCTTGTGTCCGAGCGCGCCGAAGAAGCAGGCGACGGCGAGCCCGACGAGCACGAACGTGAGGAGCCGGTTGCCGAACTCGATGACGCCGTGGACGCCCATGGCCGCTGTCGTCGTGTACGACTCGTCGGTGCAACGGGGCCAGGTGGGGCAGCCGAGCCCGGAGTCGGTGAGGCGGACGGCCGCGCCGGTGACGATCAGCGCGACGTTGGCGACCAGTGACGCGAGGGCCAGCGGGCGCAACCAGGCGGCGAACGGGCGGAACAGCGGCTCGAAGAACTTCACCCGTGGCATCGTACGCGCGGACTTGATCTTGAAAGACAGACCCGGTGTGATGGATCACCGGCGCACCGGTTTGCAGCCCTCGCGGGAAATACGTAACGTTGGAGTAGTGAAAAACCAGGTGCAGGTGAGAGACGGTGCGGCGGCTTCGGCCATCGCGTCGGACGGCCGCACCCGGGACCGGGTCGCCCAGCTGCTGCTTGAGCGTGGCGCGGCCACCGCGGCCGAGCTCGGCGCCTGCCTGGGCCTGAGCCCCGCGGCGATCCGCAAGCACCTGGACGCGATGCTCGCCGACCAGCTCGTCGAGACCCGCGAGGTGCGGCGCACCGGCCCGCGCGGCCGTGGCCGCCCGGCCAAGGCGTTCGTCCTCACTGCCGCCGCCCGCGAGAGTCTCCCGCATCACTACGACAACATCGCGGCCGCCGCGCTGCGGTGGATCGCCCAGCACAACGGGCCGGAGGCGGTCACCGCGTTCGCCGGTTCGCAGATTCAGGCCCTGGAGGACCGCTGCCGGGCGGCTCTCGAGGAGGCCGGGCCGGATCCGATCGCCCGGGCGGAGGCGCTCGCCGACGCGCTGACCGCGGAAGGCTACGCTGCCAGCGCGACCACGATCGCGTCCGGCGGGCAGTTGTGCCAGCACCACTGCCCGGTGGCTCACGTGGCTGCCGAGTTCCCTCAGCTGTGCGACGCCGAGACCGAAGTCATCTCCCGGCTCATCGGCACCCACGTGCAGCGCCTCGCCACCATCGCGCACGGCGACGGGGTGTGCACCACGCACATCCCCCGTCGCGGTCCCCATCCGACCACCCCGCCCGCCACCCGTAAAACGGACTCCGACAGCATCACTGCCGCAAACACGGTTAGGACAGATACATGACTGACCAGATCGTCACTCAGGAAGAGCACCTGGCCGCCCTCGGAAAGTACGAGTACGGCTGGGCCGACGCCGACGTCGCGGGTGCCACCGCGCAGCGTGGCCTCTCCGAGGCGGTGGTGCGCAACATCTCGGCGCTGAAGAGCGAGCCGCAGTGGATGCTCGACCTCCGGCTCAAGGGCCTGCGCCTGTTCGACCGCAAGCCGATGCCGTCGTGGGGCGCCGACCTCACCGGGATCGACTTCCAGAACATCAAGTACTTCGTGCGCTCCACCGAGAAGCAGGCCGCCACCTGGGACGACCTGCCCGCGGACATCAAGAGCACGTACGACAAGCTGGGCATCCCGGAAGCCGAGAAGCAGCGCCTCGTCTCCGGCGTCGCCGCGCAGTACGAGTCCGAGGTCGTCTACCACGCGATCCGTGAGGACCTGGAGGCCCAGGGCGTCCTGTTCCTCGACACCGACACGGCCCTGCGCGAGCACGAGGACATCTTCAAGGAGTACTTCGGCACGGTGATCCCGGTCGGCGACAACAAGTTCGCCGCGCTGAACACCGCGACCTGGTCCGGCGGCTCGTTCATCTACGTGCCGAAGGGTGTGCACGTCGACATCCCGCTGCAGGCCTACTTCCGGATCAACACGGAGAACATGGGCCAGTTCGAGCGGACCCTGATCATCGCCGACGAGGGCAGCTACATCCACTACGTCGAGGGCTGCACGGCGCCGATCTACTCGTCCGACTCGCTGCACTCCGCGGTCGTCGAGATCGTCGTGAAGAAGAACGCCCGGGTGCGTTACACGACCATCCAGAACTGGTCGAACAACGTCTACAACCTGGTCACCAAGCGCGCCACCTGCGAAGAGGGCGCGACCATGGAGTGGGTCGACGGCAACATCGGCTCCAAGGTGACCATGAAGTACCCGGCCGTCTACATGACCGGCCCGCACGCCAAGGGCGAGGTGCTCTCCATCGCGATGGCCGGCGCGGGCCAGCACCAGGACTCCGGCGCCAAGATGGTGCACGCCGCGCCGCACACCTCCTCGACGATCATCTCCAAGTCGATCGCCCGAGGCGGCGGCCGGACGTCGTACCGCGGTCTGGTCCAGGTCCTCGAGGGCTCCGCGCACTCGAAGAGCACCGTCAAGTGCGACGCGCTGCTGGTCGACACGATCTCCCGCTCGGACACGTACCCGTACGTGGACATCCGTGAGGACGACGTGAACATGGGCCACGAGGCGACCGTCTCCAAGGTCAGCGAGGACCAGCTCTTCTACCTGATGAGCCGGGGCATGACCGAGGACGAGGCGATGGCCATGATCGTGCGTGGCTTCATCGAGCCGATCGCCAAGGAGCTCCCGATGGAGTACGCGCTGGAGCTGAACCGCCTGATCGAGCTGCAGATGGAGGGCGCGGTCGGCTGACCGCGACCCACCGCCTTCACCCCGGACCGATACGAGCAAGGACGAGATGAGTACCGAGGCCATCGCCCCGCCGAGCACCAAGTCGCAGGTGCTGCGCTCCTTCGACGTCACCGACTTCCCGGCCCTCGTCGGCCTGGAGGAGGAGTGGCGTTTCACCCCCCTCAAGCGGCTGGGTGACCTGGTCAAGGCCACGTCGCTGAACGGCGCCGCCCCGTCGGTGGAGCACGGTGACCTGCCCGCCGGCGTGACGGTGTTCACCGCCGATGACGTGGACCCGGTGCTCACCCCGTTCGACCGCATCAGTGCCCTGGCCTACGGTTCGGCCGCCGGCGTCACCGTCATCGAGGTGGCCGCCGAGGCCGAGCCGGCCGAGGCCGCCGTGATCCAGGTGGTCGGCAAGGGCGGCGAGGCCGCGGCCGCGCGCACCGTGGTGCGGGTCGGCACCTTCGCCAAGGCCACGATCGTGCTGGAGCAGATCGGCACGGTCACCCTGGCCGACAACATCGAGGTCGTGGTCGGCGACGGCGCCCAGCTCACGTTCGTGACGCTGGCCGACTGGGACCGCGACGCGGTGCAGGCCCAGCACGTGAAGTTCCGGGTCGGCAAGGACGCCCGGGTCCAGCACGTGCAGGTGACGCTCGGCGGCGACCTGGTCCGCCAGTTCGCGAGCGTGGAGTACACCGGGCGCGGCGGCGACGCCGAGCTGTGGGGGCTCTACTTCGCCGACGCGGGCCAGCACCAGGAGCACCGCCAGCTGGTCGACCACTCGGTGCCCGACTGCCGCAGCTACGTGGGGTACCGCGGGGCGCTGCAGGGCGCGTCGGCGCACACCGTCTGGGTCGGCGACGTGCTGATCCGCGCGGCGGCCACCGGCACGGACACGTACGAGATCAATCGGAACCTCGTGCTGACCGACGGGGCGCGGGCCGACTCCGTGCCCAACCTGGAGATCGAGACCGGCGAGGTGGCCGGGGCCGGGCACGCCAGCGCCACCGGTCGCTTCGACGACGAGCAGCTGTTCTACCTGATGGCCCGCGGCATCCCCGAGGGCGAGGCGCGCAAGCTGGTCGTCCGCGGCTTCTTCGCCGAGCTGATCAACAAGATCCCGGTCGAGGCGCTGCGTGAGCGGCTCGGCGACGCGATCGAGGCCCGGTTGGTGGAGGCCGGGTCATGATCGACTGCACCGAGCGGCAGCCGGCCGGACATGACAGCGACCTCGCAGGCGAGGGCCGGGAGAGCATGACAAGGCTGGCGCAGTAAATGACGTTCGAGAATGTCGGGCCGGCGTCCGGCATCGCGAAGGGCACCGCGCTCCAGGTGGAGGTCGACGGCGTCGAGATCGCGGTCGTGCACGCCGACGACGACAACTTCTACGCGGTCCGGGACGAGTGCAGCCACGCCTCGGTGGCGCTCTCCGAGGGCGAGGTCGACGGGTGCACGCTGGAATGCTGGCTGCACGGATCCCGTTTCGATCTTCGTACCGGTGAGCCTTCCGGTCCGCCCGCCATCGACCCGGTGGCGGTCTACCCCGTCGAGATCCGCGACGGAGACATCTACGTTTCGATACAGCCGAGCAATGGAGTAGAGCCGTGAGCACCCTGGAGATCCGCGACCTGCAGGTTTCGGTGAAGCTGCCGGATGGCGAGCTGAAGCCGATCCTCGCCGGGGTCGACCTCACCATCAAGTCGGGCGAGACGCACGCCATCATGGGCCCGAACGGCTCCGGCAAGTCGACGCTGGCCTACTCCATCGCCGGCCACCCGAAGTACGAGATCACCGGCGGTTCGGTGACCCTCGACGGGCAGGACGTGCTCGCCCTGACCGTCGACGAGCGCGCCCGCGCCGGCCTCTTCCTCGCCATGCAGTACCCGGTCGAGGTCCCCGGCGTCTCGGTGGCGAACTTCCTGCGCACGGCGAAGACCGCCATCGACGGCGAGGCCCCGAAGCTGCGGACCTGGGCCGGCGAGCTGCGCGGCGCCATGGAGAAGCTGCAGATGGACCCGGCGTTCGCCCAGCGCAACGTGAACGAGGGCTTCTCCGGCGGTGAGAAGAAGCGGCACGAGATCATGCAGCTCGAGCTGCTCAAGCCGAAGATGGCGATCCTCGACGAGACCGACTCCGGCCTCGACATCGACGCGCTGCGGGTCGTCAGCGAGGGCGTCAACCGGGTGCGCGAGACCGGTGAGACCGGCTTCCTGCTGATCACCCACTACACGCGGATCCTGCGCTACATCAAGCCGGACTTCGTGCACGTCTTCGTCGGCGGCAAGATCGTCGAGGAGGGCGGCTCGGAGCTGGCCGACGAGCTCGAGGTTTCCGGCTACGAGAAGTTCCTCGCCAAGGCCTAGGGGTAAAGATGACCTTCGACGTCGCGCGGGTGCGCAAGGACTTCCCGATCTTCGAGCGGGAGGTGAACGGCCACCCGCTGGTCTACCTGGACAGCGCCAACACCTCGCAGAAGCCGGTGCAGGTGCTCGACGTCATGCGCGCGCACCAGGAACGGCACAACGGCAACGTCTCCCGCTCGGTGCACACCCTGGGCACCGAGTCGACCGAGATGTACGAGGGCGCGCGGGCGAGGATCGCGAGCTTCATCGGTGCGGGCAGCCCCGATGAAGTGATCTTCACCAAGAACTCCACCGAGGCGATCAACCTGGTCGCGCACTCCGCGGGGCAGTTTCTCGCCCTGAAAGAGGGCGACGAGATCGTCATCTCGGAGATGGAGCACCACTCCAACCTGGTGCCCTGGCAGCTGCTCTGTGAGCGGACCGGCGCCACCCTGCGCTGGTTCGGCATCACCGACGAGGGCCGGCTCGACGAGTCCCAGCTGGACGAGCTCGTCAACGAGCGCACCAAGCTGGTCTCGGTGGCGCACATGTCCAACGTGCTCGGCACGATCAACGACCCGGCCCGGCTGGTCCAGCGGGCCCGTGAGGTCGGCGCGCTGGTCATGCTCGACGCCTCGCAGTCGGTCCCGCACTTCGCGGTCGACGTGTGGGCGCTGGGCGTGGACTTCATCGCGTTCACCGGCCACAAGATGCTCGGCCCGACCGGCATCGGCGTGCTCTGGGGCCGGTTCGGCCTGCTCTCGGAGATGCCGCCGTTCCTGGCCGGCGGGTCGATGATCGAGACCGTGACGATGGCGAGGACGACGTACGCGCCGCCGCCCGCCCGCTTCGAGGCCGGCACCCCGCCGATCACCGAGGCGATCGGGCTCGGTGCGGCAGTGGACTACCTCACCGGCATCGGCATGGACGAGATCCACCGCCACGAGCAGGAGATCACGGCGTACGCGCTGGACCAGCTCACCGCGGTGCCCGGAGTCCGGATCTACGGCCCGGCGTCACCGCACGGCCGGGGCGGAACCGTGTCGTTCGGCGTCGACGGGGTACACCCTCATGACGTCGGGCAGGTCCTGGACGCGCTCGGCGTCGAGGTGCGGGTCGGCCACCACTGCGCGCGGCCGGTGTGCGTGCGGTTCGCGGTGCCGGCGATGACCCGGGCCTCGTTCTACCTCTACACGACCACTGACGAGATCGACGCTCTGGCGCGCGGTCTCGACCAGGTGCGGAAGGTGTTCGGCTGATGATGCTCGACGCGCTGTACCAGGACATCATCCTGGATCACTACAAGCACCCGCACGGGCGTGGCCTGCGCGAGCAGTTCGACGGCGAGGCGCACCACGTCAACCCGACGTGCGGCGACGAGATCACCGTGCGGGTCAATCAGGACCTTTCCGAGATCTCGTACGACGGCCTCGGCTGCTCGATCAGCCAGGCTTCCGCGTCCGTGCTCCACGAGCTGCTGCAGGGCAAGGACGTCCACGACGCGTCGGAGATCCACCACGCGTTCGTGGAGCTGATGCAGAGCCGCGGCCAGATCGAGCCGGACGAGGAGAAGCTCGGCGACGGCATCGCGTTCGCCGGGGTGGCGAAGTTCCCGGCCCGGGTCAAGTGCGCCCTGCTCCCGTGGATGGCATTCAAGGACGCGGCGGCGCGCGCCGGTGTCGAGGTGGGCGCGAGCCCGGAGGTGAAGGCATGACCAGCGAGACCGAATCTGTCCAGACAGTGGCGCACGACCACGCGGGTCACGACCACGCGGGTCACGACCACGCGGGTCACGACCATGCGGGTCACGACCACGCGGGCCACGACCACTCGCATCACGGGCACGACCACGGGTCCGAGGGCGCTTCCGCGCGGACCGTGGCGGCCGTTCCGGCCGGCGAGACCTCGGCCGACGACGACGAGGTCCCGGCCTGGCTCGCGGAGGAGCGCGCTGCCGCCGCCGAGGCCGGCGAGCCGGTCGAGGTTCCCGCAGCCGGCGTGTCGGCCGCGGCCGTGACCGCGACGCCGGGCAAGAAGGCGTCCGTCGACGACGTCGAAGAGGCGATGAAGGACGTCGTCGACCCCGAGCTCGGCATCAACGTGGTCGACCTCGGTCTCGTCTACGGCGTCCACGTCGACGACGAGAACGTCGTCACGCTGGACATGACGCTGACGTCGGCGGCCTGCCCGCTGACCGACGTGATCGAGGACCAGACCCGTCAGGCGCTGACCACCGGGCCGGGCGGCGGCCTGGTCCAGGACTTCCGGATCAACTGGGTGTGGCTGCCGCCGTGGGGCCCCGACAAGATCACCGACGACGGCCGCGAGCAGCTGCGAGCGCTCGGCTTCAACGTCTAGGAACCCGGGCGGCGCCCGGAAAGTTCATCCGAAGGACGGTACGCGTCGAGCGTGCCGTCCTTCGTCATATTCCGGTGATAGAAACCGGACATGACTCCGACTCCGCCCTTCCCCGGCCTGGTCACGCTGGTCGAGGAGCGTTCCGCGGCCCTGCGGGAGGCCGCCGCGAGCGCCCCCGACATGGCCGCCCCGGTGCCCGGCTGCCCCGACTGGTCGTTGCGTGACCTGGTCGCCCACCTCGGCGAGGTGCAGCGGTTCTGGGCGCTGGTGGTGACCGAGGCCGACCCGTCCGGCCCGCCGCCCCGCGACCGCAAGGGCAGCACGTTCCCGCAGAGCGACCTGCTCGAGTGGTTCGGCGAGTCGACCCGGATGCTCAGCGCCGCCCTGCGCGCCGCCGGGCCGGACGCGCCGTGCTGGGCGTGGTGGCCGGCGGACGCGGCGACCTACACGGCCGGCGCCGTCGCGCGGCATCAGGTGCAGGAGGCGGCCGTGCACGCGTACGACGCCTGGGAAGCCCTCGGCAAACCGGAGCCGCTGCCCGCCGCCGTCGCGGTCGACGGCGTCAGTGAGTTCCTCAGCACCTGCCTCGGCTCACTCGGCGCCTGGCCGCACCGCCCGGCCCGGGTGCAGTTCCAGGCGATCGAGGGCCCCTCCTGGATCGTGGACCTCTCCCCGGCCGGCGCCACCCCGGACCCGGCCGCGAGCGGCGACCCGGTCACCCGCATCCACGGCACGGCCAGCGACCTGGTCCTGTTCCTATACCGCCGCCTCCCCCTCGACGCCGTCCGCATCGACGGCGACCACGAGGTCGCCGCCCAGCTGCGCAAGTGGTCCCTGATCGACTGACCCGCCCGCCGCCCCGCCGCGGGAGCGACCCCGATCAACTGACCAGGTCGCGCCCGCGATGCGCCCGGGACAGCCAGCCGTCGTCGAGCCGCAGGTTGTCGTCGTGCACCACATACTCCTGTTCCACCGTGACGATGTCGTGCTCGCGCAGGACGCCGATCAGGGCGTCCAGCCGCCGCGACGCGGTCGACCGGCCCACCCCGTGACAGCGCTGGTTCACGAACCGCACCTCGGACCCGTCCGCGGACCGTTTGCGGGCGTTGCGGGACAGCCGCGCCCCGTGCGGCTCGACGAGCGCGGTGATCGGCAGTAGGTCGGCCCCGGCCGGCAGCCGGAGCTTGACGTGATGTTCGAAGTACCGATCCGCCGGCTCCGCGCGGGCGTCCCCATCCTCCTGCGGCACGCCCGCCGACCAGGGCGTCGCCTCGATCTTGCTGCGGACCGGCTCGATCCCGGCGGCGCGCAGCCGCGAACACCAGCCCCGGACCGCGGTGAGCTGCTCGGTGAGGGTGCCGCTGCCGTGCAGGGTGAGCATCGGCTGGGAGGCGCTCTCGCCCCGATCCAGCTCGATCTGCAGGAACTTGAGCCCGTGCTCGGCCGCGAACGCCGCCAGCCGCTCCGCCTGCCCGGCCGCGACCGTCACGTGCGTCTCGAAGTCCCCCGTCATCTCGTTCACGGCCGAGAGCGTAGCCCGGCCATCCGACAAACTCTCCCGATAAATCGACGTCCGCGCATAGGATTCGGAGGTGGACACCTTCACCGCTCCCGATGGTCTCCGGCTCGCCCTGCACCGGAACGGTCGCGGTGACCCCCTGGTCTGCCTGCCCGGCGGCCCGATGCAGGCCTCCGCCTACCTCGGCGATCTCGGCGGTCTCGCCGCCCACCGCCTGCTGCTGATCCCGGATCTGCGCGGCACCGGCGACTCGGAGGTCCCGTCCGACCCGGCGAGCTACCGGGTGGACCGCCAGGTCGCCGACGTCGAGGCGCTGCGCGAGCACGTCATGCTCGACCGTCTCGACCTGCTCGGTCACTCCGCCGGGGCGACGCTCGCGCTGCTCTACGCGGTCGCGCACCCGCAGCGGGTGCGCAGTCTCGTCCTGGTCAACCCCAGCCCTCGTGCGGTCAACCTGGAGATCACCGACGCGGCCCGGCGCGCTGTGGCCGAGGAGCGCCGGGCCGAGCCGTGGTTCCCGGAGGCGTTCGCCGCGCTCGAGCGGGTGCAGGCCGGCCAGGCCACCCCGGCCGACGGGCGGGCTCTCGCGCCGTTCATCTACGGCCGCTGGGATGCCGAGACCCAGGCCTATTCGGCGCGCGAGGCCGAGCAGAAGAACCGGGTCGCCGCCGCGGCCTACTACGCCGAGGGCGATCTCGACCCCGAGGTGGTCCGCAGGGAGCTCGCCCGCCTCGCCGCGCCCGTGCTGCTGATCACCGGCGCGGCCGACCTGCAGCTGCCGCCGGAGCACGCCGCCGATTACGCGGGCCTGTTCCCCCGGGCCGAGCTCGCCGTGGTCCCCGACGGCGGGCACTTCGCGTGGCTCGACGACGCCGACTGGTTCGTACAGCGGATCAGAGGTTTTGCAAGATCTCGATCAGCAGTGAGTTGATCACGGCGGGCCGCTCCAGGTTCGGGAAGTGCCCGGCCCAGTCGAGGGGGACGTGGCGGGCGCGCGGCAGTGCCCCGGCCAGGTGTTCCGCGATCTGCCGGAAGTCGGGCAGGTCATGGCCCCCGGAGACGAGCACGGCCGGGGCGGTGATCGTCGCCACGTCCCAATCGATCTCGATCTGTTCGGGCTCCGGGTCTCCCGGCGGCTGCAGCTCGAAGACGCGGCGTTGCATCGCGCGGACCGCGTCCTTCGCCTCGGGGCTCGCGTCCGGCCCGCACCAGGTCTCGATGTTGAGCTCCACCGCGCCGTCCAGATCACCGGCGGCGATCAGCGCGTCCTCCCGCGCGGCGTAGGCGAGCCGTTCCGGGCTCTTGGGCCAGCCCGCGAAGCCGCCACAGAGCAGAACCAGCCCGGAGATCCGCTCGGGGAAGCGCGCCGCCAGCTCCAGCGCCACGTAGCCGCCACCGGACGAGCCGACGAGGGCGACCGGCCCGTCACCGAACAGCTCGGCGACGTCGTCCGCGTCGTTCCACGGCGTGCCGGGCAGCGGCGACTCGCCGAAGCCACGCAGGTCGGCGCGGGTCACCCGGAAGCCGGCCTCGGTCAGTGCGGGCACCTGCGGCTCCCACATCCGGCGATCGCAGATGGTCGAGTGGAGCATCAGGACGTCCGGTCCGTCGCCGGACACCTCGTACGCGATCGTCATCGTGGCACCCTACTTCGCACCGACGAGCGTCTTCGTCCTGGTCTCCCGCGACCGGTGCTCGTCGAGCGAGTGCCAGGCGGGGAAGACGAACGGCGCCAGGGTCACCGCGAGGTACCCGATCCCGGCGAGCAGCGCCCCGGTCCGCAGTCCCAGCTCGTCGGCGGCCCACCCGCCGAGCACGCCACCGAGCGGGATCCCGGCCCAGGAGAACGCGATCAGCACACTCATGACCCGCCCCTGCACGCGTACCGGAATCCGCTCGTAGACGGCAGCCAGCAGGATCGGATTGATCGTCGACATCAGCGCGCCGGCCATCGCCGCCACCGTCAGGACCAGCCACAACCGGTCGCTGAGCGCCAGCGCGAACAACTGGGCCGGGCCGCCGATCACGAAGCAGACCGCGAACGTCCCCCGGCGCGGCAGCCGCGGCCCGACGATCGTCCACAGGATGTTCCCGGCCACCGCGCCGATCCCGAAAGCGCTGCCCAGCACGCCCAGGGCGGCCGGGCCGTGTGGACCCTCGCGCACCCAGACCGGCACGAACACGGTCGCGAACGCCTGGTCGAAGAGGTTCGTCGCGAACAGCAGCGACATGATGCCGATGATCAGGCGATCCTGGCGTACGTACCGGAAACCGCAGCGCAGCGCTGCCGCGTACCCGCCCTCGTCCTCCTCCGCCGGCCCCGGAGCGGTCGGCGCGGTGCGCACGTAGATCGAGATCAGCAGCGCGCACACCCCGAATGACGCCGCGTCGACCAGCAGCACCCGGGCCGGCCCGACCGCCGCCACCAGCAGCCCGGCCAGCGGCAGCCCGAGCAGTGTGGCCACCCGGCTGATCCCGTCGTAGAGCGTGGTGCCGCGCTCGGTGCTCAGCCCGGCATCGGCGATCACGCGCGGCAGCAGTGCCCGTTTCGCCGTGTCGCCGAACCCGCGCAGCGCTCCGGCCAGGGCGATCAGGCCGAGCAGCGTGTGGTACGAGACGTTCTCGGTGGTCACCATGAGGGGGATGCCGCTGACCGCGAGCAGGCTCGCCACGTCCGCCGCGACAGCCGTGGACCGCGGGCCGACCCGGTCCACGATCGGGCCGCCGAGCAGACCCGCCAGCACGTACGGCAGCATCTCGGCGAAGCCGGCGACCCCGGCCATCAGCGCGGAGCCGGTGCTGGTCAGCACCAGCCAGGGCAGCGCCACGAAGGTGATCCGGCTGCCGAGCAGGGAGATCGCCTCGGCCGCGAGCAGGCCGGCCAGTCCGCGTCTCACCGCAGATTCCTCCTCGTTGCCTGCTTCCTGGGGGCGAGCCGCGGAAACATCTGCCACTGCACGACCACGTCCTCGCCGCCCCCGGACGCCTCGGCGGGCAGCTCACCGAGGAACGCGCCGATCCGCGAGATCAGCTCCACGGCCTGCGCGGGGGACAGCCGCAGCGTCACGTCCTCGATCGCCACCCCGGCCAGCCACTCCGGTGGCAGCTCCGCGGCCGTCCCGAAGAACTCGTGCAGCCGCTGGAAGCCGTCGGCCGCGGCCGCGCGCAGGTGCTCCGCGCTGTCGTTGCGCCGCGCCACCGTGCGCCACCAGCGCTCCCGCCCGGCGCCACGGCCCGGCACGTCCTCGACGAACCCGTAGGCCTCGAGCTGACGCAGGTGATAGCTGGTCGCCCCGGAGGACTGCCCGAGCCGCTCGGCCAGGCGCGTGGCGGTGGAGGCACCGTGCTCGCGGAGAAGGCCGAGAATGCGGACGCGGAGCGGATGTGCGAGACCACGCAACGTCTGCGGGCCCAGCGCGCCGGTGGGTGCGGGCATCGATCCAACCTATCCATGCAAAGAATTCTTTGGAAGACGCTGGTCGATATGTTTTCCGTTGTTCAGGCCGGTGGAAGATGCTCGATGACGTTGTAGCGGTCAAGTTTCAGACGGTTTCCGTCCCGCACGAACCGGCTGATCGACGCGTTGCGCACGTGGCCCGAGGACTTCTCCACCGCCTCCAGCCCCGCCCAGTCCAGATCCTCGATCACCGCGCGGAACATCAGCACCACGGCGTCGTGCGCCACGACGACCACCCGCCGCCCGTCATGACGCCGGTGCAGATCCTCCAGAAAGGAGGTCAGCCGCACCCGGATGTCCGCGAATGACTCCCCGCCCGGCGGCTGGTACTCCCAGATGCCGGCCTCGGTGAACCGCGTCGGCTCGTCGGGGAACCGCGCCCGGACGGCGGCCCGCGTCATCATCTCCAACTCCCCGAGCAGCCGGTCCACCAGGCGATCGTCGGTGCTGGGCTCGGGCGTCCCCAACCCCGACGCCTCCGCCGCGATCCGCCAGGTCTCCCGGGCCCGCAGGTACGGCGACGTGACCACCACCTCCGGCCGCCGCTCCGCTGGCAACGAAGCCAGCCAGGCACCCACCGCGCGGGCCTGCTCCTGACCGAGATCGGTCAGCGGCACATCGGCATCCCGCCCGCTCAGGGCGGCGATCTCCAGCAGCTCCTGCGCATCCGCCTCCGGGAAGAGCACGTTGGCCAGGCTCTGCCCGTGCCGGATCAGGACGAGTTCAGCGACAACAGCCATGATCGGACCCTATCTGTGACGATCCGTCGCCGGGAAGACGCTCGCGGTGACGACCACATTCACGAGCTTCATGTCCTACCTTCGCTGTGGTCCGGATCGTCG
>NZ_BOMH01000009.1 GCF_016862095.1 Actinoplanes cyaneus
AGAACGCGAAACCCACGAGGGCGATCTCCGTGGGTGGGCGCGGTCACCCCGGACGCGACCTCCACTTCGGGCACGGAAGCGCCGCGGCTCGCTCTTCCGGCTGGTCCTCACGGTTGTTACTCGTGCCTCATAACAACCGTGAGGACCAGCCGGAGCCGCAACCCGCGTCGCCGTCCCGACCCGTGTGGCGGTTGCGTACCCCGGTTCCCGTGCCGCGGCGTGGCGCTTGCGTGCCCCGGTTCCCGTGACCGGGCGCGGCGGTGCGAAGTGGCCGGAAATCGCTGGCTGCCGGAGCCGAGGCCCAGCATGATGGCGGCGTGACCGAATCGAGGGCTTACCTCCCTGTCCCTGTCCCCGCGGCCGGACGGCCCGGGCGACAGCAGCAGGCCGCCCGCGGAACGGCGGTGCCGAAGCAGCCGTCGTGACCGCCCGGCCGGCCGATCATGGCCTTGCCGCCGTCGTGAGCAGAGTGGTGCACCGTCGTGAGCGGGACGCCGTCCTGAGCGGAGCACGGTCGTGAGCGGGGGATTCCTGGCCGGCGTCGTCGCCGGATACGGGATCGCGGTGCCGGTCGGCGCGATCGGCGCCCTGATCGTGAGTCTGAGCGCCCGAGTGTCGTTGCGGGTCGGCGCCGCGGCCGGGATGGGCGCGGCCACCGCGGACGGCATCTACGCCTGCGTCGCGGTCGCCGGGGGAGCGGCCGTCGCGGGTGTCGTCGCCCCGATCGCCGGGCCGCTGCGCTGGGCGGGCGCCGTCGTGCTGCTGCTGTTCGCGGCGTGGACCGCGTGGGGCGCGATCCGTGGCCCCGGCGGCGGCGTGCGGGAGGAACGGCCCGCCACGGCGTTCCGCGCGTATGCCGGGATCCTCGCTCTGACCCTGCTCAACCCGGCCACCGTGATCTACTTCGTCGCGCTGGTCCTGGCCGGCGGTGGCACGGGCGGCGGTGGCACGGGCGGCAGTGGCATGGGCGGCGCCGTCCGGTTCGTGCTCGGCGCGTTCCTCGCGTCGGCGAGCTGGCAGCTGCTGATCGCCGGTGGCGGCTCCCTGGTGGGCCGTCTGCTGACCGGTCCCCGCGGCCGCCTCCTCACCGCGCTGACGTCCAGCCTGGTGATCGCCGCCCTGGCCCTTCGTCTCCTGTTCGACTCCTGACCGCCGGACGGCCGGGTCGTCCCCGGCGGACCGACCGGCTCACCCACCGGGTTCTGCCCGCGGATCGCGCCGCTGGGGGCACGCCGCAACCGGGACACCACCACGCCGGATCCTGCCACCGTAGTCTGACAAGAATGGGTGAACGGCCGGCCGCCGGCGGCGGGAAATGGGTGGACGTCGCACCGGAGCGGCTCGAACGCTGGCTGGCGAACTTCGCGGGGCGGCACGGTCCGTACCGGGAAGAGGGTCTGCTCCTGATCGCCGAGGACGGCGCGCTGGCGACGCTGACCGCCCCGCCGGGAGCGGGCGAGCCGGCGACGGTGACCGAGCTCCTGGCCGCGGCGCGGACGCCCCGCAGGCTCGGGCTGCTGCTGGCGCGCAAGGGTGCGGTCGCCGCGGGCATCGCCGACGGGACCGAGCTGGTCGCCTCCAAGGTGGACACCCACTATGTGCAGGGCCGGACAGCGGCGGGCGGCTGGTCGCAGCAGCGCTTCGCCCGGCGGCGGGACAACCAGGCGAAGGCGGCCACCGCTGACAGCGCCGGCATCGCGGGGCGCATTCTCCTTCCCGAGGTACGGACCCTGGCCGCCCTGGTCACCGGCGGAGACCGCGCCGCGATCGACGCGATCCTGGCGCAACGCCCGCTGGCGCCGCTCGCCGAGCTGCGAACCGGGCGCCTGCTGGACGTGCCGGAGCCGCGTCACGCCGTGCTGCTGAACGCCATTCCGGCGGCGCGGGCGGTGCCGATCCTGATCCGTGAGGGGTGAGTACGGGTCCGGCCGCCGTCCCGCGCCAGGTGCGGGTCGGCGGCCGGAGGTCAGGATGACCGGAAGCGGTCAGTCTCCCTCTTTGACGGCGCCCGGCGCGAACGTGTCGCACTGCTTCGGGTCGCCGGAGTTGTAACCGGTGCTGAACCACTTCTGCCGGTCTGCCGACGTGCCGTGGGTGAACTCCGCCGGGTTGATGGTGCCACCGCCACGTTGCTGCAGTGTGTCGTCACCGATCTGGCCGGCCGTCTGGATGCCTTCCTGGATGTCCGACGCGGTCAGGCTCTTGAAGATCTTGTTGCCCTTGGCGTCGGTCGTGCCGGTCGCGCCCTTCGCCCAGGCCCCCGCGTAGCAGTCGGCCTGCAGCTCCAGCTTGACCGACTCCAGGTTCGCCTGGTCGGGATTCGAGTTCTGCGCCTGGCGCATCTTGGCCTCGGTGCCGAGCAGGTCCTGCACGTGGTGGCCGTACTCGTGGGCCAGCACGTACGGCTGCGCGAACTCGCCCGGCGCGCCCAGCTCCTTCGCCAGCTGGTCGTAGAACGTCAGGTCGATGTAGACCTTCTTGTCGGCCGGGCAGTAGAACGGCCCGACGCCGGAGTCCGCCGCGCCGCAGCCGGTGCTCACCCGGCCGGAGAAGATGTGCGTGACCGATTTCGTGTATTGCTTGCCGAACGCCTGCGGCAACTCGGTCGCCCAGTAGGCCTGGATCGAGTTGACGTAGAGCGCGTTGCGGCAGTCCAGCTGCTTCTTCGCCTCGGCCTGTTTGCACTCCTGCTCGATCTTCGCGTTGTCGCCGGTGCCCGAGCTGCCGCTGCCGCCGCCGCCCAGGTTGTTGATGCCGAAGTAGCCACCGACCAGGGCGAGCAGCACCGTGACGATGATGCCGGTCAGGCCACCGCCACCGATGGGCAGACCACCGAAGCCGCCCCCGCCGCCGCCCGAGCCGCGACCGTCCTCGACCTGACTGGTGTCGATCTCGGCGTTCTCATTGAGTTCCATGCCGTCCTCACTTCGCCACGGTTGTCACGCGTGTACCCGATGATCTTGCTGCCTAATCGGTTGGGAGGTGCCGCCGCCTCCCGGGTAGGATGGCGCGGTGCTGCTCCGCGAAGGCTGACCTGCCGATATCTCAGATGCGCCCGAGTCAGCCCGATCCCCGAGAGCGAGAAGCCCTAGATGATCACCGCCACCGGTCTGGAACTCCGCGCCGGCGCACGAATCCTGATGTCCCCGACCACCCTGCGGGTGCAGCCCGGCGACCGGATCGGCCTGGTCGGCCGCAACGGCGCGGGCAAGACCACGACGCTCAAGGTGCTGGCCGGCGAGGGGATTCCGTACGCGGGCCAGGTCGAGCGGACCAGTGAGATCGGTTACCTCCCGCAGGACCCGCGCACCGGCGACCTGAACGTGACCGGTCGCGACCGGGTGCTCTCGGCCCGCGGGCTGGACACGATTCTCGCCGAGATGCAGAAGCTCGAGGTGCAGCTGGAGGAGAGCTCGGACGACAAGCTCGTCCGGCGTTACGGCCAGCTGGAGGACCAGTTCTCCGCCCTCGGTGGTTACGGCGCCGAGGCCGAGGCCGCCCGCATCTGTGCCAACCTGGGGCTGCCCGACCGGGCGCTCGCCCAGACGATCGGCACCCTCTCCGGCGGTCAGCGCCGCCGGATCGAGCTGGCCCGCATCCTGTTCGCCAACTCGGGGCAGAACGGCAAGGGCATCCTGCTGCTCGACGAGCCCACCAACCACCTCGACCAGGACTCGATCGCCTGGCTGCGCGGCTACATGGCGCAGCACAAGGGCGGCCTGATCGTGATCAGCCACGATGTCGAGCTGCTCGAGGCCGCGGTCAACAAGGTGTGGTATCTGGATGCCAACCGCGCGGTCGTCGACATGTACAACATGGGCTGGAAGACGTATCTGGAGGCCCGCGAGACCGACGAGCGCCGCCGCCGCCGGGAGCGCGCCAACGCCGAGAAGAAGGCCGGCGCCCTGATGGCCCAGGCCGACAAGATGCGCGCCAAGGCGACCAAGACCGTCGCCGCGCAGAACATGGCGAAGCGCGCCGAGAAGCTGCTCGGTGGCCTGGAGGAGGTCCGCAGCTCGGACAAGGTGGCGAAGGTCCGCTTCCCGAGTCCCGCCCCCTGCGGCAAGACGCCGCTGACGGCGACCGGCCTGTCGAAGTCGTACGGGTCGCTGGAGATCTTCGCCGATGTCGACGTGGCGGTGGACCGCGGCTCGCGCGTGGCGATCCTGGGCCTCAACGGCGCCGGCAAGACCACCCTGCTGCGCATCCTCGGCGGCCTGCTGCAGTCCGACACCGGTGAGGTGCGCCCGGGTCACGGCCTGCGGCTGGGCTACTACGCGCAGGAGCACGAGACCCTGGACGTGGACCGCACGATCCTGGAGCACATGCGCAGCGCCGCCGCCGAGCAGACCGACACCGAGCTGCGGAAGATCCTGGGCGCGTTCCTCTTCTCCGGTGACGACGTCGACAAGCCGGCCGGGGTGCTCTCCGGTGGTGAGAAGACCCGGCTGGCGCTGGCCACGCTCGTCTGCTCGGGGGCGAACGTGCTGCTGCTCGACGAGCCGACGAACAACCTCGACCCGGTCAGCCGCGAGCAGGTGCTCGACGCGATCGCCAACTACCCGGGCGCGATCGTGCTGGTCAGCCACGACGCGGGGTGTGTGGCGGCGCTCAAGCCGGACCGGGCGATCCTCCTGCCGGACGGCGACGAGGACACGTGGAGCGACGACATGCTGGAGCTGGTCGAGCTCGCCTAGACGGTGGTCGGTAGTGGGGGCCGCGTGCGAGGCGAGGTCCCACTACGGAGCACCGCCCGGATCGGGTGATCCAGGATCAACGGCATCGTCAGTTGTCAACTGGTGCCCACACAGACAGTGCGATGTTCGGGCGTTTGCGGGCACGTCGGACTTGAGCCCGTACGGGCTGACCGTCCCGCACAGTCCCCTCACAGCGCATGCACAGCGTGTCCGTCCGGTCTCGCAGGGTGGCGCCTCGATCGAGTGTTTCTGCAGGTGATCGATGGTCTTGGAGAGGCTCCCGCGCCTCGGGTGACGCCCCGTAAATGTCGCTCGAGGCGCAGTCTGCAAACGGTCTGACATTGATGCCCGTGGTAACCGTCAAGTTCCTGACAGTAATAAATGGGCACGTTCCTCGACGCGAGATGCCTGGCGCATGATCGTTGGAGGCGGTGTAATAGGTGGGACCGTATCTGACCGCACTGTCTGCGACGTGAGGATTCAAGATGGCAGCCACTGGCACAGCTACCAGTACTGAGAAGGGTCGTCGAATCGTCGGTAGCGAGCGGCAGTCGCTCGCCAAGGACCTGGTGAAGCGTTACACCTCCGGAGAGAGCATCCGGGCGCTTGCCGCTTCGACCGGCCGCTCCTATGGATTCGTCCACCGCGTGCTCACCGAATCCGGTGTGCAGTTGCGCCAGCGCGGCGGGGCCCGCCGCCGCAAGAAGGCGTGACAGCGGCCGACGCCGAGCCGGTAAAAACGTCAACCGCCGACGAAGTAGGCGTTCGCTACGAACAGGCTGGGCCGGTCGCGACGGTCACGTTGTGCCGGCCCGACGTTCTCAATGCACAGACTCCGGCCATGTGGGCGGAGCTCAGCAACATTTCCCGGAAATTGCCGGGCGACGTCCGCGTCGTCATTGTGCGAGCCGAAGGCCGTGCGTTTTCCGCCGGCCTGGATCTGTCTGTTGCCAAGGGCGGCGGCGATTCCTCACTGGCTCGCTTGGCGCAGTTGTCAGCCGCTGACTGCGCCGATCGGATTGCGGGCTTCCAGGCCGCGTTCACGTGGTTGCGGAGTCCGTCCATCGTGTCCATCGCGGCGGTGCAGGGGCATGCCATAGGCGCCGGCTTCCAGTTGGCGTTGAACTGTGACATGCGTGTGCTCGCCGATGACGCACGGTTCTCGATGGCCGAGGTGACGCTCGGCCTGGTGCCCGATCTGGGTGGGACGAAACGACTGACCGAACTGGTCGGACCGTCCCGGGCGCTGGAGATCTGTGTTACCGGCCGGCGGATCGCGGCCGACGAGGCGGACCGGATCGGCCTCGCCACCGCCGTGGTCCCGAGGACCGATCTGGAGGACGCGGTCGCCGACCTGTCAGCCGCCGTGCTGGCCGGGGACGCGAACGCGGTCGCCGAGATCAAGGGCCTGCTGGGCGGGGCGCCCGGCCGGTCGTACCCGGAGCAGGATCGTGCCGAGCGGGAGGCGCAGACCCGCCGGCTCGCGGAACTGCTCGGGTCCGGGGAGTAGGAGCGGGGACCGCTCAGGGCAGCGGAGCGGTCCCGGCCACGGAATAGTGTTGTCGCCTCCCGGGTTGCTGACTCCCGGGAGGTGACGGCAATGAGTATGACGAGCTGGAACATGCTGCGCTCGATCCAGAGCGCTGACAAGGTCGCCAAGCACGAGATCACACCCGGCACGACGAAGCGGATCATGCGCTTCGCCCGGCCGTACCGCCGCGACATCGCGGTCTTCCTGCTGGCCGTCGTCTTCGACGCCGTCATCGGCGTGGCCACCCCGCTGCTGGCCGGCGACGTCATCAACACGATCACCCGGGGCGGCCCGGAAGCGTCCGCCACGGTCATCCGGATCGCGCTGTTCATCGCCGGCCTCGCGGTCGCCGACGCGCTGCTCTCGCTGGCCCAGCGGTGGTACTCGGCGCGCATCGGCGAGGGGATCATCCTCAGCCTGCGCACCCGGGTCTACGACCACGTGCAGCGCATGCCGCTGCAGTTCTTCACCCGCACCCAGACCGGCGCGCTGGTCAGCCGGCTCAACAACGACGTGGTCGGCGCGCAGCGGGCGTTCACGTCGACCCTCTCCGGCGTGCTCAGCAACGTCATCCAGCTCGTGCTCACCGCCGTCGTGATGTTCAGCCTGTCCTGGCCCATCACGGTGATCTCGCTGGCCCTGCTGCCGGCCTTCATCATCCCCGCGCGGCGGGTCGGGAAGCGGCTCGCCGAGATCACCCGGGAGTCGTACGACCTCGACGCCAAGATGAACGCGACGATGACCGAGCGGTTCAACGTCTCCGGCGCGCTGCTGGTCAAGCTCTTCGGGAAGCCCGAGGCGGAGGCGTCGAAATTCCAGGAGAGGGCAGAGCGCGTACGCGACATCGGCGTGCAGCAGGCCATGTTCTCCCGCACGTTCTTCGTGGCCATGCTGCTGGTCGCGTCGCTGGCACAGGCGCTGACCTACGGGCTCGGCGGCTGGCTCGCCGTCCGCGGTGAGGTGTCCGCCGGCACCGTGGTGACCCTGGCGCTGCTGCTCACCCGCCTCTACGGCCCGCTCACCGCACTCAGCAACGTCCGCGTCGACGTGATGAGCGCCCTCGTCTCGTTCGACCGGGTCTTCGAGGTGCTCGACCTGAAGCCGGGCATCGCCGAGAAGCCGGGCGCGACACCGATCCCGGCCGGGTCGGGGCGCATCGAGTTCCGCGACGTGCGATTCCGCTACCCGAGCGCCGCCGAGGTCTCGCTCGCGACGCTGGAGGACGTGGCGACCCTGGACCGGACCGAGAACGCGCCGGTCCTGCACGGTGTCGACTTCACCGTCGAGCCCGGCCAGCTGGTCGCGCTCGTCGGCCCGTCCGGCGCCGGCAAGTCCACCACGTCGATGCTGGTCTCCCGGGTCTACGACGTCAGCGGGGGCGCGGTCCTGGTCGGTGGCATCGACGTCCGCGACGCGACCCTGGACTCGCTGCGGGACACGGTCGGCGTGGTCACGCAGGACTCGCACCTCTTCCACGAGACCATCAAGGAGAACTTGCGGTACGCCCGTCCGGGCGCGACCGACGACGAGATGTGGGCCGCTCTGGAGGGCGCGCAGGTCGGCGACCTGGTCCGTGCCCTGCCCGACGGCCTCGACACGGTGGTGGGCGAGCGTGGCTACCGGTTCTCCGGCGGGGAGAAGCAGCGGATCGCGATCGCCCGGCTCCTGCTCAAGCAGCCGTCGATCGTGATCCTCGACGAGGCCACCGCTCACCTCGACAGCGAGTCCGAAGCGGCCGTCCAACGGGCGCTGACCACGGCGCTGCGCGGCCGGACGGCGCTGGTCATCGCGCACCGGCTCTCCACCATCCGGGAGGCTGACCTGATCGTGGTCCTCGACCGCGGCCGGGTCGTCGAGCGCGGGACGCACGAGGAGCTGGTCGCCGCCGGTGGGCTCTACGCCGACCTGTACCGGACCCAGTTCGCCGCGTCCGGCACGCCCTTCGCCGCCTCGGATGATGTGGAGATCGTCACGGTGCCCGCCGGTACCGTGGAGCCGTGACGGGTTTCCTGGTCTTCGCGATCGTGCTGACGGCCCTGCTCTGGGCGTTCGCCCGCTTCGGCGCCTGGGTGAAGCGCAAGGGCATCGGTGGCGGCATCATGGGCCCGATCGACGAGGTCTACCGGCCGACGGCGGACCTGTCCCGTCGCGAGACGGCGATCCACGAGCAGCGCGTCCTTCCGCCACGCCCCGGCGACGACGCACCGCGGACCGGCCTCAGGTAGCGGCCTCGCGCAGCGCGGTGAACTCGCGGACCAGGTCCGGGAGCTGGAAGTGGGCGTTCAGGCCGCTCGGGTTCGGCAGGACCCAGACCGGGACGCCGCCGACCGTGTCCGGCTGCCGGCCGATCCGGGCCTTGGGGCGGCCGAACGCGGCACGGTACGCCGTCACGCCGAGCACCGCCAGGAACCGCGGACGGAGGCGGTCGGACAGCTCGGCCAGGATCGCGCCACCGGTGACCAGCTCCGCCGGGGACAGTTCGTCCGCGCGGGCGGTGGCCCGGGCGACGACATTCGTGATACCCAGACCCAGCGCGGGCAGCAGCTGCTGCTCGGAGGGGTGCAGCAGGCGGTCGGTGAACCCGGCGCCGTGCAGCGTCGGCCAGAAGCGGTTGCCCGGGCGGGCGAAATGGTGACCGGTCGCGGCCGAGTAGAGGCTCGGATTGATCCCGGAGAACAGGATCCGCAGGTCCGGCCCGACGAGATCGGGAATGGTCCGGTCACCGGCCGCCGCGACCTCCTCGGCGGTCGGCTTCGGGAAGACCGTCACAGCGCGCGCAGGGAGCCGCCGTCGACCGGGATCACACACCCCGTCACGTAGCTCGCCACCGGCGACAGCAGGAACGCCGCGACACTGCCGAACTCGGCCGGCTCCCCGATCCGCCGCACCGGGATGCGCTCGGACACCTCGGCCGCCGCGGTCGCCGGATCACCGGTGGCCTGGAACAACTCCCGGTTCCGGTCGGTCATGAACCGGCCCGGCATGATCCCGAACACCCGGATGCCCCGCGGACCGTACTCGTCCGCCATGTCCTTCGCGGCCATCGCCAGGCCCGGCCGCAGACCGTTGGAGAGGCCGAGCCCGCTCAGCGGCGCCTTCACCGACGTGGACAGCACCAGCCCGATCGCGCCACCCTCGGGAAGCGCCGACGCGAACGTCCGCACCGCGCGCAGCGACCCCAGGAACACCGTCTCGAAGGCGGAGCGCCACTGGTCGTCACTCATGCTCGCGGCCGTGCCGTGCGCCGGGCCGCCCACCGAGACCAGCGCGCCGTCCAGCCTGCCGAACCGCTCGGTCGCCGTGTCCACCAGCTCGCGCGGAGTGTCCGGATCGGTCAGATCGGCGGCCACCCCGACGGCGTTCCCGTCACCGAGCACGTCGATCGCGTCGGCGATCTTCTCCTCGTCGCGTGACGAGATCACCACCCGCGCGCCGTCGGCGACGAGCGCCTGCGCGGTGGCCAGGCCCAGCCCTCGTGAGGCGCCGGTGAGGATGAAGACACGATCGGACAGCCCGAGATCCATGTCCCTATCTTCCCAGAGCGGCAGCCGTGGCCGCGTCGGCCGGGAGGAAGGTCTCGATCGCCAGCTCGGCGAGGGTCACGTCGCGCGGCGTCCCGAGCACGGCGGTCATGGTGAAGAAGCTCAGACCGTCGTACCGCAAGGGGATGACGACCCCGGGCGACCCGGCGGCTATCTCGCCACCGGGATAACCGCCCAGCTCCGCGCGCAGCTCCCGCAGCACCGGGTCGGCGGTCACGGCGACCTGCCGGTCCAGGCGGTGCAACAGGTGCGTGCGCCACTCGACGAGATTCTCGATCCGCGGCGCCAGGCCCCTCGGGTGCAGGGCCAGGCGCAGCACGTTCACCGGCGGCTCCAGCAGCTCCGGCGCGCAGCCGTCGGTGAACCGCGTCACGGCGGCGTTCGCGTCGACCATCGTCCAATGCCGATCGACCAGCACCGCCGGGCAGGGCCCGTGCCCGTCCAGCACCTGCCGCAGCCCGTGCAGGACATCCGCCAGAGGCGGATCATCGAGGTCCGCCTCGGAATAGGCCGGGGCATAGCCGCCGGCCAGCAGCAACTCGTTGCGATTCCGCAGCGGTACGTCCAGCTCCCGCGCCAGCCGCAGGATCATGTCCCGCGTCGGCCGCGATCGCCCGGTCTCCACGAAGGACAGGTGCCGTGCGGAGACGCCCGCCCGCGCGGAAAGATCGAGCTGGCTCAACCGGCGCTCGCCCCGCCACGTGCGCAACAACTGCCCTACGGCGCTCATGCCCGCCACGGTATGCGCCCATCCGCCGCAAAGGCATTACCCCCGGGGTAATGCCCGCTGCCACCGAAACCTGTTGTTGCGACCGTGACCGCCAGCCGCGCGCCGCCGGCTGGTGCTGAGGGTTGCTTCCGCGCCGGGTTACGACCGTGACCGCCAGCCGCGGGCCGCCGGCTGGTGCTGAGGGTTGTTTCCGGGCCGGAATCCGACCGTGAGTGCCAGCCCGGTCAGACGCGGGCGGCCATGATGGCGGACAAGCCCTGGATGACGTTGCCGACCACGCGTGTCGGGGCGAACCGCGTGTCCATCCACTCGCGGCCACGGTGCAGCCAGACGCTGGGCAGACCGAGAGCCGCGGCGCCGCCGATGTCGGCCTCCGGGCTGTCGCCGACGACCCAGGCGCCGGCCAGTCGCATCCGCACCTTCTGCGCGGCGAGGGCGAAGATGCGGGGGTTGGGTTTGCTGACGCCGGCCTGCTCCGAAATCACCCAGTCGGCGACATAGCGGTCGAGCCCCGTACGCCGGATGCGCCCTTCGGACTGCTCGGTGGCGCCGTTCGTGACGATGACCGGGATCAGGCCCGCGTCGGCGGCGATCTCCAGGGCACAGCCGACCATCGGGTCGAGGCGCTCGAAGGCGAGCGGGCCCTCGTGCAGCTCGTCGACGAGATCGATGGCCGGCACTCGTAGCTGGTAGCGGTCCCGGATCTGGTCGGCGAGATCCCACCGGGAGGTCAGGCCGTCGGCGTCCACGGCGACCAGCCAATCAAGATCATCTTGCGAGGCGCCGATCTCGTCGAGGAAACCTTTAGCCCACAGCCGGTACGCACCGCTGCGGTCGAGCAGGGTGTCGTCCAGGGCGAGGAAGACTAGAGGCACCCGGGCACTTTACGTGAGCGGCGCCCGAAGCGAACAGTCCAGGACTGTAAACAAAAAGCGGAAGACTTGACGTAATTAGCGTCATCCGATCGTGGCTTTAAAAGCCGTACGTACGGATTGCAAGACGCCGGGGCCACGTGACACGATCAGCGGTGTGCCCAGGGTAAGCCAGGACCAGCTCGACGCCCGTCGCCACGAGATCCTCACGGCGGCGCGGGGCTGTTTCGCGCGCTTCGGCTACGAGGGCGCCACGGTCCGCCGTCTCGAGGAAGCCACGGGCATGTCCCGAGGCGCGATTTTCCACCATTTTCGTGACAAGGAGTCGCTGTTCCTCGCCGTCGCCGAGGACGACGCGGCCACGATGGTCGAGACGGTCGCCCGCAACGGCCTCGTCCAGGTGATGCGTGACCTGCTCGGCCGCGCCGGCAACAGCGACGGCGACACGGCCGGCTGGCTCGGCACGCAGCTCGAGGTGTCGCACCGGTTGCGCACCGACCCGGCGTTCGCCAAGCGCTGGGCGGAGCGTTCGGCCGCGATCGCCGACGCGACCCGGGAGCGGTTGCAGCGCCAGCGCGACGCCGGCGTGCTGCGGCAGGACGTCCCGGTCGAGGTGCTCACGCAGTTCCTGGAGCTGGCCTATGACGGGCTCGTCCTGCACCTGGCCACCGGCCGCCCGCCGGGCGATCTCGCGCGCGTCCTGGACCTGGTCGAGGACGCCGTCCGCCGGCACTGACCCGGCCCCGGGCGCGGTCACCCCGGACGCGATGTCCGCTTCCAGGCCCGGAAGCTGCGCGGCCCGCTCTTCCGGCTGGTTCTCATGGGCGTTATTCGGGACGAATAACGCCCATGAGAACCAGCCGGGACCGTGCGCCGCGCCGCGGCCCGGTGCGGGCAGTGGGTCGCGTGCCGCTTGACGGCGTGCGGGCTGAGGGCGTGGCGGCTGGCGGTGTGCGCGCTGACGGCGTGGGGGCTGGTGGGGTGCGGTCGGGTCGGGGGATGCGACGTCGGACACGTGCGGGGGTGTGTGGGGTTCGAGGCCGAGGTGAATAGGCTTCGGGCATGGATGACAACAGTGTGCTGACCCGCATTCACGGCCTGGTCGAGGAGGAGCACCAGCTGCGTCAGCAGCTGAGCCAGGGCAAGATCTCCTCCACCGATGAGCATGCCCGCCTCAAGGATGTCGAGGAGGCTCTCGACCAGTGCTGGGATCTGCTGCGCCGCCGCCGTGCCGCCCGGGAGGTCGGCAACAACCCCGACTCCGAGCAGGCACACAGCGTCAGCGAGGTGGAGAGCTACCTGCAGTGATCCGGTGCGCGGCCGCCGCTCTCGAACGGCGGCCGCACACCGGGCCCGGTCAGCGGCCCGCGGGCCGGTTGTCGCGCGGGCGGCGGCAACCCGTGATGCGCGACGTGCGGGTCGGGACCGGACGTGGGTCCGGTCGGGGCCTCACCGCAGTCCCGCCTCGAGCAGGAGCCGCTCGATCAGCTCCTCGGTGTCGATCGGCAGGCCGCGCGCCCGGAACCAGGTGGCCACGTTGGTGACGTCGCGGGCGATGAACTCGGCGCCGCGCGGGTTGGCGACCATGTCGACGATCTGCGGCAGGTCGATGAGGATCAGCCGCCCGTCGTGGACCAGCGTGTTGTAGGGCGACAGGTCGCCGTGTGCCACCTGAGCCCGGGACAGCACGGACAGCGCGTCGACCATCTGCCGCCACAGGTCGTCGAGCTCCTCGGCGCCGGAACGGACCTGGGCGAGCCGTGGCGCGGCCTCCCCGGTCTCCCAGTCGCCGATGAACTCCAGCATCACTTCGGTGCCGATGAGCTGCACCGGGTACGGCACGCAGACCAGCCCGCTCTCCTGGCCGACCTGCCACAGCCGCCCGAGTGCGTCGAACTCGGCGGCCGCCCACTGCCCCGCGATCAGCTCCTTGCCGAACGAGGTGCGGTTCGTCATGGCCCGCATCTCCCGGGACCGGCGGACCCGGCGGCCCTCCAGGTATCCCGCGTCGCGGTGGAACATGCGGTGCTCGCCGTCCCGGTAACGCTTCGCGGCGAGCATGCTGACCTGCCCGGTCGCCGGCAGCCAGCGCCGGACCAGGAAGACGTCTGCTTCCTTGCCGGTCTTCAGGACGCCGAGTTCGGTGTCGACCGCGCCGTGCTCGGTGCGCAGCCAGTCGGGCCGAGGGTCGGGGCCGTGCAGGGCGCCGTCCCAGGTGGACCAGCGATCACCGACCTCGGGCAGGTCGGGATCCTCCTGGAGGGCCGGCTCGAGCCGGCCGCGCTTCAGGAAGTCGGACTCGTCGTCGTCGAACTTGCGACGGCCGCGGCGCATGGTGGCCGGACCGTAGGAGTCGTGCTCTCGCACTGGAGGTTCTCCTCGGAGAAAGAAGTTGTCAGGGAAGCCGGAAAAACAGCAACGGCAAAGACAGCCATCTCGTGGCCACCCCCCTCTTCTCTCGAGCCGGCCGTGGACGGGCCGGACAGTGCGCGCGGCGATGCCACCGCGGTGCGCCCACGACATTTCCCCACGCCGTGAGCCCGCGCAACCGATTTATTCGCGCTTGTGTGGGCTCTTTTCTGCTCTGACCGTGCCCACCCACGGAGGTCGCCCTTTCGATCTGAGCGTTTTGGCCGCCCCAGCGGCCTGCTCGGATCGGAAGGGTCCCCGCGGGAGCGACGGTCTGGACCACAGCGGAGACAGGCAATGAAGATCTTGAAGTTGATCTGATGCCGGAAATGCGGAACGCCCCGCCCTCCCGAGGGAGAACGGGGCGTCCGGACAGCGGAATGTCAGCTGCGGAGCATCTTGCGGAGGACGTACTGCAGGATGCCGCCGTTGCGGTAGTAGTCGGCCTCGCCGGGCGTGTCGATACGGACGACCGCGTCGAACTCGATGCCGGTGTCGGTGGTGACCTTGACCGTGCGCGGGGTGGTGCCGTTGTTGAGCTCGGTGACGCCGGCGAACGAGAACGTCTCGGTGCCGGTCAGGCCGAGCGACTCGGCGGTCTCGCCCTGCGGGAACTGCAGCGGGAGCACGCCCATGCCGATCAGGTTCGAGCGGTGGATGCGCTCGTAGCTCTCGGCGATGACGGCGCGCACGCCGAGCAGCATGGTGCCCTTGGCGGCCCAGTCGCGGGACGAGCCGGAGCCGTACTCCTTGCCGGCGAGGATGACCAGCGGGACGCCGGCCTCCTGGTACGCGACCGACGCGTCGAAGATCGTGGTCTGCTCACCGGTCAGGTGGTTGACCGTGAAGCCGCCCTCGACGTCGTTCAGCAGCTGGTTGCGCAGCCGGATGTTGGCGAACGTGCCGCGGATCATGACCTCGTGGTTGCCGCGGCGCGAGCCGTAGCTGTTGAACTCGGCGCGCGGGACGCCGTGCTCGGCGAGGTACTTGCCGGCGGGGGAGTCGGCCTTGATCGAGCTGGCCGGGGAGATGTGGTCGGTGGTGACCGAGTCGCCCAGCTTGGCCAGCACGCGCGCGCCGGAGATGTCCTTGACCGGGGTCGGCTCGGCGGACATGCCCTCGAAGTACGGGGGCTTGCGGACGTAGGTGGAGTCACTGGCCCACGCGAACGTGTCGCCGGTCGGCGTCGGCAGCGACTGCCACTGCTGGTCGCCGGCGAAGACGTCCTGGTACGCCGTGGAGAAGCCCTCGGCGCCGATCGCCTGCGCGATGACCTCGTCGATCTCCTGCGCGGACGGCCAGATGTCGGCGAGGTGGACCGGCTTGCCGTCGGACCCGGTGCCGAGCGGCTCGGTGGTGATGTCGATGTCCATCGAGCCGGCGAGCGCGTACGCCACGACGAGCGGCGGCGACGCCAGGTAGTTCATCTTGACGTCCGGGTTGATCCGGCCCTCGAAGTTGCGGTTGCCGGAGAGGACGCTGACCGCGGTCAGGTCGTTCTCGTTGATCGCCGCCGAGACCTCCTCGGGCAGCGGGCCGGAGTTGCCGATGCAGGTGGTGCAGCCGTAGCCGACCAGGTTGAAACCGATCTTGTCCAGGTACGGCGTGAGGCCGGACCGGTCGTAGTAGTCGGAGACGACCTTGGAGCCGGGGGCGAGGGTGGTCTTGACCCACGGCTTGCGGGTCAGGCCCTTCTCGACCGCCTTCTTCGCCAGCAGCGCCGCACCGATCATCACCTGCGGGTTCGAGGTGTTGGTGCAGGACGTGATGGCGGCGATGACGACCGCGCCGTGGTCCAGCTCGTACGTCACACCGTCGTCGCCCTTGACCACTGTCGGCTTCGACGTGCGGCCGGTGGCGCCGAGGGCGGCGCTGAACGCGTGCGGCTTGTCGGCCTCGTCCTCCACCCCGTTGGCGGGCGAGTCGGACGCCGGGAAGGACTCCTCGCTGGCCTCGTCGGCGTGACCGTGCGGCGCGGCGTAGTTCGGCAGCACTTCGCGGAACGCCTGCTTGGCCTCGCTGAGCAGCACGCGGTCCTGCGGGCGCTTCGGGCCCGCGAGGGACGGGACGATCGTCGACAGGTCGAGCTCGAGCTTCTCCGAGTAGTCCGGCTCGGCGTTCGGGTCGAGCCAGAGACCCTGCCGCTTCGCGTACGCCTCGACGAGCGCGACCTGCTGCTCGGTGCGGCCGGTGAGCTTGAGGTAGTCGATGGTCTGCTCGTCGATCGGGAAGATCGCGACGGTCGACCCGTACTCCGGGGACATGTTGCCGATGGTGGCCCGGTTCGCCAGCGGGACCGCGCTCACGCCGGGGCCGTAGAACTCGACGAACTTGCTGACCACCCCGTGCTTGCGCAGCATCTCGGTGATGGTGAGGACCAGGTCGGTGGCGGTGGTGCCGGCCGGCGCCTCGCCGTAGAGCTTGAAGCCGACGACCCGCGGGATCAGCATGCTGACCGGCTGGCCGAGCATGGCGGCCTCGGCCTCGATGCCGCCGACGCCCCAGCCCAGCACGCCCAGGCCGTTGACCATGGTGGTGTGCGAGTCGGTGCCGACCACGGTGTCCGGGTACGCCTGGCCGTTGCGCTCCATGATCGTACGCGCCAGGTACTCGATGTTGACCTGGTGCACGATGCCGGTGCCCGGCGGGACGACCTTGAACTCGTTGAACGCGGTCTGGCCCCAGCGCAGGAACTGGTAGCGCTCGCGGTTGCGCTGGTACTCCAGCTCGACGTTGCGCTGGAACGCGTCCGCGCGGCCGAACAGGTCGGCGATCACCGAGTGGTCGATGACCAGCTCGGCCGGCGCGAGCGGGTTCACCTTGGTGGGGTCGCCACCCAGGTCCTTCACGGCCTCGCGCATCGTGGCCAGGTCGACCACGCAGGGCACGCCGGTGAAGTCCTGCATCAGCACCCGTGCCGGGGTGAACTGGATCTCGACACTGGGGTCGGCGTTCTGGTCCCAGCTGCCGAGCGCGTTGATGTGGTCGGCGGTGATGTTCGCGCCGTCCTCGGTCCGGAGGAGGTTCTCCAGGAGGATCTTCAAGGAGTAGGGCAGGCGTTCGTGCCCCTTCACCTTGTCGATCGTGAAAATCTCGTAGCTCGCGTCTCCGACGCGCAGCTCGCTCTTCGCACCAAAGGTGTCGAGGCTGGCCACCGTCATCTCCTTCACACCCAGCGACTGGAAGTCAAGTCTTTCGCACCGAAAGGGCGACCTTCGGGTTAGGTAGGCCTAACTCTCGGTTGTGCCGTCCGCTAAACCGTACGTCCGTCTTGCTAGCCCTCGCAAGGCGGGGTCCACGTGCTGATCCTTCCAGCCGGGCCCGGTGCGGCGGGCACAGGTTTACCGGAGTCGATCGGCGGGCATCCCGCGCGCATGACGACGTCGGCGGACCTGGATCAGCTCACCGAGTTCTTCAGCCGTTACGGCGCGGCGCTCACCACCGGCGACATCGCCGTCATCGCGGGATGTCACGCGCTGCCCGGGATGGTGGTCGCCGACTCGTACAGCTTCACGTTCAGCTCGCCGGCGGCGGTCGCGTTGTCGTTCCTGGGCGCCGCTCCCACGTACCGGGATCAGCAGATCGTCGCGGCACACGCGCAACTGCTCGACGTGCAGCGCGTCTCGACCGCCCTGTCGCTGGTCGAGGTGGAGTGGGAATACCTGGACAGCGCCGGTGGAGCGGTGCCCGGCGAGCGCTACCGGTACCTGATCCGGACCGGCGCTGACGGGCCGCTGATCACGACGGTGATCGCTTCCCGCTGAAAAGGTCGTATCCCGGTGCGACGATGTGGCGGTGTCGTGGCTGATCGTTCACTACCACCGTCCTGACGGCGACTACTCAAACTGGTCACTGCACGTCTGGGGTGACGTCGGCGTCCAGGAGGCGACGTTCGCCGGCGCCGATGCCTTCGGGCGTTTCGCCTGGGTACGGCTTCCGGAGAGCGCCGCCTCGGTGGGTTTCGTGGTCGTCCACGCCGACGGCCGCAAGGACGTCGAGGCCGACCGGTTCGTCGTGGTCCGCTCGACCGGCGAGATCTGGCTGCGGTCCGGCGACGAGCGCGTCTCCTTCGCCGAGCCGGCTCCCGAGCCGCCGGCCGGCACCGCGGTGATCCACTACCGGCGCCCCGGCGGGGACTACCAGGGCTGGGGTCTGCACTGCTGGGAGGGCGTTCCTCTCGAGATCAAGACCTTCTGGCGTACGCCGTTGATGCCCACCGAGTTCGACGCGTTCGGTGCGGTGTTCCGGGTGCCGCTCAAGCCCGGCGCGGCCGGCCTGCGATACGTGCTGCACCGCGGCGAGGAGAAGGACCTGCCCGACGATCAGCGGCTCGACCTGACCGTGACCAGGGAGGTCTGGCTGCTGGCCGGTGAGGTCGACCCGATCCGTCCCGACCTGGGCACCCTCGGCCCCGAGCTCGACCCGGCCCGCTCGCACGCCGTGTTCCTCGACCGCACGACGATCGCCCTGCCCGAGTGGCTCGCCGGCCGGGCCGCCGCGTTCGAGCTGCTCAGCGGCAAGACCGCGTTCCCGCTCACGCCCCGCCCGGGCGGGCTGTTCCAGGCGCAGAGCCGGCGCTTCCCGCACCTTCGGGCATACCGGGCGTATGCCGTTCGTGAACTGGGCGACGCCGAGCTGGGTGAGCTGCTGCGCGACCGGTTGCTGGTGGAGGGACGGACCACGAGCGGCGAGGTGACCGCGCGGACAGCGGTGCAGATCGCCGGGGTACTCGACGACCTGTACCTGGAGGCCGCCGACGCCGATCTGGGCCTGACCCTGGACGTCGACCAGCCCCGGCTCGCGGTGTGGGCGCCGACCGCGCGGGACGTTCAGCTGGAGCTCTACCGCGACCCGCAGGCCGAGCCGCGGCTGCTGCCGATGGACCGCGACGACGTCAACGGCGTGTGGTCGATTCCGGTCAAACGCAAGTGGCTCGGGCGGTTCTACCGCTACCGGGTGCAGGTGTGGCACCCGGCCGCCCAACAGGTCGTGACGACGAGCGTGACGGATCCGTACTCGGTGTCGCTGGCCGCCGACTCCACCCACAGCCGGCTCGTCGACCTCTTCGACGACCCGGAGCTCGCGCCGCCCGGATGGGACGGGCTGGTCAAGCCGGCCGCCGTCGCGCCCGCGCGGATGCAGATCGCCGAGGTGTCGGTGCGGGACTTCTCGATCTTCGACGCCTCGGTGCCGGCCGGCGAGCGGGGCACGTTCCAGGCGTTCGCCCGCCCCGGCGCGGAGGGGATGCGCCACCTGCGCTCGCTCGCCGAGGCCGGGCTGACCCACGTGCACCTGCTGCCGGTCAACGACTTCGCCACCGTGCCCGACCGTCGCGCCGACCAGGCACAACCCGCGTGTGACCTGGCGTCCTTCCCGCCGGACTCGGCCGAGCAGCAGCGCGCGGTGATGGAGGTCGCGGACCGGGACGGCTACAACTGGGGCTACGACCCGTGGCACTGGACGACGCCGGAGGGCAGTTACGCCACCGACCCCGCCGGGACGGCGCGGATCCGGGAACTGCGCGCCGCGGTGGCCGGGCTCAACGCGGCGGGCCTGCGGGTGGTGCTCGACGTCGTCTACAACCACACGATGGGGGACGGGCTCGACCGGTTCAGCGTGCTCGACCGGATCGTCCCGGGGTACTACCACCGGCTGCTGCCCGACGGCAGCACCGCGGAGTCGACGTGCTGCCCGAACACGGCGCCGGAGAACATGATGATGGGCAAGCTCATCATCGACTCGCTGGTCACGCTGGCCCGGGCGTACAAGGTCGACGGTTTCCGCTTCGACCTGATGGGCCACCATCCGCGCTCGAACATCCTGGAGGCGCGGCTCGCCCTCGATCATCGGGTCGAGCACGGTCGCGACATCTGCCTGTACGGCGAGGGGTGGAACTTCGGGGAGGTCGCCCACGACGCGCGGTTCGCCCAGGCGACGCAGGTCAACATGGCGGGCACCGGGATCGGCTCGTTCAACGACCGGATGCGGGACGCGGCGCGCGGCGGTGGCGCGTTCGGGGACGACCCGGGGGTGCAGGGCTTCGTGACCGGGCTCGGCTCCCGCACGCCCGGCACGGTGCACGATCTGATCAAAGTCGGACTTGCGGGCGGGCTGGCGACGTACCGCTTCGTCAACCACGACGGGGTGGAGCGCAGCGGGGCCCAGGTCGACTACAACGGATCGCCGTGCGGCTATGCGGCCTCACCCGGCGAGACGATCAACTACGTCGACGCGCACGACAACGAGATCCTGTACGACGCGATGGCGTTCAAACTCCCCGCCGGGACCCGCCCCGTGGACCGGGCCCGGATGCAGGTGCTCGCGCTGGCGCTGGTGGTGCTCGGGCAGGGCGCCGGATTCCTGGCGCTCGGCAGCGAACGGCTGCGGTCCAAGTCGCTGGATCGGAACTCGTTCAACTCGGGCGACTGGTTCAACCAGATCCGCTGGGACCCGGGGCAGGGCAACGGCTTCGGCCTGGGCCTGCCGCCCCACGGCGACAACGGCGACAAGTGGGACTTCGCCCGGCCGCTGCTCGCCGATCCGGCGCTCGTGCCCAGCGCCGAGGTGATCGACCTGGCCGCCGAGCGGTACCGGGAGCTGCTGCGCATCCGGCGCACGTCGCCGGTCTTCGGGCTGCCCACCGCCGACGAGGTGCAGCGGCGGGTGACGTTCCCGCTCGGCGGGCCGGGCGAGACCCCCGGCGTGATCGTGATGTGCCTCGACGGGACCGGCCTCGACGAGCGGTGGCGGCGGATCGTGGTCGTCTTCAACGCGACCGACGAGGTGACCCGCCAGGTCGTGCCGTGCGAAGGCGCGCTGCGGTTGCACCCGGAGCTGACCGCCTCGGCCGACCCGGTGCTGCGCGGCGCGTCCGCGGTGACCGAGCCGGACGGGGCCGCGCTGACCGTCCCGGCCCGCCAGGTCGCGGTCTTCGTCGCCGAGCTGCCGGCGTGATGCGGCCCGGTCTGATCGGCGAACCCTGGCCCCGGCGTGACCCGGCCCGGCCTGATCGGCAACCTCGGGTTCGGCGTGACCCGGCCCGATCGGCGAGCGCCGGGTTCGGCGTGGCCCGCCCCGGGCGCGATCGGCGGGCACCGGGTTCGGCGTGGCCCGGCCCGGGCGCGATCGATGAACCCCGGGCTTGGCGGGGTGCGCGGCTGCGCTAGATTGCGCCGCGTGGCATGCCGGTGGTCGGCGGGCCGTCGAAGCGGAGGTCCTGGTGCGGTTCGAGCGTGCCCTGTGCGCGTTTGCGCTGGTCGGTGTGGTTGCCGGGTGCAGCTCGTCGTCCGATGACCCGAAGTTCACCGAGCCGGCGGCCTCGGCGTCCGCCGCACCGGTCCACGGCGGGCCGGCGCCCGCCTGGACCGAGCCGGCGTCCTACTCGTTCGTGCTGACCCGCGGCTGCGACCCCGCCAAGCCCACCGGCAGATACCAGGCGACAGTGAAGAGCGGGCAGATCGCGACCTCCTCCCGCGTGGGCGGCGCCGCCGCTGCCCCGGGCCCGTCGGCCGACGTCGACCTGGGCCCGGTCACCGGCGGTGAGGGCGAGGAGATCGAGGTTCCCACGCTCAAGGAGCTGGTCGACATGGCGCAGACCAGCGCCGAGGACGGCGGCGAGGTGGCCACGGAGTACGACGGGGCTGACGGCCATCCGGTCAAGGTCACCGTCAACGTGACCGGTGAGGCTTCCGGCGCCGAGTGCTGGATCGTCTCCGACTACAAGGCCGGCTGACAGCCCCCGCCCGGTTCTCCGCGGTTACGCGCCAGCGAGCTGGGTGCCCGGCGGCTGTGTGTCAGCAGGCCGGGCGCTCGGGGGTTGGGTGTCAGCAAACGGCTGCGTGTCAGCAAGCCGTGTGGTCGGGAGCTGCGTTTCAGCGGGCCGGGTCCTCGGGGAGGCGGCCTGTCAGAGGGCCGGGTGCTCCAGGAGCGCGACCAGGAAGAACTCGGCACCCGCGCCGAACGCTGCGGCCAGCGCATACCCGATCGCGACCTCGACGGGCTCGGCCTCGGCGGAGCCCTCCCAGGACACCTCGACGTCACCCGTCTCCGAGATGGTGAAGTCACCGATCCGGAAGCCGTCCCGCAGCAGGCGGCTGCTCCCGGCCGTCGTCGGCCGGTACAGGTACTGACGGCCCTCGTGCTCGACCACCACCCGGTACGAGAAGCGTGACCACCGCCCGGCTCCCGGCCGCAGGTGCACCGGAAGATCGTCGACCATCATCCGCAGATGCTGCCGCTCGCGCGTCCCGATCGGGATGTGCGCCTGGAGCTCCGGCTGGTGCAGCCGCTCCAGGACGGCGGTGTGCCGGCGACCCGGTGCGCGAACCTCGACAGCCACCCGGCCGTCACTGCGTTCGACATCGACGGTGAAAGCGCGGGGGTCGGTCACGGCGGCTCCTGAGGGGTCGGCGAAACGCGGTATCCGTCAATCCTCGCAGCGCCCCGCAAACCCCCTCGCCTCGCCGGGCGCCGCCTCGGTGACGCCCGGCGGAAGCCGCACGACCGCGGCCCGGCCCCAGAAACCAGCCGCGCCGGCCTCACCAAGGGCGGGCGCGGCAGGATTCCGGGAGGCAGGCGCGGCTCGACCTCAGGAGGGGAGGCGCGGACCGGCCTCGCGCTGCGCCGCGAGCCACGTCTCGACCTCGTCGGACGTCCGCGGCAGCCCGTCCGACAGGTTCCGGCAGCCGTCCGCGGTGACCAGCACGTCGTCCTCGATCCGGATGCCGAGGCCGCGCAGCTCCTCGGGGACCAGCTCGTCCTCCGGCTGGAAGTAGAGCCCCGGCTCCACCGTCAGCACGTAGCCCTCCCCGAGCGCACCCTCCCGGTACGTCTCGTTACGGGCGTGCGCGCAGTCGTGCACGTCGATGCCGAGCATGTGCCCGAAGCCGTGCAGCGTCCACCGCCGGTAGATCGTGCTGTCCTCCGCCATCGCCTCGTCCACGCTGACCGGGAGCAGGCCCAGGTCGTCGAGCCCCTCGGCGAGGACGCGCATGCACACCTGGTGCACGTCCTTGAACAGCACGCCGGGCCGGACCGCCTCGATGCCGGCCTGCTGCGACGCGTGAACGATGTCATACACCTGGCGCTGCAACGGCGTGAACGTCCCGGAGACGGGCACGGTGCGGGTCACGTCGGCGGTGTAGAGGTTGTGCCCCTCGACGCCCATGTCCATCAGCAGCAGCTCGCCCGGCTTCGTCACGCCGTTGTTGCGCACCCAGTGCAGGATCGTCGCGTGCGAGCCCGCGCCCACGATCGACGAGTAGCCCACGTCGTTGCCGTCGTGCCGCGCGCGCAGCCCGAACACGCCCTCCAGCAGGCGCTCCTTGACCCCGCGGTCGGCCGGGAGGATGCGCGCGACATCCTCGAAGCCGAGGACCGTGGCGTCGATCGCGGCCTGCAACTGGGCGATCTCCCACTCGTCCTTGACCAGCTTGAGCTCGGAGAGCGTCCAGGCGAGCTCGCGGTCGCGGGGCCGGGAGCGGTCGGGCTCGTAGGCCAGGATTGCCCGGTCGACGTTCGCGTCGAGGCCGCGCAGCACGCGGGTGCGCCCCGGCGCCGACTGGGCGAGCGCGGAGCCCAGGTGGCCCAGCGAAGCCGTCTCCAGCCCCAGCTCCGTCGACTTCTCGGCGAGGGTGTGGGTGCGGCCGATCCACAGCTCACCGTTGCGGTCACGGAAGAACCGGTCGGTGTCCTTGGAGTTGCGCTCGCGGGTGAAGAGCACCGCCTCGTGCCCGGACGCGGTCGGGTGCAGCACCAGCACGCTGTCCGGGTCGCGGTCGCCGGTGAGGTAGAAGAAGTCGCTGCCGGGCCGGAACGGGTAATCCGTGTCGTTCGCCCGGACCTTCTCGTTGCCGCTCGGGATGATCAGCGTCTCGCCGGGGAACGCCTCGGAGAGCGCGGCGCGGCGCTTCGCATAGTTCGGCACCTCGGGCACCGGCGCGACCGAGATCGGGTCCTCCCGCCAGCCGGTGCGCATGAACTGCAGAAACGCCTCGGGGAAGCCGGGGTCGTGCGACTCCGTCTTCGGCGCGGGCTGCGCGCCGCCGTCCTTCTGCGCCATCGTGGGGTGCCTCCGTTCGCGAGCTGTGACCCGACGTTACCGCCTACCTCCGACACAAAGCATGGCCCGGTGCCCCGGGTGACTTCTCAAGATCAAACTCTTCAGGTCCTAGCTCCGCTGTGGTCCGGATCGTCGCTCCCGCGGGGACCCTTCCGGGCTGAGCAGGGCGCCGGGGCGCCCTTAACGCTCATCCCTGCAGGGCGATCTCCGTGGGTGGTTGCGGTCTCGAAGACCCCGCATGGCCGTACCCGAAAGGAAGTTTGAGACAACCGACACGTGCGCCGGCTGTCCCGGCGACACCAGGACCGGTCCTCGTCGTCTCCGCGTGCAGAACCAGCGACCTCGGCATCCGGTCGTCGGCCACCATCCAGCGCTGCTCGCGACTCGCGACCGCGGTGCCGCGCGCGTCCGCGGTGAAGTCCAGCCAGATCTCGTTCGCCGGATTCGCGTACCGCGGATCCGCCGAGGGCTTCTCCTTCGTCGCCGCCGGGTCGTGCTGATGCTGGTAGTGCGGACCGGCCGCCTTAGGGTCCCGGCCGCACTCGGCCACGTGCATGTGCGCGCCGTAGGCCCGCCCCGGCACCAGCCCGGTCACCTCCAGCCGGACCCACAGGTTGTGCCCGGTCGAGCTGAACTGGACCTGCGCTGTCGCGCCGGGCGGGACGGCCCTGACGTCGTACGTGATCGCCTGAGCCCCTGGGCGCCAGGTCTGGAACACGGCGGGCCCGGACCCGGCGGCGGCAGGCCCGAGCCCGGCGGCGGCCGCGGGTGAGCCGCCGGCAGTTGGTGAGCCGACGGCGGCTGGTGAGGTGGCGGCGGCTGGTGAGGCGGCGAGGCAGGCCGCGGCGGTCGCCAGATGCAGAGTCGTCAGTATTCGGTTGGCAAACATGCCTTAATTCTCTCAAAAGAGGATTTGTCCGGTGCGGCAACGTCGGGCTGGATTTCCCCGGCGCGGAGCGCAAGGCTGAGATCCGGTGAAGCAACGGAAGGACTGGCATGGGTAACGCGGTGGTGCTGGGCGAGGCGCTGATCGATCTCCTCGAGGCCGAGGTGGGCGGCGAGCAGATCTACCGCCAGGCGATCGGCGGCGCGCCGCTCAACGTCGCCGTCGGCGCGGCCCGCCTGGGCAGCCCGGTGGAGTACGCGGGGACGCTGAGCACCGACGTCCTCGGCGACCGCATCGCCGCGTTCCTGGCCGAGGCCGGTGTCGGAGCGACCGGCGTGCGCCGCGTCGACGTGCCCACCACGCTCGCGGTGACCACGTTCGAGGGCGCCGAGCCGGCGTTCACGTTCTACGGCGAGCCCCCGTCGTACGCGCTGCTCAGCCCGGACGATCTCGACCCGCGCGCGCTGGCCGGGGCCGACGTGCTCTACACCGGCTCGATCTGCCTGCTCCGCGAGCCGTTCCGGGCCACCGCCCGGCAGGCGTGGGCGGGTTTCGGTGGTGTCCGCGTCTTCGACCCGAACGTCCGTCCCCGGCTGCTCCCCGACGACGCCGCCCTGAACGCGCTCCGCGAGCTGGTCGAGGAGTTCTTCGCCACCGCCGACCTGGTCAAACTCAGCTCCGCCGACGCCCAGCTGCTCTACGGCGACAGCGACCCGGCCGCGGCCGCCGACCGGATCCGCGCCCTGGGCGCCGGCACCGTCGTGGTCACCTGCGGTGCCCGGGGCGCCCACGTCGCCGCCGCGGACGGCGCGGCGATGCTCCCGGCCCCCGCGGTCGACGCGATCGACGCGACAGGCGCCGGCGACTCGGTGATGGGCGCCCTGGTCCACCGGCTGCTCACCGCCGGCCGCCCGGCAGGTCTGGCCGGGTGGCAGGAGTACGTCCGGTACGCCCTCGCGGTTGCCGGTCTGGTCTGCGAACGCCAGGGCGGCGCCACGGCCATGCCCACCCCGTCCGAGCTCGCCGCCCGCTGGCCCGCCCTCTGACCGCCGCGATCGCCGCCCGTCCTCGCCATCGACGCGACTCCCGGCCGTGGCTGGTGCTGAGGGCTGCTTAGGGCGCTCGTCATGACCGTGAGCGCCAGCCGGGTCCTGCGCCGGGCGGCGGCGCGCGGCTGGCGTTGACGGTTGCTCCGGGACCGTCGTGACGACCGTGAGCACCAGCCGGCTCCTGCGCCGGGCGGCGGCGGGCGGCTGGCGCTGACGGTTGCTCCGGGACCGTTGTCACGACCGTGAGCGCCAGCCGGGACCCGGCGCCAGCAGGCGGCGCGGCTTGCGGTCCGGGCTGGTGCTCACGGTCGTTATCCGACTCGGATAACGACCATGAGGACCAGCCGAGGACCGGGGGTCAGTCGCCGAGCGCGCGGGCGATGAAACGCTGCCGATCCAGCAGCACCCGCTCGACCCGCACCTCCGCGACCACGCTCTCCCCGTCCCGCACGGTCACGTCGAAGGAGAGCTTGCGGCCGTCCACCTTGGCCAGCGTTGCCTGCGCGACCACTGTCCGCCCGACCGGGGTCGGCGCGCGATGCTCCACTTCGGCCCTGGTGCCGACGGTGGTGATGCCGCCGGGTATCTGCCGTGCGGTCGCGGCCACCGTGGCGGCCTCGGCGAGCGCGAGCACCCGCGGCGTGGCCAGCACCGGCACGTCGCCGGAGCCGACGGACTGCGCGGTGTCGGCGTCGGTGACCGTCAACTCGACCCGTGCGCCGAGGCCGGGCGCGAACTCCGGAAGCTCCATGCTCGAAGCCTAAGCCTGCGGAGGTCGCTGCCAGAACGCGTCGTCGCCGGTTTGACCGACCGAAGGCTGCGGCGAAGCCACCGGAGGCGGCGGGAATCCGGCCGCGGGCGGTAGAAAGGCCCCCGTCGGAGGGAGGGCCCCCGTCGGAGGGAGGGCCGCCGCCGGAGGGAGAGCCGTTGGGGGGACGGGCGCCGCCGAGGGGACGGGCGTCGTCGCGGGGACGGCCGCCGGGGAGATCTGACCGTCCGGCGCCGCCCGCCGGGCTTCCCGGGCCCGCCGCGCCAGCTCTTCCGCCAGCGCCCAGGCCTCCGCCACATCCCGGTCCCGGGCTGCCCCGGACCGGGCGCCCGCCGCGTCCGCGTACACGGTCGCCACGCCGAGCAGCCGCTGCAGCGGCCCTTGAACGACCCGCACGCTCTGCAGCCGGGCGTACGGCACCAGGGTCATCTCCCGGGCGAGCCGCCCCTGCCGGGTGACCAGCACATCCTGGTGCAGCCCGACGCCCATGAACCGCAGCCCGATCGGATGCAGCCACCGCACCCGGGCCGGCGGCGGCGAGGTGGCCAGCGCGGCGAGGTCGACGCCGGGCAGTACGGTCCCGACCAGGAACCGGGCCGCGTGCTGGTCGCCGACGGGGAGCAGCCGGTCGGACCCGGTGTCGTTGCCACGGTCGGGCGTCTCGTATCCCGCGACGTCGAGCTGCAGGTAGAGCCAGCTGTTGAGCCGCCACAGGAACGGCCAGGTGATCCGCACCGCCTGCACCCGGTGCAGCGGCACCACCTGGCTGCGGGTCTCGGTCAGCCCGTAGTGCAGCATCAGCCGGCCGCCGGGGTCGCGCGCGAGCCGGAAGCTCCAGTCGCGCAGCACCCGCCGGATCGGCTGGAGCAGCACCCCGGCCATGGCGGTGACGGTGCTGGCGATGCCGATGAAGGTCCACGACCCTTCCATCACGAACTGGGTGATCACGAAGGCCACGCCGACCGGCAGCAGGAAAGCCTGCGGGGTGAGCAGCTGGCTGATCAGCAGGTCGCGGTTGCGGACCGCGAGGAGCGGGGTCGAGGCGGGCACTCCGGCCGCCGGGTCCGCCGTGGCCGGGGTCGCTGCTGCGGCGGTACGGCCGGAGAGCGCGAGAAGCTGTTCGCGAAGTGCCGAGGCCTCGCGCACGGTCAGGTACGCCAGGGGTGCCTCGGCCTTGTTCCCGCCCACCACTTCGAGCCGCAGCTCGGCCAGCCCGGTGAGCTGCGCGAGCAGTGGCCGTCGCAGCTCGACGGACTGCAGCCGGTCGAGCGGGATGGCCCGGTTCCGCCGGAACAGCAGCCCGTCGGAGATCCGCAGCTCGCGCGCGACGAGCTGGTAGCCGGTGTTCCACCACCCGACCGCCGAGAAGATCACCGCCCCGACCGCGACGGCGCCCACGACGAACGCGAAGTGGACGAGACCGAGCCGGTTCAGCGTCTGCCAGGAGAGCGCCGCGATGATCACGAAGAGGGTCTTGGCGCCGTGCAGCAGCGGGCTGAGCGGGTGCAGCCGTTGCCGCTGGGCCTGCTCGGGGGTCTGCGTGGTGGTCACAGGCCTTCGGCCCGATCCTCGCCGAGGGCGGTGAGGCGGTCACGCAGCCGGGCCGCCTCCTCGGGCGGCAGGCCGGGCACCCGGGCGTCGCTGGCCGCCGCCGCGGTGTGCAACTGCACGGTGGCCAGCCCGAAGGCCCGTTCGATCGGGCCGGCGGTGACGTCCACGTACTGCATCCGTGCGTACGGCACGATGGTCAGCCGTTTGACCAGCAGCCCGTGCCGGACCATCAGGTCGTTGTCGCGTTCCGCATAACCCCAGGCGCGCACGCCACGGACGGCGACGGTCGCCCGCCAGACGCCGAGCAGCAGCACCGCGGCGATCCCGGCCAGCCAGCCCCAGCCACCGGCGAGCAGCCATCCGGTGACGAGCCCGGCGACGAGGATCACCTGCCAGACGGCCAGCCCGATCAGGTCCACGGTGATCAGCTTGGGGGAGACGGGACGCCATTGCACCGTGTCCGGCCACGGCTGCAGGGCATCGACGGCGGTCGGCACGGAAGGCTCGTTCACATCTACGAGACTAGGAGACGCCGGCATCTTCCGACGACACGAAAGGCGTCACTTCTCGGAGGAAGGAGCGGGCCTCCAAGAACGCTCCCAGGGAAATCCGATGATCGTCGCAGGCCAGCCACGTCTTGCGATATTCCGGCGTGTGCAACTTCGGATTGTTCCAGAGCAATTGCCAGGCAGCGGGCGCGCGACAACCCTTGGCGGAACACTGCGGGGGAAGTTCCTCGACCATGTCGACCAACATAGAGGAAACGACGTGGGAGAAAGGAAAGCGAGTTATGCGCCGGGCGGCCACGGGGGAAGCCGCCCGGCGACACGGCAAATGCTACACGGTTCTGAGAGGTACGGATCCACCCGGTGAGCGTGCCCGTTCCGGCGGATCGCGCAGAAAGATCAACATGTTCGGCCGATAGTGCCCTGGGCTGCGGAGATCTTCGCGGACCGGGATGATGGTGACGGTCAGATGACGGCGCCGGTCTCTATGCTCCTAGGAACCTCTCAGCCGTGTGTAGTTGTCTGTCATGTAAGTCTTGAGCGTCGGCAATCCGAGCCGGCGGATCACGACCGTTCTGGAGGACCGGTGGCGCAGCCAGGCACGCCCGAGACCGAGACCAGCCCCGAGGGGGCCGTGCCGGTCCCGCCGGCGCATGACGCGTCGCAGCTCGAACGGGCGATGTTCGAGGTCAAGCGGGTCATCGTCGGTCAGGACCGGATGGTCGAGCGGATGTTCGTGGCGCTGCTGGCCCGCGGTCACTGCCTGCTGGAGGGTGTGCCCGGCGTGGCCAAGACCCTCGCGGTCGAGACCCTCGCCAAGGTGGTCGGCGGCACGTTCTCCCGGGTGCAGTTCACGCCCGACCTGGTGCCCGCCGACATCGTCGGCACCCGGATCTACCGGCAGAGCAACGAGCAGTTCGACGTCGAGCTCGGCCCGGTCTTCGTGAACTTCCTGCTCGCCGACGAGATCAACCGCGCACCCGCCAAGGTGCAGTCGGCGCTGCTCGAGGTGATGGCCGAGCACCAGGTGTCGATCGGTGGCAAGAGCTACGACGTGCCCGACCCGTTCCTGGTCATGGCCACGCAGAACCCGATCGAGCAGGAAGGCGTCTACCCGCTCCCCGAGGCGCAGCGCGACCGGTTCCTCATGAAGATCGTCGTGGGGTACCCGACCGATGCCGAGGAGCGCGAGATCGTCTACCGGATGGGCGTGAGCGCGCCCGAGCCGAAGCAGGTCTTCACCCCGGCCGACCTGCTCGCCCTGCAGCGCCGGGCCGATCAGGTCTTCGTGCACAACGCGCTGGTCGACTACACGGTCCGGCTGGTGCTGGCCACCCGCGCCCCGGCCCAGCACGGCATGCCGGACGTCGCCCAGCTCATTCAGTACGGTGCGAGCCCGCGCGCCTCGCTCGGCATCGTCCGCGCCACCCGGGCCCTGGCCCTGCTCCGCGGCCGTGACTACGCGCTCCCGCAGGACCTGCAGGACGTCGCGCCCGACATCCTGCGGCACCGCCTGGTGCTCAGCTACGACGCGCTCGCCGACGACATCCCGGCCGACCACATCGTCGCCCGGATCATGCAGATGGTGCCGATGCCCTCGGTCGCGTCCCGTCAGGGCACCTCGCCGAACGGCAGCGCGCACCCGCCCGCGCCGAACGGGATCCAGCCGAACGGGGTGCAGCCCACCAGCGGTGTTCCGGCCGGCGCTCCGGCGTTCCCGCAGAACGGCCCCTGGCCGCACCCATGAGTCGACCCGTCGGCTCTACGCCGGCGCCGCCGGACGAGGCGGCGCGGGCCGAGGCTGTCCTCGCCCGGCTCCAGCTGCTCGTCACCCGGAAACTGGACGGCCTGCTCCAGGGCGACTACGTGGGGCTGCTGCCCGGCCCCGGCACCGAGGCCGGCGAGTCCCGGGAGTACCGGCCGGGCGACGACGTGCGCCGGATGGACTGGCCGGTCACCGCCCGCACCACCCTCCCGCACGTGCGGCGCACGGTCGCCGACCGCGAGCTGGAGACGTGGATGGCGATCGACCTGTCGGCCAGTCTCGACTTCGGCACGGCCAAGTGGCTGAAGAAGGACCTGGTGATCGCGGCGGCCACGGCGGTCACCCACCTGACCGCTCGCGGCGGCAACCGGATCGGTGCGGTCGTGGGCACCGGCTCCGCCGTACCGGGAAAGGGCTCGTCGGGGTTCTTCCGGAAACGTCAGGCGGAGGCGGAGGCACCCGGCCCGCCGGTCGTCCGGATGCCGGCCCGGCCCGGTCGCAAGGAGGCGCAGGGCCTGCTCAGGGCGATCGCGCGGACCCAGGTCCGGCCGGGTCGCGCCGATCTCGGCGAGTTGATCGACCTGCTGAACCGGCCGCCCCGGCGGCGCGGCGTCGCCGTGGTGATCTCCGACTTCCTGGCGCCGGCGGAGACGTGGTCGCGGCCGATGCGCAAGCTCGGCGTCCGGCACGACGTGCTGGCGATCGAGGTCGTCGACCCGCGTGAGCTGGAGCTGCCCGATGTGGGCGTGCTCACCCTGACCGACCCGGAGACCGGCGACCTGCACGAGGTGCAGACGGCCGACCCGGCGCTGCGCGAGCGCTACGCGGCCGCGGCGGGAGAGCAGCGGGCCACGATCGCCCGGGCGTTGCGCGCGGCCGGTGCCGCTCACCTGCGGCTGCGCACCGACACCGACTGGCTGCTGGACATGGTCCGTTTCGTGGCCGCCCAACGACACGCACGCACCCGGGGGACCACTCGATGATCCGCTTCCTGGCTCCGTGGTGGCTGCTCACGCTGCTGCCCGTTCTCGTCGTCGCCGGCGCCTACGTGTGGCGGCAGCTCCACAAGCGGTCGTACGCGATGCGCTTCACCAACGTCGACCTGCTGCGCACCCTCGCGCCGAAGGGGCTGGGCTGGCGCCGGCACGTGTCGGCCGCCGCGTTCCTGCTGATGCTGGCCGCGCTGGCGTTCTCCACGGCCCGCCCGTCGGTCGACCAGGAGCAGCCGCTGGAGCGGGCCACCGTGATGCTGGCGATCGACGTGTCGCTCTCCATGCAGGCCGACGACGTGGCGCCGACCCGCATCGAGGCCGCGCAGGAGGCGGCGAAGGCGTTCGTCAGCGAGCTCCCCCCGACGTACAACCTGGGTCTGGTGTCGTTCGCGAAGGCGGCGAACGTGCTGGTCGCGCCGACCAAGGATCGTGCCGAGGTGCTCGCCGGGATCGACGGCCTGACGCTGGCCGAGGCGACCGCGACCGGTGAGGCGGTCTTCACCTCGCTCGACGCGATCCGCTCGATCCCGTCGGACGGCGCCGACGGCGCGCCCCCGGCCCGGATCGTGCTGCTCTCCGACGGTTACCGGACGTCCGGCCGCTCGATCGAGGACGCCGCGACCGCTGCCGCCGGGGCGAACGTGCCGGTCAGCACGATCGCGTTCGGCACCGACACCGGCGTCGTCGACATCCGCGGCCAGCTCCAGCGGGTGCCGGTGGACCGGCTCTCGCTGCAGGAGCTGGCGGAACGGACGAAGGGCTACTTCTACGAGGCGGCCTCGGTCAGCGAGCTGAAGAAGGTCTACGAGGACATGGGCAGCTCGATCGGGCACCGGACGCAGCCGCGCGAGGTGACGCAGTGGTATGCGGCGGCCGCGCTGCTGCTGGCCCTGGTCGGGGCGGCCACGAGCCTGCTGTGGACGTCCCGCCTGCCGTGATCCCCGGGTGCGCGCGGCGGGAACGCTGACGCCGCGCGCCGGAGAAAGCCGGGCTGATCGTGCGAAGCGCCGAGGCCGGCGCCGGAGAAAGCCGGGCTCGCTGTGCGAAGCGCCGATGCCGACGCCGCGCGCCGGACAACCCGGGTCCGCTGTGCGAAGCGCCGACGCCGGCGCGCCGGGGACGGTCAGGGCGTGTTGTGCGAGGCGAGGACGAAGAGCAGGACGACCCACGCGGTCATGACGGTGAAGCCGAGGGGAGCGATCAGGTTCTTCATGGTGGAGCCACCTACTTCCGCTTCGTGACGGGCGGTGAAGAAGCGCGGTCACGTCGCGGCCATGCCCGCTCCCGGTGTCGCGGCGCACACGACACGGCCGGCTCCCCTGAAGGCAGGGTCGAGCCGGTGGAAACGGGTGGGAAGTCTGGTCAGCGGTCAGAAACGCTGACGAGCGTCCCGGCCACGACTAGGAGGATCGCTATCTCGCACAGCGATCACCTCCGCAAGGTCGTCGGGCCAGGGAACCGCCGGGAACTGTACCCCTTAAAGAGAACTTAAGAAACTCAGGCTCCCCACAGGTGGCGTGGAACACCCGTCCGGGTCATTCGCCCGCCGCGACCAGGCCCGTCTCGTACGCGAAAACGACTGCCTGCGCCCTGTCCCGCAGCGACAGTTTCGTCAGGATCCGGCCGACGTGGGTCTTGACGGTCTGTTCCGCGACCACGAGATCGGCGGCGATCTCCTGGTTCGACCGGCCCCGTGCGATGAGCCGCAGCACCTCGGTCTCGCGCGGGGTCAACGCGTTCAGCGCGACCGGGCGGGGCCGGTCCTTCTGCGGGCGGGCGGCGAACTCGGCGATCAGCCGCCGCGTCACCGACGGCGCGAGCAGCGCCTCCCCGCCCGCGACCACGCGGACGGCCTGCACCAGGTCGGCGGCCGGCGCGTCCTTGAGCAGGAATCCGCTGGCGCCGGCCCGCAGCGCCTCGTAGACGTAGTCGTCGAGATCGAAGGTGGTCAGGATGAGGATCTTGGGGCCGCCGGCCGAGGCCAGTCGCCGCGTCGCCTCCAGACCGTCCATCACCGGCATGCGGACATCCATCAGGATCACGTCCGGGTTCAGGTTCCGGGCGGCGGTGACCGCTGCCGCCCCGTCCGCCGCGTCGCCGACGACCAGCAGGTCCGGCTGCGCGGCGAGCAGCGCGCCGAACCCCTGCCGGACCATCGCCTGATCGTCGGCGATCAACACCCTGATCATCGAGCCTCCGGCTGCCGGGGGATGCGGGCCAGCACCCGGTAGCTCCCGGCGCCGTCCGGCCCGGCGGTCAGCTCGCCGCCGAGCAACGCCACCCTCTCACGCATCCCGATCAAGCCGTGACCCGGTTTGTGCCCCGCCTCCGGCGTCGTCGTCAGCTCGTTGGCGACGCACAGCTCCAGCCGGTCGCCGTTGACGCGCGCGGTCAGCCGCACCGGGCTGCCCGGCGCGTGCCGGCCCGCGTTGGCCAGGGCCTCCTGCACTATCCGGTACGCCGTGAGCCCGGCCGTCCCGTCGACCCCGGCGAGCACGGGCAGGTCGCCGGTGACCGGCAGCCCGGCCCGGTGCGCTGTCGCGACGAGGTCGGTGATCTGGTCGTACCCCGGCTGCGGGGCCCGCTCGGCATCCTGGTTCTCCGCGCGGAGCACGCCGAGCAGCCGGCGCATGTCGGTGAGCGCCTCCCGGGCCGCCCCGGCGATCGAGGCGAGCTCCTCCTTGGCGTCGTCGGGCAGGCCGGTCAGACGGTACGGCGCGGTCTCGGCCTGCACCGCGATCATCGACATGTGGTGCGCGACCACGTCGTGCATCTCCCGGGCGATCCGGGCACGTTCCTCCAGCACCGAGCGCCGGGCCCGTTCCTGCTCGTTGATCTCCTCCTGCTGGGCGAGCAGCTCCCGGGTACGGCGGCGGGACGACACGATGTTGCCCAGGGCCGCGACCGCCACGATCATGACGGCCGCGCCCCCGGAGTTCTTCCCGCCCAGCAGCAGGACCGGGATCACCGTGAACGTGGTGGCCCAGATCGTGACGAGCGAGGTGCTGACCACGGCGAGGCGGGCGAGCACGAAGATCGTGGCGAGGATCTGCACGGTGTTCCAGGGCCACGGCTCGTTCGGCGCGTGATTCACCGTGCCCACGAAGATCATCAGGAACGTGAGCCGCCAGGCGTTCACCGGAAGGCGGTACGCGAGGGCGACCGGCAGCACGGATCCGATGGCGATGACCGCGATCACGACGGTGGGGAGTTCGCGGACCGCCTGGAGGTACTCGAAGGCCGTCGAACCGACGCCGACCAGGCCAATCACGATCAGCGGCAGGAAGTAGCGCAGCCGGCCGCGGGTCGCCGGGCGCGGGGTCTCGCGGCCGAACGTGAGCCGAACCAGTGGCCCCATTAACCCGTTTCGCGCTCCGCGGTCGGTAGTCTCCATCCCCAGCAGGGTAGGACGATGGGCTGAGGCTGTCGTCGTCCTGCGGTACCCCCTACCCGGGTATGACAGATACCTCTCGAAGGAGTGCGCTGTGCCTCGCACCGTGTTGGTGACCGGCGGAAACCGCGGCATCGGCCTGGCCATCGCCCAGGCGTTCGCCAAGCAGGGCGACCGGGTCGTCATCACCCACCGTGGGACGGGCGCCCCGGAGGGCCTGTTCGGCGTGCAGTGCGACATCACCGACTCCGCGTCGGTGGATGCCGCGTTCAGCTTCGTGGAGGCCGAGATCGGCCCGATCGAGGTCGTGGTCGCGAACGCCGGCATCACCGACGACACGCTGCTGCTGCGGATGTCGGAGGAGCAGTTCGAGCGGGTCATCGACACGAACCTGACCGGCGCGTTCCGGGTCGCGAAGCGGGCCACCGGCAAGATGCTGCGCGCCAAGTGGGGCCGGTTGATCTTCATTTCCTCGGTGGTGGGCCTGTACGGGGGCCCCGGCCAGGTGAACTACGCCGCGTCGAAAGCGGGTCTGGTCGGCATGGCCCGTAGCATCACGCGGGAACTGGGCACCCGGAACATCACGGCGAACGTGGTGGCGCCCGGTTTCATTCAGACCGAGATGACCGACGTCTTGCCGGAGTCGCGCAAGGCCGAGATCATCAAGGCCGTCCCGGCCGGTCGGCTCGCCAGTCCCGACGAGGTGGCCGCCGCGGTGACCTTCCTGGCGAGCGACAGTGCGGCGTACATCTCGGGCGCCGTGCTCCCCGTCGACGGGGGCTTGGGGATGGGGCACTGACTTCTTCCGAGAACCTTTTTCAGGAGAGAATGTTGTCTGGACTGCTGGCCGGCAAACGGCTGCTCGTCACCGGCGTCATCACCGACGCCTCGATCGCCTTCTCGGTGGCGAAGCTCGCGCAGGAGAACGGCGCCACCGTCGTGCTCACCGGCTTCGGCCGGCTCTCGCTGGTGGAGCGGATCGCCAAGCGGCTTCCCCAGCCGGCGCCGGTCATCGAATTGGACGTGACCAACCAGGAACACCTGGACGCGCTCGGTTCCCGCGTCCGCGAGCACGTCGACGGGCTGGACGGCGTTGTCCACTCCATCGGCTTCGCCCCGCAGAGCGCGCTCGGCGGCACGTTCCTGGAGACGCCGTGGGAGGACGTCGCGCAGGCGCTGCACGTCTCCACGTTCTCCTACAAGTCGCTGGCCACGGCGTGCCTGCCACTGATGGACCAGGGCGGCTCGATCGTCGGCATGACCTTCGACGCGACCAAGGCGTACCCGCTCTACGACTGGATGGGCGTCGCCAAGGCCGGGCTCGAGTCGGCGTCCCGCTACCTCGCCATGTACCTGGGCAAGCACGGGATCCGGAGCAACATCGTGTCGGCCGGGCCGCTGCGCACCATGGCGGCCAAGTCGATCCCGGGCTTCAGCGACTTCGAGGAGGCGTGGACGCAGCGGGCGCCGCTGGGCTGGGAGCTGACCAACCCGGAGCCGACCGCCAAGGCCGTCTGCGCGCTGCTCAGCGACTGGTTCCCGGCCACCACGGGCGAGATGGTGCACGTCGACGGCGGTTACCACGCCATCGCGGCCTGACCGCGGCATCGTGACACCGCCGACACGGGAGCGGTTCCGGCACGCCGGTTGACCGAGCCGGTGGCAGGATGGTCGGGTGGTTTACGACGCGTTCGTCCTGCTCTCCTTCGGCGGCCCCGAAAAGCCCGATGACGTGATGCCGTTCCTGCGCAACGTGGTGCGCGGGCGCGGCGTCCCGGACGAGCGCCTCGCCGAGGTGAGTGAGCACTACATGCACTTCGGCGGGGTCTCCCCGATCAACCAGCAGTGCCGCGACCTGCTGGCCGCGGTCGAGGGCGAGTTCGCCACGCACGGCATCGGCCTGCCGGCGTACTGGGGGAATCGCAACTGGTATCCGATGCTGGCGGACACCGTGGCGCAGATGCGTGACGACGGTGTCGAGAACGCGCTGGGCTTCGCCACCAGCGCGTACGGCGGATACTCCTCCTGCAAGCAGTACTGGGAGGACATCGCCGCGGCCCGCAAGGCGGTCGGCCCCAAAGCGCCGCTGATCAGCAAGCTGCGGCAGTTCCACGACCACCCCGGCTTCGTCGAGCCGCACGCCGAGGCGGTCCGCGCCGCGCTCGGCACGCTCGACCCGGCCCGCCGGGCCACCACCCGGATCGTCTTCACCGCGCACTCCATCCCGATGAGCATGGCCCGCAACGCCGGGCCCACCGGCGGTCGCTACACCTCCCAGATGGAGGAGACCGCCCGGCTCGTGCACGCCCGGGCCGGTGACGACCTGGGTTACGACGTGGTCTGGCAGAGCCGGTCCGGCCCGCCGCAGGTCCCGTGGCTGGAGCCGGACGTCAACGACCACCTGGAGGCGCTCGCCGAGAAGGGGGTCACCGACGTGGTGGTCAGCCCGATCGGCTTCGTGTCGGATCACCTCGAGGTCATCTGGGACCTGGACAACGAGGCGAAGGAGACCGCCGACCGGCTCGGCCTCGGCTATGCGCGTGCGGCCACCCCGGGGGTCCACCCGAAGTTCGTGTCGATGGTGCGTGAGCTGGTCCAGGAACGGCTGGGTGATCAACCGCACACCAAGCTCGGTACTCTGCCGACCTGGGACGTCTGCCCGACGAACTGCTGCCCCCCTGCGAAGCGACCTGGAGCCCCGGAATGAAGGAACGCAAGGCCATCGAGAGCTGGCTCACCGACATGGACGGCGTGCTCGTCCACGAGGGCGAGCCGGTGCCCGGCGCCCCCGAGTTCGTCAACCGGATGAAGGCGTCCGGCAAGCCGTTCCTGATCCTCACCAACAACTCCATCTACACCCCGCGTGACCTGCAGGCCCGCCTCACCCGGATGGGCTTCGAGGTGGACGAGCAGTCGATCTGGACGGCAGCGCTGGCGACCGCCCAGTTCCTCGCCGACCAGCGCCCGGGCGGCACGGCGTATGTGATCGGCGAGGCCGGGCTCACCACCGCGATGCACGCGGCGGGCTACGTGCTGACCGAGTTCGAGCCGGACTACGTGGTGCTCGGCGAGACCCGGACGTACAGCTTCGAGGCGATCACCAAGGCGATCCGGCTGATCAACGGCGGCTCCCGGTTCATCTGCACGAACCCGGACGCGACCGGCCCGTCCAACGAGGGGCTGCTCCCGGCGGCCGGCTCGGTGGCCGCGATGATCTCCAAGGCGACGGGCGTGAAGCCGTACTTCGTCGGCAAGCCCAACCCGATGATGATGCGCTCGGCGTTGAACGCGATCGGCGCGCACAGCGAGACGACGGCGATGATCGGCGACCGGATGGACACCGACGTGCTCTGCGGCCTCGAGGCGGGCCTGGAGACGATCCTGGTGATGACCGGCATCAGCACCCGGATGGAGAGCGAGACGTACCCCTACCGGCCGTCCCGCATCATCAACTCGGTCGCCGACCTGATCGACGAGATCTGACCCAGCACGCGAGGCACAGCGCCGCGACCAGAGGGTGACCGATCCCGGTCATCCACAGGACCGGCAACCCGGCGTAGGGCACCCGCCACCGCGCCACCCCGGTGACCGCCTCACGCGGCACCGGGGCGGCGTCCGCCACCGCGTTCGCGTCGCCCCTGGTGATCAGCCGGCCGTGCGCGTCGACGCCGACGACCCGGTGCAGCATCGGCCGGCCCGGCTTGCGGTAGGTGACCACCGACCCGACCCGCAAACGGTGGGCCGGAGCGGTCAGCACCACGTCACCGGGCCGGATCGCCGGCCGCATCGACCCGCTCGCCACCACCACCGCCGACCAGCCCGCGCCGCCGAGCCCCAGAACGCCGGCCAGCGCGACGACCAGCACCAGGGAGCGCATCCGCGTCACCTCCTGCGGTTCGGCGCAGATCACCGGTGGCTGAGATGCTAGCGTCGCTCGCGTGCCGGCGTGGGAAGAGTCCTATCTGGGTCAGTTGCGGGAATCGGTCGGACCGGAGCGGGTGCTCCTGACCGTCGGGGCGCGTGCCGTGCTGCGCGACCCCGAGGGCAAGGTGCTGCTGATCCGGCGCAGCGACAACGGGCGGTGGGCGCTGCCCGCCGGCACCATGGAGCTGCGGCAGACCCTGCGCGACTGCGCGATCCGCGAGGTGGTCGAGGAGACCGGGCTGACCGTGCACGAGGTCACGCCGTTCGCCCTCTACTCCGGGGAGGGGCTGACGACCAGCGCGTACGGGCATCCGTACCAGCACGTGACGCTCGCCTGCCGCGCCGACTCGTGGTCCGGCGACCTGCTGCGGGAGACGGACGAGACGATCGACGCCGCGTTCTACCCGGTGGACGCGCTGCCGGAGTCGGCCGGGCCGAACACCCGTCGTACCCTCGAAGATCTGGCTCGTTTCGAGTCCGGCGCCCCGTTCACGCTGGCATGAGCGACATCAGGGCCGCAGCCGTGGGTGAGGTCGTCGCCGCCGCATGGGTGTGCGTGCGGGACCGTCGCGTCCTCGTCGTCCGCGCGAAGAACTCCGACGCCTTCTACCTGCCCGGCGGCAAGCCCGAGCCGGGGGAGACGCACGCCGAGGCCGCCGCGCGGGAGACGCTGGAGGAGGTCGGGATCGTCGTGACAGCAGATCAACTGCGACTTTTCCGTACGATCGAAGCCCCCGCCCACAATCGCCCACCCGGCACCCGGGTGCGGCTGGTGTGCTTCCTCGCCGAGTCCGACGCCACCCCGGAAGCGGCCAACGAGATCGCCGAGCTGGCCTGGTTCACCTCCGCCGACGCGCCGCGGTGTGCCCCGGCGATCCGCCTGCTCCTCGACGAGCTGGTCACCGCCGGACTCATCGACTGAGGCGTCCATCTCGATATGCTGATGCCTTCCGGGAGGTGACCCGCAGGTGTCTGATCCCGCGTGGAGGCCGGTGGCGGGTACGCCGCGGTGGGCCGTGGTCGCGGCGTGGGCGACGGTGTGGTGCGTCGTCCCCTCGTCGGTGTGGCGGTCGGCGGCCGGTTTCGGTGCCGGCCTCGGCATGTCCGACCAGTGGCGCGAACTGCAGCAGATCCCCGGTCCCGGCACCGTCTACGTGCTGTCTCTCAGCGTTCTGTCGATCGCGTTCGCGTCGTTGACGCTCGGCCTGGTGTACCCGTGGGGGAACAGGTCCCGTCCTGGGTACCGGTGCTCGGTAGCCGGCGCTGTCCCACCTGGCTGGTGGCGGGGCTCGCGGCGGCCGGCGTGGTGCCGCTCGCCGTCATCGTGGTGACGAGCGTCGCGAACTGGGACGTGCTCATCGGGGCGGCGGGCCGCCCGTCGCCTGGCTGGACGATGCTGGCGACGGCCTGTTACCTGCCCGCCGCATGGTGGCCTGTGCTCGTGGCGGCGGTGACCGTCGCCTATGTCCGCCGCCGGGCTCGGCGGCCGGAACCCCGTTGATCACCCGTTCCCGCGGGTCTCCGTGAACCACCGGTTCGCCACCTGGGTGTGGAGGCCGAAGCCGAGCTCGGTGGGGCCGGGAAGCACCTCCAGGCCGAGCGCCTCCACCGTGGGCGGCGTGCCGGGGAGCTCGCCGGGCCCGGCGAGCCGGGGAAACAGTCCGAAGATGAGCAGCGTGCCGTCGGGGGCGCTGAGGGCGTCGAAAAGGCGTACCTCCGCGGGGTCTGCCTTCAGACCGGTCTCCTCACGCAGCTCACGGGCGGCGCCGGCCTGCCACGTCTCGTCGAGCTCGATGAAGCCGCCGGGCAGCGCCAGCCTGCCCTGCGCCGGGGGAATGCCGCGCCGGATCACCAGCAGACCGGAACCGATCGGCTGCAGGGCGACCGCGACCGGCGTCGGATTGCGGTACGTCGTCTCGCCGCACGCCGCGCACCGCCGCGGCCACGGCTGGCCGGGCACGAAGCGCGCGCCGCAGAACGTGCAGTGCGCGTGCCTGTCCTGAGTCACGCCGCCGTCTCCGCCGAGCCCGTCGCACCGCCGGTG
>NZ_BOMH01000010.1 GCF_016862095.1 Actinoplanes cyaneus
AGCCGGCTCATGCCGCCCGCTCGGGGCCGGCTCATGCCGCCCCCTCCGAGCCCGATGATTCGCTCGCAGGCTCGCTCATGCGTTCAGCGGCGCGTTGCACGCTGCGACCAGCGCCTGCCGGCACGCCGCGGTGAGCGGCCGCAACGCCTCGTCCCGCTGCTGCGCCTCGTAGCCGTTGACAGCCCCGCCGGGCGCGTTCGTCCCGGCGAGCGCCAGCACCTGGTCGAGCACGCTGGCCCGGGCGAACAGCCGCCGGGACCGCGGGTCGAACCCGGGCGGCAGGGTGGCCGTGCTCTCCGGCCGGCGCAGCGCCTGCAACGCCCCGGCCAGCTCGGGTTTCCACTGCGCCACGTCCAGTCTGGTGAGCCGGGTGGTGGCCTCGCCGAGCGCCGCCGTCAGTTGCGCCTCGGCCTCGGCCGCGCCCATCTGGAACACCGGCCGGTGCTCGGGGGCGGGCAGCACCTGCCAGACGACGGTCTCGAACTCCACTCCGGAGCCGGACGTGTGCCGCCGCACCTCGGGCACCAGCCCGAACCCGGGAGTGATGACCGCCTCACCGGCCAGCAGCGCGGCGCCGGTCAGCGGGCCCGGGCCGGGCAGCCCGCGTGGGTCGCCGGGCACCGGGAGGACCAGCCGGATGTCGTCCGGGTGCAGCTTCGCGAAGATCGGCAGGCCCTGGCCGAGCGGCACGTCGGTCCAGGTGCCCGGAGCATCGGCGACGAGGTGCTCCTCGTCGGCGGCGATCTCGTCGGCCAGGTCGTCGAACGGAACCAGTCCGGCGCGCCAGGCCCGCACCCAGGCCACGAATCGGGTGGACCGGCGTGCGGTGCGGGTGGCCGCATCTGCTGCGGAATGCATGCGAGCAAGGGTACGTGCCACCCCGGAACCTTGTCTCGACTCGGAGCGTCACCCCGGCGTGTCCAAAAGTACGGGTTACCGTGCGACCCATGTATGGGGAGGATGTGCTGTCCGGCAACTGGCGCCGGCGTAAGACCGTTCCGGAGGTGGACGCCGAGCCCGACCTGGTGGTCGAGGACGCGGACTCCGGCTTCTGCGGTGCGGTGGTCGGGTTCGAGCTCGGCGCGGTCGTGCTGGAGGACCGGTTCGGCAAGCGGCGCAACTTCCCGCTCGCGCCGGCCGCGTTCCTGCTCGACGGTCAGCCGGTCACGCTGCGGAAACCGGCCCCGTCGGCGACTCCGCCGCAGCGCCGGATCACGGCGTCCGGGTCGATCGCTGTGGCGGGCGTCACGGCGCAGGTCGCGAAGGCCAGCCGGATCTGGGTGGAGGGCATCCACGACGCGGCTCTGGTCGAGCGGATCTGGGGCGACGACCTGCGCATCGAGGGTGTGGTGGTGGAGCCGCTGGACGGCATCGACGACCTGGCCTCAGCGGTCCGCGAGTTCGGGCCGGGCCCGCGCCGCCGGCTCGGGGTGCTCGTCGACCACCTGGTCCCGGGCTCGAAGGAGAGCCGGATCGTGGCCTCCGTCACCCACCCGGACGTGTTGATCACCGGCCATCCGTACGTGGATGTCTGGCAGGCCGTCAAACCCGAGCGCGTCGGCCTGAGCAAGTGGCCGGTCATCCCGCCGGGTCGCCCGTGGAAGGAAGGCGTCTGCCAAGCCGTCGGCGTCCGCACCCCGCAGGACATGTGGCGTAAGATCCTCGCTTCGGTCCACAGCTACAAGGACGTCGAGACCCCCTTGATCAACTCGATGGAACGCCTCATCGACCACGTCACGGTCGTGGAGGACTGAGCGCCTGGCCGATCCGGGCCGCCGCCTCGATCAGGCGGTCCGGGGTCTGCGCGGCGTAACCCAGGACCAGGCCGGGCGGGCCGGGCAACCGCCGGTGCCAGGAGAGCGGATGCACCAGCACACCCGTGGCCCGCACCTGCTCGGCGATCGCGACGTCGTCCCCGGACGGCAGCTCGACGAGCAGGTGCAGCCCGGCCGCGACGCCACGGACGCGGGCCTGCGGCAGATGCGCGCGCAACCCGGCGAGCAGGGCGTCGCGTCGCGCGCGTTGCCGGGCCCGCACGGTCCGCAGGTGCCGCTCGTAGTCGCCGTTCGTCAGCAGCTCGGCCAGCACCAGCTGCGGCAACGCGGAACTGCCCAGGTCACTGGCGTGCTTCGCGGCGAGCAGGTCGGCCTGCAGGCGCCGTGGCGCGATCAGCCAGCCGAGCCGCATCCCGGGCGCCAGCGATTTCGAGATGCTTCCCAGGTACGCCACCTGCTCCGGAGCCGAGCCCTGCAGCGCGGCGACGGGCGTGCGGTCGTAGCGGTGCTCCGCGTCGTAGTCGTCCTCCACGATCAGGCGGTCGTCCTCACCGGCCCAGGCCAGCAGCTCGCGACGACGGTCCGGGGCGAGCACGACGCCGGTCGGGAACTGGTGCGCCGGGGTCAGCACGACGGTGGTCGCGCCGGTTTCCCGCAGCGGGCCGACGAGTATTCCGTTCCGGTCAATGGGGACGGGCTCGGTGCGTACCCCCCAATGGGTCAATTGATCGCGGGTGCCGCGCGATCCCGGATCCTCCACGGCCATGGCGGCTGCGCCGCGGGCCACCAGAACCTGCGCGAGGAGCGCTTGACCTTGCGCTACGCCGCCGCACACCAGGACGTCGTCCGCGTCGGCCCGGATTCCGCGGGTACGGGCGAGCCACCCGACAAGCTCACCCCGCAGTCGCGGGCTGCCCCCGGGGTCGCCGTAACCCAGATCAGAAGCGGTCACCCGATCGAGCACCGCACGCTCCGCCCGTAGCCATGCCGCGCGCGGGAAAGCGGCGAGATCGGGCACCCCGGGGGACAGGTTCAGGTCGATGCCGTCCGGCGTGGACAGCGGCAGCCGCAGCTCGTGCAGGGTCCGTCGCCGGTCCGCGGCGGGTCTCGGCGGGACCGCCGCGTCGCGCGCCACCACGGTCCCCGAGCCGGTCCGCGCGCTCGCGAGTCCTTCGTCGACCAGCCGCTGGTATGCCTGCACCACGACACCCCGCGAGACGCCGAGCTCGGCCGCGAGCAGCCGGGTCGCCGGCAGTCGTGTCCCGGGCGCGAGCCGTCCGGCCGCGATCGCGCGCCGCAGCCCGTCGGTCAGCCACCCGGTCAGCCCTTTGGCGGGCGCCTCGCCGGGCCGCAGCTGCAGAAAGTCCGAGCCCGGAATTGGTCCACCTCATCCCGCCGGGATTGGTCCTCGAACCGGACCATACTCGCCCCGAGCATGGAGTGCATGAAGGCGTTACCCATCCTCGCCGGCGCGACCGGCATGGTCTTCGTCGGCGGCAGCGTCGCAGTCTCCGGCTACCTGGCCGACGCGCCGAACCTGACGATCCAGGCTTTCCGGTACGCCGTGGCGTGCGCTCTGCTGCTGCTCTGGGCGTCCCGGACCCGTACGCCCCTGCGCCGCCCCCAGGGCCCGGAATGGCTCTGGCTGCTCGGCGTCACCGTGGCCGGCCTCCTGGTCTTCAACATCGCCCTGGTCCACGGCGCCCGCCACGCCGAGCCGGCCGTCCTCGGCGTCGCCGTCGCCTGCGTCCCGATCCTGCTCGCCCTCGTCGGTCGCGGGCCTCGGCGTCGGGTGCTGCCGGCCGCGGCCGTGGTCACGCTCGGCGCGATCCTGGTCGAGGGCCTGGGCCGGGCCGACGGCGCCGGCGTCCTGTGGGCGGTGGTCACGTTCGTCTGCGAGGCGCTGTTCACCCTGCTCGCGATCCCGGTGCTGGACCGGCACGGCCCGCTCGGCGTCTCCGTCCACGCGACGTGGATGGCGGCGGTCCTGTTCGGCGTGTCCGGCGTGGTCGTCGAGGGCCCGTCCGCGATCCTGCGCGTGCACCCGGACGACGTGCTGGCCGGCGCCTACCTCGCGATGGCGGTGACGGCCGTGGCGTTCCTCCTCTGGTACACCTGCGTGACCCGTCTCGGCCCCGGCCGGGCGGGCCTGCTGACCGGAGTGGCGCCCATCTCCGCGGCCCTGACCGGCATGGCGCTCGGCGGTCCCACTCCCGGCCCGCTCGTGTGGCTCGGCATGACGACGGTCGGCGCCGGCCTGGCTCTCGGCCTGACCACTCCCGTCCCTGCCCGCGAGCCGGCCCTGACCCCCGCCTGACCAGGTGTCAAGCTTTCCACATCAGCGCGTTGTCCACAGGCAGCCGGCGTGACCTTGGCTTGGCGCGCGACAATGGTCGTGGGTTCGCCCCCCGGTGGTGGGTGGGGACTCCGTGGTGGTCGGGGACTCCGTGGCGCCTGGGGACTGCGTGACTGCGTGGCGGCTGGGGCCGCGTGGTGAGTGGGCACTCCGTGACGCTGTCCGCGAGGCCGCGGTCCACTTTCTGGCGGCTGCCGCGCTCCCGGCCCTGGCTGGTGCTCAGGGGGTGCTATCGCGCCTCATAACACCCGTCAGGGCCAGCCGGCCGCCGTGAGCTGGTGGTCACGGTTGTCATCGGGCGTCATACCGACCGTGAGCACCAGCCGGGGCCGGGGTGAGCTCGACCCGCCACGGAGATCGCCCCGGGAAGCCGTGAGGTGGACGAGCCCCCGCTAAGCGAGATGCCGCGGATCGCGACTGAACACGAAGGTGGCGATGTCGATCGCGGAGGTCGTGCCCTCGGGGGAGCGCAGCACCGACAGGACCTCGCCCTCGTTGTCGCCGGTCGTGCCGCGCCAGCGGTCCGGCGCTTCCCGGCGGAACACGGTCCGGTGGTGCGGCCCGATCATCACCAGGTTCTCGCCGTCCGGCACGATGTCGTACTCGCGGCCCATCCACCACCAGCGCCCGCAGATCTCCGCGGCCTCGCCGCGCGGCGGCGCGGGTGGCTGCCAGGCGGCGACCGGCGCCTCGGGTTCGCTGTCCAGGACGGTGGTGAGGGTGCGCAGGCTGAGATCCTTGATGTGCTCGCTGCCGCCGAGGCCGTAGGCGTTGGCGAAGACGACGACGCCCATCCGGCTGCGGCGGTGCACGGCCAGGTGTGAGACGTAGCCGGGCATCGAGCCGCCGTGCCCGGCGTAGACGCGCTCGCCGACCCGGAACAGCTGCGGGCCGAGGCCGTGCCCGACCGTCCAGGATTCGAGGTCGGCGATGGCGACCGGGCTGCACATCTCGTCGACGGTCTCGCGGGCCAGGACGGCCGGCGCGGGGTCGGCGAGGAAACCGGCCCACTTGGCCATGTCGGTGACGGTCGACCAGAGCTGGCCGGCCGGGGCCATCGCGCCGGAGTCCGGGCGCGGCTCCTCGTGCAGCGTCCCGTCCAGCCCATGAACGACGTAACCGCGGGCGTACGGCTCGAGGGGCAGAAGGCTGGTGCGTTTCATGCCGAGCGGGTCGAGCACGCGTTTGGTCACCAGGTCGGCCCAGCTCTGCCCGGTGACGCGGGCGAGCACCGCACCGAGCAGGCCGTAGGCGAGGTTCGAGTAACGGTAACGGCGGAACGGCGGGCCGGTCAGCTTCTCGTAGGTCAGCCCGGCCAGCAGCTGGTCGACGTCACCCCCGGCGTGGCGCTCCCACCACGGGCCGTCCGGCTCGCGCTGCAGCCCGGACACGTGCCCGAGCAGCTGGCGCAGCGTGACACCGCCGATCGGGGTGCCGGGCAGGTGGCGGTAGAGCAGGTCGTCGAGGGCGAAGAAACCCTCGTCGCGCAGCTGCATGACCAGCGTCGCGGTGATCGTCTTGGTGATCGAGCCGAGCCGGTACTGCGTTTTCGGGTCCGGACGAGGGTTCTCCCCGGCGCCCGCGAAGTGCAGCACCGCGCGGTCCCGCACCACTGCCAGGGCCAGTGACGGCACGCGGCCGTGCGCCTGGGCCCGGGCGGCGATCTCGTCGATCCGCCGGGTGGTTTCCGGAAGCAGTGTCACGGTGGGGGTCCTCCTGTGGTGCGACTGACGGGTCTAACTGTCCGAGCAGCATTCGGCTACGCGAAATCAGGGCATCGCCGGGGATGCGTGGACGTGACACGATCGATGATGTGGCAGCCGTACTCTGGATCGTCCTCGCCATCGCCCTGGTGATCGGTGAGGCTTTCACCGCGTCCTTCCTGATCATCTTCTTCGCGGCCGGCGCCGGCGCCGCGGCCGGGGCCGCCGCTCTCGGTGCGAACCTGCTCCTGCAGGTCATCGTGTTCGCCGTGGTCTCCGGGCTGTCGGTGGCGGCGATCCGTCCGGTGGTGATGCGGCATGCCCGCTCGGCGCTGGAGTCCGGTGACACCCCGTTCGGCATCGAGGCCATGGAGGGTCATCACGGCCTGGTGCTGGAGGATGTGGACGCCGACCACGGGCAGATCCGGATCGAGGGGGAGATCTGGCAGGCCCGCTCGTTCGACGGTCACGAGACGTTCGCCGCCGGTCAGCGGGTCCGCGTGGTGAAGGTGCGTGGCGCCACCGCCCTCGTCTGGCACGATGACCTGCCCGATCACTGAGAAACCCATCAGTCACACAGATAGAGAGGCGCGCCATGGGAGCTGTCGTCGCAGTCCTCGTCATAGTCATCGTGCTGTTCGCGGTGATCACCATCGTCCGGTCGATCCGGATCGTCCCGCAGCAGCGGATGGACGTCGTCGAGCGGCTCGGTAAGTACAAGCGCACCCTCAGCCCCGGCCTGAACGTGCTGGTCCCGTTCGTCGACGCGGTGCGCAGCAAGGTCGACATGCGGGAACAGGTCGTCTCCTTCCCGCCGCAGCCCGTCATCACCTCGGACAACCTGGTCGTCTCGATCGACACGGTGCTCTACTTCAAGGTCGTCGACCCGGTGCGGGCGACCTACGAGATCGCCAACTTCCTGCAGGCGATCGAGCAGCTCACGGTCACCACGCTGCGTAACGTCATCGGCTCGCTGGACCTGGAGCGGGCGCTGACCAGCCGCGAGGAGATCAACCGTCACCTGTCCACGGTGCTGGACGAGACCACCGGCCGGTGGGGCATCAAGGTCACCCGGGTGGAGATCAAGGCGATCGAGCCGCCGCCGAGCATCCGCGACTCGATGGAGAAGCAGATGCGCGCCGAGCGGGAGCGCCGCGCCACGATCCTGAACGCCGAGGGTCACAAGGCGGCGCAGATTCTCACCGCCGAGGGTGAGAAGCAGGCCGCGGTGCTCCGGGCCGACGGTGACCGGCAGTCGCGGATCCTTCAGGCCGAGGGCCAGGCCAAGGCCATCCGTACGGTGTTCGACGCGATCCACAACGCGAACCCGTCCCAGAAGGTGCTGGCCTACCAGTACCTTCAGGCGCTGCCGCAGATCGCGAACGGCTCGGCCAACAAGGTGTGGATCGTGCCGACCGAGCTGACCAAGGCCCTCGAGGGTCTGGGCGGCGCGCTCGGCGGCCTGGCGAGCATGGTCGGCGACGTGCCGAAGTCGGGCGTCGACGCGGGTGCCGTCGAGCGTGAGGCGGTCGCGGCGGCCGCGGCCGCGTCGGCCGAGGCGCAGCGGGTGAACGCCGAAGTGAAGGCGGCCGAGGCGCAGGTCTCCGCGGACCCGGACGCGACCGCCGCGCTGGAGGCGCCGCAGCCGGTGCCGCCGTCGTCGGCGATCGGCGGGGCCGACTACAACGGTGCGAACCAGCCCGAGCGCGCCTGAGCAGCACTTCTGAGGACGGCCTGCCCCGAATCGGGCAGGCCGTCCGGCTTTTCCGGAGATTTCTGAGATACGGCTCACACGTTGCCGTGGATTTGTCATGCTTCGACTCGGATTTCCGACCGGCGCCCCGGCCGCTCGGCGTGTCATCCCTGCGAGCGAGGCGGAGCCATGAGCATCAGCCATCGTCAAACCGCGAGCGGCCGGCCCCTGCGGGTCGCGCCGGCCTGGGTCGGCGCCGCGCCGGCCGGGTCCTCCGCGGACCACTACCTGCTGCCGGTACGGGACGCCGTGTGGATCTGGTCGGTGCGGAGGTTCGCCCGGCTGGCCCTGTGGGCGTTGCCCGCCGCCGCGGTCCTCTACGGCTGGTTCACCCTGGGCGTCAACGTCCCGCCCGGCCCGCTCCCGGTGGGCCTGCTCGCCGCCTGGCTCGCCACCATCGCGCTGATCGCGCTGGCCGGCCTGCTCGCCGGGTCACGCACCCGGCGGATCGCGATGACCGGCCTGCTCCTGGCCCTGGCCGGCGCCACCCTGCTGCTGCCGCTGGCCGCGCTGCCCGAGGAGACCGCCGCGGCCGCGGTCGCGATGAGCCCGGAACAGGTGCCGATCCTGGTGGAGACGGCGTGCGCGGTCTCCGGCGCCGGGGTGCTGCTGCTCGGCTGGGCGGTGTTCCGCTCCCAGCTGGTCAACCCGGCCGACGGGGTGCTGCTGATGCTGGCCGCTGTCGCGATCGGCGCCGGGTCGTACGCGGTGAAGCCGCTGCCCACGGTCGGAGCCCTGCTGCTGCTCGCCGCCGGCATGGGCCTGGCGTGGACGGGCGGCCGCCTGGTGCCACGCTCCTGAGCTCCTCAGGGGCCTCCCAGAAGCCGGCGCCGCGCTCCTGGCCCGGCCTCGAGGCTGGTGCCGCCCTCCTGAACTCGGCAGACTCGTCGGCATGACCCGAGTGATCGCCGACATCTCGATGTCGCTGGACGGATTCGTGACCGGCCCGAACGTGAGCGCCGCCAACGGCATGGGCGACGGCGGCCTGGCGCTGCACACCTGGGCGCTGCACCCCGACCCGGTCGACGCCGGCGTGCTGGACGAGACGGTCGCCGCCACCGGCGCGGTCATCATGGGCAGGCGCCTGTTCGACATCATCGACGCGCCCGGCGGCTGGAACGACGAGATGGGGTACGGCGGGAGCCGTGCCGCCGACCCGCCGGTGCTCGTGGTCACCCGCACCCCGCCGGAGCACGTGCGGCTGGCCGACCGGATGACGTTCGTGGTCGACGGTGTGGCGAGCGCGGTGGCGAAGGGCGCGTCGATCGCCGGCGAGCGGGACGTCGTGATCATGGGCGGGGCCGAGGTGATCCGGGGCGCGCTCGACGCCGGGCTTGTTCACGAGCTGCGGCTGCACCTCGCCCCGGTTCTGCTGGGCGCGGGCACTCCGCTCTTCACCGGCGCCCGGGTGCGGCAGCTGCGCCAGGTGCACGCGCGCCCGTCGAGCCAGGCCACTCACGTCACCTACCAGGTGAGCTAGCCCAGCGCCGGGTCCGACCGGAGCCGGGCCCGACACCGCAGAGATCTGCCAGAGGCTTCCCGCGTACGGCGGTTGACCCGCTCAGCGCGGCGCGTCGCGCGTCAACTCGTAGAACGTGATCGCGGCGGCCGTGGCCACGTTCAGGGAGTCCACGTCGTTGTGCATCGGGATGGCGACCCGGACGTCACTGGCCTTCAACGCCTGACCGGTGAGGCCGGGACCTTCCGCCCCGAGGAGCAGCGCGGGCCGTACGCGCTGATCGGGGGTGAGGTCCTGAAGGGCGACCGCGTCGGGCGCGGGTGTCATCGCGAGCAGGGTGAAACCGGCGTCGCGGATGGTGGTGAGCGGATCCGGCCAGGTGTCGGTCCTGGTGTACGGGATCGCGAACACCTCGCCCATGCTGACCCGGACCGCGCGGCGGTAGAGCGGGTCCGCGCAGTTCGGCGAGAGCACGATCGCGTCGATGCCGAGCGCCGCGGCGCTGCGGAACAGCGCGCCGAGGTTCGTGTGCGTGTTCAGGCCCTCCAGCACGGCCAGGTTCCGCGCCGTCGTGAGCAGCTCGCCGAGCGTGGGCTGCGGGCGGCGGTGGAACGAGGCGAGGATCCCGCGGTGCACGTGGAAGCCGGTGATCGACTCCAGGACCGGCGGCGCCGCGGTGTAGAGCGGCGCGTCGCCGGGCAGCCCGGTCAGCTGATCGGCGCGTTTCTCGTCGACGAGCGCCGAGCGCATCCGGTACCCGGCGCGCAGGGCCCGCTGGATGACCAGCTCCCCCTCGGCGATGAACAGGCCGTTCGGCGGCTCCCATCGGGTCCGCAGCTCGAGGTCCGTCAGGGCGCGGTAGTCGCCGATCCGGGGGTCGTCGGGGTCGGTGATGGCGGTGGCTGGCACATCAGCATTCTGCCGATACGCCGGTCCGGCGGTTCACGGCGGCTGAACGGACGACAACCACGGGCGGGCCGTGCCGATGGTCGTCTACGGGGTGTCGACGGGCGCACCGTGCGGGAAGATGGACGCAGGTGCTGGTTGTCCGTCTCGGTCATGGGGGTGTCAGATGTCGTCTGGTCAGGGATCAGACCCCCATCTGCTCGGCCTGCTCCGGGCGATCCGGCTCCGGCAGAGCGCGCCCGACGCGGCGGCGGCCGGCGCCGCGGACACGGCTGCCGCGCTGTCCGAGATCGCCAAGGCGAAGACCGCCGAGGGGGATTCTCCGCCCGTGCCGCGGCCGGTGCTGCCGGGTTCCCGGCCGGATTCCGCTGTCGTGAGATCGGGTGCCGACGCCGCGGCCGGCGACAACGCGGAGCCGCCGCCGGTGGACGCGTCGTCCCCGGGGCGGGTCGGCGGGGTCGGTGCCACCGGCCGGGCAGGGTCCTCGCCGCAGGGCCCGGCCGAGCCACCACGCACCCCGCGCGGTGACGGCCCGCAGCCCCGCGGCGCCGGCTCCGAGCTGCTCTGGCGTGGCGGTCAGGGTGCCGTGCTGGGCCGCTCCGGCCTGGGCGGGCGCTCCGCGGGGCCGGATCGCGCCGGGGCGAGCGCGGCCTACGGCGTACCCGTCAATCGGGTCAATCCGATCACCGGCGTGAACCCTTCCGGCCCGGTCGGCCCGGTCCCGGCCGTGCCCGGCGTCGCGGCGCCGCGCCCGATCGGCCCCACCGGCACCGAGTTCCCCTCCGTCACCCCTGCGGAGTATGCCGCGCACTTCGCCCAGAAAGCCACCCGGCGCAACCTGCCCGGCGACGGCATGGACCCGGGCGACACGATGGCGTTGCGCGACACGCAGCGGCTGCTCAGCACCAGCCTGACCTTCGCCGGCGGCGTCGACGAGGTGGCCGGGCGCCTCTGGCACGCGCTGCTGCAGGCCCAGCCGGCCCTGCTCACCTCGCTGCCCGGCACGCCAGAATCCCAGCGCGTTCAGCTCGCCCGCGCGCTCGCCTGGCTCGTGCACCGGCTCGACGACCCGCCGGCCGTGGTCGCCGGCTGCGGGCAGCTCGGCGCGGCGCTCGCCGAGTGCGGCCTGCAGTGGAACCAGTTGCAGCTGGTCGGCGCGGCCCTCGCCGAGGCGACCCGGGCCGGGATGGCGCCGGGTGTCTGGCGGCAGGAGTTCGATCAGGCGTGGCGGTGGACGTGGCAGCACGTCTACGAGTGGCTGGTGCACGGCGGCACGCTGGTCGCCTACCAGCCGACCATCTGGGACGCCGAGGTGATCAGCCACGAGCTGCGCCGCCCTGACCTCGCCGTGGTGCGGCTGCGGCCGTTCCTGCCGCTGCCGTGGCGCCCGGGGCAGTATGCCCGGGTCGAGGTCGCCGGCGTGCCCGGCATCTGGCGGCCGTACTCGCTGGCCGGCGCCCCGGCGCTGGACGACGTGATCGAGCTGCACGTCCGGGCGAAGACGGAGACCGGGGTGAGCGGCACGCTCGTGCACGACACCCGGGTCGGCGATCGCATCCGGGTCAGCCGCGCCGAGGGCGAGATGGGGCTGCCGGCCGAGCCGGGCCGGGGCGTGCTGATGATCGCGGGCGACACCGGGGTCGCCCCGATGAAAGCGATGCTCGCCCACCTCGCGGCGGTGCGGGACCCGCGCCCGGCGGTGCTCTTCTGGGGGGTGCGGAATCTGAGCGAGATGTACGACCTCGACGCGCTGATGGCGCTGTCCCGGCAGGCGCCGCGCGCGACGGTCGTTCCGGTGGTGTCCGAGGGCGACCCGGGGCCGTACCCGTTCGGGCTGGTCACGGACGCGGTCGCGGCCTACGGGGAGTGGTCGCGGCACGAGGTCTACCTGGCCGGGCCGCCGCTGATGCTGGCGGCGACGAGCATGGCGCTGCGGCAACTGGGCGTCTCCCCGGCCCGGATCCACCACGACGCCCCCGAGTGATCCCGTCCCTTTCGCCGTAGGTGGCGGATCCTCCTCACCGGCACGCCGCAGTCGGGCAGACTTTCTCCGTGGCGGAGATCGACGATCACCTGCTCGGGGCGGCCGCCCCGCCCCTGCGTGCCGTGCTGACGGAGACGGCCCTGCCGTCGCTGCGCCTGACCGTCGCCGCGGAGTGCGCCCCTGATGCCGCGGGGACCCGCCTCGGCGGTCTGCCCCTGCTGGCGCCGGGCACGACCTGGCCGCACTCCCCGTCGGGCAACCCGCAGGCGTTCCTGGGCCAGCTCGGCACCGACGACGTCAACGCCCGCCTCGGTGTCCCGCTGCTGCCGCCGCGGACCGTCCTCGGCTTCTTCTACGACTGGGCGGAGCAGCGGTGGGGTTTCGACCCCGGCGACGCCGGCCACTGGCGGGTGACCGCGACCCCGGTGGACGAGGCCGTTCCGCTCTCCGGCGAGTCGTTCACGGCGCACGCCGTCACCGCCACGAGGGTCTGCACCGTGCCCGCGATCGGCGAGCCGCCGGTCGAGGCCGTACGCGGGGAGAGGCACTGGTGGCAGCGCCATGACCCGGTCGAGGACTTCTACGGCTCCCTGGAGAACGACGAGCGGGTGCCATTGCACCGGGTCTTCGGGTGGCCCGACCCGGTGCAGGGGCCGATGCAGCTGGAGTGCCAGCTCGCCGCGAACGGCGTGCACCACGGCAACCCGGCCGGGGTGGAGGGCGCGCGGGTCGAGGAGCTGACGCCGGGCGCCCCCGACTGGCTCCTGCTGTGGCAGATCGACACCGACGACGAGATGGACTGGATCTGGGGCGATGCGGGGCGCCTCTACTACTGGATCCGCCGCCAGGATCTCGCGGCCGGCGCCTTCGACCGCACCTGGCTCGTCCTCCAATGCCCGTGAGGCCTTGCTACCGGGACTCGGCCGCGGCAGCGGCCAGGCGTCTCACGAGTCTCCCAGCGCCATGGCCGCGGCACCGGCCAGGCGTCTCACGAGCCGCCCTGCGCCATGGCCGCGGCCTGACGGGCGAAGATCTGAGCCCGGAAGCTCTTACCCTGTTCCTGGTACCGGGCGGCCACCTCCCGCAAGCCGGCGATCACGTCGCCGCGGTAGCCGCCGGTCTCGCGGTCGAGCATCTGGTACAGCGCCAGCGACTCCTTGGCCGCCCGCATCGCCTCTGCGGGGCGGTTACTCCGGGCCAGCAGCGCGGAAAGGTCGCTGAGAGCGGCGGCGAGCTGGTCCCGGTACTCGGGGTCGGCGCCGGCCGTGGCGCGGGCGACAGCGGTGCAGCGTTCACCGGCGGCCAGCGCCTCCTCGAGGCGGCCCGATCGGGCGAGCGCGGTGGACTCCGTGTTCAGCGAAAGCATGAGGTCGGGGAGAAAGCGCGAGCCGTACGTCTCGGACAGGCGCTCGCGCAGGCCCATGCCTCGGCCGGCCGGCCGGCCGGACCGGGCAAGCCACAGTGCCAGGTTGTCCACCGCGGTGGCCACCGTGGGCTCGTCACCCAGCTCACGGGCCAGCGTCACGGCCTCCCCGGCCGGCGGCAGCGCCGCATCGACACGGCCCACGCTGCCCAGATGCCGCGACGCGGCGATCACCATCAGCGGCACACCCGACCGGTACGCGGGGTCGGCGGCGGCAAGCTCACGGAACGTCTCGATCAGCGCCACCGAGGGGATCGGCGCGTCCGGGTCCCACTGCTCGATGCCGACGACCCGCTCCGCCAGCTCCAGGCGTACAGCTGTGGCTTGGTCATGGTCGCCGGTCACGCCGGTTTCGTCGGGCACTGACGGTTCCTCTCCCAACGTCGGCGTCGGGCCACCTTGATCCGTCGACTGTGTCACAACAGCCGCCGTGCCGCGACCGGTGCCGTAGCCGGGTGGAGCTGAGGTGCGCCCCGCTGCCGTAGCCGGGTGGAGCTGAGGTGCGCCCCGCTGCCGTAGCCGGGTGGGGCTGAGATGCGCCCGTTGCCGGCCACACTCACGACCCCGCCGCGGCCCCGGTCGAGTTCCGGAACGCGCCTCAGAGGGCGTCGGTGAGGATCTTCAGGTAGGACGCCGGGATGTGGTGCTCGCCGCCCGGCGTGAACACGTTGCTGTGCGACGCGTCGTCCCACGCCGAGGCCGGCACCGCCGCCCGCAGCGCCACCAGCACCGGCGCGTCGTCGGTCAGCATCGAGAGCGCGACCAGGCACTCCTCGGCCTCGCCCACACACTCGAACGGCTTGTGCGCGTCGACCCCGAGCAGCTCCAGGAAGCCCGGCACCTGTGCCTGGTCGGCGAACAGGTCGTGCCCGAAGATGTGCGCCAGCCGCTCGCGTGGCATGTGCGGGGCCATCGCCAGGAACACGAACCGGCACTTCGGACAGTCACCGCACCACCGCGCGGTCGGGTCGTGCAGCTTGAAAGCCTTGTTACAGGACGTAACAACATCATCGTACGCTGTGTGACCGGCGAAGAGCTGCGCGATGTGCAGCTCGGAGAGCGTCCGCAGCAGCGAGAAGTACGGGTCGACCAGCCCGGTGTGCGCCGTCACGGCGTCCCGCAGAAGCCCCTCGGCGAGCACCCCCTTGGACCACTGATGGTTGACCTCGTGACCGTTCCAGATCAGGTTCGGGTCGGAGGCCGAGCGCTCGTTCGACATCACCACCGGGCCGAGCCCGTGCCAGACCGCGGTGGCGATCGCGATCAGCGAGTTGATCGCCGTGACCGGGATGTGCCCGTTCAGCGCGCCCGCCTTGTTCAGCTCGAACAGCCGCGGGTCGAGCCGGCGCCGGGCGGCCAGCGCGGGCAGGCCCGAGGCGGCGTTCACGTTCTCGATCACCGGGTTCGGGTTGACCGAGAACGGCACCGGGTCGAGCCCGGCCGCCCGCAGGATCTCCAGCGTGACGATCGAGTCCTTCCCGCCGCCGACCGCGGAGAGCGGCCGCCCGGTGACCGGGACCGGGGCCGCGGCGGGCAGCGTGCCCGGCGTCTCGACGGTCAGCTCCAGCACGTGCGGGAGCTGGTTACGGTACGCATACTCCGCGAGCCCGTCCGTGTAGATCCGGGTGAACCAGGCGGCCACCTCGGGCGCGACCGGTCGCGGCGCTTCGATCCGGGGCGGGGCGCCGACCTTGTAGTAGCTGACTCCGGCGACCACGTGCAGCAGCTCGAGGACCCGATGCAGGGTCTCCGGGCTCCGCGGCTCGGCCGGCACCGGCAGCGTGATCGTCTCGGTGAACTCCAGCGGCTCCGGCCCGTCGAGCACGTAGTCGAACGTGGCGACCCCGGTCGAGGGGTCGAACGCGTACGAGGGGAAGCGCATGACGTCGAACTGCACCCGGGAACTCCTGTCTGAGGGCCGACCGGCAATATTAATGCGGTTCCGCGAAAAGACGACCTGGGGGAGATGACGTGCGCCTGGCAGACCTGCGTGGCCGATCGGTGGCGGTCTGGGGGACCGGTCGCGAGGGCCGTGCCGCGGTCGCCGCGATCGCCGCCCACGAGCCGTCCCGCCTGATCGCCGTCAACGACGGTGCCGGCTACCTCGAGGACCCGTGGGACGACCCGCGCGCCCCTCTCGCCGGTGGCGAGCACGCCTTCGCGGCCCTGGCCAGCGCGGACGTGATCGTCCGTTCACCCGGCGTGCCGTCCACCCACCCGTTCATGGCGGACCTGCGCTCCCGCGGCATCACGATCACCGGCGGCAGCGCGCTCTGGATGGCCGACCACGCCGCGCAGACCGTGGGCGTCACCGGCAGCAAGGGCAAGAGCACCACCTCCAGCCTGATCAGCCACCTGCTGGCGGCGGTCGGGCACCCGAACGCGTACGGCGGCAACATCGGCGTCCCCCTGCTCGACCTCCCCCCGGCCGAGCTGTACGTTCTCGAGCTCTCCAGCTACCAGTGCGCCGACCTCACCGACTCCCCGCGGGTGGCCGTCGTCACGTCCCTGTTCCCGGAACACCTCGACGCCCACGGCGGCGAGCGGGAGTACTACCGGGACAAGCTCAACCTCCTCGCCCACGGTCCGGAACTGATCGTGGTCAACGGTGTCGACGAGCGCCTGCGCGACGAGCTCCGCGGCGTGACCGCCCGCGACGACGTCCCGCCCGTCCGCGCGGCTGCCGGCGACTCCCGTTTCCGGGTCGAGGACGGCCTCGTCAAGTGCGGCGACCAAGCCCTGTTCGACCGGGCGGCGTTGCAGCTCAAGGGTGCTCACAACGAGCGCAACCTGTGCGTGGCGCTGGCCGTGCTGGACGGCATGGGCGTCGACGTGATCGGCTCCCGTTCCGAGCTGGAGGCCGCGGTCCGCTCGTTCCAGGGCCTCCCGCACCGCCTGACCGAGATCGAGGACCCGTCCGGCGTCACGTTCGTCGACGACACCCTCTCCACCGCGCCCTACGCCACGATGCACGCCGTCGAGGCCTACGACGGCCGGCCACTCACCGTGCTGGTCGGCGGCACCGACCGTGGCCTCGACTACTCTCCGTTGCGAGACTTCCTCGCGTCGCGCGAACTCACAGTGATCGGCATGCCGGACAGCGGCCCGCGCATCCTGTCCGAGTTGTCCGGCCTCCCGAAGATCACCACCCACCACTCCGACGACCTCGCCGACGCCGTCCGCATCGCCCGCGCCGTCACCCCACCCGGCGGCGTCGTCCTGCTCTCCCCGGCCGCCCCGAGCTACGGCCGCTTCCGCAACTACGAACACCGCTCCGAAGCCTTCCTCGAAGCCATCGCAGCCACCGCCGGCAACGCCTGAAGAAACCTCCAAGAGCTTCCTGGATGCCCTGCGAACACCGCTCCGAAGCGATCACAGGCAAGGGCTGAAGAACACCTTCAAGAGCTTCCTTGCCTACCTCCGCTGTGGTCCGGGCCGTCGCTCCCGCGGGGACCCTTCCGGGCTGAGCAGGGCGCGGGGCGCCCAGAACGCTCAGCCCTCCAGGGCGACGTCCGTGGGTGGTCCAGCTCAAAAGGACCCCCCAACCCGCCACCATCCGCGCCCCACCCCCGGCTGGTGCCGAGGGTCGTGTTGGCGCGCGGATGGAGCCGTGAGTGCCAGCTCGCGCCGCCCGGCTGGCGTTGAGGGCTGTGGCGGTGCGTGGGTGCAGCCGTGAGTGCCAGCTCGCGCCGTCCGGCTGGCGTTGAGAGCTGTGTTGGTGCCCGGGTGGAGCCGTGAGTGCCAGCCGGGGGCGTGAGGCGCGGCTGGGCCGTGAGTCGGGCGGGCATCGCGACGGCGACGCCGCGGGCGCGGGGGCTGGGCGGCGCGGGGCTGAGTGTTGCCGGGCTGGGGCTGCGGGGGTGGGGGTTGCGGGCTGGGAGTGACGTTGTAGGTGGTGGGGGCAACGTCGCGGTAACGGTGGGGAGGGGTGGCGGTGACCGCGGCGGGCGGGGTGACGGACGCGGGACCTGCGGTTCGGCCGGGGCGACGGCGCGAGGCGGGCGGCTCACCGCCGTACCCGGAAATAATTTTGATCTTGTTTCTGGAGTAACGACGAGGTTTCGCGGAGTCACCTGAACCGGCCGATCGGCCCATGATCAGATGGCTGTTCGGGAGCGGTCGACCTGCCCGAAAGGACTACGGCAAAACGGGCGCAAGCTGGACATGTGATGGCGGCCACGCCGTAAGGGTCATTCCAGGATCGATGACCGTCATCCGACCCCGCCGAAACACGGGTTAATCAGCCCAGCTCAGGTAACGGTTTGAAAACTTCACCCACAGTCTTGACACAGGGGGGCCTTTAGTAAGAACTTTTACCGCGACAGTAAACAGTCCTTCCTGAAGGGGTGTCCGATGGCTGAGCCGGAGATGGACGGCGCCGCGCAGACCGCGGTCGCGTTCTCGCCGGCCCGCGACCTGGCTGCCCCCAGTGGGAGCGACCAGACCATGCGGGACCGGCTTGAGCAGGGATTGTGGTCCCGGAGTGAGTCCCGCAACCGCATCGACAGCGGGCGCGCCGAGAACGGGCGTGCCGAGAAGGACGCCGGGCGCACCGAGATGCCGGACCACGGTCGTACCGCGAATGAAAAAAGCGACCAAGGCGTTCTGGTCAGGGTCCGCACGCAGCTGACGGAGTTCACCGGCGCCCTGCAGCGGGTCGCCGAGCAGGTCCTCGCGGATCCCGCGGCGGCCTCCCGGGCGACCATCGTCGAGCTGGCCGAGCGGTCCGGGACCTCGCCGGCGACGGTGACCCGGTTCTGCCGGGCGCTCGGGTTCGACGGCTACGCGGATCTGCGGCTGGGCATCGCCGCCGAGACCGGGCGCGCCCGGCTCTCCGGCTGGACGGTGGACATCGGCCGGGAGATCCAGCCCAACGACCCCCTGGAGCGGGTGCTCGGCCAGATCATGGCCGCCGACACCAGGGCCATGCACGACACCGCCTCGCTGCTGGACCTGGCCGAGGTGGATCGGGCCGCGGTGGCGATCGCCGGCGCGGCCCGGGTGAACATCTTCGGCGCCAGCGGCAGCGCGCTGGTCGGCGAGGAGATGCAGTTCAGTCTGCACCGCATCGGCATCCCGGTGTGGGCCTGGACCGACGTGCACAACGGCCTGGCCAGCGCTGCGCTGTCCCGGCCCGGCGACGTCGCGCTCGGCATCTCGCACAGCGGCGAGACCGGCGAGACGATCGAGATGCTCGCGGAGGCGAGCAGCCGGGGCGCCACCACCATCGCGCTCACCAGCTTCCCGCGTTCCCCGCTGGCCGAGCTCGCCGACATCGTCCTGCTCACCGCCACCCAGGCCACCACCTTCCGGCCGGACGCGCTCTCCGCGCGGCATCCGCAGCTGGTGGTCCTGGACCTGCTGTACGTCGCCGTCGCGCAGCGGACCCACGAACGCTCGCACGCCGCCTTCCAGCGGACCGCGCAGGCGGTTCACGGGCACAAAGCGGTGAAGGACGTCTGACATGCGCAACCACATGCTCGACAGCCCGGCTCAGCACCACCAGGCCGAGCAGTCGCAGATCCGAACGGCACGCGGTACCGCCTGGGGGCCCCTCATGGCCGGTGCGATCATCACGTCCCTGCCTGTGGTGATCTTCTTCCTGTCGATCCAGCGGAACATCGCCACCGTGCTGACCGCCGGCGCAGTCAAGGGCTGAACCAACTCCTGTCACACCCTGAAAGGACATCGATGTCTGAGATAACGACTTCCCGTCGTACCCTGCTCCGCCGCGCCGCTGCGGTGGGCCTGGTGGCCGCTCCGGGCGTGAGCTTCCTGAGCGCCTGTGCCGGCTCCGACGACAGTGGCGACACCTCCAAGCAGGCGACCGGCACCAAGTCGGCCGACAACCCGCTGGGTATCGACCCGAAGGCCGGCGTCGAGATCGTCATCTTCGACGGTGGTCTCGGCACCAAGTACGCCACCGACGTCGACACCCCGCTCTTCAACAAGAAGTGGCCGGACGCCAAGATCACGTACTCGGCCACCCAGCAGGTCGCGACGACGATCAAGCCGCGCCTCAACGCCGGCTCGGCGCCTGACATGATCAACAACTCCGGCTCCGACATCATGGACTTCGGCGCCATCGTGAAGGCCGGCCAGGCGGCCGACCTGAGCGACCTGTTCGCCGCCCCGTCGCTGGACATCGCGGGCAAGACCGTGGCCGAGACCCTGGTCCCGGGCGCGGTGCAGCAGGGCACCTACGACGGCAAGCCGTTCGCGGTGAACTACTCCTTCACCGTCTTCGGCCTCTGGTACAACAAGAAGCTGTTCGACAAGAACAGCTGGACCGTCCCGACCACCTGGACGGACTTCACCGCGCTGCTCGACAAGATCAAGGCGGCCGGCGTCACGCCGTTCGGCTACGCGGGCGCCAACGCGTCGTACTACATGGTTCGCGCGCTCCTGACCAGCGCCGCGAAGATCGGCACCGAGCAGGTGCTGAAGGACATCGACAACCTGAAGCCGGGCGCCTGGACGAACGACGCCATCATGCAGGCCGCCAAGGCCTGGGGCGAGGTCGGCAACAAGTACATCGACAAGTCCTTCCTGGGTCTCAAGCACACCGAGGTCCAGCTGCAGCAGGACCAGGACAAGGTCGCCTTCTACCCGTGCGGCTCGTGGCTGGAGAACGAGCAGGCGGCCAGCACCCCGGCCGGTTTCGAGTACGCGATGATGGCGTTCCCGAGCGTCACCGCGGCGGACAAGCTCCCGGCGACCGCGATCAACGCCGCGGCCGGCGAGATCTACTTCGCGGCGGCCAAGAGCAAGAACCCGCAGGGTGGCAAGGAGTACCTGCGGACGATGCTCTCCAAGGAAGCGGCGCTGGAGTTCACCAAGCTCACCAAGTCGCTGACCGTGGTGGCGGGCGCGGCCGACGGCGTGACCATCAGCCCCGGCCTGACCAGCGCGAACGACGCCCTGAGCAAGGCCGGCCAGGACGTCTTCATGGGTTACCTCTTCGACACCTGGTACAAGAAGCTGGACGACGCCTCCCGCGAGGCCGTCAACCAGCTGATGTTCAAGGGCGGCGACGCGAAGAAGTTCTGCGACACCATGGAGGCCGCTTCGCAGGCCGTTGCGAAGGACTCCTCGATCACCAAGTTCACCCGTTCCTGATCCGTCCTTTTCACACCCCGAGGTAGGCGTCATGCGGCACGGCAAGTATCCCTTCATCATCGGTTTCCTTGTCGTGCCGCTGGCGCTCTATCTGGTGTTCGTGGTCGGCGCCTACCTGCAGATGTTCCAGCTGTCCTTCACGGACTGGTCGGGCTTCGGCAGCTTCAACTACGTCGGCTTCGACAACTTCGCCAAGCTCTGGGACGACCCGGTCTTCTGGATCGCCCTGCGGCACAACGTCTACATCCTGATCGCGATGCCGATCGTGACCATCGCGATCGCCCTGTTCTTCGCCTTCCTGCTGAACGTCGGCGGCAAGAGCAAGGGCGGCACGACCCAGGGCGTCTGGGGCTCCAAGGTCTACCGGGTCGTCTTCTTCTTCCCGCAGCTGCTGGCCCTGGCCATCGTCGCGGTGATCTTCGGCCGGGTGTTCGGCTCGGACCGCAGCGGCATGCTCAACGGCCTCTTCCCGGATTCCTGGTCGCCGTGGCTGTTCCTGGCCGACGAGCGCTGGGCGCTGATCTGCATCGCGATCGTGCTGATCTGGCAGCAGATCGGCTTCTACGTGGTCCTCTTCTCGGCCGGCATGGGCTCGATCGGGCAGGACATCTACGAGGCCGCGGCGCTGGACGGCGCGACCAAGGTGACGCTGTTCTTCCGGATCACGCTGCCGCTGCTGTGGGACACCCTGCAGGTCGCCTGGGTCTACCTGGGCATCGCCGCCTTCGACCTGTTCGCCCTGGTCAACATCATGTCGGTGAACAAGGGCGGGCCGAACAACGCGACCCAGGTGCTGAGCTACCAGATCTACCTGAACGCCTTCCAGAACTCGCAGGCCGGGTACGCCTCCGCGATCGGCGTGGTGCTGTTCTTCCTCACCCTGACGTTCGCAGCCCTGACCCTGCGGGTCACCCGCCGCGACGCCGTCGCCTGATCGCGGAGTTAGCCATGACGAACCTCGTTACCAACGCCCCCGCGGTCGCCAGCCGGCCCGCCCCCGCCGTCCGCAAGACCGGCAAGGTCAACCCGCTCAACGGGGTCGCGCACATCGCGCTGTTCCTCTGGGCGCTCGCCACCGCCGGCCCGCTGATCTGGGTGCTGCTCGCCTCGTTCAAGAGCAACACCGAGATCTTCCTGGGCAAGCCGTTCGCGCTGCCGGAGCACTTCTCCCTCAAGACGTACACCGATGCCTGGACCGAGGCGCACATCGGGCAGTACTTCATCAACAGCATCATCGTGGTCGCCATCAGCACGGCCGGCACCATGCTGCTCGGCTCGATGGCCGCGTACGTGCTGGCCCGGTACCGCTTCCCGGGCAACCGGGCGATCTACTACCTGTTCGTCTCCGGCCTGGCGTTCCCGACGTTCATGGCGCTCGCGCCGATCTTCGGCATCGTCAAGAGCCTGGGCCTGCTGAACACGTTCACCGGCCTCATCCTGGTGTACATCGCGTACTCGCTGTCGTTCACGGTGTTCTTCCTGACCGCGTTCTTCCGCACGCTGCCGCACGAGATCGACGAGGCGGCGCTGGTCGACGGGGCCGGGCACCTGCGGCGGTTCTTCCAGGTGATGATGCCGATGGCGAAGTCCGGCCTGATCAGCATCACGATCTTCAACATCGTCGGCCAGTGGAACCAGTACCTGCTGCCCGTGGTGATCATGCAGGGTGCGGGCTCGGACTCGAACTGGGTGCTCACCCAGGGCATCGCGAACATCAGCGTCCAGGCCGGTTACCACGCCGAGTGGTCGACGCTGTTCGCCGCCCTGACCCTGTCGATCATCCCGATGATCATCGTCTACGCGATCTTCCAGCGGCAGATCCAGGCCGGTCTCACCGCGGGCGCGGTCAAGTAGTTCTGTCGTACCCCGAGAGCAGAATGACCATGTGCTGGTAGCGGTTCTCCCTGACGGCCGGCTCCAGGATCTGGATGCCGGCGGGCGGCCGGTCGGAGCGCCTCATCGGGCGCCCGACCTGCCGGCGGCCATCGCCGCGCGCGAGGCCGCCGAGCAGCCGCGCTGGGTGTGGCCGGCCACCGCCGACATCTACCCGGCGTTGCTGCGCGCCGGGGTCCGGGTCGCCCGCTGTCACGACCTCGAACTCACCGAGGCCCTTCTGCTGGGACATGCCGGGCGCTGGGGCGAGCCACGGGGGCTCGCCGCGGCCTCCGCCCGGCTGCGCGGGCTTCCCGTCCCGCCCGATCACGCCCGGCCCGACGCCGAGCCGCCTGGTTTCAGCCAGGGCGCGCTGTTCGAGACGTCCGCGCCGAGCCCGGTCGACATCGAGGACCTGATCGAGGTGTACGCGGATCAGCAGCGCCGCCTCGCGCTGACCGAGTACCCGGGCCGCTTCCGGATGCTGGTGGCCGCCGAGTCCGCCGGCTCCCTGATCGCCGCGGAGATGGGCCACACCGGGCTGCCCTGGCGCGCCGACGTGCACGACCAGTTGTTGCGCGAGCTGCTCGGCCCGCCCCAGCCGATGGGCCCGCCGCGCCGCCTCGCCGAGCTGACCGCCGAGATCAACGAGGCGTTCGGCACCCACGGCCTGCATCCGGACCTGCCGGCCGAGGTGGTCCGCGCGTTCGCCAGGGCCGGCATCCAGATCCCGAACACCCGCCGCTGGGTGCTGCGCCAGGTCGACCACCCGGCGGTCCGCCCGCTGCTGGAGTTCAAGGAGCTCTACCGGCTCTGGACCGCCAACGGCTGGTCCTGGCTCGACTCCTGGGTCCGCGACGGCCGCTTCCACCCGGAGTATGTGCTGGGCAACGTCGTCTCCGGCCGCTGGGGCGCCCGTGGCGGCGGCGCCCTGCAGGTGCCGAAGGTGGTCCGGCGTGCGGTGATCGCCGACCCGGGCTGGCGGTTCGTGGTCGCCGACGCCGGCCAGCTCGAGCCCCGGGTGCTCGCCGCGGTCTCCGGCGACCACCGGCTGGCCCGGGCCGCCGCTGCGGGCGACCTCTACGCCGCGCTCGCCCGCGACTCGTTCGACGGCGACCGCGCCAAGGCCAAGGTCGCCCTGATCGGCGCCATGTACGGGCAGACCGGCGGCGACGCGATCCCGGCCCTGGCCGTGCTCCGCCGGCACTACCCGACCGCCTTCGACTACGTCGAGCAGGCCGCCCGGGTGGGGGAGAACGGCGGGCTGGTCCGTTCCTGGCTGGGCCGCACCTGCCCGCCGGTGTCCGCCCCGCGCGACGCCGGCCTGGATCCCCCGGACGAGGCGGCGCCACCACCCGGACGGGCGAGGGGCCGGTTCACCCGGAACTTCGTGATCCAGTCCACGGCTGCCGAGTGGGCGCTGATCCTGCTCGCCACGCTGCGCACCGCGCTGGCCGGCACCGATGCCGAGCTGGTCCTGTTCGTGCACGACGAGGTGGTCGTGCACTGCCCCGCGGAGCAGGCACAGCAGGTCGCCGAGGCGGTCCGGGAGTGCGCCACGCGGGCCGGGCGGATGCTTTTCGGCGCCAGCGAGGTGCGGTTCCCGCTCGACGTCTCAGAGGTTGGTTCCTACGCCGACGCGAAGTGAGGAAGTGGGTAAAGTTGGTGGTCCGGCCGAGAGGCGCTGCAGCGGGACAACCCGTCACGCTCGACCGGTGATCAACCCGAACCAAGGGCGCCTCCGACTTCTCTCGGAGGTGTACCCGTGACTCAGACCGTCACCACGCTGCGCGAACTCCTCGCCGAGCGGGTTCTGGTGCTGGATGGCGCCGCCGGCACGATGCTGCAGGGCGCCCGGCTCACCCCCGCCGACTACCGCGCCGAGCTCATCCCGGCCGACCACGAGCAGGACGTCACGGGCGACCCCGACCTGCTGAACCTGACCCGCCCGGACGTGATCCTCGACATCCACCGGCAGTACCTGGCGGCCGGCGCCGACATCATCACGACGAACACCTTCACCGCGACCACCATCGCCCAGGCCGACTACGGGCTGGAGCACCTGGTGCCCGAGATGAACGTGCGGGCCGCGCGGCTGGCCCGGCAGGCCGCCGACGAGGCGGAGGCCGCCGACGGACGGCGCCGGTTCGTGGCCGGTGACGTCGGGCCGCTGAACGTGACGCTGTCACTGTCACCCAAGGTCGACGACCCGGCCTACCGTGCCGTCACGTTCGATCAGGTCAAGACGGCGTACGCGCAGCAGATCTCGGCCCTTGCCGAAGGCGGTGTCGACCTGATCATGGTGGAGACCGTCTTCGACACGCTGAACGCCAAGGCGGCGATCGCGGCGGCCCACGAGGTCGCCCCCGAGCTGCCGCTCTGGGTCTCGGTCACCATCGTCGACCTCTCCGGCCGCACGCTCTCCGGGCAGACCGTGGAGGCCTTCTGGCGCTCGATCGAGCGGGCCCGTCCGCTGGTCGTCGGGCTGAACTGCGCGCTCGGCGCGGCCGAGGCCCGCCCGCACGTGGCCGAGCTGGCCCGCCTGTCGGACACGTTCGTCGCCGCCCACCCGAACGCCGGCCTGCCGAACGCGTTCGGCGGCTACGACCAGACGCCCGAGGAGACCGGCGCCCTGATCGGCGAGTTCGCCGCGTCCGGCCTGGTCAACATCGTCGGCGGCTGCTGCGGCACCACGCCGCCGCACATCGCCGAGGTCGCGCGCGCGGTCCGGGACGCCACGCCCCGGACCATCGACCCGCCCGCGCCGACCACCCGGTTCAGCGGCCTGGAGCCGTTCGCGATCGGGCCGGACACCGGCTTCGTCATGATCGGCGAGCGGACCAACGTGACCGGCTCGGCCAAGTTCCGCCGGCTCATCGAGGCCGACGACTACCAGGCCGCCGTCGACGTGGCGCTGGACCAGGTCCGTGGCGGCGCGAACCTGCTCGACGTGAACATGGACGCCGACCTGCTCGACAGTGAGCGCGCGATGACCACGTTCCTCAACCTGATCGCGACCGAGCCCGAGGTGGCCCGGATCCCCATCATGATCGACAGCTCGAAGTGGAACGTGCTCGAGGCCGGCCTCAAGTGCGTGCAGGGCAAGGGCGTGGTGAACTCGATCAGCCTCAAGGAGGGTGAGGAGAGCTTCCTGGCGCAGGCCCGCCGGATCCGCGACTTCGGCGCCGGCGTGGTCGTGATGGCCTTCGACGAGCAGGGCCAGGCCGACACGGCCGACCGCAAGGTCGAGATCTGCGGCCGGGCCTACGACCTGCTGGTCGGGGACGGCTTCGACCCGACCGACATCATCTTCGACCCGAACGTGCTCGCCGTCGCCACCGGCATCGCCGAGCACAACGGGTACGCGAAGGCGTTCCTCGAGGCCCTCCCGCGGATCAAGCAGCGCTGCCCGGGCGCCCGCACCAGCGGCGGCATCTCCAACCTGTCGTTCGCGTTCCGCGGCAACGACATCGTCCGTGAGGCGATGCACTCGGCCTTCCTGTTCTACGCGGTCCAGGCCGGGCTGGACATGGGCATCGTCAACGCCGGTCAGCTCGCCGTCTACCAGGACATCCCGGCCGACCTGCTGGAGCTGGTCGAGGACGTGCTCTTCGACCGCCGGCCGGACGCCACCGACCGGCTGGTCACCTTCGCCTCCACGGTCACCGGCAGCGGCGCCAAGCGCGAGGTCGACCTGTCCTGGCGCGAGGCGCCCGTCGAGGAACGGCTCAGCCACGCGCTCGTGCACGGCATCGTCGACTTCATCGAGGCGGACACCGAGGAGGCCCGGCTGAAGCTGCCCCGGGCGCTCGACGTGATCGAGGGCCCGCTGATGGACGGCATGGGCATCGTCGGCGACCTCTTCGGCTCCGGCAAGATGTTCCTGCCCCAGGTGGTCAAGAGCGCTCGCGTGATGAAGCGCTCGGTGGCCTACCTGCTGCCGTACATGGAGAAGGAGAAGACCGAGGGCTCCCGCGGCCAGGGCAAGGTCGTGCTGGCCACGGTCAAGGGCGACGTCCACGACATCGGCAAGAACATCGTCGGCGTGGTGCTGGGCTGCAACAACTACGAGGTGATCGACCTCGGGGTGATGGTCCCGACCGCCAAGATCCTGGACACCGCGATCGCCGAGGGCGCCGACGCGATCGGCCTGTCCGGCCTGATCACCCCGTCGCTGGACGAGATGGTGGCGGTCGGCGCCGAGATGCAGCGCCGCGGGCTCAAGCTGCCGCTGCTGATCGGCGGGGCGACCACCTCGAAGCAGCACACCGCGGTGCGGATCGCCCCGGCGTACGACGGCTCGACCGTTCACGTCCTGGACGCGTCCCGCGTTGTCGGCGTCGTCGGCGACCTGCTCGACGCCGACCGCGCGGTGACGCTCGACGAGGCGAACCGCGCCGAGCAGGAGCGCCTGCGCGAGGCGCACGAGAAACGGCACGCCCAGCCGCTGCTCACCCTGGCGCAGGCCCGGGCGAACCGGGAGCGGGTCGACTTCGGCGACCTGCCGGTGCCCGCGTTCACCGGGGTCCGCGAGGTCCAGCCGACCATCGCCGAGCTGCGCGAGATGATCGACTGGCAGTTCCTGTTCCTGGCCTGGGAACTCAAGGGCAAGTACCCGGCGATCCTCAAGGAGCCGGTCGCCAAGGAACTCTTCGACGACGCCAACGCGATGCTCGACAAGATCATCGCGGACGGGTCGTTCCAGGCGCGCGGCCTCTACGCGTTCTGGCCCGCGCACAGCGACGGCGACGACATCCTGCTGGAGAACGGGCGCGGCTTCCCGATGCTGCGGCAGCAGACCGAGAAGCCGGCCGGCCGGGCCAACCGCTGCCTGGCCGACTACATCGCCCCAGAGGGCGACCACCTCGGCGGTTTCGCCGTGGCGATCCACGGCGCCGAGAAGCTCGCCAAGAGGTACGAGGACGAGCAGGACGACTACAAGGCCATCATGGTCAAGGCCCTGGCCGACCGGCTGGCCGAGGCCTTCGCCGAATACCTGCACCTCAAGGCGCGCCGCGACTGGTTCGAGCCCGGCTCGCAGCCCAAGCTCGAGGATCTGCACGCCGAGCGCTTCCGCGGCATCCGCCCGGCCCTGGGCTACCCGGCGAGCCCCGACCACAGCGAGAAGAAGGACCTGTTCCAGCTGCTCGACACCGGCCGGATCGGGGTGGCGCTGACCGAGTCGTTCGCGATGACCCCGGCCGCGGCGGTCAGCGGCCTGATCTTCGCCCACCCCGACGCGAAGTACTTCACCGTCGGGCGACTGGGTAAGGATCAGGTCGAGGACTACGCCGCCCGGCGTGGCATGCCGGTCGCCGAGGTGGAACGCTGGCTGCGGCCGAACCTGGCCTACTCGATCGACTGACGTACAGGGGGAACGCGAATGGTGCCGATCGTGGTCATGGGAGTCACCGGCTGTGGCAAGAGCACGATCGGCAAGGCCCTGGCCGAGCGGCTCGGTGTGCCCTACTCCGAGGCCGACGACTTCCACCCGGCGGCGAACGTGGCCAAGATGCACAGCGGGGTGCCCCTGACCGACGGGGACCGGGCGCCCTGGCTGGCCGCCATCGCGTCCTCCCTCGGCCCCGGTGACCTCGTCGTGTCCTGCTCGGCGCTCAAACGGGCGTACCGGGACGTGCTCCGCGCCGGAAACCCGGACGCTTACTTCGTCCACCTGGTGCTGACGCCGGAGACGGCGACTGCCCGGGTCAGCGGACGGGCCGGGCACTTCATGCCGAGCACGCTGGTGGCGTCGCAGTTCGCGATCCTGGAGCCGCTCGGCGACGACGAGAACGGGATCGGCGTCGACGCGACACTGGCCGTGGAGAAGATCGTGGAGAAGGTGCTGAGCCGGCTCTGACGGGCCGGCTCCCTCGTACCCGCCTCAGGTTCCTACTTCGAGGCCCACACGTCTAGGTTCAGGCGTTCCAGCAGGGCCGGGGCGAACAGCCCGACCAGCGACACGCACGAGATGATCGTGAAGGCGGTGGTCAGGACGACCGTCTCGGTCTTGCCGCCGACCTTCACGGCGAACTTGTTCGGGATGCCGACCATGCGCCACATCCGGTTGCGGCCGGTCGGGATCGGCCAGAAGATCGGCACGCCGTTCTTCGTGATCATGTCGCCGAGCAGGTGCACCACGCAGCCCGCGCCGACCGCGAAACCGAGCAGCGGATAACCGCGGTCACCGGGCAGGTTTGCCGCGGTGAACCAGGCGATGCCGCCCGCCGCGAGCGTGACGATCAGCCAGCCGGCCCGCTCCGCCCACTTCTCGAACAGGCCGCGCAGCGCCAGGCCGGCCATGAAGAAGATGATGCCGACCACCGCCCACTTGCCGTAGTGCGCGGCCAGCGCGGTGGTGCCCCAGCCGACCAGCCCGGCGAACGGCAGCGTGTGCGTGAACGTCCGGTGCCCGTGGTCACGCCTCGGGTCGCGCTTCTGCCGCGTCGCCGCGTAGATCCCGAGCGAGATCTTCTCGATCACCTCGGCGACGAACAGCGAGAACACGCCGAACGTCCGGGCCACGGTGGCGCCGCCCTGATTGGTGGTCACCTTGCCGGAGAGATCGAAATCGGGCAGCAACGCGCCGCCGGCGGCCATCGCCGTGCCCACGCCGATCATCAGCGGCGTCTGGTGATAGTCAGCGAACTGGTCGAGCGCCCAGCTGCCGGCCAGCCAGGCGGCCGCCCCCGACAGTGCGTGCGACGGACCCATCATGTGCGTCGTCCCTCCCCGAACAAACTGCGACACTGTCGCAGAGGCGGGGATGAAGATCAACGACCGAGGCGTCCACAGCGGAGTGGAGTCGGCCACCCGACACTTGCGGCTAGTGCCGCAGCTGCAGCCGGTGGGTGCGGCGGAACTCGTACCGCCCGGATCGGGCGTGCCGGACAAGGCCCATCACCAGGAAGAACAGCGGGAACGCGGGCCAGAAGAACGGTGCCCCGGAGAGCACCCAGAGGGCCACGAGAACACCCGCGAGAATCAGGACGAAACTGGCATGCCGCTGCACCGACCGGCGTGTCGCGGGCGGGCGCCGCGCCGGCAGATCGCTCGTCAGCGCCGCCAGTTCGTCGCGGAACCTCGCCGCGTACGCGGCACCCAGCCGCTCCTCGCCCTCGTCCAGAGTCAGCCGGCCCTCGCCCATCGCGGCACGCAGGATCTCGGCGATCTGCTCGCGCTCCGAGTCGGAGGTCCGCAGCCGGGTCACTTGTTCGGGATACACGATGTCCTCCTCGGCGGTTCTGCTCCCTCCAGGTTCCGCGCCGGGCGAGGTCGCGGCGTCGGCCCGGCGACGCATCCGGGCGCGGTGCAAATCAAGATCAATCACCTTTCCCGTACGACCGGGGGAGTAGGAGCCCCGCGGAATTACTCCCGTGGGCGTACGCCGGGATCCGGACCCGGGGCCGATGCCGGCGCCGCCCCGGTGACGTAGTTTCGGCTGCATGAGGCAGCGCGGGCGGGACGGGCGCCGGGAGCCGCGGGACGACCGCTGCTCCTCGTTCGGCGATCCGCCGCCGCGCGCCGATGCCGAGCTCCGCCCGGAGCACTGGCGGCACCGCGTCCGGCAGGCGCACGACGGGTGGCCGCCCGCCTCGGTGATCGCCACCACGGTCGTCCAGATGGTCGCCACCAACGTGCTCTCCTCGCACGCCGGCGGCCTGCTGCTCCGCCCCTGGGACAACCTCACCACCCTGCTGCTGCTCGCCGGCCCGCTGGCGCTCTTCTGGCGTCGCCGCGCCCCGGCCACGGTCTTCGCCGTCACGGCGGCCGCCGCCATCGTCCTGACCACGCAGCTCGCGCTGAACGCCGCCTACACCGTCCCGGCCGTCATCGCGCTCTACACGCTGGCCCGCACCGGCCGTCGCCAGACCGCGCTGATCAGCGCCACCACCGCGTGGGCCGTCTGGCTGGGCATCTCCGTGGGGCTGACCGACGTGCTGCACCTCGACGAGCGTGCGGTGCCGAAGACGGGGCAGGCCTGCCTCGCCGCGACCGGGCTCGGGCTGGTGATCCTGCTCGGCGGCGCCGCCCGGATCCGCGCGGAGAACTACGCCGCGCAGGCCAGGACCCTCGCCGAGCAGACCCGCCGGCGCGAGGAGCAGGAACGGCGGCAGGCCTCCGAGGAGCGGCTGCGGATCGCGCGGGAGCTGCACGACGTGCTCGGCCACCACCTGTCGCTGATCAACGTGCAGGCCGGGGTCGGGCTGCACCTCATGGACCAGCGTCCCGAGCAGGCCCGCGAGGCGCTGACCGCGATCAAGAGCGCCAGCGCGGAGGCGTTGCGCGAGGTCCGATCGGTGCTGGGCGTCCTGCGCACCGACGACGAGGCGGCGCCCCGGCAGCCCGCGCTCGGGCTCAACCGGCTGAGCGAGCTGACCGCGACCGCCGGCATCCCGGTCCGCACGACGGTCACCGGCGAGCCGCGCGAGCTGCCCGCCGAGGTGGACCGCGCGGCGTACCGGATCGTCCAGGAAGCTCTCACCAACGTCCGCCGGCACGCCGGGCCTGAACCCGAGGCCGACGTCGCGGTCGGCTATCTGCCGGCCGCGCTGTACGTCTCCGTCCGCAACGGCGGGCCGTCCGTGGCCGAGCCGCCCCCGCCGCCCGCCCCGGACGGTGACACGGGCAGCGGCATCGCCGGGATGCGGGCCCGGGCGGAAAGTCTCGGCGGCAGGCTGGAGGCGGGGCGGCCCCCGACGGGCGGCTTCCTCGTCACCGTCATCCTCCCGACCCGGACGCCGTCGCCTGCCGCTCCGACCTCGCCTGCCGCTCCCACTTCGCCTGGCGCTCCCACTTCGCCTGGCGTTTCGACCTCGCCTGGCGCTCCGACGTCGCCTGCCGCGCCGGCCCAGCCCGCCGCGCCGACCTCGCCGGCTCCGGCTTCGCCCCCCTGCCCGGGCCCGCCGGCGCCGTCCACGGGTCGTTCTGCCGCTGGGCCGGTTGCGCCCGGATTGTCGGATGTTGGCGGGGCGGATCGGGCTGGCGACGTGGTTCATCGTGGCGCGACGGTGACCGGTGACGCCGGGAGCGAGAACGGCCGGGCGCGGCGTTCACCGGACACACATGAGAGCTCGGACGGGTAGATGGCTCCGGAGGGGAAGAAAATGATCTCGGTGGTGCTGGCGGACGACCAAGCGTTGGTCCGGGCCGGTTTCCGCGCGCTCCTCGACGCCGAGCCGGACATCCGGGTGGTCGGCGAGGCCGCGGACGGCGTCCAGGCGGTGACCCTGGTCCGTGCCACCCGGCCCGACGTGGTGCTGATGGACATCCGCATGCCCGGCGTCGACGGGCTGGAGGCGACCAAGCGCATCGCGGCCGACCCGGCATGCGCCGACACCCGGGTCGTCATTCTCACCACGTTCGAGCTCGACGAGTACGTGTTCGAAGCCCTGCGCACCGGCGCCTCCGGCTTCCTGGTCAAGGACACCGAGCCGGTCGAGCTGATCCGCGGTGTCCGCGCCGTGGCCGCCGGCGACGGCCTGCTGTCACCCAGCGTCACCCGGCGGGTGATCGGCGAGTTCGCGGGCTCCGGGGCGACCCGCCGGCCCGAGCCACCCCGCGAACTGGACCAGCTCACCGACCGCGAACGCGAAGTGATGGCCCTGGTCGCCGAGGGCCTGTCCAACGACGAGATCGCCGCCCGCCTCGTCATCAGCCCCGCCACCGCCAAGACCCACGTCAGCCGCACCATGATCAAGCTGGGCGCGCGCGATCGGGCGCAGTTGGTCGTCTACGCCTACGAAGCCGGCCTCATCCGCCCCGGCTGGCTCACCTAGCCCGCGAGCCGCCCTGGCCGGGCGCCAACCACGTCGAGCCGACCGGCCCGGCCGCCGGCCCAGCCCTGATCCGGCCGCCCAGCCTGGCAACGCAGGTGCCCGCGGCCTCGCTTACCCGAGCAGGCAACGTCGGTGTCCGCGGCCTCGCTCACCCGACCCGGCAACGTCGGTGTCCGCGGCCCCGCTCACCCGACCCGGCGCACCGGAGTGCCGAGCGCCGCGTCGGCACCGCCACTCAATCTCGAACAACCAGCAGAGTGCCAACGGTCCGGCCTGCCGAGCAGAAACTGTCCCGGACCAATAGCTGGCGGTGAGGGTTGTATCGGGGCTCTGTTTCAACCGTGAGTGCCAGCCGGCCGTCGGTGGCTGGTGGTGAGGGTTGTGTCGGGGCGCCCTTCCAGCCGTGAGTGCCAGCCGGGTGGCTTCGGCTGGTGGTGAGGGCTGTTTCGGCGGGCTGGTGGGGCTCGGAGCCGGCGCGTCAGAAGCCGCCCTCGCCGGGCGCGGCGAAGTACGGCAGGGCGTTGTCGTCCAGGGCCAGCGCCAGCAGGCGGTGAGTGAACTCGTCGAGCTCGGGCAGTGCGTCGAGCGGGAACCACCCCACCGCCAGTGACTCGCTGTCGTTGACGCGGGCCTCGCCGCCGACCGCACGGCAGCGGAAGAAGATGTTGACCATCTGGCAGCGGTCGCCGTTCATGTAGGTGACGTTGTGCGAGACGACACCCGCCAGCCGTTCGATCTTGATCTGGACCGCGGTCTCCTCCTCGACCTCGCGGACCACGGCGTCGGCCGGCTGCTCACCCGGGTCCATCAGGCCGGCGATCAGGTTCCACTCGGCGTTGTCGCTGCGCTGGTGCAGCAGCACCTCGCCGCGGTCGTTCAGCACGATCGCCGACACGGTCGGGAACATGAGCAGTTCATGGCCGACCCGGTCGCGCAGGTTCCGGACGTAATCGGAGGCAGGCATGCCCCGAACCTACCCATGACCGGTTGCCGAGGTGTGAACGTGTGGTGCGACCGCCGTGTCGGCGCCGCAGGTGCCGCGGTCCAGGCGGGCGGGCCTGCGTAAACCCCACCCTTACCAAGGGGGCAGACCGCCCAGGCACCATTATCGCGAAGAACAGAGCGGTCGAGCACCGGCCCTGTGGACAACCTGCCGCTGTGGAAAACCGGCAGAACTGCCCGGCTTCTGATAGGGCTGCCAGGGGCCGGGAGGGGCCGCGGAGGCGGCCGAAGCCTGGCGAGGAGATCGGGAGGCGGGCCAGGGCCCGGAGGAACGGCGGAGGCGGCCAGTGGCGGGGGACCGTGGCGTGAGGCGGGCTCAGCCCAGAAGGCCGGCCCCGGCGTGTGCTTCAGCCCTGGATGGGTGCCGGCCTGTGCACCTCGGGGGCGAGGACCGTCCGGTTGCGCCCGGCCGACTTGGCGGCGTAGAGCGCCTGGTCCGCCGCCCGCAGCAGTTCGGCGGGCTCGGCGAGGGGCCCGGGGGCGGTGGCCGCGCCGATCGAGGCGGTGACCGTGATCAGGGTCTGGTCGGTGACGGCGACGGGCAGGTCGGCGACGAGTTTGCGGGTGCGTTCGGCGAGTGGTGACAGGTCGGCGGCGGAGATGTGCGGGATCACGGCGATGAACTCCTCGCCGCCGTACCGGGCGAGGGTGGCGCCGGCCCGGGTGCCGGAGGAGAGGCGTTGCGCGATCTCGCGGAGCACGCGGTCGCCGCCCGGATGCCCGTACGTGTCGTTGACTCTCTTGAAGTGGTCGATGTCGATCATGATGAGGCCGACGTTGTAGCCGGTCCGGGCCGCTCGCCGGCATTCGGTGGCGAGTGCCTCCTCGAAGTATCGGCGGTTGCGCACCCCGGTCAGGGCGTCGGTGTCGGCGGCCCGCCGCTGTGCCGCGACCAGGCCGGCCATCCGGGCCAGCACCAGCAGAAACATCACCGCACAGGCGGTGCTGGTGAGCGGGACGTCCACGTCGCGCCCGGCCAGGTGCTCGCCGAGTTGGAGGCCGGGCACCATCAGGACGGCGCAGGTGAGCATGGTCAGGCGGGCCGGGGTGGCGTCGGGCGCGGCGATCCGGCTGGGCGAGTCGAAGTCGCGCATCGCGGGGTGCAGCGCGCATGCGCCGAGCAGGCCGAGCGAGACGATCCAGGTGGCGCTGGTGATCGGCTCGCTCGTGTTCGATCCACCGAGAAGACCGACGATCGCGTACGCCGTGTCGGCCGCGAACATCAGCAACAGATACCCGAGGAGCAGGCGGAGCGACGTGCTGCGCCCGCCCGACCGCAGCACCAGCCGGATCGCCAGGATCAGCAGCATCAGGTCGAGGATCGGGTACGCCGCCTCGGTCAGTTTCTCGGACATCGCCAGTTCCGAGTCACCGGCGACCGGCTTGATGAAGAACTCCCAGCTCAGGATGCTGGCACTGATCGCCACGACGAGCGCGTCCAACCCGGTGGCGAGGTCCCAGCCCGGAGTGCGGCGCCGGATGAACGTGACCACCGCCGCCCCGATCAGCAGCGTGCTGCTCAGGTACAGCACGTCGCTCGGTGTCGGCTCGGTCATCTCGCCGGTGGTCCAGAGGTCGAAGTCGTAGATCGTGTCGGCGACGGCGTAGAGCACCTGTCCGGCGGCGAGGGTGATCCAGCCGGCCGGGCGAGTCGGCCGGTGGATCAGGATCCCGGTCACGATCATGAGCGGGGTGGCGCAGGTGATCGCCAGGTAGGGGATTTCGTGGCCCAGGAACGGCCACCCGAGTATCAGCCTCAGGCAGCAGAGCAGCGCGCAGACGGCGACCACGACGAGCCACAGCCGCCACGGCCGGTTGCGATGCATGTCTCCAGCCTCCGGTCCGACGGTTGCAGAACGGGTGCGAAGCCGGATCCTCAGAGTTTCCGCGCCCGGAGTTGCTCGGCGACCGACCAGGCCTGGAACGGGCAGCCGGTGCCGGTGTGCGGGGCGTCGCCGTCGGCGGTCTCCGAGATCGACCCGAGTCCGTGCTCGGTCAGGTGCCGTTCCGCGTCGGCGAGCACGTCCGGGACGGCTGCGCCGAGCCGGTGCCATGCCGCGGCGTACGGTCCGGTGAGCCACGGCCAGACCGTCCCGGTGTGGTACGCCCTGTCCCGTTCGCCCGGTCCGCCGGCGTGCCGCCCGTGGTAGCCGGGGGTTCCCGGCGCCTGGCTGCGCAACCCCATCGGCGTGAGCAGCGCCGCCCCGATCCGCCCGAGCACCACCGGGTCGGGTTGCAGCGGCGCGTGCGGCAGCGACCAGGCCAGCAGTTGGTTGGGCCGCAGCGTGTGATCGCCGAGCACGTCCTGCAGCAGCCCGGTCAGGGTGGGGAAGGAGCGCGCGAAGCTGTCCCGGGCCCTGCTCTCCAAGGGGGTGAAGGAGTCACCGAGGGTGGCCAGCGCGTTGATCCACAACGCGTTGATCTCCACGGCCTTCCCGGTACGGGGCGTGACCGCGACCCCGTCCACGCGCGCGTCCATCCAGGTCAGCGCCTCGCCGGGCGCCCCTTGGCGGAGCAGGCCGTCAGCCGGGTCCACCCGGATCCCGTAGCGGGTGCCGGCCAGATGATGCTCGATCACTCCCGTCAGGGCCGGCCGGAGCGTGTGGAGCAGCTCGTCGTCGCCCGTCACCGTCACGTGCCGGTCGGCCGCGTGCAGGAACCACAGGGTCGCGTCCGCGGTGTTGTACTCGACGCTGCCGGTGTCCGCGGTGTTCGCCAGCATCCCCTCGGAGAGCGTCGCGGCGTACGCCAGGAGCAGCTCCCGGCCCTCGTCGAAGCGCCGCGTGGACAGGAACAACCCCTCGTAAGCGATCATCGTGTCGCGCGACCACGCCCCGAACCACGGGTAGCCGGCGACGACGTCGGGTCCGCGCACCACGAAGGCGTCAGCCGCGAGCACGAGAGCCGCCTCGACGTGGTCGGCGGGCGCCGCCGCGGCGACGATCCCGCGGTTGCGGCGGCGGGCGGCGTCCACTGCTCCGGGGGCGGGTGGCGAGGAGAGGTCACCGGCCCACGCGACGACCTCGACGGGACTTTCCAGTGCGGAGTGGAAGCTACCGGCGTACCACAAATCCTCGTGATCCTGAAGGCCGCGGGCCGCCTCCTCGCGGTAGCGGAATCCCTCGAACCACTCGCCGGCCGAGGCGAAACCCGGCCCGGCGATCCGGTACGCGTTCTCGACGACGCACCCGTCCGCCGTCGGCGCGACGGAGAGCGAGGAGCCCTGCTCGCCGTGTGCGTTGCGCCACGCGCAGAGCGCCTCCAGGGTGATCCGGACCGGTCCGCCGGCGATCTGCCGGTGCACCACGGTGACCGCCGCCCGCCCGTGCGTCGTCGCGATCTCCCGCTCGATCACCACGTCCCCGATCCGCCACCGCCACCGCGGCACCCCGTCGATCAGCTCGAACGAGGTCAGCAGCTCGTGCCCGCGCGGGTCGATCACCCCGCCGGCCCACTCGTGGCAGCCGAGCCGCACCCGCGCGCCGGACGGCAGCGTGACCACCGTGTCGAGCGCGGCGAGGCCCAGCATGCGGGACGCGGGCGTGGCCCCGGACACCACCAGCAACCCGTGGTACCTGCGCGTCCGCAACCCTGTGACGGTCCCCATGGCGTAGCCGCCCAACCCGTCGGGTAGCAGCCATTCCCGGGCCGATCCGCCGATCGGATCAGTACATATCTGCGGTCCGAACGCGATCGGTCGCACGGTGGACATGGAAGGGGACCTCCGACCATGGGGAAGAATCGGCGAGGCCGACACACTTGACACCAGACCGTGACAGTCTCAGTGTGATCGACTCCTGACCGTAATTTCGTGGGGATGGTGAGAACGGACGTGTCGGAGCGGGATCGGCTGGCCCAGGCCGACTCCGGCGAGCAGCCGTGGCGCGCCTGGGGTCCCTACCTCTCCGAGCGGGCGTGGGGCACGGTCCGCGAGGACTACAGCGAGCACGGGACGGCGTGGGACTACTTCCCGCACGACCATGCGCGCTCCCGGGCGTACCGGTGGAACGACGACGGCATGGCCGGGATCTGTGACGACCGGCAGACGTTCTGCTTCGCGCTCGCCCTCTGGAACGGCAAGGACCCGATCCTCAAGGAGCGGATGTTCGGCCTCGGCGGCGACGGCGGCAACCACGGCGAGGACGCCAAGGACTACTGGTGGTACGAGGACTCGACGCCCACCCACTCGTGGATGCGCTGGCGCTACCACTATCCGCAGGCCGAGTTCCCGTACGACCAGCTGGTCCGGGTGAACGGGCAGCGCTCGCGCACCGAGAGCGAGTACGAGCTGGTCGACACCGGCATCTTCGACCAGGACAGGTTCTGGGCGGTCACCGTCGACTACGCCAAGGCCGGCCCGCAGGACATGTGCATCGCGATCACGGTGTCGAACCGCGGCCCGGAGAAGGCGACCCTGCACGTGCTGCCGACCCTCTGGTTCCGCAACACCTGGGCGTGGGGGCTGCCGAACCGGCCGATGCCGTCACTGAGCGGCACGCCGGGGCGGATCGCCGGGCGGCACCGCTCGATCGGTCACATCACCCTCGACGCCGAGGGCGAACCGCCGGCCCTGGTGTGCGACAACGAGACCAACGCTCAGCGCCTGTGGGGACTGCCGGGCCGCAGCCCGTACCCGAAGGACGGGATCAACGACTTCCTGATCTCCGACATGCCGACGGTGAACCCGTCCGGCGTCGGGACGAAGGGCGCGCTGCACTACGAGATCACCTGCGCGCCGGGGGAGAGCCGCACCATCCGGCTGCGCCTCGCGCAGACCGACGCGCCAGCGCCGCCGCCGGGCCCCGGAGGGGAGTACCTGGGCGAGGAGTGGACCGCGGTGATGCGCGACCGGCTCGCCGAGGCCGACGCGTTCTTCGGTGAGATCATCCCGGCCGCCGCGTCGGCGGACGAGGCCGCGGTGGCCCGCCAGGGCATCGCCGGGCTGATGTGGGGCAAGCAGTTCTACCACTTCGACGTCAAGCAGTGGCTGGTCGGCGACCCGGCCAACTCGCCGCCACCGCCGGGCCGGCGCTACGGCCGCAACAACGGCTGGTGGCACATGAACAGCTTCGACGTGATCAGCATGCCGGACCCGTGGGAGTACCCGTGGTACGCCGCGTGGGACCTGGCCTTCCACTGCGTCAGCATCAGCCGCGTCGACCCGGGCTTCGCGAAGTCCCAGCTCCTGCTGCTGCTCCGCGAGTGGTACATGCACCCCAACGGCCAGATTCCCGCGTACGAGTGGTCGTTCGGCGACGTGAACCCGCCGGTGCACGCGTGGGCCGCGCTGCGGGTCTTCGAGATCGACGGCGGTCGTGACTACGACTTCCTGTCCCGGATCATGCACAAGCTGCTGCTGAACTTCACCTGGTGGGTGAACCGCAAGGACGTCGGCGGCAACAACGTCTTCGAGGGCGGCTTCCTCGGCCTGGACAACGTCGGCCCGTTCGACCGGTCGGCGGCGTTGCCGGTCGCCGGGGTGCTCGAACAGTCCGACGGCACGGGCTGGATGGCGATGTACGCGCTCAACCTGCTCGACATGGCGATCATCCTGGCGCTGCACGACCGGGCGTACGAGGACATGGCGACGAAGTTCTTCGAGCACTTCACGTACATCGCGGAGGCGGCGTACCGGCAAGGGCTGTGGGACGAGGAGGACAGCTTCTTCTACGACGTGCTGCGCCTGCCCGACGGCCACAAGGTGCCGCTCAAGGCCCGCTCGATCGTCGGCCTGCTCCCGCTCGCCGCGACCACCCGGCTCACCTCCGACACGCTGAACCGGCTGCCCGAGGTCAACGCGCGGGTGCGCTGGATGCTGCACAACCAGACCGATTACGGCGACGTGATCAGCGCCCGGCGCCTGGGCGGGGCCGACCGCCGCCGCCAGCGACTGCTCAGCATGGTCGGGCAGGACCAGCTGCTCCGGATCCTCGCGCGCCTGCTCGATCCGGAGGAGTTCCTCTCGCCGTACGGGCTTCGCACGCTCTCCCGGTCACACCTGGAGAAGCCGTTCACGGTGTCGCTGGGCGGCTCCGACTTCACTGTCGGCTACGAGCCGGCGGAAAGCACGAGCGGCCTGTTCGGCGGCAACTCCAACTGGCGCGGTCCGGTGTGGATGCCGGTCAACTACCTGCTGGTCGAGGCGTTGCGCGAGTTCGCCGAGTTCTACGGCGAGGACCTGCGCGTCGAATACCCCACGGGCTCCCAGACGAAGGTGTCGCTCTCCGAGGTCGCCGACGACCTGGCGCGCCGCCTGATCGCCCTGTTCGTCCCGGACGAGACCGGCCACCGCCCGATCTACGGCGCGACCACCCTGTTCCAGACCCACCCCGACTGGAAGGACCTGATCGCCTTCCCGGAGTACTTCCACGGCGACAACGGCGCCGGCCTCGGCGCTTGGCACCAGACAGGCTGGTCCGCCCTGGTCGTCGACCTGATCCTCACCCTCCACGACCCCCGCAAGAACCCCTAGCCCGATCGCCCCGTCAGCGGCGGCCAGAGGCGGAGAGGTTCGCCGTCGCGCCGGGTGGTCAACGCCCGACGCCCGGCTGGCCGCTGGAGGTGTTTCCGGGTGGGGATGCACCTCTGGGGTCCAGCCGGGCTGCTCTGGCTGGTTGCTGGAGGTGTTTCCGAGTGCGGATACACCCGTGAGGTCCAGCCGGGCCGCTTCGTGCGAGGCAACGGGAGACATGCCGGGACCGCGGGCGTACTTCCCTGGAGCTGAGTGATCGGCGAGGCAGGGCGTCCGTGGTGCGGAGCCCTGCCTCGCCGGTCGGTGGGTCAGTGGGCGCGGCTGACGATTTCCTCGGCCACGTGGCGGAGCTGTTCGTGGTCGGGGTTGAAGCCGGCGGCGATGTCCGGGTGCAGACCGGCCCGGGCCTGCTCCAGGAGCATGCTGGTGACCTGGTCGACGCTCTCCCCGGCATAGTGCTGCTGGATCTTGGCGGTCGCGGCCTGCAGGGCCGAACTGAGCTGATCCTCCAGGGGACCCTGCAGTTTCTGCTCCACCGGGTTGAGCGACTGCGTATCGAGAGTGACGTGCGGTTCGGACAAGGTTTCCTCCGAAGGTCAGCGACGCCGTGCGGATACCCGGCTGTCGGCGCTCAGTAAACAATTCAACGAGTCAGGTGGCCCGGGGGAGATCCCAATCGTCGTCGAGGACCGTGTCCTCGATCAGCTCGCGCCGGGTCAGCCGGGGCAGGCGGGCCAGCACCGGCCGGATCTGGGCCGAGCTCACCAGCTGCTGGTGCTGGACGGCGCCGAGCACGATCATCGCCTCCAGCCCGTCCGCCGCCCACTCCACGGCATCGATCAGGGCGCGGGCCGCCGTGGTGCACGGTGGCGCCGCCGTCGGGCAGACGTCGGCACTGCCCAGCCGCCGCGTGCGGTGCACCACGACGTCCGGTGGCGTGTGGCGGGCCGGCCGGCTCGCGGGCACCAGCACGTGGACCGGGAGGTCACCGGCCACCGGCCCGGTGTCCAGGCCCAGGAGCCGCAGCGCGGTCACGCCGGCGAGCGGCGCGGGCCGCCCGTGGCCGGCGGTGAGGCTGGCGATCCACAGGCGCTGCCGATCGTCCGCGTCGTCGGCACGGGTCAGGTAGAGCCCGTGGTGCACGCGTCTCCACCGCCCGGACCGGAGTCGATGGCGGACGGCCTTGTCGCTGAGCTGCTGCCGGGCCTGCTGCCAGGTGATCAGGCCGTCCTGCCGGTGCAGGAGCGCGTGGAGCGCCGGGGCGTTGCGCGGGGTGGAGTCGCAAGTCGTCATGCGCCCAGCATTCGCGCTCCGAGCCGCGGTTTCCAGCCCCTGTGGACAGCGCCGGGCGGGGCCGTGACGCTCACCGGCGCGGACCCTCGGGTGAGGGGCGTCAGCGGTACACGACAAGGGTCGGTGGTCCAAGGTGAGGCTCTCGATCACCTTGGACCACCGACATCCTCTTCGCTACCCGTTCGCGAGCGGGCTAACCACTTCGGCCAGCAACGGCGGAAGAAGTTCACGAAGAACGTCGATCCCGTCGCGGCTGAGCACCGACTCCGGGTGGAACTGCACCCCGGCGAACCGCGGCCCGCGCAACGCGTGCACCGCCCCGTCGGCCGGGTCCCGGGCGATCTCCACCGGGCCGTACGGCGAGGGCATCGAGGACACCGCACAGGACGCCGCGAAGCTGGAGTAGAAGCCGACCCGCCGGACGCTGCCGAACAGGTCCACGTCCCGCGCCAGCCCCTGATAGGTCTGCTCCCGCCGGAACAGCGGCAACCCCAGGTGCAACGCCAGCAACTCCTGACCCAGGCAGACCGCGAACAGTGGCCGCCCCGCGGCGAGCCGGGCCGCCACGATCCCGCGCAGCGCCGTCATCTTGGCGTCCTCCGGCGACGACGGGTCCCCGGGGCCGGGCCCGGCCACGAGCAGGTCGGCGTCGGGCACGGGCGCGGACCACGGCACCACGGTGACGGCCAGCCCGAGCGCTTTGAGCTGGTGCGCGAGCATCCCGGTGAACGTGTCCTCCCCGTCCACGATCACCGCCGAGCGCCCGGCCAGCGACGGCACGGCCAGTGCGCCCTCCGCGCGCGAGTCGAGCCAGAACCGGGCGAGGTCCACGTTGCGGGCGGCCAGCGTGCGCTGCTCCTCCTCGCCGGCCGCGGGCGGGGGCGACGTCCGTACGGGAATGGTGGCGGCCCCCAGCGCGGACAGCACGCCCGCCGCCTTGGTGTGGGTCTCGGCCACCTCGCCCGCCGCGGTCGAGTGCCTGACCAGCGTCGCGCCGACCGGGACGCGCAGGGTGCCCCGGGGCGTGATCTCCGCGGTCCGGATCAGGATCGGCGCGTCCAGGGACTGCGTGCCGTCCTCGGCGACCTCCAGCAGCGCCAGCACGCCCGCGTAGTAGCCCCGCCCGCGCCGCTCGTGCCGCGCGATCACCCGGCACGCGTTCTCGATCGGGCTGCCGGTCACGGTCGGCGCGAACATGGTCTCCCGCAGCACCTCCCGGACGTCCAGCGAGCCGCGCCCGGCCAGCAGATACTCGGTGTGCGTGAGATGCGACATCTGCTTGAGGTACGGCCCGGCGACCTGCCCGCCGTGCTCGGCCACGGTCGCCATCATCTTCAGCTCCTCGTCGAGCACCATGTACAGCTCCTCGACCTCCTTCGGGTCCCGCAGGAAGTCGATCAGCTCGCCGGAGCCGTGCCGGAACGTGCCGCTGATCGGGTTCATCATCACGATGCCGTCGGTGACGCTGACGTGCCGTTCCGGGGTCGCCCCGACCAGGGTCCGCGTGCCGGTGTGCACCAGGAACGTCCAGTACGTGCCCTGCTCGCCCTGCAGCAGCCGGCCGAACGCGGCCCGCGCCGCCTCCACCGGGTCGCCGTCCACTGTCGCCTCGAAGACGCGGTGGATCACGAAGTTCGCGCCCTCGCCGTGCCCGATCTCGTCGCGCAGCACGTCCTCGACGATCGCCCCGTACTCGTCGTCCCCCAGATCGAACCGTCCCCCGGAGACCCGCAGCTCACCGGCGGGGAAGTCGCTCAGCGGCCGGGTCTCGCGGGTGGTGACGAGCAGGCATTCCAGCGGCGCGCCGTCGTCCACGCAGTCGAAGCCGCGCTCGGCGATCTGCCGGTACGGCACCACGGCGAGCACGGGCCGCCCCGGTTCGAGCGGAATGCCGGCGAGCGTCTCCACGGTGATCACCTCGCCGGTGAGCACCTCGACGTGATCGGCGCCGTCACGGTGCAGAAGGGCGAACGGCCGCTGCGGCAGTGCTGAGGATGTGGGCATGGTCCCTCGTTCCGGGCAGGGGCCGCGTGCCGAGTCCAGCCATGCAAAACGGCCGCCTCGACGAGGCGGCCGCGGTTGGTTACGCGCGAGTGGTGGCCGCCGTCAGGCGGGCCACCACATGCTCAAGCGCGCGTTCATGACCGGCAGCCTAGCCGCGCCCGTGCGCCCGCCGCCATCCCGCCGCCCGCATTTCCCGCGATGAGGGACCGGATCAACCCCTCCTCCCGCGTACGCCGTGAGCACCAGGCCGGCCTGGCGGGCGTCGCGGTCGGGAGCCGGCGCCGGGATCACCTCGCGGGTGAGTGCCACGGGCGCCGGCTCACGCCGTACGCGCGAATCAGGCGGCGAAGGCGAGCCGGACGGCGGACCGTGCCCACCGCATGCGGCCGATCGCACAGTCCGGATGCTCGCCGAACTCCTGGGCGACCAGCGCGGCGCAGCCGTTCTCCCCGAGCCGGCTCACCGTCGTGGTGACCGCCTCGCGGATCACCTCCAGGGTTGGCGCCTGAGAACGCTGCAGGTCGGAGACGAAGAGCGCTTCGGTGCGGACGTCGTCGATCATCGCGGTCATCGGTCCCTCCCGGTTCGATGCTTTGCCGATGGTGGCACGCGGACCAGCACACTCCCGCCGGGTGGCAGGCCGGGCGCACCCCGGGTGCAGACGGGTTGCACGGCGCAATCCCGCCATCTCGCCTCCATAGCCGCATATCACCGGATACGGTGTTACGAGCGTGATGCCGATCGAGGGGAGCTGCCGTGACCACGGTCCTGGTGGCCGACGACGACGCCGACATCCGGGATCTGGTGGCGTTCAAGCTGGAGCAGGCCGGTCTCGAGGTGATCACGGTCGGGGACGGTCAGGCCGCCGTGGAGCAGGCCCGCACGCGCCGCCCGACGCTCGCCGTGCTGGACGTCTCGATGCCGCTGCTCTCCGGGATCGACGTGTGCCGCATGCTGCGCGCCGACCCGGCCACCGCCGGCATGCTGATCATCATGCTCACCGCCCGGGTCCAGGAGCAGGACGTCGAGGGCGGGTTCAGCGCGGGCGCCGACGACTACGTGACCAAGCCGTTCAGCCCGCGTGAGCTGGTGTCCCGGATTCAGGCACTGCTCACACGGGCTCGAACACAGGACGCGACCCCCGGGCTCAGCTGAAGTCGTAGCTCCCGCCGGTGCCCGGGACCTTGCCCGGCAGCCCGCGCCGCGTCCGCTCGGCCCGCAGCGCCGTGTCGATGATGTCCCACGCCGCGCCGACCACCACCAGGGCGATGAGCCCGGTGTTCATCCAGCCCCGGGCGTTGCCGCCGTCGAGGTCGAGGAAGCCCTGGAAGGCGGGGTTGAAGAACCGGTCGGAGGCAAGCAGCCAGACCAGCGGCGCCGCCCATGCCACGGTGAGCACCGCGTTCACGACCGCGACCGTCCGGGTCGTCGCGCCGAGCCGGTACACCCAGACGTAGTAGAAGGCGCGCAGGACGAACAGCGCGATCATCACGGGCCACCAGAAGGACCAGTTCGCCGGGTCGAGCAGCGGCACGTCGGTGAACGTGAACTGCTGGAGCACCAGCGCCGCGATCAGCAGCACCACCCACACGACCCCGGTGAGCATCTGACCGAGGCCGGCGCGCTGGGCCTCGTACCGCGGAAGGTCCTTGAGCGACCAGTTGACCTTGACCGGCGTGTTCGTCCGCTCGGCGATCGCGAAGACCAGCGTGACCCAGAAGCAGAGGTGCGCACCGACAGTGATCAGCCCGGACACCGCCCCGCCGATGATCTTGCCGATGTTCGGGTCCTCGAAGATCTGGACCACGACCCCGACCGTCACGACGATCGGCAGCACCGTCCAGAGCAGGATCTTCAGCAGCCGCCGCCAGACCGGGAACAGCTCCGGCCCGATCAGGTAGGCCGGGCGCCCCGCATACCGATCCGCCAGCCGCTCCGGATCGCCCAGCTCGGTGAGGGTGGTCTCGACGGCCGCCTCGCGGGACTCCCCGGCCTCGACCCGGGCGTCGACCGCGTCCTCGATGGAGGCGCGCAGCTCACGGTCGATGTCGGCGCGCTGCTGCTCCGGGATCCGCCGCAGCGCGGTGAAGACGTAACGATCGACGAGGTTGGTCATTTCTCGCTCCCCAGAGTCGTGCCGGTGGAAAGGTCGCCGATCGCGGCGTCGAGCCGTTCGTCGGAGAGGTCGCCGATCGCCGTGTTGAGCCGTGCCCACTCGCCGCGCAGGGTCTCGGCGAGAGCCTCGCCCTGCTCGGTGGTCCGGTAGAACTTCCGCGGGCGGGTCTCGTCGGTGTTCCATTCGCTGGTCAGCAGCCCCTGCGCCTCCAGGCGGCGCAGCAGCGGATAGAGCGTGTTCGCCTCGACCTCGAAGCCGGCGCGGCTCAAGGTCTCCAGCAGTGAGTAGCCATAGCCGGGCGTGCGCAGGACGGTGAGGCTCGCGACGACCACGGTGCCGCGCCGCAGTTCCTGCAGATGCCCCGCTAGCGTCGCATCCATTGTCATGCCAGCAACGATAGTGTGTGTCGCACACTATGGCAACCCGTTACAGCAAAGTGGCTCGCCACCATGTAGTTGCGAGCCACTTCCAAGATCAACTTCAAGATCTTCATTGCCCCTCTCCGCCGGGGTACGGACCGTCGCTCCCGCGGGGACCCTCCCGGGCTTCGCAGGCCGCTGGGGCGGCCAGAACGCGAAGCCCGCGAGGGCGACGTCCGTGGGTGGTCCCGGTCCGGCTCCAACCCCGCCCGGCCTCAACCCGGCCCGGCCGGGCTCGGCTCGGCTTCGGCTCACGGGCAGTGGGAAGTGCGGGCCCTGCCTCGACTGAGGGGCGGCGGAAGCGCCGGCTGCGGGACAGCGCGAAGCCCCGGCCCGCATCGGGCCGGGGCTTCGGGACGGATCGGCTAGTCGTTGGCGGCTTTGACCAGGCCGGCGAGCGCGTCCCCGGTGAACGGACTGCCCGGAAACATCGCCATCCGGCTCAGCGGCAGGCTGTTCAGCATCATCAGCATCCCCGGGTCGGAGGCCATCGCGGCCATCGTCGAGTCGCCGGCCCCGGCCGCCGCCGCGGCGAACAGCTCACCCAGCAGCGCGGCGCCGCGCGGGTCGGCGAACCACTCGCCGACGCTGGAATCCGCGGTCAGGGGCACCCGCACCTCGTCGCCGTCGACGTGCCGGGTCACTGTCGCCCGGATGTCGCGGGACGAGGCGCCGACCTCGAAGACGTAGTCCCCGTCCTCGACGACCCACCGCCCGAGCCGGGTGTCCCAGTACGCCAGGTCGTCACGGTCGACGTGCAGCACGACCTCGACGGTCTCGCCGGCCGCGATCGCCACGTTCGCGAACGCCTTCAGCTCGCGCGGGGCGCGCCGCACCTTCGAGCCCGGCAGCGAGGCGTAGACCTGGACGACCTCGCGCCCGTCGGCCGAGCCGGTGTTGGTCACCGGAACCCGGACCTCCAGCCCGTCCCCGGCCACGGATCCGTAGGAGAACGTCGTGTAGGAGAGCCCGAACCCGAACGGGTACGCCACCGGGGTCTCCCGCGCGTCGAACCCGCGGTAACCCACGTGCAACCCCTCGCCGTACCGGACGTGCCCGTGCTCCCCGGGAAAGTCCAGGTAGGACGGGTGGTCGGCGAGCTTGACCGGGATCGTCTCGGTGAGCCGCCCGGACGGGTTGACCCGCCCGAAGAGCACGTCGGCGATCGCGCTGCCACCGGCCTGCCCGAGCAGCCAGCCCTCCACGATCGCCGGGACCTGTGACTCCCAGCCGCTGGTGAGCAGCACCGCGCCGTTGGAGAGCACCACGACGGTGTTCGGGTTGACCGCGGCGACCTGCTCGATCAGCGCGAGGTGCTCGGCGGGGAGGTCGAGCGAGTCGCGGTCGGCGCCCTCGGTCTCGTGCACGCTGCCCACGAAGACCAGCGCCACGTCACTGGCCCGGGCGAGCTCGACGGCCTCGGCGGGATCGTCGTAGCCCGCCGCGAACGTCACGGCGGCGCTGGTCGAGGCCTGGATCTGGGTCAGCGCGTCGTCCAACCGGGTCGGCGTGATCTGCGAGCTGCCCCCGCCCTGGTAGCGCGGGGTCCGTGCGAACTCGCCGAGCACCGCGATCGTCTGCCCCTCGGCGCGCAGCGGGAGCAGACCGCCGTCGTTCTTCAGCAGCACGATCGCCCGTCCGGCGATCTCCCTGGCCAGGGCGTGGTGCGCGGCCGCGTCGTAGCTTCCGGTCTCGCGCTTCCCGGCCTTCACGATCAGGTCCCGTACGCGTTCTGCCGACGTCCGCAGAGCGGCGCCGTCGAGCGTTCCCGCCTCGACCGCCTCGACCAGCGCCCGGTCACCGGTGGCGTCCGGCCCGGGCATCGCCAGGTCCAGCCCCGCGCGGACCGCCGCCACCCGGTCGACGACTGCGCCCCAATCGGAGACGACCAGGCCCTCGAAGCCCCACTCGCCGCGCAGCACGTCGGTGAGCAGCCAGCGATTCTGGCTCGCGTAGACCCCGTTGATCCGGTTGTAGGCGCACATCACGGTCCACGGCTGCGCCTTCGTCACGACCCGGTGGAACGCCCGCAGATACATCTCCCGCAGCGTGCGCTCGTCGACGTCGGCGCTGATCCGCATCCGGTCGGTCTCCTGGTTGTTCACCGCGAAGTGCTTGAGCGACGCGCCGACCCCCTTGCTCTGCAGGCCGCGCACCCACTCGGTGGCGAGCGCGCCGGTCAGGATCGGGTCCTCGGAGAAGTACTCGAAGTTGCGGCCGCCGAGCGGGCTGCGCTTCAGGTTGACGCCCGGCCCGAGCAGCACGGCCACGTCCATGGCCCGGCACTCGTCGCCCAGCGCCTCACCCATCCGGCGCAGCAGCTCCGGATCCCAGGTGGAGGCGCTCGCCACGGCGGGCGGGAAGCAGGTGGCCGGGACGCCGGCCAGCAGGTCGCCCTCGGAGGCCTGCACCCGGACCCCGTGCGGACCGTCGGTCACCGTGATCACCGGAAGGCCCGCCGACTCGACACCGGTGGTGTGCCAGAAGTCGCTGCCGCTGGTGAGCGCCGCCTGGTCAGCGACGCTGAGCTCGGAAGTCATGGGATCGGCCGCCCTTACTGAGTACCTAGTAGGTATTAACTACTTGGTAACATAACCTCGGCCCGGGCCGCGGGCAAGAGGCTGCTGGATGGGAAGAGTCTGTGAACAGCACATCCATGAGGAACCCGGCGAACGGCGCACCTGCTGGGACTGCGCGGTGAACGACGCACCGCTGCGCCGCCGCGACCGCGCGCGGCTGCCCGCCGCCGAACGCCGCCGCCAGATCCTCGACGTGACCACCCGCCTGATCGCCGAGCGCGGCTTCTGGGGCCTGTCGATGCAGGACGTCGCGGACGGCTGCGGCCTGACCGTCCCCGGCCTGCTGCACCACGTCGGCTCGAAGGACAACCTGCTCGTCGCCGTCCTGGAACTGCGCGACGAGGAAGATCACCGGGCACTGGCCGCCGCACTCGGCCGCCCCGTCGACGAACTGGCCGGCATCGTCCCGCTCCCGGAGATCTGCCTGACCCTGGTCCGGCGCAACGCCGGCCAGCCCGAGATCGTCCGGCTCTTCGCGGTGCTGGAAGCGGAGTCGCTCGCCCCCGCCCACCCCGCCCACCGGTACTTCCAGGCGCGCCAGGAGAGCACGATCAACGCCATGACGCTGCTGGCGCGGGCCCACGGCGTACCGAATCCGGAGATCCTGGCCCGGCAGGTGATGGCGCTGATGGACGGCCTGCAGATCCAGTGGCTGCGCGACCCCGCGGGCATCGACCTGGTCGCCACCTGGACCGCGGCCGCCGACGCCCTCTTCGCGAGAGGTGCGACTCCTGGGCGTGCCGGCGCCGTCAATCCAGATCTGTCGAACGGCTGAGCTTCTCCCACCTTGCCAACTCGGCCCGCAGCAGCTCGTGGTGTGCGGTGAGGTGGTCCACCGCGTCGTTGCCGAGTGCCAGCCGCAGCGGTGGCTCAGTGCTGCCGAGCGCCTCCAGAATGGCTCGCGCCGCCTTGACGGGGTCGCCTGGCTGGGCGCCGTCCATGGCGTCGACGGCGGCACGGGTGGACGCCGTCGACACGGCGTAATCCTCGATGATCCGCGATCTGTGCATCCGGTGGCCGCCGAACTCGGTCCGGAACGCTCCCGGCTCCACGATCAGGACCCGGACACCGAACGGTGCGACCTCCGCCGCAAGTGCTTCGGACAGGCCCTCCAGCGCGAACTTCGCCGAGCAGTAGGCTCCGAAGCCCGGCATGCTCAACTGCCCGCCCATCGAGCTGAGCTGAACGATCGCCCCGCTGCGCTGGGCACGCATGTGCGGCAGGGCGGCCTTGGTCACCGCGACAGCACCGAAGAACATCACGTCCATCAGAGCTCGTAGTTCGGCAAGGTCGAGTTCCTCGACGGCGCCGACGCTACCGTGGCCGGCATTGTTCACCAGCACGTCGATGCGGCCGAACTCGGCGATCGTCTGCTCGACCGCGGCAAGCGCCTGCGCATCGTCGGTGACATCCAGCGGCGCCGTCCGCACCCGGCCCTGCCCGATGGTGATCAGATCGTCCAGTTGCCGCGGTCGGCGCGCGGTGGCCATCACCCGATCTCCTGCGGCGAGAGCCGCCAGCACCAGTTCTCGACCGAATCCGGCCGAAGCGCCCGTGATCAACCAGACACGGCCCGTCTCCGTCATCGCCACCCTCACTCCCACATGGACCGTCCACGTCTCGGAGCTACCTTGCCCAACCGCACTGGAAGGCCGCCAACACAGCCTTCCTTCAGCGGTTACAGTCTGAGCCTGTGACCGTTGAGTTGCGGCAACTGCGCTACTTCGCCGCCGTGGCCGAACACCTCAGCTTCAGCCGCGCCGCGAAGCACCTGAACCTGGCTCAACAATCGCTGTCGCAGCAGATCAGAGCCCTCGAACGCGGTCTCGGGGTGCGCCTGTTCGACCGTGACACCCGCGGCACCCGGCTGACCGCCGCCGGACAGGCGTTCCTGCCGGAAGCACGCGCCGTCCTCGCCCGCTGCGACACTGCCGTCCTCGTGGCGCGGCGCGCGGGCCGCGGTGAGACCGGCCACCTCAATGTGGCGTTCCTTACCTCGACCGCCAACTACATGCTGCCGCCGGTCGTGCGGGCCATGCGTGAGCGGTTCCCCGATCTCGAGCTGACGACCTATGACGTACCGATCGATGAGCTCGTCGCGGGGTTGCGTACCGGGCGCTTCGACGCCGCGTTCAGCCGCCCGCCGCTGGTGCCGGACGTGGCGACCCGAGTACTTGCTGTCGAACCGGTCTGCGCGGTGCTGCCTGCCGGGCACCCACTCGCCGGCCGCGACGTGATCCACCTGTCCGACCTCGGCACCGAGAACTGGGTGCTCACGCCGCGAGACTCGTGGCCGCCCTGGCACGCCAAGTACGACCGGGACTTCGCGGCTGCTGGATTCACTCCCCGGGTTGTCCAGCGTGCGGCCGGCGTGCCGAATCTGCTCGGCCTCGTCGCGGCAGGCGTCGGAGTGACCCGCCTCGCCCGATCGGCCCGCAGCATCCGCCGCACCGGGGTCGTGTTCGTGCCGCTGGCCGACGACCACGCCGAAACCGTCGTCGCATGGATGCACAGCCATGAAGGACCGGTACTGCGGAACCTCCTCGACGTCACCGCCACCTTGACGGGAACCGCGAACCTCACCTCCGAGGGCTGAGCATCCACCTCGGTCCTCGGTCCTCGGTCCTGTGGACGACCCGTCAGGCTCCCAGCCAGGCGCGGACCTCGGCGATATCCTCCTCGCTGAGCGCGATGGCCGCCGCCTCCGCCCGGTTCAGCACGTTGTCCGCGAACGCCGACGCGATCTCCACGGCCTGCGGCGGCGGCTGGCGGTAGAGCGGCGCCCCGCCGAACGCCGTCCCCCGGGTGACGAACGCGATCGCGCTGCGGCTCACGTCGACGCCCTGGGAGGCGAGCTGGTCGCGGGCCCACCGGGTCGCCTCGGTCAGGTTGAAGTGGTGCCCGGCCGCGTAGTCGGCCAGCGCCTGGTAGATCGGCGGCCACATCTCCATGGCCAGCCGCGGCAGGCTGAGCAGCGCGGAGAGGCGGCCGACCGGCTCCGGCGCGGGGCCGGTGGCGACTCCGGACTCCGGCGCTTCGTGACGTGCGGAGTCCCAGAGGAAGTGGTTGGAGAACTTCGCGTTCGGCAGGGACAGGCTCTCCAGCGCGCGGACGAACCCGCCGTTGCCGAACCAGTTCGTCTCGTCGACGCTGGGGCCGAGCTGACGGCGCAGGTCGTGGGCGAGCGACGCCAGGTTGAGCGGGCCACCGGCCGCTGTGTAGCGCCAGCTGACCAGGTCACGGAACTGCTCGTAGGAGACCGGCGTCGCCGGGTCCACCGGCGTGACCGAATCCTCGTCGCTCTCCACCGGCTCGCCCTGGACGAGCTCGAGCAGCTCCTGGCTGGTGATCAGTCGGTCGGCGACCGCGATGAACGCCTCGGCCGCGTCCGACGGCGAGACGATCGTGGTGCGTCGGTCGGCGCGGCGAAGACGTACCAGCAAGGGGGTCATGTCCGAATCGCCGGAGGCGATGACGAACTCCTCGAACGTGACCGGGTCGGCGACCGCGTCGACGGCGTCGACGACCATCCGGATGTCAGCGGCGTTCTTGGTGTGGGTCAGGCGCGGGCAGTCGATCACCTCGAAGCCGGCGTTGACGAAGAACGGCCGGAACTGCGAGTAGTAGAGCCGCGGCTGGGCGGCCTCGGTGTCCGGGTTCGGCACCCAACCGCCGGGGTTCATGTAGCAGCGCAGGATCAGCCAGCGGCGCGGGCCGTCGACGGTCAGCGACGTGGTCAGGCGGACCAACCACGCGGCCGGGTCCTTGGCGAACTGGATCGCCACGTCCGGGTCCTGCTTGATCAGTCCGCTGAACACGTTGTCGAAGTCCAGATAGAGTGCGGCGCGTACGCGGGCCATGACCGAAAACCTACCGTGCCCGCGCCGCGCCCGCGTTCAAGTGCTCTACAGCCGGCGTCGCCGTCCCGCGCCGGAGACCAGCGCCACGCCCAGCGCCGCGAGTCCCACCTGCAGAATCAGCTCGATCCAGTCGATGCCGTCGGTGTCGGCGACGCCGAGAGCCACCGCCACGAACGTGCCGGCCAGCCCCGCGACGACGCCGACCAGCAGCGTCACCCAGATCGGCAGGCTCTGCTTACCGGGCAGGACGAGGCGCCCCAGCGCGCCGATGATCAGGCCGAAGACGATGGCGGTGAAAATGCCGTTGATCTCCATTGTCGAACCCCTATCTGTCAGGGCACGTCCACGATCTCCCGGCCCAGCGGCCAGAACGCCACCGGCACCAGCTTGAAGTTCGCGACCCCGAACGGGATGCCGATGATCGTCACACACTGCGCGATGCCGATCACGATGTGGTGCAGCGCGATCCACCAGCCGAACAGGACCACCCAGAGGATGTTCGCCAGGCCGGAGGCGACCCCGGCGCCCGGACGGGCCACGACGGTACGCCCGAACGGGGCCAGCGAGTAGACCGCGATCCGCGCGGCGGCGACGCCGAACGGGATCGTGACGACCAGGGCGAAACAGATCAGGGCCGCGAGACCGTAGCCGAGCGCCATGAGGAAGCCGCTGCCGAAGATGAACCAGAGGACGTTGAGGATGAAACGCACAGGCACAGCATGAGCCCGGGTTGCCACCCTTAGGGGTACGCCCGGACCGTGTCGCACAAGCGGGACGCCCGGCCGGTCGCCGGATCCCGTTGAGTGCTGCCGTGCAACTCGCCCACGTGCTCGACGTCCTGCAGGAGCTCCATGCCGTGAGCGATCACCCGGAGCTCGCCGCGGTGGAGCGTTTCGGCGCCGACGCCATGCCCGGCGGGCCGTCGCCGGCGGGCCTGCGGCTGCGCTACGAGACCGGCTCGTTCGCCTATCTCTGGGGCGCGGTCTGGGCGGGGGAGACGGCCATGACCGTGCCGGCGGACCTTCCCCCGCCGTCGCGGCGCGCCTCCCGGGCCGTGGTCTTCGCCGCGCAGCTGCTCGACGCCGCCCGCCCCGGCGTGTTCCGCAGCTGGGAGCTGGTCGCGCTGCGCGATCTGGGCCCGGCCGACGCGCGCGGCAAGGTCCCGCTGGGCTTGCGGATCACCTGCGCCGACGGTACGTCGTTCCTGCTGCGAGCCACGTCGGCCGGTGGCCCCACGCGCGAGCCGGACACGGAGCCCCACCCGTCCTACCGCCTCCCCCTCACCGCCGGGCAGCCGGCTGGCGCTGAGGGCTGAAGCCCGCCCCCGAAACAGCCGTCAGTGCCAGCCGAGGTCGCGCGGCTGGTGCTCACGGTTGGGATCCGGGCCGGAGGCAACCGTGAGTGCCAGCCGGAACCCGCCGGCGGAGCGGATGGCCGGGCCGCGGCCGGGCGTGGCCGTCGCGTCAGCCGCCGCTCATCGACGCGCCCGCGCCGTTCGCCGTCGCCAGGAACGTGGTGCCGGGCAGGGCCCCACCGCCCGTACGGGAACCCTCGGCAACCGTGGGGTCAGCGGACCGGAAGGTGACCGCCTCGCCCTGCCACGAGTTGTGGGTCTGCCGCGCCGAGGCGGAAAGTCCCTGCTCACCCTGGGTGTTGCCGACCGCGACGTCGTATCGCAGGATGGCCGGGGCGGTCGTGATCGCGAAACCCAGGCCCGTGTTCCGGTACGCCGTGTTGTTACCGAGCGTCAGCGCCGCGGTGTTCCCCTCGTCGACGAAACCGTGCCCGTCGTTGTTCCACGCCGCGTTGTGCCGGATCGTATGGGTGGCCGCCGCCGACGGGGTGCCGCCGCCGATCGCGAAACCGTTCGCGCCGTTGCGGAACGACCAGTTGGACTGCACCGTCACCGCGTCCCTGAAGTCGCCGAGGTTGATCCCGTCGCCGCCGTTGCGGAACGCCCGGTTGCCGCGCAACTGGTTCCCGGCACCGTCGCCGAACTGCACGGCCAGGCCGGACCCCTTGTTGTCGGAGAAATCGCTGTCCAGCACCTGGTTGCCCACGGTCCCCGGGTCGCGCAGCATCAGGCCGGAGCTGCCGCTGCCGCGGATCGTGAGGCGCCGGAGGACGACGTTGCGGCACCCACTGCAGACGTACGCCTGAGCGGGCGCCCCGGTGATCTCCAAGCCCTGGACGGTCCAGTAGGCGGCCGTCTGCGTGATCGCCCACTTGTCCGCCGGGACGCCCGACATGTCCAGGACGGGACGTTCGCCGCTGTAGCCGGTGAGCGTGATCCGTTTCGCGGCGGTGCCGCTCGTGGTGATCTCGATCGGACTCGTGACCCGGTAGGTGCCGCCGCGCAGAGCGATCGTCCGGCCGGGCTGCACGACGGCGACGGCCTTGCCGAGCGAGGCGAAGGGGTGTTCCGCGCTGCCGTCGCCGCTGTCCGACCCGGAGGGCGAGACGTAGATGTCGGCCGCTGCCGCCGCGGGCGCCCTCGTCGGGGTGGCACTGGCGCGCGGGCCGGGATTCTGCGCGGGCGTGGTGGCGGTGGCCACGGGCGGTGCGGCCGACAGCGGCGCCTCCGGATCCGCGGGGGAGTGGTGGACCGCGTACGCGAATCCGCCGCCTGCCACGGCCGTCACGGTCACCGCCACCAGCGCCTTGTTCTGCAACGCCGCGACCAGCGCGGTCCCCTTCGCCGTGGTGACCATGGCCGGCGCGGCCGATCCGCTGTGGATCGCCGCCTGCAGCGCCGCGGTCAGCGCGATCGGCACCGGCAGCGCGACCGCTCCGAGCAGCAGCCGCTCCGGCGGGACCAGGCTGTTCCGACAGGTGCGGCACTGCGCGCAGTCGCGCACGTGCCGGGCCAGACGCTTGCGCCAGACCGAGTCGGTGGTGCCGTCCCAGGGCCGGACGAGTTGCGAGAGGCCGGTGCAGGGCGGCTTGGCGCGCAGTGCCCGGACCACGCCGCGCGCCAGGTCCACCTGCGCTTTCATCCGCTGCACCCGGACCGAGGCGTGTTTGGGCGCGACGCCCAGCGTGGCGGCGAGCTCGGCCCGGGTGAGCCGCCCGGACGCCTCCTGCCACCAGAGCGCGAGCAGCTCCCGGTCGGCGTCGTCGAGCCAGCGGCCGGCCTCGGCCAGTTCCCGGCGCTGCTCGGTGACGACCAGTTCGGAGGCGGTCCGCTCGGCGAAGTCGCTCGCCGGGTCGGGCACGTCGACGGGCTCCGGGTGGCGGCGCAGCAGCGTCATCTTGCGGGACCGCAGATGCATCTGGAGCTGCCGGTACGCGATGGCGACCAACCATGATCGGAATCGGTCGGGCTGGCGGAGCGCGGTGAGGCCGCGGATCGCCTTGAGCATCGTCTCCTGGACGATGTCGTCGACGTCCGGGTGCCCGTCGAGGGCCCGCCCGACGATGTTGTAGATCAGCGGGAGGTGCCCGGTGACGAGCTCGTCGAGGGCGGCGGGATCACCGGCTTGCGCGTCCCGGACCAGACGCGTGGTGTCCCGCGCGAGCGTCGTCCGAGTCTCCGCCACCGTCCCGCTCCGCCACGTCAGATTGATGGTCATGTCTGTTCCGGGGCCGCTGGCTGCGACGATGTGACCCGCTCCGAGATCGAGGCGTATCGTGGCACGCCGTTCCGGGGGTCGTCAATCGGCGGCTGGGAGCGCGCCCACGACGTGCCGCCCGATCAGCGCGGGGTCTCCGTGAGCGTCTGCCGGGTGATGTCCGCGATGGTCCGGGTCCCGGCCAGCGCCATCGTCAGGTCCAGCTCGGCGATCACGTTACGGATCACCTCGGCGACCCCGTGCGCGCCGGCCAGCGCGAAACCGTAGAGATGCGGCCGGCCGAGCAGCACGGCGTCGGCGCCGAGGGCCAGGGCGGTGAACACGTCCGCGCCGGTGCGGATGCCGCTGTCGAACAGCAGCGTCGGTTCCGGCCCCAGCTCGGCCCGGATCGCGGTGAGCGCGTCCAGCGACGCCACCGCGTTGTCCACCTGCCGCCCGCCGTGGTTCGAGACCACTATCGCGTCGACGCCGAGGTCGAACGCCCGCCGCGCGTCCTCCGGATCAAGGATGCCTTTCAGCACGACCGGAAGACTCGTCCGCCGTCGCAACGTCGCCAGGTGCTCCCAGCTCAACCCGGGGTTGGAGTAGATGTCGAGGAACGTCTCCACGCTCGCGCGGGGTGCCGGCGAGCGCAGGTTCGCCCAGAACGGGCCGGGGTGGTTGCGCGACATCGCGATCAGCGCCCGGATCGCGCCGGGCGTCACCTTCGGCCGTTCCCGCGGCTGCCTCGCCCGTTCGGCGGCGATCTCCCGGAACACCGGGTCCGACGTGTACTGCGCGATGCCGAGCCCCTTGGCGAACGGCAGCGATCCCAGGTTCAGATCCTGCGGCCGCCAGCCCAGCACCGTGGTGTCCAGGGTCACCACCAGTGCGCCCGCGCCGATCGCCTCGGCGCGCCGGATCAGGCTGTCGACGAGCCGCTCGTCGGAGCTCCAGTAGAGCTGGAACCACCGCGGCGTGTCGCCCATCGCGGCCGCGCACTCCTCCATCGGGTTGCAGCCCTGATTCGAGAAGATGTACGGCGTCCCGGTCGCGGCCGCCCCGGCGGCGATCGCGAGGTCGCTGTCCCGGCCCATCAGCGCGCCGGCGCCGACCGGCGCGAGCAGCAGCGGGCTGGGCAGGCGCGTGCCCAGCAGCTCGGCGGACAGGTCCCGGTCCACCGCTCCGGCCGCCATCCGCGGGACGATCGCCCAGCGGTCGAAGGCCTCCCGGTTGCGTCGCATGGTCCGGCCCTCACCCGCGCCGCCGGCCACGTAGGCCCAGGCCTCGGCGCTGCTCACCTTCCGGGCGCGGCGTTCCAGCTCGGCGAAGTCGGCCGGCACGACCGGGCGGCGCCCGAGCGTGCCCGCGCGGTAGATCGTCGACTGACGGGACAGTCCGGCGTCGGGCATCACGAGGCTCCTCGAATTGTCGTACCGCGTGCGTAGGCTGCGGATCGTGAGGGGGGATCCGAGCATTCTGCACGTCGACCTGGACGCGATGTTCGCCGCTGTCGAGCAGCGTGACAAGCCCTCGCTGCGTGGCAAGCCGGTCGTCGTGGGCGGGGTGGCCGGGCGGGGCGTGGTCTCCACCGCGTCGTACGAGGCGCGGGTCTTCGGGGTGCGCTCCGCCATGCCGATGGCCCAGGCGCGCCGCCTCGCCCCGTGGTCCACCGCCTATCTCTCCCCGCGCTTCGCCGCCTACAAGCGCACCAGCGAGGTCGTGATGCGCCTGCTCGGTGAGGTGTCCCCGCTGATCGAGCAGGTCAGCATCGACGAGGCGTATGTTGATCTCGCCGCCACCGGCACCGACCTGAGCGTCGACGGCGTGACCGCCCTCGCCCTGGAGCTGAAGGCGCGGATCGCCACCGCGACCGGCGGGGTCACCGGCTCGATCGGGGCGGCCTCGTCCAAGCTGCTCGCCAAGATCGGGTCGGACCTGAACAAGCCGGACGGGCTGACCGTCGTCCCGCCCGGCGAGGAGCTGGCATTCCTGCACCCGCTGCCGGTGAACCGGCTCGGCGGTGTCGGCCCCGCCACCGAGCAGCGACTGCACCGCTCCGGCGTCCGGACCATCGGCGACCTGGCCGCGGTGTCGCTGGAGCACCTGATCGACTGGTTCGGCCAGTCCCACGGCGCGGGCCTGTTCCGCCTGGCCCGCGCGCAGGACGACCGTCCGGTGATCAGCGAGCGCGAGGCGAAGTCGGTCTCCGCCGAGGAGACGTTCGGCATCGACGTCACCGACCCGGTCCGGCTCAAGCGCGAGCTGGATCTGCTCTCCGCCCGGGTCGCCGGGCGCCTGCGCTCGGGCGGCCTGGCCGGCCGCACCGTCAACATCAAGGTGCGCCACGGCGACTTCACGACGGTGACCAGGGCGTTCACCCGCGACCACCCGACCGACGACGGCCGCCTGGTCGCTCAGCTCGCCCGCCGCCTGCTTTCCGAGGTCGACACGTCCGGCGGCATCCGCCTGCTCGGGGTCGGCGTCTCCACCCTGACCGACTTCGCCCAGGACGACCTCTTCAGCGAGACGCAGCACGCCGCCGACCTCTTCCCGGTGCTGCCCGTCGCCGGCATCTCCGACGAGCCGGCCATGATCGCGGCCCCGCCGCCCGCCGCGATCCTGTCTGCCGTTCCCGCGGACGGCCCGGCGCCCGTCACGTCCGGGCCGTCGTCCCCGGAGTCTTCGAAGTCCCCGGAGTTCCCCGCTCCGGAGGGGTCCGGCGTCGCGCAGACCGGAGCGGAGCCCGGAACCGAGGACGGGCCGGTGGCGTGGCGGCCGGGGCAGGACGTGCTGCACGACGAGATGGGCGCCGGCTGGGTGCAGGGCAGCGGGCTCGGGCGGGTCACGATTCGCTTCGAGGGCCCGCTGACCGTGCGGGGTCCGGTGCGCACGTTCGCCGTCGACGATCCCCGCCTGCATCCCACCGACCCGCCGTCCTGGGTGATTTCGTAGCTTGGCGCTGTCGTGTCCTCTTTGGACGGCTTGTCCAGGTTGATCATGGCTACCCCGGCGATCATCGATGAAACGTGTCCGGATTTCGGAATCCGATAACAGGCTTCGCGGATTTCCGCCGCCTAAGTGATGAAGGCAACACTGCAGATCTTTGCTGCATGTAAATCATCTGGGTCGCTACGGCGCGTCCCGGCTCTCGTGCGTACGCGCTAGTTATGTCCACATTGATCCCTCTCCTTGCGGGATCGCGGTTACCAAAAGTAATCGTTGTCTTCCTTCGGGTATGTGACTTAACTGTTGGCGATCATCAATGTCTACCGGGATCCCTTGGAGGTCCGGCGATGAGTCATGCCCTTTTCCGATCACCCTCGAGACGCCGCTCGCGCGGCGCCGCCACCGTCGCGCTCGTGATGGTCGCGGCCACCGTGCCGGCCGTCTCCCGGCCGACCGTCGCGGCCGCCGCGCCACCGGCCGCACCGGCCGCACCGGCGCCGGCCGCACTGGACTGCACCGCCCCCGCCCCGGACGAGACGAACGCCATGGCCGCGGCCCGGGCCTGCGGCAGGCCGGTGGAGAACCTATCGGCGCGGTCGGAGACCCAGGATGTCTTCGCGAACGCTGACGGCACCTGGACGGCGAAGATCTACGCCGGGCCGGTCCGGATGCGGGACGCGGCCGGAGCCTGGACACCGATCGATCTGACCATGCGGGCGGAGGCGAATGGTCAGGTGGCGCCGGTCGCGCATCCGGGCGGCCTGCGGTTGTCCGGCAAGGCCGGCGACGGCGAGCACGAGCTGCTGAGCGTCGAGGCCGGCGGCAAGCGGGTCAGCATCGCCTGGAACGGGGCGCTCGCCGAGCCGGTCCTTTCCGGCAACCGGGCCACCTACCCGGAGGTGCGGCCCGGCGTCGACCTGGTCGTCGAGGCGTCGACAACCGGGGTGGAGCAGTTCTTCGTCGTGAAGAACGCGGCGGCGGCCGCCAATGTGGCCACCCTGCGGCTCCCGGTGCTCGCGCCCGGTCTGACCAGCAAGTCCGACGGCTCCGGCGGACTGGTGTTCACCGACGGCAAGGGCAAGACGGTCGGCACGTCGCCGACCCCGGAGATGTGGGACGCCACGATCGACCCGGCCACCGGCGGCCCGAAGCGCGTCACCAAGGTCCCGGTGAAGCAGAAGGCGCGCCAGGCGGGCGGCACCGACCTGACGCTGAGCCCGGCGAAGGACTTCTTCACCGACCCGGCGACCGTGTACCCGGTGGTCGTGGACCCGCAGATCAACCCGCTGGGCGTCACCTTCGACACGTACGTGAAGGAGGGCGACACGGTCGACCGGTCCGGGAGCAACGACCTGCAGCTCGGCCTGACCTCGGGCAACGTCGCCCGGTCGTTCATCGGCTGGAACACCGGTGTCCTGCTGGGCCGCCAGGTCACCGCCGCCACCTTCAACTTCTACAACTGGTACTCCCAGTCGTGCACCGCGGCGCAGTGGGAGGTGTGGACCACTGACGCGGCGACGTCGGCGACCCGCTGGGGCAGCCAGCCGGCCTGGCGGACCAAGGAGGTGACCAGCACCGCCACGAAGGGCTTCAACTCCTCGTGCAAGGACGGCTGGGTCTCGGTCAACGGACTCTCCTTCCTGCAGCGTGCGGTGACGGCGAACAAGTCCACGGCGTTCATGGGCCTGAAGGCCACCGACGAGACGTCGGTGAACAGCATCGGCTTCAAGCAGATCCGCTCGAGCCAGCCGGCCGCCACGGACCAGCAGGGCCAGCAGCCGTACGCGGTGGTCACCTACAACAGCTACCCGAACGCGCTGGACGCCACCAAGCTGCAGCCGGGTGACGCCACCGAGACCGGCACCCGTACGCCGGAGATGAAGGGTGTCTTCAGCGACCCGGACGGCGGCACCGGACGCGTCGACTTCGAGGTCTACGACCGCACCGGCGCCACCCTGAAGACGTCGGGCTCCGGCACCACGGTGTCGAACGGCAGCGAATCCGTCTGGACCGTGCCGAGCGGCAAACTGGACGCCAACACCACGTACAAGTGGCGGGCCCGCGGCCACGACGGCAGCCTGGCCGGCCCGTGGTCGGAGTGGCGGTTCATGACCACCTCGGACGGCTCGCCCGCCGGTGAGCAGCGCCGCTTCTCCTTCCAGGACCAGGACCTCACCGACCGGCTCCAGCTCAAGGTCAACGTCGCCAACGGCAACCTGCTGCTGCAGAACACCGACCTGCAGATCCACGGCACCGGACTGGATCTGACCCTGGACCGCTACTACAACTCCCGCTCCACGGCCACCTCGACGCTCGGCAAGGGCTGGACGCTCGGCACCGCGCAGGACGTCAAGCTGGCGTTCTCCAAGACCGACCACGCGACCGCGGACATCACCTACCACGCGCCGACCGGGTTCACCGCCAAGTTCATCAACTCGGCGAGCAACACCTGGAACACACCGTCCAGCCTGGACGCCAAACTGACCCGCAACACCACCGACGGCGAGTTCCGGCTCAAGTTCGACAAGAGCGAGGCGAGCTTCTACTTCGCCGACTCGACCGGGCGCCTGCTCCGCAGCGTCGACAAGAACAAGAACAAGATCACTTTCGGGTACGACGGCAGCGGCAACGTCACCACGATCACCGACAGCCAGGACCGGGTGACCACGCTCGCGTACGCCTCGGGCCGGCTCACCTCGGTGACCGACCCGGCGAACCGGCGGATCGGCTACGGCTACGACGGCTCGCAGAACCTGCAGACGGTGACCGACTCGGCCGGCGGCACCACCCGCTTCGACTACACCGGCGACCGGCTCACGAAGATCACCACGCCGGAGGGCCGGGTCACCAACCTCGGCTACGAGCCGGACACGTCCCGCATGATCGACTACTTCGAGCAGGTCAGCCCGGGCGGCGACCCGGACAGCGCCCGCTACACGTTCACCTACTCGGCGGGCAAGACCGAGGTCACCTCGCCGAGCGGCAACGCCACCGGCTCCACCACCGACGGCATCACCACGCACACCTACGAGACCCGTGACCGGGTCACCGAGGTGAAGGACCCGCTCGGCCACAAGCAGGGCAAGAAGTACAACGCCGACGACAACGTGGAGACCAACACCGACGCGCTGACCAACACCACCTCGTTCGGCTACGACCCGAACACCAACAATCTCACCTCGATCGGTATCGCCACCGGCGCGAAGGGCAATCTGTCCTACAACAACACCTCGCACCCCAACGCGCCCAGCGGCTCCTCCGACCCGCAGGGCAACAGCATGAGCTACTCGTACGACGCGGCCGGCAACAAGACCGCGACGGAGAGCGCGCAGTACCCGGGCAAGAAGATCGACGAGTCCGAGTACAACGACAACGGCACGGTCAAATGGCGCGAGGACGGCAAGGACGTCAAGACCAACTACTCGTACGACGCCAAGGGCAACCTGACCAAGGTCGACAACCCGGCGCCGCTCGGTGACATCGCCATCGTTCCCGACCCGCTCTCCCGGATGAGCGAGCAGACCGACGGCAAGGGGCAGAAGACCAAGTACACCTACGACCAGCTCGACCGGCCCGACCGGGTCACCTATCAGGACGGCACCGTCGTCGACTACGACTACGACCGGGACGGCAACCTGATCCGGCTGACCGACCCGACCGGCATCACGTCGTTCAGCTACGACGGGTTCGGCCGGCAGACCACCAAGCAGGCGCCGGGCGCCGCGCCGCTGACCTACCAGTACGACCGCAACGGCAATCTGACCCGGTTCATCGATGCGGGCGGCGCGGTGACGTACGCCTACAACGAGGCGAACCTGCTGACCTCCATGCAGGAGCCCGGCGCGTCCGGACAGGTGACCTTCACCTACGACGACAACAACCGGCGCCGGTTCATGTACCTGCCGACCTCGCCACGGATCACCGTCGAGATGAAGTACGACAAGTCCGGCCGCCAGACGTCGATCGTCGCGACCAACGACTCGTCCGGTGCGAAGCTCAGCTCGTTCTCCTACGACTACACCAAGAACGGGGTGGACACGGCGCTCCGGCAGTCGGTGACCGACCTGTCCGGCACCACGACCTACTCGTACGACAAGCTCAACCGGCTCACCAAGGCGACGGCGCCGAACTGGTCGCGCAGCTACGACTACGACGAGAACTTCAACCGCACCTCGAAGACCGAGGACGGCACCACCACGTCGTACGACTACAACGACGCGCACCAGCTGACCAAGGGCGGGTCGACGACCTACTCCTACGACGCCGACGGCAACCTCACCAACTCGTCGTCGGGCTGGAGGCTGGGCTACAACGCGGTCAACAGCCAGACGACGACGATCACCGCTCCGGGTAAGCCGGAGCACCAGCCGCTGCAGTACGGGGGTGCGGACCAGACCGAACGGCGGCGGGCCGGCAGCGTCACCTACGGCACGTCGTCGCTGGGCGTGTCGTCGGCGACCTCGCTGCAGTCCTACAACGTCACCACCGGCGCGGGTCAGGACGACATGGAGCCGTCTCCTGGCACGTCGAGTTTCTACACCCGGGACAGCGGGGGGAACCTGATCAGTTTGGTGGCCAACGGGGCGCGGTATTACTACCTGGTCGACGGACTGGGATCGGTGGTCGGTTTGGTGAACGGCAGCGCGCAGAAGGTCAACTCGTACAGCTACGACCCGTACGGCAACCAGCTGTCGGTGTCGCAGCAGGTCGCCAACCCCTGGCGCTACGCCAGCGGCTTCTATGACGGGCCCACCGGGTTGACCAAGTTCGGCGCTCGCTACTACGACCCGGGCCTGGGCCGCTTCTCCCAGCGAGACCCGTCGGGCAGGGACCTGCCGTACGCCTACGCCGGAGCCAATCCGGCGAACAACACCGACCCCACCGGCTTGGACAACGACTCCATGGCCAACGATGCCTTCGGCCTGCTCGCGGGTGGTCTGATCGGGCTGGGCGTCAGCGCCTTCGCGTCGATGTTCGTCGGGCCGCTCATCGGAGGCGCGATCGGCGGCTGCATCGGTGGCATGGTGGGCACCGCCATCTCACAGCACGGGGACGTCAACGCCGGGGGTTTGGGACTCAACTGCTTCGCCGGAGCAGTGGTCGGCTTGGCTGGAGGCATCTTCGTCAAGGGCGGATATCGTGGCGGACCTCTCAAGTAGGACAGCGAAGTTCGTGGCAGCGGCGCTGTTGGCGATCGGCTGGGCCAGCATCGTGGTGTTGCTGGGCTGGTTGCTCTACCCCGCCATGGGATCTGGGCCTTGGATCGCACTGGGAGCGTTGACGGTGATCGGCGCGGTCGTATGGCGCCGGCGCAACGATTCCTGGCGTGTCGCGCTGTCCCCGCAGCAGAACCGGTTCCTTCTGCTGATCGGCGGATACATGCTCGCGATGTGGGTGGTGGTGTGTCTATTCGCTGCCACGATGGAGGTATGGGCTCCACCCCAGCTCATCGCGTTGCTTCCGGTAATGCCTGTCTGCCTGATCGGGGTAGGACTTCTGGGAAGGCGAGCGGACCGATAGCGGCGCGCCGCTGGATGAGCGAGCTATGAAGACGTGGTGGGCCGCGGTGAATACCGCGGCCCACCACGTCTCTGAACCAGTTTCCGGATGGTGGATGGTGACCCTGCTTCCGACTGGTTGCCGGATTGTGCGGATGGCGCCTGCCGGCAGGGTTGACCGGAAATGGGGGCTGTGGCGTGGGTTGGCAAGGGCATTGGGGGGGAGTACGAACGGATCGAGCGCATCCTGAGCAGGAGGCCCCATGACCACCGTCGTGCCGCGCCCGGTGCGGACCCGTCCCTGGCCGGTTCGCCGGCAGGTGCGCGGCTCGTGGCTGGCCCGCACCATCCGCACCACCGATGCCAAGCAGATCGGCATCATGTACATGGTCACGGCGTTCGCCTGGTTCGTCGTCGGCGGGCTCCTCGCTCTGATCATGCGCACCGAGCTGGCCCGTCCCGGCATGCAGTTTCTCTCGCCTGAGCAGTACAACCAGATGTTCACCATGCACGGCACGATCATGTTGCTGTTCTTCGCGACACCGATCGTGTTCGCCTTCGCGAACTTCGTCGTCCCGATCCAGATCGGCGCGCCGGACGTGGCGTTCCCGCGGCTCAACGCGTTCGCGTACTGGCTCTACCTGTTCGGTGGCCTGATCGCCCTGGGCGGCTTCGTCACGCCCGGCGGCGCGGCCGATTTCGGCTGGACTGCCTATGTGCCGCTCAGCGGCGGCATGCACTCGCCGGGCGTCGGCGGCAACATGTGGGTCGTCGGGCTGGCGATCTCCGGCCTCGGCACGATTCTCGGCGGCGTCAACATGATCACGACGATCCTGTGCCTGCGCGCGCCCGGGATGACCATGTTCCGCATGCCGATCATGACGTGGAACATCCTGCTCACCAGCGTGCTGGTGATCCTGGTCTTCCCGTTCCTGGCGGCGGCGCTGTTCGCCCTCGCGGCCGACCGCATCCTGGGCGCCGAGGTGTTCAACGTGGACACCGGCGGCCCGATGCTCTGGCAGCACCTGTTCTGGTTCTTCGGCCATCCCGAGGTGTACGTCGTCGCGCTCCCGTTCTTCGGCATCATCACCGAGGTCATCCCGGTGTTCAGCCGCAAGCCCGTGTTCGGGTACAAACCGCTGGTCGCGGCCACGCTGCTGATCTCCGGGCTGTCGATGAGCGTCTGGGCGCACCACATGTTCGCCACCGGCCAGGTGCTGCTGCCGTTCTTCAGCCTGCTCAGCTACCTGATCGCGGTGCCGACCGGGATGAAGTTCTTCGTCTGGATCGGCACCATGTGGCGCGGGCAGCTCTCGTTCGAGTCGCCGATGCTGTTCGCGATCGGCTTCCTGGTGACGTTCCTGCTCGGCGGGCTGACCGGGGTGCTGCTGGCGTCGCCGCCGGTCGACTTCCACGTGCACGACTCGTACTTCGTCGTGGCGCACTTCCACTACGTGCTGTTCGGGACGATCGTGTTCGCGGTCTTCTCCGGGATCTACTTCTGGTTCCCGAAGATGTTCGGGCGGATGCTCGACGACCGGCTCGGCAAGGTCCACTTCTGGCTGACCTTCATCGGCTTCCACACCACGTTCCTGGTGCAGCACTGGCTGGGCAACGAGGGCATGGCCCGGCGGTACGCGGACTACCTGCCCGGCGACGGCTTCACCACGCTGAACACCGTCTCGACGATCGGCTCGTTCATCCTCGGGGCGGCGACGCTGCCGTTCCTCTACAACGTGTGGAAGTCGTACCGGGCGGGGGAGACGGTGAGCGTGGACGACCCGTGGGGACACGGGAACTCGCTGGAGTGGGCCACCTCGTGCCCGCCCCCGCTGCGCAACTTCGACCGGATGCCGCGGATCAGGTCGGAACGGCCGGCGTTCGACGCGAAGTTCCCGCATCTCTCGGTGGAGGGCCGCGGCGGGACACCGGAGGAGGGTTCACTGGTGCACGGGGAGGATCTGTCCGAGGAGCGCGCGGCGGCCGGCGGCACGGACCGCCGGGACGATTCGGACTAATCAGCAGATAGGCGCATTTGACGGTGTGCGCGGATGGTGAGCGACTGTCACGGCGACCGTAGCCGGACTCGGGGTCGATCCGATGAAACGTCGGACACTTCCTCCTATGTCCGGAAGGAACCCTCATGTCGTTCGCCCGTCGCCAGGTCCCCCAGCCGCGCCGTCCCCACGGCGCCGCGCCGGCCGCCGCCGCAGCCCTCGCCGTCGTGGCGCTGGCCGTGCCCGCGACCCCCGCGTCAGCCACCGGGACCGCCTGCACCATCGGGCGATTCAGCGCCACGTCCCAGGCCGACCTCGCGAAGATCACCGTCCTGGACCCCAGCCCGCTCGCCCCGGGCCTGCCCGCGCTCGCCGACGTCCGGCTCGCCCCGGCCCGCGGCGACGTCCTCGCGAGCGACCGCGCCGGCCGGTCCGTGGCCACCGCCGGTTACGCCGACGCGAAGCTGCTCGGCATGAAGCTCCCCGGCCTGCCCCCGCCGCACGCGGTCGCCAACCACGCGGCCCCCGGCGGGCCACCCGGCCCGGTCAGCGTCGCGCTCACCGCCCTGAACGCCGGCGGCCTCGCCACCGCACGACTCGGCAAGGCCACCGCCGAGGCGACCTGGACCGACAAGTACCACTGCGGCAGGACCGGCCCGCTCACCCGCGCCGCCACCATGATCGAGGGACTGAGCGTGCTCGGCGGCGCCGGCACCGCCCCGGCGATGCAGGCGGTCAGCGACCTCACCCACGCCACCAGCAGGACCAGCCTGCTCGAGGTCGGCCCGACCGGCTCCACCCAGAGCGCGACCGACGTCGTCGGGCTCGGTGGCGGGCGGATCGGCGTACGCGCGGGGGCCGGTGTCTCCCTCGGTGACCTGACCCTGTTCGGCGGCACCCCGCAGGAGATCACCGCCAAGGTGGTCAACCAGCCGACGCTCGAGGTCGTCGCCGCGGGCGACCGCAGGCACTCGTCGGTCACCTACCGGCCGGCGGTCCTGTCGGTGACGGCGGCCGGCAAGCCCGTGACCGGATTGGACAGCTCCCACTCCAGCGTCTCGCTGAGCCTGCTCGGCAAGCTCGCCGCGGACCGGCCGGCCTCCCTGCTCTCGGTCCGGCTCTCCCTGGGCGAGTCCCATCAGAAGATCACCGACGCTGGCGTACGGGCGCAAGCAGCCGCCCTCCGCGTCGAGGTGAAACTGGGCTCGGCGCACCTGCTGGACGTCGCGCTCGGCCACCTGTCGGCGGTGGTAACCGCCCCGTGCCGCATCGGCGCGACGGTCCCGCGCGACCAGGCCCCCGCGGGCGACGAGCCCACGGACGACGCGCCGTCCGACGATGCCCCGTCCGACGATGCCCCCGGCTCGGACGAGCCGGTCGACCAGCCGCTCCCGGCGCACCACTCCTCCTCCCCGGCCACCCCGGCGTCGTCCGGCCCGCCGGTCGCGGCGGCGGGCAACCCGGCCACCGGCGCGCCCGGCTCCGGTGACCTCGCCCTGACCGGCGCGAACGCGGCCGCCGTCGGCTTCACCGGCATCGGCCTGGTGGCAGGCGGTCTGGCGGCCCTCCTCCTGTCCCGCCGCCGCCGGACCGGTGCCCACGCCGCCGGCCGCTGACCCGCTGATCCCGGTGGGCCCACGGTGAGTCCCTGCCGCGGCGCGAACGATTCCGGAACCGTGCGGTTGTTGCCTTCCGCACTCCGGCATGGTTGGGTCCGCGTCTACCGAGAAAGTCGCTCTGCCCCGCCGGGCGGGGACTCGCGGACCGATGGGGGTCGGCCCGCGAATCCGCCCGGCACCCCGCTCCGGCGGTCGGCCACCGCCCCTCGAGGAGGGGATTCGCTCCGGTGGCCGGCCGCCGGTGTCCGTTGCGGCGCGTCGCCGCACCCGTGGTGGATCAGGAACGCGGCGCGGCATCGGGCGCCGGCCAGGCCCGCAGCACGAAACCCGCCGCGCGGGCATGACGGGACCGGGCAGGGGGCGCACGGACGGCGACTCCGGCCTGCCCGGGCCGATGGTGGGCGCCGACGGGCCGGGAGGCCCCGGGGAAGTGCCTGTGGGGCCGGTGGGCAGCTTGGGGAACCGCAATAAGATGATCTGGTGCCACAGAACCTCCCGCCCCGGGACGCGATCCGTCGCGCGGCCGGGGAGCTGTTCGTCCGGGATGGTTACGGCGCCACCACGGTGCGGGCCATCGCGGCGGTGGCCGGGTGCGACCCGGCGCTGGTGATCCGGCACTTCGGGTCCAAGGAGGGGCTGTTCCTCGCCACTGTCTCGGTCTCCGGTGACCTGACCGGCATTCTGGCCGGTCCGCTCGAGTCGCTCGGCCGCGAGCTGGTCCGCTATGTGCTGGACGGTGCCGAGAGCCCGGTCGCCGGGGTCTATCGCGCGCTGCTCACCGCCTCCGACCGCCCGGAGATCAAGGAACGACTCCGCGCCTCGATGCACGACGTCTTCGTGGGGCCGCTCGCCGAACGCATCGGCGGCGCCTATCCCGAGCTCCGCGCCCGCCTGGCCGCGGCCCAGTTCGCCGGGCTGATCAACGCGTACTGGCTGGTCGGCGACCCGGTCCTGGCCCGTGCCGAACGCGACGCCATCATCACCCTCTACGGCGACGCCATCCAACGCCTGCTGACCTGCGACGACCCGGCCTGACCCCGGAGCGGCACGGGGAAGCAGCCGCCTGGGCACGCGAAGACGGCCGGATCGGCCGCTTCACGACGGGACGGCGATGTCCGGCGACCATCCCGGGCGGCTCGGGGTCAGCTGCGGGCGGTGAGGTGCTGGCGGCGGTTGCGGTGCCAGGTGCGGAGCCGGCCGGCCGGGCGCTGGTTGAGCACGCCGGCGTTCGGCTGGCCGGTGCAGAGGCGGGCCGTCGGGATCGGGGCGAACGTGCCCAGGCAGGCGAGCGCGGCCGTGATGGTGGCGGTCGACGGGTATGGCGCGAACGCGGTCGCCGGCACGGACACCTCGGGGCCGGCCGGCACGTCGGTTGTCGCGCGGGTGGTCGACGCGTCGGCGGCCGGGGCGGGACCGCGACCGGTGGTGGCCGGGGCGGGACCGGCAGCGCCGTCGGCGGAGGCGGTCGTGACGGCCGGGGTGGGACCGGTGCCGCCGGTGGTCGCGGAGGCCGGGGCGGCGTTCGGGCGCCGGCGGAGGGCGCGTCCGCGCAGCGCGTTGCGGCGGGCACGCCGACCGGCGAAGGAGCTGCCGGGGACCGAACCGTCGGGGGCCGAACCGTCGGGAACCAAGCTGCCGGGGTTCGAGCCGCCGGGGACCGAGCCGCTGAGGAGCGAGCGGCAGGAAGGGCCGGTGGTGGCTGTGGCCGGGGACGAGCTGCCGGTGGTCGCGGCTTCCAGCGACGGGGCCAGGGCCGGGGCCGGGGCGACGTGGCGGCGGGCGGCGAAGACCCAGCCGCGCAGGATGACGTAGCGGACGCCGCCGATCACGCTGCCGGTCAGGGCCAGGATCATGGACTCGGTCAGCGCGGACGGGTGCGGCCCGGCGATGCCGGCGAACCACGGGGTCGCGGCCAGGTTCGCGAGGTAGACGACGACCGAGGTGAGGCCGGCCTCCCAGTGCAGGCGGCCGACCGCCGTCGTCGTCACGTTGAACGTGATGCGGCGGTGGGCCTCGGTGTTCGCCGGGGTGACCACGAGCAGCGCGAGCCAGCTCGCCCAGGTCGCGGCGAGGACCTCGCGCACGGAGACGTAGACGATCGTCTGCAGGACCGTACTGAGGGCGCCGACCAGCATGAACCAGACGAGCTGGCGGGGCACGGTCGCGTTCCACGCGGAGGGTCTGGTCATGACTGGACGCTTTCGGACAGCGATGGTTACCGCCAAAATGTCAACACCGTTGACGCCCCCTGTCAACGACGTTGACAGCGTGATGAGAGTTACCCTGCGCCATCGTTTGGTGGCGTTGTGAGGTGGCATCTGTCCGGTTTCGCGGACCAGTTCAGGGTAGAAGGTCCCGTTTTGACGGGCCGATTCCCGCGGTGCGCCACGCGGGCGTACCTGGAGACTGCAACCTCGCCGTTATCAGCCCGTTTCCGATCAGCGACGCCGTGTCGTAGGACGGTGCTCACGCCGTACGGCGGAATCGGCTCTTTGCGGAACAGCGAAGCGGGCGGCGCGCGGCGACCGGGACCACCGGAGTCCCCGCGTCGCACCGCGCGGATGCGGTGGCGACGCGGAACTACGCGTCAGGTGCGGATCGTGGGTCATGCGCGAGGAGCCGGCGCGTCGTGAGGACGCGGTCAGGTCGGGGGCAGCCGTGGGACGTGGCCGCTCATGGCGAGGTCGACGAGCTGCTCGACGGTGTGGCGGGGGAGGGCTGCGGGGCGGCCGGTCACCCGGTACGCCACGAGGCCGTGCCACAGGTCGAGGACCGCGTCGATGTCCACATCGGCCGGCAGGTCGCCGCGCGCTATGCCGCGCTGGAACACGTTGCGGGCGATGTCCCGGCGGGGCGCCACGACCTGCTCACGGAGCTTGGCGAGCGTGCCCGGGTCGTCGCTGGTGGCGGCGACGAGCAGCGTCATGGTGCTGCCGGGGCCGGCCGTCAGGTACTCGACGATCAGGCTGAAGAGCGTGGCCAGTTCGGCGCGGGTGTCACCGGTGTCGGGCACCGGCAGCACGGCGGAGCGTTCCACGATGAGGTCGCAGATCAGGGCCGGTTTGTGCGGCCAGAACCGGTAGACGGTCTTCTTCGAGACGCCGGCGCGGGTGGCGACCTCGTCGATCGTCACGTTGAGATATCCGGCCTGGTCGAGCAGGGTCTCGGCGGCCGTGAGGATGCGTGAGCGGGAATGCGGGTCCGGTGGGCGGCCCCTGCGGCGGGCGGCCGGCGCGGCGCTCGTCGGGATCATGGAACTCCTTCGGATGGACGGACCGGTGAACATCATTCCGATGTGATCGCCGCTGTCAATGAGGGAACAGCGTGTTTCCGCCGCCTGTCCCAAGCCTTGGAAATCCCACGAGATCTCCGAAACCGGCCGTTTCCGAAAGGGCGTCGCGCCGAGCCTGCCGGACGCTCCTATCTTCCTAGGATGCCCTACGCGGTGAGGCAATGCCCGCAACGGGCGTCAGCCGATCGAGCCGGATCGGCCGACAGGAGATCAGCCAGCAAGGGACCGGTCGGCGAGGTAGTCCGCGAACGTCCGGCGCGGCACCCAATCCTGCGCCAGCGCCCGCGTGATGTCGAGGACGACCGGAGCGGTGAGCTGCTCCAACGCGTACCGGGAAAGGGCCGGCGACCGCCGCGTGAGGCGCGAGACGGTCGTGCCCACCGCGGCGACCGCGCGGGCCAGCAGGAGAGCAACGTGCCGCACCGGGACCCCGCAGGCCGCCGCAACGACCGCGTCCCGGCTGTACGGCACGGCGTCCGCGATGTTGTAGGCGCCGGGCGGCCAGCCCCCGGTCAGCCGACCGGCGGCGGATGGTCGACCCGCGGCGGACAGGCAGGCGTCGGCGAGGTTCTCCACGGCGGTGAGGCTGAGCGCGATGTCCGGGCCGGGGAGCAGCACCCGCCCGCCGCGCACGGCCCGCCGCAGCCGTGGCAGCAGGTGCGGATCGCCGTCGCCGTAGACCGCCCGCGGCCGGAGGACCACGGCGCCCGCGGCCAGGGCGAGTGCTTCCCCGGCGGCCTTGGTCTTCCCGTACGCCGTGAGCCCGCCCAGCGGCTGATCCTCCCGGATGGGCGCGGGGCTGTGCGTGTACACGCTGGCGCTGCTCACCCAGACGAGCGGGCGGTCGCCGACGGCCGTGAGCAGGCGGGCCGTCCCGTCCACATTGACCGCGTGGAACGTACCGTCGCGTCCCGGCGGTGGGTCGCCGACCGCGGCCGCCAGGTGCACGACGACGTCGGCGCCGGTCAGGTCGGGCGCCCCCTGGGTGGCGTCCCAGAATCGGTGCTCACCGACCGGTCCGGGCCGGCGCCCGAGACAGATCACGTCAGCCCCGGCCGCCGCGGCGGCGAGCGCGACAGCCGACCCGCAGAAGCCGCTGGCTCCGGTGACGGCGATGCGCGGCGCGGTCATCGGTCGGGCGCCAGGATCAGGCGGGACCAGCCCGGCAGGGCGCTGCGCCGGTCGGCCCGGGCCGAGACGACCCGCGGCCGGTGGACGGCCAGGGCCCGCAGGGCGTCGCTGAGCTGGTGACGGGCCAGCCGGGCGCCGGGGCAGGCGTGCGGCCCGGCCCCGAAGACCAGTTGCGCGACGTGCGGGGGTGCAGGGTCGGCCGGGCACGGGTCGGTCCGGTGGGCGTCGACGGCGTGGCGGGCGACGAGGATCAGCCGGTCCCCGCGCCGGACCGGGCAGCCGTCGACCGTTCCGGCGGCGGCCGCCACCCGGGGCAGCAGCGGCGCCGGAGCGGTCACCCGCAGGAGCTCCGAGGTCAGGGCGTCGGGTGCGGTCCCGGCGAAGGACCACAGGCCGGCGTCGGCGCACCAGGCGGCGGCTCGCGGCAGCGCGGCCACGGTCGTGGTGACGGCGGCCACCGCGAGCATCGCCGCCAGCGCGGCGTCCTCGTGCGAGGCCAGCAGGTCGGTGAGCCGTGCCGTTGCGGCCCGCGCGGCGCGCCGGGCGCCGGGCCGCGGAATGCCGGGCAGATGCTCGCGTGCGGCGGCCGCTGCGGCTGCCCGGGCCATGGACGCCAGCGTGAGCGGGTCGGCGTCGACGCCGAGGAGGGCGGCCGCGGTTGCTCCGGCCAGTTCGGCGGTCACGTCGACCAGCTCGATCCGCTCACCGGCGGCGAGCGGTGCGAGGCGACGGTCGAGAACCGCGGTCCACACCGGACGCAGCCGCTGCACCGCGTCGGCGCCGAGCGCGAGCCCTCGCCGTGACCCCCGATGCCCGTCACCGTCCTGATTGAACAGCAGCTCTCCGCCGGTGAGATCGCCGGCGGCACCCCCGGTGGTGCCCGGCGCGTTGCGGTCGAGCGGGACCCGCGTCAACCCGTCGCGCACGGCCGCCTCGGAGTGCGCGAGGACCGTGCCGCCCAGTCGCCGTGCCGGTCGGCGCCGGGTGGCCGCGAGCAGCGTGAACAGCACCGGGTGGCCGGACAGGTAGACGCGCCGGTCGCGGCGCCGGGCCCGGCTCATGGATTCGCCTGCGAGCTTGCTCATCGGACGTGCACCTCACCGGAGCCGGCCGGGCGCCACCGCCGGTCCCAGTACCAGAGCAGCGTGCGCTTGGCGCCCCAGGCCCGCAGCCGCCGCAGGCTGTTCTCCACGACGAGGTCCTCGGCGCGCACGATCCGGTCGGTGTGCCGCCGCGCCCGGTTGAGCAGCGTCACGTCCTCCGAGCCGTCCTCGAGACGTTCCCGGGCGGTGCCGCCGCAGCGCTGGTACAGGTCCGCCGTCAGGGCCAGGTTGTGACCATGGATCAGGACATAGGGCGTACGGAACGAGGGGTCCCGATGTGCCCGGCGCCAGCGCCCGTAGAGCGCCGCAAGCCGCACCGCCCCAGGGAATACGTAACGCTCGGCGATCGACGGCCGCTCGTCACGCCGCGGCACGCTGCGCCCGCAGACCAGTTCCGCCCCGGCGCCGAGGTGACGCCGTGCCGTGGCCACCCAGTCCGGCGCGGGCAGGCAGTCCGCGTCGGTCCGCGCCAGCAGCACGGCTCCACGGCTGATCGCGTGCCGGAAGCCGGTGTCCGCCGCGGTGCCCGCCCCGGGTTCGTCCTCCCGCACCACCTCGACGGGGAACGGCGCCGGGAACGACCGCACCACCTCGGCGGTGTCGTCGGTGGACGCGTTGTCGACCACGACCAGCGTGAAACCGGTGTCGGTCTGGGCGGCCAGCGCTGCCAGGGTCGCCCCGATCGAGCGGCTCTCGTTGTAGGCAGGGACGATGACGGCGAGCGGCCTCATCGCCGTACCGCCGCGATCGCGAAGGCCGCGGCGGCGGCCCGGTCAGGTTTCCGGGAGCGCCCGGCGAGCGGCACCGGCGCGAAGAGCACGTGATCCGGCCGTGCGCCGCCCATCCGTCGCAGCGGTTCGCGCAGCGCCGCCTCGACCTGGGCCCGGGGCGTTCCCGGCGTGGTCTCGACGACGGCCACCACGTTCTCGTCGCCGTCGCCGGCCGGAATGCCGACCAGGACGGCCAGCGACACGCCCGGGACGTGCAGCGACGGCTCGTAGAGCCCGGGGTAGACGTTCTCCGCGCGCCGCAGGATCATGTCCTTGACCCGCCCGCCGAGGACGACGCGCCGCCCGTCGAGCCGGGCGAGGTCTCCTGTGGACACCCACTCGTGCGGTTCGCCCCCGAGGTAACGGTCGCAGACCCCGTTCCCGGCCAGCTGCAACTCCCCGCCCGCCGTCAGTCCCGCGCGGACCCCGGGCAGCAGCTCGCCCACGGGATCGCCGTCGCCGGTGTGGGCCGCCTTGCCGGTGGCCTCGATCGCGGCCGCGGGGAAGACCTCGGTCAGCGCGTAGACGCACCAGGCCTCGTCCGCGCCGGCCGCCCGCACCCGGCCGAGCAGTGACGACGACACCGGCGCCGATCCGCTGTAGACGCGGCCGCGCAACGGCACCCCGGCGTCCAGCGCGGTCCGCAGCTGCGGCGGGGTCAGGTAGGTGGCCTGCGGTCGCAGCGTGCCGATCTGCCGGGCCAGCGCGCGGGGGCGGCGGGACGGCACGCCGACCGGTGCGCCCGAGGCCAGCGCCGGGACGAGCACGAAGAACATCCCGCCGAGGATCGGCACGCCGGGCTCCGGGCGGACGAGCTCCGCCACGGCGCGCATCCCGGCGCCGAGCCCGGCCCGGGTGTGCACGACCGCGCGCGGGCTCGTGGTCGTCCCCGAGGTGAAGATGATCACGGCGTCGCCGTCGCCCTCGAAGACCGGTGGGGGTGGCCCGCCCGCTCGCAGCGCGGGCGCGGAGCCGGGCAGGCGGCGGCCCACGGTCACCGCCGGTGCGAGGCGTGACAGCTCGGGCAGGGCCAGCCCGGCGCGACGGGCCAGGGGCGCGGCCCAGCTCGCGACGGCCTGCGCTGCCGCGTCCGCGACGATCAGGGCCGGCTGTGCCAGGGCGAGGCGGGCGAGCAGCACGTCCGGCCCGGCGGAGGGGTCGAGGACGGCGATGCGCAGACCCATCCGGTACGCGGCGAGCAGCACCGCGAGCGAGCGGGGCCCGGGCCGCACGGCGACGCCCAGGGTGTCGCCGGGGCGCAGGCCGCGGGCGTGCAGGGCGCCGGCGTACGCGTCCCGCAGGCCGGCGAGGTCTCCCCGGGAGATCCGGCGCCGTCCCAGCAGGGCCGGGGTGTCGTCGCCGGGTCGCAGGGCGGCGTTCAGTTCACTGAGCATCAGCGGTCACCGGGGGTCGGGGGTGAGCGGGCCGCTGCCCTGGTCGAGGTACCACTTCGCGGTGCGGACGACGCCGTACGCGCGGATCCGCCGGGTCGAGTTCTCCACGATCATGTCGCGGCTGTGCACGATCGCGGCGGTCGTGGCGCGGACCCGGTTGAGGAAGAGCCGGTCGGTCGGGGAGGGCCGGCGCGGCATGCCGCCGCAGGCCTCGTAGAGCCCGGCGGTGATCGCCATGTTGTTGCCCGCGTGCATCCGGTACGGCGCGAGGTAGCCGTCGCCCCGGTGCGCCGGCCGGATCCGGCCGAACGCACTGGCGAGCGCGACCAGGCCGGCGAAGAACGCGCGCCCGGCCGGCCCGTGCTCGTCGCGCCGCGCGGTGATCTTGCCGCAGACCAGGCCGGCGCCGGCGTCCAGGGCCGCGCGTGCCGCGGCGACCCAGCCGGGGCCGGGCAGGCAGTCGGCGTCGGTGCGGGCGATCAGGCGCGCGCCGGCCGCGATGGCGTGCCGGAAGCCGGTGTCGACGGCGCAGCCGACACCTTTCTCCGGCTCGTCGATGACGTGGACCGGGAACGGCGCGCGGGCGGCGAACGCCCGGACCGCGTCGGCGGTGGTGTCGGTCGATCCGTTGTCGACGACGAGCAGGGTGAAGGCGCGGTCGGTCTGTGCGGCGAGCGCGTGCAGGGTGGCGCCGATCCGGGCCGCCTCGTCGAACGCCGGGACGACGACCCACAGGTCAGTCCCGGTCATGAGCGCTCCCACACCATGGTCATGATGCTGACCCCGCCGCCGAGCCCCATGAACAGCACCTTGTCGCCGGGATTCAACTCCGGCAGGACCCGATCCAGTTGTACGCCGAGAGTCGCGCTCGCCACGTTCCCGAGTTCGGTCACGGTCACCTCGAGCCGGTCCCGCGGCACGCCGGTGACCTCGACGAACCGGTCCAGATAGGGCAGTGACACCTGGTGCACCAGGATCTTCGCGTAGTCGGTGTGCTCGAGGCCGGTGCGGGCGCGGACCCGATCGAGGATGCTGGCGCCGACCTTCTCGAAGACGCCGCGCAGCCGGTGCCCGTCGCCGGTGAAGTACGTGTGCTCGTCGCCGCGCGGGTGCCGCGAGCCACCGCCCGGGATGCCGCCGACCGCCCAGTGCTGCGAGTGCGTCTCGGTGTCGATGTCCAGGATGCCGCCGGCGGTGACCGGCTCGACCACCACGGCGGCGCCGGCGTCGCCGAAGGTGAACCCGGCGAACGAGCGTCGTGCCTGCTCGATGCTGTCGACGCGGCCGCGCATCACCCGGGTCGGGGTCTCCCCGGTGACGACCAGCGCGCGGCGGGCCCGCCCGGCGAGGATCATCGAGCGGGCGACGTCGATGCCGTTGACGAAGCTGTTGCAGGCGTTGGTGACGTCGAGCGCGTGCGCGCGGCTGCCGAGCGCGGTCTGCACGATGTGCGCGGTGGCCGGCTCGACCATGTCGCGGCTGGCGGAGGCGAACAGCAGCAGGTCGATGTCGAGCGGGTCGAGGCCGGCCTGGGCCAGTGCCCGCCTGGCCGCGCCCGCGCCGAGGGCCGACGCGAACTCCTCGGGGCCGGCGACGCGGCGGCGCTCGATGCCGGTGAGCCGGGCGAACAGGCCGCGTGGCAGGCGGATGCCGCCGGCTCGGGCCACACCGTCCTGCAACTCGCCGGTGGTGACCTCACGTTCCGGAAGGTACGCGCCCACCCCGGTGATCCCGACATACATGGCCGACATTGTGCACTAGTCCAGCGACTCCACCACCATCGATAGTTTGGGCAGGTCAGCTGCCCATTCGGAACGTGGCGCGCGCCACTCGACGACGTAGGTCGTACCGCTGCCGCGGAGCACCCGCCGGATGCCGCGCATCGGGCCGTTCTCCGGGTCGGTGTACGTGTACTCCCAAGTTGTGTCCGGTGGCTCCGGCAGCGCCTCGATCCGCAGCCGCCGGTAGCCGGGCAGCCGGATCGAGCGTTCCTCGGCGCGCAGCGCGGCGGCCACGTCGTCCGGCGGGTTCGGCCAGCGGCTGATCCGCAGGGTGACGCGCTCGGCCGGGTCGCTGAAGGTGACCGCGCCGAACATCCGGCTCGACGTCCAGCCGGCCGGGACCTCGGCCCGGAAACCGGTGGGGTCGGTCCACGTGACGAACCCGGCCGGGGCGGCCGCGGCCGGCGGCCGCTCACCACCCTGGGCACTGCCGCCGATGGCCAGCGCGCCGAGCAGCGTGACCGCGGCGGCCAGCGCCGGCACCCGCCGCCGGATCCGCGACCGGGGCGGGGTGACGACCCGGTGGAGCAGCTCAGCGGTCTCGGCCGGGCTGATCCGGGCGGCCGGGTGCAGGCGCAGCAGGCCGGCCAGCACCGGGGTGAGCGGCCCGGCGCGGCGCGGGGCGTCCGGCGGGCCGGCCGCGAGCGCGCGCAGTGTGGCGGGGGTCGAGTTCCGCGCGTACGGCGGGCGGCCCTCCACCGCGTGGTAGAGCGTCGCCCCGAGCGACCACATGTCGGAGTCGGCGCTGGAGACGCGGTCGAAGAGGCGTTCCGGCGCGATGTACTTCGGTGAGCCGAGCACGACGCGCGCGTCGGTCAGGGCGGCGACCCCGGCCGCGGTCACGGCCGGGCCGAAATCGATCAGGACGATCCGGCCGTCGTCGCCGATCAGCACGTTGCCCGGCTTGACGTCCAGGTGCAGCAGCCCGGCCCGCAGCGCCGCGGTGAGCGCGTCCAGGACGGCCAGGCCGATCCGGGCGACCCGGGCCGGCGGCATCGGTCCGTGCTCCTGGATGACCTGTTGCAGCGAGCGGCCCTGGACGTACTCCATGATCAGCCACGGGCCCTCGGGGTCGGGCAGCACGTCGAACGTGCGGATCACGTGCGGGTGCCGGATCCGGGCGACGGCCTGGGCCTCGCTGAGTGCCCAGGTGCGCACCACGCCCTGCTGGTCGGGGTGCAGGCCGTCCGGAACCGTGCACTGCTTGATCGCGACGTCGAGGTGCCGGACGGCGTCGTGGGCCAGCCAGACATGGCTCATGCCGCCCGAGCCCAGGGGACGGATGATCCGGTAGCGCCCGGCGATGACCGTTTGCACCGTGACCAAGCCGCACCCCCGAGATTGGCAAACAGTAATCAGGAGGCTACCTTGCGTAGGCAACGGGTGGCTGTCGGATATCAGGCGGTGCGAGGAACACGACGCGGCGTACTGTCGCATGGCGTCCTTCGTGGACATTCCGGGGCGGTGAGGCGGATGCGCCGTGTGCTGGCTCTGCTCCTGCCCTGTCTGCTGTTCTCCTGCTCCGGTCCGGCTGCGGCTTCCGCGTCCGCGGTACGTCTCGGCGCCGTTCCCGCCGGGACCGGACACGCGATGGTCCTGAGCCCGGACGACCCGCGGACTCCGATGTATCTGCTCGTGGCGGGCTCCACCGCCGTCCTTCTGCTGGTGGTGCTCCTGCTGGCGCGCCGCCGGCGGTTCCGGCCGCCACGGGCCGCCGCCGTCCCGCTGGTCGCGCCGCCCGTCCCGCAGCCGCTGCCCCCGGGGCAACCGCCGCCGCGGCCGCACCGATCGGGCCGGATGCGCCCCGAGCCGCGGGGCCGGGCAGCCGTCCCGGCCGATCGGCGGGAGCGGGCCTGATCGATGCGGTTCGCGCCGCGCGGGGCGTCGTACCGAGAAAGTGAAGGTGATGACATTCTCGTTACCGGCCGGTAACGTGACTGGTCGGTAAGGGGGTGGAACGGTGCTCTACGGAACCCCGGTCGTCCGTCGCCGAGACGCTCAGCGCAACCGTGCGGCCATCGTTCTGGCCGCCACCGAGGTGCTGGCCGAGGGCGACCCGGTGGCCCTGATGCCCGAGATCGCCCGCCGGGCCGGCGTCGGCCAGGCCACGCTCTACCGGCACTTCGCGGACCGGCACGCGCTCACCTCCGCGGTCATCGAGCACCAGCTCGACCGCCTGGAGGAGGCCGTCGCCGGGCTGGCCGCCCACCCGGAGCACTTCCGGGAACTGCTGCGCTCGGTGCTGCACACCCAGATCGCGATGCGCGGCCTCGTCGTGCTGCTCCGCCGGCTGGACGCGCCCACCCAGAACCGTTACCGCCGGCGCGCCCTGGCCGCGCTGAGCGGGCCGCTGCGGCGCGCCCGCGAGCACGGGCACGTCCGCGCCGACCTGGTGCCCGAGGACCTGGCCCTGCTGTTCACGATGGTCCAGGGGGTCGCCGAGGCGACCGGCGACGCGGCGGCTGCCCGGGCCGCCGCCGACCGGTCGGTCGACCTCATGCTGGACGGGATCTGCCTGACCGCCGCTGACTGACGCCGGCACTCAGTTTCCCCGCAGGGCTGCCGATACCTCAGCTCGGATCGGGACATGAGGTGCCGCCGGAGTTCCGGCCGCGGCTGTTCGACCGGATGGCCCGCGCCGGCCAGACCGCGGGGACGGTCCGCGGGACCGGGCTGGGCCTCTACATCGTCCGGAGCCTGGCGCGCTCCAACGGCGGCGAGGTCCACTACGAGCCCAACCCGGGTGGTGGTTCCGTCTTCGTCGTCGAGGCCGACGCCGGCACGTGACCGGGCAGCCCCGTCGCGGGAGGGTTGCCGCCCTCGCGTACGGTCCCCGACCGAGTGATCGTCATCGACGGATCGGGGACCAGAGAACGTGCGCAACCTACGCCGGAACATCGTGATAGCGGCCCTGCTGGGGCTGGTGGCCGTGCTGCTGCCCGCGCCGGCCATGGCCGACAAGGGCGTGGTCGACCAGTACCCGCTGACCACGAGCCTCAACATCTACCCGCCCGCCACGGGCCAGTCCGCCCAGTACGTGAAGGTCGTGGACACGCAGCTGAACCTGGCCGCGGGCGAGTCGCGGCACCTGCGCGGACGCCTCGAGACCGTCAGCTCCACGACGGGCGTCGTGGCGTTCAACGCCGCCATCCAGTGCTTCGCCACCGGGTCGGACGCCCGGATCGGCAGGCTCGCGGTCTCGTCCCGCAACCATGAGGGCTCCGACGCGTCGTACGCGGTGACCGGTCACCTGCCGCTGCTGGTCGACAAGCTGTTCACCGCGCCGTCCGCCGGGTCGTACACCTGTGGCCTCTACGGGCTGACGGCGAGCACCAGCATCACCGGTTACCACCTGGCCGTGGTCACCGGCGGGAAGTCGTACCTGCAGGTCAGTGACGTCGACCAGGCCGGCGCGGGCGCGTGGGACAGCCTGCAGTGCAACAGCAAGGGCAACAACACGGCCGACTCGAAGTGCACCTTCATCGGCACGAGCGCCAAGTCGGACGTGTTCGTCTTCTACAACGACGGCTCCACCCCGAAGAAGTGGGCCTACGCCCCGGGCACGACGACCGTGCAGGCGCTCGCCAACGTCACCGTGACCACCTGTTACCAGGGAACCGCCTCGTGCGACGGCGTGCCGGAGTCCGAGCGCCTGCCGCGGACCGCGAACAGCTACTCCGCCGTGCAGTTCCGCCTGGACGTGATCCAGCTCGGCGCCGACAACTCCCACGCCTGCTACACCGCGCCGGCCACGACGGTCACGAACAACGTCCGGGACGACGCCCACCACTACACGGCGTACCTGGGCACGACCGTCACCGTCGACCCGAGCTGCGGCTCGATGTTCCTCATGCGGGTCTACGTCAAGCACGTCTCCGGCAGCCCGGTCAAGATCGACGGGGTGCAGGAGCCCAGTTCCCTCACCAACGGCATCATGATGAACCTCTGATCGACGGGACCCGGCACCCGGCCGCAGGGCTGGGCGCCGGGTCGCCCGCCGGCTCCACGGCCGGGCGATCGGGCAGGCCGGCCCGGCACGTGTGCCCGTCGGGGCGTGCACGGCCGGGTGGATCCGGAGTCCCCTGCCGGACAGATCGAGTTCGTTGACGTGCATGTCCTCCGCGCATAGTGTCGCCTCGATCTCTGACCCGCCGGAGGGTGCCATGAGCCTGTCGTCGATGGCCGAGGATGCCGCGCTGCGGCTGCAGGGCACCCCCGGGGCCTCCCCGAAGCAGGCCGCCGCCACCGCCGCCGCCGTCACCGCCGAGGAGATGGTGAAGGGCGCCCAGCCCGAGGCGGCCAAGAGTGCCGGCGAGAGTGCGGCCCGCACGTCGTCGGGCACCAGCATCGCCGGGTCGGTCCTCACCCAGCTCGTCAAGTACGTACCGACCGAGACGATCTCGGTCTACCTCGCCGTGCAGGCCGCGCTCGGCACTGTCACCACGCCGGCCGGCCGCGCCACGTGCGAGGCGAGCTTCACCTCCCGCTGGGTGTGGCTGATCCTGCTCGGGGTGGCGACGGTCCTGCTCACGATCGGGTTGTCGTATCGCAGCCAGAAGCAGGTTGCCCCGCAGGCGCGCTTCCGGGTGCCGATCGTCGAGTCCACGGCGGCGACCTCGGCGTACCTGGTGTGGGCACTGGCCCTGCCGACCACGCCACTGAACGACTTCTGCGGCTACAACGCCACGGCGTGGGGCTCCGTGCTGCTGCTGGCCGGGACGACGATCATCGCGACCACGGCGTACGTCTTCGGCAAGACCATCACCTGGGAAAAGGTCCTCCAGGAGAGCGGCAACTGAGCCCCGGCCGCGGTCACGCGACGTAGTGACCGGCGGCCAGGTCCTCCAGCAGGGTCGGGTGGGCCGGCTTCCAGCCCAGCAGGCGCTGGGTGGCCTCGCTCGACGCGCGGGCGTCGGTCGCGAACATGCGCCCGACCCAGCCGAAGTGCTCGTCGGCCGCACTGTCCGGGAACGATCGCACCGGCACCTCCAGGGCGCGGCCGATCGCCTCGGCGATGTCACGGCTGCGGATGCCCTCCTCGGCGACGGCGTGCAGGATCGTGCCCGCGGGGGCCTGCTCGATCGCGAGGCGGATCAGCGTCGCGGCGTCCCGCACGTGCACGGCCGGCCAGTGGTTCGCGCCGTCACCGACGTACGCCGAAACGCCTGTGTCCTTGGCGATCCGAGCCAGGATCGAGGTGAAGCCGTAGTCGCCGGGACCGTGCACGGTCGGGGCGAAACGGGCGATCAGCGGCCGCACGCCACGGTCCGCCAAGGTGAGCGCGACCTGCGCGTTCTCCTGTCGCGGATGGCCGGGGCCGGCCGGGGCATCCTGCTCGGTGATCACCTTCCCGGGCGCGATGCCGAAGACGCCGGAGGCGATGAGCAGCGGCCGCCCGGTGCCTTCGAGGCCCGCGCCGAGTGCCTCGATCGCCCGCCGGTCGGTCGCCGCGGCGTCCGCCATCCGGGTGAAGTCATGGTTGTAACCGAGGTGGATGACGCCCTCGGCGGCCGCGGCGCCGGCGTGCAGCAGCTCCGGGTCGTCGATGGTGCCGCGCAGGACCGAGGCGCCGAGCGCGGCGACCCGGCCGGCGGCGGCCTCCGAGCGGGCCAGGCCGGTGACCCGGTGACCGGCATTGATCAGCTCGGTGACGGTGGCGGAGCCGATCCAGCCGCTGGCGCCGGTGACGAAGACGTGCATGACAGCCTCCACGAGATGTGATGTCACTTGATGACATGAACCGTAGCGTACGTGATGTCATCGTGTGACATGACTAGGATCACCGTATGGTGCGATGGGAGCCCGGGGCCGCCGGGCGGCTGCGCGAGGCGGCGATGGAGCTGTACGTCGAGCGCGGCTTCGAACAGACGACGGTTGCCGAGATCGCCCAGCGGGCCGGGGTCACCGCGCGTACCTTCTTCCGGCACTTCGCGGACAAGCGGGAGGTGCTCTTCGCGGGCTCGGAAGACCTGGCCGGAGCACTGATGCGGGCGATCGTGGAGGCGCCGGCCGGGGCGGGCCCGATGGCCGTGGTCGCGGCCGCGCTGGACGTCGGCGGCGGGCTGCTGGGGCAGGACCGCGAACGATCCCGGCACCGGCAGCTGATCATCAGAGCCAACCCCGAGCTGCAGGAACGTGAGCTGATCAAACTGGCGCGGCTGGGGGACCGGCTTGCCGAGGGGCTGCGAGCGCGCGGGATCGCGCCGCGCGAGGCGGTGCTCGCGGCGGAGGCCGGGATCCTGGTGCTGCGAGTGGCGTTCGAGAGCTGGGTGTCCGGAACCGATCAGGGCGACCTGCGGGTGATCATGGCCGAGACGCTGGCCGCGCTGCGGACGGTGACCGCCTAGCCGGCCGGGCCGGCGCTACGTCGGCCGCCGAGCCCGCGACCGCGACCGCCGGGCCGGGGTCAGGAGGCGCCGGAGAGCCGCAAGCCGGCCCACAGCGTCACCACCGCCGCGATCAGGCACAACGGCACAGTGGCCAGGCCAAGCAGCAGGAACTCGCCGGTCCGCGGCGCGGCGTCCCGGGCATGCAGGATCCGCCGCCAGAGCAGCGTCGCCAGCGAGCCGACGTAGGTCAGATTCGGCCCCACGTTCACCCCGATCAGCACCGCCAGCACCAGTCCGGGTGAGTGTGCCGCGGCCGGCAGCAGGACCAGGGTCGCCGGCAGGTTGTTCAGCAGGTTCGCGAGCACCGCGGCCAACCCCGCGACGAGGAGCAGCCCCACCAGATCGGCGTGCCGGGGCACCAGCGCGTCGATGCGGTCGCCGAGCCCGTTCGCGCGCACCGCGAGGACCACCACGCCGAGCCCGAGGACGAACGCGCAGAACATCGGGTTCGCCTCGGTGACGAGCGTGCGGACCCGCAGTTTGGGCCAGAGCGGGACGGCCAGCGCGACTGCCCCGGCCGCCGCCACCCAGGCCGGCTCGACGCCGAGCGGCTGCAGCGCAGCGAACGCGGCGAGCGTCAGGGCCAGGACGACCAGGGCGTACTTCGGGGCCGGCCCGGGTGGCTCCGGAAGAGAAGCCCGGCCGTCCAGGTCTTTGGCGAAGAAGAAGCGGAAGATCACGTACTCGACGGCGACGACGGCGATCCACGGCACGGCCATCAGCGCCGCGAACCCGGCGAAGCTCAGCCCGCTCGCGGCGAAGGCCAGCAGGTTCGTCAGGTTGGAGACGGGCAGCAGCAGCGACGCCGAGTTCGCCAGGTGCGTGCAGGCGTAGACGTGCGGGCGGGCGCGGACCCCGGCCCGCGCGGCTACGGTCAGCACGACCGGGGTGAGCAGCACGACGGTGGCGTCCAGGCTGAGCACCGCGGTGGTCACCGCGGCCGCCGCGAAGACCGCGGTCAGCAGCCGTTGCGGGCGTCCGCGGCCGAACCGCGCGACGGCCGTGCCGGCCCAGGCGAAGACCCCGTGCTCCTCGGCGAGGTGCGCCAGCACCAGCACGGCCGCCAGGAACAGCACTGTCGGCAGCAGCTCCCGCACCTCGTGCAGGGCGTCCCGTGGGGTGACCAGGCCGCCGGCGACGCAGATCAGCGCCGCGGGAACCGCCGCGACCGCTTCCGGAAGGCCGCGCGGCCGGGCGACGGCGAAGGCGAGCACCGCGCCCAGCAGCACGAGCGCAATGATCGTGAACACCGCCGCACGCTGCCCGATCCGCCGGCCGGGCAAACACCGGGGTCAGGCGACTGTGGCGGGCTTCTCACTCTCGACCGGCCGCAGCCGCAGCCGGGTGATCGCCCGGCCGGTGACCTCGACCACCTCGGCGGTGTGCCCGTCGATCGCCACCGTCTCGCCCGGCGCGGTCGGGATGTGCCCGAGCCGGGCCAGCACCAGACCCGCCACGGTGGTGTAGTCGCCCTCGTCCTCCTCCTCGAGGTCCACGCCGATGTCCGGCAGATCGTGGATCGGGAACGTGCCGGGAAGCAGCATCGCGCCGTCGTCCTCGCGGACCACCGACTGCACGTCGCGGTCGGTCTCGTCGTAGATCTCGCCGACCACCTCCTCGACGAGGTCCTCCATCGTGACGATGCCGTCGATCGCGCCGCGCTCGTCCACCACCAGCGCGAGCTGCTGACGCTGGGAGCGCAGCTGGCGCAACGCGTCGGTGATCTTCAGCGTCTCGGGGAGGAAGAGCGGCGTGAACATGTGGTCGATAACGTGCCCGTCCGAGCCGATCAGGTCACGCAGGTGCACCACGCCGAGCACGTCGTCGAGCCCCAGCGGCCCGGTCACCGGCGCCCGCGAATGCCCGCCCTCGACCAGGAGCTGCAGGGCCTCGCCGGACTTCATCACGGCCGGCAGGATCAGCACGTCGCGGCGCGGGACCAGGATCTCCCGCAGGGTCCGGTCGGCGATCTCGAACGCGCCGCTGATGATCGTGCGCTGCTCCGGCGTGAACTCCTGCTGCTGGGCGACCATGTCCCGGATCTCCTCGGTGCTGACCTCCTCGCGGGCCGCGTCCGGGTCACCGCCGGCCATCCGCACCACCAGGTCGGTGGCCTTGCCGAGGAACCAGACCACCGGCCGGGACAGCGTCGCCAGCACGTCCAGCGGGCGGGCCACCGTCAGCGCCCAGCCCTCGGCGCGCTGCATCGCCACCCGTTTCGGCGCGAGCTCGCCGATGACCAGGGTGAAGAAGGTCAGGACGATCGTGACGAGCACGATCGCGGCCGGCTCGGCGGCGGTGCCGAGGAAGCCGAGCGGGCCGATCAGCGGCTGCGCGAGGGAGACGGCCGCGGCCGCCGACGCCAGGAAGCCGGCCAGGGTGATGCCGATCTGAATGGTGGCGAGAAACCGATTCGGATCCCGCGCGAGTTTGGCCAGGGTCCGCCCTGTCCGGGACTGCCGCTCCAGGCGCTGGAGCTGGCTCTCCCGCAGCGAGATCAGGGCCATCTCACTGCCCGAGAACGCCGCGTTGAGCAGCACCAGAACCACGACCAGGACAACTTGCCACCCGTATCCGCCCACGGCGGACATCAACTCCCTCGCACACGTCATGATCCGCCGCCGAGGATCGGCGTCGAATCAGGTCAAGGTACCCAGCGAAGCTGAACGTCACTCTCAGGATCTGTTCTTTTTGTTGACATCGAGCGCGGCGGGGTGACCGGCGTCTCCCGGCGTCAACAGGGCGTCAATAACGACGCGAACGGCGTCTGCGCGGTGTGAACGACCCTGCCACCCGCGCCCGCGGCGAGGTTGAGTTCCGGCGTACCCCGAAAACCCCTCGATCCCAGGAGAACTCCCGTGGCCGATCTCGGCTTCGTCGTGCTCACGGTGGCGCTGTTCGCAGCGCTGACCGTGCTGGTCCGGGCGGTCGAACGCTGATGAGCGCCGTCAACCTCGCCGGCCTGATCATGGCCGTCCTGCTGGCCGCCTTCCTGGTGGCCGCCCTGCTCTTCCCGGAGAGATTCTGATGTCCGGCTGGTTTCTGACCCTCTCGCTGGTGGTCGCGCTGGCCGCGGTCCACCGGCCGTTCGGCGACCACATGTACCGCGTCGTCGTCGACAAGCGGCACACCATGGTGGAGCGCGGCATCTACCGCGCGGTCGGCGTGGACCCCGCGGCCGAGCAGACCTGGGGCGTCTACGCCCGGTCGGTGCTGGCGTTCTCCGCCGTCTCGATCCTCTTTCTCTACCTGCTGCTGCGTCTGCAGGACCGGCTCTGGCTGTCACTGGGCATGGACCCGGTCAAGGACCACGTCGCCTGGAACACCGCGGTCAGCTTCGTCACCAACACCAACTGGCAGGCGTACGCGGGGGAGTCCACGATGGGCCACCTCGCGCAGATGTCCGGCCTGGCCGTGCAGAACTTCGTGTCGGCCGCCGTCGGGATCGCCGTCGCGGTCGCGCTGCTGCGCGGTTTCGCCGCCCGGAAGGCGAGCACGCTGGGCAACTTCTGGGTCGACCTGACCCGGATCACGCTGCGGATCCTGCTGCCGATCTGTGTGCTGGCCACGCTGATCCTGATGATCTCCGGGACGGTGCAGAACCTCTCCGGCGGCACCGACGTCACCACGCTGACCGGAGCGACGCAGCACCTCACCGGGGGCCCGGTCGCCTCGCAGGAGGCGATCAAGGAGCTGGGCACGAACGGCGGCGGCTTCTACAACGCCAACTCCGCCCACCCGTTCGAGAACCCGAGCGTGTGGACGAACTGGCTGCAGCTGTTCCTGATCCTGCTGATCCCGTTCAGCCTGCCGCGGGTCTTCGGCCGGATGATCGGGCAGAACCGTCAGGGGTACGCGATCGTCGCCGTGATGGCGGTCCTGGCGATCGCCAGCATCGCGCTGACCGTGGGTTTCGAGACGCACGGCGCCGGCACGGTCCCGCAGGCGGCGGGCGCGGCGATGGAGGGCAAGGAGGCCCGCTTCGGGGTCAGCGGCTCGGCGGTCTACGCGGCCGTCACCACGCTCACCTCGACAGGCGCGGTCAACTCGTTCCACGACTCGTACACGTCGCTGGGCGGCATGATGCCGATGATCGACATGATGCTCGGCGAGGTCGCTCCGGGCGGCACCGGATCGGGCCTCTACGGGCTGCTCGTCCTCGCGCTGATCACGGTCTTCGTGGCCGGGCTGATGGTCGGGCGCACCCCGGAGTACCTGGGCAAGAAGATCGGCGCCCGGGAGATCAAGCTGGCGTCGCTCTACTTCCTGGTCACGCCCGCTCTGGTGCTGATCGGGACGGCCGCCGCGTTCGCGACCGGCAACAACGCCACGGCACTGAACACCGGGCCGCACGGGCTCTCCGAGGTGCTCTACGCCTTCACGAGCGCCGCCAACAACAACGGCTCGGCGTTCGCCGGCATCACCGTCAGCACCGGCTGGTGGGACACCGCGACCGGCCTGGCGATGCTGCTCGGGCGGTTCGTGCCGCTGATCCTCGTGCTCGCGCTGGCCGGTTCGCTCGCCAGGCAGCAGCCGGTGCCCGAGTCGGAGGGCACGCTGCCGACGCATCAGCCGCTCTTCGTCGGCATGGTCGTCGGCGTGACCGTCGTGCTCGTCGCGCTGACCTTCCTCCCCGCTCTCGCTCTCGGACCCCTCGCGGAGGGCCTCTCATGACCGCCGTTCTGGAAAAGACCCAGACCAGGAACACAACAAAGACGATTGCCGCCGTACGGCGTGACGCCCTGCCCGACGCGCTGCGCAAGCTCGACCCGCGCACCCAGTGGCGCAACCCGGTCATGTTCATCGTCGAGATCGGCGCGGTCTTCACCACCGTCCTGTCGATCGCCGAGCCCAGCCTCTTCGCGTGGCTGATCACCGGCTGGCTGTGGCTGACCGTGCTCTTCGCGAACCTGGCCGAGGCGGTCGCCGAGGGACGGGGCAAGGCGCAGGCCGCCGCGCTGCGCTCCGCCAAGCAGGACACCATGGCGCGCCTGAGGGACGGCCGGGTCGTGCCGGCGCCGGACCTTGCGCTCGGCGACGTGGTGGTGGTCGAGGCCGGCGAGACCGTCCCCGGCGACGGTGACGTCGTCGAGGGCATCGCCAGCGTCGACGAGTCGGCGATCACCGGCGAGTCCGCCCCGGTCATCCGGGAGTCCGGCGGCGACCGGTCGGCGGTCACCGGCGGCACGAGGGTGCTCAGCGACCGCATCGTCGTGCGGATCACCCAGCGGCCCGGCGAGAGCTTCGTGGACCGGATGATCGCCCTGGTCGAGGGCGCGAACCGGCAGAAGACCCCGAACGAGATCGCGCTGAACATCCTGCTGGCCGCCCTCACGATCATCTTCCTGCTGGCCGTGGTCACGCTGCAGCCGCTGGCGATCTTCAGCAAGGCGTACCAGGCGGCGGCCCCGGACAGCGCCGCGATCACCGCGCACGGCGTGACCGGGATCGTGCTGGTGTCCCTGCTGGTCTGCCTGATCCCGACCACCATCGGGGCGCTGCTCTCCGCGATCGGCATCGCCGGCATGGACCGGCTCGTGCAACGCAACGTCCTCGCGATGAGCGGCCGGGCCGTGGAGGCGGCCGGTGACGTGAGCACGCTGCTGCTCGACAAGACCGGCACGATCACCCTCGGCAACCGGCAGGCCTGCGAGTTCGTACCGCTGAAGGGGGTCGATCCGCAGGCTCTTGCCGACGCCGCGCAGCTCAGCAGCCTCGCCGACGAGACTCCGGAGGGTCGCTCGATCGTGGTGCTCGCCACGAGCGAGTACGGGCTACGGGAGCGTGAGGCGGGCCTGATGACCGGCGCCACCTGGGTGCCGTTCACCGCGCAGACCCGGATGAGCGGCGTCGACCTGCCCGGCCGCAGCATCCGCAAGGGCGCGGCCGCCTCGGTGATCACGTGGGCGCGGCAGCACAGCGCCGAGGTCGACGCCATCGTGGACCGGATCAGCGACGAGGGCGGAACACCACTGGTCGTGGCCGAGAACGATCAGATCCTCGGCGTGATCCACCTCAAGGACGTGGTGAAGCCCGGGATGCGGGCGCGGTTCGACGAGATGCGCCGGATGGGCATCCGGACCGTGATGATCACCGGCGACAACCCGCGCACCGCGGCCGCGATCGCCGCCGAGGCCGGGGTCGACGACTTCCTCGCCGAGGCCACGCCCGAGGACAAGCTGGCGCTGATCAGGAAGGAGCAGCAGGGCGGCCGGCTGGTCGCGATGACCGGTGACGGCACCAACGACGCGCCCGCGCTCGCCCAGGCGGACGTCGGCGTGGCCATGAACACCGGCACGTCGGCCGCGAAGGAGGCCGGCAACATGGTCGACCTCGACTCCGACCCGACGAAACTGATCGAGATCGTGGAGATCGGCAAGCAGTTGCTGATCACCCGGGGCGCGCTGACGACGTTCTCCATCGCCAACGACATCGCCAAGTACTTCGCGATCATCCCCGCCATGTTCGCCGGGGTCTACCCGGGCCTGGACACGCTCAACGTGATGCGGCTGCACTCGCCCGGCTCGGCGATCCTCTCCGCTGTCGTCTTCAACGCGATCGTGATCGTCTTCCTGATCCCGCTCGCCCTGCGCGGGGTCCGCTACCGGCCGTCGTCGGCCGCCGCGCTGCTGCGGCGCAACCTGCTGATCTACGGCGTCGGCGGGGTCGTCGCGCCGTTCCTCGGCATCAAGCTCCTCGACCTGTTCATCCAGCTCATCCCCGGGATCTGATCCAGATGCGTCTACCTGCCTGGCTCGCTCACCACCTCGCCGCGCTGCGGGCGCTGCTCGTCCTCACCGTGATCCTCGGTCTCGCCTATCCACTGCTGTTCGTCGGCGCCGGCAAGATCCCCGGACTGTCCGCCAAGGCCGGCGGGTCGCTGGTGACCGTCGGCGGCAAGGCCGTCGGCAGCTCCCTGATCGGCCAGTCGTTCGGTGACGACCCGCGCTACTTCCAGAGCCGGCCGTCGGCCGGCGCCTACGACCCCACGGCGACCGGCGCGAGCAATCTCGGGCCGGAGGACGTGGTCGACACCCCGGACCGGCAGAGTCTGCTCACCCAGGTCTGTGCCCGCGGTCTGGCGATCGGCAAGCGGGAAGGCGTGGACGGCAGCCGGCCCTTCTGCACTGCCGACGGGGTCGGCGCGGTCCTCGCCGTCTTCCACCGGGACGGCTTCACCGGGCCGGTCACCAGGGTCGTGTCGGTCAACCAGACCGGCGCCCCGTTCCTCACCACCTATCAGGGGGTGACCGTCGAACCGGCCGAGGCGGGCGAGGACTACCGGGCCCTCGGCGCCGTGATCACCCCGATCCGCGGCAACGCCCCGGACCACCCGGTGGTGCCCGCCGACGCGGTCACGGCGAGTGCCTCCGGTCTCGACCCCGGCATCTCTTCCGCGTACGCGGATCTGCAGGCACCGCGGGTGGCCCGGGAACGTGGCGTCACACTTGATCGCGTACATCAGCTGATCGGAAGGAACACCGAGGGTGGCGTCGTCAACGTGCTGAAGCTGAACGTCGCGCTGGACGGCGGCAACTGACCATGGCTCGCGGCGAGTTGCGGATCTATCTCGGGGCGGCGCCCGGCGTCGGCAAGACCTACGCCATGCTCGAGGAGGCGCACCGGCGCGCCGAGCGTGGCGCGGACGTGGTCGTCGCGCTCGTCGAGACGCACGGCCGCAAGCACACCACCGCGATGATCGGCGACCTGGAGGTGCTGCCACGCCGCGAGATCGGCTACCGCGGCGTGGCCTTCACCGAGCTGGACCTGCCGGCCGTCCTCGCCCGGCGGCCGGAGATCGCGGTCGTCGACGAGCTGGCGCACACCAACGTGCCCGGCAGCGCGCACGAGAAGCGCTGGCAGGACGTCCGGGAGCTGCTCGACGCCGGGATCAGCGTGCTGACCACGGTGAACGTGCAGCACCTGGAGTCGCTCAACGACGTGGTCGCCCGGATCACCGGTGTCGAGCAGCGCGAGACCGTGCCCGACGCCGTGGTCCGCGAGGCCGAGCAGGTCGAGCTCGTCGACATGACACCGGAGGCACTGCGCCGGCGGATGGCGCACGGCAACATCTACCAGCCGGAGAAGATCGACGCGGCGCTGGGCAACTACTTCCGTACCGGCAATCTCACCGCCCTGCGGGAACTGGCCCTGCTCTGGCTCGCCGACAAGGTGGAGGACCAGCTCGATCGCTATCGGGCCGACAACGACATCGACGCGACCTGGGAGACCCGGGAACGGGTCGTGGTGGCGCTGGCCGGCGGGCCGGAGGGCGACACGCTGATCCGCCGGGCGGCCCGGATCGCCGCCCGCACCAAGGGCGCCGGCCTGATGGCCGTGCACGTGACCCGCAACGACGGGCTGGCCGGCGCCGACCCGGCGGTGCTGGCCCGGCAGCGGGTGCTCGTGGAGAGCCTCGGCGGGACGTATCACCAGGTGTCCGGCGCGGACGTGTCCCGGGCGCTGCTGGAGTTCGCGCGCGGCGTCAACGCGACCCAGATCGTGCTCGGCGCGTCCAGCCGGGGCCGGTTCGCCCAGCTGCTCACCGCCGGGGTGGGCATGACGACGACCGCGCTCTCCGGCTCGATCGACGTGCACCTGGTCACCCACGAGCGGGCCGGCCGGGGCAGACGCCGGGAGCGGATGCCGGCCGCGCTGTCCCGCGGCCGCCGGATCGCCGGCTTCGCGACCACGCTGCTCGGCCTGCCGCTGCTCACCGCGGTGCTCGCCACCGTGCCGGACCCGCCGCTGGTAAACGACATCCTGCTGTTCCTGGCAGCGGTGGTCGGCGTCGCGCTGGTCGGCGGGCTCTGGCCGGGGCTGCTCGCCGCGGTCGCCGGGTCCCTGCTGCTGAACTGGTTCTTCACCCCGCCCTACCACCGGTTCACCATCGCCGAGGGGCAGAACCTGCTGGCCCTGTCGATCTTCGTGGTGGTCGCGGTCGCGGTGAGCTGGGTCGTCGACACCGCAGCCCGCACGACCCGGCAGGCCGCGCAGGCCGCCGCCGAGGCGCAGACCCTCGCCGCGGTCGCCGGCGGAGTGCTGCGCGGGCAGCGGCCACTGGTCGCGTTGCTCGACCGGCTGCGCGAGACGTTCGCGTTGCAGTCCGTGGCGCTGCTGGAGAACGGGACGGCCGTCGCCGCGGTGGGCGAGCCGGTCTGCGCCGACCCGGCCGGGGCGGACGTCACGGTCACCGCCGATGACGGGCTGGTGATGCTGCTCAAAGGCCACACGCTGGAAGCCTCGGACCGGCGGATCGTGGAGGCGTTCGCCGCGCAGGCCGCGGTGGCGCTGCGCCAGGAACGGCTCGCCGCCGAGGCGGCCACCGCCAAGCCGCTCGCGGAGGCGAACAGGCTGCGGACCGCGCTGCTCGCCGCCGTCAGCCACGACCTGCGTACGCCCCTGGCCAGCGCGAAGGCGTCAGTGGCCGGACTCCGCAGCGCCGAGGTGGAGTTCGACGAGGAGGACCGGGAGGAACTGCTCGCCACCGCCGACGAATCACTCGACCGGCTCGACCGGCTCGTCGCGAACCTGCTCGACATGAGCCGCGTGCAGTCCGGGGCGCTGGGCGTGACGCGGATCGCGGTGGGCGCCGAGGAGGTCGTACCGCGGGCTCTGGATGATCTCGGTCCGGAGGGGCGGGTGATCGCGGTGCGCGTGCCGGACGACCTCCCGCTCCTGGACACGGACCCCGGGCTGCTGGAACGGGTGCTGGTGAACGTGCTCGCGAACGCGCTGCGCTACAGCCCGCCCGACCGGCCGCCGATGGTCACCGGCAGCAGCCACGGCGACACGGTCGAACTGCGGATCATCGACCACGGCCCGGGCATCCCGGAGGACCGGTGGGACGATGTGTTCCTGCCGTTCCAGCGACTCGGTGACCGTGACAACCACAACGGCGTCGGCCTGGGCCTGGCCCTCTCCCGCGGGCTGGCCGAGGCGATGGGCGGCACGCTCACCCCCGAAGAGACCCCCGGAGGCGGCCTCACCATGATCCTCGCGCTCCCGGCCGCCTCATGACCATCAAGATCCTTGTGGTGGATGACGAGCCGCAGATCGTCAGGGCGCTGCGGATCAATCTCAAGGCTCGGGGGTACGAGGTGGAGACCGCCCGGGACGGCGCCTCCGCCCTGCACGTGGCCGCGCACTTCCACCCCGACCTGGTCGTGCTCGACCTGGGCCTGCCCGATCTGGAGGGCACGGAGGTGATCGCCGGCCTGCGCGGCTGGACCACCGTGCCGATCATCGTGCTCTCCGGGCGGGCCGGCAGCGCCGACAAGGTCGAGGCCCTGGACGCCGGCGCGGACGATTACGTGACCAAGCCGTTCGGCCTCGACGAGCTGCTCGCCCGGATCCGCGCGGTGACCCGGCGCGTGCAGCCGCCGGAGACCGAGTCGCCGATCGTCACGATCGGCGCGCACACCGTCGACCTCGCCACCCGTTCGATCAGCGGCGACGTGAAGCTCACCCCCACCGAGTGGCAGCTGCTCGAGCACCTGGCCCGGCACCCCGGTAAGCTGATCACCCAGCGTGAGCTGCTGCACGACGTGTGGGGCCCGCAGTACCAGACCGAGACGAACTACCTGCGGCAGTACATGGCCCGGCTGCGCCGCAAACTGGAGGACGACCCGGCCCGCCCGCGGCATCTGCTCACCGAGCCGGGTATGGGGTACCGCTTCCGGCCCTGAGTTTTTCTCTACATCCCGTCGTGAACAGGCCGAATGGTGTGGTGACAGGTCTGGCGGCGAAGGGGTGGCAGCGTGCGGTGGTTCGGTTCCCGGGAGGACGGCCTGATGGTCGCGCGGCCCATCCCCCGCGACGTGGAGGCGCTCGAGGAGCTGGTCCTGGCCCTGGACACAGCGGTCGACGAGACGAACGCGTGGCGGATCACGGTGGCCAGCACTGTCGAGTCGTACGGCTTCGGGTACGGCGCGGTCTGGGTCCCTCAAGGCAGGGAACTGGTCCTGGTGCACGAGACCGGCCGGCTCGTGCCGCAGATCAAGGCGGTCATGTCCGGCGGCACTTCCCTGCCCTCCGACTCCGGGCTGATCGGTAAGGCGTACCGGTCCAAGCAGCTGGCGCACGCCGAGTCGGTGGCCGAGTGCGGTGACTGCCGGCGCTGCAAGGCGGCGCTCGACGCCGGCATGGTCGCCGGCCTGGTCCTGCCGGTGGTCAAGGGCACCGAGGTGGTCGGGGTGCTGGAGTACTACTCACCGACCGCGCTCTACCTGGACGCACCCCGCAGGGAGAAGTTCGCGACGATCGCCCGGATCGCCGAACGCGCCCGTAGCGGTGCTGTCGCCGCCGCCGAGCTGCGCCAGGTCGCCGACGACCGGATGGCGGTCACCACGGTCGTCTCCAAGGTGGGCGCGGCACAGGACACCCAGGGGGCGCTGCGAGCCGCCCTGGACGCGGTGCGCTCCTCGTTCGGCTGGGCGTACGGGTCGTACTGGGAGGTCGACCCGGCCGACAACGTGCTGAAGTTCCAGGTGGAGTCGGGCTCGGCCGGTGACGAGTTCCGCAGGGTCACGCTGGCCGCCACGTTCGCCGAGGGCGTCGGGCTCTCCGGTCGTGCCTGGCGGGCCCGGGACCTGGTCTTCGTGCGCGACCTCGCCGAGCTGACCGACTGCGTGCGGGCGCCGGCGGCGGGCCGGGCGGGGGTGCGTTCCGGGGTCTGCTTCCCGATCATGAGCCATGACCAGATCGTCGGCACCATGGACTTCTTCACCACCGAGTACATCGACCTCTCCGACTCCCGCGCCGCCGCCCTGCGCAACGTGCAGCAGCTGGTCAGCCAGCGACTCGAGGTGCTGCGCGCCGGGGAACGGTCGGCTGCCAACGCGCGCGCCCTGCTCGACACCGTCGATCGTCTGCGCAACGCCAGCGGTGACGCCACAGCGGTCGCCGAGCAGGCCGTCACCCGCGCGTCCGCGATGACCGCCGAGGTCGCCGCGCTGGGACAAGCGTCCACCGCGATCGGCGACGTCATCAAGATCATCGAGTCGATCGCCGAGCAGACGAACCTGCTCGCGCTGAACGCGACGATCGAGGCGGCCCGGGCCGGGGAGGCGGGCAAGGGCTTCGCGGTGGTCGCCGGAGAGGTGAAGGACCTGGCCCGGGAGACCGCCGAGGCGACCCAGAAGGTGGCCGAGCAGATCGCCGGGATCCAGGCCAGCGCGGAGACGGTCGCGTCCGGCATCCACACCACCAGCGAGACGATCGGCAAGATGGACGCGGTCCAGGTCCGGATGAACGAGGTCCTCGCTGAACAGGCTGAAATGGCCCGCGCTCTCGAAGGATGACGGTTTTCTACGGCACAGTGAGCGCATGACTGGTGTTCGGGTACTGGTAGGCACACGCAAAGGCGCGTTCGTCCTCACCTCGGACGGGACGCGCCAGGACTGGACGATCGACGGGCCGCACTTCGCGGGCTGGGAGATCTACCACCTCAACGGATCCCCGGCCGAACCTGACCGGCTCTGGGCGTCACAGACGTCGGGCTGGTTCGGCCAGATCATGCAACGCTCCGACGACGGCGGGAAGAACTGGCAGGCGGTCGGCAACGACTTCACCTACACCGCCCCGGTCGGCGATCACCTCTGGTATGACGGCACACCCCGTCCCTGGGAGTTCAAGCGCATCTGGCACCTCGAACCGTCGCGCACCGACCCGGACACCGTCTGGGCCGGCGCCGAGGACGCGGCGCTCTACAAATCCACCGACGGCGGCCAGACATGGGAAGAGCTGACCGCGCTGCGGCAGCACCCGACCGGCCCCGGGTGGCAGCCCGGCGCGGGCGGCATGTGCCTGCACACGATCCTGCTGCACCCGACCGACCCGCAACGGATGTACGTCGCGATCTCCGCGGCCGGCGCGTTCCGCACCGACGACGGCGGGAACACCTGGCTGCCCATCAACGCGGGGCTGCGCTCGGAGGGCCTGCCCGACGAGGACGCGGAGGTCGGGCACTGCGTGCACCGCCTCGCCATGCACCCGTCCCGGCCCGACACGCTGTTCATGCAGAAGCACTGGGACGTCATGCGCACCGACGACGCGGGCGGGCGGTGGCGGGAGGTCAGCGGCAACCTGCCGACCGACTTCGGCTTCCCGATCGCGGTGCACGCGCACGAGCCGGAGACGATCTACGTCGTCCCGATCACCAGCGACTCCCTGCACTACGTGATGGACGGCAAGCTGCGCGTCTACCGCAGCCGCAGCGGCGGTGAGGAGTGGGAACCGCTGACCGCGGGGCTGCCGCAGTCACACTGCTACCTGAACGTGCTGCGCGACGCGATGGCCGTGGACACCCTCGACGAGTGCGGCATCTACTTCGGGACCAGCGGCGGCCAGGTCTACGCGTCGGCCGACAGCGGCGACAACTGGACCGCGATCGCCCGGGACCTGCCGCCCGTGCTCTCCGTGGAAGTCCAGGTGCTGCCATGATCCGGGTCATCCTGCCGGTGCACCTGCGGACCCTCGCGCACAGCGGCAAGGAGGTGCTGGTCGAGGTCTCCGGGCCGGTGACCCAGCGGGCCGTCCTCGACGCCGTCGAGCGCGACTACCCGATGCTCGCCGGCACCATCCGGGACCGGCAGACCGGGCAACGGCGGCCGCTCGTGCGGTTCTTCGCGTGCGAGGAGGACCTGTCCAACGAACCGCCCGACACGCCGCTGCCGGAGCGGGTGGCCCGGGGTGAGGAGCCGTTCATGGTGGTGGGCGCTATGGCAGGCGGTTGAGTGGGGCTGGGCCTGATGGCCTCGCTTCGCTCGGCGGGCATTTCGCCCCTTTGGGTCGATGACGAGAGTGCCGGAAAACGACTGCGCTTCGCTGGTTGTTTTCCGGCACTCTCGTCATCGACGGGCGAAATGCGCTTCGGGCGCGGTTCGGCCTGGCCCTGGGTCAGCCCTTCGGGGGCTTGTGGGGGGTGGCCGGAGTCGTGCTCGTGATCTTCACGCCGTTGACGTTGATCACTTGTGGCAGGTTGCTGAAGTTGAACGGCCAGGCGCTCTGGTTCCACACTCCGGTGCGGACCCGGCCGTTGTTGACGATCAGCACCGAGCTGCTGCGGTTCGCCCGCCAGTTCGCGCAGTTGTGGTGAGTCCAGAGACCGGTCTGTGCGCCGATCCGGTTGAACGTGTCACACGCGGCCCGGACATCCGGGTCGTCCTTCGGGGCGGCCTGGGCCGGCCCGGCGGTCATCGCGAGAGCGGCGAGGATTCCGCCGCCCGCGGCCGCCAGCCTCATCACGGTTCGCATTTCTCAAACCCCCTTCTCCCGTACGTCTTCTCACTCAGCTGACCACGAAGAACGCGGCCGCCCTCCCGGATTCGGGAAAGCGGCCGCGAGGGTGTTCAGCGCAGTGCGGGTGTGGGCGTGGCGGTGCCCGGTTCGGCGGTCGTACCCGGTTCAGCGGTCGTGCCCGGTTCAGCGGTAGTGCCTGGTTCGGCGGTCGTGCCTGGTTCAGCGGCGGTGCCCGGACCGGTGGCCGTGCCCGGTTCGGTCGCCGCCGGAGCCGGCTCGGCGGTCGGGGCCGGTTCGGGCGTGGCGGTGGGAGCGGACGCGGAAGCGGCCGGCTCCGGCGTGACCGCGCCACCCGCCGGGGTCTCCGTGCCGGGAGTTGCCGTCGTGCCCGGCGCCGGCGCACTCGGCGTCTCGGTGGCGACGGGTGTGCCGGAGCCGCCCGGCGTCTCGGTGGCGACGGGTGTGGTGGCTGCGCCGGGCGTCTCGGTGGCGACGGGTGTGGTGGCTGCGCCAGGCGTCTCGGTGGCGACGGGTGTTCCGGCGGGGCCGGGCGTCTCCGTGCTGCCCGGCGTGGGCGTGACGTCCGGGGAGGGGCTGGTGGCGGGCGCCGGTGTTCCGGGGCCACCAGCGGTGCCGCTGCCGGTGTCCGGGCCGGGCAGACCCGGCTGCTCCGGCCACATCGGTTGGCCCTGTTCATCGAAATCGACGATCAGGACGAATATCCGGCGGACTCCGTGGAATCCCTGCCGGCAGTCGGGGTTGTCCCAGGCCCCGATCGCGCTGCCGATCCGGCTGACCGACTCGCACGCGGCCTTGGTGTCGTAGTAACCGAGGACGTCGTCCGGGCGCTGGCCCTGCGCCTGACTTGCCGCGCCGCCGGCGTCCGGCACGTGCGCCGGCGCCGCCTGTGCGGGCGCGGCCAGTGCCGCGGCCAGAACGCCCGCTCCGGCGATGATCAGGCTCCGTGTCGTGGTACGCATCTTGTCCCTTTCTGGCGGTTGCCATGTCCGGGAAAGCCCATCACGGATCCGGCAAGCCTTTCACCTGATCGAAGGAATTAGCGTGATTTAGACCTAGAAAGGGGTTCTGGTGTGCTGTGCGATGTGCTTCACCGGTCGTACGGCGGCATACGATCGGGGGCATGGTGAGGCGTACGGGCGCGGAGACCCGTGAGGAGATCCGCTCGGCGGCGACCCGGCTGTTCCGCGAGCGGGGCTATGCGCGCACCTCGGTGCGGGACATCGCGGCCCTGGCGGAGAGCAACCCCGCCCTGGTGATCCGGCATTTCGGCAGCAAGGAGCTGCTCTTCCTGGACGCCATGCAGCTCACCATCGACGACGAGCCGCTGCTGGACGTGCCACCGGCCGAGTTCGGCGAGCGTTTCGTCGCCCGGCTGCTCGCCGACGACGACGTCCGCGGCGTTTACCTCGCCCTGGTGCGGGGATCCCACGAGCCGCAGATCAAGGAACGTCTCCGGACGATCCACGAGCACACGTTCGTCGGCCCGCTGCGCGCACGCCTGACCGGGCCGGACGCGGATCTGCGTGCCCGCCTCGCCGCCGCGGTGGTGGGTGGCCTGCTCTATGCGCTGTGGGTGGTCGGCGACGCCCAGTTGGTCGCCGCCGACCCGCGAGAGCTGGTGACCCGCTACGGAGCACTGCTCCAGCAGCTGATCACCCCGGACGGCCGAGCCTGACTCACATCGGCGGTTACGGCAATGTGAGGTGCGGCAGTGTCACTGGATCGACCAGCCGCCGTCCGACGGCAGGACCACGCCGTTGAGGTTGACGCCGTCGTCGCTGAGCAGGAACGTGATCGACGCGGCGAGGTGCTCGGCGGCCGCCACCCCGGGGATGAGCTTCAGGAACGGGCCGGTCCTCCCGAGGCCGTAGGGGGACTGGTTCGTCGGGCGCATGCCGGTGGCCACCCCGCCGGGGGCGACGGCGTTGACGCGGATGCCCTCACCGCCGTACATGAAAGCGGTGTTCTTGGTGATCCCCACGACGGCGTGCTTGGAGGCGGTGTAGGCCACCCCCGCCGCGTTGCCGCGCAGCGCGGCCTCGGACGCGACGTTGACGATCGCGCCGCGCCGGGCGTCGAGCATCACCGGGACGACCGCGCGGGTCAGCTTGAAGACGCCGTCGACGTTGACCGCGAAGACCCGCTGCCAGATCTGGTCGGACGTCTCGTGGACGGGCGTGAAGTCGTCCATCACGCCGGCGACGTTGGCCAGGCCGTCGATCCGGTCGCCGGCCGCGGTGACGATCTCGGCGATGCCGGCGTCGCTGGTGATGTCCGCGGTGACCGGCACGACCGCGTCGCCGAGCTCGTCGGCCAGCGTCTTGAGGCCGTCGGTGGTGATGTCGACGGCGACGACCCGGCCGCCCTCGCGGACGATGCGCGACGCGGTGGCCCGGCCGATGCCGGAGGCGGCACCGGTCACGATCACGGTCTTGCCGTCGAAGCGGCCCGCGGTGATCTGCTCGCGCCAGGCGCCGGAGTCGTCGTCGCCGTCCGGGACGACCCCGCCGTTGACCTGCAGCACCAGGGCGTCGACAGCGGCCTGGGGGAGCTGACCCTGGCTGAGCGCGACGAGCTGGCTCAGCGGCAGCCCGCGGACCGGGGCGAGCTGGGTCTCGTCGAACGCGCCGCCCTGACCGAGCAGGTCGCGCAGCGCGGGGCCGCCCTCGGGGTGGGCCAGCCAGTCGCCGATGGTGCTCGCGGCGGTGAGGATGTTCGCCATGCTTCGTTCCTTGCGGGAGAGAGGGCCGGGGTGCGAAGTAAACTTAGTTTACTTCGTGGGAGGAGGGAAAGGTCCCGGTCGAGCCTGATCCCGGTGCCCCGGGTCGGCTAGGGTTCCGCCGTGGGAATGCTGGACCGGTTCGTGTCGCCCCGGCGCCGATTCGCGGCGCTGGCCCTGCGCGTCGCCCGCCGCACGCCCGGGGTCGAGCGCGCGGTGGAGCGCCCGGAGGAGTTCGCCATCGCGATCTACCGCACCGGGTCGAGCGGGCCCGCGCACCTCTACCTGGCGAACATCTTCCGCGAGACCGAGGGCGCGACCGCCGCCGAGCGCCAGGAACGGCTCGCGCGGCTGGTGCGCATCATGGCGGCTCCGCCGCCGGCCGACGACTGGGATTCGGTACGGCCGAAACTGCGTCCCGTGCTGCGCCCGGTCACGTTCGGGTCCGCCGGTCCGCCCGGGATGCGGCCGCCGATCTCCCGCGCGGCCCTGCCGTACCTGAAGGAGCTGGTCGTCGTCGATCAGCCCGAGGCGATGGCCTACGTCGTGCCCGACCGCGTCGACGAGTGGGGCGTCTCCGCCGAGGAGGTCTTCGCCGCGGCCCGCGCCAACCTCGCCGAGATGGCCCGCGCCTCGCTCGACCAGCCCTGGCCCAGCGGGCAGCCGCTGATCAGCATGCTCGACGACGGTGACGCGTACTTCACCTCCCTGCTGCTGGCCCCGGGCTGGCTGGCCGAGGTGGGGGAGCGGCTCGGCGGCCCGGTCCTGGCGTTCGCGCCGGACAACAACACGCTGCTGCTCTGCCCGCTGCCGGAGACCACTGCCGAGCCGTTCTACGCCCTGGTCGACCAGCACTTCAAGGAGGCGCCGCGCAGCCTGTCGCCGGTCGGTTACGTGGCCGGGCCGCAGGGGCGGACGGCCGCCTACACCCCGCCGCCGGGGCACCCGCACCACCTCTCCGCCCGCCGTGCCCAGATGCTGCTCGCGCTGACCGAGTATCACGGGCAGACCAACTGGCTGTCGGAGCAGTACGCGCAGGCCGGCGTCGAGGTGCACGTCGGCGGGCTGCTCGCGGCCGAGCCGCTGGGCGGTGTGCCGGAAACCATCGCGGTGTGGACCGCGGGCATCAGCACCCTGCTGCCGAAGGCGGACGTCATCGCGTTCGTGCACCCGGAGGCGGGGCCGCAGTTCCAGGCGCCGTGGGAGGCCGTGGCGCAGCGGGTCGACCTGGAGGCCGAGCCACTGCTCGCGCCGGCGCGATACCGGGTGGACGACTGGCCGTCCCCGGCGGTGCTCGCCGAGCTCCGCCAGGAGATCGCCTGACCGGCGCCTCGTGACGGAGAACCAGTGGCGCGAAGCCGCGGCCGAGCGGGTCGTCGCCTGGGCCCGGAGAAAGGCGCCGTCGGCGGGGCAGCGGCGGGTCCTCGCCATCGAGGGCCGCTCCGGCTCGGGCAAGACGACCCTCGCCCGGGCGGTCGCGGAGCGGCTCGGCGCGCCGCTGATCCACCTGGACGATCTGTACGCCGGCTGGGACGGCCTCGACGAGGGCGTGGCCAACCTGCGGGCCTGGGTGCTGGAGCCGCTCGCGGCGGGACGCCCGGCGACCTGGCGGCGCTGGGACTGGGCGGCGCACGCCTACGCGGAGGAGCACCCGGTGCCGCCCGGCGACTGGCTCGTGATCGAGGGGGTCGGCGCCGGGGCGGGAGTGCTCAGGCCGTACCTCGCCGGGATCGTCCTTCTGAACAGCCCGCCCGCACTGCGGAAGCGGCGCGCCCTGGCCAGGGACGGGGAGACCTACGCACCGCACTGGCGGCGATGGGCCGCGCACGAGGACAGGTTCTACGCGACCGGGAACGTGACCGCCGGTCTGATCATCGAGAACGGGGTGCACGATAGGGACATGAGTGATCAACAGATCGGCGTGAGCGGGGCGTCCGGCCAGCTGGGAGGGCGGGTCGCGGAGCGGCTGGCGGCCCTCGGCGTACGGCAGAAACTGCTGGTGCGGGACGTGGCGCGAGCGCCCCGCCTGCCCGGCGCCGAAGCGGCCGTGGCGCCCTTCCACGACGGTGATGCCTGCCGGGCCGCGCTCGCCGGCCTGGACACGGTCCTGATGGTCTCCGCGTCGGAGACCCCGGACCGGGTCGAGCAGCACCGCACGTTCGTCGACGCCGCGGTGGCCGCCGGGGTGCGGCACCTGGTCTACATCTCGTTCTACGGCGCGGCGCCGGACGCGACGTTCACGCTGGCCCGCGACCACTTCGCCACCGAGCAGCACATCCGGTCGGCACCGCTGGCCGCGACGTTCCTGCGCGACAACCTGTACGCGGACTTCCTGCCGATGCTGGCCGGGGAGGACGGCGTGATCCGCGGCCCGGCCGCCGACGGGCGGGTCGCCGCGGTCGCCCAGGACGACATCGCGGACGCGGCTGTCGCGGTGTTGCGGGACCCGGCCGCGCACGCCGGCCGCACCTACGACCTGACCGGCCCGGAAGCACTGACGCTCGCGGAGATCGCGGAGATCGCCGGCGTCCGCTATCACGCCGAGACGGTCGAGGAGGCCTACGCGTCCCGGCAGCGATACGGCGCCCCGCAGTGGCAGCTCGACGCGTGGGTGTCAACGTACACCGCGATCGCGGCCGGCGAGCTCGCCGGCGTGACCACCCACATCCCCGACCTCACCGGCCACCCCGCGAAGTCGGTTGCCGACCTGCTGGCCTGAGCTGGTCCTCATGGTCGTTATGAGGCCCGGATAACGACCATGAGGACCAGCCGGAAGCGTGAGCGCGTCGCGGCCCGGGGCAGGACGGGCATCGCGCGGGTCCGAAGCGGAACTCGGCCCCGCGACTGGACCCGGCAACCCGGCCGGTGTGGATCTCAGCCCTTCACGGCTCCGGCCGTGATGCCGGCGACGAAGTGGCGTTGCAGGAAGGCGTAGGCCAGCACCATCGGCAGTGAAGCCACCACCACCCCGGTGAACAGCAGCGGATACTCGGTGAGGTATTCGCCCTGGAAGTCGAGCAGCGCCAGCGGCAGCGTGCGTTTGCCCGGCTCGTCGATGAACAGCAGCGGGTAGAGCAGATCGTTCCAGTGCATGACGACCAGGAAGATCGCGGTCGCGGCGAGGGACGGCGCGGCGACCGGCACCGCGATCCGCCGGTAGGCCGCCCAGGTCCCGGCCCCGTCGATCTCCGCCGCCTCGAAGAGCTCGGCCGGCAGGGTGCGCATGAAGCCGCTGAGGATGAAGACCGCCACCGGCAGCGTGACGACCACGTTGATCAGCATCAGCCCGGTCAGGCTGTTGCGCAGGCCGAGCCGGTCGAACTGCACGTACTGCGGGATCATCACGGCCTGCGCGGGCACGGCCAGCCCGAGCGCGAAGATCCCGAACAGGATCCGGGACGGCCACCGCGGCAGCCGTGCCACCGCGAACGCGACGAGGCTGCCGAGCAGCAGCGTGACCGGCACCGAGACGGCGACGACCAGGATGCTGTTGCCGAGCACCCGGAGCAGGTCCTGCTTCTGAAGGATCGTGACGTAGTTGTCCAGGGTGGGGCGGGTCGGCGGGCCGAACGGGGACGCGAAGAGGTCCGCTGTCGTCTTGAAACTGCCACCCACGATCACCACCAGCGGTACGACGATCAGCAGCGCGTAGATCGCCAGTAGGAGCCGTCTCATCCGTGGACCGTCCTCGCGGCTCGGTTCTGCAGGAAGGTGACCAGGGCGATCGCGGCCATGAACACGATCGACTCGGCGGCCGCGTACCCGAGCTGGGAGTTGGCGAACGTCGAGTAGATCCGCGTCGCGAGCACGTCCAGGCCGGACCGTGGCGGGTTCCCGGCGAGCCCGAGGATCAGGTCGAACGCCTTGAACGACTGCAGCGTGGTGTACGCGACCACGAGTGTCGTCGCGGGCGCCACCATCGGCCACGTGACGTGCCGGAACTGTTGCCATCGCCCGGCGCCGTCGGTCTTCGCCGCGTCGTATAGCTCGTCGGGGATCTGGTTGATGCCGGCGATGTAGACGACCATCATCTGCCCGGCGTGGAACCAGATCTGCGCGACCGCCACCCACAGGATCGCGGTGCTCTCGTTCCCCAGGTACGACGACTCGAAGCGTCCCAGCCCGACCGCCCGCAGCAGCGCGTTGGCCAGCCCGAAGTTCGGGTCGTAGACGAACTTCCAGATGAACGCGACCGACACCGACGACAGGATGGTCGGCAGGAAGAACAGTGCGCGCAACCACGTCGATCCGCGGCTGCGGGCGGCCAGCAGGACGGCCAGCAGCAGCGCCAGCGCGGTCTGCCCGAGCACCACGACCAGCAGGAACTTGAGGTTGTTGGTGAGCGCGTGCCGGAACAGGTCGTCGTTCGTGACGACGTCGGTCAGGTTCGCCGCGCCGACGTTGCGGAACGTGGGGCTGTAGCCGTCCCAGTCGGTGGTGGCGTAACGCAGTCCCTGCGCGGCGGGCAGCAGGAAGAACCCGCCGTACAGGATCAGCGCGGGGACCGCGAAGAGGTAGAGGGACCGGCTGCTTCTCATTTCTTCTGGTCGACGACCTTCTGCGCGGCCTCGGCGGCCTCTTCCGGGCTCTTGCCGCCGACCACCGCGACGGCCGCGTTCTCCACCGCGCCACGCACGTCGAGGTTGCTGAACTGGAAGCGCGGCGCGAGCGCGGTCTTCTTCGTGAGCCACGGCGCGAGCGCCTTGAGGTCGGGGTTCGTGTATTCCACGCCCTTGACGGTGACGTGCTGGGCGGTGCCGTTGGCGTAGACGCCGGCCACCGCGGGGTCGGAGAGCCGGTCGAGCCACGCCTGCGCGGCGTCCTGCTTGGACGACTTGGCGTTCACGCCGAGGATGAAGGTCGCGTTGAACACGCCCTCGTACCTGGCCTTGTCCGCGGTTGTCGTGATCGGCGCCAGCAGGTCGATCGGGAACGTCGCGCCGAGCTTGCGGACCCCGGAGACCTGGAACGAGCCGGTGGCGAGCAGGCCTGCCTTGCCCTGGGCGAAGAGGGCCAGCGCGGCGTCGCTGCCGGTGCCGGTCGCACCCTTCTGGAAGTACGGCGCGAGCTGCTGATACTGCTTGAGGACGGTGAGGAACCAATCGTCGGTCACCTTCGCCTCGCCGGTCTCGATCCTGCCGAGCGTGTCGTCTGCCGGGGCGTTGTTGACCACCATCACGTTGAGCAGCTGGCCGGCGTTCGCGGCGTCGCCACCGGGCCACGCGATCGGCGTGAGGCCCTTGCCCTTGAGTGTCTCGAGCAGCGCCAGGAAGCCGTCCCAGTCCTTCGGCGTCTCGGTGACCAGGTCACGGTTCGCCAGCGGGGTGTTGAAGACCAGCTGGTACGGCAGGCCGAGCTGTTTGCCGTCCTGCGCGCCCGCGGTGATCAGGTTCGGCTCGTACTTCTGCACGAGCGCCTTGCTCGTCAGGTCTGTCGAGATGCCGGCCTTCGCGATCTCCAGGAACTGCGCGCCGCGGAACGCGGTGAACGCGTCGCCGACCGTGCCGCCTCGGATCTTCTGCAGAGCCGTGCTCTGGTAGTCGTTCGAAGGGGAGATGTCCTGGCGTACGGCCAGTCCGGAGTCCTTGATGATCTGCTCGAAGACCTCCTTGTCCTCGGCACGCCAGTGGGCGAACGAGATCGGGCCGCCCGACGCGGACGTGGGGTCGGACGAGCCGCCCGGCCCGGCGCAGGCGGCCAGGAACGCGGCGGCCCCGGTGCCGGTGGCGAGGTGGAGGAATCGGCGACGGGAGTAAGGCATGGCGGAGATATTTACAGATCTCCTATAGATCAACAAGGTGATCTACGGCATGTGCACGTTCCCAGGTGTCAGCCGGTCGGAGCCGGCTCCCGGACCGCGTTCATCGGCTCCGGTCCATACGCCACCGCGCCGGGCAGGGTGAAGGCGAAGACCGTGCCGCCGCCCGGGTTCGGGCTCGCGTCGATGTGCCCGCCGTGCCGCTCCACGATCCGCCGGCAGATCGCCAGGCCCAGCCCGGTCCCCGGGTGCCCGGCGCCGTTGCTGGCCCGGTGGAAGCTGTCGAAGACCGCCGCGTGCTCCCCGTCCGGGATGCCGATGCCCCGGTCCGCGATCCGCACCCGGACGCCACCGTCCTCGTCGGTGCGCGCGGTGATGTCGATGCGTGGCGCCTGCCCCGGCGGCGTGTACTTGACGGCGTTCCCGACCAGGTTGTCGATCACCTGCCGGAGCAGCACCGGGTCGGCGTGGACGTCCGGCAGCGGCCCCACGAACACGTCCGGCCGGGCGCCGGGCTCCAGGTCCGGCGCGTCCGTCCGGGTGGTGACCACGTCGTCGACCAGCGCCCGCAGGCTCAGCCGCTCCACGCGCAGCGTCGCGTCCCGGGCCGCGGTGTAGTCGAGCAGCTCGTTGATCAGCCGTTGCATCCGGGCGGCGCCGTGCAGCACCTTGGCGGTGCCCTGGCGGGCCTGGTCCAGGGTGGGCGCGCCGGCGCCGTCGGCCAGGTCGTCGAGGGCGTCCGCGACCAGTTCGGCGTACGCGCTGACCAGCGTCAACGGCGCTTTGAGGTCGTGCGCCACCACGCCGGCGAAACCGCGCAACTCGGTCTCCACCCGCTTGCGGTCGGTGATGTCGTGGAAGACCGCGACGGCCCCGCGCCGCCCGCGCGAGGTGTCGATGGGCCGCGCCGACACGCTGAGCACCCGGTCGTCCGGGTGGCCGCTGTGCCGGACGACCATCTCCACCTGGTCGACGCTCTCCCCGGCCAGCGCGCGGACCAGCGGCATCTCGGCGGCCGGGAACGGCGTCACGCCGTCCGGCCGGTACAGCCCGAAATGCTCCTGCCAGGTCTCCGTCCCGCCGGCGCTGTCGTCGTCCTGGCCGAGGATCTCCCGGGCCGCCGGGTTGTGCAGCAGGAAGCTGCCCTGCGGGCCGGCCACGGTGACCCCGTCGCTGATGCTGTCCAGCACCGCGCGCAGCAGCACGGCCTGCCGCTTGGTCTCGGCCTGCTCGGTGAGCAACTGGCTGGTCTTCGCCCGGACCCGGCTCTCGGCCCGGTCCCGTCCGGTGGCCAGCACCCAGACCAGTGTGGTGAGCAGCAGGGTGAGCAGCAGCCCGCCACCGGTCGCGGCGGCCGGCAGCCCGGTGCCGGCGCCGGGCAGGTCGCTGTGGGCGGCGGCCAGGTGCACGGTCCAGGCCGAGTCGGCGACCGGCACGTCCACCGCGCGGTGCAGATCCGCGCGACGCTTGGCCGGGTTGTGCATGGACGCGACGGTGACCGTCTTGCCGTTCGCGTTCTCCGCCTCCAGCCGCAGGTCGGTCAGGTCCCGGCCGGCCGCGGTCAGGGTCGCGCCCATGAAGTCCTGGCCGCGCACCCCGAGCAGGATCCAGCCGAGGAAGCTCTGCCCGTTCTCCCGGTAGATCGGGGCGGCCAGGACGAACGAGAGCTGTCGCTCGGCCGCCGGCAGCCGCCGGTCGACCAGCAGCTCGTACGTGTCGGAGACGGCCACCTGCCGGCTGCGGCGTGACTGGGCCAGCGCCGCCGCGGGCGCGGGCGACTGGGTCACATCCAGTCCCACCGCGCCGGTGGTGCCGTCCAGCTCGGTGGCCAGCACCGAGAACGCGTGCTCGCCGGTGCCCACCGGTCGCAGGGTCAGGCCCGGTTCGCCGCGGTCCCGCCACGTCCGCTGGACCTGCTCCACCTCGCTGTCCCGGGCCGGCACGATGAGGGCGACCGAGGTGCTGCCGGCCAGTCTCATGAAGTGCAGCGGGGCGGTGATCGCGGCGTACTCGTCGGCGGTCAGGATCTGCTGCGCGCCGACAGCGCCCGCGGTGGTGCGCAGCGTGTCGACGTAGCGGCGGGTCTCCGCCTGCACGGCTGCGGCCACCGTGGCGGCGCGCCGGTCCATCTGCACGGCGGCGGCGGACCGTTCGTCGCGGCGCAGCACCGCCCCGACGCAGAGGGTCGCGACGCAGCCGACCACGGCGACCAGCACGCTGACCGCCGTGGCCCGTGACCCGGGTCGACCACGCCTCACCTTCGACTAATCGGGCCCTTCGCGAGATCCCTAAGCGCCCCTGGGAAGAAGCCAGCCGACCCGGCGTACGAGATCCGCCGGGTTGAGCGGTTTGGCCAGATACTCCTCGGCGCCCGAGACGTACGCCAGGTCGATGTCCGTCTCGGTCGCCATGCCACTGAGCATGATCACCGGGATGTCCGCGGTCGCCGGGTCCGCGTGCATCCGGTAACAGACGCTGAGCCCGTCCAGACCCGGCATGACGATGTCCAGGATCACCAGGTCGGGGTGGGTCCGGCCGACGATGGTCAGCGCGGTGCAGCCGTCCGCGGCGGTCACCGTGTGGTACCCCGCCATCTGCAGTTTGAACGTGACCAGGTCACGGACGTTCTCGTCGTCGTCGACGACCAGGATCGTCGGCCCGGTCAGGGCGGGGCTCAGGACCGGAACGGATTCCAGGACGGCTGTCATGCTGACTCCCAACATCGTCGGCTGAAGTGCCCGGAGTCATCGGCGCGGGATCCGCCCCCGCCAGCTGAACCACAGTTGCGATCAGGGAGCGGGCTGCCACTGGCCTCCACCCGGTCGTGCAGGAATCCGGAGATCAGCCCGTCCGGGGCGCCTGCCCGGCCGCGCACCCGGCGCACCGTGATCCGCAGGGTTCCGCTGCTCGGGGCCTGGGACAGCGAGTACTGCCGGAGCTGGCGCGAGCCGTCCGGCAGATCCACCGCGACCGTGACGTACTGCCCCGGTGCGAAGTGTGGCGCGGGCTCGCCGTCCACCGGCGTCAGCAGCAGTGAGATCGTGTCGTCCGCCTCGGCGACGGTCGCCTCCGGCCCGGCGCCGATCAGGTGCGCGGCGAACGCGGCGACCGCGCAGGCAAGGGCCTGCCGCTGCTCGCCGGTGGCCTGCGCGTTGCGGCTGAACAGGTTGGCCAGCTCCGGATTCTCGCCCAACATCGTCGAGTAGAACTCGCCGGTGACGGCGTCGAGATGGGCGCCGACGACGGGCAGGCTGCGATACCTCTTTGAGAGGGTCCTCACGTCCCCGATGTTCAGATATTCGCCGTACGTGCCGAAGTGGGGGACAGAGCCGTCCAGCCGACACGAGGGCGATCCCCTATGAGCCTCCGGAAGTTGTCCAGTACCGTGCGCTTCGCCGCGCTCTACGTCATCGCGATCGGCGCGGGTCAGCTCACCGTCCTGGGCAGGCCGGACGCTCTCCCGGTGATCTGGCCGGCCACCGCGGTCGCCGCCGTGTGGCTGGTGAGCCGCAACGACTCGCGCTGGCGCTGGGCCGACGTCGCGCTGCTGGGGCCGCTCACCGCGGCCGTGCTCGCGGCCACCGGGACGACGCCCGGCCCGGCTCTGGTCCACGGCGCCGCGGCGACGATCGGGGCGCTCGTCTTCGCGGTGGCGGCGGCCCGCTGGCTGCCCGGCGTCTGGACGGCCGGCGGGCGTCCCCTCACCACCCTCGGCGACCTGCTCAGGATGTTGCTGGTGGCGATCGTCGCGGCGCTCGCCGGTGGGCTCCCCGGGGGCATCGCCGAGCAGTGGATCACCCAGGCGCACTCGCCGGCCGCGGTCGCGATCTGGGTGGTCCGCGACGTGGTGAGCGTGCTCGTCTTCGGGGCGGCGGCCGGCCGGCTGAGGAACCGCCCGGATCAGCCCGCGTGGATGGAGGCGGTGATCGTCTACTTCCTCTCGGCGGCCGCCTACTTCTACGTGTTCTTCGTCAACCAGCGCCTGCCGATCGGGTTCGTGCTGGTCGCGATCACGGTGTGGGTCGCGCTGCGGCTGCCGACCGTGCTCACGATCGGGCACGTCATGGTCTTCGGCACGACGGCGGCCGTGTTCACCGTGCACGACCGGGGCCCGTTCGCGGCCGCCGGTCACGGCGGGCTCGTCATCCAGCTCTACGTCGGGGTCCTGGCGCTGGTCGGGCTCGCGCTGGCGTTCAGCCGGGACGAGCGGGCCGCGCTCATCGAACGGCTGCGCGCCTCCGAGCACGAGGCCACCGAGAAGGCCGGCCTGATGACCACGATCGTCAACTCGATGACCGAGGGGCTGGCCATCCTCGACCAGAACGGTCGCCTGGTGCTGCGCAACCCCGCCGCCGGCCGGCTGCTCGGCGCCGCCAGCCAGGTCGCCGGCGGCGCCGCGCTCGGCAGCGACTACGGCTTCTTCCACCCGGACGGCACCCCGCTCAGCGACGCCGAACTGCCGTACCACCGGGCGCTCGCCGGTGAGGACGTGCAACCGATGGACGTGCTGATCCGCAACGCGGCGGTGCCCGAGGGACGCATCGTCCGGTTCAACGTGGCCCGGCTGGCCAGCCCCGGCGGCCTGCAGCACGTGGTGGTGATCTTCCACGACGTGACCGCCGACCGCCGGCACCGCGACGAGCTGATGTCGTTCGCCGGCCTGGTCGCGCACGACCTGCTCAACCCGCTGACCACGATCGAGGGCTGGGCTGAGGTGCTCGAGTCCGAGCTCGCCGGGTACAAGCCGGCCGAACGCGTCAGCCGGATCCAGCGGGCCGCCGCGCGCATGCGCACGTTCCTCAACGGGCTGCTCGCCTACACCGCGGCCCGCGACGGCAAGCTGATGCCCACCACGATCAACCTGCAGTTGCTGCTCACCGACATCGCCAACAGCCGGTACGACCAGGCCGAGAGCAACGGCAAGCAGCCCCCGCAGTTCGCCCTCGGCCGGCTCGACGCGGTCGAGGCCGACCCGGTGCTGGCCCGCCAGCTGTTCGAGAGCCTGATCGACAACGCACTCGACCTGGCCGTGCCCGGGGTCCCGCCGCAGATCAGCGTCGCCGCGCAGCCGGCACCGAACGGGATGCTGCGCATCGACATCCTCGACAACGGGCGCGGGATCCCGGCCGGCATGCGTCAGGCCGTCTTCACCAGCTTCCACCGCGCCGAGGGATACGGCGGATCCGGGCTGGAACTGGCCGTCTGCAAACGGATCGTGGAGCGGCACGGCGGGACGATCGAGGCGATGGCCAACCCGTACGGCAGCGGCACCCGGATGACGTTCACCCTGCCGGCCGGGCGATCGGCGTACGCGCGAACCCTGGAGAACCAGTGGCAGCACCGCCCGCAGACTTCCGGGGCGGCCGCCCCGCATCCCCGATAGACCTCATCACCGGCGCGCGCCGACCGACCAATAGCAGTGACGGAACGCGGCTGAAGGAGACTCTTCGATGGCGGGCACCCAGTACGCCGGCGCGACGCCGGAGCAGGAGCGTCTCGCCGCCCTCCGGGGATACGAGGTCCTCGACACCGGCGCCGAGCGGGACTTCGACGACATCGTGACGCTGGCCGCGCAGCTCTGCGACAAGCCGATCGCCCTGATCAGCCTGATCGACGCGGAACGCCAGTGGTTCAAGGCGCGGTTCGGCACCGACGTCCGCGAAGGCCCGCGGGACACCTCGATCTGCGCCCACGCGATGGCCGGTCGCGACGTCCTGCAGGTCCCCGACGCGCTGCTCGACCCGCGCTTCGCGAACTGCCCGACGGTCGCCGGCGACCCGCACATCCGGTTCTACGCCGGCGCGCCGCTGATCACGCCCGGCGGCAAGGCGCTCGGCACGCTCTGCGTCGCCGCCCCCGAGCCCGGCGTGCTCACCGAAGCCCAGCAGCACGGCCTGCGCGCTCTCGCCCGGCACGTGGTCACCCAGCTCGAGCTGCGCAAGTACGCCCGCGACATGCACCAGCTGCACCAGCGCCTGCGCGGCGCCGAGCAGCTGAAGGACGAGTTCATCGCCCGCGTCAACCACGAGTTCCGCACGCCGCTCACCGCCATCAACGGTTACCTGGAGGTGCTCGGCGACCCGGAACTGCCCTCGGAGAGCCGCGACGGCTTCGTGCAACGCGTCCAGCGCAACTCCGACCGCCTGCTCGCCCTGGTCAACGACATGCTGCTCGCCGCGCAGGTCAGCGCCGGGAGCCGCGAGTTCCTGCGGGTCCCGGCCGACCTCGCCGTTCTCGCCCGCACCGCGGTCGCCGCGAACCGCCCGCTCGCCGAGGCCAAAGGCCTGACCATCACGGCCGAGACGACCGGCGGGGTCTTCGCCGACGTCGACGTGCTCCGGATGACCCAGGCCCTGGAGCGCCTCATCCTCAACGCGGTCAAGTTCACCGACACCGGCTCGATCACGGTCCGCGCCGAGGTTCGCGACGGCCACGCGACGCTGCTGGTCCGCGACACCGGCATCGGCATCAGCGAGGAGGACCAGGCGCGCGTGCTGGCCCCGTTCCGCCGTTCCGCCGACGCCGAACGCAACGAGGTTCAGGGCCTCGGCCTGGGCCTGGGCATCGTCAAGGCGATCAGCGAGGGCCACGACGGCGAGGTCCGGATCGAGAGCCGCCCCGGCGAGGGCAGCACGATCAGCATCGCCGTCCCCTCCGCGGGCCCCTATCCCGAGCTCTGAGAGAAGATCAAGTTCAAGATCTTCCTGTCCCAGGTCCGCTGTGGTCCTTCTCCGCTG
>NZ_BOMH01000011.1 GCF_016862095.1 Actinoplanes cyaneus
AGAACGCGAAACCCACAAGGGCGATCTCCGCGGCTGGGCACGGTCAGAGCAACAGACCCGCTCACCGGCCCAGCCCGCAGAACCCGCCCGCCCGCGAACCTCCCGCTCGTGCCGGGTGCCGGGTGCTGTGCGGTTGGCGCGCTGTGCGTTCGCGGCCATGCTGTGGGTCGGGCTCGGCGGCGCGGCCGCGGGTTCCGGCTGGTTCTCATGGGCGTTATTCGTGCCTCATAACGCCCATGAGAACCAGCTCGGGGCCGGCGCCTGTGCTGCTGGCGGCGTTGCGTGGTTGGTGTGCTGTGTTGCTGGTCGGTGTTGCGCGGTCGGTGTGCGGTCGCGGCTGCTGCTTCAGGCGGGGAAGGCGGCTGTGATCTCGTCGTCGCGCAGCGACCGGGCGCGGAACGTCGTGGTCCCCGCGGTCAGAAGCTCCTGGGCGGCGTCACGCATGGCGCCGTAGGCGGCCCACGCCAGGGCGCCGCCCGTGGAGACCCGGCGGACACCCAGCCCGGCCAGCTCGGGAACGGCCGGTGCCCCGCCGACAGCCAGGACGTTCACCGGGGCGGGCACCTCCGCGACGACCCGGGCGATGTCGGCCGCGGCGCGCAGACCGGGCGCGTAGACGACGTCGGCGCCCGCCTCCCGGTACGCCTGGAGGCGAGCGATCGTGTCGTCGAGATCGTCGTGACCGTACAAATGGTTCTCGGCCCGTGCGGTCAGCACGATCCCGTGACGCGCGCAGGCCTCGGCGGCCGCTGCCACCCGCTCGGCGCCGGCCGTGCGGGTCTCGAGGCGACCGGTCGCCGGGTCGTAGTCCTCGATCGAGATGCCCGCCGCGCCGGCCGCGGCCAGCAGGTCCACCGTCTCCCGGATGCCGGCCGCGGTCTCCGCGAAGCACCGCTCGGCGTCCACGTTCAGCGGGATCCCGGCCGCGGCGGTCAGCGCGGCCACGTGCGCGACCAGCTCGTCCCGGGTGACGTGCTGATCCTGCTTGCCGAGGGTGGCCGCGAACCCGGACGACGTGGTGGCCAGCGCCGCGAACCCCAGGCTCGCCAGCAGCCGGGCCGAGCCGGCGTCCCACGGGTTCGGCATGATGAACGTGCCGGTCTCGTGCAGTTCCCTGAAGCGTTCACGCAGCCCACTCATGGCCCGACCCTAGACGGTCAGGATGACCTTGGCGCGCGCGTGCTCCGTCTCCAGATAGCGGATCGCGGCGGCCGTCTCGGCCAGCGGGAACGTCCGGTCGATCGCCGGGGTGACCTGACCCGACTCGGTCAGGCGGCGCAGCTCGTCGAGGGTCTCGCGGCTCGGGGACGGGGTCGGCGTGATCAGCCGCCGGCCGCGGAGGAACGGGGCGAGCAGCTTGGCCCTGACGAACAGCGGCATCGGGCCGGCCAGGCTGCCCCCGGTGGAGACCCCGCCCCCGGACAGGACGAGCGTGCCGCTGGGCGTGAGCAGCCGGAGCAGGTCGCGCAGGCGGCGGTTGCCGACCAGGTCGAGGATCACGTCGTACCGCCGCGGGCTCCTGGTGAAATCGTCGATCGTGTAGTCGATCACGTGGTCGGCGCCGAGGCCCGCGACCAGATCGGCGTTGCGGCCGCTGCACACGGCGGTGACCGCGGCGCCGGACGCCGTGGCGATCTGCACGGCGAAGGTGCCGACACCGCCGGACGCGCCGTTGATCAGGGCCTGCTGGCCGCCGGTCAGCCCGGACTCACGGAGGCAGACCAGGGCGGTTGCGCCGGCCAGGGGCAGGGCGGCGGCCTCGGCGAAGGTCAGATGCGCGGGTTTCGGGGCGGCGAACCGCTGCGGGACGCAGACGAACTCGGCGAAGGCGCCCTGCGCGTCACCGGCGTCGGCGAAGACCTCGTCACCCTTGTCGAAATCGGTCACGCCGGGGCCGACGTCGACGACCTCGCCGGCCAGGTCGCGCCCGCGGATGCGGCGGCCCGGGCGGGACAGGCCCATGGCGGCGCGCATCACGTACGGGTCGCCGCGCATGAGGTGCCAGTCGGCCGCGTTGAGCGCCGCCGCCCGTACCCGGACGAGCACTTCGCCGTGACTCGGGATCGGGGTGCCGACCTCGGCGAGCCGGAGCCGCTCGGGGCCGCCGTACTGGTCCTGAACGATCGCTTTCACGGTGGTCTCCTCTCAGGTGTACGGCGTACACCTTCAGGTCGAGAGTAGGTGTACGCCGTACACCCGTCAATCGCCGGCATTAGGGTTGGCACGTGGATGTCGTGGAGCGGCGAACCCCGCTGAACCGGGCGCGGGTGCTGCGAGCCGCGCTGGAGCTGGCCGATCGCGTCGGTCTCGAGGCGCTGAGCATGCGCAACCTGGCGCAGGAGCTGGGCGTGGTCCCGATGGCGCTCTACAAGCACGTCGCCGGCAAGGACGAGCTGCTGGACGCGATGCTCGATGCGGTGATCGCCGACATCACCCCCGATCCGGGTACGCCGGGATCAGGCTGGAAAGCCGCGGTCCGGGCCCGCGTCCTCGGCGCCCGCCGGGCCCTGCTGCGGCACCCGTGGGCCTGGCGGCTGATCGACTCGCGGACCGATCCGACGCCGGCGATGCTCGCCTACCTGGACTCGGTGATCGGCCTCTTCCTGGTCGGCGGCTTCACCCCGGACCAGACGCACCACATCGTGCACGCGCTGGGCACGCGGATGCTCGGCTACACCCAGGACCTGTTCGCCGACTCGCAGCCGACGCCGCCCGAGGTGCAGCGCGCGGCGGCGCAGGCGATGGCCGCGACCTACCCGAACCTGGCCGCGATGGCCACGGCCGCGGCGCACGACGAGTCGTCGGTGGTCGGCTCGGGCTGCGACGACCAGTTCGAGTTCGAGTTCGCCCTGGACCTGCTGCTCGACGGCTTCGAACGCCTGCGCCGCTGACTGTGGACTCTTTGACTGTTCTGCCCGGGCTGCGCCCGAACGCCCGGCCCGGGCACGTGGCAGTCGTCCGGGATGCCGGCTCAGGCGGCGGTGATGCGGGTGGTGAAGGCGGTCAGTTTCAGCAGCGCACGGTCGATCTTCTCGGTCTGGGTGAGCGTCTCCTCGAAGCGGACCAGCCGCATCCTCGGGCGTCGCTTGCCGCGCAGGTAGAGAGAGCACGCGAGGTCCGAGCACAGGTACTCGCCGACCGAGTTGCCGTTGCGACCGGCCGCGCCGGCGAGCGGCGCCGTGAACAGGCTCACCCCGCCGGCGGAGTGGTCGGTCAGGCAGACCTGGCACATGCTGGAGCGGGCCGCACTGCCCCGGCCGCCGCCACGTTCCGCCTTCCGCAGCAGGATGGCGACCGGCGCCGAGCCGATCGCCGCGCCGGTGCCGGACGCTGAGGCCGCGCCGGGGCCGGGGCCGGACGCAGAGGCAGCGCCGGGCACCACGATCGCCGCGCGCTGCGGGGCGGACGGGTCGATCCAGCCGAAGAAGTCCAGGTCACCCCAGGGCACGTCGCGGAAGTCGGCAGGCAGCTTGATCCGCGCCGCCTCGCCCTTGCTGCAGTTGACGAACGAGGCCCGGATCGCTGCCTCGCTGATCGGCTCCATAGGTCGGACCTTTGCACATCGATGCGGGGCCGTCACCCGATTTCCAGGTGCAACGTGAACACACTGCCGGTCGGCGTACCCGGCTGGTAGGAGACGCGACCGCTGTTGGCCTCGGCGAGGCTCGCGACGATGTGCAGCCCGAGCCCGTGCCCCTCGGCGGCACTCTCCGAGGCCCGCGTGTATCGCTCGAACAGCCGTGTTCGCATCTCTTCGGGCACTCCGGAGCCCTCGTCGTGCACGCTGATCCGCACCGGCCCGTCATCGGCGGTGACGGTGACGGCTGTCGCTCCACCGCCGTACTTCCGGGCGTTGGTCAGGAAGTTGACGATGATCTGGCGCAGATGTGCCGGGTTGACCAGCACCGTCACGTCGTCCGGGCAGGAGATCGGCACCACCGTGTCGGCCGCGTCCGCCGCGTCCCGCAGTGCCGGGGCCAGCGGGACCGGCTGGCGCACCGCCGACAGTTCCCCGGCGTCGAGCTGGCACATCGCCAGCACGTTGTGCCGCAGTTCGTCGATCCGGCGTCCGGCGGTGATGATCCGGCTCGTGAGGTTGGCCAGGTCGGGCGGGAGCCCGGCGTCGCCGAGCATCTCACCGAAGCCCATGATCGCGGTCAGGGGCGTGCCGATGTCGTGCGACAGCATCCCCATCAGGTCGAGTTTCAGCTGGTTGGCGCGGAGCAGTTGCTCGTTGCGCTCGGCGAGCACGGTCTGCGCCGCGTCCCGTTCACGCTGGGCCCGAACCTGCTCGGTGATGTCCTGGACGATCCCGATCAGGTGCAGCGGCCGTCCGTCGGCGTCGCGGATCAGGCGCACCCCGGTGTGCACGTCGATCGTGTGACCGTCGGCGTGCACCAGGCGTTTGACCCGCTCGTAGGAGTCGCCCTCCTCGGCGAAGAGCCCGGCGAGCGCCTCGGTGTCGCCGGGCCGGTCGTCCGGGTGGGTCAGCAGGAACACGCCGTACCCGGCGAGGTCGGCCGGGGATCGGCCGACCATCCGCGCGTACGCGTCGTTGACGTGCAGGATGTTCCCGTCCAGCCCGACGATCACCTGCCCGATCGTGGACTGGTGGAACTGCACCCGGAAGCGCCGCTCGCTCTCCTCCCGGGCCTCCTCGGCACGCCGGCGCGCGGTGATGTCCGTGTTCGTCTCGATGATCTCGTGCTCCGCGCCGTTCGCGGCGGGACGCGACACGTGCCGGCTGAGCACGACGACGGTGCGGCCGTCGGAGCGCCGATGCTCCAGCTCACCGGCCCAGGCGCCGGTCTCCCGCAGGGACCGTTCCAGCTCGGGCAGGTGGGTGGGGAAGCGCGCGGAGAGCAGCCGGTGGATGTTGCGCCCGACCGCGGCGCCGGCCGGCCAGCCGTACATCTGCTCGGCGCCCTGATTCCAGAAGCGGATCGTCCCGTCCGGGTCGCGCACGATGATCGCGGCCGGCGCCGCGTCGATCAGTTCGGCCTGCCGCCGCAGTTGCGCCTCGGCGGCCCGGCGGTCGCTGATGTCGTGCAGGAACGCGTGGAACACCGGCCGCCCGCCGGTCATGTTCGTGGCCTGCAACGTGAACTCGACCGGGAACGTCCGCCCGTCCCGGTCGATCGCGGGCAGCTCGAGACGCTTCCCGGCCAGCACCGACCTGCCGGTCTCACGAACCCGGTCCAGCCCGCGCCGGTGCGCGTCGCGGTGCTCGTCGGGCACGATCAGCTTGCTCAGATCGGCGCCGACCGCCTCGTCGCGCTGCCAGCCGAACAGCCGCTCGGCGGCCGGATTCCACTCCTGGACCAGGCCGTCCGCGTCGATCGACACGTACGCGTCCTGCGAGACCTCCAGGATCCGCCGGACGACGGCGGACGTCTCCTCCGCATGCTGCGCGACCCGGACCAGCTCGATCTCGGACGCCACCGCGGCCGCGAGGTCGTTCAGCACGGCCAGGTCGTTCTCGGACCATTCGCGGGGAGTGCTGTCGATCGCACAGAACGAGCCGAGGGTCTGCCCGCCGACCCGGACAGGCATTCCCGCGTACGCGACCACGCCGATCTCGTCGATCGCCAGATTGTCCCTGACCAGCGGATGTTCCCGGGCGTTGGTCACCACGAGGGGCTGGTCGGCGTCGACGACGTGCTGGCAGAACGAGTGTGACAGCGGCGTCTGCCCGCGCTCGGCCCACGGCTGTGGCAGCCCGATCTGGCTCGCGAACACCTGACGGTCGTCGAGGACGAGCGAGACCAGCGCGGTCGGTGTGCCGAGCAGCCGCGCCGCCAGCCGCGTCAGTCTCCGCAGCCCGGGAGGCTCGCCGGCGTCGAGCAGCCCGGTCGCGCGCACCGCCGCCACCCGCTCCGGCCTGTCCACCAGACGCACTGCCACGCTCCGTTCTTCGGCAGTCCCGGCTGCCAACTGAGCGCGACCTTTGTCATTCTTCTACCGATTTGCCGGTACGGCGCCCCGGCCGCCCTCAGGACCCGGCACCGATCCCGCGCCGGCCGGGCAGCGCGCGCACGACCTCGGGCACCCGCCGGTGCGGCCACCGGGCAGGATGGTCGGGCGCGAGCGAGGGGAGACGGCATGAGTGTGGGCATCATCGGTCAGGCGATCGGGCTCTTTGCGGTCACCAACGTCGACGACCTCCTCATCCTGGCGCTGTTCTTCGGGCGGGCCGCCGGCCGCCGGCACGCCGTCCGGGACATCGCGCTCGGGCAGTACCTCGGTTTCGCCGCGATCCTGGTGGTGGCGAGCACTGCCGCGTTCGGCGCGACGTTCCTGCCGGAGCGGGCCGTTCCGTTGCTCGGGCTGCTGCCGCTCGCGCTGGGTGTCAAGGCCGCCGTGCAGGCGTGGCGGCACCGCCACGACCGGGACGAGGAGTCCGAGTCCCGGGACGGCGGGCCGCGCCCGCTGGAGATCGCCGCGGTGACGTTCGCGAACGGCGGGGACAACGTCGGGGTCTACGTCCCGGTGTTTGCCACCGCCGGCATCGGCGGGATGACGACGTACGTCATCGTGTTCCTGATCCTGGTCGGTGTCTGGGTCGCGGCGGGGCGCTTCTTCGCCACGCGCCCCCTGATCGCCCGCGCCCTGAGCCGCCGAGGTCACGTCGTGCTGCCCGTCGTCCTGATCGGTATCGGTCTGCTGATCCTGCTCGGTTAGCGCAGCCCTGTCCACTGTGTGGTTCCCGAGCGGGACCTTCCAGCAGGAACCCCGACAGCCCGCCCGCTCCGCGGCCGTCGCGAGGCCGTCCTGACTCCCGGCAGCAGCGCGGCGCACCCCTCCGGCTGGTTCTCATGGGCGTTATGAGGCACGAATAACGTCCATGAGAACCAGCCCGAACCCGCAGCCGCGCCGCTGCCGGGACCCGCGCGGGGAAGGCGCTGCTCGATATCGCGCGGGGGATCCCCGTGGCGGTCACGACGCGTGAACGGCGACTGGGAGAGCCGGCCGTCGGGATCGGCGACCGGGAGAGCCGGCCGTCGGGATCGGCGACGGGGAGAGCGGGCCGTCGGCGGGCAGCGAGCAGGCTGTGGGGAGCGGCGGGGCCGGCTGTCAGGGGACCGCGCCCAGCATGGTCAGCACGTCGGTGAACATCGTGGTCGTCGCCACCGGGTTCAGGTGCTCGGCCTGCCAGCCGCGGCTCCGCACGCCCTGCAGCACCGCGATCATCGTGGTCCGCACGGTGCGCAGCGTGGCCGGGGAGAGCAGGACCGCCGACGTGCCGTCCGCGTGCGCGGCCCGGGACGCGGCGCCGAGGGCGACCAGCGCGGCGGCCGAGCCGTTCAGGATCTGGGCGACGTGCAGCCTGTCCCGGTCGAGGTTGAAGGCGGCGACGTGCACGGCCAGCCCGAGGCCGGCCATCAGCCGCCCGGTCTCGTCGCCGCTGAGCACCGCCGGCATGGTCGCCGAGTCGTCCTCGACCACCGCGGCGCCGTCGCCGAAGCTGGTGACGAGCTCGGCCGCGAGCTCCGGCGGGACCGTGAGACCGGCCGGCGGGACGCCGGGGAACTGGCGGCGCAGCGCGGCCTCGACCGCGTCCCGGATCACGTAGCCCGGCACCACACGCCCGTGCTCGGTGAGCCGCCGCATGATCACCTCGACGACGTCGTCCGGGGTCATCGACGGCTCCATCCACCTACCGTAACCGGGCTCAGGCCGCGGCGGGCAGGGTGACCCGGGCGGTGGTGCCGCACATGTCGCTGGTCACCTCGAGTGAACCCAGGTGCGCGGCGATCGCGGCGCGAGCGATCGTCAGGCCCAGCCCGACGCCGGGGACGGCCTGTTCACGGGCGTACCGGCCGCGGTAGAAGCGGTCGAAGACGTACGGCAGCTCGTCCTCGGGAATTCCCATCCCACTGTCGATGATCTCGATCGTGGGCTGCGGAGTGCCGGTGACCCGGACGGTGATCGGCCGGTCGGCCGGGGTGAACAGCAGCGCGTTGCTCAGCAGCTGCTCGACGGCGTGCGCGAGCCGGGCCAGGTCGGCGCGGACCGGCAGCGGCGGCCCGGGCCGTACGTCGATCGGCTCGGCCCGCAGCGCGGCGAGCGCCCGGCAGGAGGTGAGCGCCGCGGCGACCACGGTGTTCAGGTCGACCGGGCCGATCGGGGCGGGCAGCGGCGCGTCGTGCGGGCGGGTGCCGGCCAGGATGTGGTCGACCATCGCGACCAGGCGCCGCCCGTTGCGGTGGATCGGCTCGATCAGCCGGCGGTAGGGTTCCAGCTCCTCGTTCTCGGCGAGCAGCTCGAGGTATCCCTGGATGCTGGTCACGGGGGTGCGCAGCTCGTGCGTGATCGTGGCGACCAGATCCTCCTCGCGCTGCGCGGCGCGGGCCAGGTGATCGCCGAGCTCGGCCATCCGCAGCCGGCTGCGAATCGCGGCGAGGTGCTGCGCGGCCTGCCCGGCGAACGTGGTGAGCGCGTCGATCTGCCGGTCGGCGACCTCGCGCGGCTGGTCGTCGATCACGCACATCGCGCCGAGCACGTGACCGTCCTCGTCGACGACCGGGGCGCCGGCGTAGAACCGGATGTGGGGCGCGTCGATCACGTTGCGGTAGGCGGAGAAGCGCGGGTGCAGCGTGGCGTCCGGGACGACCAGCGGCTTGCGGGTGGGGACGAGCGTCGCGCAGAACGACACGTCGAGCGGCGTCTCCCGGTCGGCGAGACCGACGTTGCCGGCGAACCACTGCCGGTCCCGCTCGACGAGGGAGACCGCGGCCATCGGGGTGTCGAACATGGTGGCCGCGAGCCGGGTCAGATCGTCGAGCACGGCCGGGCGCGGCTGGTCCAGCACCCGGTACGTCCGCAGCGCGGCCAGCCGAGCCTCGTCGTTGACCTCGTCGCTCACAGCCTGCCCATCGGCCCTGCCCCGCGATTGCTGAGGCCGCCCAGACGGTGTTTCGCCGGCCGGACCGGCCACACTCCGGGCCACGCCGCAGCCCCGGTCGTACTCCGGACCACGCCGCAGCCCCGGCCACACTCCGGGCCACGCCGCAGCCCCGGTCGTACTCCGAAACGCCGCTAGGTGAAGCGGAGCCGCATGGTGTCGGTGTGGCCGGACCAGGTGAGGGTGAGTTCCCAGCAGCCGGCCGCCGGGATGGTGACGCTGGACGGGCCGGCGCCGTTCGGCAGTTCCTGGTGAGCCGTCCGGCCGTCGGCGCGCACCGCGTCGATGACCAGGGGGCTGGCCGTCTCGACCGGCAGCCGGGACACCCAGAGGATCTTGGTGCCGTTCTCCGGGTCGGCCACCGGCGGGTACTGGAACGTGATCGCCATCAGGTCACCGCGGTCGCCAAGCACGTGCGGGGTGCCGGAGCCGTCGTAGTTGAAACCGGCCAGCGCCCACTCCGGGAGCGCGTCCCGGCTGACGCCGGCGTCGCAGTCACCGGACCGGACGGGGGCCGCGGCCCGGGACGTGGCCGGCAGGGACGGGGAGGGCGCGGGCGCCGCACCGGGCCCGGGCCCGGGGGCGGTGCAGGCGCCCAGCGCCAGGATCACGCAGGCTGACGACGTACGCGCGAAATGCCTCACCCCTCGCACTGTCGCAGCGACCGTGACCCGGTGGCCATCGCCGGCGTCGTGTAGCGCGCCATCTGACGGATCGCCGGAATCCGGGAACCGATCCCGCGGACGCGTCAGGCCTTGCGGGCTACGGCGTGCTTGCCGGAGGCCGTGACCGTGTATGCGGCGGTGGCCTTGGTGAACGGGTTGATCGCGCTGATCCGGACGCCGCCCTTGATGTCGGCGACCACGAGGACGTTCACGCCGAGGTTCCGGTTCGCCGTGCTGACCTCGGCGCGTGTCCACTTGCGCAGGTTGGCGACCTTGACGGTCTTCTTCTTCGACTTGGTCTCGACGACCTTGGCGCTGCCGGTGGCGGCCCGCTTCACCTTGCCGGCCATGTCCAGGTAGGCGAGGGCCTTCATCAGCGTCGGCATACCGATCGACTTCGCCGTCGTCGGGAGGGTCACCGTCTGGGGGCCGTAGTTCCAGGTGAACGCCTCGTCGATCTGGGGCATGCCGGCCTTGGCGGCGGTCAGCACCCCGCCGGAGCCGGCCGTGAAGGTGATCGTCAGGAGCTCGTCGTCGGTGTACGAGTAGTCGACAGTCCCGTCGTCGTGGACGGTCTTGGTGCCGGCGTGCAGGGTGTCCTCGGCCACCAGCTCGGACGGGACCGGCAGGTTGTCCCTCGTCCAGGCGCCCAGGGTGAGCTTGGTGTCCGCCTGGAAGGCGTAGCGGGCGGCGGGCCGGCCGGCCATCGCGACGGCGGCCCGCTCGGTCTTGCCGTTGAAGTAGATCCACTGACCCTTGCCGGCCTGGGCGAACGCGCCGACCGCGCCGATGAGTCCGGTGGCGGTGAAGTAGCCGAGCCCGTGCGCGGGGTCGGCTGCGAACTTCGCGGTGCCCTTCTGCGTGGTGCCGTTCGCGGTGATGCTGAGTCGCAGGTCGCCGCCGAAGCCGGACAGCTCGGCCGGCGCGGTCGTGCCGGCCACGCCTTTGAGCGCGGCGGACATCTCCGCGGCGGTCAGCGGCGTGGTGGTGTCCTCGGCGAGCGCGGCGCCGGGTGCGGTGAGGATGCCGGCCGCGAGCGACGCGGTGGCGAGAAGAGCACGGAACACCGTAGGTGTCCTTTCTGTACGGGGCAGGAGCCGGTTCGAGCCTAGAAGCGCTGGTCAGAGCACGTGTGCAGATTCGGTGAAACCCGACAAACTCCCCGGACGGTGCGATAGAACGACCAAGAGACAGCAGGAATGAAAACCGACGAACGGGGTACGACGGTGGCTACTCCCACGCAGTCCGAGATCCGCGCGGAAGAGTTGGAGCAGCAGCGGCAGAGCCTCAGCACGGCGGCCGCGCGCAACCTCACGACGACCACCAAGACGGCTCCGCAGATGCAGGAGATCACCTCCCGCTGGCTGCTGCGCAAGCTTCCGTGGGTCCAGGTCGCCGGCGGCGTGTACCGGGTGAACCGGCGGATGACCTACCGGATCGGTGACGGCCGGCTCAGCTTCACCAACGTCGGCGCCCAGGTCCGGGTCGTCCCGGCCGAGCTGCGGGAGCTCTCGGTGCTCAGCGAGTTCGACGACGCCGAGGTCCTCGCCGCCATGGCGGACCGGTTCGAGCAGCACGAGTACGAGCCCGGCCAGGTGATCGTCGAGTTCGGCTCGGTCGCCGACCAGGTCTACCTGATCGCGCACGGCAAGGTCAGCAAGATCGGCGTGGGCGCATACGGCGACCCGGTCAACCTCGGCGTGGTCGCGGACGGCGAGGCGTTCGGGGAGCACGCGCTGACCGACGACGCCGGGATCTGGGACTACACCGCCAAGGCGATGACCGCGGTGACCCTGCTGACCCTGCCGCGCCGGGCCTTCACCGAGATCCTCGGGCACAGCGACCACCTGCGCGCCCACGTCGAGAAGTTCCGCGCCAAGAACCGCCGGCCGCAGAACAAGCACGGCGAGGCGGCGATCGCGGTCGCGGCGGGACACAAGGGCGAGCCGGAACTCGACGGCACGTACGTCGACTACGAGCTGACGCCCCGCGAGTACGAGCTCAGCGTCGCGCAGACCATCCTGCGCGTGCACACCCGGGTCGCCGACCTCTACAACGAGCCGATGAACCAGGTGGAGCAGCAGCTCCGGCTGACCGTCGAGGCGCTGCGCGAGCGCCAGGAGTACGAAATGATCAACAACCGCGAGTTCGGCCTGCTGCACAACGCCGACCTGCGGCAGCGCATCCACACCCGGGGCGGCCCGCCGACCCCCGACGACCTGGACGAGCTGCTCAGCATGCGGCGCGCCACGAAGATGTTCGTGGCCCACCCGCAGGCGATCGCGGCGTTCGGCAGGGAGTGCACCAAGCGCGGCATCTACCCGCCGATGGTGGAGCGGGACGGCGGCACCTTCCTGTCCTGGCGCGGCGTGCCGATCCTGCCGTGCGGCAAGATCCCGGTGACCGAGACGCACACGACGTCGATCCTGGCGATGCGTACCGGGGAGGCGGACCAGGGTGTGGTCGGGCTGCACCAGACCGGGATCCCCGACGAGTACCAGCCGAGCCTCTCGGTGCGCTTCATGGGGATCAACGAGCAGGCGATCATGTCCTACCTGGTCAGCGCGTACTACTCGGCGGCGGTACTGGTGCCGGACGCGCTGGGCATCCTGGACCACGTCGAGCTGTCGCACTGATCATGATCGGCACCCGGCTGGCGCCCGAGCCGTCGTTGCACGATCTCGGACGCGCGATCCTGTCCGATTTCGACCACGCGCCACCTGCCGATCTCGGTGCGGTGCTCGCGGCCGCGCCCAGGAGTGGCGTGACCGGAAGTGGTCGCGCTCCTCACGACGTACGCCAGCAATTCGATCTTGATCTGAAGGGTCTCGGCACGTCTGCCGCCCGGGCTTTCCGGCAGCGGTCGCAGCCTCGGCTCTTCTGCCCGGGGCCGCTGCGGGACGACCGCGCGCTGGGTGAGCGGGTCAACGAGGAGATGCTGCGGTGGGCCGCGGAGACCGGGATCTACCCCGGACGGCTGGACAAGCTGCGCGAGGCCGATTTCGGTCGCTACATGATGCTCGCCCATCCGGCCACGAGCGACCCGGACCGGCTCCTCGCCGCGACGAAATGCCTGGTGGCGGAGTGGGCTGCGGACGACTACTACGTGGACGAGGTGTCGCTGGGCGCCGACCCGATGGTGGTCGGCTCGCGGCTGGCCAACCTCTACGCGGTGGTCGACCCGCCGTCGCTGCCGGGCGGATACGCGAGCCAGAAGGACGCGTATCACCGGCTCCAGCCGATCTCGACGGCGTTCCGCACCGCGATGGAGCACCTGGCCCGGTACGCCAGCGTCACCCAGCTGGCCCGCTTCCGGCACCAGCTGGCCATCCTGTTCCTGGCCTGGACCCAGGAGGCCGACTGGCACGTGAACCGGCGCACGCCGCCGGTCTGGGAGTACCTGGTGCAGCGGCACCTCAACAGCTACCTGCCGCCGATGATCCTGATGGACGTGCTGGGCGGCTACGAACTGCCGCCCGGCGAGTTCTTCCACCCGGAGGTCCGTGCGGCGTTCACGACGGCGGGCAACGCCGCCGTGCTGATCAACGACCTCTACTCGCAGAAGAACGAGTCCGAGACCGATCACAATCTGCCGAGTGTGCTCGCCGCCGAGGAGCGTCTCACCCACCGGGAGGCGGTGTTCCGCACGGTGGAGATCCACAACGAGCTGATGGAGACGTTCGTGAGCCGGGCCGCGCGCCTGAGTGCGACCGGGTCGCCCGCTCTGCGGCGGTTCTTCGCCGACACGTGGGCGTACCTGGGCGGCAGCCGGGAGTGGCACGCGACCAGCGGCCGTTATCACGATTCCAAGGAGGGCAAGCCATGACGACCACCGCGGTCTCCCCGTTGCGCACCGACTTCGAGCGCTCGGTGGCGAACTACTGGAACACCAACCGGGCCGACCCGGTCAACCTGCGGCTCGGCGAGGTCGACGGGCTCTACCACCACCACTACGGCGTCGGCGAGCCCGACCGGTCCGTGCTGGAGGGGCCGCCCGAGACCCGGGAGCAGCGCATCATCGCCGAGCTGCACCGGCTGGAGAACGCGCAGGCCGACCTGCTGCTCGACCATCTCGGGCCGATCACGCCGGCCGACGCGCTGCTGGACGGCGGATCCGGGCGCGGCGGCACCAGCATCATGGCGAACGCGCGGTTCGGCTGCCGGGTCGACGGCGTGTCGATCTCGGAGTACCAGGTGGGGTTCGCCAACGAGCAGGCCGCGCTGCGCGGTGTTGCCGACCGGGTGCAGTTCCACTTCCGCAACATGCTCGACGCCGGCATCGCCTCCGGCAGCCGGCAGGCGATCTGGACCAACGAGACGACGATGTACGTCGACCTGTTCGACCTCTACGCGGAATTCGCCCGCATGCTGCGCTTCGGCGGCCGGTACGTCTGCGTCACCGGTTGCGCGAACGACGTGACCGGGCGGCGCTCCAAGTCGGTCAGCAGGATCAACGAGCACTACACCTGCGACATCCACCCGCGCAGCGACTACTTCAAAGCGCTCGCGGCGCACGATCTCGTCCCGATCACCGTGGTCGACCTGACCGCGGCGACCATCCCGTACTGGGAACTGCGCGCCCGCTCGGAGGTCGCCACCGGGATCGAGCAGGCTTTCCTCACGGCGTACCGGGAGGGCAGTTTCCACTACCTCCTGATCGCCGCCGACCGGGTCTGACCAGCCCGGCCGGAATTGCCGCCGCCGGGGGCCGGCCGGCCCCCGGCGGCGGTTTCCTGTTCCGCTGCCCGGGTACAGGTCTCGCATGCCTCTGCCGATCGAGGACTACGCGATCATCGCCGACACCCACACCTCCGCGCTCGTCGGCCGCAACGGATCGATCGACTGGCTGTGCGTGCCGCGCTTCGACTCCGGTGCCATCTTCGCGGCCCTGCTCGGCACGGCCGACAACGGTCATTGGAGCCTGCGCCCGCGGGACGTCGTGACCACGCGGCGCCGCTACCGCGACGAGACGCTGGTCCTGGAGACCGAGTTCGAGACCCCCGGCGGGGTGGCGCGCATCATCGACTTCATGCCGCCGCGCACCGAGTCGCCGTCGGTCATCCGGATCGTCGAGGGGGTGCGCGGCGAGGTCCACTTCGACATGGAGCTGCGGCTGCGCTTCGACTACGGGCACGTGGTGCCGTGGGTCTACCGCGAAGGCGAGGCCCTGGTCGCGGTCGCCGGCCCGGACGCGGCCTGGCTCCGTACCCCGGCCACGCTCTTCGGCGAGAACCTCACCACCAAAGCCGATTTCGCCGTACGGGCGGGGGAGCGCGTGCCGTTCGTCCTGACCTGGCGCCCGTCGCACCTTCCGCCGCCCGAGCCGCTCGACCCCGCCCACGAGCTCGGCGTCACCGAGGGCTACTGGCGCGGATGGGTCTCCGCCTGCACGTACGAGGGGGAGTGGCGGGACGCCGTCGTACGCTCCCTGCTCACACTGAAGGCGCTGACCTACGCGCCCACCGGCGGCATCGTCGCCGCGGCCACCACCAGCCTGCCCGAGAAACTGGGTGGCGTCCGCAACTGGGACTACCGGTTCTGCTGGCTGCGCGACGCCACCATCACCCTGCAGTCGCTGCTGTTCTCCGGCTTCCAGAGCGAGGCCATCGCCTGGCGCAAATGGCTCCTGCGGGCGATCGCCGGAAACCCCGCCGAACTGCAGATCATGTACGGCGTGGCCGGTGAGCGCCGCCTCGACGAGTACATCGCCGACTGGCTGACCGGCTACGACGGCAATCCGGTCCGGATCGGCAACGCCGCCGCGGAGCAGTTCCAGCTCGACGTCTACGGCGAGGTGATGGACGCGCTGCACCAGGGCCGGCGGGCCGGGCTGAAAGCCGACGACCCGGCGTGGGGCCTGCAGGTCAAACTGATGGAGTTCGTCGAGGAGCACTGGCAGGAGCCGGACGAGGGCATCTGGGAGGTGCGCGGCGGCTCCCAGCACTTCACCCACTCCAAGCTGATGGCGTGGGTGGCGGCCGACCGCGCGGTCAAGGCGATCGAGGAGTTCGGCCTGGACGGGCCGCTGGAGCGGTGGACCGTCCTGCGGGACACGATCCGCGCCGACATCCTGGAGAAGGGCTACGACCCGGTCCGCAAGACGTTCACGCAGTACTACGGCTCCGAGGAGCTCGACGCGGCGATGCTCATGGTCCCGCTCGTCGGCTTCCTCCCGGCCGGCGACGAGCACGTCCGCGGCACCGTCAAGGCGATCGAGGAACACCTGATGGTGGACGGTTTCGTGCAGCGGTACACCCAGCACCCGGACACCGAGGTGGACGGCCTCCCGCCCGGCGAGGGCGCGTTCCTGGCCTGCACGTTCTGGCTCGCCGACAACTACGCCCTGATGGGCCGCCACGAGGAGGCCCGGGAGACCTTCGCCCGGCTGCTCGCGCTCCGCAACGACGTGGGCCTGCTCTCCGAGGAGTACGACACCACGGCCGGCCGCCTCGTCGGCAACTTCCCGCAGGCGTTCAGCCACGTCCCGCTCATCGACACGGCCCGGACCCTGAGCAACGCCCTCGCGCCGACCGAGGCCCGAGCCGGAGAGAACTCCCGCTGAACGCTCAGCGCTTCTCGCACGCCCCGCCGCCGTTGTCCCGGGCGGCTTCCCCGGGCACCCGCTCACCGCCCTGTCCACCTCACTTCCGCGCGGCTGTCAGTCATGAAATGACGGTCATGAAGTCGTCAGAAGCATGAATTCGTCAAGATGGCACGAAATCCATGCTCAGTAAGCGCCATCAGCGTCAGTAGGCTGATGCTGTGCTGATTCGTTTCGAGGCGTCCAACTTCCGGTCCATCGCGGAGTCGGTCGAGTTGTCGATGGTGGCGGTCGACCGTGATCGCGACGCGGCGCGTGATCAGCCGATGCTGGGCGAGAGCCTGCTGACCCGAGCGGCGATCTACGGCCCCAACGCCTCGGGCAAGTCGAACGTCCTCTCCGCGTTGAACTGGTTGAGCGACGCGGTGCAGGAGTCGCTCCGGGCCTGGGATCTGCTCATCCCCGTGGAGCCGTTCGTCTTCGCCGCGGAGCCGCCGGCGAGCGAGTTCGTCTTCGAGGCCGTGGTCGACGGCGTCCGGTTCGAGTATTTCTTGGAGGTCGACGCCGACCGCATCCATTACGAGGCTCTGTTCCACTACCCCGAGAAGAAGCGGCGACGGGTCTTCGAGCGGGAAGGCGACGACCTCAAGCTGCAGCGTGGCCTCGGCGCACTGTCCGGGACACGGGAGTTGCTGACCCGCCGGACCGTTGCGCTCTCCGCCGCGCGCCGGTTCGGTGAGCCGTTGGTGACCCGGTTCGCTGACGAGATCACACAGATCCAGGCGTTCGGGATGTCCTTCGGCGAACCGCTGACGATTCGGCCGGATCTCCTGCGCAATCAGGGGCCGTTCCTCGACTCCCAGCCGCCGGAAGAGCGGCAGAAGGCACTGACCATGTTGCGGATGGCAGATCTCGGCATCGACGACGTCGAGATCTCCGACTCGGCGCGGAAGGTCCCCGGCCACTCCTCCTTTCTCGACCGCCGGGTCCGTCTGCTTCACAAGACAGCGAGCGGCGTCGTCCCGTTCGATCTCGTGGCCGAGTCGCAGGGGACGCGAACGTGGCTGGAACTCATCGAACCGGTTCTCGAAGCCCTGTCACGTGGATCGCTCCTGCTCCTCGACGAGTTGGACGCGAGCCTGCACCCGACGCTCTCGTCGGAGTTGTTGCGGATCTTCGCCAGCCGATCACTCAATCCGAAGGGCGCACAGCTCATCTTCACGTCACACGACACGAGTCTGCTGAATCATCTGAACCGCGATGAGGTCTGGCTCACCGAGAAACGGCCGGACGGCTCGACCCGGCTCGGCGCGCTGGCCGAGTTCGCCGGCGAACGGGTGCGCAAGTCGCAGAATCTGGAGTCCGCGTACCTGCACGGGCGATTCGGTGCCCTTCCACACGTCGATCAGGCGGCTTTCCTGCGGGCGCTCGGGCTGATCGGGTGAGCGCGACGCGGCGTCGGCGCGGCGGCAAACCGCTTCGGCGCGCCACGGCAACGCGCCCCGAACTCCGTACCGTGCTGGTCTTCTGCGAAGGCGCGAACTCCGAGCCGGACTACGTCACCGGACTCAAACGCCTGCCCCACGTACTGCGGAACACCGCGCTGAACATCGAGATCCATCCGGAGCACGGCACGCCGATGACCCTGGTGAGAATGGCGGCGGAGCGGAGAAAGGATCCCGAGGTCGACGAGTGCTGGTGTCTCTTCGACGTCGAGTGGCCCAAGCACCATCCGAACCTGTCCGAAGCGGTGGACCTGGCGAAGCGGGCCGGTGTCCGGCTGGCGATCTCCAACCCGTGCTTCGAGCTGTGGCTGATCCTGCACCACAGGGACCACACCCAGTTCGTGGACACCGGCTCGGCGGAGAGCGAGAGCCGTCGGCTTGACGGGCGGAAGGGCAAGACGATCGATGCGGCCCGGTACGTGCCGTTACGGCAGGCAGCCGCTCGGCGGGCAGAGTTGTTGGAGAGGCGGCACACCAAGGACGGGACACGCTTTCCGGATGACAATCCGTCGTCCGGAATGCACCTGTTTCTGAATGCCATCGAGGGAGGAGGAGCGTTCTCCGGTCGCTGACCGAGTGCGGTCACCGCTCTGGGTGAACAGACCGCGGGGTGTCCGTGCTCAGGCCCGCGGTTGCTCCGGCCGCCGTGAACCGTCCCTGGTTCTCGGCGATCTCGTCGAGGTGGGTCCACGCCCACTCACCCAGCGCCCGCACCGGCGGCAGCAGCGTCCGGCCCAGGTCGGTGAGCTGGTACTCCACCCGGGGTGGAACGCTCGGATAGGCGGTCCGGTCGACCAGGCCGTCGCGCTCCAGGGCGCGCAGGGTCACCGTGAGCATCCGGTGGGAGATCCCGGTGACGGCCCGCTGCAAGGCCCCGAACCGCACCGGCCCGTGCTCCAGATGCCCGATGACCAGCAGGGTCCACTTGTCCCCGACCAGGGTGAGCACCTTGAGGACCCGCTGGCACGTCTCTGGATCGGCCGTCTCGAACATCGGTTACCTCCGCGTGCGTAACGCACCTTTTCATGCGGTCTTGTGCGGTCTCTGCCACTCACGGAGCATCAGGCAAGGCACTAAAAGTAACCGTTGGTAAGGAGCTTCTCCATGCCCCGAACGATCGCTGTGGTCGGCGCCGGCCCGGGTCTCGGCCTCGCCGTGGCGCGCGCTTTCGGCCGCGAAGGCTTCCACGTCGGCCTGATCGCGCGTGACGCCGCTCGCCTGGCCGCGGACGTCACCACGCTCGCCGCCGAGGGCGTGACCGCTTCCGCCCACCCCGCCGACATCCGCGACCGCACCGCGCTCCGAGCCGCCCTCGAACGTCTCGGTCCGGTCGACGTCCTCGAGTTCAGCCCCGGCCCGCAGGGCGCCCCGATCACCACGGCCGAGGCCACCACCGTGGAGTCCGCCACCGCCCAGTTCGAGTTGAACGTCCTCGGCGCCATCGTCGCGGCCGACACCGTCCTGCCCGCGATGCTCGCACGCGGCGCCGGCACCCTGATCTTCACCACGGGCGCCTCGTCGATCCTGCCCATCGGCATCCTGGGCAGCGCCGGCCTGGCGATGGCGGCCCTCCGCAACTGGGCGCTGTCGCTGCACGAGCAACTCGCCTCCCGCGGAGTCCACGTCGGCACTGTCACCATCGCCACCGGCCTGGCCGAGAGCAACCTGACCGAGGTCGCCGCCCAGTACGTCGCCATGTGGCGATCCGCCACACCGGAACACTTGATCGGCGACCTCGACGATCTCCGCGCCCGCCTCGCCGCCCTGACGCCCGCGGGCGGGTAGACCCGGTGTGGCGTCGGTGCGCGGGTAGACCCGCCCTGGTGCCGGCGCGCGGATGGACCCGCCGTGACGCGGCGCGCGGATGGACCCGTCCACCCGCCCGGGATTCACTCCGCCCCGGGGCTGGGGCGAGCCGCTCGGTCCGTGCCCGGGCCGCCGCGCGGCCCGCGCCGCGCAGTCCGATCCCGGCTGGCGCTGAGGGTTGTTCCCGGACCGGATCACAGCCGTGAGCGCCAGCCGGCTCGCCCGGCGGTGCGTGGCTTGCTCGGCGGTGCCGGGCGGTGCCGGGCGGATGGCGTCCGGCGGGTTGCGGTCCCGGCTGGTTCTCATGGGCGTTATGAGGGACGAATAACGCCCATGAGAACCAGCCGGAACCGTGAGGCGCGCTGCGGCCGTGCGCGCGGCGGGGCTCGCGTTCCCGCACGGCGGGGCTTGTCTTGCCGCGGGACGGCTTGCGGGGTGGGGCTTGCGTTGCCGGGGGTGGCGGGGCTCGCTTGCTGACGGGCGTGGGCGGGGTGATCGGCTGGGTAGCGTGAGGGCATGCAGCAGAGAGCACTGGGGAAGCTGACGGTTTCGGGCATCGGGTTCGGGGCCATGGGGATGAGCCACGGATACGGGCCGGGGCCGGATCGGGACGCGAACATCGGGCTGCTCAGGGCGGCGGTCGAGCGCGGGGTCACGCTCTTCGACACCGCCGAGGTGTACGGGCCGTGGGTGAACGAGGAACTGGTCGGGGAGGCGCTGGAGCCGTTCCGCGGGCAGGTGGTGATCGCCACCAAGTTCGGCTTCGTCATCGACGCGGACGGCAAGCAGCAGCCGGGCACTGACAGCCGCCCGGAGAACATCCGCAAGGTCGCCGACGCGTCGCTGAAGCGGCTGCGGGTGGACGCGATTGACCTGTTCTACCAGCATCGGGTGGACCCTGACGTGCCGATCGAGGAGGTCGCCGGGGCGGTGCGGGAGCTGATCGAGGCCGGCAAGGTGCGGCATTTCGGGCTGTCCGAGGCGGCGGCCGGGACGATCCGGCGGGCGCACGCCGTGCAGGAGGTCACCGCGGTGCAGAGTGAGTATTCGCTGTGGTGGCGCCGACCCGAGGACGAGCTGCTGGACACCCTGGGTGAGCTGGGGATCGGGTTCGTGCCGTTCAGCCCGCTGGGCCGGGGCTTCCTGACCGGGAAGATCGGGGCGGACACGGTCTTCGCGGAGAACGACATGCGCAACGGGCTGCCGCGGTTCTCGGCGCAGGCGCGGGAGGCGAACCAAGCGCTGGTCGAGGTGATCGGGCGGCTGGGCGCGGCCCGCGGCGCGACTCCGGCGCAGGTGGCGCTCGCCTGGCTGCTGGCGCAGCGGCCGTGGATCGTGCCGATTCCGGGCACGCGGCGGCTGGAGCGGCTGGACGAGAACCTCGGGGCCGCCGAGCTGACGCTGACCGCCGCCGACCTCGAGGAGATCGAGGCCGCGGCGGCCCGGGTCAAAGTGGTCGGCGAGCGCTACCCGGAGCAGATGGAGAACATGACCAATCTCTGACCGCGCCCACCCGCGGACCTCGCCCTTCCGGGTTTCGCGTTCGGGGCCGGCCACGGCCCTGCGAAGCCCGCAAGGGTCCCCGCGGGAGCGACGATCCGGACCACAGCGGAGATGGGCAAGGAAAGGTCTTATCCGGCAGCGGCGCGACGCGCGGTGTACTCGCCGGTGCTGCGCTGCTCCTCGTAGGACTCTGCCCAGCGCCGGCTGGTGCTCTCCAGTTGGTCGGCGTCATAGACGGACCGTCCGTGGAAGCGCTGGGAGTAGTCGAGCATGCCGTCGACGAGACGGTCCACGTCCTGCCCCGTCCGGACGACGAGGCGCATGAACTGGCTGGTCATGCCGAGTTTGTTGCCGCACTCGCGGGTCATGATGCCGTGGTTGGCGACGAGGAAGTCGCGCAGTGCCACGCCGGACCATTCGGTGGGGAGTTTGACCAGGTAGAAGTTGCCCTGTGAGGGGAAGACCGTGAGGCCGGGGATGCGCTGCAGCTCGCGGCCCATCGAGCGGCGGTCGCGGCTGAGCAGGCGCAGGCTCTCCTCGTACTCCATCTCGTGGTCCTGGATCATGTGGACGACCTTCTCCGCGAGGGAGTTCAGGTTCCACTTCGGCAGCATCTTCGCGATCTTGCCGGCGATCGCGGGGTTGGCCAGCATGTACCCGAAGCGGATGCCGTGCAGGCCGAAGTTCTTGCCGAGCGACTTGAGGACGACCGTGTTCGGGCGGATCACCGCGTCCGGGCCGACCGACGGGTAACGCTCGGCGTCGGAGAAATCGATGAAGGATTCGTCGACGACGACCAGGTCCAGGTCACTGAGCTGGTCCATGAAACGGATGACGTCGCGGCGCGGGAGGTAGTTGCCGTCCGGGTTGTTGACGTTGCAGACGACCGCCACCCGGGAGCGGCGCTCGCGGATGAACTCGACGTACTCGTCGAGGTCGAGCCGGAAGCCGTCGCGTTCCTGCAGCGGGAACATGTCGACCCGCTTGCCGGTCTCCAGCGGCTGGTCGGTCCACCGGCCGAACGTCGGGATCGGGACGGCCAGACTCTCCTTGACCAGCAGATGGTCGATCCAGGTGATCAGCTCGGTGGAGCCGTTCGCCATCGCGACCGTCTGCGGGTGCAGGTTCAGCACGGAGGCCAGCTTCTTCGTGATGGTCGCCGAGTCGCTCGGGTAGTACTTGAGGATGCTCTTCAGCTCGCGGCTGAGCTCGTCGAACATCTCCGGGGTAGGGAAGTAGGGGTTGCACGGAATGCAGAAGTCGACGATCTCCGCGCCGTCGCCGGCCGCTCTGGCCAGGTCGAAGTAGGAAGCGCTGTGCGATCCCTTGTGCAGGATCGAGGTGTCGATTCCGGTCCGTGCCACGGTGCCCTCCCGGTGCGCCTCGGTGACTTTGCCGCCGCGGGATACGGGAGTCGCTGCCCGATCGTTCACAACATCGTTGATCCTCGCGGAGGTTTAAGCCGGAGGAAAGGAACGCCATGCGGGGGCTCCTGCGTGCAGGTCTGATCGCTTGTGTGGTGCTGGGTTCGGTCACCGTGACGGACGAGGCCCGTGCCATCTGCGGGACCGGGATCACGATCAGCGTGGACGCTGCTGATCGGCGCGGCTGAGGCGCTACGGTGTGATCGTGAAGACCGGCTGGCCGACTGCTCCGGCGATCTACGAGATCGACACCTGGCCGTGGCTGACCGGCCTGTCCCGGCGGTTCGGCCGTCCCGTCACCCTGGCCGACGTGCCGGCCGTGGTGTGGGACGAGGTCGCCGCCCGCGGCATGGACGCGGTCTGGCTGATGGGTGTCTGGGAGCGCAGCCCGGCCGGTCTCGCGGTCGCGCGCGTCAACGACGGGCTGCAACGGGCGTTCCGGCACGCGCTGCCCGACCTGACGCCGGCGGATGTGGTGGGCTCGCCCTACTGCGTGCGGCGTTACCGTGCCGACGACCGGCTCGGCGGGCCGGCCGGGCTCGCGCTGGCCCGTGCCGAGCTGCGCCGCCGTGGGCTGAGGCTGATCCTGGACTATGTGCCGAACCACGTCGCGCCGGACCATCCCGCGGTGACCCGGCACCCCGACTGGTTCATCCAGGGCACCGAGCAGGACCTGGCCGACGATCCGGCCGGCTGGTTCCGCGCGGGCGGGCGGGTGATCGCGCACGGGCGGGATCCCTACTTCCCGCCCTGGCCGGACGTCGCCCAGCTCAACGCGTTCTCGCCGGGGATGCGCGCCGCCACCCTGGCCGGAATGACCGACATCGCGGGTCAATGTGACGGCATGCGGTGCGACATGGCCATGCTTCTCACCAACGACATCTTCGCGCGTACGTGGGGTGACCGCGCCGGCCCCGTCCCGGACACCGAGTTCTGGCCACCGATCGTCGGGGAGCTGCGCCGGCGGCACCCCGAGGTGGTGCTGATCGCCGAGGTCTACTGGGACACCGAGTGGCTGTTGCAGCAGCAGGGGTTCGACTTCTGCTACGACAAGCGGCTCTACGACCGGCTGGCGCACGAGGGCGCCGCGGCGGTCCGCGAGCACCTGGCGGCGGGCCGGGAGTATCAGGACGGCCTGATCCGCTTCCTGGAGAACCATGACGAGCCGCGCGCGGCGGCCAGCATGCCCGGCGGGCGCAATCGGGCGGCGGCGGTGGCGATGGCGACCCTGCCGGGGGCGGCGCTCTGGCACGACGGGCAGTTCGAGGGCCGGCGCACCCATCTGCCGGTCTTCCTGGGCCGTTACCCGGACGAGCCGGTCGACCACGGGCTGCGCGACTTCCACCGGCGGCTGATCGAGGTCGCGGCGAGCGTGCGGCAGGGGGAGTGGCGGCTGCTGCCGGCCCACGGGTGGCCCGACAATCCGTCGCACCGTGACCTGCTCGCCTGGTCCTGGGACTCGTCAGTGGTGGTGGTCAACTTCTCCGGGCACGCCTCGCAGGGGCGGGTGGAGCTGCCGTTCGCGGGGCTGGCCGGGCGGGCGTGGCGGATGACGGACCGGCTCGACGGGCGGGTGTTCGAGCGGTCCGGGAGTGAATTGGCGGCCGACGGTCTCTACGTCGACCTGCCGCCGTGGGGATTCCACGTCCTCACCCTTTCCTAGGCCGTGCCCCGCGCGGGCGGCCTGGAGGTCCGCCGGGCTCGCGTCACGGTCTGGTGCGCGAAGGCCGCTGTGGCCTCGGCTTGCGGCGCGGCCCGGGCTCTTCGGCTGGTTCTCATGGGCGTTATTCGGGACGAATAACGCCCATGAGAACCAGCCCGGAGGGCGGGCCGCGCCGCGGACCCGGAGTGCCCGCCTGCCCTGCGTGCCGCACCTACCTCAGCTCGCCCGCGGCAGGTGGTGGTGGAGGGGTCGGCCGGAGTGCGGCGATGTGCGTCGGCGGGGGTTGCTTCCGGGTGATGCTTGCCCCAAAAGGGGAGAGGGAGCGAGCACATGATCGGCTGGGACCGCAACGTCCTGCGCCGCCCCGAGGACCGGATCGAGAGCCTGCTGGTGTTCCTGCTGGTCCTGGTCTTCCTGGCGGGGGCGCCGCTGCTGGCCTGGCGGGCCGGGAAGGCCGGGTACTCGTCGGACATGCGGGCGCGGGACTGGGAGCGGGCGCACGTCTTCCGGGTCGACGCCGTACTGGTGGAGGATTCCGGGACGTTCGGCGCGACCGGGCCTCGGACGGTGGCGCCCCGGGCCGCGCGGGCCACCTGGACGGCTCCGGACGGCTCGGCGCGCAGCGGGATCGTGCAGACCGAGACGGAGGTGCGGGCCGGCGCACGGATCGCGATCTGGGTCGACGACACCGGCAGCCCGCACATGCCACCCGGCCGGCACAGCCCGGCGTCGCAGGGCGTTCTGCTCGCGGTGGCAGCGGTGTTGTGCCTGCTCGTGGCATTGATCGGGGTTCATCGGGCCGGCCGCGGGCTGCTGGACCGCAGGCGGGACCGGGCGTGGACACGGGAGTGGGCGCAGGTCGGGCCGCGCTGGAGTCGTGACCCGCGCTGGCGTTGACGGGCGGGCGCCGGAAGCTGGAGTCGTGGCCCGCGTCGGGAGGCGGGAAGGGCGCTGGTGCTGAGGGCACGCGCGGGCGCGAACGTGTCAGGATGGGGGCGTGACCAGCCACGAGCAGCGGTTGCGCGACCTCAGAGTGTTGCGCCGGGTTCGGGACCGGATCGACCGTGACTACGCCCAGCCCCTGGACGTCGAGGCACTGGCCCGCGGCGCGCACATGTCGGCCGGCCATCTGAGCCGCGAGTTCAGGACCGCCTTCGGCGAATCGCCGTACGGCTATCTGATGACCCGCCGCATCGAGCGTGCCATGTCGTTGCTGCGTCGTGGCGACCTGAGCGTGACCGAGGTCTGTTTCGCCGTCGGGTGTTCGTCACTGGGCACGTTCAGCACCCGGTTCACGCAGCTGGTCGGGATCTCGCCGAGCGCCTACAAGAAGACGGCCGCGGACACGGTCGAGGGCATTCCGGCGTGTGTCGCGAAACAGGTGACCAGACCGGTCAGGAATCGAGAAGCCCGGGCCGTGCCGCGTTCCTAGGCTGGGCGGCATGGACATCAGTATTCACGCGAGTTTCCTCCCGCACGACGACGCGGAGGCGGCCATCAAGTTCTACCGTGACGTGCTCGGTTTCGAGGTGCGCAAGGACGTCGGTTTCCAGGACATGCGCTGGATCACGGTCGGGCCGAAGGGCCAGCCGGTGTCGATCGTGCTGCATCCGCCGGCCGCCGACCCGGGCATCACCGACGACGAGCGGCGGGTGATCGCCGAGCTGATGGCGAAGGGCAGCTTCGCGGCGCTGACCCTCGCCTCCGACAACCTCGACGACGTCTTCGAACGGTTGGTCGCCGCGGGCGCGGAGGTGGTGCAGGAGCCGGCCGATCAGCCGTACGGGATCCGGGATTGTGCCTTCCGCGACCCGGCCGGGAACCTGATCCGGATCAACCAGCTCTAGGCAGCGTCAGGCTCACGACGGTTCCGCCGCCGGGAGCGTCGTCGAGCCGGATCGTCCCGTGGTGCCGTTCCACGATGCGCAGGCAGGTGGAGAGTCCGATTCCGTGCCCGGTGCGCGAGTCCGGATCCACCTGCGCGAACATGTCGAAGATCCGGTCCCGGTGCTCGGCCGGGATGCCGAGGCCGTTGTCGGCGATCGTCAGGAGCCAGGCGCCGGGCCCGGCCGAGTAGCCGATCCGCACGCGCGGCGGCCGGTGCGGGTCGCGGTACTTGATCGCGTTGTCGACGAGGTTCTGCAGGAGCTGGCGCAGCAACGTCCGGTCCCCGGTGACCACCGGCATCGGGCCCTGCGTCAGCACCTCGGCGCCGGTGTGCTCGATCAGCGTCCGCAGGTCCGCGGTCACCTGTTCGAGCACCCCGGCCAGGTCGACGTCGCCGATCTGGCACGGCGCGTGCCCGGCCCGGGCGTAACTGAGCAAAGCCTGCACGAGCTGCTGCATCCGTTCCACCGCGCGCAGCGCCCCGCCGGCCCACTTGGCGGCGCGGGCGTCCAGCTGGTCGTGATACTCCTCGTGGAGCAGCTCGAGGTAGCCGTGCGCCCCGGCGAGCGGCCGGACCAGGTCGTGGCTGACCGCGGCGGCGAAACCCTCCAGCTCGTTGTTGGAGCGTTTCAGCTCGACGACCGCGGCGGCCACCTCGGCGTGCGCCTGCTCCAGCCGCCGGCGGTAGACGCGGTCCTGGGTGACGTCGGTGACGGCGACGACCGCGCCGATCCGCTCACCGCTGTCGGCGAACATGCTGCGGCCGGTGGCGACCACAGTGATGTGCTGACCGGCGGCGGTCCGGATGATGAACTCGGCGTCGTCGACCGCGTCCTCGTGCAGGGCGCGGTTGAGCGGGATGTCCTGCTCCCGCATCGGCGTCACCCCGTCCGGCTGATACAGGCCGAACTCCATCGGCAACTGATCGGGCGGAGTGTGAACGTCGTTCTCGACGCCCGCCCACCGGCGGGCGGCCCGGTTCAGCACGGTCATCCGGCCGGTCTCGTCGGCCGCGGCGATACCGACCCCGACCGTCTCGAGCACGGTGTCGATGAACTTGCGGTCGCGCTGCGCCTGCTCGGCCAGCTCGGCGTTGAGCCGGGCCTGACGACGCCGCTCGAAGAGCCCGACCACCACGTCGCCCAGGTCGGCGAGCCGGGCCATCTGCCGTTCGCCGAGGGTCTTGGGCACGTCGTCGAACACGCAGAGCGTGCCGAGAGCGTAGCCGGACGGGGTGATCAGCGACGTGGAGGCGTAGAACCGGATGTCGCCGCGACGGCCGTCGACGAAGGGATTGCCCGCGTACGCCGGGTGCTTGCTCGCGTCCGTGATCTGGATGGTGTCACCGGCCAGGAAGTGCACGTTGCACATCGACTCGGTGCGGGGCTGCTCACCGCACTCGAAGCCGACCGCCGTGAGCTGGCACTGCCGATTCGCGTCGATCAGGTTCAGGGTGGCGTGCGGGACGTCAGCCACCATCGCCGCGACCCGGACGACCGCCTCCAGCTCGTCGTCGGCCGGCTCGTCGAGCAGCTGGTACTCGTGCAGCGCCGCCAGCCGGTCCTGTTCGAGGTCCCGGAACGGCACGTCGATCAGCAGGGTCACCCCTCGTTCATCGGCCGCCCGGCGACGATTCTTAGCGCTCCTATTCAAAGGACTTGATGAGTTGCAGGACGGCCGGCCCGATCAGGATCACGAAGATCGCCGGCAGCATGCAGAACATCACCGGGAAGATCAGCTTGACCGGCACCTTCTGGGCCAGTTCCTCGGCCCGCTGCCGGCGCCGGACCCGCTGGTCCTGGGCGTGCTCGCGGAGGATGTTCGCCACCGAGATGCCCAGTTCGCCGGCCTGCACCAACGCGGTGACCAGGCGTTTCAGGTCGCGGACGGTGGTACGGTCGGCGAGCGCGCGCAGCGCGTCGGCGCGGGCCACGCCGAGCCGCATCTCCTGCAGCACCCGGCGCAGTTCGTCGGCCATCGGCCCGGCCATGCCACGGCCCACGTGATCCATCGCGGAGTCCAGGCCCAGGCCCGCCTCCACGCCGATGACCAGCGCGTCCATCACGTCCGGCAGCGACCGCAGCAGCAACTGCTGGCGTTTGAGCCCCGCGTTGTAGAGCAGCAGCCGGGGCAGCAGGAAACCGGCGATCAGCCCGGCCGGAGCGCCGAGCAGCCCGCCCCGGCCGCCGCCGAGGGCGTGGCCGACCGCGGCGCAGAACGCGGCGGCGGCCACTGACGCGAGCGGCCGGATCCGGATCACCCGGGCCAGCGGCCAGGCGGGCGGGTTTCCGGCGCGGTCCAGCCCCAGGATCAGCCGGCGTCGATCGCGGCCGGAGGTGAGCACGTCACCGCAGCGCGTCGCCGCGGACCGGACGAGCGAACCGAGCCGGCCGCCGGGCGAGTGGCCGGTCCCGGCCGGGATCGCGGCGTTCGGGCCGTAGGGGGCGAGGGCGCGCAGGATCCGGTCCCGTCGGGGCGGTGGCAGGACCGCGGCGGTGGCGGCGAGCAGCACGGCGAGGGCCGTCCCGAGGGCGCCGGCGACCGCGACGACGGACGCGTCCACCTCAGACCTCGACCTTGACCACGGCGCGCAGCCAGACCGCCCCGATCGCCATGAGGACGACCGCGGCGGCCACCATCACCAGGCCGATCGGCTGCTGGAACAGGGGACGCAGGTAGCCCGGCTGGGTCACCCAGATCCCGCCGGCGGCGAGAAAGGGCATGGCTCCGAGGACGTACGCCGAAACCCGCCCCTCGCCGGACAACGACCGCACCTGTCGTCGCAGGTAGGCCCGCTCCCGCATGGTGTCGGCGGTCGTCTGCATCACCTCGACCAGGCTGCCGCCGACCTCCTTCTGCAGGCGCAACGCCATGACCAGCCAGAGCATCTCGGTGCTGTTCATCCGGTCGCCGACGCGCTCCAGCGCGTCCTCGAACTCGCCGCTGATCCTGGTCTCGGACAGCGCCCGGCGCAGCTCACCGGCGACCGGCCCGTCGTCGTCCCGGACCGTCGCCTCGACCGACTGGTGCAGCGTGAAGCCGGATCGCAGCGAGCTGATCATGAGCTGGAGGACGCCCGGAAGCTCGTCGGAGAACGCCTGCTCCCGGCGGCGGACCCGGGAGCGCAGCACACTGTTCGCACCGGCGAAGCCGGCGGGCAGCCCGAGGACCACGGCGGTGACCGGGCTCAGCAGCAGACCCGCCGCCAGTGCCATCGCCGCGGCGGCGAGCGCCCGGAGCACCAGCCACTCGGACGGCCGCAGCGTGCCGCCGAGCCGGTCCAGCATCGGGGCGCTGCGCCCGGCCAGCCGAGCCAGGCCCGGGCGCTGCTCCACCCGGCGGCCCAGGGCCGCGAGCACCCGGCGCAGCGGCGGTTCCGGTTCCGCCTCGCGGTGCGCCGAGAAGCGCCGCAGCGTGGCGAGCCGGCGCTGGACCGGGGTCCGGCCGAGGGTGGCCCGCAGGATCACGAACGCGATCACGAACACCGCTGCCGCGCCGGCGACGACCGCCGTGACCAGGGCGCTCATGGTCACCGCCGCCGGGTGGCGAACATCCCGGACGGGAGCGTCACGCCGTACATCTGAAGGGTGTCGGTGAAATGCGGGCGGATCCCGGTGGTGCGCAGGACCCCGGAACCGCCCGGGAGCTCGGCGCCGGCCGCCGCGTCGTAGACGAACAGGTCCTGCAGCGTGACGACGTCGCCCTCCATGCCCACCACCTCGGTGATGTGGGTGACCTTGCGGGCGCCGTCCTTGAAGCGGCTGACCTGCAGGATCAGGTCGACCGCGGAGCTGATCTGGTCGCGGATCGCACGGATCGGCAGGTCCATGCCGGCCATCAGCACCATCGTCTCGAGGCGGGACACCGCGTCGCGCGGCGTGTTCGCGTGCAGGGTGGTCAGCGAGCCGTCGTGGCCGGTGTTCATCGCCTGCAGCATGTCCAGCGCTGCCGCGTCGCGGACCTCGCCGACCACGATCCGGTCCGGGCGCATCCGCAGGGCGTTGCGGACCAGATCGCGGGTGGTGATCGTGCCCCGGCCCTCGGAGTTCGGCGGGCGTGACTCCAGGCGCACCACGTGGTCCTGGACCAGTTGCAGCTCGGCGGCGTCCTCGATGGTGACGATGCGCTCGTCGGCCGGGACGAATCCGGAGAGGATGTTCAGGATCGTGGTCTTGCCGGAGCCGGTGCCGCCGCTGACCAGGATGTTGCGCCGGCCGCGCACGCACGCGTCCAGGAACTCCGCGGCCTGCCGGGTCAGCGTGCCGTACTGCAGCAGGTCCCCGACGGTCAGCGGCACCGCGGCGAACTTACGGATGGTCAGCGTCGGCCCGTCCAGCGCGATCGGCGGGACCACGGCGTTGACCCGGCTCCCGTCCGGCAACCGCGCGTCGACGGTCGGGCTGGCCTCGTCCACGCGCCGGCCGACCCGGGAACAGATCCGGTCGATGATCCGGCGCAGGTGCTGCTCGTCGTCGAACTCGGCGGCCACCTTCTCGAGCCGGCCGAACCGTTCGATGTAGACCGAGTGCGGCCCGTTCACCATCACCTCGTTCACCGACGGGTCGCGCAGCAGCGACTCGATCGGGCCGTGGCCGAGCACCTCGTCGGTCACCTCCCGGATGATCCGGGCCCGGTCCGCGCCGGAGAGCGGGGTCTCCTCCCGGGCCAGCAGGTCGTTGAGCACCTCCCGGACCTTCGCGTCCAGGTCCTCGCCGTGACCGCTGCCGTAGAGGGTCGGGCCCAGCTCGTCGGCGAGCCGCCGCTGGATCCGCAGCCGCACCTCGCCGACCTGGTCGACCGGCTGCCGCCCGGCTGCCCGGTAGCGTTCGCCGCCGCGCGTCTCGGCCGGCGGTGGTGGCGGCGTGCCGGCGCCGCCCAGGCGGCTGGAGAGACTCATGAGAACAACCTCCGGAGAAAGCCACGCCGCCGCCGCGGTCCGGTGTCGACCCCGGCGACCCGGTCCCCGAGCTCCCGGATCGCCCGGCTGACCGGGTGCAGCGGGTGGGACGCGGCGATCGGCTCGCCCTTGTCGACCGAGAGCGGCACGTCCCGGCTGGCCGGCACCTGCACCGTGAACGGCATCCCGACCGCCGCCTCCACCTCGGACGGGCTCAGGCCGGCCTGGGTGTTCGCCAGGTTGAGGACCAGCAGGCGCTTGTCCTTCGGGTAGTCGAGCAGGTCGAACATCTCCGAGGTGAGCCGCACCGACTTCAGCGTGGGCAGGTCCGGGGTGACGATCGGGACGAACCAGTCGGACATGTCCAGCGCGGCGAGCACCTGATCGGTGACCACCGCCGGCGTGTCCACCACGACGAAGTCGTAGAGCGGGCGGGCCACGTCCAGCAACTCGACGACGAACTCCCGGCGCACCTGCTCGCCCTCGGCGGGGCTCGGCGGGGCCAGCAGAGCGTCAAGACCTTGGCGGTACGTCGTCACGATGGACCGCAGCCCGGGCTCGTCCAGCCGCCCGGCCATCGGCAGGCCCCCGGCGATGTTGCGTTCCGGGGCCAGCTTCATCATGATCGCCACGTCACCGAACTGCAGGTCCAGATCCATCAGCAGCACCCGGCGCCCGGCACCGGCCAGCGCGACGGCCAGGTTGACCGCCACCACGCTGCGCCCGCAGCCGCCCTTGCCGGCGAAGACCGTCACCACCCGGGCGTACGGGGCGCGGTCGCCGGAGCCGCGCATGCTGGTGCTCAACGCCTTGGAGAGGTCGACCGACCGTACCGACGCGTTGCGCAGGCCCTCCTCGTCATCCTCGGCGACCAGCTCCCGGATGCCGGACTGGAGACAGCGCAGCACCACACCGGCCTCGATCACCCGGCGGATCAGCACCACCCCGATCACCGGGCGCTGCAGCCGCTGGTACGCCGTGAACATCAGCGCCTCGTCCAGATCCACCTCCGGGCCGAGCACCACGAGCAGGGTCTCCGGGTATCGCGGCAGGTAGGACTCCAGCTCGCTCATGCTCTTGAGCATCGTGCCGCCGATCGCGCGGAAGTCGTTGCCCCAGTGCTGACGGCGCTCGTCGTCAGGCTCCACGTAGACGTACAGGCTCATGGCGTCACCAGCGCTGCACCACGGATCCCGGGCCCGCTCATCGGACGACCCAGCTGGTGTCGACGGCCGGGCCGGTGCTCGCGGTGGCGTCCGCGCCGAGCAGCGCGAGGTAGAGGGACCCGCTCTGCGCCGCGTGCACCAGCCGCAGGGCGTCGGTGTCGCCGACGGCGAGCGTCACGACGTACCGCTGAGTCGTCTCTTGCTGGTTCGAGGTCGTGGGCCCAGGGGTGGGGGAGACGCCGGCCGGCGCGGAGGGGGACGCCGCCGTGGTGGCGGCAGGCTGGGGCGCCGCCTCCCCGATGGTGATCACCTGTGCCTTCGGCAGCAGCAGTTCGGTCATCGGGACGGTGTCCCTGTCGCTCTCGGTCAGGACCCTCAGCTGGTACGTGTAATAGACCGCCACCTCGTCGCCGGGCGTGATGTTCCCGGCGACCTGCGGGGCGACGTTGAGCGCCACCGACACGGCGAGCGACTTGCGCGGCACCGGGATGCGGCCGGTGTGCGACGGTGACGGCGGCGCGTGCACGAAGAGCGTCTGCATGATCAGTTGCCGCGGCTGCAGGTCAGCGCCGAGCCGGAGCCGGTCGAGCGCAGCGTCCCAGGTGGTCATCGCCCCGGCCGGCACCGTGACGGTCGGGACCAGGAGCCGCTCGGTCAGGCCCCGGCCGCGGATGTCGGCGCCACTGGTCCCGGCCGCGATGTGCCTGCTCGCCACCAGGACCCAGGTGCCCTCCTTCCCGCTCAGTGCCCGGCGGTCGGCCGAGCGGGCGTAGGACAGCACGGCCATCCCGCTGATCGCGGCCAGCGCCAGCGCGGCCAGCAGGATCAGGATGCGGCGGCGCATCGCGTCATCCCCTCAGGCACCGGTCATCCCGTACGGCCGATCACCATGGCGCCGTAGTACTGCGACGTCGCGAACCGCGTCGGGAGATGGTCGGTCGCCAGCGTCTTGGTGAAGTATCCGTAGACGCAGGACTGTGCGGCGCACAGCAGCTTCTGGACCCCGGAGACCGCGGAGGGGATCGCGGAGTTCGGCGCCAGCAGCCCGGTCAGGAGCCCGCCGAGACCGCTGACCAGGGTCTCGTAACCGGTGAAGACGAACGGCGCGAAACCGACGATCCGGTAGTAGGACGGCAGAATGTTGATCAGCGCGGCCTGCCTGTCGAAGATCGGCACCAGCACCGGCTGACCCGAGGTGACCAGCGCGTTCAGCCGGTTGACGCAGGCGGTCGCCGCTGTCGCGGTGGCGAGGCCGAGGGTGAACCCGCCGACCCAGCTGTCCACCGTCCCGTTGGTCGCCGGGATGTCGGCCAGCGTGCAGGTGGCCGGGTTCGGCGCGCTGACCGGCAGGATCCCCAGCAGCGCGGTCGAGCCGTTCGGCTGCCCCAGCCAGGCGTAGCCGCCGACCGTCTCGGTGACCGCCGCCGGGCAGGACGACGACAGGATGCCGTTGCTGATCGAGACGTAGTCGGTGGCCGGGCTGGAGAGACCGAGCAGCGGGTACACGCCGGTGCCCTGGAGCAGCGGGTTCAGGCCGCCGAGCAGCGGCGGGGCGAAGAACTTGCTGTGGTTGCCGGTGATCCGCAGGAAGTCGCACCTGGAGATGCCGAGGGCGAAGACGTCACTGATCGCCGGCACCCCCCAGGCGACCCGGCCGCACGCGCCCATCCGCGCCCCGGCGTACGCCGCTCCGGCCAGCCCGGCGCCGAACAGCGGCGGCACCACTGTGGTGTTGTCGGCGTTGCGGGTGGTGGTGCGGACCTCGACGTACCGGTACGGCCCGGAGGTGCTGGGCAGCGCGGGACAGCTGACCGGGGTGTTCCAGGAGCCGGGGCAGCCGCTGTCCGGGGTGGTGACGCCGGCCGCGGACACCGTGTAGATGCAGAACTGCACGTCGGAGACGAGGTCCTTGGCGTTCTTGTCGGCGTACTGCTGCGCGTTGTCCCGCTGGGCGCTGACCGTGCAGGACGGCGAGACCAGGTTCCTGTCGGCGGTCGCGGCGCAGACCTGGGCGATCTTCCACGAGGCCGCGTCCGCCCCGCTCTGCAACTGCTCGCGCTCGGCGTAGAGCGCGCCGATGTCGATCACCAGAGCCGCCATGCCGAGCAGCACCCCGGTGCCGGCCAGCGCGGCGACCAGCGCGGTGACCACGCCGTGCTCGCCGCGCGGCGGTGACAGGGCGCGGATCAGCCGACGCATGACATCACCCCGGTGGCGCTCATCGTGATCGTGCCCATGCTCTGGCCGCCGACGAGCTTGACCAGCGCCACCATCGGCGTGATCGGCTGGTACTGGCGGGTCAGGACGACCTTGGCGTCGGCGCCGACGAGCGAGGCGGCGGAGCAGACCGTGACCGCCTGGGTCACCGACGACGCGCCGCCGGCCCCGACGATGCCGTTGACCTTGGTCTGCACCGCCGCGGGCGTGCCGTTGAGCGCGCCGAGCCGGGCGCCCTCCCGGGCCGCCTCGGTGAGCTGGATGTACTGCTGCAGCAGCCGGCCCATGTCGACGATGCCGAACAGGATCAGCAGGATCACCGGCATCACCACGGCGGTCTCCAGCGCCGCCGCGCCCCGGTCCCGGTTACCTCGCGGTGCTCTCCGCTCCCTGGGCGAGCACCATGCGCAACATCCCGGCCAGCCGGTCCGCCGTGTACGGTTTCGCGACGAATGGCGACCCGGCACGGATCAGCCCCTTCTTGACGGCGATTTCCTCCGGCACACCGGAGACGTAGACGATCTTCATGCCCGGTCGCACCTCGGAGGCCGAGCGGGCGAGCTCCCCGCCGGAGACGCCGGGCAGGCCCAGGTCGGTGAGCAGCACGTCGATCGCCCCGCTGTGCACCCGGCACGTCATGATGGCGCTGACCGGGTCCTTCGCGACGAGCACGCTGAACCCGCGCATCTCCAGCATCTGGGTGGCGAGCTCACGCAGGTCCTCGTCGTCCTCCACCAGAAGGACGACCGGCCCCTGCCGCTCGGTTGCTTTCCACATCATTCCTCTCCCGGAGCACGAGGAATCCGGCGACGGCTCGTCGCGTCGTTGCCTCCGTTCACGCTATCCAGCGGTCCGCCCGGACCGCCGCCGTTCGGTGGAAATGCCTTCCGGCCGGACAACTCCGTACGCCCGTGTGCCGTGTCCGCCGCCGCCTGCCTCGTTCGTCGGCGCCCCGTCGATGGCGTAGGTTGACGGGCCATGAGACTGCGGCCGGTTCTCGCGTGGGTTATGCTGGTGGCCGGCTTCACGGCGGTCGTCGGCTCATTCCTGCCGTGGGCGTATGTCGACTTTCCCGTGAGCGGCAGCAGCAAGGTCTCCGGAAGCCTCGTGTCGGACCTGTTCACCGCGTTCTTCGGGGTCGTGATCGCTGGTTACGCGGTGCCCGCCGTCCGCGGCGACCGCCTGCCCGCCCGGGAGACGGTCTTCTCGGTCGGCGCCGGTCTCGTGCTGTTCGCCCTCGGGCTGTGGGACAGCCGGCACCTGACCTCGATGACCGCCGCGCTGGTCGCCGCCGACACCGGCACGACGATCGGGCCCGGCCTGTGGATGTGCATGATCGGCGGCCTGCTGGGCGCGCTCGCGGCGACGGGGCTGGCCTTCCGGGAGAGCCGGGCGGCCCGCCGCTCTCCGAGTGTTCCCGGGGGCCGGGCCGGCGCCCGGGCGGATCGGTGACGGCGGACGGCGTCGCGCGGGGGTGACCGTCCGGCGCGGGCGGGATCGGAGTGCCGTTCCGATGTGGACGCGGCGGCCGTGCGCAGTATGCAACTTGCAGATTTCGGACACCTCATGCCTTGCCGGCTGCCTTGTGTGCCGACCCGGGCACCCTCCGCGATGATGAAGTGACCAGGATGAATGTCCGGCCGCTCGGGAAACGACCCGATCGGCGGCGCCCCGATGGCCGTGCCGCAATGCCGCGCAGCCGCGAGTTCCGCGCTTTACGGGTTCGCGACAAGTCGTTAATGTCGGTCGGGCGACATCGTCCAGGTATTCGGGGGACCGCGGTGCATCGGCAGGATTTCACTCCGGAAAGTCGAGACCGGCGCAACCCCGTTCCCGTCGCGAGTGGGGCGCGCGTTCCGGAACCCGCCGATCGCGAATCCGGGGTGCGGATCGCATTCCTATCGATCGATGCGGTGCGGGTGGTGGATTCCCCGCGACTGAACGGTGAGGACCGCCGGCACACCGAAGCGCTGGCCGGCATCGGCACGGAACTGCCACCGATCATCGTGCACCGGGCGACCATGCGGGTCATCGACGGCGTGCACCGGCTGAGCGCGGCCCGCCTGCGCGGCGACGAGCGGATCAAGGCGGTGCTGTTCGACGGCACCGAGCAGGAAGCCTATGTGTTGAGCGTCAAGGCCAACGTGGCGCACGGGCTGCCACTGTCCGCCACCGAGCGCACCCGGGCCGCGGAGCGCATCGTCGCCATGCATCCGGACTGGTCGGACCGGGCGATCGCGGCGTCCAGCGGGCTCGGCGCGCGGACCGTCGGCAGCATCCGCCGGCGGCGCGCGGCCTCCGGCGCCGACCGGGCGGGTGCTGGTTCCCGGGTCGGCAGGGGCGGCCGCGTCCGGCCGGTGGACAGCACCACCGGCCGGCTGAAGGCGGTCGACTACCTCCAGGGCCGGCCGGGGGCGTCGCTGCGGGAGATCGCCCGGCACGCCGGCGTCTCCCCGTCGACCGCCCGCGACGTACGTGATCGGCTGCACCGCGGCGAGAGCCCGATCCCGGTGACGCGGCGTCCCCGGCCGGGGAGCGATTCTCCGCCGCTGCGGTCACTGGTCCAAGGATTGGCGAGCGACCCGTCGTTGCGATTCAGTGAATCCGGGCGTGATCTACTGCGCTGGTTGATTACCCACGCTGTCCAGGACGGCGAATGGAAAGGTCTCGTCGACGCCATTCCCGCTCATTCCACGCAAGTGCTGGCCAGGATCGCCCGCCATTGTTCGCGTGAGTGGCGGGAATTCGCGGACACCCTCGAGAGGGACGCCGCGTAAGCCGCCCTTCTCGACGGACGCCCCATGAGTGGGCGCTCAGCCGGTCGGCAGTGGTGAGCCTGCCCCGTTTCCGTCAGGCGCGATCATGGCGCCGCGAGAGGTTCCTGAGCGCGGCCGGGAACCGTCCTCGAATGGTGTCCGAGCGGCCGTTCCCCAGCTGTCACAGTTGGACGCCATGTCGCCTGTCTTCCCAGCTCAGCGGCTCACTCTCGTTGTCAACCCGCCGATCTGCGGGTAGTTCCCGACATCCTTCCGCCGGGCGGCTGCCGACCGTATCCGTCCGGTGCCCGATGCGCGGGTAGGCATTCACCGATCAGGGTTGCTCCAATGGCTCTCGTCGATACCGCAACGAATACCTCCGCGGTACTCGGCGGAACCCTTCGTGGCCATGGCGCCGTGGCCGCGGATTCGTCCCGAAGTACTTCCGGCTTAGCTGTCCGGAGTTCCCGCAGAAGGAGACATCATGTCGGCCATCACCGTGGAAACGACCTGGAAGAACACCGACCTCCGGGAGGACCTCACCGCTCACCCGGCCGGCCTCGGCTTCGGCGAGCTGAGCTTCGAGGACCTGCGCGAGGACCGCACCATCTACGCGGCCAGCAGCGGCTGGGTCTGCACCCTGACCATCGAGTGCGGCACGCTGGTCTGCGCCTGCTGAGCGACGGTCGATCGTACTGCCGGGACCGGGGTTCGCCCCCGGTCCCGGCACCTTCTCCCGGCAGGAGCCCGCATGTCATCGTTTGCGATCGCCGCCTCCCCGGCCAGCGCGTACCTGCACGAGCGTTCCGCCGGTCCCGGTGGCGACCCCGTGCTGGAGCGGGAGCGGATCGAGTCGTGGCGCGAGTCCGCGTTCCTGGACGATCCGGTCCTGGACATCCGCCTGCGTGAGCTCGGTCTGACCAGGGCCGAATTCGGCCGGTTGCTCGCCGACGGCGGGTACGACGCCGACAGCGCGGCCCTCGACTGGGCCGGCGAACTGGCAGCGATCCTGACCACCGGCACCGGCGCGGTCACCGGACTCGCCCGGTCGGCCAAACTCTGGGCGCAGGGCTTCGATCGGCTGCCGTTCGCCGGGCTGATCGAGAGGTTCCTCGCCCACTACGAGCCGCGGCTGCCGCGGACATCCGGCGCCGTGCGGGTGTCCCTGCTGGAGAGCCTGGCGAACCGGCTGCTCACGGTGGCCACCCGCACCTTGCTGCTGGAGCTCAACGTCGCCCGGGTGCACGGCCGCCTGACCGGGGACACCCCCGAGCAGCGCTACGAGTACTACGACCGCGTCCTGCTGACCGACCCTGACTATCTGCGCTCGCTGTTCGGCGAGTACCCGGTGCTCGGCCGGGCCATGGTGGAATGCGGCCGCCGATGGGCGTCGGCGATGGCCGAGCTGTTCCAGCGGCTGGACGCCGACCGGGCCGCCCTGCACGGCGCCGGCCTGCTACCGGCCGATGCGGGCGCGGTCACCGAGCTCCGGCCCGACCTCGGCGACCCGCACAACAGCGGTCGCGCGGTCGCGATCCTGACCTTCGCGTCCGGCGCCCGGCTGGTGTACAAACCGCGGCCGGTGGGCCCGGAACGCTCGTACGCCGAGACGGTGGCGACCCTGAACCGCCTGGGCCCGAGCCTGCCGCTCACCGCGGTGGACGTGCTGGACCGCGGCTCCTACGGCTGGTGCGAGTTCGTCCGGCACGAGCCGTGCGCCGACCGGGCCGACCTGGAGCGCTTCTACCGGCGTACCGGCGCGGTCCTGGCCACCACCCTGCTGCTGGGCGCCGTCGACGTGCACATGGAGAACGTCATCGCGGCCGGCTCCTCCTGCATGCCCATCGACCTGGAGACGCTGCTGCAGCCCGGGGTCCCGGCCGGCGACGCGAAGGATGCCTACCACCGGGCGCTCGACCTGCTCAACCAGAGCGTGCTGGCGATCGGGATCCTGCCCGCCCGGGCGTTCGGCGGCCGGGAGCGCAAGAGCGTCGACGTCAGCGCGATCGGCGGTGGCGAGGCGCAGACCGCACCCCGGCCGGTGCCGATGGTCGTCGAGCCGTTCACCGATGTGGCGCGGATCGAGGCCGTGGACGCGACCATGCTCGGCGCGCAGAACCGTCCGGTGCTGGCCGGCGCCCAAGTACGGCCGGAGGAACACACCGAGGCGGTGGTGGCCGGCTTCACCGAGGTGTACGACCTGATCGTCCGGCACCGTCAGACCTTCGACGACCTGCTGGCCGGCTTCGGCGGTGTCGAGGTGCGCTACCTGCCCCGCCCCACCCGCCGGTACAGCATGTTCCTGACCGAGAGTTACCACCCGGACTATCTGCGCGACGCGCGTGACCGTGACCGGCTGCTCGACAAGCTGTGGACCGCCGCGGGCGCCCGTCCCGATCTGATCCCCATCATCGAGTCGGAGAAACGCCAGCTGCTGGCCGGGGACATCCCGTGCTTCCGCGCGCTGGCCGGCGCGCGGGACATCCGCACCGCGGCGGCCCCGGTGGCGGCGGAGTTCTTCGACGCGCCCGGCATCGAGGTGCTGGCCGGCCGTCTGCGGCAGTTCGGGCCGGTGCATCGGGCCGCGCAGGTTCGGATCATCCGCGAGTCGATGGGGACGATGCCCGCGCCCGGCCCGATCACCGGCACCCCGGAGCGACCCTCCGATCGGCGTGGCGGCCTCGACCGCCGCGAGGCCGCCGAGCTCGGCGACCGGCTCGTACGGGAACTCGCCGACGAGGCGATCCTCGGCGCGGACGACGCCGGCTGGATCGGCGTGAGCATCGAGGGCCTGGACCAGGAGACGTTCAGCTACAAGCCGATGGCGACCGGCCTGTACGACGGCATCGCGGGAATGGCGCTGACGTACGCCTACGCCGCCCGCACCCTCGGCGACGAGCGCTACCTCGACCTGACCCGGCGTACGGCCAAGCTGGTCTCCGGCTATCTGCGGTACCTGGCCGAGCACCGGATCGTCGAGACGGTCGGCGCCTACAGCGGGATGGCCGGTCTGCTCTACACGCTGGATCACGTCGCACACGCCACCGGCGACACGTCGCTGCTGGAGGACGTCGACGCCGCGCTGCCCTGGTTGCGGGAGTGCGCCACCCGGGAGGAGTGCCCGGACCTGATCGCGGGCCTGGCCGGCTGTGCGATCGTCGCGCTGTCGCTGTACCGGCGGCACGGCATGGCCGGTTACCTCGAGGTCGCCGCGATCTGCGGGGAACGCCTGTCCGGCACGGCCGTCGACGTCGAGGGCACTGCCGGCTGGTACGCCACCCGGACCGGCGTGATGCTCGGCGGGTTCTCGCACGGCTCGGCCGGAACGGCCTGGGCACTGTACGAGCTCGCGAGCGAGTTCGGCGACCGGGACCTGCGCGAGCTGGCCGACCGGGCGGTCGGCTTCGACCGGCGGTTGTACGTTCCCGCCGACGGCGCCTGGCGCGACCTGCGGCCCGAGATGGCCGGCACCGAGGCGTACCCGGCGCTCTGGTGTCACGGCGCCGCCGGCATCGGCCTGTCCCGGCTGCTGATCCACCGCATCCGGCCCGACGAGCGGCTCGCCGCCGAGGCTCGCGCCGCGGTGGCGCTGGTCCGGCGGCACGGCTTCGGTCACAACCACAGCCTGTGCCACGGCGACTTCGGCGCTCTGGCCCTGCTCGACCTGGCCGACCGCGCGTGGCCCGGCGCGGGCGGCCACGACGACCGGGCCGGCGCGGTCGTGCGGGACATCGCCGGGACCGGCCTGCGCTGCGGGCTGGGCAACGGCATCCGGATGCCCGGCCTGATGCTCGGCGCCGCGGGCGCCGGCCTGAGTCTGCTCCGGCTGGCCGCGCCCGCCGACGTTCCCGCGGTGGCCTGGCTGGAACCGCCGCGGGGCGAGCACGGCTGAGACCTGTGGCAGAGCAGGACCCGGCCTGTCGCGAGTTCACCACCCAGCAACCGCTGACCTGAAATCGAGGTGTCCGCCATGCTCAGTGTCCTGGACCAGGTGCCCGTGTTCCGCGGCGACGACCCCGCCGCGGCGGTCCGCGAGGCCGTCGGGCTGGCCCGCGCCGCCGAATCGCTGGGCTACCACCGGTTCTGGATCGCCGAGCATCACGGCAGCGCCGCCAACGCGTGTGCGGCGCCGGAGGTGCTGGTGGCGGCGGTCGCCGGAGCCACCGAACGGATCCGGGTCGGTCCCGGGGGAGTGCTGCTGCCGTACTACAGCCCGCTCAAGGTCGCGGAGACCTTCCGGGTGATGGCCGCACTGCACCCGGGCCGGATCGACCTCGGGTTCGGGCGTGGCAAGGGCGGCCCGGCGGTGATGGCGGAACTGCTCAACCCGTACACGATCGCCACCGAGGAGGCGTACGCCGAGCAGGTCGGCCGCCTGCTCGCGTTTCTCGGCGACACGCGGACGGTCAGCCGGGTCTCGGTCACGCCGCAGGTGCAGGATCCGCCGATGCCGTGGCTGCTCGGCTCCGGCCGGGGCAGTGCCCGCCTCGCCGGGATGCTGGGCGTTCCGTTCTGCTTCGCGCAGTTCATCGCGGCCGACGAGTGCCCGGAGGCCGTCGCGGCCTACCACGAGGCCTTCCGGCCCTCGCCGTGGCTCGACGAGCCGCAGGCGATGCTGGCGCTGCGGGTGCTCGCGGCCGGCACGACGGACGAGGCCGAGGAACTGGCCACCGGCTTCTGGATGTCGTGCACCACCGGGTGGCGGGCCCAGGTCCGGCCGGAGGACGACTACCGGGGCGGCGTGCCGAACCTGGCGGACGCCCAGCGCTATCGGCTGACCGCCGAGGACCTGGAGCTGCGCGCGAGCCGGCCGTACCTGCAGATCTCCGGCACGGCTGAGACGGTCGGTGACGAGATCCGGCGGCTGCGCAAGGTGTACGACGTCGCCGAGGTCATGCTCACCACGAACTGTCCCGGCGCGGACGCCCGGCGCCGATCCTACGAGCTGCTGGCCGCCGAGTTCGGGCTGACCGCCACGGCCTGACGCGGGCCGGTCCCGGTTGTCGCGTCAGGCCCGATCGTCGGATCAGTCCAGATCGTCGGTGGTGAGGCCGGCGGCGTACGCCAGCACGGCGGCCTGCACCCGGTTGGCCACGCCCAGTTTGCGCAGGATGACGCTGACGTACTCCTTGACGGTGGAGTCGCTGACGAACAGGCGGCGGGCGATCTCCGCATTGGTCAGTCCCTGCCCGACCAGCCCCACGATGGCCTGTTCGCGGTCGGAGAGCTGTTTGATCTCGTCGACCGCGCTGTCGGCGGCCGGTGTGCCCCGGCAGGCAGCGCCCAGCATGATCGACGAGGCCTCCGGCGCCAGCACGGTCACCCCGGACGCCAGCGCGCGAACCGCCGCCACCAGTTGCTCCGGCTGACTGTCCCTGAGCAGGAACCCGCACGCGCCACCACGCAGCGACTCCAGCACGGTGCTGGGCGCCGCGAGCGTGGCCAGCACCACCAGCGCCGCCCCGGACTCCAGGTCACGCAACCGGGTCAGCAACGGCACGGTCTCCGGCAGCGTCGCGTGGGCGTCCAGGAGGACGACCGCGGGCCGGTGCTCGCCGGCCGCGGCGAGCGCGCTGTCCCGGTCCGCGGCGACGACGGTGAAGCCACCCATCGTCTCCAGAATCATCTTGATGCCGATCGATACCAAGGCCTCCTCGGCCACCACCAGTACGTCCGCCATGCCTCCCCCGGGCAATGTAGCCGTACAGGATTCGATAGTGCACTAAAGCTATCGAATTGCTGCTCTATCGAAGCATACATGTATGTAAGTGATTTATCGGTCCGCCAACCAGGACGATCCGAGACGCCCGGGCCGGCGTCTCGGATCGTCCCTGGGGCGCGGCTATCGCACGAGCCCCTGCGCGGGGGCGATCCGCGTGGCTCGCCGAGCCGGCGCCAGACTGGCCAGCACCCCGGTGACCACGGCGGCCACCAGCACCAGCCCCAGCTGTGGCCAGGCCAGCATGATCACCGGCTCGGCCTGCCGGCCCACCGCGGCGATCACGCCGACCAGCCCGACCGGCACCCCGATGACGATGCCGGCCACCGTGCCGACCAGCGTGATTGTGACCGCCTCGACGGCGACCATCGCGCGAAGCCGGCCCCGGCGGGTGCCGAGCGCCCGCAACAGCGCCATCTCCCGGCCCCGTTCGATCACCGACAGGCCGAGCAGGTTGGCGATGCCGAGCAGCGCGATCACCACGGTGACCGCCAGCATGCCCAGCGACAGTCCGAGCAGGATGGACAGGACGTTCATGATGTCGCCGCCCTCGGTGACGCCGCCGCCGACCTCCACCGCGGCGTCGCGGGCCGCCACCGCGTTGACGTCACCGGCCAGGGTCTCGCGGTCGAAACCGCTGGACGCGGTGCCCCAGACCGCGGTCGGCACGGTCCGGACCCCGGCGGCGGTCAGCACCTCGCCGGAGGTGACCCCGAGCAGCTGCCCGGTGGTGTCGGCCAGCCGCGAGCCACGGGCGGTGAAGCGGAGGTCCCGTCCGCCGGCCTTGACCGTGAGCGGCGCACCGTCCTTCAAACCGCGGGCCGTCAGGTAGGCGCCGGGCACCAGTAGTACCGGGTCGCCCCCGGAGACGCTCAGCTCCGGCGCCACCCGGCCCGCCAGCTCGGCGGGAAGCGCCGCGATCCGGGCCGGCGTGGGCTTGCCGGCAGCCGGGAACGTCGCGGTGGCGGTCGCCACCGTGGCCGTGGTCAGGCCGGTGATCCCGGCCATCGCCTGAACCGTGCGAGCGTCGATCGCGGCGCCGTCGGTGTGCACGCCGGCCGCCACCGGATAACGCGCCTCCAGGTCCGCCTCCACCGTGGCCCGCCCACTGGCCGACGCCACGGCGAGCCCGGTGATCAGCGCGGCGCCGACGACCACGGCCATCGTCGCCGACGCTGTCCGCCGGGCGTTCTGCCGGAGGTTGCTGCCGGCCAGGCCGGCCGCCACCCCGAACCGTTCCAGGCCCCGCGCGGCCGGCGACAGCAGCAGCGCGATGCCCAGCGGCAGCGCGATCAGCAATCCGGCGGCGAGCAGCACCCCGCCGGCCAGCGCCAGCGGCAGCGACGTGCCGACCGCGGCCAGCCCCAGCACACCGACGGCCAGGACGAGCAGGATCAGCCCGGCGACCAGCCGGCGGCCGCCGCGGACCGGTGCGGGAAGAGCCTCGGCCACCTCCTGCAGCGCGCGCACGGGTGCGACCCGGGTCGCGCGACGGGCCGGCGCCCAGGCTGCGACGACAGTGGCGCCCACCCCGGTGAGCACACACAGCGCCAGCACGATCGGGTTGATCGCCAGGCCGCCGCCGTTGATGTCGAGCAGCCCGGCCCCGAGATAGCCGAGCCCGACACCGGCCACCGCACCGAGCACCGCGCCGATCGTCCCGGCGATCGCCGCCTCCGCCAGCACCACCCGGCTCACCTGCCGGCGATGCCCGCCGACCAGGCGCAGCAGTGCCACCTGACGGATCCGCTGGGAGACGATCACCTGGAAGGTGTTCGCGATGACCAGGATCGAGGCGAGCAGCGCCACCGCGGCGAAGGCCAGCATCAGCACCACCAGCTGGGTGTTGCCGCCGGCGAACCGGGAGGCGGCCGCGTCGGACGCCGCCACGGCGTCGGTGGCGGTCACCCCCGCGGGCATGGCCCGGCCGACCGCGTCGACCGTCGCGGGCAACCGGTCCCGGTCGGTGACGGTCAGCAGCGCGGCCGGCGGGGTGTCACCGGCGAAGAAGGACGGAGCGGCGTAGAAGCGGTAGTCCGAGCCGGTCAGCGGGCGGAAGCCGAGATCGGCCGAGCCGACCACGACCACCGCCACCGGAGCGCCCGTGCCCTGCCGGAAGTCGAGGCGGGCGCCGACGCCGACGCCCAGGTCGGTGAGGGTGCGCCGGTCGGCGACGACCTGCCCGGCCGCGGTCGGCCAGGTCCCCTCGTCGACGGTGAACCATCGCACCGACGGGGTCGCCGGGATGCTCTGCACGTTGGCCGACCCGCGCCGGGCACCGCCGAACACGCTGACCGTCCGCGCGTACTGCGGATCGACGCTGCGCACGCCCGGCACCCCGGCGGCTGCCCGGTACCAGTGCGGATCGTGCACCGTGTCACCGGCATCGAGCACGATGTCCGCGGTGGTCAACGGGGCCGCGGCGGTGAGCCGCAGGCCCTCGTCCGAGGTGCTCGCGAAGGTCGCGGTGGCAGCCAGGAAGCCGGTGGCCAGGACCACCGCGGCGACGATCGCGAGCAGCCGGCCGGGATGCGCCCGCACCTGCGACCAGGCCAGTGCGAAGATCATGACGGCACCGTCACCGAGGCCATCACGGACATGATCGACTCCAGCCGGGGTGCCCGGAGCTCTTCCCAGAGCCGCCCGTCGGCCATGATCAGAACTCGATCGGCGTACGTCGCGGCGGCGGCGTCATGGGTCACCATGATGATCGTCTGGCCGGACTGGCGTGCGGCGTTCTGCAGGCCGGCGAGCAGTGCCCGGCCGGTGGCGATGTCCAGCGCGCCGGTCGGCTCGTCCGCGAACACCACCGACGGCTCGGTGAGCAGCGCACGAGCCACCGCGACGCGCTGCTGCTGACCACCGGACAGCTCCGCGGGCCGGTGCCCGAGCCGGTCGGCGATCTGCAGCGACGCGGCGATGCGTTGCAGCCGCCCACGGTCGACGGGCCGGCCGGCCAGCCGCAGCGGCAGCACGATGTTCTGCTCGGCGGTCAGGGTCGGCAACAGGTTGAACGCCTGGAAGATGAAGCCGACACGATCCCGGCGCAGGTCGGTGAGCGCGCGGTCGTCCAGCCCGGTGAGCGAGGTGCCGGCCAGGCTGACCTCACCCTCGGTCGGCGTGTCCAGGCCGGCGAGCAGGTGCATCAGCGTGGTCTTGCCGGAGCCCGACGGACCCATGATCGCGGTGAACTCACCCGCCGCGAAGGAGGTCGACACCCCGTCGACGGCAACCACCGCGGCATCCCCGGTCCCGTACCGTTTACGCAGGTGGTGGCAACTGACCATGGAGCTGCTCTTCGTCTGCATCGTCACCGTTGCGACGTTAGGGAAGAGGCGGGCCGCCCACATCCCTCCGGGGCATCGCGGCGAGCGATACCAAGGTATCGACCTGGCGTGCGGATGGTGCCGTGAGCGCTTGCGGTCCCTACTCTGAGAGCGTGGGAAGCTGGGACAGGAGAACGCTGCTGGTCGATACCGTGATCGCCGGCGCCGCGGTCATGGTGTGCCTGCTGTTCGGGCTGGCCGGTCTCGCCGAGTGGTACTGGTCGGCCCTGCTCTCCGTCGTCCTGGTGATCCGGCGCTCGGCTCCGCTGGTCTTCCTCGCGCTGGTCGCGGTGCTCTCCGGCGTCCACCTCGTCCAGTCCGGCAGCTTCGCGTTCCCCGGCGACCTGGTCGACCTGGTCGCCGTGCACGCCGTCGCGGGGTATGGCCCGGCCCGGTCCCGGCACCTCGGCCTGCTGCTCGGCGTGGCCGGCAGCCTGATGGTGACCGCCCGGGCGCTGCACGACGGGCTGCTGTCGGCCGCGACCCTGCCCGCCGCGCTGATCGTCGCGGCGACCCTGGCCGCCTGGTCGACCGGCCTGATGCAACGGCGGCAGCGGGCCGACGTGATCGAGGCCGACCACCGCCGCCGCCTCGCGGAGCAGGACAGCGCGATGCGCGCCCGGCTCGCGACCATCGAGGAACGCACCCGGATCAGCCAGGAGATGCACGACATCATCGCCCACTCGCTGGCCTCGGTGATCGCGCAGGCCGAGGGCGGCCGCGTCGCCGCGCGCGCCGACGCGGTCGTCGCCGGCCCCCTGTTCGACCGCATCGCGCAGATCGGACGGGAGGCCCTCAACGATGTGAAACGACTGCTGAACTCGATCGACTGCGACTCGCCGGGCGACTTCGCCAGGGGTCTGCGGGAGCTGCCCGACCTGCTGGCCGGGGTCTCCGCCGCCGGCCTGGACGTGACGCTCGACGTGTCCGGCCCGGAACAACCGCTGGCGTCCGGCATGGACCTGGCGGTGTACCGGGTGATCCAGGAGTCGCTGACCAACGTGCTCAAACACGCCACGCAGCGGCGGGCGCGGCTCAGCCTGGTGTGGACACCGGCGCGGCTGGAGGTCACCGTGACGAGCCCGCCGGCCGCGCCGGGCGCCGAGGTGCCCCGGGAGGGTCGTGGGCTGTCCGGGATCCGGCAGCGGTGCTCGTTGTTCAACGGCGACTGCGAGATAGCGGCCGGCGAGACCTTCAGCGTGGTCACCCGCTGGCCGCTCACCCCGCTGGACGTGGCCGTCTCATGACCGAGCGACCCGGCCGGGTGATGGCCGAGCAGCATCAGCCGCGGCGGATCGACGTGTTGATCGCCGACGACCAGGACCTGGTCCGGACCGGCTTCGCCCTGGTCGTCGACGCGGCCTCGGACATGCGGGTAGTCGCGACCGCCTCGGACGGCGCCGAGGCGGTGAGGCTGACCGCCGAGTTCCGTCCCGACGTGGTGCTGATGGACATCCGGATGCCCCGCGTCGACGGCATCACCGCGGCCCGGGCGATTCTCGAGGGCAGCGAGCAGCCGCCGAAGATCGTCGCGCTGACCACCTACGACAACGATGAGTACGCCACCCGGATCCTGGCCGCCGGCGCCAGTGGATACCTGCTCAAGGACACCACCGCCGAAGGACTGACCGCGGCGATCCGGACCGTGCACCGCGGCGGCTCGGTCCTCGCGCCGTCGACCACCCACCGCCTGGTGACCGCCCGGCCCCCGCGCCCGGCACGCCCGTCCGCCCTGCTGGAGACGTTCACCGCCCGGGAGCGGGAGGTCTTCGACCTGATCGTGGCCGGTGCCAGCAACGCGGAGATCGCCGGCCGGTTGAACCTCGCGGAAGTCACTGTCAAGACCCACGTCGGCCGGGTCCTGGCCAAGATCGGCGTCCGCGACCGGGTGAACGTGGTCATCTGGGCCTACGAGAACGGCGCCGCGCGGACCTGAGGCGCGCGGTCTTCCAGGCGGCGTTTCGTAGTGCGGCCAGGGCTGCGGCACTCGGCCGCACTACGAGACGCCGCCTAGGACAGCCGGATCTCGGCGGCCAGCGGCAGATGATCGCTGCCGGTCCGCGGCCGGGCCGTCAATCGGGTGACCGTCATCGACCGGGCCAGCACCTGGTCGATCCGGGCAACGGGTGCCGACGCCGGCCAGGTGAACGCGAAGTCCTCCGGCAGCGGGGTGAGGGTGTCCAGGCCGCGGTCGTGAACGGTGGTGTTGAGGTCGCCGATGACGAGCAGCCGCGCGGCCCGGTCGGCGGCGAGCAGGGCATCGAGCTTGCGCCGGCTCTCGTCCCGCCGCGCCGAGGCGAAGCCCGTGACCCCGATCCGCACCGACGGCAGGTGCGCGACGTACACCGCGAGGTCCCCGGCCGGGGTCCGCGCGACCGCCCGCAAGCCGCGATTCCAGTCCGCGCCGGGGTCATGCGGCCGGATGTCGATGGCTTCCGCCTCCACGAGCGGATAACGCGACCACAACCCCACGGTTCCCCGTACGGCGTGGAACGGGAGCTCACCGGCGAGCACACCGTCGTAGACGGGCGCCGTTTCCGGCAGCACCTCCTCCAGCCCGACCAGGTCCGGATGCGCCGCCAGCAGCGCGTGGGCGGTCCCCGCCGGGTCCGGGTTCTCGTCGCTGACGTTGTGCTGCAGCACCGTAAGGTCCGGCATGCCGGTGTCGCGGGGCAGCAGGTAGCCGCCGAAAGTGATCAGCCACGCGACCAGCGGCAGCAGGACGGCCGCGAGCCCGCGCGGTGACCGCCGCAGCATCGCCAGCACGAGCAGGACCGGGATGGACAGCCCGGTCCAGGGCAGGAACGCCTCGATCAGGCTGCCCAGTCGGCCGATCCCGTCGGGGACCAGACGGTGACCGAGAAGGACCACCGCGGCCAGAATCGCGGACCACAAGATCGGCATCGGGAGATGTTATCTTATTTCGCATGCGAAATAATGAGACGGTACGGATCCCGGTGGCGACCGGCGGCGCCGTCACGGCCACGCTGTTCGCCCCGGAGTCCGCGCGTGCCGTGCTGGTCGTGCACCCCGCGACCGCGACCCCGCAGGGGTTCTACACGTCGTTCGCCACGTACCTGGCGGAGAACGGGATCGCCACCGTCACCTACGACTACCGGGGCACCGGCCGGTCCGGCTCCCCGCGTGACCACCGTGACCTCGGCATGCGCGACTGGATCGGCGCCGACGCCCCGGCCGTCGCGGCGTGGGCCGCCGAGCGATTCCCCGGCCTGCCCAGGATGGCCGTCGGGCACAGCCTCGGTGGGCACGTGATCGCGCTCGGTGCGGCCGGCACGGACCTGGCCGCCTCGGTGATCGTCGCCTCGCACATCGCGGCACTGCGCACCATCCCGAGCCGCCTGGAGCGGATCCGGGTGCGCATCATGCTGCACGTCCTCGGCCCTGCCCTGGGCCGCCTTCTGGGCTATGTGCCGGCCAAGAGCCTGGGCCTCGGCGAGGACCTGCCGGTCGCCGCGATGCTGGAATGGGGCGGCTGGGCGCGCCGGGGCAACTACTTCTTCGACGACCCCTCGATGCGTGCCCGCGAACGAACCGCCACCCTGACCGGCCCGGTCCTGGCCGTCGGCACCTCGGACGACCCGTGGTCCACCCCGACCCAGATGGACGCTCTCACCGACCATCTGACCAGCGCGGACGTGGAGCGGCGCACCTACACGCCGGCGGCCACGGGGGTCCCGATGATCGGTCATCACGGCCTGTTCCGGCGCGCCGTGCGGGACACGGTCTGGCCGGAACTGCTGGCCTGGTTGCACGCTCACGCGGAGAAGGCGTCAAGATGACCGCGTGCGCCTGCCTCGCCTGATCTTTCTGCTCTTCAACGCCGACCGCGCGGTCCGGCGCTGGATCGACGCCCGTTCCTCCGACACCGGGATCGGCGCGTCCGGCGCCGGCGTGCTCTTCTACCTCGCCGGGCACGAGAACGCCCTGATCGGCGACGTGACCGCGGCCCTCGGCGCGTCCCCCTCCGGAATGAGCGGCCTGGTCAACCGTCTGGAACGCGGCGGGTACGTGACGCGCTCGCCGGACCCGGCCGACGCCCGTGCCGTCCGGCTCGCCCTGACCCCGCGCGGGCACCAGGCCGTGGCCCGCGCCCGGGACCTGGTCGACGACCTGAACGTGCAGCTCACAGCCGGCTTCGACGATGCCGAGATCGCGGTGATCCAGCGCTGGCTCGAGCACGTGACGCGCGTCTCCATCAATCGTGAGTCAGGTGCGGACCGGTGAGCACGTGGGTGCCGTCCCGGTAACCGGCTAAAGCCCCGGGGCGGGTCGCCGAACGAGGAGGTCGCAAGCCTCGCTACCGCCTCTAAGGAGACCCATGGCTGACTCCGTCGTCTTCGACCAGATCCCCGTCGTCCGTGCCATCGGGCGAGGCACCACCTCGCTGGCCGCTTTCCACGACGCGCTGGTGACCATGGAGTGCGGTTTCTACAACCTCGTCCGGCTCTCCAGCGTCATCCCGCCCGGCACCGCCGTCGACCCGAGCGGCAAGGCGCCGGTCCCGGTCGGCGCGTGGGGCGACAAGCTCTACTGCGTCTACGCCGAGCAGCACGCCAGCCAGCCCGGCGAGGAGGCGTGGGCCGGCATCGGCTGGGTCCAGCGGCGCGACGGGCAGGGTGGCCTGTTCGTCGAGCACGAGGGCACCAGCGAGGCGTTCGTCCGCGAGCAGATCAAGGCCAGCCTCGGTGACCTCGTCAAGGGCCACGAGGACGAGTTCGACGGCCCGGACTACGTCGTCCACGGCGTGGTCTCCGACGGCGAGCCCGTCTGCGCGATGGTCCTCGCACCCTACGAGACCGCTCCGTGGCGGGGCATCCGCGCCACCGACCCGCCCGGCATGAACTGATCGTTGCACCCCAAAGGCCTCGCTCCGGCTCTCGGAGCGAGGCCTTTCCACGTCCGGCCGCGGTCCGCCGGGTCACCCGTGATGATTGAAATCCGCATCCGGGCCGTACCACGGTCCTCGTTCTGATGTGATGCTCCGATGATGGGTGCGGTGGTCATTGCTCTGAGCATCTGGACGGTCTCGTCCGCGGCGTTCCTGCTGTTCTCGTCCCCGGCCCGCACGCCGCGCATCCGGGCCTGGCGCTTCACCCCGCTGCTGACCGCCGGGTTCGCGATTCCGGTGGCCGCCGCGTACGCCCTCGGCGACGTCCCCACCGTCATGTCCCTGCTGGCAGCGGCCGTCGCCTCCGCCGGAGTCCTCCACTGCCTGCCCCGCCCAGCCGAAGCCTGACCGCATTCGCGCCGCCCCGCGCCGCGCCACCCCGCGCCACCCCGCGCCACCCCGCGCCACCCCGCGCCGCGCCGCGCCGCGCCGCCCCGCGCCGCCCCGCGCCGCCCCGCGCC
>NZ_BOMH01000012.1 GCF_016862095.1 Actinoplanes cyaneus
CCCGCGCCGCCCCGCGCCGCCCCGCGCCGCCCCGCGCCACCCCGCGCCACCCCGCGCCACCCCGCGCCACCCCGCGCCACCCCGCGCCACCCCGCCCCGCGCCGCCCCGCGCCGCGCCACCCCGCGCCACCCCGCGCCGCCCCGCCCCGCGCCGCGGCGCCCCGCGCCGTCCGCCCCGCGCCGCGCCTTCCGCCCCGCGCCGCGCCTTCCGCCCCGCGCTGGAGCGTCGTCCATACTCGATCGTTGTGACGACCAGGACGCCCCGCCTCGAGATCGAGTACTGCACGCAGTGCCGCTGGCTGCTCCGAGCCGCGTGGCTGGCGCAGGAGTTGCTCACCACGTTCCCGCGCGACCTCGGCGAGGTGGCGCTGGTCCCCGGCATCGGTGGCGTCTTCGAGGTACGCCTCGACGGCGAGACCCTCTGGAACCGCAAACCCGACGGCTTCCCCGACCTGGCGCAGCTCAAGCGCCTGGTCCGTGACCGGGTCGCCCCGGGTCGCGACCTGGGCCACTCCGACCGCAAGGAGCCCGACGCCGGCTGACGCCCCGCCGCATCCTGCCCCAAAGGGCCAACGGCCTCGCGCCCCCGGAGTGCCGACGACCTCACCCCCCCCGAGTGCCGACGGCCTCGCGCAACGCGGGGTCCCGGGTCGAGCTCCGCAGCGCGGCGCGAGGGTCCGGCTGGTTCTCATGGGCGTTATGAGGGACGGATAACGCCCATGAGAACCAGCCGGACCCTCGCGCCGCGGCTGGAGAGGAAGTGCGGCGGGGCTGGCGTGCGTGCGGCGGCGAGCACGATCACGCAGCCCGCTACCGCCGCAGGGGGGTGGGCCACCGTTGTGGGGGCGGTGACGACGGGCGGCGCCGGCTGGTGGTCGGGTGGGCCACCGTTGTGGGGGCGGTGGCGACGGGCGGCGCCGGCTGCGCCATCGCTGGGGGAGGGCGGCTACAGGTCGGGGCTGTCGGCGGGGGCCATGATGCGCAGGGCGTTCGGGTCGATGGCGATCCGCATCGGGGTGGTGCCCCGGGGTTCGCCGTCGACCTCGACCGCCACCGGCCGATCCGTCTCCAGCCAGAGTTCGCGGACCGCGAGGAACGGGCGTTCGTGCAGGGTACGCCGATGCCCGGTGGCCGCGTTCCGAGCCGTTTCGCGCAGCAGTTCCCGCCGGCTGGCCCCGCCCACGGGATAGGCGACGAGCAGCCGGTCGTCGGCGTGCGCGTCCGCGGTGATCGGCCGGCCGGCGTGGAAGCCGCCGTTGGCGACGTACACCTGGTGGGTGTGGAACCGCAGTTCACGGCCCTCGGCGCGGATCGTGGCGCGCACCGGTCGATGCCGGGCGAGCAGGCCGAGCGCGGTCATGGGGTAGGCGAGCCGCCCGGCGATGCGCTTCAACCGTGGCGGCGCGCTGATCATCACTTCGGCGGAGAGTCCGATCCCGACGTGGTTGGTGAACGGCACGTCGCCGGCCACGCCCAGGTCGACGTCGATCACCTTGCCGTTGACCAGGGTCGCGATGGCGGCGTCGAGGTCGGGCTCGATCCGTATCGTCCGGGCGAAGTTGTTGGTGGTGCCGAGGGGCAGCACTCCGAGGGCCACGTCCTGGTGGGCGAGCATGCGCCCGGCCGTGCTGATCGTCCCGTCGCCGCCGCCGGCGATGAGCAGGTCCGGCTGTTTGCCGAGGGCTTCGGAGATCAGCGTGTCGAGACCGCCGGACTGCTCCAGCGCGTACGCCCCGAGCAGTTCGAACCCGGCCGCGGCCAGCCGTCGCCGGGCCTCGTCGTAGAGCAGCCGCCCCCGCCGTGACCGCGTGTTGACGACGAGCACCGCCCGCCGGTCCCGCCGGATGTCCGCGCTGTGCTCCTGCTTGGTCCGCACCCGCAGACCCTATCCACAACGCCGGCCCCGGAACGACGAGGCGGTGGCGGCGACACGGAAAACGACGATGCCCCGCCGGCCGGAGCCGCGGGGCATCGTGAGTGGAACAGGATCAGCGATCAGCCGTTGGCGATGAACGCCGGATGCGACAGCAGGAACGTGTCGATCTGGTCCTTCTTGATCGACTTCAGCAGGGCCATGCTGTCGTCGCTGAGGATTTCGACGCTGCCGGATCCGGGCACGTTCTGCGAGTTCAGCTTGCCGGCGTTGGTCTTGATGGTGATCAGCTTCTCCGGCTTGAGGGTGCGCATCGACAGCGCCCAGTCGGCCAGGTCGATGCCGCCGCTGTCCACCGTCATGGCCTTGCCGAACGCGCCGAGGATCTTCGGCAGCTTGGTCGGCGAGTCGAGCCCGTCCTTGATCGCCTGGTTGATGATCGCCTTGAAGAACTGCTGCTGGTGCCGCTGACGACCGTAGTCCAGCGAGTTGTCCTCCAGCAGGTCACGCTGGCGGACGAAGTCGAGCGCCTGGCTCGGGTTGAAGCAGTGGTTGCCCTTGGTGTACGTGTTCGGCGTCACGCCCGAGATCTTGCTCCGCAGCGTGCCGTCCGAGTTGATCACGAACGGCTTGGCGGTCTGCCCGTTCTTGTCCTTGCCGAGGTGGATCGACTTGGTGGTGGTGTCCACGTACATGCAGACCTTGCCGAGCACGTTGACCACGTCGCGGAAGCCCTGGAAGTCGATGATCGCGCCGGCGTCCGGCGTCACCCCGGTGAGCTCCTTGACGGTCATGGTGAGCAGCTCGAAGCCGTGCTTCAACGCATCGTTGCCGGTCAGACCGCGGGTGCCGAAGGCGAAGGCCGCGTTGATCTTCGTCTTGCCGCCGCCCCACTTCTGCTTCCCGTTGTCATACGCCGGGATGTAGACGTAGCTGTCACGGGGGAGCGAGATCATGTAACCGCTGCTGTGGTCCTTGTTGATGTGCAGCAGGATGATCGAGTCGGAGCGCAGCGCCTCACCGTTGTTCTGGTCGGGGCGCTGGTCGATGCCGACGAGCAGAAGGTTCTTCGCGCCGTCGAGGTTCGCGTTTTTCTTCTCCTCCTCGGGCTTCGTCGTGCCGAGCAGCGAGTCCTTGCCGACCTTCGATTCGGCGGCGGCGACCGTCGCCTTCAGGCTGATCGCACCCCCGCCACCGGCGACCAGCAACAGCGAGCCGAACACCACGGTCCAGAGCGCCCAGCGGGGCGTACGGCGTCTGCGCTTGCTGGTCTTGCGCAAGGGGTCTCCTCACATCGGGGCGGTCGTTCCGCCCCTGGCAATCTAGGACGGTCGTTCCACCCATGAAGACGGGCGCCGCAGCCGGAAAGATTGCCTGCGGAACCTAGATTTTTGCTGTCTTTTAGGTTACGAGAAGGTGAACGTCGCGCTCGTGCGCGCTCGGTCGCAGGCTGTTGCTTCCCCCGCGCACCCCCACGAGACGCATTCCGTTAACCTTCGCACCACCAGAACCACCTACGGTCCACACGGCCCCGGGCCCCCGAGGTTCCGACAAGTTGCCCAAAGCGAGTCGCCATGTCGTCAGAGCCGGATGTCAGTGTCGTCATTCCGACGTGTAACCGCCCGGAGCTGGCCGTCCGCGCGGTGCGCAGCGCCCTCGGGCAGACGCACCAGAACCTCGAGGTGATCGTCGTCGTCGACGGCCCGGACGAGGCGACCGTGACGGCACTGGACGCGGTCGGTGATCCGCGCCTCAGTGTGATCGTCCTTCCAGAGCGCGGCAAGGCCCCGAATGCACGGAACACCGGCGCCCGGGCCGCCCGCGGCCGCTGGACGGCGATGCTGGACGACGACGACGAGTGGCTGCCGACCAAGATCGAGCGGCAGCTGGAGCTGGCCGCGGCGGCGACCGTGGAGTCCCCGGTGATCGCCTGCCGGATGATCAGCCGGACGCCGCGCGCCGACACGATCATGCCGCGCCGCCTGCCCGAGCCGGGCGAGCCGATCAGTGAGTACTTGCTGGTCAGGCGTGGTCTGTTCTACGGCGACGGCTTCGTGCAGACCTCGTGCATCATGGCGCCGACCGCGCTGTGGCAGAAGGTGCCGTTCACCGTCGGCCTGCGCCGCGCGCAGGAGCTCGACTGGACGCTGCGGGCGATGCGCGAGCCGGGCACCGCGCTGCTCTACGTCGAGGAGCCGCTGGTCCTCTGGCACCAGGACGAGAACCGGGAGCGGATCAGCCTGGAGAACCCGTGGCGCGAGCAGCTGGAGTGGCTGCGCGGCAACCGTGAGCTGTTCACGCCGCGCGCCTACGCCGCGTTCACGCTCAGTGTGCTCAGCTCGATGGCCGCGCCGACGCGGGACACGAAACTCTTCCGTGAGCTGCTCGCCGAGGCCCGTGAGCACGGCGACCCGGCCGCCGTCGACTACCTTACGCACATGCAGATCTGGGCCCTGCCGCCGAGCGTCCGGCACCGGCTGCGCGACGTCGTGGTGAGCCGGGGAAAGAAGAACAATGCCGGCTGAGCGCCGCGTCGCGATCTGGCGCAGCGCCATGCTGCCCGGTTCGGAGACGTTCGTCCGCAATCAAGCCGACGCGCTGACCCGCTGGTCCCCGGTCTACGTCGGCGCGACCCGGCACGAGTCGGTCCTGTCCCGCCCCGACGACGTGATCGCCTTCCCGGGCGGCAAGGGGTTCCTGCGACTGCGGCTGACCGGGACGTCCCCGCAACTGCAGAAGACGCTTTCCGGCGTACGGCCGGATCTGGTTCATGCCCATTTCGGTGGCGACGGTTGGCTGGTGAGTCACTCCGCCCAGCAGCTCGGCGTGCCCCTGATCGTCACCGTGCACGGCCACGACGTGACCCGGCAGCCGTCCAGCCCCGGCGCGAAGGGTGTGCGGTACCGCCGCAACCTGCAGTCCGTCTTCAAGCGCGCGTCGCTGGTCGTCGCGGTCTCCGAGGTGATCCGCGGCCACGCGATCACGTGGGGCGCCGACCCGGCGAAGGTGAGGGTCCACTACACCGGGATCACCGTGCCGCCGGAGGAGCCGCCGGTGGAGAAGCGGTGGGACGTGGTGTTCATCGGCCGGTTCGTCGCCAAGAAGGGCGTCGACGACCTGCTCGCCGCGCTGGCGACGATGGAGTCGCGGCCCCGCGCCCTGCTCATCGGTGACGGCGAGCTGCTCCCGGCGATGCGTTCCCGGGCGCAGGAGCTCGGCGTGGACGTCACGTTCGCCGGCAGTCAGAGCCCGGAACAGGTGAAACGTCACCTGCTGGAGTCCCGGCTGCTGGCCTGCCCGTCGAAGACCGCGCCGGACGGGGACACCGAGGGGCTGCCGACCACGATCCTGGAGGCGGCCGCGCTCGGCCTGCCGGTGGTCGCCACCCGGCACAGCGGCATCCCGGAGGCCGTCGTCGACGGCGAGACCGGCCTGCTCAGCCCGGAGGCGGACCCGGCCGCGCTGGCCGCGTCGCTGACCCGGCTGCTCGGTGACGAGGATCTTCAGCGGCGGCTCGGCGAGCAGGCGCGCAAGCACGTCACGGCGCATTTCGATCTGACCGCGCAGACCAGGCGCCTGGAGGAGCTGTACGACGAGGTCGCGGCAGGGGCTAAGGTCTAGACCCTGGTCCTGCCGCTGGGGGAAATCATGATCTGCACGCACTGTGGTTCCCCGGCGGCGCCGACGGTCGGGCTGTGCCCAGGCTGTGGCCGGCGGGTCGCCACCCCGGCTCCGCCGCCGGGTGGTTTCGCGGACCCGGTGGCCGCGCCCGCCGAGCAGGCTTTTCCCACCTCGGCGTACGGCGTGCCGGTCGACCCGTTCACCGGCCCGACCACCGGTGACCCGTTCACCGGCCCGACGACCGGTGACCCGTTCGCCGGGGACTCGTTCCACACCCCGCCGACGTCCCCGATGCCGACGTCCCCGATGCCGTCGTCGGGAGTGCCGGCCCCGCAGGCCTACACGCCGCCGGCGCAGAGCAGCGGGCATCCGCCGGTCGCGCCGTACAGCCCGCCGCCCGCCCAGCCGTTCCCGGGTCAGCCATATCCCGGCCAGCCGTATGCCGCGCAGCCGTACCCTGGTCAGCCGTATCCGGGTCAGCCTTATCCCGGGCAGCAGCCCTACCCCGGATATGAGCAGTCCAACAGCCAGGTCCTGACGATTCTGTCCTACGTTCTCGGCGGTTTCGGCATCCTGGTGGCGTCCCCGCTGATCGCGATCGTCGGCCTGGTCCTGGCCAACTTCGCGAAGCGGAACCACGAGCGCAAAGCCCAGCTCGCGATCCGGATCGTCGCCGCCATGGTGATCATCGCCGTGGTGCGCTACATCCTCGAACTCACCGTCAACTTCTCCTGACGGCGGGCCGGGCGACCCGGCCGATCACCACGGCGGGCCGGGCTACCCGGCCGATCACCACGGGGAGCCGGAGCTCGCTGCCAGGCGGCCCCGCACGCCGTACCGTCGCATGATCTTGATCTTGATCTTGATTCGCCGAGGTGCTGACTGTGACGCGAAAGGATGTCCGGCGCCCGGGGCGGTAAGTACTGTCGGGCTCATGGGCGAACATTTCGATCTCGTGGTGCTGGGTGCCGGTCCGGGTGGCTATGTCGCGGCGATCCGCGGGGCGCAACTCGGCCTGACCACCGCGATCGTCGAGGAGAAATACTGGGGCGGCGTCTGTCTCAACGTCGGCTGCATCCCGTCGAAAGCGCTGCTGCGCAACGCCGAACTGGCGCACATCTTCCACGACCAGGCCCAGACGTTCGGCATCGAGGGAAAGGTGACCTTCGATTTCGGTGTCGCGCACCAGCGCAGCCGCAGCGTCGCCGACGGCCGGGTCAAGGGCGTGCACTACCTGATGAAGAAGAACGGGATCACCGAGATCCAGGGCCGTGGCGAGTTCACCGACGCGCACACGATGCGGGTCGGCGACCGGACGATCACGTTCGACAACTGCATCCTGGCGACCGGCGCGAGCACCCGCATGATCCCGGGGACCAGCGTCAGCGACCGCGTCGTGACGTACGAGGAGCAGATCCTCGACCCGGAGCTGCCGGAGAGCATCGTGATCGTCGGCGCCGGCGCGATCGGCGTCGAGTTCGCCTATGTGCTGCGCAACTACGGGGTCGAGGTGACCATCGTGGAGTTCCTCGACCGGATGCTGCCGCTCGAGGACGAGGACGTCTCCAAGGAACTGCTCCGGCAGTACCGCAAGCTCGGCATCGACGTGCGGGTCGGCACGAAGGTCGAGAGCATCGAGGAGGGTGCCGACTCGGTCCGCGTCACCGTCTCCAAAGGCGGGAAGTCCGAGGTCCTCGAGGCCGGCAAGGTGATGCAGGCGATCGGATTCCAGCCCAATCTGAAGGGGTACGGTCTGGAGCGCACCGGCGTCGCCGTCTCCGCCCGCGGTGCGATCGAGATCGACGACTTCTGCCGTACGAACGTGCCCGGCGTCTACGCCATCGGTGACGTCACCGCGAAGCTGATGCTGGCCCACGCCGCCGAGGCGATGGGCATCGTGGCGGCCGAGACGATCGCCGGCGCCGAGACGATGGCGCTCGACTACCGGATGATCCCGCGCGCGACGTTCTGCCAGCCGCAGGTCGCGAGCTTCGGCTGGACCGAGGCGCAGGCCCGTGAGCAGGGCTTCGACGTGAAGGTCGCGAAGTTCCCGTTCACCGCGAACGGCAAGGCGCACGGCCTCGGCGACGCGGGCGGTTTCGTGAAGATCCTCAGCGACGCCACGTACGGTGAGCTGCTCGGCGCGCACCTGATCGGGCCGGACGTCACCGAGCTGCTGCCCGAGCTGACCCTGGCCCAGCAGTGGGACCTGACGGTCAACGAGGTGGCGCGCAACGTGCACGCGCACCCGACCCTCGCCGAGGCGGTCAAGGAGGCCGTCCACGGTCTCGCCGGTCACATGATCAACTTCTGACGTCATCCTCGGGGCCTGTCCGGCGGGCAGACCCGGGGTGACGTACCGCGTCCGTGGTACGCCGGAATGCCTTCTCAGGGATGACGACGGGGACCGATCTCTCGGGAACCCTAAGAGTGTGACCCTGACCGTTGAGCCCCTGGCCTCGCAGCAGGTCCGCGCGCCGCGGCGGCGCTGGCTGGGCTACCTGCCGTTCGTGCTGGTCGCGGTCGTGGCGGTGGTGACGCTGCGGGGCCGGCTGCCGGCGCCGGGGGAGTTCCTCGGCGCGCTGCGGGCGGCCGACTGGCGGTGGGCGGCGCTCGCCCTCGGCGCGGGGGTGCTGTCGCAGCTGGCGTATGCCGAGCAGCAGCGGCGGCTGCTCGCCGCCTTCGGGGTGCGGGTTCCGCCTCGGCGGGCGGTGGCCATGACGTACGTCCGGTCGGCGTTGAGCATGGCCCTTCCCGCGGGGGCGGCGGCCTCCGCGGCGTACGCGTTCCAGGTCTACCGCCGGCACGGCGCGACCCCGGCGGTCTCCGCGACCGTGACCCTGCTCTCCATGGCGGTCACGGTCCTCTCGCTGACGCTGCTCTCCGCGGTGACGTGGTCCTTCTCCGCGACGGCCGCGGCGGTCCTGGCCGTTTCGCTGTTCGGGATCTACAAAGCGGTCCGCGGCCCGGTCCCCGCCCGCCTCGCCCCTCTTCCCTCACCGCGCCGCTCGATCGGTGCTCCGGTGGCCCGGGCCCTGCGGGACGCGCGATCCGTCCCGGTCCGCACCTGGCTCACCGTGACCGTGGCCGGCGTGGCCAACTGGTTGCTCGACATGGGCTGCCTGCTCTTCGTGGCCGACGCGCTGCACGCCGAGCTCGGCTGGAGCCGCCTGGCCCTGATCTACCTGGCCGTCCAGGTGGTCCGTCAGATCCCGCTCACGCCCGGTGGGATCGGCCTGATCGAGACCAGCATGCTCGCCGGGCTGGTCGCCGCCGGCGTCCCGCAGGCCACCGCCGCCGCGATCGTCCTGATCTACCGCCTGATCTCGTTCTGGCTGATCCTGCCGGCCGGCCTCGCCGCCCACCTGACGTTGCGCGGCGGCTCGTCCGAGCCGCGCGGTTGACCGTTCCGGCCAAGGCGCCAACAGGGCCCAAGAGCGGGCCAACTCCCGGCTGGCTCTCCGGGGTGCTTCACTGCCGGGAAAGACCCCTGGGGTCCAGCTGACGCGTCACGCCCGGTCGAACTGCTGGAGGACGGCGCCGAGGCCGAGGGTCAGCGCCGGGCCGGGCAGCCGGGAGTCCAGGCCGTACCGCCGGCCGGGGTTCTCCCGATCGATCAGATCCGTCCAGAGCCCGGTCACCGGATCGCCCGTGCCGGGCAGCTCGTGCCCGGACGCCAGGAGCAGCCGGGCCAGGTCGTTCTGCTGGCGCAGCCACTGCTCCTCGAAGATCCGGCTCCACTGCAGCAGCGACATCGACCCTTCCACGGTGTCCGGCACCGCCTCGTCCAGCATCGGCAGGGGCCGGGCCGCCGCCCAGGCCGCCAGCTGCGCCCCGGTCACCGCGCCGGGGTCGTCGTCCCGGCTGCGCGCCAGCGCGTACGAGAGCAATGCGGTGGTCTCCACCAGCACATGCTGCACCGGGATGTGCGCGGGCGGGTCCAGCCACCAGTGATCCGCCTCCAGCAGGTCGGCGGCGTGCCGGGTCGCGGCCCGCCACCAGCCGTCGTCGCCGGCGGCCAGAGCATCGGTGTAGGACCACAGAAAGGTCACCCTTCCGTGCCTACCAGCGGCACTTGACACGAGTCAATCACGCGAAGGCGTGGCGACGACCGGGAGCCTGCCGAACATCGGGGCAGAACGACCCGATCGAGAACCGTCACCATCCGGTAAGGATTGGCGCGGCCGCGGTGCGCTGTACTGATGCGGTGACTGCGCGTCTTGCTCGCCGCCCGTTGATCCTGGTCGTCGCGATGGTTCTGGCGTTGATCGCCGGCGTCGGCCTCTACTGGTTCCAGCCGTGGAAACTCGCCACCGATCGTCAGGTCGACGAGGCTCTCGCCGCCGTGCCCGCACCCGCCGGCTCGTCCGCGCTGCCCGCGGCGTCGGTGTCCGTGTCGCCCGCGGCGCCCGCCGGGCCGACCGTGGTGCGGCAGGGCGAGTTCGTCAGCCACGAACACGACACCGGCGGTGCCGCCCGGGTGATCCTGAACCCCGACGGGACCCATGAGCTGGAACTGATCGATCTCGACACCTCGAACGGCCCGGACCTGCGGGTCTGGCTGTCCGATCAGCCGGTGCGCACCGGCACGGCCGGGTGGCGGGTCTTCGACGACGGGAAATGGGTCGAGCTGGGCCGGCTCAAGGGAAATCGGGGCAATCAGCGGTACGCCATCCCCGCCGGCACGGACCTCGAGAAGTTGGCGAGCGTCGCCATCTGGTGCAAGCGTTTCGCGGTCTCCTTCGGCGCGGCCGGCCTCACACCCGTCGCGTGAGGCCCAGCCGCTCCCTGATCGTCAGGAACGCATCTTCTGCAAGGCGGGCTTGAGGACCTTCCGGGCGGCCCGCCACAGCCAGGTCTTCTTGAACCGCCGCAGCCGGGACGGACTCTGCGCGGCTGCCGGCAGGGGCTTGGGCGGCGGGGCGGTGACCCGGGCGTACGTCGCTCCGGTCGGCGCCGCCACGGTGCCCGGCTCCAGCAGCGTGGAGGCGACCGCCAGGTACGTGAACTGCCGCAGGATGTGCTCCGGCGAGTTGTCGGTCCGGACGACGGTGGTGAGCGTCTTCTCGACCAGGTCGCGGTTGATCAGCTGGGCGATCGGGCCCTGCGCCGTGTCCACCAGGTCGGAGATCGCCTGGACGCCGTCGCCGTCCCAGACCCGGGTGGCGGTGGTCGTGCCGGTGAACGCGGAGACGAACGGGACGTCGGCCCACTCCGGGACGAACCGCTTGATCAGGCTCTTGTGCAGGAGGAAGTCGCGCTTCTGCTCGGCGGTGACGCCGAACGAGGCCGCCACGAAGCCGGGCGACAGGTACGGCGTGATGCTGCCGATGAAGTACGCCGAGGAGTACCACCGGCGGACCCGCTCGACCAGGTAGCCGTAGTCGACCAGGTGCAGGTCGTTGAGCCCGAGCCCGCGGGCGTGGTCGAACAGGACGGCGACCCGGGCCCGTTCGGCGTCGATCACCTCGGGGGCCACGCCGCCCGCCGGCACCGCACTGGTCAGGCGCCAGAGAACCTCGTCCTCCGGTGTCTTGCCGCCGACCCTGGGGTACCAGAACCCGGTGGCCAGTTCGCCGCCGACGCCGCTGAAGTTGACCGGCGCGAACTCGTCCGGCAGCCGCGTGTCGAGGGCCGGGCGGATCGTGTAGCTCGACGGGAACTGGAAGTCGTACCGGCGCAGCAGCTTCTCGGTGCGCTCGACCAGGCCGGCCGCCAGCACGTTCGCCGGCGCGCCGGTCTTGGCCAGGCGGTGCTCCGGTTGCAGGCCGCGCTCGTCGCGCAGGATCTGCATCAGCCGCAGCGCCGTCTCACCCTCGGCCACGGTGTCGTCGTTGGTGTGGAACTTCGGCATGTGACCGGCCGCGATCAGCGAGGACGCGATGAGCCGCGAGTCCTTGCCGCCGGACAGGCCGAGGCCGATCGGCCCGTCGTACAGCTTGCCGATGCTGGTGGCGATGCCGGAGAACGCGTCCGCGGCCAGGTCCAGGGACTCCTCGACCGGCCGGCCCTGCCCGGCGAAGCCCGACACCACCAGGTCGTCCACGTTGTACCGGGTCTCGGAGGTGAGCTCCCAGCCGCCCTCGTCGCGTCGCCTGCCGGTGATCCGCTGACCGGGCTGCATCAGCCGGACGCCCTTCACCGGTGACAGGTCGGCGCCGAAGAACCCGCTCACCGCGTACGAGCGCCAGCCCTCAAGGTCGGGCTCGGTGCTGCCGTACAGGAAGGTGGCGAGCAGGCTGGGCCGGCTGCAGAACGCCGTGATGCCGTCGGCCGTCCCGGTGAACAGCCGGCACATGCCGAGCCAGTCCTGCTGGATCGTGAAGCGCCGGTCGCCGTCGAGCGCGATCAGGTTGAACGGCGGGAGCACGTCACGGTGGATGTCGGCCCCGCCGAGCAGCTCGCGGGCCAGCGCGACCGGCCCGGTGGTCTGCACCCCGACCGGCAGGCCCAGCGACAGGGCGGTGACCGGGCCCTCGGTGGCGACCAGCGGCCACCGGTAGTCGCCCTGGTCGGCGCTGTGCAGGAAGGTGACTCCCCAGTCCTCGCCACCGAAGTCGTGGCGGACGTACGTGTCGGTCACGACCTCGGCGACAGCGGCGTCGAAGCGGGACCGGGCTGCCCGGGTCGCCCCGTCGTCCAGGCGACGATCGGTGAACCAGGCGAGTACCACGTACATGTTTCCCCCGTGAACCGAAGTTGAGAACGGTTCACGACCATAGGAGACCCGCAGGAAGCTGACCCATCCCAAAAGGTCACGAGAAGGTCACGATGTGAGCCCCTTTTCAGACTTTGCTGCTCATCTGTGGAGGTTGTGCACCCCGAGAGCGCGGTCGAGAAGTTTGAACCGGAACGCCGCGGTCAGTGCCAGGAACCACAGGAGCAGTGCCGGGGGCACGATCGCGGTGACCGGGCGGGCCGGGCCGATCAGGCCGAAGTAACTCCACAGCACCGGAACGTTGATCACCACCAGGAAGGCCAGGATGAGAACGCCGACCAGGAGCGCGGGACGCTTGTCGTCGGTCGGCGCGGTCCAGGCGGCGAAGAATCGGTTCGGCGGGGCCAGGAACAGGATCATGATGAACGACGCGAAGCAGAAGAACGTCGACAGGCCGGTCTGCGCGGCGATCGTGGCCGCGGCGGTCGTGAAGTCCGTGTCGGTGCCGTAGCGCAGGCCGGTGTATCGCTCGAACTCGTGGATCACCTCGGCGGGCGTGCGACCGGAGCCGAAGCCGAGCGAGATCACCTCGTAGAGCGCGGTGTAGACGGTGGTGCCGACCCCGGCCGTGATGATCGACGCGGGCAGGACGAATCGCGCCATGCTCTTGAACAACAGTTTGTCGGGCGGGACCGGTTTCGCCCAGAACGTCAGGAAGAACGTCGGCACCCCGACCGTGAACAGGGTGAGCCCGACCTGCGTCGGGGAGTACGGAAAGCCCAGCCCGAGCATCGTCACCGCGAGGATCACCAGGCCCTGGCTCGCGACCCGCGCCATGAACACGTAGAGCGACATCCCGATCCCGTTGATGATCCGCCGACCCTCCTCCTGCGCCGGGGGCAGCACCGCGAACGAGTCCTCGACCAGCACGATGTCGGCCACGTCCCGGGTCACCGGGCTGCCGCTGCGCATCGCCACCCCGACGTGCGCCTGCTTGAGCGCGCGGGCGTCGTTCACGCCGTCGCCGATCATCGCGACGTACCGCCGCTGCCGTCGCAACGACCGGACGATCCGCTCCTTGTGCTCCGGCGCGACCCGGCCGAACACCGTGGTCCGGGCCACGATCACGTCCAGTTGCGCGTCGTCGAGCCCGTCCAGGGCGGCGCCGGGGACCGGCTCACCGGCGTCCATGCCGGCCCGGTCCGCGATCGCGGCCACGGTTCTCGGATCGTCACCGGAGAGCACCTTCAGGTCGACGCCGCCGCTCCGGAACTTGCGGACCGTGTCGGTGACCTCGGGACGCAGCTCGTCGCCGAGCGCGACCAGGCCGTACGGCTCGAGCATGGGAAGGTCAGGTCTCTGATCCTGACCCCGCAGCGGCGCGCCGGTCGCCTCGGCGCGCGCCAGCAGTAGAACCCGCAGGCCACGGCCGGTGCGCTCGGCGATCACGCCCGGCGGCAGCGGCTTGCGCAGACGCGGGGCCAGCGCGTCCGGTGCGCCGAGCACCCAGGTGCCCTCGTCGGTGACCAGGCCCGACCAGCGCAGCGACGACGCGAACGGCACCTCGTCGCGCACCTCCCACACCGGCCCGGCCAGCTCGGCGGCAAGTGCGAGCGCGGTCAGGTTCGGCGTGGTGACGTTGTGCGCGAAGCCGCCCAGCGCGTGCGCGACCTCGGCGTACTCCCGCTCGCCGACCGGCACGATCTCGTCGACGGCCAGGTGCCCGGTGGTCAGCGTGCCCGTCTTGTCGGTGCACACCACATCGACGTTGCTCACCGACTCCACCGCGTTGACCTGCTGCACCAGCGCGCCGGAACGGCCGATCCGGACGGCGCCGGCGGTGTAGGCGAGCGCGATCAGGAAGAACAGCCCGTACGGCACCAGCCCGGACAGCACCGCGGTGATCTGCACGACCCGCAGCAGCGTGAACCCCTCGATCGCGGCCTGCGCCAGGATCGCCCCGCTCATCAGCGTGGTCAGCACCATGACCAGCCGGACGATGAACTCGATCCGGCGCTGCAGCGGCGTCTTGTCGGTCGTCGAGCGGCGCGCCTCAGCGGTCAGCCGCCCGGCGTAGCTGTTCACCCCGACATCCCGCGCCAGCTGTCGCCCCTCGCCGGAGACGCAGAGACTTCCTGACCGCAAATCATCACCGGGCTCCTTGGCCACCGGATCCGACTCGCCGGTCAGCAGCGACTCGTCCGCCTCGACCCGGCCACCGTCGAGCAGCGGGCCGTCGACCACGATCTGATCCCCGGCGGCCACCTTGAGAACGTCACCACGCACGACCTCCTCCGGCTGGACCTCCCGCTCGGCGCCGTCGCGGATCACCACGACCGCGCCCCGATCCAGCAGTTGCAGGCGGTCCAGCTTCCGCTTGGCCCGGATCTCCTGGGCCGCGCTGATCATCGCGTTGATGAGCCCGAGACCGACACTGATCAGCGCGTCGCTGTATCGCTGCAGGGTCAGCAGGGCCACGCCGATCACGAACAGGATGATGTTGAAGAACGAGAAGACGTTCGTCCGCAGGATCTCCGCATAGCCCCGCGAACCGCCTTTGACCTGGACGTTCGCATCCCCGCGCCGCTTGCGGGCCGCCGCCTCGGCCGCGGTCAGCCCGTTGGCCGGGGCCGCCAGCACGTCCTGCTCCATCCGGAGATCGTCCCACCCCAAACCATTCCAAAAACCCCTTTTCCGGTACGTCTTCTCGCCGCCCGTCCCCACACCTCCGGACTTGTCCCACGTCCTCCCGCGCCGGCCCCGCTCCGGTCGCTGCCGCCCCGCGCCTCCCGCTCCCCGGCTGGCTCCCAGGGGTGCTTCAACCCGCCGAAAGACCCCTGAAAGCCAGCCGGAACCGGGACCCGCGCCGTCCGCAGCCGCCCGCAGCCCGCCGCTCGCAGCCCGCCGCTCGCAGCCCGCCGCTCGCAGCCCGCCGCTCGCAGCCCGCCGCTCGCTGTCTGCCGCCGTGGCTGGCACTCACGGCTGTGTCGAGCACTCCTGGACAGCCGTGAGCGCCAGCTGGTGCTGAGGGCTTCGGGCGTGGCGCGGGGTAGCTGGTTCTTGCGCAAATCGCGTGGTTGGTGGAGGGGCGCGGCTAAGGTGAGTAAATGCAGATTATTCGGCATAAAACGGTCAAAGCGGCACTTGGACTGCCGCTGGTGTTCGCGGTGACCGGGGGAGCCGGCGCGGCCGCGGTGACGGCCGACCTCGCCCTGTCGCATCGGGCCGCCGCAGCCGCCACCCGGTCCGCGGACCATGGCGGCTCCACCCGGTCCGCGACCCGGGGCGGGTCCACCTGGACGCCGACGAGGAACACCGCGCTCGCCCAGCTCATGGCGGACGCCGTCGCGCCGTCGCTGGCGGCCGGGGAGACGGACGGGCGGGCGACGTTCCCCGGCGCGTCCCGCCTCCTCGTGACGACCGGCGAGCCCGTGCCCGGCCGTCTCAAGGCCGCCCTGCTCACCGTCGGTGACCTGCCCAAAGGCTACGTCGCGATGCCGGACGCGCTGAAGGCGTTCTCGGACACCGGCTCCCAGATCGGCGCCTGTGACAAGAAGCGGCCCCAGCCTGCCGGGGCGGTTACGACTCCCGACCGGCCGGTCGCGCCGGGCGCCCCCGAAGGCCCCGGGCTTCCGGTGCGCCCGAGCCCGCGGATCGCCGTCTCACCGTCAGGCGAGCCCAACCCGGCGCCGGGCCAGCCGGGCGCCACGTCAGGCCAGCCGGGCGCCACGTCAGGCCAGCCGGGCGCCGTGGCAGGTCAGCCGGGTGCGGCGTCGGGCAAGCCGGACCCCACGGTGGCGACGCCGGTCGCGCCGCCGCCCGGCCAGCCCGGTTCCGCGCCGGGCAAGCCCGGTAAGCCGGCCAAGCCCGGCGACAAGAAGGACGGCGACACCGTCCGGGTGGCGTTCATGAAGGGCGAGACCGGACCGGTGCTGATCGAGGCGATCAACCCGGCCGGTGATCGCGCCGCCCAGGCTGTCGTCGACGCGGTGGCCGACGCGCCGCGGCGCTGCCCCACCTACGACGAGGGCAAGCCCGGCACGCCGGACGCGCTGCACATGGCGACGTACCCGCTGCAGGTGCCGAAGTTCGGGAACCGCACCGCGGGCGTGCGCTTCGAGGTCGACCTCAACAGCCCGCGCGTCACCGTGCACGGCAAGATGATCGCGGTGTCCGTGCGGGGCGTGGCGCTCACCGTCCTGCTCGCCAACCTGGAGCAGCCCGATCAGCGCGAACTCGAGGCGATCACGCGAACCGCCGTACAGAAGCTCGAAAGGCAGAAGTAGGAGCGACCGCGACCTGGCGGCGGACCTCGGGTCAGAGGGACGCCGCCAGTTTCTGCAACGCCTCCTTGGCGCCGGCGGTGAGCGGCTCGCCGTGCCCCGGAAGGATCGCCTTGACGTCGAGCTGGGCGAGCGCCTTCACCGACGCCGTCGCCAGGCTCTGGTTGGTGGTGAACTGCGGATCGGAGCTCTCCAGCCCGTTCTGCGTGCGCAGCGCGTCCCCGGCGACCAGCGTCCCGGTGGCCGGCTCGAAGATCGAGATGTGGCCGGCCGTGTGACCGGGCGTGTCGACGATCCGCAGCCCGAAGATCTCGTCGCCGCCGTTCAGCGACTTCAGCGGTTTGTCCGTGATGATGTTGCCGGCGTCCCCGGACCCTGCGTAGAACGTCGCCTTGACCTTGGGCTCGATGCCCTCCAGCCCACCGATGTGATCATCATGGTAGTGGGTGAGGATGACGTGCTTGACCGCGGCGAAACCGGTGCCGGCCGCCTTCAGCCCGTCCTCGATCGCGGACTCCGAGCCGGGCGTGCCGGTGTCGACGATCGCCACCTCCTTGTCCCTGAGCAGTAGATACGCCGAGACGTAGGTGCGGTTGACCCGATGCCAGCCCTCGGGCAGCCCGGTCGGGACAGGCTGCGCGCCCGTCGTCGCGACCGGCTGGGACGGCGGCGAGGACGACGAGCACGCGCTGAGTGTGTTGACCACGGCCAGGCCGACGACTCCGGCCCCGGCCGTCACGAAAAGGCGGCGGCGACTGATCCGGTAAGCGGTCATCCTCCATGCCTACCCTAAGATCGGCCTTCGTCGCTATCCGTAGGGCTGACACGGGGGTTGTCGCTTTGTCCGGAACACTGCTGGCCGTCGTGGCCACCGTCCTGCTTCTCGTCTATCTCGTCATCTTCGTCGCGCTGCACTTCCTGCGGACCGGGTACAGCCCGGTGCGGAACGCTGTCAGCGACTACGGCGTCGGCCGGACCGCGTCCCAGTTCCGGATCGCGGCCATCGCCAACGGTCTCGGCATCCTCGCGCTGACCGGTGCTCTCGCCGACCAGCCGTTCCCGACCGAGGACTTCGTGTTCCTGCTGCTGATCCCGGTGACCCGGCTGGCCATGGCGTTCTTCCCGACCGACCTGGAGGGCGAGCGCCCGACCGCCGCCGGGCGCATCCACCTGGTGCTGGCGATCGCGTCGTTCACCTTCGTCTACCTGGCGATCGCCGACCTGACCGCGCCGCTGGGCCACCTCACCCCGGACGCCCTCAGCCTCTTCCTGGTCGTGCTGCGGTGGCTCGCCGCGGCGGGCCTGGCCGCGGTGGTCGTCACGCTGCTCGCCAAGCCGCTGCGCGGCGTGTTCGGCCTGGCGGAGCGGCTCTACCTGCTCAGCACGAACCTGTGGTTCTTCACCGTCGCACTCTGGCTCGCGCTTCACGCGTAGCGGGGGACATCGGCTCAGAAGAAGTCCGGGCCGGGGCCGAGCCCCATGGTGATCCGCGCGGGCGTCCGGCACCGCCGCTTCCTCTCGGACGCCGGCACCTCGACGGCCGATGAGCAGCAGGAACGTCGCCCGGCACCGACCGGCAGAAGCAGAATCGTCATGTCCATGGTGCCCGGCGCGTCACCTGTGCGCCGGCCATGAGCGGAGGTCAAGTTCCTTTCGGCGTACGGCGGTAGGGCCGCACGCGGGAATGTTCAGGTTCGGGGGACAGCGGTCGATCAGCAGGAGTGCAGACGGCTACGGAATGAGTGCACTCGGTGACGGAAACCCCCCAGGCGAACCTCAGCGACCCGCACCTCGCTGAGCTGACCGGCCTCGACGTGATCGAGGAGCTCGGACGCGGCGCGTTCACCATGGTGCACCATGCCCGGCGCGGTGACCGGGACTACGCGTTGAAGCGTCCCCTGGCCGACGCCGGCGAGCTGCCCGAGATCCGTACCGCGTTCCAGCGTGAGGCCGCCCTGCTCGCGTGCATCGACGACCCGGGCGTGGTCGGCGTGCACGCGGTCGGCGAGCTGGACGGCGTGCCCGGTCTCGTCCTGGAGCACCTGTCCGGTGGCGCGCTCTCCGGGCTGCTGCTGCACGGTGTGCTCGCCCAGGAGCGGGTGGTCGGGCTGGCCGCGCAGCTGGCCCGCGGGCTGGCCGCCGCGCACCGGGTGGGCCTGGTCCACCGGGACATCAAGCCGGACAACATCATGATCGACGGGGACGGCCGGGCCAAGCTGATCGACTTCGGTCTGGCGCAGGTCGGCCGGGACGCCGGCGAGGACTCCGACCAGGCCGTCGGGACGTTCCTCTACACCTCACCGGAGCAGTCCGGCATGCTGCGCCGCCCGGTCGACGGGCGATCCGACCTCTACTCACTGGGCGTGGTGCTCTTCGAGTGCCTGACCGGACGGTTGCCGTTCGAGGCCGAGGACGTCGGCGAGCTGCTGCGCCTGCACCTGGCCGCGCCCGTTCCCGACGTACGGGAGAAGCGTCCCGAGATCGATCCCGTGCTGGCCGCCGTGGTGCGCCGGCTCCTCGCCAAGGACCCGGACGACCGCTATCCGGACGCGGCCGACCTGCTCACCGCGCTCCGCAACTGCCCCGGCGGGTCGGCGGCCGAGGCGCCCGCCGCGAGCCGCTGGCCGATGTGCGGGCGCGACGCCGAGGCGGACCGGCTGGCCCGGCGCTGGGAGCGGGCACGTGCCGGGCTCGGCGGCGTCGTGACGATCCACGGCGGGCCCGGTTCCGGCCGCTCCCGGCTGACCGGGCACGCCGCCGAGCTGGCCACCGCGGACGGTTGCGCGGTGCTCTCCGGCACGTGCCGGCCCGACGAGCCGGCCCCGCTGGCAGTGCTCCGGGACGCGGTGCAGGCGGCGCTGGCGCGGGTCCACCGGCTGCCGGACACGGCCCGCGCCCTCGCCGAGAAACACATCGTCGAGGCCGCCGCGAACGCCGGGGTCGCGCAGGTCGTCACGCTCCTCGGCGACCTCGGCCTGCTCGACACCACGGGCCACGCCGCGGCCGGTGACGAGCACGTCTTCGCGGCCGGCGCGGCGTTCCTCGGTGAGCTGGCCCGCCGCTCGGACGGCCTGCTGCTGGTCATCGACGACGCGAACCTGCTGGACACCGCCACCCGCCGGCTGCTCACCGCGCTCGCCGCGGACCTTCCGGGCCTGCCGCTGCTGGTGGTGCTCACCGACCGTGGCGAGCCGGACAGCCTGGACCTGGGCGTCCCGGGCACGCTGGAGCTGACCTGCACGCCGCTGTCAGCAGCGGCGGTGGCCGAGGTGGTGGCCTCCCGGCTGCCCGGCGCGCGGGTGCCGGCCGAGCTGGCCCGGCACGTCGCGGTCCGCACCGACGGCACCCCGCTGGCCGTGGTCAGCTACCTGATGCGGCTGCTCGACGCCGGCCTGCTCAGCCCGCTCTGGGGCACCTGGCGGCTGGACACCGCGGGCGCCGACGCGCTGCCGTCCGCGGCCGGCGTCCGGGACCTGCTCGCCGCGCGGCTGACCGGCCTGTCCGTGCCGGTTCTGGACCGGCTGACCGTGGCCGCGGTGGCGGGCATCCGGTTCCGCCCGGAGGGACTGCCCGGCGCCGGCGACGAGCCGACTCTCGCGGCGCTCGCCACCGGCCTCGACCGGCACGTGCTCGAGGTGCGGCCCGGCGGCTGGTACGCGTTCGTCCACCCGCAGCTGCGGGACAACCTGCTCGCCCGGCTCACCCCCGGCGAGCTGTGCCGCTGCAACGCTGCGCTGGCCGCGGCGTTCGAGGACCTGCCGGCGGAGCTGCGGGACGAGGCGCACGCGTACACGCTGGCCCGCTACTACGAGGGTGCCGGCAACGCCGCCCCGGAGGCCGCCCGCCGTCGTGCCGCGGCCGCCGCCGGGCTGCGCGCGCTCGCCGACCAGGCGCCGGTCGACGCGATCGGCTACCTGACCGTGGCGGTCGACGGTGACCCGGCGCCCGGCACCGGGCTGCTGCACCCGCTCGCGCTGGCCTGCCTGCGGGCCGGCCGGTTCGACGAGGCCGACCGGGTGCTGGAGCGGGCGCTCGCCGCCGAGCCGGACCGGCTGGCCCGGGCGCGGCTGCTCACCACCCGCATCGAGCTGCACCACACCCTCTGGAACGACACCCGGGCCGTCGAGGCGGCCCGGGAAGCCCTGCGCGAGCTGGGCCGTCCGCTGCCCGGCAACCCGCTGACGCTGCTGCTGTCGACGCTGGCGTATGCGTTCGCGGGCGGGGTCGTACGCCGTACGCGAATCGGGTCGGGAAATGCCGAAGGCCGCCGGCGGGAGACCCTTGCCGCGCTCACGGCTGTCCTGGACGCCGGCGGTTATGCCGCTGCGGTCGGCCTGCGGCTCAAGGAGGCCGGGGTGTTCGCGCTGCGGTCGCTGTACGCGGTCAACCGGCTCGGCCCGTGCCCCGAGTACGCCCGGGTCTACGCGCTGATCGGCTACATCACCTCGATGATGAAGTTGCGGGGCACCGGTGAACGCTGCCTGCGCCGGGCCACCCGGGTCGCCACCGACCTGGGCGATCCCGCGCTGATCGCCTACGTCGAGTGGATGCGCGGGCTGGTCTTCCTCTTCGGCGGCTACGACGACGGCACCATGTGGGAGAAGACGATCACCCGCAACGCCCGCTGGTACGAGCCTGCCCAGCTGCTGCCCGGGCACGCCTCCCAGGGGCTGCGGCTGCTGTTGCGCGGCTACACCGCCGAGGCGCAGCGCGAGTACGAACGAGGCCTGCGCTGCGTGGCCGACCCGGCCCAGGCGCAGAGCACCTCGCTCGGCATGCTCGGTGTGATGATCCCGGCCTACCAGGGCCGGTTCGGTGAGGCCGCCGCGGCGGCCCGGCGGTTGCGCGAGGCGTTCCCGCCCGGCGCCGGCACCCCGGTGCAGCGGGCCAACACCCTCACCGCGATTGCCTGCGCCCTGCTCGAGCAGGGCGAGGTCGGCGAGCCGTTCGACAGCGTGATGGCCGAGTTCCGGGCGATCGGGTTGCGCCCCGGCGATCTGATGCCGCAGCACAAGTGGCTGTTCGTCTACCAGGCGCATGCCCGGCTGATCCAGCTGCGCTACGCCGCCGACGCGGAACGCCCGGCCGTCCTGGCTGCTGCCGCCGAGGCGATCGCCGAGCTGGGCAAGGTCGGCGGCTCGCCGCTCATCCGGCTGGTCCACGGAATGTGCCAGGCGTCGCTCGCCCAGGTCGTCGGCGACCAGGAGCGCAGCATCGAGCTCGCCGACGCGCTGGAGAAGACCGCCCGGGCCCTCGACGCGCCGCTCGGGCAGTACGAGATCCTGCGCATCCGGGCCCGCGCGCTGCGGGCGCTCGGCCAGAACCACGAGGCCGACCGGCAGGCCCGCGCGGCGCTGGCACTGGCCTCCTTCTACGGCTGGGAGCAGCGGCGGCGGCAGACCCGCACCGAGTTCGGCGTGGACGAGACCGCCAGCACGCACCGGCGTACCGTCGCCGAGCGCCGCGGTGCCGGAAGCGGCCGCAACCGCAGGCTGGAGGCGTTGCAGCAGATCAGCACGGCCGCCGCCACGGTCCTCGAGCCGCGGCAGCTCGCCCAGGTCGCACTCGACGAGATGCTGCGCATCCTCGGCGCCGAGCGGGCGCTGTTCTTCCTGCTCGACGAGGCGGGCGAGCCGGTCCGGTTCGCCGGCCGCGACGCACAGGGCGACCTCGCCGGCGGCACCGAGTACGGCGCCACCCTGGTCCGCAAGGTCGCCGAATCCGGCGAGGCGGTCGTCGTCACCGGCACCGAGCAGGGCGCGGCGCTCGGCTCGCGCAGCGCCGTCGTGCACGGCCTGCGCAGCATCCTGGCCGCGCCGGTGCAGTTCAAGGGCCGCCTGGTCGGTGTCGTCTACCTGGACAGCCGCCTGGCCCGGGGCATCTTCACCGACGACGACGTCGAGGTGCTCACCGCGGTCAGCAGCCACGTCGCGATCTCCCTGGAAACGGCCCGCGCCGCGCAGCTGCACCTCGCCGTGCAGGCCGCGCAGCACCAGCAGGCACTCGCCGAGATGCTCCGCGCCAGCCTCGCCGAGCTCAGCGGCATCCTCGAACCGGACCGCCTGCTGCGCCGGCTCAGCGGCACCCTGCAGACCTCGCTCGGCGCCGCCTCGGGCTGTCTGGTCAGCGCGGCCGGCGACGTGCTCGAGCCCGACGGGGTCGCCGGGATGCGGCTGACCGCCGACGAGCTCGACCTGCTCGGCGGCCTGAGCGAACCGGCCCTGCTCGACCCGGCCGGTACCGGGAAACTGCGCGAGCGCCTGCTCGCCGGTGAGCCGTCCGCGCTCGCCGTGCCCCTCGACGGGCGCGACGGACGGGCCGGGGTGGTGCTGCTCGGCGGTGGCGCGCTCGACGACACCAGCCGGCAGGTGGCGGCCGCGTTCTCCTCCCAGGGGATGACCGCCTACGACAACGCGCGCCTGTTCAGCCGGGTGCAGGAGCTGGCCACCACCGACGAGCTGACCGGGCAGCACAACCGCCGGCACTTCTACGCCGTCGCCGGCGCGCTCGTGCAGGCCGCGGCGCGCAACGGGCGTCCGCTGGCAGCCGCCATGCTCGACATCGACAAGTTCAAGAGCGTCAACGACACGTACGGCCACGGAGTCGGCGACGAGGTGATCCGCACCGTGGCCCGGCGCATCCGGGCGGTGCTGCGGCACTCCGACGTGCTCGGGCGTTACGGCGGCGAGGAGTTCGCGATCGTCCTGCCCGACCACGACGGGGAGGCCACCGAGCTCGCCGAGCGGGTGCGCGTCGCCGTCGGCGGGGAGCCGATCCCGACGCAGGCCGGGCCACTGACGGTCACGATCAGTATCGGTCTGACCCGGCTCGGTGAGGGCGACACGGCGCTCGACGACCTGCTCGCCCGGGCCGATCACGCGCTGTACCGGGCGAAGGAAGCGGGACGCAACCGGGTGATGGCTGACTGACGAAAAGATGTGCTGGTGAACGGGGTCGCCAGGCATAGATCTCGACCCTTACAATCTGTGCGCCCTTCCCATGATCACGAGGTGTGCCGTTGCGAGGTTTCTCCGTCCCCGAGCGGATCGGTGGCTTCGGCGTGCTCGTGGCCGGAGCCGCCGTGCTCTGGCCTGCCTTCACGGCCCGTACCGGCGCCGGGGTTCCGTGCCTGTTGCGGACCCTGACCGGGGTGCCCTGCCCAGGCTGCGGTCTGACCACCGCGGCCGTCGCGCTCGTGCACGGCGAGTTCGAGGCGGCGTTCCAGGCCAACCCCGTGATCTTCGGCCTGGCCGCCCTCGCGGTCGCGGTCGGACCACTGGTGGCCCTGCGCGCCACCGGTGTGCTGGCACTACCGGAACCGTGGTCGCCTGCCGGGCGTCGACGGATGGGATGGCTGGCCGGACTGCTGGCGACGGCGAGCTGGCTTTTTCAACTGCACCGGCTCGGCGTGAGCTGGGCCTGATAGAAGGACATCGGACATGACATATCCCCCTCCCTCCGGCGACCCGTACGCCCAGCAGCCCTACGGCCAGGGTGAGCAGCCGCAGCAGCAGTACGGGCAGCAGCCGCCGCAGGCGTACGGTCAGCCCGCCTATGGTCAGCC
>NZ_BOMH01000013.1 GCF_016862095.1 Actinoplanes cyaneus
CGCGCCCGGCTACGGCCAGCAGCCGGTCGCCGGCTACGCCAGCTGGATCCAGCGAGTCGGCGCGTACCTCGTCGACGCGCTCGCCGTGGCGCCGATCGGCATCATCGGCAACATCGTCGGCTCCGACACCGACCCGGTGACGAATCTGCCGACGTACAACGCGCTCTACTACGTCTTCGCCCTGATCTCCCTGGCCGTCACCGGCTACAACCGGTGGTTCCAGGCCGGCAAGACCGGGCAGAGCTGGGGCAAGAAGGCGCTCGGCCTGCGCCTGGTGGACGCGAACACCGGCCAGCCGATCGGCGCGGGCAAGGCGTTCCTGCGCGACCTGGCGCACATCGTCGACAGCCTCATCTGCCTCGTCGGTTACCTGTTCCCGCTCTGGGACGCGAAGAAGCAGACCCTGGCCGACAAGATCGTCAGCACGGTCGTCGTCAAGTAATCGCCCGGTCCGCCCGTCGGCGGACGTCGAAGGCCCCGCCCGGCTCCACGTCCGGGCGGGGCCTTTCGCCGTTCGCGTTCCGACATGTGGGCAGGTGTGACGCGGCCGACGTCCGGTCCGGGGGCCGGGGGAGCGGTAGGTTGGGGCGCATGCGGGAGCTGTTGACCCCGGTCGTGGTGGCGCCGATGGCCGGTGGTCCGTCCACGCCGGAGCTGGTGATCGCCGCCGGCCGGGCCGGAGCGCTCGGATTCCTCGCCGCCGGCTACAAGACGCCGGAAGCCGTCGAGGCCGAGCTCCGCTCGATGTCGTCGCCGTACGGGCTGAATCTGTTCGTTCCCGTGCCGCCGCTCGCCGACCCGGGCGCGGTCGAGCGTTACCGGGAGGCGTTGCTCCCCGAGGCCGAGCGTTACGAGGTCGACCTGCCGCCCGTGCGGCTGACCGATGACGATCACTTCGCGGCGAAGGTCGAACTGGCCGTCACCTATCGGGTGCCGCTGGTCAGCTTCACCTTCGGCGTGCCGTCCGCCGAGGTGGTGCGGGCGCTGCGGGCCGCCGGCTCGGCGGTGCTGATCACCGTGACCAGTGGTGACGAGGCCCGGCAGGCGCTGGCCGCCGGGCCGGACGGGCTGATCGCCCAGGGCGGCGGGGCGGGCGGCCACTCGTCGACGTTCACGCCGGCGATGTATCGCGGGGACCGGCCGGCCCTGGACGTGCTCGCCGAGGTCCGGGCCGTCACCGGGGTGCCGGTGGTCGCGGCGGGAGGTGACACTCCGGCGCTGCTGGCGGCGGGGGCGGTGGCGGTGCAGTCCGGGACGGCGTTCCTGCTGGCCGACGAGGCGGGGACCAGGCCGGCCCAGCGGGCGGTGATGCTCTCCGGGGCGCCGCGGGAGACGGTGGTGACCCGGGCGTTCACCGGGCAGCCGGCGCGGGCTCTGCGGAACCGCTTCGTGGACACGTACTCCGCCCTGGCCCCGGTGGGCTATCCGGCGATCCATCATCTGACCGCGCCGATCCGGGCGGCGGCCGCGGCGCGGGGTGACGCCGAAGCTCTGAACCTGTGGGCCGGTGCCCGTCATGCGGCTGGTCGGCCGGGGCCGGTTGCCGCGGTGATCGACGCTCTCCGGGCCTGATGACGGCCGGAAACGGTTAGCATTAACGACCGTTAATACTTAACAGATTGTTCTTTGTGCGGTGCGATATTCGGCGGTGTTCTCGGTGTAGGTTCGATTTCGGGATTAGGGCCGGCCGGGTGAGAAACCATCCGGTGGCCTCCCTGAGCGTCCGCGAGAGATCCCCGCGGCGCATCGGTGAAAAGGATTCGGAAATGCACAGTCTGCTTCTTGCGGGCATCATCCCGGCCATGCTCGTCCCCGGGGTGGCTCACGCCGGTCACGCGACCGGCCCCGTGCGCGATGTCCCGGCCGCCCGCGCCGGCACCGCGCCGGGCGCGCCGGCCTCGTCGCCGGAACCCAGGACCGGCCTGCTGGGAACCTTCGCCTTCGGCCGCGCCGCGGTGATCGGGGCCGGCGGCGAGGAGGCCGGTGTCTGGTCCGGGGCGTCGGTCCACTCCGGGTTCGCCGGCGACGATCTCGTGATCACCTATGTTCCGCGTCTCGCCCCGGCCCGGCATGAGCAGGTGGTTTACACCGCCCGGTACAACGAGGTGGCATATCCGCAGGCCGAGTGCGAGCGGGTCGGCGCGTCCGGCGTGGCCCTGCGGGTCTGGGTGTCCTATCGCTGCCGCACCGGCGTCGCCCCCAACTACACGCTCCTGGTCCGATGATCCCGTTCGCCGGCCCGGACGATCTGGTGCGGCCGGCCGGCGCCGAGGACCCGGCTTCGCCACCGACCGTGCTGAGGCTCCGCGCGGTCGAGGTCCCCAGCACGGCGCGGCGCGCTTCCGCCCGGAGAACAGATTCGGCTGCCGGCTCCCGCGGTGTGAACGACCGCCGCGGAAATGGTGCGAAAGTCGATTAGCCGATCGCGAGTGAATTGAGTCTTTGCTGGGGGGAAACCCGGTTCCCGTCGCTTTTCTGTGGGCGGCGGGAACCGGGCTCGGCATAGGGCGGGTCAAGCGTTCCTGTCGCGGCGGAGCCCGGCCGGTCGCTCCGGCCCGACGATCACGTTTCGGCGAGTGCCCGGGCCGGCCTTCGGGTGAGCGCCGCGCCACACCCGCGTATTCTGCAATCGTTGCGGCGGGCCCATCCTCCGGACGGGTGCGGAACACGTCTGGGTCGTCCCCTGGCGTCCGTGTAAGGATGTCGATGCCGAGCTGCCTCATCGGCGGATCCGTCACGGGGTGGGGACGACTTTGCGAACATTGTTGCTGGACAATTACGACTCGTATTCTCAGAATCTTCACGAGTTGCTCGCCCGGGTCACCGGGACGGAGCCGGTCGTCGTCGCGAACGATCGGACGACCGCGGACGCGGTGCTGGCCAGTGACTTCGACGCTCTCGTGATCTCACCGGGGCCCGGCTCCCCGGCCGAACCGGCCGACGTCGGCATCGGGGCCGAACTCGTCGCCCGGGCAGACGTACCCATTCTCGGGGTGTGCCTCGGCCACCAGTTGATTGCCCATCACGCCGGTGCAGGCATAGAGCACGCGGAATATCCGGCGCATGGCATTATCAGTCGCATCAGCGCCGGCGACGATCCGCTCTTCCGCGGGTTTCCGCGATCTTTCGACGTCGTTCGTTATCACTCGCTCGCCGTCTCCCGGCCACTGCCGCCGTCGCTGCGCGAGATCGCCGTGGCCGAGGACGGCACCGTGATGGCGGTCCGGGACCGGCGGCGGCCGATCTGGGGTGTTCAATTCCACCCGGAAGCGGCCTGCTCCGAGCACGGCGAGCGGCTCGTCCGCAATTTCCAGGCCATCGTCGAATCCCGGCGCGGCTGGTCGGGCGTCGCGGCACGGCCCGCCGCTGCACCGTTCGCCGCGGCGCGACCCGCCGCGGCGAGCGCCGTGCGCGGGTCCCGCCGGGATGCCCAGCGGCTGGTCCTGACCCGGCGGGAACTGGACCCTTCCCTCACGCCCGCGATGGCCTTCGAGCACTTGTACCGGGGCCGGGCGTTCGCATTCTGGCTGGACACGAACACGTTGCGCGCCACCCACGGCTGGTCGTTCATGGGTGCGCCCACCACCATGCGCGATCACGTGCTGACCGCCGGGGGGACGGTGGTGACCCGCACCGACCCGGCGGGGCGCAGCGTGTCCCGGCCGGTCCCGTCGGTCTGGCGGCACCTCGAGGATCTGCTCGGCCGGTACACGGTGGACAGCCATCCCAGCATGCCGTTCGCCGGTGGCTACGTCGGCTCACTGGGCTACGGGCTGGCGACCGCGACGATCGGTGCGGCCCGGCCCGCCACCCGTCACCCCGACCTGGCGCTGCTGTTCGTCACGCGTTTCCTGGCCTTCGATCATCGCGCCGGGCGCGCCTACGCCTGCGCGGTCCACGCCGAGGCCGAGACGGCGGAGGCGCACAGTTGGCTGGACAGCGTCGACGGGGCTCTGCGGCAGGCCGCCACCGCCCTCGAGGACGAGCCGGCCGGGCCCGCGCCGGTGGTCGACCGGACGTGGCTGCCCGGCGCCGTCGACTCCGCCGGGCGTTACCAGGCCAAGGTCGAGGAGTGCATCGCCGAGATCCGGCGTGGCGAGACCTACGAGGTGTGTCTGACCACCGGTTTCGAGGGGCCGCCGCTGCGCGACCCGCTCGGCGTGTACCGGCTGCTGCGGCGGGTCAACCCGGCCCCGTACAGCGCCTATCTCGCCGTGGGCCCGCTGCAGGTGTTGTCCAGTTCCCCGGAGCGGTTCCTGCGGATCAGCCCGGACGGGCGGGTCGAGTCGCGCCCGATCAAGGGCACCTGCGCGCGCCGGGCGGACCCCGGGGAGGACCGGCGCGCGGCCGAGCGGCTGGCGGCCGATCCCAAGGTGCGCGCGGAGAACATGATGATCGTCGACCTGCTGCGCAACGACCTCAACCGGGTCTGCCGCGTCGGCAGTGTCGAGGTGGAGTCGCTGATGCACGTGGAGAGCTATCAGACGGTCCACCAACTGGTCTCCACCATCGCCGGGCGGCTGGCGCCGGAGAGCACCCCCCTCGCCGCCGTCGAGTCGTGCTTCCCCGGCGGGTCGATGACCGGCGCACCCAAACTGCGGACCATGGAGATCATTTCCCGGCTGGAGAGTCATGCCCGCGGTATGTACGCCGGTGCGCTCGGCGCCTTCTCGCTCGACGGCTACGTCGACCTGTCCATCGTGATCAGGACGATCGTGAACGATCCGGCCGGGTGGTTCGTCGGCGCCGGCGGCGCGGTGCTGCTCGGCTCCGACCCGGTCGCGGAATACCAGGAGATGTGTCAGAAGGCGGCGCCGCCGATCACGGCGATCTCCTGGTACGACAGCCGGCTGCGACCCGATGGCCCGGTCACCACCGCCGCGGGTGAGCACTGAGCCCGGTAACTGGAACAGCGGAAGGCGGCCGCCCCCGCGGTCACAGCGCGACGGTCAGGCGGTGGCCCCGCCGTCGACCACCAGGTCGTGCCCGACGGTGAAGCCGGACTCGTCGGCGGCCAGCCACAGCACCGCCGAGGCGATCTCCTCCAGCGCACCGACCCTGCCGATCGGCAGCGCGCCGGCCAGCCGGTCCGCCCGGTCCTGCGGGGTCTCGCCCGGGTGCAGCGACATCGCCGTGTCGGAGGGGCCGGGGCTGACCGCGTTGATCCGGATGCCCTCGCCGATGTACTCCAGTGCGGCGTTACGGGTCAGCGTGCTGACGGCGGCCTTCGCGGCGGCGTAGGCACCCAGGCCGGGGCGCCGGCCGTGCGCGCCGATGTTGGAGGCGATGTTGACGATCGCGCCGCCGCGCCCGCGCATCCGGGCGATCTCGTACTTCATGCTCAGGTAGACACCGGTGAGGTTGGTGTCGATCACCGAGTGCCAGACCGTCTCGTCGAGGTCCGCCAGCGGCGCGGGCCGGCCCAGCACGCCGGCGTTGTTGACCGCGACGTCGAGCGCGCCGAAGCGGTCGACGACGGTGGTGACCAGGCTTTCCACCTGCTCGGCGACGGTGACGTCGGCGGTGACCGCCGCGGCCGTGCCGTTGTCGGCCTCGATCAGCTTCACCGTCTCGTCGAGCGACGCGGCGTCGCGGCCGGCGACCACCACGGTGGCGCCCTCGGTGGCCAGGGCGCGGGCCACGGCCCGTCCGATGCCGGAGCCGCCGCCGGTGACCAGGGCGACCTTGCCGGTGAATCGTTGCGTCATGCGCGCTTCCTTCCGGGAGTGGAGTGCAGGAGAACGGCGGCGGGCTCGCCGGGGCTCAGGTCGAGGGCGCGCTGGATCGCCGGCATCGCCACCACCGGCATGACGCCGCGATCAGGCGGAGCTGGATCACGGCGAGTGATCCGAAGGCCAGTCCGGCCGACGCCTCTCGGGATCCTTCGAAGACTGATCGTTCAAGAAACTCCGCCTCCTTCCCGAACGCCGTTCACGCTCCGAGGGTAGCTATTCGAGAACGTTCGGTCCAGTTGGATTCCAGAGTATTCGGGATCCGGCGAAGTGACGCGCCGCTGGGCAAGCGAGGCAGGGCGATGACGGAGTGTGTCGGCGAAGGTTGCGCGGGCAGTGCCGCCCGGCCGCGGGTGACCTCGGGACGAGCCGGTCAGTGGGCGGGGCCGGGCGGGGCCCAGGCGAGCAGTGCGGCGAACGCCTCGTCCGCGGCGTCGCGCGCCCGGATCGCACCGGTGCGGCCCTTGCCGACCACGCGCAGCCCCTCCAGCACCACCATCAGGAACCGGGCCAGCCGGCGGGGATCGGCTCCGGCGGCCAGTTCGCCGGAGCCGCGCGCCCGCAGCAGCGCCGAGGTGAGCGCCACCTCGATGGTCTCCCAGCTCGTCTCGACGCTGAGCGCGACCGCGGTGTCGGCGGACATCCGCTCCACTGCCGCGTTGACCACGAAACAGCCCAGGTCGCCGGCCCCGGTGGCCTCCGCGACGAAGTCGTCGAGCACCGACCGGATCGCCGGCAGCGCGGACCCCGGCCCGGCCAGCCGCTCCACCAGCACCGGATCGCGCTGCCGCACGTAGCGGTCGAGCGCCCGCAGGTAGAGGTCGTGCTTGCTGCCGAAGGTGGCATACAGGCTGGCACGGGCCACCCCCGTGGCCGCGACCAGGTCGGCCATCGACGTCGCCTCGTACCCCCGCTGCCAGAACAGCCGCATGGCGGCGTCCAGGGCCTGGTCGGGCTCGAACTCCTTCACCCGGGACATCGGTCGAGCGTACCCATTCGAGAACGCTCGATCCAGATGCACGAGCCCGCCCCGCCGCGTCAGCTCCGGCCGTCCGGCCGGTTTGGCCGTCCCGGGCGGAGCAGGGCGCCGCCGTCCCGCCGGATCACGGCAGAGCGGTCGGCCGGATCGTGCCGGTGACGTGACCGAACGACAGGTGGGAGCCGTCGGCGGCGGGGGCTGTGGCGGTGATCGTGATCTCGTCGCCGTCCTGCAGGAACGTGCGCGTCGTGCCGTCCGGCAACTCCAGCGGCTCGGCGCCGTCCCAGGAGAGCTCGATGAGGGAACCTCGCTCGTCCCGGGCCGGGCCGCTCACGGTGCCGGAGGCGAACAGGTCACCCGTGCGCAGCGAGGCGCCGTTCACCGTCAGGTGGGCCAGCTGCTGGGCCGCCGTCCAGTACATGCCGCGGAACGGCGGGCGGCTGACGACCTCGCCGTTCAGGCGGACCTCCAGGGACAGGTCGAGGCCCCACGGGGCGTCGCTGTCGTCCAGGTAGGGGAGCAGGGGCTCGTCACGGACGGGCGGCTTCACCCGGGCCTCGGACAGGGCGGCCAGGGGGACCACCCACGGCGAGACCGAGGTCAGGAACGACTTGCCCAGGAACGGGCCGAGCGGCACGTACTCCCAGGCCTGCAGGTCACGGGCGGACCAGTCGTTGACCAGGCAGACCCCGAAGACGTACGAGGAGAAGTCGTGCACCGGCACGGGCGTCCCGAGCACCGAGGGCACGCCGACGACGAACCCGACCTCGGCCTCGATGTCGAGCCGGCGCGACGGGCCGAACGCGGGGGTGCCGTCGGCGAGGTACTGACCCTGCGGGCGGGTCACCGGAGTGCCGGACACCTGGACCGTCCCGGACCGGCCGTGGTAGCCAATCGGCAGGTGCTTCCAGTTGGGGGTGAGGGCGGGCGAGCCGGGGCGGAACATCCGGCCCAGGTTCTCCGCGTGGTCCCGGGAGCTGTAGAAGTCGACGTAGTCGGCCACCTCGAACGGCATCCGCAGGGTCACCGAGTCCATCGGCAGCAGGTGCGGCGTGACCCGCTCCCGATGGGCCGGATCGGTCAGCCAGGCGGCGATCATCGACCGCAGCGCGGCCCACGACTCCGGGCCCTGGGCCAGGAACGCGTTCAGCGACCCGGTCGCGTGCACCGGGTCGCCGGTCAGCCCGGCCAGGTCGAGGACCTGGTCGCCGATCGCCACGCCGGTGCGCGGGGCCGCGGAGGAATCGGTGACGAAGACGCCGTACGGCAGGTTGGTGATCCCGAACCCCGTGGATTCGGGCAGGTCGAGCCAGGTCATATGGTGATTCTCTCCGGGAGCAGGCCGAGGCGGGTGAGGTCGTGGACGGGGTCGGCGACGTCGCACGTGCCGAACGAGGTGAAGATCGAGCGGGCACGGGCCACGTCGGCGGGGGACCAGGCGCGCAGTTCCGCCGCCATGGCCGCGCCGTCGGTGCGTCCCAGCTGCGCCTCAGCCGAGCCCGGGTCGGAGGCGGCGAGCAGCACGTTCAGGAAACCGTGGTGATCGAAACCGGTCGCGGGGTCGGTGTGGCGGATCGCGTGGTGGAGGCCGGCCGTGCACTTGAACGGGATGTCCCGGTCGACGCACGCGCGGATGGTCGCGGCGAGCTCGGCGGGCGGCGGGAACAGGTCGGCGCGCAGTCCACCGGTACGGAGTTTCGCCCGGCAGCCCGTGCCGGCGAGCGCGTCGAGCACGTCGTCGCGCGCGGAGGTGCGGGGCAGCTCGACAGCGCGGGTTACCTCGGGTGCCAGGGTCGCGGCCAACGTCCGTACGGCAAAGTGGGTTTGATCTGCGTCGGCCGCGACCGGAGTCTCGACCGCGACCAGGCGCATGCCCGGATTCTCCTGGATCTGCCGGACGGCTGCCGGCAGCTCTGCCGGCGTGGCGATGAGCGCGATGTCGAGGGGCCCGTCGAGATCGGCCTCGCCCAGCCGCTTGGCCGGAAGGACGAACGGACCGAGCAGCTCCCCGTGCGGCCCGCGGAGCGCCCGCCGGTGAGCGGGCACCGCGGCCGCCATCGGAGCGTTCCCCGGCGGGAACAGCGCGGCATCGTCGAACAGCCGGACGAACAAGCCGGTCATGCGGACGGGCCGCGACCGGACCAGGACCAGGCATAACGCCCGTCGTCCGACGCGAGCCCGGCCTCGCCGAGATCCAGCGGGCGGAAAGTGTCGACCATCACCGCGGTCTCGTCGAAGAACTCCACCCCGAGCGACCGCTCCACCGCCCCCGGCTGCGGCCCGTGCGAATGCCCGCCCGGATGCAGCGAGATCGACCCCTTGCCGATCCCGGAGCCCTTGCGCGCCTCGTAGTCGCCGTCCACGTAGAACATCACCTCGTCGGAGTCGACGTTCGAGTGGTAGTACGGCACCGGCACGGCAAGCGGGTGGTAATCCACCTTGCGCGGCACGAAGTTGCAGATCACGAAGTTCTGCCCGGCGAAGACCTGGTGCACCGGCGGCGGCTGGTGGACGCGGCCGGTGATCGGCTCGAAGTCGGCGATGTTGAACGCGTACGGGTAGAGGCAGCCGTCCCAGCCGACCACGTCGAACGGATGCTCGGGCACGACGTGGATCGTCCCGCCGCCGCGGTGCTTCACGTAGATCTCGACATCGGTCCCCTCCGCGAGCAGCGGTTCCGTGGGCCCACGAAGATCACGTTCGCAGTACGGGGAGTGCTCGAGGAACTGGCCGTAACGCGAGAGGTACCGCGCCGGCGGGGCGATGTGCGAGCTGGCCTCGATCGCATACGTCCGCAGGGGCTCGGGGCCGGACGGGATCCACCGGTGCGCGGTCATCCGCGGGATGATCACGTAGTCGCCCCGGCCGACGGTCAGCGCGCCGAACACCGTCTCCACCGTCGCGTCGCCGCGCTCGACGTAGACGCACTCGTCGCCGATCGCGTTCCGGTAGTACGGCGAGATCTCCGTCGACACCGCGTACGAGATCCGCACGTCGGCGTTTCCCAGGACCAGGCGCCGCCCGGTGACCGGGTCGGCCTCCTTGAAGTCCAGGTCGTGCAGGCGTAGGTGGCGCGGGACGAGCGGGGCGTTCGGGGTCAGGCTCTGGTCGGGCAGCTGCCACGGGCGCGCGTCGACGATCGCCGACGGGATGCCACGGTGGTAGAGCAACGACGAGTCGGAGGAGAAACCCTCCTCGCCCATCAACTCCTCGGCGTACAGCCCGCCGTCCGGGCGGCGGTGCTGGGTGTGCCGTTTCGGCGGGATGCTGCCCACCTGCCGGTAGAACGTCACGCGTCCGACTCTCCCTCCTGCGGACCACTCCGGCGGGTCACGCCGCAGTGGTCCCTGGACAAGTAGCCGTCACCAGGGGTGGTGGTGGCGGCTCCGTGCGCTACGGAATTTACGGAGCCGTAACAGACCGCACAAGTGTCCCGGCAGGTTCGCATTGCGAACAAATGCCGGTAGCCTCATCGATCGGGAAGGGGATCACGTGCCGAAGATCGTCGATCACGACCAGCGACGTTCCGAGATCATCGAGGCGTACCTGACGGTGGTCGCCCGGGACGGGCTCGCCGCCGCCACCAGCCGGGCCATCGCCGCGGAGCTGAACATCGGCACCGGTGCGCTCTGGCACTACTTCGACGGTTTCGACGAGGTGGCCGCGGGGGCGTACGCGCGGATCACCGACCGCACCAACACCCGCATCGCCGCCGCGACCGCCGGGCTGCGCGGGCTCGCCGCGTTCTACGCCATGATCCGGGAGATCCTTCCGCTCACCAAGGTGACGGTGGACGAGGCGTTCGTGGTCGTCGGCTTCTGGGGCCGGCTCGCCGCCAACTCCAAGATCGAGGAAGCGCCGGACCTCGGCGAGTTCTGGGGCGGCCAGATGGCGGACCGTTTCCGCGAGGCCATCGCCGACGGCGAGCTGCTGCCGTCGATCCCGATCTCCGACGTCGTCGACGTCCTGCTCACCATCTGCATCGGCGAGCAGGTCAACGCCGCGATGTCCGCCCCCATGGTCAACCCCACGCGTCAGCTCGCCCTGGTCGACCACTGCCTCCTGCCGTGGCGTCCCCCAACTTCCTGAAACCCGCTCTTCCCGTACGCCCGTGAGCCGCCCGCCCCACCGCCCGCCTCCGCCCAGCGTCTCCCCGGCCAGTCCCCACGGCAGCATCTGCCCCGCCACCGACCACAGGCTCGCCGCCCGCACCGACCGTCGCATCCGCCCCGGCACCGACCGTCGGCGCCGGCCCGCTGCCCGCTCAGGCCCGCGGCGCGGCTCGCGCTGGCCGGCTGGTGCTCACGGTCGTTATTCGTGCCTCATGACAACCGTGAGCACCAGCCGAGCGCGTGAGCCGCGCTGCTGGCTCTCGTGGCTGTGGCCTTGCGTGGTGCTCGGCGCGAGCTGAGGTGCGGGTCGAGGTCGCGGCGCGGCTGGGGGGTCTTCGGCTGGTGCTCATGGACGTTATGAGGCACGAATAACGTCCATGAGCACCAGCTGGCAAGAGCGAGTCACGTGACTAGAGGGAGCACCACGGGGCTTGCGTGCTGGGACGGGCGAGACTCGCGGGCGGGGCGGGCGGCTCGTGGGCGTACGCGCGCGGGGTCTTTCAGAGCAGAGCGGCGCGGAGGTGCGTGATGGCCTGGGGCAGCGCCTCGGTCGCGGGGGTGGCCAGGTCGGGGCGGACGCCGGTGCCCTCCCAGTTGGTGCCGGAGAGCGGGCTCACCGAGCGCGCGACCGGGATCGTCGCCTCCAGGTGCGGGTGGACGGCGAAGCCCTCGCGCGGGTGGGCGCCGCCGCGGGTGGTCTCGCCGATGATCGTGGCGCGTTTGCGTTCCTGCAGGGTGAACGCCAGATCCTCGCCGCCGGAGAAGGTGGTGGCGCTGGTCAGGACGGCGATCGGGCGGTCCGGGCCGAAGCGGGGGCCGGCCAGGTGCGGGACGGTCCAGAACTGGCGGATGCGGTCCTCGGCGCGGAAGTAGAGGCCGCCGAGCTCGAGCGGCTCCGGGCCGAAGAGGTAGCTGCAGAAGAGAGCGACCGTCTCGGGAACCCCGCCCCGGCAGCGGCGCACGTCGAGAATCAGCGCCGAGGCGCCCGCGGCCAGGGTCATCGCGGCAGCGATCGGGTCGCCGGCCGCGGTGGGCGGGAAGAACAGCGGGGTGATCTCGATGAGCGCGATGTTGTCGTCGAGGCGTTCGACGCGGCCGATGCCACCGCCGGTGCGCGCCGCCAACGCGGTCAGCTCCGCCAGGTCGGCCTCGTCGTCGCCGTGGTCGTCGCGCAGCGGCTCCTCGCTGTGCAGCAGCCGCAGGTGCCGGTCCCCGTTGACGGACTGCAGGTCCTCGGTGACCCGGGTGGCCAGCTCCGCGGCGTCGACGCCGTCCGGATATCGGGCGGCCTCGAGCACAGCGGCGACCTGGTGGCCGACCTCGGGAAACACGTAGTGCTCGGTGACCAGGTCCTTGACCCGGGTCACCACCTGGGTGATCTCGTCCTGACGCATGGATCGCAGTCAAGCACCTCGATGACCTTGCCGGCGACCCGGCGCGGGTGTTGCGCGTGTCGGCGGCCTTCCGCCTGCCGTCCGTGTCACTCTTCCCGAGCCGGGGTGACTTTCTGGTGCGAAACGGTCAATTAGGAATCGATCCACTCCGGAGCGCCGCTGACCGTCCCGTGACGAAAGGCAACAATCGTGCTCTTCCAGCACACTGGCCGCCTGGCGATCGCGTCCGCGGCAGCGGTCGTGGCCGGCACGGCGATCGTCGCCGCCACCGGCGCGCGGGCGACCACCGGCGCCGCCGCCGACCACCTCCTGCTCTCCCGGGTGACGGTCACCGCCGAGGCGACCGCGGTGACGCTGACCCGGCTCACCGGCGCCGGCACCGGCGACGGAACCGCGATCGAACTCCCGGTCACCGTCTCCGGCGTCGACAAGCCGTTCACGATCGAGGGCGACTCGGCCGGGGTCGGAGCGCTGGCCCGCTCGGCGGACGGCCGCTACGTGACGCTCGCCGGCTACGCGGCGGAGCCGGGCACCGCGACCACGTCCGTCCCCCGGGTCGTGGCCCGCGTCGACGCGGCCGGCGCGGTGGACACCTCCACCACGCTGGGCACCTCCTTCATGCAGGAGGAGGTGCGCGGCGCGGTCACCGCCGACGGCGCCCGCTTCTGGGTCACCGGGCACGGCGCGACCGCGGCCCCGAACGGTGGCCTGGTCCAGGCTACGCTCGGCGCGAGCAGCGGGACCGTGCTGGCCGGTGGCACCGGCGCGCTGAACGACACGCGGACCGTGCAACTCGCCGGCGGCAGCCTCTGGTTCGGCAGCGAGAAGGAGCCGGCCGGGCTCTACGAGTACACGGCCGGCGTCGTGACGCAACCGGTCGCGCTCGGATCGGGCGGCTCGGGGCCCATCGCGTTCGTGCTGCTCGACCGGGACGCCGCGGTGGCCGGCGTGGACACGCTCTACCTGCTGCGCGAGGCCGACGCGGTCCACAAGTACTCGTCGGACGGCACGAACTGGACCGAGCGGGGCACGATCTCCGGCACCTCCGCATGGACCGGGCTGACCGGCGTGGTGGACGGGACCGGCGCCCGCCTCTACGGCATCGACGGCGCCGGCGCGGGCAACACCCTGGTGCAGGTCACGGACTCGGCCGAGTTCAGTTCGCCGCCTTCGGCCTCCGCGCGTACGACGGTTGCCACCGCTCCCGGCGGCGTGGCGTTCCGTGGTGTCGCCCTCGCGCCGGGTGACCCTTCGCCGTCGTCCCCCGCTTCCGCCCCCGTTTCGTACTGACCGGCTGTGTCCACGCCGGGCGGAAGAAATCCCGGGAGGCCCCGTTCGTCGTAGGGTGATCCAATGCGGTCCACCCTGAGCACTGTGAAGACCCGGTCGGCGTTGCGTGACGCCGCCCGGGTCTCTGCACAGACCTTGCTGATCATGCTGCTCCTCTATGTCGTCCTGGACCTGCTGGGGGCCACCTGGTCGGTGCTCTGGCCGCTGGTCGTGGCGCTGCTGCTGACCACGCTCACCTGGCCGCCGGTCCGCTTCCTGCGCCGCAGGGGCTGGCCGCCCGCGCTCGCCGCCTCCCTGGTCACGGTCCTGTTCCTGGCCCTGATCGCCGGAACCATCGTGCTGATCGCGGTGCCCGTCTCCGAGCAGTCCGGCAAGCTCGGCCAGGGCGTGGTGGACGGTATCCAGCAGGTCCGGGACTGGGCCTCCGGCCCGCCGCTGAACATCAGCGACGACCAGGTCAACAGCGGCCTGAACAGCGCCATCGACAAGGTTCAGGCCAGCGTCGGCAGCATCGCGAACGCCACCCTCACCGGCGTCAGCACGATCGTCAACGGCGTGGTCACCACGATCCTCGCGCTGTTCCTGATGTTCTTCTTCCTTAAGGACGGCCCGCGCTTCCTGCCCTGGCTCGGCCGTCAGCTGCCCGGCCGGCTCGCCGCCGACGTGCCCGAGATCGCCAGCCGCAGCTGGAACACGCTCGGGTCGTTCGTCCGCTCGCAGGCGTTCGTCGGTCTGCTCGACGCGGTCTTCATCGGCCTCGGCCTGTGGATCGTCGGCGTCCCGCTGGTGCTGCCGCTCGCCGTGCTGACGTTCGTCACCGCGTTCATCCCGATCGTCGGCGCGGTCTTCGCCGGGCTGGTCGCGGTGCTGATCGCGCTGGTCTCCGTCGGCTGGGTCAAGGCGCTGATCGTGCTCGGCATCATCCTGCTGGTCCAGCAGCTGGAGGGCAACGTCTTCCAGCCGATGGTCCAGAGCCGGGGCCTGGGCCTGCACGCCGCCGTGGTCCTGCTCGCGGTGACCCTGGGCGGCAACCTCGCCGGGATCGTCGGCAGCCTGCTGGCGGTGCCGGTCGCCGCGCTCATCGGGGTGATCTGGGGTTACCTGCGCGAGCAGCTCAGCGACCCGGCCCCGCCGATCCCGGAGCCGGACTCCGACCCGGCGCCCGAAGCCACCGAGGGCTCCACCCCGTGAAACTGTCGCAGCGTGCCCTGGCGGTCGAGCCGTTCCATGCTATGGCGTTCGGGCGCCGGGCGGGGGAGCTGGAGGCCGCCGGCCACGACGTCGTCCGGCTCGGGCTCGGCGAACCCGACTTCGGGGCACCGCCCGCGGTCCGCGAGGCGATGCGGGACGTGATGGACGGGCGGCCGCTGCCGTACACGCCGGCCTTCGGCCTGCCCGCGCTGCGCGAGGCGATCGCCGACTTCTACCGCGACCGGCACGGCGTGACAGTGGACCCGGCGCGGATCGCCGTCACCCCCGGAGCTTCCGGTGCGTTGCTGCTGGCGGCGGCCGCGACCACGGACCCGGGGGACGAGGTGATCGTCGCGGACCCGTCCTACCCGTGCAACCGGGCGCTGGTCGAGACGTTCGGCGGCGCTGTCGTCACCGCGGCCACGACACCGGCAGCCCGCTATCAGCTGGACACCACGGCGGTCGAGCGGGCCTGGAGCGACCAGACCAGCGCCGTCATGATCGCGAGCCCGTCGAACCCGACAGGCACGTCCATCCCGTACGCCGAAATGGTCTCGGTCTGTGATCTCGCCCGTGCGCGGGGCGTCTGGCGGATCGTCGACGAGATCTACCTGGACCTGGCCGACCCGGCCGCGGACGGCACCCCGCCACGCAGCATCCTCGCCGCGGACCCGGACGCCATCGTGATCAACAGCTTCTCCAAGTACTTCGGCATGACCGGGTGGCGTCTGGGCTGGTGCGTGCTGCCGCCCGCGCTGGTCGAAGCCGCGGAGCGGCTCGCCATGAACTACTTCCTGTGCGCCTCCACGCCGGCCCAGCTCGCCGCCCTGGAATGCTTCACCCCGGCGTCGCTGGCCGTCTGCGAGGAACGCCGCGCCGAGCTCCTGGCCCGGCGCGGCATCGCCCTCGACGGCCTGGCCCGCATCGGGCTGCCCGTGCCGGTGCCGCCGGACGGCGCGTTCTACGTGTACTTCGACGTCAGCTCGACCGGCCTGGACGCGTGGGAGTTCTGCCGGCGGGCCCTGGAGGAGGCGCTCGTCTCGGTCACCCCGGGCCGCGACTTCGGGGTGGCGACCGCTGACACCCACGTCCGGTTGTCCTACGCGGCGTCGCGCGAGGCCCTGCGCGAAGGGCTGAAGCGGCTCGGCACGTTCGTCAGCGGGCTTCGGCAGGGACACGGTTCGTCTTCCGGGACGGCCGGCGTCTGAGCGGGCCGTGCGGGAGTCCGGCGATCACGAGACCACGGTGAGCACGATCTTGCCCTGGAGGTGACCCCGCGCGGCTCGCGTGTGTGCGCTGCCGGCCTCGGCCAGCGGGTAGGTGCTGTCCAGCCCGGCCTGGAGTTTGCCCTCGTCGAACAGGCGCCCGATCTCGGCGAGCTGGGGGCCGTTGGACCGTACCTGGATGTTGGAGACCGAGATGCCCAGACCGGCCGTCACCTCCGGGTCGTACTGCGCGAAGAACACCGGAAGCATGGTGCCGCCGCGCTCGAGCACGGTCAGCAAGCGTGAGCTCTCCGGGCCACCGACCGTGTCGACCACCAGGTCGGCACCACTGACCACGTCCTCGGCCCGGGTACGGGTGTAGTCGACGAACTCGTCGGCACCGAGCTTGCGCAGGAACTGCTCATGACGGCCCGAGGCCACCGCGATCACGTGCGCCCCCTTCCACTTCGCCAGCTGCACCGCGAAGTGGCCCACTCCACCGGCGGCCCCGTTGACCAGGACGGTCATCCCCGGCGTGATCGGCACCGGCCGGTGCACCCGGCCGGTGAACGGGGACGGCACGTCGTGACCGAGATCGATCAGGTACTGCCAGGCGGTGAGGACGGCCATCGGCGCCGCGGCCGCGTGCACGTGGTCGATGGAGGCGGGCTTGTGAGCCAGGTCGGAGGCCGGCGCGGCCACGTACTCGGCGTACGTCCGGCCGTCGAACCCCGGGAACCGCAGCATGCCGAAGACCTCGTCACCGGCCGTGAACCCTTGCACGTCCGGAGCGACCGCCTCGACCACGCCTGACATGTCCGTTCCGGGAATCAGCGGGAACTCCAGTGCCGGCCTCATCTCGGCCGGCATGACCTTCAGCCCCTCACGCAGGTACCAGTCCGGCGGGTTGATGCCCACCGCGTGCACCTTGACGAGGACCTCGCCCGGTCCGATCTCGGGCACCGGCACCTCGTCGTACCGCAAGACTTCCGGGCCGCCCGCTTCGTGGATCTGGATCGCCTTCATCGTGCCTGTGCTTTCTCGGGGGAACGTTGCTCCTCCAGTCAAGTCCGGCACCGGCACGGCCGTCCAAGACCGGTTCGGCACCGAGTCATTCCGAAACGGCATGATGCGTACGCTGGAACGGTGAACGACGCCGGTAAGGACTTGGACCTGCGGCTGGTGCGGTACTTCACCGTGGTCGCGGCTCATCAGCACTTCGGCCGGGCCGCCACTGACCTGCACGTGGCCCAGCCGGCACTGAGCCGCCAGATCCAGCGGCTCGAGAGACATCTCGGCGTACGACTGCTGGACCGCGTGCCCCAGGGTGCCCGACTCACCCCGGCCGGCCGGGTGTTCCTCCCGCAGGCGAGAGCCCTGCTGCAGGCCGCCCGGCAGGCTCAGCTGGCCGTACGCGACCAGGCCGGCACCGAACGCATCACCATCGGCTATCTCGAAGATCTCGTGATCACCGCCGCGGTCCAGGAAATGCGCCGCCGCCACCCGGGCGCCGAGATCGCCACCCGGCACCTGAGCTGCCGCGACGTGGGAGCGTTGGCCGAGGAACGCGTCGACGCCCTGGTCGCGCGGGCACCGCTGCCACTGGCCGCCGACGAGGTGGTCACCACCCCGCTCTACGAGGAACCGCGGATGCTGGTGGTCCCGCGCGGTCATCCCCTGGCCGGCCGCGTGTCGGTGACCTCGGCGGAACTGGCCGGCGAGGAGGCGGCGCCCTGCGCGTTCGAGACCGCGGACTGGACCTCCTACCAGCTCCTCGGGGCCGGGGTGCCGCCGGTCGAGAGCTTCGAGGACAAGCTGGAACTGGTTGCCGGCGGCGGGGCGATCGCGGTGCTGCCGGTCGGCGATCACCGTAGCTCGCTCCGTCCCGGCCTCGTCACCATCCCGATCGAAGGTGCCGCTCCCAGCCAGGTGGTCGTGGTCAGCCGCAAGGGCGACCCGAACCCGATGATCAGGAGTTTCCGGCTGGCAGCCAAGGCCGCCCTGGCCGCCGCCGCAGTCTGACCGGCGCGGCGCGGTGCGGCGTGGCCTGGCGCGGCGCCGGCCGGGCGTGGGCTCCCCGATGGCAACTACGGATTCCCGCAAGCCGCCCGTCGCGGCGCCGATCCCTGCGGAGCAACCGAAGCGACCGCACGGCACCTGATGGAGCAACACCTGAGGCAGCGGAGGAGTGGCGCGATGACCGTCTCGACGAGGATGGACCCGGCCGAGGCCCGTGCCGTGGCCGCCGAGCGTTACCGGGCGGCCGTGGCCGAGATCCCCGAGGTGCTGGAACTCGCCGCCGAGGCCTGCCGGGCACCGATGGCCGCGCTCAAGATGATCGATGGCGGGACGGCGCACATCGCCGGCGCGATCGGCATCCGGACCGTTGTCGACGTGCCGCAGGCGGAGTCGGTGTGCGACGCGGTCGCCGCCGCGGACGACACGATGGTCGTCGGTGACGCCAGCCGTGACCCGAGGCTTGCCACGCATCCGCTGGTCCGGGGCGCCGAGCACGTCCGTTTCCTGGGCGCCGCGCCACTGCACCACGGTGATCACGTGGTCGGCGCGCTCTGCGTCTTCGACGACACGCCGCGCCGCCACAATCCCGAGGCGACGGTGCGGATGCTGTCCCGGATCGCCCGCCGGGTGGACGCCGAGACCGGGCTGCGGCATCTGGCCGGCATCCAGCCGTTCCCGGCCGGCGTGGACCAGGACGAGGTGGTCACGGCGATCTCCCACGAGATCCGTACCCCGCTGGCGAGCATCAACGGCAACCTGGAGCTGCTCACCGAGATGGGCGCGATCATGCCGGGCTTCGAGCGCCGGGTGGAGGCGATCACCCGCAACACCGACCGGCTCTGCCGCACTGTCGACAATCTGCTGCGCGCGGTCGACCAGCAGGCCCACGAGCCGGTCGGCCACCGGCGCCGGTCGGACCTCGGCGCCGTCGTCGCCGCCGCAGTGGCCGCTGCCGGGGGCGAGCGACTCCACGTGGCCGGGACGGACAGCCCGGTGTGGGTCACCGCCGACCCGCGGCTGCTCGGGGTGGCGCTCGGGCACCTGATCGGCAACGCGCTCTGCTTCGGCGAGGGCAAGCCGGTCGAGGTCACGGTGACGGCGGGTTCGCGGCCGGCGATCGTGGTCCGGGACCACGGGCCCGGCCTGGGGGAGGCGGAACTGGCGGCGCTGGGTGTCCCGTTCGTGCGCGGCGAGCAGGCACGGCTGGCACAGATCCCGGGGCTGGGCCTCGGGCTGGCGATCAGCCGCCGCATCGTCGAGGCCCAGGGCGGCGTGCTGCGGCTGGAGAGCCGGCCCGGGGCGGGTGTCACCGCGCGGATCGTTCTGCCCGGGTAGTCCCGTTTCGCGGCGTCTCGCGGAACGTCCCGCGGAGAATGCCCGCCCTCGGCGGGCTGCGACTCCACTGTGGTCGGCGTAACGTCGGCGGCCATGAACGACTTTCACATCGAACGACGTCTCTCGGGGTTGATCGCGGCCGGCGCCACCGCGCTGATCGTGGTGGCCGGCCTGAGCGCTCCCGTGTCGGCGGCCACCCGCCACGCGAGTCCGGGCGCCGCGGGTCTCGGCGACCGGCTGTACCCGCTGCTCGGCAACGGTGGCTACGACGTTCAGGACTACGACCTGCGGATCCGTTACCCGGAGAAGGACCCGGCGCAGACGGTCACCGGCGACGTGACGATCACCGCGGTCGCCACTCAGGACCTGTCCCGTTTCGACCTCGACTTCGGCGGCGAGTCGGTCGGCAAGGTGTCGGTGAACGGCCGCCCGGCCACGTTCAGCCGCTCCGGCGACGAGCTGATCGTCACGCCCAGCCGTTACCTGACCAAGGGCAAGCGTTTCTGGGTCACGGTCAGCAACTTCACCGCGACGCCGATCCCCGCGAACGCGGATTCCCCGGCCGGCTTCGTGACCACGGTGGACGGCACCATCATGGCCGGTCAGCCGGACCAGTCGCACCAGCTGTTCCCGAGCAACGACCACCCGCGGGACATGGCGACGTACACCATCTCGATGACCCGCCCGGCCGGCTGGACCGCTGTGGCGAACGGCGTGCACGTCGGCGACAGGTCCCGCGGCGGCGCGGTGACCTCGGTGTACCGCGAGTCGAAGCCGATGGCCAGCGAGCTGATCCAGCTCGCCGTCGGTGACTTCACGGTGCAGCGGCGGCCGTCGGTCGGCGGCGTCCCGATCCGTGACGTGGTGCCCACCCGGCTCGCCGCGGACCTGCTGCCCAAGGCCGAGGTCGAGCGCTCCCAGCTCGCCTGGATGGTCGGCAAGGTCGGGAAGTACCCGTTCGAGAACTACGGTTCCCTGGTCATCGACACCGATCTGGGCTTCGCCCTCGAGACCCAGACACTTTCCCTGTACGACACGAGCCTGTTCGCCGCGCCGAAGTTCGTTCTCGACCCGGTCATGGCGCACGAGCTGGCACACATGTGGTTCGGTGACAGTGTGTCGCCGAACCAGTGGAGCGACGTCTGGCAGAGCGAGGGTCACGCCACCTGGTACGAGCTGATCTACGCCCTGGAGCACGGCCAGTTCCAGGACTACACCGGTCAGGCGGACCTGGAGTCGTACTTCAAAGCGGTCTATGCCCGGGGTGACCGGTACCGCAGCACGTACGGCCCGGTCGCGCACCCGCTGCGGAGCGACTCGATCTGGGACGTCTTCAACCCGAACGTGTACGACGGTGGCGCGCTCGTCCTCTACGCCCTGCGCCAGAAGATCGGCGTCAAGGCGTTCGACGCCCTGGAGCGGGCCTGGGTCGCCCAGAACCGCGGGCGTGCGGCCGCGACGCAGGACTTCATCGCGCTCGCCTCGAAGGTCTCCCACCAGGACCTGCGCGGCTTCCTGAACGACTGGCTCTACGGCACGAAGACGCCGCCCATGCCGGGCCACCCGGACTGGACGGTCACCGCGCCCGGCGGGTCGGCGGCGAAGGCGCTGAGCACCCCGGCGCGCGCGTTCCCGCACCGCTGAGCTGAGGCGTGTTCCGGAAATCGGCGGCACCGCCGCCCGGTTGATTTCCGGAACACGCTTACCCGGCGACCGGCATGTCCCCGTTGCCTTTCCGCACGGGAGCGCAGTAGCGTGATCACCGTCACTATCCGAGGGGGCGTGGCATGCGGGTGGCGGGCAAGACCCTGGTGGTGACCGGCGCGGGCAGCGAGCTCGGCCGCGCGGTGACCCTGGAGGCGATCCGGCGTGGCGCCCGGGTCGCTGCTGTCGACGCCGATCCGGAGGCGCTGACCGAGACCGCCCGCCAGGTCGTCGCGCCGCTGCTGCTCTCCACCCACGTGGCCGACGTGACCGAGCCGGCCGAGGTGGAGGCGCTGCCGCCCGCCGTGATCGCGCGCTGGAACGCGGTCGACGGGGTGATCCACTGCGCCGGGGCGGGCGAGCCGGTGATCCGGACGTTCCTGCCGCTGCTGCGTGCCCGGCAGGAGGCGCACCTGGTCAGCGTCGGTGACCCGCCGGCCGCGCCGGACGCCGCGCGGGCCGCCGCGAGACGGTTCGCCGAGAGCGTGCAGGCGGGTGCGAACGTGCACGTCGCGATGGTCTTCCCGGCCGGCGAGGCGGTGACGTCGCCGTACCGGGCGGCCCGTGACCTGCTGGACGGGATGGCGCGCGACTCCTACCGGGCGGTGGTGGGCTCGGACGTACGCCTGATGAATCGGATCTTCGGTTTCTCCCGGCGGTAGCGCACCCCTGGTGATCCGTCGCGGAGCAGCCCTGCCCACCACCTCCGTCGCCGTCATCGATCACACACTGGCGCGATGACAGACCGCCTCGAGATTGATGCCGTGCGGGTCCTGGACGAAGGCGCCGTAGTAGTCGTCGTGGTACTCGGGGTGACGCGCGGGCTCCAGTAGGGAGGTCGCGCCGGCCGCGAGCGCGGCGCGGTAGAAGGTAGCCACGTCGTCGCGAGTGTCGACGGTGAAGGCCAGGTGCATGTTCGTGCCGACGGTGCCTCCGTCGATGAGCCAGAAATAGGGCTTGACGTCCGCCAGCCCGAAGCCGGTCATGGCGGTCGGCTGGTTCGGTGTCGCGTTCGGCGGGATCTCCAGCATCTTCGTGATCCCGATGGCGGCCAGCACGGGCTCATAGAAGGCGACAGCGGCGGCGAGGTCGGGCACGGCGACGTTGAGGTGGTCGATCCGGGAACCCGAGCGGTCAAGAGTCATGCATGCAGGCTGCCCGCGATAGCGGTCAGTTGCTGACCGTTGTCGCCGGCGACACCGCCTAGAAGAACTCCGAGCCGTTGATCAGCAGCGTGAGGACCGTGGCCGTCCCGAGCATGGACACCGTCCCGAGGGTCAGCCCCGCGATCGCCATGCCCCGGCCGTGCAGCACCGTGCGCGCCGGCCCTCGGAGGGCCTGGACCCCGAGCACGATGGCGGCGAGCGCGCTGAACGGGGCCAGCAGGCCGCCGGTGCACATGAACAGCGGCAGTGACAGGAGACCGAAAACCAGCGAGAGCATCGGCACCTTGCTCTCCCGGACCGGCGGCTGCGCGAGGACGGCCGGCGGGGCCACGAGGGCGGGCAGGTCGTGGAGCACACTGGACAGCTCACCCCAGGTGCGCGCCGCATAGGCGTAGCGTGACCGCTCGCTGAACTCCTCGATGGTGAGCCGGCCCTCGGCGGTCGCCGTGCTCAGCCGCGCGACGATCGCCTCACGGTCGGCATCCGAGACCCGGACGTGCGGCGAGGGATACATGCAGGCAAGGCTACCGGGGGCTGTCGACCGGCGCGTCCTCCGACCGGGGGTCCCCGCGCCCTGGTCAGAGGTCCAGGGCGTAGACCCGGAGCGGACGACCGGTGTCCGGCTGAACGGTCTCGCGGTCCAGCCTCATGCCCAGTTTCACCATCACCCGGGCGGATGCCTCGTTACCGGCGATGTGGATGCTGACCAGACGTTTCAGGCCGAATCCGGTGCGCGCCCGGCCGACCACGGCTCGGGCCGCCTCGGTGGCGAGACCCTTTCCCCAGTACGGCCGTCCCAGCCGCCACCCGATCTCGACCGCGGGCAGGACCTCGGGCAGGAACAGCGGCACCGCCAGCCCGGTGAAGCCGATCAGCTCACCGGTGTCCCGCAGCTCCACCGCGTACAGCCCGAAGCCGTGCTCGTCCCAGTGCCGCTGCTAGAGGGCGATGCGCTCGGCGGTCCGGGCCCGGTCGAGCGTGCTGCCGTCGTGGATGTAGCGCATCACCTCGGGGTCGGCGGTGAACGCCGCGAACGCGTCGAGGTCGTCGTCGCGCCACTGGCGCAGCAGCAGCCGAGGGGTGGTCAGAGCGGTCCGGTCGGGTGATTTCGGTGACTCAGGCACGTCCACTTCGTACCAGGCCGGGGCTTATGCAGCCAGTCGTCGACCCTGCGGACTTGACACGGTGAGACAGAATCCGGTGACTTCATGCCGGGCTTACGGGGGTTTGACCATGGCGCCAGATGCGAAGCGTGTCCGTCCGCCGGAATCCTCCCGATGGTGAGCCGGCGGGCGGTCCTGCGCACCGCCCTGGCCGGCGCCGCCGGGATCGCCGCCGGGGCGTATGGCGCTCGTGAGCTCCCGCACTGGCTCGGCCTGGACGATCTTCCGGTGGCCGGCGGTTACGCGGCCGCGGCGGACGTGCTCGACGCCGTGCACCACGCGGGCGTCGCGGTCCACTACTACGTGGAGACGACCGAGCCGCTCGTCGCGTTCACCTTCGACGACGGCCCGTCGCCGCACTGGACGCCGATGGTCCTCGACGCGCTGGACGCCGCGGACGTGCCGGCCACCTTCTTCATGGTCGGCGACCGGCTGCGGCGCAATGCCGACCTGGTCCGCGGCCGGATGGACCGGCACGCCATCGGCAACCACTCGTGGAACCACGACGACCTGGCCACGCTCGACCTCAACGGTGTGCTGGAGTCGCTGGGCCGCACCCAGGACGAGATCGAACGGCAGTTCGGCCGGCCGGTCACCCTGTTGCGGCCGCCGTTCGGGCACATCGGCGGCTCCACCATGCTGGCCGCCGACAAGCTTGGCTACGACGTGGTCCTCTGGTCCAAGGCGATGCGCGAGAAGATGTTCCACGACGACCCGATGGGCCAGGCGAAGGACATCATCGACTCGGTCCGGCCCGGCTCGATCCTGCTGGCCCACGACGAGGGCGACGACCGGCGGCTGGTGACCATCCAGGGTTTGGCCACGATGTTCGACGGTTTGCGCAAGCGTGGCTTCCGGATGGTCACCGTGCCCGAGCTGATCGCGGCGGGCAGCTCGCCGAGATCAGCGAAGCAGTGAGGGCGGCCGGGCCGGGCCGTCGCCCGCCCCGGCGGCGGTGATCGCGGCCGCGATCTCGTCCAGCTCGGTTCCGGTCAGGGTCAGCGAGGCGCCGGGCAGCCAACCGGCGATCTGATCGGGCCGGCGGGCGCCGACGATCGCGCCGGTCACGCCGGGCCAGGCGAGCGTCCAGGCCACCGCGACCGCGGCCACCGGCACCCCGTGCCGCCCGGCGACCGCCCGGAGCGCGTCGACGACCCGCAGGTTCCGCCGCAGGTTCACGGTGAAGTCGGGGTGCGCGTGCCGCCAGTCGTCCGCCGGCAGCGCCGCCACCCGGGCCTCGTCGAACGCGCCGGTCAGCAGCCCGGAGTGCATCGGCTGGTAGACGATCACGCCGGTGCCGTGCGCCCCGCTCCAGGCGATCTCGCCGGCGGTGTGCCGGACCAGGGCGGAGAACGGCGGCTGGATCGCGTCGACGTGCGCCACCTTCTCGGCCCGGTCCAGCTCCGCGACGCCATGGTTGGACAGCCCGATCGCCCGTACCTTCCCCTCGGTCCGCAGGTGGGCCATGGTCTGCCAGTACTCCTCCAGCTCGGTCGCGCCCACCGGCTCGGCGGCGTCGTCCGCGTCGAAGGTCAGCAGCCGGCCGTCGCCCGGCCAGTGCACCTGGTAGAGGTCGATGTGGTCGGTGCGCAGCCGGCGCAGCGAGGCCTCCAGCTCCCGGCGGACGGCGGCCGCCGTCATCAGCCGTCGCGGCGGGGCGGCCCGCCGTGCCGGGTCGTCCCAGACCAGGCCGGTCTTGGTGAACAGGTACGGCCGGTCGGCCTGAGGCAGTGCGGCCACCGCCCGGCCCACCACGTCCTCGGAGTGGCCCAGGCCGTACGCGGCGGCCGTGTCGATCCAGTTCACCCCGGACTCGACAGCGCGGTGCACCGTGGCGATCGAGTCGGCGTCGTCCTGCGGTCCCCACGCGTACTGCCAGTCGCTGCCGCCCATCACCCAGGCGCCGAGCCCGGTCGCCGAGAGTTCCATGCCGGTGATGCCGAGCATGCGGGTAGTCGTCGTCATGACGTCGACTCTGAGCCGGTTCACGGACGGCATCCAGGGCACGTGGTGACCAGCCACGGCGCGACCGTCCGGGCGATAATGGCCGGCATGACCCTGGACCGGCGTGCCCAGCTCGGCGAGTTCCTGCGCTCCCGGCGGGCCCGGCTCAGCCCGGACGAGCTGGGGCTGGCGGGTGGTGGCGGGCAGCGGCGGGTGCCGGGGTTGCGGCGCGAGGAGCTGGCACTGCTCGCGGGGGTCAGCGTCGATCACTACGTACGCCTGGAGCAGGGCCGCACGCTGCACTTCTCCGAGTCGGTGCTGGACGCGGTGGCCCGCGCGCTGCGACTCGACCCGGTCGAGCGCGCCCACCTGTACCGGCTGGCCCGTCCGGTCCCGGCCGGACGACCGCGGGAACGGCAGGTGGTGCGGCCCGGGTTGCTGCGGCTGCTGCGGTCGGTCGGCGACGTTCCGGCGTACGTGATCGGCCGTGCCGCCGACGTCCTGGCCTGGAACGAGGTGGCCGCCGCGCTGCTCACCGACTTCGGGGCGGCCACGCCCGGGCAGCGCAACATGGCCCGGCTCGTGCTGCTCGACGAGGGGATCCGCCGCCTCTACGAGGACTGGCCGGCGAAGGTCCGTGACGTGGCCGGCTACCTGCGGCTCGACGTGGCGCGCCACCCGGACGATCCACGGACGGCGGCGCTGGTCGAGGAGCTGCTGGCGGCGAGCCCGGTGTTCCGTGCGGCCTGGGGGGAGCACGGCCTCAAGGACAAGACCCACGGCGAGTACGTCTATCGGCACCCGGTCGTCGGCCGCCTGGAGCTCGGCTTCGAGGCGCTGCGCCTGCCCGACGACCCGGACCAGGCGCTGGTCGTGCACACCGTCGAGGAGGGCTCACCGTCGGAGGCGGCGTTGCGCCTGCTGGCGAGCTCGGCGACGGCCCTGCGGGTCTGACCCTTCTGCCGCCGGGGCCGGAGGCTCACGCCGTACCGGGAAGATCGTGGGCCTTGGGGTTGATCGGGCTTTGGGATAGCGTGTCGGCCACCGCCGACCGTGAGCCTGGCAGGGCAGATGTCCGAGACCGCACGGAAACGCGCCGCCTATGCGAACGGTGAGCGCAAGCGCGCCGAGATCGTCGACGCGGCGCTGGCCGTGTTCGCCGAGAAGGGGTTCCGCCGGTTCTCGCTGCGGCAGCTCGCGGAGGAGCTCGGGACCACGCACGTCTCGCTGCGCTACCACTTCGGCACCACGGCCGCGTTGCTGGAGGCGGTGCTGGAGGAGCGCGAGCGGCGGGACAGGCCGTGGCGCGAGCAGGTGCTGCGCGAGAAGGGCCTGTTCGACGGGGTGCCCGAGGTGATCCGGCGCAACGCGGCGCGGCGCGGGGTGGTCCACCTGGACGCGACGCTGCTGGCGGAGGGGATCGCGCCGGATCACCCGGTGCACGAGTTCGTGCGGCGGCGTGAGCAGCGGTTCCATGCCGACGTCCAGGAGTTGCTGGAGCTGGAGCGGGATCGGGGCCGCTTGCGGGCCGGGCTGGATCCGGAGGTGGTGGCCCGGCAGCTGGTGGCGCTGATCGAGGGCCTTCAGGCGCAGTGGCTCTACGACGAGAATGTAGATGTTTCGGTGCATTTGTCCGCATTCATGAATTACCTCCGAGCGTAGTCTCCGCGCCTTTCGCGCCTCCGTGCCCGCGTCCTCGACTCCGGACGTGCGTTACCCACTACAGCTCAGCGATGATGCGATAAAACGGAAATGTCAGTTTAAAAGCGTGCAATAGTGATACTGAGTTCGAGTTCGCCCCTGTCTGGAGGAAGTCGATGAGTCCCGGCCGCCCCGGCGTGGTCACACGCTCTCAGGAACCACAGGAAGGCATAGAGACCTCCGAGGTCCCGAACACCCTTCGGCCGCCCTTCGTTCATCTCCCGTTAACCGACTCTCTGAACGATTCTGCAACATGTCGTTAAAGGTTATGTATATCGCCGGGTGGGGCCGCAGCGGCACCACCATTGTCGACAACATCCTGAATTCGTACGACGGCGTCTTCTCCACCGGTGAGCTCTTCTATCTGTGGAGCCGCGGTCTTATCGAGGGGCGCAAATGTGGATGCGGTCTGGTCTTCACCCGCTGTGAGCTGTGGATCACCATTCTGGACGTGGCGTTCGGCGCCGACCGCCCGTGCCCGGAGCACATCGCGCGCCTGCAGCGGGAAGCGGTCCGGGTCCGCCACACCCCGGGGCTGACCGGCCCGGACGCCAGCCCGGAGGCGGAGGAGTACCGGCAGGTCACCAACCGCCTCTACCACGCGATCGCCGAGGTCACCGGCGCGCGGCTGATCGTCGATTCGTCGAAGGTGCCGTCCGCGGCCGCGCTGCTGCCCGGCATGCCCGGGATCGAGCCGTACCTGCTGCACATGATCCGTGACCCGCGCGCGGTGACGCATTCCTGGATGCGGGCCAGCCAGGCCGACCGCGCGAGGACGGCGATCACGCACCAGGAGGCGCCGGCCGCCAGCACCATGCACTGGCTGGTCCGCAACGCGCTCGCCGAGCGGCTGGCCGGCGCCTATGACGGCCGGTACCGCCTGCTGCGCTACGAGGACTTCGCGGCCGCACCGCGCGAGACGATCGAGGGGCTGCTCGCGTTCACCAGGATGGACACCGCCGGTGGGCCGTTCACCGACGACACCACGGTGCGGCTCGACACCAACCACACGATCGCCGGGAACCCGGGGCGTTTCCGCACCGGCGAGGTCGCGCTGCGCGCCGACGACCGCTGGCGCGACGAACAGGCCGCGGGGCCACGCCTGACGGCGACGGCGCTGGCGCTGCCCCTGCTGCACCGGTACGGCTATCGCACCCGTACGAGTCGCCCGAATCGTCCGGCCAGACTCTCCTGAAGGCCGAAAAGGGCCCTGGCGGCCCGAGTGTTTCCGATCAATGGGTGAACCGGTAAAGTCTGGCCCCCGCGATAATCCCCGATCGCGGTTCAAGGACGATTTAGATTCCCCTTAGGAAATGCTTAAGACGATGCGGAAAATCAGCATGAGGTGGGTGACGGCGGCGACGGCCGTGGCCCTCGCCCTCACCGCCGGCGCGTGCTCGACATCGGACTCCACGACCTCCGCCACCCCGGTCGCGGCCGATGCGTCCGCCTCCTCCGGCACCACCGGCTCGGCGCCCCCAGGCGTTCCAGGGTCCGCCGCCCCGAGCGGGTCCGTCGCGCCCAGCGCATCGGTCGCGCCCCCGGCGGCGGCCACCGGCGTCTGCGGCCGTCCCGCGTCGGCCAAGCCGGTCACCGAGGTCACCGCGGTGAAGCTGCCCTCGGCGGTCACCGGTTACGGCGCGGAAGGGGACACCGACAAGCTGCCGATGGCGATCGCGGCCCGGCCCGACGGCGGCTCCTGGCTCGCCTGGCTCGGCACGAACGGCAAGGTCTACCTCGGGCACCTGGGCTGCGACGACAAGCTGACCGGCACACCGACCGGCTTCACCGGCATCGACCTGCAGGACGTGCAGGCCGACAAGGACGGCGGCGTGCTGCTGCTCACCCGCAAGGGCGACTGCGGCGACACCCCGCTGTGCGGCGGCACGTCCAGCCCGTGCAACACGACGCACCTGATCCGCTTCGACACGTCCGGCAAACTCGTCTGGGAACGCCAGGTCACGAACCTGACGAGCAGCCGCGCCGGGTACGACGACGGCGCCCGGTTCACCTGGTGGTACCAGCACCACGGGCGGCTCGCGACGGACGGAAAGACGTTCGCGGCGTACTTCGGGGTCGCGATCACGGTCCGTAACGGGAGCTGCTCGGACATCCACGAGGGCGACCGCATGCAGGTCGTCAGCGCCGGCGGAGCCCTCGTCAGCGGGCACAAGGACGCGTTCGAGGTCGGATGCAGCCACGCCTGGACGTCACGGATCGTGTGGGACCCGCGTACCGGCCACTACGTGACGGTCTGCGCGACCGACAACAACTGCCGGATCGCGCGCCCGAATCCGTATCGGACCGTCGCGGCGGGCACCTGCGACGGGACGCTCTTCGGCGGTGACCTGGTGCTGGCGAAGTCGAGCGGCTACTGGACGGCGTGGAGCCAGGGCGGCAAGACCCGGCTCGAGCACTTCACCAGCGCCAAGTCCGACAAGACGGTCAGCACCGGGGCGGCGACCAGCCACCCGCACCTGGTCACGTACGGCACCGGGCGGATGCTGCTGACCTGGCAGTCCGGGTCGGCGATCGCCGCGCAGGCCTACGACTCCGGCACCGGCAAGACGGCCGGCGCGAAGTTCACCATCGCCGCGAAGGACCACAACTACACGGCGTTCAAGGCCTACCCGGACGGCAGCGTCGCCTACCCGGCCGCCGGCAGCTCCGGCTCCTCCGTCACGATCGCCCGCGTGCTCCCGCTGAGCTGAACCCTCACACCCCTCGACGGCCCGCCGGTTCGCCGCCGGGCCGCTCCGGCTTTTGCTCCGATTGCGGGGGTACGCCGTGAGCACTCCCATCGATCGATCTTCGTTAAAGTGGGCCGGGTCCGGTTGCGGAGGGGGCTGCGATGTCGGCTGTCGGTGCGCTGGCGGCCCTGGCCGTCTCCGCGTTCTGCTACGCGGCCACCGAGACGCTCCCGATCGGCCTGCTCTCGCTGATCTCCGGCGACCTCGGTGTCTCCGCGTCGTCGGCCGGCCTGCTCGTCACCGGTTACGCGGTCGCCGTCTGCGTCGTCACCTTCCCGCTGACCTGGGCGACCCGCCGGGTTCCGCGCCGTCGCCTGGTCGCCACGCTGCTCGCGGTGCTCGTGGTGTCGACGGTCGCCACGGCCGCCGCGCCCAGCTATCCGGTCCTGTTCGGCCTCCGGCTCGTCGTCGCCCTGTCCCAGGCTGTGTTCTGGGCGGTCGTCGGGCCGATCGCGTCGGCGATGTTCGAGGTGCGGATCCGGGGCCGGGTGAACGCGGCAGTCTTCGCCGGAGGGTCGCTCGGCCCGATGCTCGGCGTGCCCGCCGGGACGTGGATCGGGCAGCAGCACGGGTGGCGGGTGGCGTTCCTGGCGCTCGCGGGGCTGGCGCTCACGGCGTACACAATGCTGATCTTCATGATGCCGGAGATCGAGGTGAGCAATTCCCACGCGGCGACCGGCACCACTCCGGACGCGCGGCGCTACGCCGTGGTGGTCGTCGTCACCGCGCTGGCCACCGCCGGGGTGTACACCGCGTTCACCTACACCGAGCTGTTCCTGACCGCGGTGACCGGGTTCGCGGCGGCCACGCTCGGCCCGCTGCTCCTCGCCCGCGGTGTCGCCGACTTCGCCGGGATCGCCGCGGGCGGCGCCGCCACCGACCGCTGGCAACGCGGCGCGATCATCGCCCCGGTCGTGCTGCTGGCCGCCGCGCTGTTCGCCTCCTACTCGGCGGCCTCGTCGAAACCGGTCACCGCCGTCCTGGCCGCGGTGACCGGTTTCGGTCTCGGCGCGCTCGCGCCCGCGCTGCAGAACCGGGTCCTGGAGGTCGCTCCGGGCAGCACCGACATGGCGTCCGCCGGCAACTCCGTCGCATTCAACGTCGGCATCGCGGGCGGCTCGCTGCTCGGCGCCGGAATCCTCGAGGCGTGGGGCGCCCGCGCCACCCCACTGGCCGGTGGCCTCCTGGTCGCCGCCGCGCTGGTCGTGCTCGCCGGCGAGTCGTGGATCACCGGGTCGCCGCAAGCCCACCGGGCCGCCGCGCCCGCTGGCTAGTCTGAGGCTGATCAATCGGGGTGCGACCGGTGGGAGTTCGGGAATGCGTTATGTCGCGATCGGGGACAGTTTCACCGAGGGGATGGGCGACACCCAGCCGGACGGCAGCGAACGGGGCTGGGCCGACCTGGTCGCCGCGGGTCTCGCCGCCGGCCTCGGCGAGCCGATCCGGTACGCCAACCTGGCCATCCGCGGCCGCCTGCTCCAGCCGATCGTCACCGACCAGCTCGACGCCGCGCTCGCGCTCGACCCCAAACCGACGCTGCTGTCCCTCAACGGCGGCGGCAACGACATGATGCGCCCCGGCGGCGACCTGAAAACCCTGGTCGCGATGACCGAGAAAGCCATCGGGCGCTGCCTCGCCGAGGGCATCCACGTGCTGCTGCTCTCCGGCGCCGACCCGTCCGCGCGGCTGCCGTTCGGCAGCTCGATGCGGCGCAAAGGCGAGGCGCTGACCGCCGCGGTCGCCCCGTTCGCCGCGCGTGACGGCGTGACCTTCGTCGACATGTTCCACGACCAGGAGATCCAGCGCGCCGGATACTGGTCCGCCGACCGCCTCCACCTGAACGCCGCCGGCCACCGGCGAGTGGCCAGTCACGTGCTGACCGCTCTCGGCCACCCGACGCCGGCGCACGTGATCGATCCCGGGCCGTCGGCCGGGAGTGGGCTGCTGGCCGAGGCGCGGTACTACCGGGAGCACGTGCTGCCGTGGGTCCAGCGCCGGCTGCGCGGGCAGTCGTCGGGCGACAACCGCACGGGCAAGTACACGAACTGGATCTCAGTCCCCGCCACCCAGCCCGCCTGACCCCTGGCCCGCCTGGCCTCTTTGTTTTACTCCCGCCCGCCCGGCTCCCGCCCGCCCGGCTCCCGCCCGCCCGGCTCCCGCCCGCCCGGCTTCCGCCTGGTGACCGGCTTCCGCCTGGTGACCGGCTTCGCGCCGCTTGGCTCGCTTGCTCCCGGTTGGTGGCTGGGGCCTGGCCGGGATGTGCCGGGTTGCGCTGGTTGCCGCCGCTCACGTTCGGTTGGTGGCTGGGCTTGGCTGCCATGCGGGGTGGGTGCCGGGTTGCGCTGGCTGCCGCAGCTCGGGCTCCGCGGCGGTTGGGGTCAGGGCGGGCCGGAGCGGGGCTCGGCAGGCGGTTCGCGCGAGCCTCCGGCTGGTGCTGACGGTTGTAATCCCGGCCGGGAAAGAACCCTGAGCACCAGCTGGTCGGGCTCGGCTGGTGCTCACGGTTGTATCAGGGCCGGGATACAACCCTGAGTGCCAGCCGGGGCGTGCCGCGCCCAACCTCCGGGACCACTGCCCACCTGGCGGGACGACAGCAACCAGGCAGCGAGGGCGAGCGGCGGCAGTCGCGGTGACCAGCGCCCACGCCGCCTGGCGAGCAACCGTGCCCAGCCGGCGACGGCGAGCGGCGGCAGTCACGGAGACCGAAAGCGCACGCCGCCTGGGTCACCGACCGTGACCGCCGTGACCCCGTGACCGGCCGTTGGTGGAACGGCAGGGGACGCCGGGCTGGGCTGTGGATCAGGCGAAGACGATGGTGTGGTTCTCGTGGCGGATGACCCGGTCCTCGCTGTGCCACCGCACCGCGCGGGACAGCACCGCCCGCTCCACGTCTGCCCCGCGTCGCTGCAGGTCGGCGACGGTGTCGGCGTGGGAAACGCGTACCACGTCCTGCTCGATGATCGGTCCCTCGTCCAGGTCCTCGGTCACGTAGTGGGCGGTCGCGCCGACCAGTTTCACCCCGCGGGCCTTGGCCTTGGCGTAGGGGCCGGCGCCGATGAACGACGGCAGGAAGCTGTGGTGGATGTTGATGATCGGCACGCCGACGCGTTCGATGAAGTTGCCGCTGAGAATCTGCATGTAGCGGGCGAGCACGATGAAGTCGACGTTGCCCTGCAGCAGCTGGAGGTGTTGCGCCTCGGCGGCGGACTTGTCCGGCCCGGCGGACGGCACGTGGAAGAACGGGACGCCGAAGAATCGGACCTCGTTGGCGGTGTCCGCGTGGTTGGAGATCACCATCGAGACGTTGATCGGCAGCTCGCCGCGGCGGTGGCGCCAGAGCAGGTCGAGCAGGCAGTGGTCGTCCTTCGAGGCGAAGATCGCCACCCGCTTCGGGACGGACAGGTCGCGCAGCGTGTACTCCAGCTCGAAGCCCTCGGCGAGCTTGGCCTGCAGGTCGAGCTCGACCTGGGGGAGCCGGGCCTTGAGGTGGTCCAGCGCGAAGACCGTGCGCTGGAAGAACGCGCCGCCGTGCGGATTGTCCGAGTACTGGTCGAGCGACACGATGTTGGCGTCGTGCTTGCCGAGCACCGCGCTGATCGCGGCGACGATCCCGGTGCGGTCCTTGCCGTGCACGATCAGGACGGCCTGGTTGTCGGTGGGCCCGGGTTGTGCGTGGACCGCGGGTGCGTTCTGGGTCACCGTCACGTCGGGTCCTCCTCTCTGCTGAGCAAGCACTACAAAGTCTGCTGAACTGGCATTACAAGATCCGAGCTGCGATTCTTCCGTAACCGGGCCGGTCCCGGGGCCTCGGGTCCACCGTCCGGGACTGCAAGACGGTCCGAACGGCGACAATCGCCCGTACGACCGGCAGCGCGCCGTGGAGAACCGCCGCGAGCAGTGTGAATACCGCCGGGTCCGGAGGGGGACCGGGCGGCCCGGGCCCTGTCCACAGCGCAAGGACCCGGATGCCGTCCGTGGGCGGCATCCGGGTCCTGCTCGATCACCTTCAGTCGGCGGCCGGTGGATCTGCCAGCGGCCAGCCGCCGGCGGCCAGGTGGGCGGAGACCCGGACCACGTCGGCCGGGGTGGCCTCCTGCAGCATCGTCTGGCTGATCATGTCCTCGATCTCGGCGCCGGTGATCGGGCCGTCGCCGATCTGCGCCTGAGCGGCCAGTTCCTGCGCGATCTTGCGGACCTCGTCCTCGGTCAGTTTGCGGCGCAGCAGGCCCAGCAGGACCACGTAGTCCTGCCGCGGCACGCCGTCCGGATAACCGGCGCGGAGCCACCCCACGGCGCGGGTGACGAAGTTCGACCGTTGTTCGCTCACTGTCGTCTCCGCCTCAGTGCTTGTCGACGATGGTCGGGTAGATGTGCTCGAAGCTGAGCGCCTTGCCGAAGCCGGTCGCCACCACGAACGTGATACCCAGCGCGATGCCGAGCAGCACGACGGCGAACGCGGCGTACCCACCGACGGTACCGATCGGGCGTGCCTTCGGCCCGGTTGTGCCGGTCGCGTGCACCTCGGCGTCGCCTCCCGCGCCGTAGGCGAGCGAGCGGATGCCGAGGGCGAAGACGGCGGGCAGCCCGGCGCCCAGGATCAGACCGGCGAGCAGCACCTTCCAGGCGCCCTCGAAGGCCAGGGTCAGGTTGTGCACGATTCCTGTCCTCTCAGCTCGCCGCGCCGGCGGTGGCCCGGGGCCGGGTGGCCGGGGCGTCCCACTCGTCGTTGACGTTGTTGTGGTCGACCGGCTGGCGGCGCGACCTGATGAACATGTAGGTGGCCAGCCCGGCCAGGATCGCGAACACGACCAGCGCGCCGCCGAGCCCGCCGATCAGGTCACCGATCCACCACATGACCGCGCCGGCGACCGCGGCGGCCGGCAGCGTGATCAGCCACGCCGCTACCATGCGGCCGGCGACCGCCCAGCGCACCTTCGCGCCCGGTTTCCCGACGCCGGAGCCGAGGATCGAGCCGGTCGCCACGTGCGTGGTGGAGAGCGCGAACCCGAGGTGGCTGGAGGCGAGGATCACCGCGGCCGAGGACGACTCGGCCGCCATGCCCTGCGGCGAGGAGATCTCGACCAGGCCCTTGCCCAGCGTCCGGATGATCCGCCAGCCGCCCAGGTAGGTGCCGAGCGCGATCGCGAGAGCACACGAGATCTTGACCCACAGCGGGATGTTCTTGGTGTCGGTCCACTCGCCGCTGGCGATCAGCGCGAGCGTGATGACACCCATGGTCTTCTGCGCGTCGTTGGTGCCGTGGGCGAGCGAGACCAGCGAGGCCGAGCCGATCTGGCCCCACCGGAAGCCGTTCTCGGTGAACCGCGCGGCCACCCCGAGAGTGACCCGGTAGATGACCCAGGTGCCGACCGCGGCGATCACGCCGGCGATGACCGGCGACATGACGGCGGGCAGCAGCACCTTGCCGACGACGCCGTCGAGCTTGGAGCCGTCGCCGTTCCACTTGACGCCGGCCCAGCCGAGGCCGGCGACGGCGGAGCCGATCAGGCCGCCGAACAGCGCGTGCGAGGAGCTCGAGGGGAGGCCGAGCAGCCAGGTCAGCAGGTTCCAGAGGATGCCGCCGACCAGGCCGGCCAGCACGATCAGCAACAGTGCCTGGCCACCGTCGGCCAGGAGTTCCGGTTTGGGTGTGCCGTCACTGTTCTGGATCTTGACCACCGCGTTCGTGACGGTGAGCGCGACCTCGACGGAGAGGAACGCGCCGACCAGGTTGAGCACGGCGGACAGGAGCACAGCCACCTTGGGACGCAGCGCGCCGGTGGCGATCGAGGTCGCCATCGCGTTGGCCGTGTCGTGGAAGCCGTTGGTGAAATCGAATCCGAGGGCGGTGATGACCACGAGGATGAGGACCACGGTTGTTTCGGTCACGGGAAAATCGTCTACCCCGTTCCGGGTGACTATCCAGCCTGCGGCGACCGGTTATACAGATTTCGTGGCTGATTGGCCCGCGTGAATGAACAGGTTAACCAGTTATTCCGCTGCCATCGGGTTTCAGCTCTCGGCGGGCCTGCTCACCGGCCAGGTCAGCACGTCGTCCGGGATGGACGGGTCGTGAAGAGCCCGGTTGTCGCGGCCAGGAATCGTACAACCCGCGGTCACCACGAGCCGGGCCACCTCGATGGCGCCGTGCGCCTGGAAATGCGTGTTGTCGGCGACCCCGCCCGGGTAATTCGGCGAAACGCCCGCGTCGAGCCAGAGGAAATGGTCCTTGGTGGCCTCCGGGCCCAGCTTCGACCACAGCGCGAAGGAGAGCGCGGTGAGGTCGATCAGCGGTGTCCGGGTGTCCTTCGCGAGAGCGCGCATGGCGTCGGGGTATTCGCCGTGCGACAGGTACGGCACGCCGTCGGCGGTGAACCGGCGCCGCTCCACCGGGGTGACCAGGATCGGGTGCGCCCGGGCCGCCCGCGCCCCGTCCAGGTAGAGCCGCAGATAGTCCTGGAACGTGGTCCACGGGTCGGTCCCGCGCGCCGGGTCCTCGATCTTCTCGTCGTTGTGACCGAACGAGACCAGCAGCGTGTCGCCGGGGCGGATCGCGTCCAGGATCAGATCGAGGCGGCCCAGGTCGGCGAAGCTCTTCGAGCTGGCGCCGGAGAGGGCGCCGTTGACCACGGCGACGTCGTGCCGCAGGAAGACCGGCAGGGCCTGGCCCCAGCCGGCCCGGGGGATGTCGGCGATCGCGTACGTCGCGGCGGTGGAGTCGCCGGCCACGAAGACGGTGGTGCGCCGCCGGCCCGCGGAGGAGGCCGAGGCTGCGACGGGTGCGCCCAGTACGCCGGCGGCCGCGCCGCCGAGGGATGCGCGCAAGAGGGTTCTCCGATCAAGCGTCATGACCGCCATCCAATCAGCGACCGTCGATGTAGGCAAGCGCTTTCCTCATGGTGAAGACGTTGATTCGGATCTCTGTGAGTCGGGTATCAACCAGCGCATGACGGATCGGGAGCGGTTGGACCAGGAAGACGAGGAAGAACGCGAGCTGGTACGGCCACCGGACGTCAATCGTGACTCCAACCGCTCGGCGACCCGGTTGGAGCTCTTCTTCGACCTGGCCTTCGTGCTCTTCGTCGGGCGGTGCGCGGACGTGCTGGCCGAGCACGAGACGTTCAGCGGCGGATTCCGGTTCGTGGCGATCCTGGTGGCCGGCTGGTGGGGGTGGGCCAGCGCCACCCTTTACGCCAACCGGTTCGACACCGACGACGCGATCTTCCGGTTGTTCACGCTCGGTGGCATGGCCGGAGTCATCGTCATGGCCGCCTCCGCCGAGGACGCGATCGGCGAGGGGGCCCGCTGGTTCGCGCTCGGCTACGTGCTGCTGCGGGTGGCGCTGGTGCTCGGCTACCTGCGGGTGTGGCGGAACCTGCCGGACGCACGCGCGGGGATCCGGCCGTACCTCTTCGGGCACGTCGCCGGCGCGATGTGCTGGACGATCTCGCTCGGCGTGCCCGGCACCGCCCGTTACGTGCTCTGGGCCGTCGGCGTCGCCCTCGACCTGCTCGGGCCGACCATCGCGGCGCGCGTCCCGGACGCGCCGCCGCTGCACATGGAACACCTGCCGGAACGCTTCGGCCTCTTCGTGATCCTGGTGCTCGGCGAGTCGGTGGCGGCCGTCGTGGTGGGCCTGCGCGATGGTCACTGGGCGACCGAGGTGCTGGTCACCGCCCTGTTCGGGTTCCTCGCCACGGCCGCGCTGTGGTGGTCCTACTTCGATCTCTCCGGCGGGGCCGCGAAACGGCGCCTGGTCCAGGAGGGCGGTGAGCACACCCGCCAGGGCGTGCACGACTTCTACGTCTACGCCCACCTGCCCGTCGCCGTGAGCCTCGCGGCCGTGGCGGTCGGGCTGGAGCACGCGATCATGCACAGCGCGGAGGATCACCTGTCGGCCGGCACCCGGGCCGTGCTGGGGGCGGGCCTGGCCGGTTACCTGATCAGCGCCGCGGTGATCCAGGGTGTGCTGTCGCGGCGGTGGCGCGTCGCCCTGGTCTGGCCCGGCCTCGGCGTCCCCCTGGTCCTGGCCGCGACCCTGCTGCCGGGGCTGACGCCGGTCGTGCGGGTCGGGCTCTGCGCCGTGATCATGGTGGCCGGCGTGATCACCGGGGTGGCCCAGCACCGGGCCGGGGAGGTGCGCGTCGCCAAGGTCTGAGACGCCGTGCCCGAAATCGCAGGTGCCGAGTAATTACATTTACTTCGGACAATGCGCGTACGGGGGTGGGTGCCGATGGCTGGATGGTGGCGCAAGCGATGGCCACGGATGATCGGGTTCGACGCCGGATTCATCCCACAGCTACTTTGTGTAGCCGATACGTCGCCCGGTGGTGTCTCCGGCGCGCTCTGTGTCCTCGTCGTGTCGCTCGCCGTCGGCGCGGGGTTCTGGCAGGCCGCGGACCCGCGGCGCAAGGCGGTCGGCCGGTTCATGGTGATCGGCGCCTGGACCGGTCTGGCGGCGCACGCCGTGGTCGCCGCGACCGTCCGCTTGTCATGATCTACTTCGTGCGCCGAGAGCCCTCGGCCGGTACTATCCGTGACTTGCACGCCATGACCCGGGCGTGCGCCTGATCACATCAAGCCTGGTCAGCGACTTCGGGGAAGCGTGATCATGCCCACGGGCGGTAACGTGCCGCCGTTGCGTAGGATTTCGGGCCGCACCACGTCCGCCGACGGGAACCGAGGAATGCGATGCCGCTCACCCCAGCTGATATCCACAACGTGGCCTTCAAGAAGCCGCCGATCGGCAAGCGGGGGTACGACGAGGAAGAGGTCGACGCCTTCCTCGACGAGGTCGAGCAGGAGCTGATCCGCCTGCTGGAGGAGAACAACTCGCTCCGGAACCAGGCGTCGCGTGGTGGCGGCGGTGGCGGTGGCGGCAACCCGGCCGCGACCATGGTGATCACCAACGAGTTCGCCGACCTGCAGGCCCAGCTCGAGCGTCTGCAGGAGGCCCGCGCCCGCGCCGAGCAGAACGCGCGCAACATGCAGCAGCAGCTGGAGCGTGCCCGCAGCGCCGTCCCCTCCGGCGCGATGCCGACCGTCGGCGACGACGACCGCAACGCCCGCGTGCTGATGATGGCCCAGCGCACCGCCGACGAGCACATGCGCGACGCGCAGCGCGAGGTCGAGGCGCTGATGGAGCAGGCCCGCGGCAAGGCCGACCAGCTCACCGCCGAGGCGCAGATGAAGGCGAGCACGATCGAGAGTGACGCGCGCCGCAACCACGCCGAGGCGATGGACACCCTGGTGGAGAAGCGGGCCCAGCTGATCGACGAGATCGACAAGCTGGGGCAGCTCGCCGCCGGGTATCAGCAGGCGCTGACCAACCACGTCACGCAGCAGCTGATGGACCTGACGAACGGCCCTGACGGCGCGGAGTGAGCCACCGGCCCTGAGCCCCGCGGACCTTTTCCGGTCCGCGGGGCTTTTTCGTTGAACGCGTCAGCGCTTCCCGCTGTATTCGGCAGCACAGGGGGTGAGCGCCGCTTCACACGGCGTTCCCCGAACGGCCGATGGGGAGGGGCGCCGTGGGGGACCATCCGAACTTCTCGCCGGACACGTCCGGTTTCGTCTCCGGGGAAGCCGCGGCCGGCCGGGTCTGGGTCGAACTCGACTCTGCCGGGCGGCTGACCGACCTCTACCTCGACCCGCGGGTCTCGTACCTGCCGCTGGAGGACCTGCGCGCGGCGCTGATCGCGGCCTTCACCACGGCACAGGACCGGCTGGCGGACCGGGCCGTCGAGGCGACCTCCCGGTACGGCGCGCAGGCCGCCCCGGAACGGCTCGCCGCCGCGCTGGCCGAGGCGTCGGACACGGCGGAACGGCGGTTCGCCGAGATCGCCACCGCCCTGAACGACCTGAACCGGCGGGCGGCCCGGCCGTGGTGAGCGGGCAGCTCCGCGTCGACCCGGAGAGCGTGGCCGCCGCCGGGCGCGACCTCGCCGGGATCGCGCAGCGGATGGCGGACGACGTGGCGACGCTGGAGGCGGCGGTCGGCGCGGCCTCCGACCCGTGGGGTGCCGACGAGACCGGGAGCATGTTCGCGCTCGCCTACCGCGCCGTCCGGGACGTCGCCCTCGACGCGATGGGCTCCTACACCGAGCAGGTCGGGTTCGCGGCGGCGACCCTGATGATGCAGGCGCGATCGGTCGCGGCGGCCGACGCCGCAAATGCCTCTTCGCTGTACGGCGTGACGGGGTTCCCGGGCGGCGCGGCGCCGGGTCCCGCCGGTGACGCGGCCCGCGGCGGGCCGGCTGCGGGACCTGCCGCTGGTGGCGGTCCGGCCCCAGGCCCCGCCGTTGGTGGCGTGCCGACTGCGGGCCCCGCATTTGGTGGCGGGTCGGCCGCGCGTCCGGCCGTTGATGGCGGGCCTGCCGCGGGGCCGGCCGCGGGGCCGGCCGTGAGCGGCGGGGGGTGACCGGCCATGACGATCACGCTGCCGTCCGAGCTCACCGAACCGCTCAGCTGGATCGGCCTGGAATGGCCCGAGGCCGACGAGGACCAGCTCCAGGCCGACGGCCGGGCCTGGATCGACCACGGCACCCGGATGCGCGCCCACGCGGACCAGGCGACAGCGGCCGCGCGTGAGGTCTGGCTGAACAACGAGGGCGCCACCGTCGAGGCGTTCGAACGCTGGTGGAACGGCGAGGACGGCCCCGGCCGGCACCTGGCGGACGCGGCCACCGCGGCCGAGATCATCGGCGGCGCGCTGATCGCCATGGCCGGCGTGACGATCGGGCTGAAGACGGCGTTCATCGCGCAGCTCACCGCCCTGGCGTTCGAGGTCGGGCAGGCGATCGCGACGGCGACGGTCACGGCGGGGGCGACCCTCGCGGAGATCCCGGTGTGGATCGGGCTGACCCGGGTGGCGATCCGGAAGCTGATCCACGAGGCGATGGCGCTGATCGAGCGGGAGATCGCCGCGATGCTGCGCAAGGCCGCCCGCATGCTGGAGAAGGCCGGCGCCCAGAAACTGGCGAAGACAACCATGAACGGGAGCCGGAAGACGGCGTTCAAGGGCCTGATGCACGATGTCGAGAACGCGAACGTGCGCAGCCCGTTCAACGGCGCCAATTTCTACTCGGGCAGGCAGCCGAACGACGCCGGAATGCGGGAGTACGCGGAGAAACAGGTCGACGGTGTCAGGTCACTGACCCTGGAGATGACGCCGGGCGGCCGGCGGTTCGACGACATGCGACTCTTCGAGGACGGCTCACCCGTCGGCAACGATCAGGCGATGGACATCTGGCGCCGCCTGTCCGAGCGTTATGCGCAGGACGCCTCGGGTGAAGCCACGGCCTGGACCCACAACGCCCTGCCGGGCAGCGTCTGGAACACCAGGGAGAAGCCGGCGTTGCAGTTGAATCCGAACATCACGAGGATTCATGAGGTCGACCCGTTCTGACAGGAGGTCTCCGGCGTGACGGTGCGTGAGGTGAGATCGCAGAAGGCGCTGCACGTCGAGACCGGTGTGACGCTGGCCGGCGCCGGTCGCGAGGACATGATCCTGGAGTGGGGTGAGCATTGGCTGATGATTCCGGTGGATCGCGGCGACCATGAGATCCGCTACATCATCCCGGCTACTCCGCGCTGGGACGACAATCTCGAGCCGCTGCCACCCGAGGTGGCCGACAATCTGCAGGCGATCATCACCGAGATCTCGCTGTTCTGGAACCAGGAGCCGGAGTTCCTGGTGCGCCTCAAGTGGCGGGACGCGGGCTGACCGGCCCGGCGGGGTTGCCGCCGGGCCGAAGTCGCCGGGCGCGGGTCAGACGGCCGGGATGGCCGGGTCGTCCCAGAAGACGTAGAGGGCCTTGTAGGGCACCTTCACGGTCTGGCCGGAGGTGCACGGCGTCGTCGGCGCGACGCCGCCCGAGGTGTAGAGCCGGTTGATCCAGTCGGCCTTGCTCAGCACGCCCTTCCCGGCGTGGCTGGTGACCGTGAGCAGCAGTTCGGCGATGGTTCCGTCGCGCTTCGACTCGGCCTTCTTCGCGGCCGTGACCAGGGAACTGTCCCGGACCGACTGCCAGCTCGGCCCGGCGAAGTGGTGGATCCGGCCGCCCGTGCCGAGCAGTTGCGCCTCGGGCGTCGACGCTGCCGGGTAGTTGCCGGTGGTGGCGCCGGCCGGGACGGCGCACGTGTAGTTCTGCGTGCCGGTGGTGACCACGTACGCGCCGACCGGGCGGGAGCCGGCCGGCGGGCGGATCGCCTCCGGGATGGCGTTGGTGACCGGCGCGACCGCGTTCGTGTTGGAGGCGGCGGCGGATGTCGCCACTGTCGTCTCGGCGGCCGAGGCGTTGAAGGTGACCGCGCCGACGGTGACGCCGGCGGCGACCAGACTGCCGGTGAGCGCGATCGCGCGGATGCGGGAACGCTTGGTTGCGAACATGAGAATCAATCCCCCTGCGGGTGTCGATGGGCCCCCCGGCCCATCCGTCGGTGAGCCCCCTGCCCACCCGCCACCAATCACGGACCCCGGTCCGGATTGGATGAAGATCAACTTGAATATGACCGTTCGTCCATCCGGAGTTCATCGATCGTCGCCGCTCAGTGATTTCCTGATGACTCGGCGCCGAAGATCCGGCTAATCCGAAGGAGCGCTCCCGGCCGGTTGTCACGGTCGCCATGAGGCACGAATGACGACCGTGACAACCAGCCGGATCAGTGGGCGCGCCGCTGCCGTGCCCACCGGCTACCTCGCGGACTGCGGCGGGCGGGGCTGTGCGGCGAGTGGGAGCCGTCGGCGGGTCTGCTGCTCTGACCGTGCCCACCCACGCAGATCGCCCTTGTGGGCTTCGCAGGGCCGCCCCGCGGCCCTGCGAAGCCCGCAAGGGTCCCCGCGGGAGCGACGATCCGGACCACATCGGAGAGGGGCAACGAAGAAGTTGATCTTTTAGAAGGTGTGGCGGTAGAGGGAGCAGCCGCGGCACACGTCCGGTGGCTCGGCGCTGTCGAGGCGCTGCCGGAAATCGCGGTAGGCCGGCCCGTGCCAGATCGCGGCGAAACTGGACTCGTTCAGGTTCCCCAGGCTCACCCGGTCGTCGCCCATCACCATGCAGCACGGCTGGACGGTTCCGGTGCTGGTCACGTAGGCGGCCTCCCACGGCCACGTGCAGTTGCCGCCGCCGGTGCCGGCCGGGCTCGGGAGCCGCAGCCGCAGACCGGTCTCGCGAGCGGCCCGGGCGGCGTCCGCGAACGCGTGCGGCTGGTCGGTCCAGAGCGCCTGGGCGGCGGTGAAGGACCTGATCTCCTCGTACGCCGAGGCGGCGTCGTCGAAGCTGTGCGAGAGGTTCTGCACGCGCAGCTCGTCCACCCCGATCCCGGCGAGCAGCCGTACCAGGGCGGGCAGCTCGGCGACGTTGTCCCGCATCGCGACGAACACCACCCGGATCCACGGCGTCGCGCTGCCCGCCTCCCGTTTCGCCGCGACCAGCCCGGCCAGGTTCGCGACCACCGTGTCGAAGTTCGCGCCCTCGCGGATCGCCTCGTAGACCTGCGGGCCGGCCCCGTCCAGCGACACGTGCAGCCAGTCGACCCGGCTCGCGACCAGGTCCTCGGCACGGCGCCGGTTGAGCAGCGTGGCGTTGCTGTTGAACCCGACCCGGATCCCGCGCCCGACCGCGGTCGCGATCATCTCCGGCAGGTACGGCGACAGCAGCGGCTCGCCCAGCCCCTGCAACGTGAGCCGGGTGAGCGGAAGCTCGGCGACCAGCCGGTGGAACAGCTCCGGTCGCATCGCCCCGGCCAGTTTGTTCACCGGTGGCCGATAGCTGACCAGGCACATCGTGCAGCGCAGGTTGCACGCCGACGTCACCTCGACCTGGAGGTGACCGGGCAGCGGAGGATCCTCGGTGGAAACCGGCATGGGCGCCGCATTCCCGTCCGGTCGCGCATGAAACGCCGGCCCCGGCAGTTCATGGGCGGGTTCGCCGGACCCGGAACGCCCGCCGCCGGTGGATCGTCGCGGCCAGCAGGAGGCTGCCGCCGGCGATCAGGGTGAAGCCGGCGACGAAGGTGGCCGCGCTGTTCGAGCCGGTCACCGGCATCTGCGGGGCGGGCGGGGAGGTCACCGCGGGGGAGGTCACCGCCGGCGGCGAGGACGACGTCGGCCGAGCCGGGGCGGGCGTGCCCGGCCTCGTACGGGACGGAGTGGGTCCCGGTCGTGACGGCGACGGCGTGGCGGTGGGCGACGGGGCCGGGACGACGACCGTGGCGGGCGCGTCGCCGTCGACCTCGGTGTCACCGTTGGTGGTGTCCGCGCTGATCAGGGCGTCCTCGGTGTGCCGACCGGCCGCGATCTCGGCCGCGGTGAGGTGGTACGCCGCGGACGTGCACAGCACCGACTCGCCCGGCGCCAGCGTGGTCTTCGGGCAGGTCACCGCACCCGGTAGCCCGGTGACCACGAGCCCGGTCAGGGTCACGTTCCCGGTGTTGGTCACGGTGACCGACGAGATGATCGGGTCGCCGCTGCTGAGGACGCCGTCGCCGTCCTGGTCCACCCAGTCGGCGACCTGGGTGCCTGCGATCGCCGGAGCGGCCGGCTCGACCGGGACCTCCAGCCATACCGGGCCGGAGGTGCGCGGCACCGTGGTCCCGCTCTCCACCGCGCTCGCGCTGGCCAGGTTCCGGATCGGCAGGCCGGAGTCGATGTCGGTCTGGGTGACCTGGTAGACGGCGTTCGCGGTGCACCGGGTCGAGCCGCCCAGCGCCAGCGCGGTGGCCGCGCAGGTGGTGGTGCCGATCAGCTGGTCGTAGACGCTGACGTGGTCCATCGGCACATTGCCCGTGTTGGTGACCTGGTAGTGGTAGCGGATCCGGTCGCCGGCCCGGGGTTCCGCCGCGGCGGCGATCCTCAGCGTCCCCCGGGCCACCAACTCGGAGCTGATCCCGACGCTGAGCTGCCCGACGCGAGCGGCCACCGGCACGACCACCGTCACCGGGCCGAAGGTCATCACGGGCGCGGCGCCCGGCGGGCGGGCGGTGACCAGCGCGGTGAACTGCAGCGGCCGGCCGGCGTCGACGTCCGAGTCGGTCACCGTGACCGGCGGGACCGTGCAGAGCATCGCGCCGGCCGGGGCGAGTCGTGCCGCCGGGCAGGTCGCCCCGGCCGGCGCGATGCCGCTCATCGTCACGTTGCCGGTGTTCGCGATCCGGAGCTCGTAGGTGACCATGTCCCCGGCGCGGGCGGTGTTCTGGCCCTCGACCGGCGTGACGGCAGCGGTGCCGGTCAGCGCGAGCGCCGGCGCCGCGGGGACCGGGGTGACCGCGACCGGCTCCGGGCCGTACGTGTGCACGAGCCCGCCGCCGGGCCCGGCCGCGGTGACGGTCGCGCTGCCGGTGATCGGCTGCCCGGCGTCCACGTCGGCCTGCGTCACCCGGTACGGCGTGACGGCCCGGCAGGTCGTCGACGCGTGCACGGCCAGGGTCGTGGCCGTGCAGACCGGGGCGCCGCCCAGCGCGTCGGCGACCGTGATCGAGCCGAGCGTGACGTTGCCGCGGTTGGTCAGCACGTAGGAGTAGGCGACGGTGTCCCCGGCGGCCGCCGCGTTCTGGTGCCCGGCCGGGCTCACGACCGCCGACCCCGCGACTCCGATCATGGGGGCGGCCGGGGCGACGCTGATGCTCGCGGTCCGTGGCCCGTACGCCTGTGGGCCGGTGTGCCCCGGCCCCTGGCCGTGCACGGTGGCGCTGGTGACGAACGAGGCCTGGCTGTCCACGTCGCCCTGGGTGACGACGTGACCGGCCGACTCCGTGCAGGTGATCGACTGCCCGACATGCAGCGGCCCGGCCGGGCAGGTGACGGTTCCACCGTGTGTCCCGGTGACGCTAATGCCGGTCATCGTGACGTTGCCGTTGTTGACCACGACGTACTGGAACGCGACGGTGTCGCCGGCCTCGGCCGCGTACTGGTGGGAGGGAGGCGTCACGGCCGGGTTGATGGTGACGCTGAGCGAGGCGGCGGGGACCGCGACCGCGATGTCGGCGACCGCCGTGTCGTACGGGACGGCCGATCCCGCCCCCGGCGCCCGGCCGCTGACCGACGCGGTGTCGGCCAGGTGCACACCGGCGTCGACGTCGTCCTGATCCACCGTGTACGTCGTCCCGCCGGCGCAGGTCATCGTCGTGCCGGGGGCGAGCGACGAGCCGGGGCAGGTCGCCGTGCCGCTCAGCGTGCCGGTCACACCGATCCCGCTCATCGTCACGGTGCCGGTGTTGGTGACCAGGTAGCGGTAGGTGATCACGTCGCCGAGCGCCAGCAGGTTCTGATGCGGAACCGGGTTGACCGTGGCGGTCGCCGTGACGTTCAGCGCCGGTACGCCCCGGGCCAGCGCTGTGCTCGCCGACGAGGTCGCGTAGGCGGTGCTGCCCGCCGCGCCCGGCTTGCGGCCGCTCACCACCACGCTGCCGGACACCGGGGCGCCGGCGTCGGCATCGGACTGGGTCACCGTGTACGGCGTCCCGCTCGCGCAGCTCATCGACGCGCCCGGCGCGAGGGTCGTCCCGGGGCAGGTCGCGACGCCGGTCAGCGTGTCGGCGACCGCGACGCCGCTCATCGTGACGTTGCCGGTGTTGGTGATCGCGTACCGGTGCGCAATCGTGTCGCCGGCGCGCGCCGCGCCCTGACGCGAGGGCGGCGTGACGGTCTCGGTGACGATCGCGGTCAGCGCCTCCGCGGCCGGTTCGACCACGATCGTCGCCGAGACGTTCGCGTACGTCGTGGCGGCGCCGGCCCCGGGAGCCCGCGCGGTCACGGCGGCGGCCGCTGCCACGGGCGTGCCGGCGTCGACGTCGGCTTGCGTGACGACGTACGCGCCGCCGCCCGTGCACACCATCGAGGTGCCACCGGCCAGCGAGGTGCCCGGGCAGACCCCGGCCCCGGCGAGCGAGTCGGTCACCGCGATCGCGCTCATCGTGACGTTGCCGGTGTTGGCGATCGTGTAGCGGAACGTGACACTGTCCCCGGCCCGGGCCGTGCCCTGATGCCCGGCCGGCGCCACCGTCGCCGTGCTCGTCACGGTCATCGCCGGTGCTGCGGGCTCGACCGGCGTCTCGACCAGCGCCGGGCCGTAGGTGGCGGGCACTGTCGCACCCTGCGCCAGCGCGACCGCCGAGACCGAGTTGCTCACCGCGTGCCCGGCGTCCAGGTCGGCCTGGGTGACCCGGTGCTGCCCGGTGGCATCGCAGGTCATCGTCGCGCCGGTGGCCAGCGTGGTGCGCGGGCAGGTGTAGGTGCCGGTCAGCGCGTCCGAGACGCTGATCTGACTCATCGGGACGTTGCCGCTGTTGGTGACGTCGGCCTGATAGGTGATGGTGTCCCCGGTCCGCGCGGTGTTCTGCCCGGTGGCGGAGAGCGTCGCCCGCAGCACCAGGCGCAACGAGACGGACTCCGCTCCGATCACCACGGTCGCCTGGCCGCTGTTGTTCGCGGTGTCCGGGTCGGTGCTGGTCGACGAGACGACCCGGACGACGTTCACCGCCGTCCCGGCGTGCTGGGCGACCCCGGCCAGGTCGATGCTCACGGTCTGCCCCGCGGGCAGGTCCGGGATCTGCCAGTGCCCGGTGGCCGTGTCGTAGACGCCGGTGGCCGTCACGCCCTGCCCGATCGCCAGCCCGCCGGGCGCCTGCACCTGCACCAGGACGTGCGCGGCGTCGGACGGTCCGGTGTTGCGGACCGTCGCCCGGAACGCGACCGGATCGGTCTCCACCACACTCGCCGTCGAGGTGCTCTGCGCGACCACGAAGTCGGAGTGGTGCTCGACCTGCGCGGTCACCGTGTCACTGTTGTCGGCGGCGTCCGCGTCCGGGCTGTGCGTGGTCACGGTGACGTCGCGCCGGGTGGAAGTTGCGGCGAAGGCGGCCGGGATCCGCCCGTCGAAGTCGATCCGCCAGGTCGCACCGGTCGCCAGAACCGGCAGCACGCAGACCACGCTGCCGCCGTCCGGGGTGGTGCCGTCGAGCCCGATCGTGCCGTCGAAGGCACAGCCGCCATCGCTCGGGGTGGCGACCGGCACCGGCTGGCCGGCCGGGACGGGCTGGTGGACGACGAGACCTTCGGCGCGGGTGTAGTGGTTGCCCGGCGTACGCGCCGCGTTGGTGACCGTGACGACGTCGCGGATCCGTTCCCCGGCGACCGGGTGCTGCCCCGGGCTGTCCGGGTTGGTGATCTGCCCGGTCACCGCGACGTCGCTGTTCAGGCTGATGGTGAGCGACGCGGTGCTGGTGTTGTTCGCGGGGACCAGATCGGTGGTCGGCGAGACCACCGTGGCGCTGGTGTGCACGGCGTCGGCGTGCGCGTCGTCGTCGACGGTGAGGTTCTCGGCGATGGTCACCGGCACCCCCGGCTGCAGATCGCCGAGGGAGCAGGCGGTGGCGGTGCACGCCGAGACGTACGGGCCGCTGGTGGGCCGCTCGATCGTGGCGCCCGGCGGGGCGACCGTGCTCACCACGACGTTGTGCGCGACCGACGGCCCGTCGTTGCGGACGGTCAGCGTGTACGGGACGGTGTCGCCGGCGTTCGCGGCCGGAGTGCCGAGCACGAGTGACACCTGCACGTCGGCCTCCGCGCCGCCCGGGCTGGACACCGACGCGTTGTTGTCGCCGATCACCGGGTCCGGCGTGGCCGACGACACCGCGACCCCGTTGTTGACCGCGCCGGTCCCGCCGGCCGGCAGCGTGGCGGTGATCATGACCGTGCGACTCGCGCCCGGAGCCAGGTCGGGCAGTGCGCATTCGAGGGTGCCGGAGGAGCCGGGCACGCAGGCGCCGCTCCAGCTCACGCCGGTGAAGTCGGAGGGCAGCGGATCAGTGAGCACCACGCCCCGCGAGAGCGACGGCCCGTTGTTGGTCACCGTCGCGGTGTAGGTCACCACGGTCCCGGCGAACGGGTTGGCCGGTGAGTACGTCAGGTCGACGTCGAGGTCCGCCCGGGTCACCACGGACGCGCTGGTGGTCGCCAGGTTGTCGGCCTGGTTCAGCTCGAACGTGCCGGACTGCGCCGCGGCGGCGACCGGATAGGGCGTCCCGGAGCCGGCCGTGGCGGGGACGTTGCCGGTGATCGTCATGGTCCGGCTCGCCCCACTCGCGATCGAGGGGTAGTCGCACTCGACCACCTGCCCGGTGATCGAACAGGCGCCCCCGGGGCCGGTGACGCTCAGTCCGGTCAGCCCGGCCGGCATGGTCGCGTCGAGCCCGGCCGCGGTCGCCGCACCCGGGCCACGGTTCAGGCCGGTCACCGTCCACGTGCCGCTCTGCCCGGCGACCAGGCTGCCGCTGGTCAGCGCGGTGCTGGTGACCAGGTCGGCGGCCGGGTCGACGGTGATGCCGGCGACGTTCGACGTGGAGGTCACGGTCGTGGCGCTGAGCGGCTCGTGGAAGGTGGCGGTCGCGTCGTCGTCGAGCTGCGACCCGGCCAGCGCCACCGGGACCTTCACCTGGTAGGAGAGGCTGCGGCTCTCGCCGATCTGCAGGCTGCCCCCGGCACCGGTGGTGGCGCCGGTGCCGGCCCGGACCCGCACGGTGCGGCCGGCCGCGTCGTACTCGCCGGTGTCGTCGGCGGCCGCGTCGGAGACGGCGGTGCTGGTCGCGCCGTTGATCGACCGCAGGGAGCCGGGCACGTAGGTGGCGCCCGGCGGCAGCACGTCGCTGAGCTCCACCAGCCCGGCCGGGTTGCCACCGTCGTTGCGGGCGGTGACCGTGACGGTGAGCGTGTCACCCACGTTCGCGCCGGCAGCCCCGCTCCGGTTCACCACCGTCGTGCTCGTGGTCAGGCAGGCGCCGGTGCCGAACGAGATGGCGTCCAGGAAGTTGCCGATGCTCGGGTCGGTGCTCGCCGAGGCCACCGACTTGAACGCGAACCGGGTCGTGCTCTGCCCCGCCGGGACGGCATAGATGCCCGAGTACGTGCCCCACGCGGTCTTGCCGTCGACCATGGTCGCGCCCTGCTGGACCAGCGGGCCGGCGGGCTTGCCGATCTGCAACGCCATCGTGTCGGTGCCGGTGCGCCCGCGGTGGCTCAGCTGCCAGCGCAGCACCTCGCCGGGTGTGGTGGCAAGATCCTGGTAGAGGGTGGAGACCTGGTTCGCGTTGAGCTCGGCGTGCTGGCTGCCGGACTGCTCGGGCACGCCGCCGTAACCGCGCCACAGCTCGATCATCCGGTCGGTCGCCGTGGTCAGCCATCCGGGGATCAGCGTCTGCGACATGATCTTGACGGTGCCGGCGCCGATCACCGGTGCCTCGAAGTCGCCGTTGGTCAGCGCGATCGCGGCCGGGCAGACGCTCGGAGCGGCGCGGGCCGGTCGCTGGGCACGGGGCAGGACGACCAGGAGCGCGGTGAAGAGCAGGAGAGCGCTGAGCGCCCGCCGTCGTCGATCCGCCATCCGTCCCCCGCCTCTCCGATCCGCACCCCGAAACCTATTCGCAAAGCACCCTTTTGAGGTGATTTTGCGGATACCGAGGGGCGGTCGGAGGGGCGGGGCGCCACCTCAGTGGCGCCGGCTGAGCTGGACCCGATAGCGGACCTGCGTGACGCCGTCCTCGGCGGTCACCGTGACGACCCGGGTGGTCCCGGTCCGCGTCACGCTCACCGTCGCGTAGGGGTCCGCCGTGGTCGCGGTGATCACCGCGCGTTCCGGATGCTTCGCTTCGATCCGGTACGACGTGACGGCCGGATCGAAGCCACGAATCGCCACCCCGTCGACCCGGATCCCGGCGGCCGCCGCGTCGGTGCCGACCCCGGGAGCCTTCGCGGACACCTGCAGCTCGGACACGGTCAGGTACCCGTTCGGCACGGCGGTCAGCACCACGCACACCGACCCGTTCACGCCGTCGGGCACCGGCACGTCGACCGCGAGCGGGCTGTTCACCCCGACCGGGACGACCGGCCCCGACACCACGCACCCGCCGTTCGCGTCGGGCACCCCGGCCCGGACGCTCTGCGCGAGCCCGCCGCCCGACGAGTTGTCCTTGTAGAAGTGCACGGTCAAGTGGGAGGGTGACGTCCCCGCGGGCAGGGTCGCGGTGAGCGTGTCAGTGGCGTCGCGGCCCGACGACTTCCAGTTCGACCAGGCCTTGTCCGTGGTGTCGCCGTTGGTCAGCCCGGCCGTGGAGTACCCCGGCTCGGTGTAGGACGCGGCGACCGACACGCCGCCGGTGAGCGGGCTGTCGACCGGGGTGGTGACCTGGACCCGTACCGTCGCGGGAAGGGAGAGCTCGGGAACCGTGCCGCGGACCGTGACCACACCGGTCGCCGGATAGGTGGCGGGCTCCCACGTCACGGGCACGTCGGCCCGGCCACCGTGCTTCCCGACCGCCACCACCGTGGCGGGCAGGTCCGGCCGGCCACCGGGAAAGGTCTTGGCCCGGCCGGGCTCGGTCGCGGTGAAGACGTCCACGGTGACCTCGGCGGTCGCCCGGTGGGCCCGGCCGAGCACATCGGTCGCCGTGCCGGTGACCCTGACCAGGCCGGGCTTGCGCCAACCCCGGTCGGACGGCACCTTCCAGACCACCGGCAGCGTGTGCGTCCCGTCGGTGACGGTCGCCGGCAGCCTCGGCGTCCGCCCCGGGACGGTCCAGGTACGGGCCGGCGCGAGCGGGCCGACACTCTCGTCGATCACCCTCCACCGCTGGTTCGCGCCGGAGGTCGGCTGGTAGAGCCCGACCGGCGCGCCGTCCGCTGTCGAGCCGCCGCCGACATCGAGCAGCTTCCGGGCGTTCACGTCGATCAGCGTGTACGTCCCGTCCCCGGTGGTGGACACCCGCCACAGCGAGTCGAGCGGCTGTCCGGTTCCCGCGTTGGTCACCCGGTAGGCGTCACCGACCGGCTCGAAGGTCCACAGCTGGTCGGCGGCGGTCGCGGACGACGTCCGGATCACCGGGCCGGGCGCGAGCGACTTCCCGCCGGCCACACCCTGCAGCCGGTACGGATGCCCGGGCACGAGGTGCGGGACGGCCACCCCGGTGACCCCGTCGACCAGGAACGTCGTCACCGACCGGGCCGGCACGGCGAGCACGGCCCGCTTGCCGCTGACCTCGACCGGCGAGCCCTTGACGAGTTTGCCGTCCGCGCTGGTCACGACGGGCGTGACGGTGGCGTTGCGGCGGATGTGCGCGAACTTCGACAGGTCCAGGGTGACCGACTCCGCCGTGGTGGCCGGGTTGACGTGCACGACCGTCGCGCCGGTCCGGTTGACCGCGGCCAGGCTGCGGGTGTCGGAGACCTTCACGAAGCGGTCGCCGGGCTTCACGTAGTGGGTGAAGTTGCGGATCGTGTCGTACTTCGTGTTCGTCCTGATCGGGCAGGTCGTCAGGGTGTCCGTCGCCCGGCAGTCGAACGGCACGTGGATCTCACCCCACTGCAGGTTGCCCTCGGCCTGCATGTTCTTCGCGTCCTCGATCGGCTGCCACAGGACCCACGCCGACGGCTCCAGCTCGCGGATGTCGTCGACGATCCGCTGGGCCATGCCGAGCCCCGAGTCCATGCCGGTGTAGTCGTGCCCCCAGCTGCCCTCGACCTCGCTCATCCACAGCGGTTTCCGCTCGGCCTTCGCGATGTCCCGGACGCTGGTGCGCTGCCCGGTCCCGTACGTGTGCACGTTGAGCCGGTCGACGGCAGCCTGCGCCTCGGGCGTCCACCCGTAGTAGTCGGTGACCATCGTGCCCGGGTTCGTCTCGTCCGGTGCGGCGATGGTCCCGCTGTACGCCCTGGCCAGTGCCGAGATGACCGCCGCCTGTGACGCGGGGCCGGCGTGCGCGCCCTCCTGGCGGCCACCGGTCGGCTGCCCGTCGGGGCCCAGGGTCGTACCCCAATAGTTGGTGTTGGGCTCGTTGAGCGGCTCGATCGAGTCGAACGTGATGCCGTGTGCCCGCTCCAGATGCTGAGTGACCCGGGTCAGGTATTGCGCGAAGTCGTCCACCTTGTCGGCGCGGATCTGATCGGTGGTCGCGTCGAATCCGCCGCTGACGTAACCGCTGACGGTCTGGAACCAGGGCGGCGAATTGCTGAACGCCTCCCAGTGCGTGACCCTGTCCTTGATCTGGTCCACCCACCAGCGTTGATTCGGGTCGGCGTCCCAGTTCCAGTCCGCGTCGTCGGCCGGGCTCCACCATTCCTTGTCGGCCGGGGTGTACTGCTGATCGGCCCTCCAGAATCCGGGCACCGCACCGCCCGGCCGCAGATAGTCCTTGACGGCCGGCGCGTTCCCGCCGCCGATGTTGAACCGGGCGATGTTCAGGTTCAGTCCATCGGCGCCGAAGACGAGATCGACGAGCTGGTTACGGATCTCGTCGGGGTAGCCGCCGGTGGCCTCGGCCATCCAGGCCAGGCTGGTGCCCCAGCCCTGCCACGCGGCGCCTTGATAGGAGGGGTCGGGGGTGATGGTGGCTTGCTCCGTGGTGGTCTGGGGGATCGCCATCGTCGTGGCACTCAGCAGGGCAGCGAGCAGGATCCTCATGCGTGACCCTTCGTGTTTACGTAAACATCGGTGATCGTAACAGTCTGGAAACGCAAGCTCGTCGATGTCAAGACCTCCCGCACCAGCCGCCCGCCCCCGGGCTGGTGCTGAGGGGTGTGTCCGGGCGGTGATGCATCTCTGGGTGCCGGCTGGTCGGGTGCGGCTGGTGCTGGGGGGTGCGTCCGGGCTCTGATGCACCCCTCAGCGCCAGCCGGGACCGTGACGCGCCCGCCTGCTGGGACCGGCGTCCACATCGCGGACGAGCGCAACAAGGCGCGCGCCGTAAGTGGCGGCCCCTGCCGTGACCGGTGGCGGGGGTGGATGGCGAGCGGCGTGGGCACCGTCGGGCGGTGACCGGTGGCGGGGGTGGCTGGTGAGCGGCCGCGAGCACCATCGGGCGGTGAGTGACGGCGGCGGTGGGGACCCGGTCGACGCCGGGCCCCCACCGGATCAGTGGTGCTTCTTCGGGGAGACGACGATCCCGCCGGTCGTCACGCGCGCGGCCCCCAAGGTCGGCACGTTGAAGACCGTCCTACCGGTCCGGGCGTCCCAGATGCGGACCGCCAGCCGGTCGGTCCCGTCGATCGCGGTGACCAGGAACCGGTAGGAGCCGCCACCGTTGACGGTCCCGCTGCCCGAATAGGTCGCCGTGTTGCCCAGGATCAGCGGCGCGGTCTGCGACGTCGACCGGAAGTCCAGGTCACCCGTCGCGAACCGGAGCCACGTGCTGCCGCCCGGGGAGCCGGCGTTGAACGCGAACTCCACCGTCCCACCGGCGCGGATGCCGTCGAGGCAACCGGCCGGCGCGGTCAGGGTGCCGCTGCCGGCCGCCTGCCCGCCGCCCGCGACGTAGGTGACCACCCGCGGCACGGTCACGGTGGTGGCTGTCCCGTCGTCGTCGCGGACGGTCACGGCCGGCTGGAACACGCCGCCGGCCGAGTAGGTGTGCGTCACCACGCACCCGCCCGAGCGGACGGTGCCGGCCGAGGACGAGCCGTCACCCCACGAGGCCGCGCAGGTGAGGGAGTCGTTGGCGCCGCGATCCGCCACCGGGACGTCGACCCTGACCTCCTTGCCGGTCGGGGCCGGTCCGACCGGTGAGGAGGGCGCCGAGGCGTTCGGGCTGACGTTGCCCACTCTCAGCACCGCGGAGTCGCGGCTGCCACCCGCGGCGAGCGTGATCGTGTAGGTCCCGTCGTCGGTGCAGGTCACCGTCGTGGCGGCGGCTTGCGCCTCGGCGAAGTCGCAGGTCGCACCGGCGTCCACGTCGTCGCCGGCGGTCCACGACCAGGTGGGACGGTTGGCGGAGTTGGAGACCGTGCCGCCGACGGGGATGGCGCCGCCCTCGGCCCCGGAGATGTCGGCGCCCGCGTGGGTCACTGTCACCGGGTCCACGCTCTCCAGCGTCGGCACCACCGGCTCGATCCGGCCGGAGGCGTCGAACGTGAGCCGGTCGATCGTGGTCTCGCGGTGCGTGCCGTCCCCGCCGGGGATCGCGAACCGGTGGTACGCGACGTACCAGTCGTCGCTGCCCGGCAGGCGGACCACCGAGTGATGCCCGGTCCCGAGAATGCCCAGCGAGGCGTCCTTGGACAGGATCACCCCCACTCGGTCGCTCCACGGCCCGACCGGTGAGCTGCCGGTGGCGTACGCGACGCGGTAGTCGGCGCTGCGCGTGTCGTTCTCCGACCACATGAAGTAGTAGGTCCCGTTCCGTTTGATCACGAACGAGCCCTCGTTGTAGTTCGCCGGGTGGTACGTCCGCACCAGCGCCGGGTCGAACGAGACCATGTCGTCGTTCAGCGGCACCTGGTACGAGTTGCCGTTGCCCCAGTACAGATAGGACTTCCCGTCGTCGTCGGTGAACACCGCCGAATCGATCATCTGCCCGCTGTAGCTGCCGGCCGCGACCAGGGGTTTCCCGAGCGCGTCGGTGAACGGCCCGGCCGGGTTGTCGGCGACCGCCACCCCGAGCTGCTTGGCCGTGTTCCCACTGGCCGCCCCGCCGGAGAAGTAGAAGTAGTACTTCCCGTTCCGCTCGGCGACCGTCGGCGCCCACGCGCTGTTGTCCGCCCAGGAGACGTCCGGCCCGAGGTCGAGGATCACCCCGTGGTCGGTCCAGTGCACGAGATCCTTCGACGAGAACGCGTGGAACTGCGTGCCGGACCAGCCCGCGAACCCGTCAGTCGTCGGATACATCCAGAACGTGTCGCCGAAGACGGTGATGTTCGGGTCGGCGTTGAGGCCCGGCAGCACCGGGCTCTTCATCACCAGCGCCGAGACGGTCCAGGTCCGCTTCACTCCATCCTTGCCGATCAGCTCGTACGTCACGGGGGCGCTGAAGTCACGGGGTGTCCCCGAGGCCGGGCTGATCGTCGCGCCCTCGGCGAGCGTGAACCGCGGCGCGAGCGCGGTCACGTCGGTGCCCTCCACGACCGGCAGCTTCACCGTTCCCGCCGTGCGGTCGATGATCGCGTCGACCTTGAGCTGCGGCACCGTCACGCCACCGAGCGCGGGCGGCGGTTCCTCGTACTTCGCGGAGATCCGGTCGTACTCGGCGCGGGTCACCGGCAGGACCGTGCCGTGCCGGGGCCGTGACGGCAGCGTGTACTTCGTCTCGGCGGTCCACTTGCCGGAGTTCAGATCGGTGGTGGAGAACGGCACGTAACCGCGGCCGCCGTACTCATCGATGAACAGATACCACTTGTCCTCGGTGTTGCTCTTGAAGATCAGTGGACCCTCGCCGCGTGACAGGGCCGGGGAGCCGATGCACTCGGAGACGAAGTCGTAGTCCAGGTCGAGGACGTCGGTGGACTTCTCCTCGATGATGTACTTGCTGCACGGCGACGACGAGCTGTTGTTCCGCTCGTCCTTGGTGAACCGGTAGTACTGCCCGTCGTGCTCGACCATCGTCGAGTCGATCACCGAGTAACCCGGGTCCTTCCACACCCTCGGCTCGCTGAACGTGTAGAAGTCCCTGGTCGTCGCGTACATCATCTTGTTGTAGGTCGTCCCGGTGTGCCCGGTGTCCGTCTCGTCGTAGATCTTCGAGGCCCAGAACACGACGTACGAGCCCAGCTCGCGGGAGTAGAAGGCCTCCGGCGCCCACGTGTTGCCGGCGGTGTCGGGGGAGACCTTCACGAGGCGCTGGTTCGTCCAGGTGACCAGGTCGGTGGACTCCCACACCATGAGCGACTTGCTGCCGGAGCGCTGCGACGCGTCCCAGTCCCCGTTGCCGTAGATCTTGAGGTCGGTGGCGATCTGGTAGAACTTGTCGCCCTCGGGGGAGCGGATGATGAACGGGTCGCGCAGCCCCTGGGTGCCCAGCGTCGAGGTCAGCACCGGCTGCCCCTTGTTGATCTCGCGCCAGCTCAGCGGATCGTTGCCGTTGCTGAGCGCGTGGTAGATCTGCTCGCCGTTCGCGTAACCCTCACCGGTGAAGTAGCTGAACAGGTACCCCTGATAGGGCTCCTGAGCAGGCAACTCGGGCACCTTTGCGGTGAAGGCTCGCGTCGCGGTCGCGCTGCCCTTCGTCACGGTCGCGGTCAGCGTCACCGTGGTCGTGCCGGCGCCGTGCGCGGGACGGTGCACCTCGCCGGACGCGCTGATCACGGCCGGGTCACCGCTGCTCCAGGACACCGTCGTGCCACCGGACGCGCTGCTGGGCAGGGCCAGATTTCCGCGTACGTCGTCAAGGTTGTTGATCTGCAGGGTCTTTGCCGCGGCCTCGGCTGCTGCCGCGTCGTCGAGCTCGGCCCGGACGGTGATCGCGAAGTCCTTCGTGGCCTGGACGGTCCCGCGCCGGATCGTCGCGGTGAGCGTGGCCTGCGCGTCGGGCCGGCCGGCCGGCGGGCGGGTGATCCGGCCGGCGGCGGTGATCACCGAGGGGTCGCTGCTCGACCAGGTCAGCTTCGAGCCGTTCGCGGCGGTCGCCGGCAGGCTCAGGTTCGCCGTCAGCGCGGTGGTGCCGCCCAGGTCGAGCGCCTGCCGGTCGGCCGCGACGGCGCTCTCGTTCACCGGCGTGGCCAGGGTGTTCACCTCGTCGGCGGCGAGCGCGCGGTCGTAGACCCGGATGTCGCGCATGCCGCCCTTGAGGTACCTGTCACCGGTGTAGAGCGAGCGGCCGAAGTAGTTCGCGCGGGTCGTGCCGCTCCCGATCGCGCTCGGGAGGATGCTGATCGCGGTGTTCGTGGCGACCACGACGCCGTCCTCGTAGAGCGTCCCGGTCGTCCCGCTCTGGGTGTAGGCGATGTGTTTCCAGGCGTTCCGGGTCAGGTTGTAGCCGGTGGCCGGCCGGGTGTTCTGCTCGCCGCTCCAGTTGCTCAGCGAGATCGCGGCGCGGAAGCTGTCGCCGGTCGCGAAGAGATAGCCGTTGCCGTAACCGGTCGACGCATCGGTGTTGCCGAATCCGTAGAGGAAGTACGGCGTCGCCTGTGCACTGTCGATCTTCACGTCGAACGCGACGGTGACAGCGTCCAGATCGGCCAGTAGATCGTCCGGGGCCTTCACGTAGGTGCTGGTCCCGTTGAAGGTCAGTCCTGTCCCGCCGGTCCAGCCGGCGCCCGTGACGGTGCCATCGCGGCCGTGGCCGGAGGCGTCGGTGGCAACCGCGCCGGACGTCTCGTCCAGCTTGTACCGGAGCAGGAGACCGTCGTCGACGGCCGCCGCGGCGGGTGAGGTGATGGTGAGTGTGGCGGTGAGGAGGGAGGCCACTGCCAGGAGCGTTAACAATTTAGACCGAGGCATGATCTTCCTTGCTGACGTGTCTTCGGTGTTGCCTGAGTGTTAACGCTCACAAACACCGAGTCAAGATCCTCGATGGAACTGATCGGAGGTGCTCAGGCGGGCGGGGTGCGGGCGCCCGCGGCGGCCAGCTTGTGCAGCAGGTCGGCGGCGGTGAACGGCTTCTCGATGAACGTGATGTCGCTCCCCAGCACGTGGGTGCTGCCGAGCAGCCCGTTGCTGTAACCGGACATGTAGATCACCGGCAGGCCGGGCTGACGTCCGGTGAGCAGCTCGGCGAGGCGCGGGCCGGACATCTCCGGCATGATCACGTCGGTCAGCAGCAGGTCGCAGCCGTGCTCGTCGTACTTGGCCAGTGCCTCCCGGCCGTTGTTCGCGATCACCGCGTGGTAGTCGTTGTCGGTCAGGATCCGGGTGATGATCCGCGCCAGCGCGACCTCGTCCTCGACGACCAGCACGGTCCGGCCGTCACCGCGCGGTGGCGGGGCCGTGCGATCCTGTCCCGCGGGCGCGTCCACCGGGGCGTCGACCAGGGGCAGGTAGATCCGGAAGGTGGTGCCGACGCCCGGCTCCGAGTAGACGTTCACGCTGCCGCCGGCCTCGGTGACGATGCCGTACACCGTGGCCAGGCCCAGCCCGGTGCCCTTGCCGCGCGGCTTGGTGGTGAAGAACGGCTCGAAGATGCGCTCGGCCACCTCGGGCGGCATGCCCTCGCCGGTGTCGCTGATCTCCAGCTTGGCGTACCGGCCGGCCGGCAGCGGCGGCTGCATGTTGAGCTCGTCGCCGTCCAGATCCGTGACGCTCGCCTCGAGGACCAGCGTGCCACCGTCCGGCATGGCGTCGCGGGCGTTGATCGCCAGGTTCAGCAGCACCTGCTGGAGCTGGCCCGGGTCGGCGTGCACGGTCAGCGGCGTCGCCGACGGCACCACGACCAGGCGGATGTGCTCGCCGATGGTCCGTTCCAGCATCGCCTCGATCTCGGCGAGGGCTTCGCCGAGCCCGACGTTGCGCGGCTGGATGGCGTCCCCGCGGGTGAAGGTGAGCAACTGCCGGGTGAGGTTGGTGGCCCGCTCGACGGCGGTGCGGGCCTGGATCAGGTCGGCCTGCACCCCGGGCCGGTCAGCGGTCTCCTCGATGGCGAAGTCGGTGTAGTTCGCGATGATCGCCAGGATGTTGTTGAAGTCGTGCGCCACCCCGCCGGCGAGGTTGCCCAGACTCTCCATCCGCTGCGCCTGCTGGGTGCGCTCGGCCACGGCGCGCTGCCGCTCGGCGTGCTCCTTGGCCGCGGTGATGTCCCGGGCGACCGCCGAGATGCCGGTGAGCGTGCCGGCGTGGTTGCGAATCGGGGTCACCACCGCCGAGATGTCGATCGGGGTGCCGTCGCGCCGGGTGCGCCGGGCCTCGTACCGGATGCTGCGCGCCCCGTCCCGGAGCTCGGCCAGCGTCGTGGACTGTTCACCGGCGCCGGGCTGGTCGGCCAGCACGGTGGCCGGCCGGCCCAGAGCCTCCGCGGTGGTGTAGCCGAAGAGCCGCTCGGCGCCACCGTTCCATGCCGTGATGATGCCGTCCGGGGTGAGCCCGATGATCGCGTCGTCGCTGTGCTCGACCACGGTGGCCAGGGTCGCCCGATGCGCCTCGGCCACGTCCCGGGCGGCCCGCTCCCGCGCGCCCGCCTCGTCCAGCCGGTGCCGGCTCCACGGGTCGACGTAGATCGCACCCTTGCTGAGCAGCACGCCGTACCCGCGGCGCAGCGTCCAGTAGAAGCAGGCCACGGCGGCGGTGACGGTGTCCCAGACCGCGGAGACCCAGAACCAGCCGCCGGAGACGGCGTGCCGCGCCGGATGCCCGGCCCCGTGGATCGCCGCCAGCAGCGAGGCGAACGCGTGCAGCCCGTGCCCGACCGAGCAGCTGAAGAAGATCAGCGCGGTGGCGGTGGCCAGCTTGTTGCTCCGCAGTTGCCCGGCCCGGCTGACGGGCACCACGATGGCCACCGTGATCGCCGCATAGGTGACCATGATGACGAGATTGGCGAGCAGGAACATCTGGTCCGGCACGCTCGTCTGATCGGCCACGCCTCACAAGATCTAAGAACCTTGCAATGTCTTCGTCACAGGATTGTAATGGGAGCGCTCCCATGTAACGATGACGGTCACTGCCTACGTTTCCGCCTCGTCGAAGGGAACGCAGATGCGCGCACTCGCCCGGCTGGCCCTCGCCACGCTCGTGGTCGCGGCCCCGCTCACCGCCGTCGTGGCCGCCCGCGCGGCTGACGATCCCGTCCCCGTCACCGTTCTGACCAGCGACTTCGAGGACGATACGGTGCAGGGCTGGACCGGCCGCTCGGCCGAGAGCCTGGCGGTCAGCGCCACCGTGGCGCACGGCGGCACGCACAGTCTCGCGGTCACCGGCCGTACCGCCGCCTGGAACGGCCCCTCGCTGAGTGTGCTCGGCACGTTCGAGAAGGGCACCGCGTACACGATCTCCGCGTGGGTGCGCCTCGCCGAGGGGGCGGACAACGCCCGGCTCAGCGTCGAGCGCCGCACGGACGGGACCGCGACCTACGAGACCGTGGTCGGTGACACCGCCGTCGATGCCGGCCGCTGGGTCCAGTTGACCGGGCACTACACGCTCGCCGCCGACGTCGACTTCCTCGCCGTCTACGTCGAGACGGCAGCCACCACCGGCGGGGTCTACCTCGACGACGTGACCGCGAGCTACGTGCCCGCGCTGCCGATCCAGGCCGGCATCCCGTCGGTCAAGGACGTGGTGACCGAGTTCCCGGTCGGCGCGGCCATCACCGGCGCCGAGATCACCACCGTGCACGGCGACCTGCTCGCCAAGCACTTCAGCTCGGTCACGCCGGGCAACGCCCTGAAGTGGGACGCGACCGAGCCGGCCGAGAACTCGTTCACCTACGCGCAGGCCGATCCGCTGATCGCATTTGCCGAGGCACACGCCATGGCGGTACGCGGGCACACCCTGGTCTGGCACAACCAGACGCCGGCCTGGGTCTTCCAGGACGCGAACGGCGCCACGATGACCGCGACCGCCGAGAACAAGGCGCTGCTGCTGGCGCGGCTGGAGAACCACATCCGGAACGTGGCGGCCCACTACGGCGACACGATCGGCACCTGGGACGTGGCCAACGAGGTGATCGACGAGTCGCAGTCCGACGGCCTGCGCCGCAGCAGCTGGTACACCATCACCGGGCTGGACTATCTCCGTACCGCCTTCCGGGTGGCCCGCGAGGTCGCGCCGCACGCCACGCTCTGCATCAACGACTACAACACCAATGTGGCCACCAAGCGTGACGCACTGTTCAACCTGGTCGTGAAGCTCAAGGGCGAGGGTGTGCCGATCGACTGCGTCGGCCACCAGATGCACGTCAACGTCAACTGGCCGTCGATCGCGGACACCGAGGCGATGCTGAGGAAGTTCGAGGGCATCGGCGTCGAGCAGCAGATCACCGAGATGGACGTCAGCATCTACACCGGCAGCGGGGAGTCGTTCCCGGCCCCGCCGGCCGATCGGCTGCTCGCCCAGGCGTACGTCTACCGCGACATGTTCGCGCTGTTCCGCAGGTACCGGGCGGATCTCACCTCGGTGACCCTGTGGGGGCTCGCCGACGACAACACCTGGCTGGACACGTACCCGGTGGCCCGCAAGGACGCGCCGTTGCTCTTCGACACCCGGTTGCAGGCGAAGTCGGCGTACTGGGGAGTCGTCGACCCGTCCAAGATCGGCCCTTCCGCGTCGCCTTCCGTCTCGCCGAGTGTCCCGGCAAGCGTCTCGCCGAGTGTCTCGGCGAGCGCCGGCGGTTGTGCGGTCACCTATCGCGTCACGGGCAGCTGGACGGGCGGTTTCCAGGGCGAGGTCAAGATCGCCAATTCGGGTACGGCCGTGATCAGCGGCTGGAAGCTCGGCTGGCAGTTCACCGGCGGCCAGACGATCGCGCAGCTCTGGAACGGCTCGGTGACCCAGTCGGGCGGCGCGGTGACGGTGACGAACGCGGCCTGGAACAGTGCGATCCCGGCCGGTGGCGCGACCTCGATCGGCTTCCTCGGCTCGTGGACCGGCGGCAACCCGGCGCCTGCCGCCTTCACCGTGAACGGAACCACCTGCACCGTCCTCTGAGCGGATCGGAGGGCTCCGGAAGTTTCGGAGCATGCTGAAACTTGACTGCCTGTTCAACGGTTGACGCTTATAGATGAAAGGCTATACGTTACCGGGACGCGATCAGCATGTTTCCGAAAGTTTCGGAGCGCTTTCTCCCACCGGAGGCGTCCCATGCGCCATCACCTCGCGGGCGCGCTAGCCGCGCTCGTCCTCCTCAACCCCGTCCCCGCCCAGGCCGCGCACGCCGAGCACAAGGCGACCGGCTATCTCTCCACCCAGGCCGGCCCCGGCCGTTTCCCCCTCGTCGAGCGTGGCACCGCCGCGCCCATCGTGACCAGCGCCAACGACTACCCGGGCGTCCTGCGGGTGGCCGGCGACCTGCAGTCCGACCTGGGCGCCGCCACCGGCGTCACCCCCCGCACGGCGCAGGACACCGTCCCCGGCGGCCGCGACCCGATCATCGTCGGGACCATCGGCCGCTCCACCCTCATCGACCGGATGATCGCCACCGGAAAGCTCGACACCCGTGGCATCGCCGGGAAGTGGGAGACGTCGCTCCAGCAGGTCGTCGACCACCCGCTGCCGGGCGTGCGCCGGGCGTTCGTGATCGCCGGCAGCGACCAGCGCGGCACGATCTACGGCGCCTACGACGTGTCCCGGCTGGCCGGCGTCTCACCCTGGCACTTCTGGGACGACGTGCCCGTCCCGCACGCCGACGCGCTCTACGTCCTGCCGGGCCGGCACACCCAGGGCAGCCCCAAGGTCAAGTACCGCGGGTTCTTCATCAACGACGAGAATCCGAGCACCGGCACCTGGGCGCCCGCGTTCTTCGGGCCCGGCAAGGCCCCCGGCTATCCCGGCGGGCTGAACTCCGGCTACTACGCCAAGGTCTTCGAGACCATGCTCCGGCTCAAGGCCAACTACCTGTGGCCGGCCGTCTGGGGGCGCGCCTTCGCCGAGGACGACCCGGCCAACCACGCCACGGCCAGCTACTACGGCGTCGTCATGGGCACCTCGCACGAGGCGCCGATGATGCGCGGCATCGAGGAGTGGAACCGGCACCCCGCCGGCACCGGGGAGTGGAGCTTCCGCCGCAACCCGGACGCGATCAAGGACTACTGGCGGACCGGCATCGAGCGGATGCGCGACGAGGACATCGAGGGCGTGGTCACGCTCGGGATGCGCGGCAACGGAGACGTGAGCCTGCCCGACGGCGACGGCATCGACCTGATGAGCTCCATCATCGACAGTCAGCGGCAGATCCTTGCCGAGGAGGGCATGCTCGGCGCGCCCCAGGTGCAGACCCTCTACAAGGAGGTGCAGCGCTACTGGGACCAGGGTTACCGCCCGCCGGACGACGTGACAGTGGTCTTCTGTGACGACAACTGGGGCAACATGCGCAAGCTGCCCGACGCGTCGCTCCCGCCGCGCGGCGGTGGCTACGGCATGTACTACCACTTCGACTACGTCGGCGACGGACGCAACTACAAGTGGGCCGACACCGTGAACCTGACCAACACGTGGGAGCAGCTTCACCGTGCGTACACCTCAGGGGTCGATCGCCTCTGGGTCGCGAATGTGGGCGATCTCAAGAACTCCGAGCAACCCACCCAGTTCTTCCTGGACTACGCGTGGAATCCGGACGCCATCCCGCTCAGCGGGATCCAGGACTGGGAGCGTCGTTACGCCGCGGGGAGCTTCGGCACGTCACTCTCCGCTCCGATCGCCGAGATCCTCTCCCGGTACGGCGTTCTGCAGTCCCGCCGCAAGCCGGAACTGCTCAACCGTCGCATCACCCTGGACCCGGCCAAGGACGTCCGGACCGACCCGACCGCGGTGATCTACGACGACCAGGGGAATCCGTTCAGTCTCACCGATTACGCCGAGATGGATCGGGTGGTCGCCGAGTGGCAGGCCCTCGCGGAGCAGGCCACCCGCGTGCGCGCCCGGGTGCCGCAAGCCTGGCAGGACGCGTACTTCCAGCTGGTGTATTACCAGGTGAAGGCCACCGCGAACCTGTATGAGCTGCGACGGGCCGAGTTCACCAACATCCGGTACGCCGCTCAGGGCCGCGCCGCGACCAACGCCCTGGCCGACGAGGCGGAGGCACGGTTCGCCGAGGATCAGGCACTGAACGCGCACTACAACACCGCGCTCGCCGCCGGGAAATGGAAGGACTGGCAGCTCCAGCCCAAGATCGGGTACGGGAACGTGGCACGGTACGGCCCGAACGCCCCGTGGCAGCAACCGGAACTGAACAATGTGGCACTGCCGGACGAGATCTACCCCTACCTCAAGCGGATCGACGTGCCCGCGGGCGCGGCGCTCGGGGTGGCGCTCGACGGCGGGGACGCGGCCACGCTGCCCGAGTTCAGCCCGTGGCAGGCCCAGTCCCGGCAGTACCTCGACGTCTACAACAAGGGCACGACCCCGTTCACCTACCGCATCACGGCCGGGCAGCCGTGGGTCCACGTCAGTCACGCCTCCGGCACTGTGGATCAGCAGGTCCGGGCGTACGTCTCGGTCGACTGGAAGCGAGCGCCGGCCGGGGTCACCGCCGTACCGCTGAAGATCGAGGGCGCGGGAAGCACGGTCCAGGTCAGCGCGCCGATCCGCAACCCCGGGATCAGGCCGCGGGGGTTCGCCGAGGCCAACGGGTACGTGTCGATCCCGGCGACCGGCTTCGACCGGAAGACCGGCACGTGGCAGGTCCTGCCCGGGATCGGCAAGACCGGTGACGGGGTGATGCCCGTCAGCGCCTCGCCGGGACTGGACTACCGGGTCACGCTCACCACCACCGGACCGGTCAAGATCTCCGCGCTGCTGATGCCCCGCAACGGGTCACTGCGCTACTCGGTCTCGGTCGACGGCGCGGCACCGCAGGTCGTCGATGCGGTCGCGGCCACCGGCGCCAACGACACCACGATGAACCGGCAGTGGGCGCGCAACACCTCGGACAACGTCAACGTCACCACGACCACGCACGAGATCGCCACGGCCGGGACCCACACCATCTCGTTCCGGGCGCTCGACTCCGCGGTGATCCTGCAACGGTTGATCGTGGACACCGGCGGGGTCAAGTACAGCTATCTCGGCCCGCCGACCAGCCGGAGGTTCTGATCATGAGAAGACGCGATCTTCTGGCCGGTTCCGCGGGCATCACCGTGGCCGGGCTCGTCCCGGCCGCCCTCGCCCCGCCCTCACCCGCCACCGCCTCGGCGACCCCGCGATCGTCCTGGGTGCACACCTGGACGGCGATGCCGCAGCTCACCGAGCCGGGCAACCTGCCGCCGGCGCCGTTCACCGGGACCGACGCGGTGCTGGCCGACACGACGCTGCGGCAGACCCTGCACACGTCGATCGGCGGGAAACGGCTGCGGGTCCGGTTCTCCAACGCGTTCGGGACCACCGACCTGCCGATCACCTCGGCGGCGGTCGCGGTGCCGCTCGACGGCCGGGCCGGGGTCTCCGCCGTGGCGGCCGGCACCTCACGGGCGCTGACCTTCGGCGGGCAGACGTCGGTCGTCGTGCCGGCCGGGGCCCAGATCGTCTCCGACCCGGTGCCGATCACCGTCGCGGCGCGGTCGAACCTGACCGTCTCCGCCTACCTGGCCGCCGGTCAGGCCGGGCTGAACCTGACCGGGCACCCCGGCTCCCGGACCACGTCCTGGCTGGTCAACGGCGACCAGGTGGAGAAGCCCGAGTTGTCCGGCGCGGTGCCGGTCGACCACTGGTACCTGATCAGCGGGCTCGAGGTGACCGCCTCCGACGCGGCCGGAGTCGTCATCGTCGGCGACTCGCTGACCGACGGGCGCGGATCCACCACCAACGGCAACGACAGGTGGCCGAATCAACTCGCGGCACGGCTCGGCGACCCCCGGCTCGCCGTGCTGAACCAGGCCGCCGGCGGCAACCGGGTGCTGCACGACGGGCTCGGGCCGAACGTGCTCGCCCGCTTCGACCGGGACGTGCTCGGCGTCAGCGGGGCGGCCTGGGTGCTGATCTTCGAAGGCGTCAACGACATCGGCACCGCCGCCGCCACCGAAGACGCTCAACGCCAGGTGATCACGGCGCTCACCGGGGCGTACCGGCAGATCGTGGCCCGCGCGCACGCCCAGGACCTGCGGGCCTACGGGGCGACGATCACGCCGTTCGGCGGGAACACCGGATACGACGACCCGGGCGGCCTGCGCGAACGCGCCCGGGTGGCGGTGAACGGGGTGATCCGGGGCGGGATCTTCGACGCGTACGTGGACTTCGCGGCGGCGGTGGCCGACCCGGCGTCGCCGTCCCGCCTCAACCCGCTGTACGACGTCGGCGACCACCTGCACCTGAACCCGGCGGGGTATGCGGCGCTGGCCGCCGCCGTCCCACGCCGCCTCTTCTGACCTCGGCGGGCCGGTCCGCTGCTCCGGCGGCAGGCCGGCCCGTCCCGCGGTCAGGCGGATCCTGCTCACGACTCACAGGGACCGCAGGGCTCGGGCTCGTTGTACTTCTACTCGTCCCACCTGGCGAGGAGGCTCTGGAGGCGGGGGTCGCCGGTTCGGGCCGCCGTGTCGTGGAGGGTCTCCACCAGGATGTAGCGGTCGCCGTCGAACACGTCGGCGGCCATGGTGGCGATCAGCGGCTCGACGGCGCGGTCGTCCCGGCGTGCCGCCAAGCCGGCGATCGCCTCCAGCCGGACGTCCGGCTCGTCGTCGAGGCGGGCCGCCAGAGCCGTGCGGATCTCCGGTGTGTCCGTGTTGGTCTGACGGGCGAGGCCGAAGGTCGCCCATTCCCGCACGGTGGGATCGGTGTCCGCGGAGAGCAGCACCAGCGTCTCCAGCGCGTCCTGCTCCGGCCGGCCCAGCAGTCCGGACGTGACCGCCTCACGGACCTCGGCGGAGCTGTGGTCGCGCAGCCGGACCAGGAGTGGCACGCTGCGGGCATCGCGGACGTGGCCGAAGGCGTACGCGATCGACTCGAGCACGGCGGGCTCCTCGCTGTCCCGGGTCGCCATCGCGAGCAGCGTGGTCACCACCTGCTCGCGGGCCGCATCCTCGACCGGGAGTCGGGCATCCTCGACCGGGGGCTGGGCATCGTCCACCCGGCGTTGGGCATCGTCCATGCGCCGTTGGGCATCGTCCACGCGGAGTTGGGCGAGGATGTCGGCGGCGAGTTTGCGCCGGGCCGGATCGGCGTCCCGGCTCAGTCGTGTCGCCTCATGCAGGGCAGCTTCGCCGCCGCGGAACTGCAGGCGGGCGATCAGCTCCCACCGTCGGTCCTCATCGGACGCGAGGGCCTCCTCGACGCTGTCGGCGACGTCGGCCGCGGTCATGGTCATGGGCGTCATCGTGGGACTATGTTCGCGGGGTGGCAACCGGGTTTCCCTGGTTCGTACGATGGGCGGCGCTTACCGACCGTAGCCACATGGGGGACACATTGGCGGATGAGTCCGCGGCCGGTCCGGTGCGGGTGTTCTGCACCGAGCTCGGCGAGATGCGCCGCAGCTCGGGACGGAGCCTGGCCGGCGTCGCACACGACCTGAGGATGAGCCGGGGCCATCTGTACACGATCCTCAACGGCGAGGTGAAACGGCCGCCGGACTGGTCGCGAGTGGTGGAACCGCTGCTCCGGGCGTGCGGCGCCGACGACGCGACGGTGGCGGCGTGGCGCGGGCGGCACCAGGTGCTGGAGCAGGTCTACGAGCAGTTGCGCCGGCACCAGCCGTCGCCCGCGGCCGGTGTCTCCCGGACCCGCCGCTCCCGCTCTCGCGCTTCGGCGGCCGAGAGCCCCGAGTCCGGCAGCGCCACGCCCGGCTCCGCTGCGTCCGGCTCCGCTGCGTCCGGCTCCTCCGTGGCCGACTCCTCCGCGTCCGGCTCATCCATGGCCGGCTCCTCCACGGGCGCGGTTCCCGCACCGGGGGAAGCTGGGACCGAGGAGTCGGGGGTCGACGAGTCCGGGCCGAGCGCGCCGGAGCCCGGGCCGCTCGAAGCACGAGTGCCCAGGCCCAGGGACTCCGGCGGCGCCGTTCTGGTGGCGGATCGTCCCGAACCGGCGCCCCGGGCCGCCCGGCGCTGGATCTTCTGGACCGCGCAGGCCGTCGTGGTGCTGGCCGCCTTCACCGCGGGCATGGTCATGGGTCGTGCCACCGTCCCGGAGCCGACCGTCACCGCGCAGGTCAGCCCGGCCGACCAATGCCGCGACGTGCGCCCCGCCGCGGGAACGAACCTGCTCGCCCTGCCGATGGTCGCGCCCAGCGGGGCTCCGCACAGCCGCGCCTGGTGGCGCAACGATCCGCGGGTCGACGATCCGGGCGACGACCCCGGCGGCTTCCAGGTGGTGGCCCGGCACGGCTCGGAGGATCCGTGGGACCTGCTGGTGGTGCACAGTTGCAATCCGATCGTGCGGGACAGGCCGTACACGCTGAGCTTTGTCGCCTCGGCAAGCGTCCCGGTGACCGTGACGCTGCGAGTGCAGGACGACAAACCGCCGGTCTACACGCCGTCGCTGTTCGAGGAGATCGCCGTCGGGCCGGCCGGGAAGCAGTTCACCTTCGGCTTCCGCGGCGCGATCAGCAACCCGGCGTCGGAGCTGACCTTCCAGCTCGGCGGGCACCCTGACGACTTCCGTCTCACGGTCTCGGCGATCACCCTGATCGCCGGCTGACCCCGGCTTTATATTGAGCGCTGTCAGGTGTTGTCCGGTGCCGGCCCCGGAGCGAACCACGGTGAGCTGCGGAAAAGCGCTTTCAGTCCGGTGTTGATCGGAGGTTCCGCAGTGCACCGGACGTCTCCGGTTGGCTGATCGTAGTGTTGCCTCTGCGGCAAACCCCACCGGTTCTGGCGCGCGGCCTTTCTGGGGGCGAGGTTCTGCTGCTGCCGCACGGGGGAGAGGCAACAGCAAAAGGGGTACGGCCACCTGGCCGTACCCCTTTTGCGGAAGTGCGCCGACCTCAGAGAATGTTGATCTTCGAGGTCAGGGTGGTGAAGATCGACGAGATCTGGTTGCCGAACCCCGTGACGGCGACGATGCAGATGCCGGCGATGAGGGCCGCCAGCAGCGAGTATTCGACGACGGTGGCGCCCCGGTCGTCCTCGGGGAGCAGGAGTCGAGCGCGGAGATATGCCGCGATCATGGCGAGCTGTTCCACTGGCGCATCCTTGCGTGGTGTCGCCGCCGCGCCCGTGGGTCCGGGTCGCCGAGCGGTGGGGTCAGGAGATGACGAGCTTGCCGGTCAGGGTGGTGAAGACCGAGGCCACCTGCTTGCCGAACGCCGTCACGGCGACGATGCAGATGCCGGCGATGAGGGCCGCCAGCAGCGAGTACTCGACGGCGGTGGCACCCTCGTCGTCCCGCTGCCGCGAGAGGAGGCGAGCCTGCACGTAGGCCGCGATCATGTTCAGCTTGTCCATGGCGTATCTCCTGTCATGGGCGAGCCGCCGGGGTGGGCGACTGGTGGCACCTATGTCTTCGTCCGACCGATCGCGGGCTGAAGCCGTCCGCCGGTGCGGAACAGTTGTGCAGCGTTGCGAATCAGGACGCCTTGGCCCTGTGCGGTCCAGCAGGCGGGGACAGCGGTGTTCGGATCCGACGCGAGGAGGTCGCGCGCGGCTGGCGCTCATCGTGGTGTGGCGGTCGCCATGACCACCGTGGTGACCAGCCACGAGCCGGCGCCGGTGCTGCTTCCGTGCCGGCCCCGGCGCGGCTCACGCTTGCGGGCTGGTCCTCATGGTCGTTATGAGGCACGAATAAGGACCATGAGGACCAGCTGGAGGGGCTGGGCCGCGCTGCTGCCGGGAGGGCGGCGCCGGTCGCGTTGTGGGCGGGGACGGGCGGGTCTACGACGACCGGACAGCCTGTGGCCGGGCCAGGAAGGCGGCGAGCAGGGCGACCAGGCAGAGCACGGAGAGGCTGACGAAGCCGGCGCGGAACGAGCCGGTCGCGTCCTTCACCGCGCCGAGGGCGTAGACGAAGGCGAAGCTGCCGAGGTTCGCGCAGAAGTTGCCGAATCCGCTGAGCAGGCCGGCTCGCTGGGCGCCGAGCACCGCGATCGGCAGGGCGAACAGCGGTCCGAAGTAGACCTGCACGACCACCGAGATCATGGCGACCACGGCAAGCACGGCAGGCATCCCGGGTACGTACGTGAGCAGCGCCAGCCCGATCGCGAGGGTCGCGAGCGAACCGCCGATCACCAGCAGCGGGCGGCCGATCCGGTCGGAGAGGTAGCCGCCGAGGTAGTTCGCCGGGGCGGTCAGCGCGGCCCCGAGCGCGGCGACCAGGCCGGCCGTGGTCAGCGACTGGCCACGATCCACGACCAGCCACGTGGGCAGCCAGAACGTGAACCCTTGGGCGACCGCGAGCCGGGCGAACTGGATCACCCCGGTCAGCCAGACGATCCGGTGGCGCAGCAGGGCGGGCAGGTCGCCGGCGCGGACCGGGTTGTCGCTCGGCGGTTTCGGAACGGCCGGTCCGGCGGCCCGCCGGTACAGCAGGAGAGTGCCCAGGCCGGCGGCCGCGAACAGCCCGAACAGCCAGCGCCAGCCCACGTGCCCGACGAGCAGGGGGCCGACGGAGCTGAGCAGGATGTTCGACGAGAAGCCGCCCGCGACGTAGAGCCCCATCGCTGTCGCACGCCGGTCGCTGGGGAACTCCGCGCTGATCAGCAGGAGGCCCGGCGCGAAGACGAGCGCCCGGAAGAACCCCGAAAAGGCTTGATTCACCAACATCATCTGGTACGACGTGAGCACCGCGAACAGAGCGGCCAGCACGTTGGTGCCGAGCAGGCCCACGAGGAACAGCGTTCGCGGGGAGAACCGGTCGGCGAGGAATCCGGACGGGACCTGCATCAGTGCGTACACCAGATTGCTGGCCGCGGCGAGCGTGCCGGCCTGCGCGAAGGTGAGCCCGAGGTCGGTGCGGATCAGCGGCAGGAACAGCGCGATCCCGCCGAAGATCAGCGCCTGGGTGCTCTGGCAGACCACGAGCAGGGTGATGATCGCGCGGCGCATCGGGCGATGATCGCACGGCCTCAGGGAATGGGCATGCGGGCCGAAGAGGGAGATGTCGACTCGCTTCCGCCGAGGAGGGCAAGGGTGCACCTGCCACGTCTCACCATCAAGTTGCGCCTGATCGTCTGCGTGGTGCTGCTGACCGGGCTGTCATTGCTGCTGGTGGTCACCTACATCACGCGGCACAACACGAGTGAGGCGCGCCGCACCGGCCTGGCGTACGCGCAGGAGGTCTCCCTGCGCAACGCGGCGGTCGTGCAGCAGGGCCTGCTGATCGGGCTGGGCTCGGCGCGCGAGCTGGCGCAGGAGATCCCCGCGCTGGCCGACGCCGGCGGCACCCGGAGCATGGTCAACTCCCAGCTGCGGTCGGTGCTGGTCAGTCACGAGGACTACATCGGGGTCTGGACGTTGTGGGAGCCGAACGCCTTCGACGGCCGGGATGCCAGGCACCGCGGCATCGACGCGTCGCACGACGACACCGGGCGGCTGGTGCCCTACTGGTTCCGGGACGGGACCACGATCAAGACCGAGCCGCTGAAGGACTACACCGAGGAGGGCGCCGGGGACTACTACCTCCAGGTGCGCGACAGCGGTAAGGAGAAGCTGGAGGAGCCGTACTCCTACCAGGTGGGCGGCCGGGACGTGCTGATGTCGTCGCTGGTGGTGCCGATCTCGGAGGCGGGCAAGGTGGTCGGCGTCGCGGGGGTCGACATGCCGCTGGACAGCTTCGCCACGATGGTGAACGGGATCAAGCCGTTCGGCACCGGCTCGGCCATGCTGCTCAGCGCCGCCGGTCAGGTGGTGGCCGGCGGGAGCGCCGAGCAGGCCGGCAAGGCCGCGGACAAGGACGTGGTGGCGCTGGCCGCGCAGGCGGCGAGCAGTGGCGGGGCGGTCCGCCGGATGATCGGTGGCGAGGACGGCCAGGTGCAGGTCGCCGCACCGCTGGTGGTCGGCAGCGACGCCTGGTCGCTGATCGTCACCGTGCCGATGGAGACCATTCTGGCCGACGCCTCCGCGGCGCGGAACACCGCCATCTGGATCACGCTGGTCGCGGTGCTGCTCGCGGGCGTGATCAGCTGGCTGCTGGCCCGCTCGCTGGTGCGCCCGATCGAGCGGCTGCGGGACCGGATGGCGCAGATCGCCGACGGCGAGGGCGACCTGACCCAGCGGGCCGAGGCCACCCGCGACGACGAGTCCGGTGATCTCGCGAAGGCGTTCAACCGGTTCGTGGAGAAGGTGGCCGGCACGGTGCGCGGGATCGCCGGCTCGGCCGACGAGGTGCGGGCCGCCGCCGACCGTCTCAACGACACCACCAGCCGGCTCGGCGCCGACGCGGCCCAGGTCTCCGACAAGTCCGGCACCGCCTCCGACGCGACCCTGACGGTCAACGAGGGGGTGCAGTCGGTGGCGGCCGGCGCGGAGCAGATGAGTGCGTCGATCGCCGAGATCGCCTCCAGCGCCGCGAAGGCCGCCGAGGTGGCCAACAACGCGCGGGCCGTCGCCGAGGGCACGAACAGCCAGGTCGCGGAGCTGGGCGCGGCGACCGAGGAGATCGGCGACGTGGTCCGGCTGATCACCAGCATCGCCGAGCAGACGAATCTGCTCGCGCTGAACGCGACGATCGAGGCGGCCCGGGCCGGGGAGATGGGCAAGGGGTTCGCGGTGGTGGCCGGCGAGGTGAAGGAGCTGGCCCAGCAGACCGCCCAGGCGACCGAGGAGATCACGAACCGGATCACCGCGATCCAGTCGATCAGCGGCAACGCGGCCGCGGCGATCGGCGAGATCGTCCAGGTGATCGCGACGATCGGCGACTACACCACCTCGATCGCCTCGGCGGTGGAGGAGCAGACGGCGACCACGGCCGAGATGAGCCGGGGCGTGTCCGACGCGGCCGGCAGCACCGGGCGGGTGTCCGAGGCGATCGGTGAGGTGGCCGAGGTGGCGCAGAAGGCGTCGGCGAACGCTCGGGACGCCCAGTCGGCGGTGGCCGACCTGTCCCGCCTGGCCGGGGACATGACCGCGCTCGTCAACACGTTCCGTTACTGAGGGCCCGAGGAACGTTTACGTTAACATCGTCGTATCTCGATACGCCACCTCCGGCTGGCCGGCCGTTCGCCATCTTCACGGCTTGCGGCGTGGCATGGCTTCGATGTGTCGCCGGCGTTACGAAGGTGTCATGCGAGCAAGAATCCCCACCGCGCTGTGCGCGGTCCTGCTGGCGACGTTCTCCGCCGTCCCCACCACCCACGCGGCCGCCGCCACCAACGGCTTCCGAGGTGTCAACTGGGCAGACCAGCGCGACAACTTCGTCGACGACACCCTCGTCCTGGGCGGGCTGAGCACCAGCGACAGCTATGCCACCACGCAGGCCAAGGCGAACGCCATCCTCACCGGTTTCGTGAACAACCTGGGCGCCAACACGGTGCGCATGCCGGTCAACTACGCGACGGTGGCCGGGTCGTACTGGGCGTCCTACACCGGCGCCATCGACATGGCCACGTCCAAGGGCCTGAAGGTGATCCTCAGTTACTGGGAGGGCGCCAGTTCCCGGAACGGACTGGTCGACAACACCACGCAGTACTGGTCGCTGTGGCAGACCATCGTCACCCGGTACTCGTCGAACGCGAACGTCTACTTCGAACCCTTCAACGAGCCGTACGGCTACAGCGACGCCGACTGGAAGAACCTCGCCGCCCAGTGGCTCGGGAACTACCCGGCCGTCCCGCGCGGACGGGTGATCATCAGCGGCGCCGGCTACAACCAGCGGCTCACCACGATCGCGACCGACACGCGCTTCGACGGCACGCTCATCTCCCGGCACATCTACCAGTTCTTCGACTCCGCCCGGCACACCGAGGACTCGTGGCGGGAATCCCTGCGGAGCAGCGTGGGCCCGTACGCCGGCCGGGTCCTGATCACCGAATTCGGTGCGACCATGACCGACGGGCGCAACTACAACGCGCCGTCGACGACCAACGACTTCGTGGCGTTCATCCGCGGGGTCGCGGCCGAGGCGCGGGCCGAGGGGCTGGGCACTGTCTACTGGCCGGGCGTGCGGATCGCCGACCCGTACCGGCTGCAGGAGATCAACGGCAGTGGCACCGCGCTGACCCTGACCACCACCAACAACTCCGGCCGGGACCAGCTGCGCTACTCCTGGGGCCTGGACGTCAGCGGGAACACGCTGCTCACCCACTACCGCGTGACGAACCGGAACAGCGGCAAGGTGATGGACCTGGTCGGCTCGTCGATCGCGGACAGCGCCGAGGCCAAGCAGTACACCTGGAACGGCGGCGCGAACCAGAAGTGGTCGTTCGAGGACCTCGGCAACGGGTACGTGCGGGTCGTCAACTCGTACAGCGGGAAATGCCTGAACGTGGCGTCGGCCTCGACCGCGGACGGGGCGAACGTCATCCAGTACACCTGCGGGAGCGGCACCAACGAGCAGTGGTCGTGGGTCGCGTCCGGCGGCTACTACACGCTGGTCGCACGGCACAGCGGGAAGTGCCTCGACGTGGTCGCGGCCGGCACCGCCGACGGCGCCGACATCAGCCAGTACGCCTGCAACGGCGGCACGAACCAGCAGTGGTCGAGGAGCGCGGCATGAAAGCCCTTCTCGCGCTGCTGCTGATGCTCACCTCCGTGACGATCACCAACGGGACCCAGTTCGGCGGCGTGCACGCGCACGGCGGCGGGGTGATCAAGGTCGGCTCGTACTACTACTGGTTCGGCGAGAACCGCAACGCCGACGACACGTTCCTCGCCGTCAGCGTCTACCGATCGACCGACCTGCAGAACTGGGAATTCCGCAACAACGTGCTGACCCGCTCGTCCGCGTCCGAGTTGGGGTCCGCCAAGATCGAGCGCCCCAAGGTCGTCTACAACGCGTCGACCGGCAAGTACGTCATGTGGATCCACAAGGAGAACGGGACCGATTACGCCGAGGCCCGGGCGGCGGTCGCGGTCTCCGACACGGTCGACGGCAACTACACGTACGCAGGGAGCTTCCGCCCCTTCGGCACGTACATGTCCCGCGACATCACCCTCTACCAGGAGGGCACGACGGCGTACATGATCTCGGCGGCCGACGAGAACCGGGACCTGATGATCTACCGCCTCACGCCGGACTACCGGAACGTCGAGTCGGTGGTGGGCAACTTCTGGAACGACGCGTCCCGGGAGGCGCCGGCGCTGTTCAAGCGCGGCAGCACGTACTTCATGCTCACCTCGGGCACCTCCGGGTGGAACCCCAACCAGTCGAAGTACGCGACCGCGCCCAGCATCTCCGGGCCGTGGACCGGCTGGACGAACGCGGGGGACGCGACGACGTTCCACTCGCAACCGGCGTACGTGCTGCAATTGGGCGGCAGTTTCCTCTACCTGGGTGACCGTTGGGCGGGGGCCTGGGGCGCGCCGGTCAACAACTCCGAGTACGTGTGGCTGCCGATCACGTTCCCGTCGAGCACCACGATGTCGCTGTCCTGGTCGCCGACGATCACCGTGGACGCGGCGACCGGCATGGTCAGCGGCAGCCCGGTCCCGTACTACCGGGTGACGAACCGCAGCTCGGCCAAGGTGATCGACGTGTGGAACGCGTCGACCGCCGACAACGCGGAGGTACGCACGTACGCGGCCAGCAGCGGCGCCAACCAGCAGTGGGACTTCCGGTCCACCGGCGGTGGCTACGTCAACGTCATCAACCGCAACAGCGGCAAGTGCCTGGACGTGACGTCGGGCTCCACGGCTGACGGCGCCGACATCATCCAGTACGCCTGCGGGAGCGGCGCCAACCAGCAGTGGAGCTGGGTGGCCGGCGGCGGTTACTACCAGCTGAAGGCGCGGCACTCCGGCAAGTGTCTGGCCCTGGCCGCCGACGCCGTGGACCTCCAGCAGACCACCTGCTCGTCGTCGGCCACCGGCCAGCAGTGGTCCCGGACCACCGTCTGAAGGCCAGGCCAGGCCGGCGCGTCGCTTCGTGATGGCACGAGCGTTGTCGATGTCGGCGTCGACTGACGACACCCGGTACTCGGGCCCGGCCCGGCGGCGACCTTGCCGCCGGGCCCGTAGGCTCGGCAGACGTGGATCTTGAAACGGCGGGACTGCTGCTGATCGGGGGCGTGGGCTCCGGGCTGACCGGGGCGATCGCCGGGCTCGCGTCGCTGGTCAGCTATCCGGTGCTGCTCGCGGCCGGGATCCCGCCGGTCGCCGCCAGCATGACCAACACCGTCGCGTTGCTCGCGGCGCCGATCGGAACCGTCGGCGGGGCGCGGCGCGAACTGCGTGGGCAGCGACGGCGGATCCTGCGGGCGAGCGTGATCTGCGCGGCCGGCGGGATCACCGGCGGAGTGCTGCTCAAGAGCACGCCGTCAGCCGCGTTCGAGGTGATCGTGCCGTTCCTGATCATCCTCGGGGCGCTGGCGCTGCTGTTCCGTGAGGGGCTGCGCGACTGGTACACCCGGCCGGGACGGCGGCCGCCGCTCGTCGTCGCGATCTTCCTGATCGGCATCTACGGCGGCTACTTCGGCGCGGCGGCCGGCGTGCTGCTGCTCGCGGCCATGGCGGTGGCCTCGGTCGAACCGTTCGCGGTGACCAACGCGGTCAAGACGGTCGTGCTGGGCGCCGCGAACCTGGCCGCCGCGATCCTCTACGCGCTGACCGGGCCGGTCCACTGGCTCGCCGCGGCCCTGCTCGGCGCCGGATGCCTGATCGGCAGCTGGATCGGCCCGGCGGTGGTGCGGCGCAGCCCGGAGCGCCCGCTGCGCATCGTGATCGCGGTCGCTGCCTTCGGCCTTGCGATCTACCTCTGGTGGCAGGCCTTCTGACACCGGTGGCTGCCAGGTCTTCTGCCGGCGGGCGCGTCTCTCGCGGGTGGCTCGGGGCTGGGTGTGGTGCCCGGCGCGGGGGCGCTCAGACCGGGTCGAGGCCGAAGACCTCGGCGAGGCCGGTGACCTCGATGGCCTGGCGGACCGGGGCGGAGGGCCGGGTCAGGACCATCGTGAGGCCCGCCGCGGCGGCGCTGTTGCGGACACCGACGAGCGCGCCCATCGCGTACGAGTCGATGAAGGTCACCTCGGCCAGGTCGAGCGACAGCTGACGGCAGGGGGAGCCGGCGACGGCTTTCTCCAGGTTGTCGCGTAACTCGTCGGCGACGTCCACGTCCAGTTCCGGGGCGAGCAGCGTCGCCTCCAGCGTGGTGCCGTCGGCGCTGGTCCGGTAGGAGACGATGGCATCAGTGGTCATGCCGGTTCACGCTACCCACCGGGCGCCACCTGTACGCACGATCGACACGCGGAGGAGGACCACGGGCCCGGTCGATCGGAGCGGGAGCGCCCGGGCCGGGTCGGAGGGGGAGCGCCCGGGCTGGTCGGGCGGGGAGCGCAGGCGCGGTCGGAGGAGGAGCGCCCGGGCCGGTCAGGCGGGGAGCGGAGGTGCGGTCGAGGCGCGCAGGCGCAGGGAAGGGCTGATGACCATGCGGTGGGCCGGCCGGTCCGGGTCGGCGAGGCGGTCGGCGACCAGGCGGACCGCGGCGCGCCCGATCGAGCGGCGCGGCGGCCGGACAGCGGTCAGCGCCGGGCTGAACAGGCCGGCCACCTCGTCGTCGTAGGCGACGACCGAGAGCTGCCCGGGCACCGCGATCCGGCGTTCCTCGCAGCGCTGGACCAGCGCGATCGCCTCCGCGTCGGCGTGCACGAGCAGCGCCGTGGTGCCAGTCGCGAGGCAGCGGTCGAGGACCGTGTCGAGGGCGGCCGTGCAGTCGGGGCTTTTCGCGTCCGGCACCTGCTCGTCGACGGTGGCGCTGACGTCGAGGCCCAAGTCGGTGACCGCTTCGAGCCAGCCGCGGTGCACGTGCGGCCGGGTGGGGCTGGGGGTGGCGAGCACGACGCCGACCCGGCGATGACCGAGATCGACCAGGTGACGTACTGCCATGGCCGCCCCCAGCGCGTGATCGGTGACCACCGATTCCAGCGCGACGTGGAACGGGCCGGTAGCCGCGGTGCGTTCCAGCAGCACGACGGGGAGCCCGGTGGCGGCCAGCCAGTCGATGGTCCGGGCGGCGGTCGGCACGTCCATCCGCGGCGCGACGATCAGCGCGTCGACGCCCTGGTCGACGAGGCGCAGCAGTTGCGGGCGATCATCCTCGGTCTCGTAGGAGGAGCCGCGCAGCACGATCCGCATCTCCAGCTCGCGCGCGGCTTCCTCGGCGCCACGGGCGACCGCCGGATAGTAGTAGTCCAGTGACGGGACCAGCATGCCGAGCGAGGTGGTCGCGGGCTCGTCGTCGGCGGCGACCGCCCCGGGCAGCGTCACCCCGCCGTGAACTCGCCTGACCAGCCCTTCCGCGGCGAGCTGGGCGATGTCCCGGCGGATCGTCACGGCTGCCGCCCCGAGCGTCTCGGTCAGGTCGGAGATCCGCAGGACGCCGTCGCGGCGCAGCTCCTCGAGCAGCCGGGCCCGCCGGGTCTCCGGCAGCGGCCCCCGCTTGTCCGATGTGCTCACGGTTGCTGCTCCTTCACGGTCAGGTCGAGGGTACCGATCGAGCCGAGCCCGCTGACGTCGATCTCCAGCCGGGTCAGCTGATCGCCCCACACGTCGCTGAGCAGGGGATCGTCGAGTTCCTGGATGGTGGTGGTGCACGGCATCGGCGGGCTCCAGCTCAACCGGAGCACGCCCGCGCCGTCCAGCGCGGTGATCACGGCGTGCCCGGCGGCGAGGCGGACGGCGCCGGCCACGATCAGGTGCAGGCGGGTCGGCGAGTGACCGGCCGGCGCCAGTTCCCACTGATCCCGCACGGTCACCTCCGCCCGGGCCCGGTCGAGGCGCGCGGTCCGCCGCCACCGGCGGATCTCGACCGAGGCCCGGCTGCCGGCCGCCGGGTAGGCGTTCGCCAGGTCCAGGGACATCTGCGCGTACGTCCGGCCGCTGCTCGTCACCACGCCGGCCGCGCCGTGCTCGGGGCCGGGCGCCTGCTCGCGTCCCCGGATCCACGGGACGTTGTGCCACGTGCTGCGCATCGGCCACAGCTCGTAGCGCCGGGGCCCGAACGTCTGCGCCGTGTACGTCGGCCGTCCCGGATCCACGAGCACCGGCACCCCGCCGAGCGCGACGACGAAACCGCCCACGTCGTTGTGGTTGTGGTTCTCCCCGTTGTGCCCGCCCTTGACCGCGAGGGTCAGCCCCGCGGGGCTCCCCGCCGCCATCCGCGCGACGAGCACCTGGGTCGACGGCAGCCACACGTCGAGCGGCAGCCACGACTCGGAGCCGGCGCCGGTCGCGGTGATCCAGCCGGGGTCGGTCAGCGCGCGCAGCAGCCGCCCGAGCCCGTCGCTCTCACGGGCCACCGGCGTGCCGGGTGTCCGGTGCGCGGCCGCGTACGCCATCGTCGCCTCGTCACCGGCCCGCCGCGCCTCCCGGTGCAGGGCGTGCCACGGCTGCTCGCCGCGGGGCCGGGCCGGGCAGTCGGCGAAGTTCACGTACCAGGGCCCGCCCAGGTGCATCCGGTGCGGGAACGCCACCGTCTCCCGCAGCACCCGGATCGGCTCGGCGTTCAGGACACCGCCGGACGCGTACGCCAGCACGTCGAGCGCTTCGAGCAGCCGTCCCGCCCCGTTCCACCAGTACGCGTAGCCCTCGTCGATCGCGCCGTCGGCGGGCAGCGCGGCGACGTACCGGTCGAGCCCGTCGATCACGAGCCGGATCAGCGACTCCCGGCGCTCGCCCTCGTCGACGAGTTGCAGCGCCGCGACCAGCACGTTCCCGTGGATCCACGGGTTCCAGTTGTGCACCCGGCCGTCGAGCCCGAGCCAGTGCCAGTCGCGCCGCCGCTCGAACGGGCCCAGCACGCGACGCTCCACCTCGTGCCGGATGCGCTGCCGCAGCCCCGGCGTCCGCTCGTCGAGCTGCGCGCCGAGCAGGTGATCGATCCAGGCCAGTTCCGCGGCGACCTCACCGGCGCCGAGATCCAGGTACGGATCGGTCACCGTCGGCACCACCGACCCGTGCCGCTCGTACGTGTCGTCGTGCGCCGGCCAGCACCAGCTGCTCTGCTCGCACCAGAGCGTGACCCCGTCCGCCACCTCGTCGAGCCACCGTTCGCCGAGGGTGACCGCCGCGAGCACCGCGGCCCGGGTGACCCGCTCGTGCCGGGCCCGGACGACCTGCTCGTACGCGTCGCGGTCGCCGTCCCGGAAGTAGCGCGCATATCCACTCGCGAGCGGCACCGGCCAGGGCGTGCCGAGGTCCGCGGCGGCGCGCGAGCGCAGCTCGTCCACGGGCGGCACGGCCCAGGCGGCGCGATCGGTCGCGGGCGGCACGGGCAGGCAGCGGCCGGGCGGCAGCAGCATTCCCGGCCCGACGTCCGGCCAGGCCCGCGACAGAGGCGATCGATGCTGATCGGATCTGATCACTTTGAGGATCCTAGATGGCCGCTCAGTGCGAGCGGAACACTCCGCAGAGACAAAAGTCCAGCTCGACCCCGTCGATCACTTCTGACTGCATCAGTCTGTTCAAGACATTGACATGCGCGATTGTGAGCGTTTAACGTCCTCGAAACCGAGCCGTCCGATTGAGTTCGGAGAGTGCCGAGTGCCTGAAGACGTGATCACCATCGATGGAGAGCGCGCCGACTGGGAGCGCGCCGACTGGCTGCGCTTCGCCGACCGCCTGCTCGCCGCCGCGGCCCGCCACGCCAGCCCCGGCCGCGCCCGGTTCGACCTGCCCGGCGCCGAGGGCGGCTACGGCCACGACGTGGACGGCCTGGAGGGTTTCGCCCGGACGTTCCTGACGGCCGGCTTCCGGATCGCCGGGGCGCGCGGCACGGGCGTCGACGAGCTGATCGAGCGGTACGCGACCGGCCTCGCCACCGGCACCGACCCGTCCTCGCCCGAGCGCTGGGTCCGGCTCACCGAGCACGGCCAGGCCAAGGTGGAGGCGGCGAGCATCGCGCTGATCCTGGACCTGACCCGCCCGTGGCTCTGGGACCGCCTGGACCCGCGCGTCCAGGAACGGATCGTGGACTATCTGTCGCCGGCGGTGGGCGACGACACGTACCCGCAGATCAATTGGGTCTGGTTCCGGCTGGTCACGCAGACGTTCCTGCGCTCGGTCGGCGGGCCCTGGTCGGCCCGCGAGATGGAGGCGGACCTCGCCACGCACGACTCGTTCCGGCGGGCCGACGGCTGGCTCTCCGACGGGCCGAAACGGGCGTTCGACCACTACACCGGGTGGGCGCTGCACCTCTACCCGATCCTCTGGGGCCGGATGCGCGGCGCCTCGCCGGACAAGCGCTGGGTGGACGACCTCGACCGTTACCTGCAGGACGCGGTCGCGCTGGTCGGCGGGGACGGCTCGCCGCTGCTGCAGGGGCGCAGCCTGATCTACCGGTTCGCGGCCGCCGCGCCGTTCTGGGCGGGAGTGCTCGCCGAGGTTCCGTCGGTGCCGCCCGGGCAGCTGCGGCACGCGGCCGACCGGATCGTGCGGCACTTCGCCGACCGCGGCGCGCCGGACGCGGACGGGCTGCTCAGCATGGGGTGGCACGGGCCGTGGCGGCGGCTGGCGCAGTCCTACTCCGGGCCCGGCTCGCCGTACTGGGCCAGCAAGGGACTGCTCGGCATCGCGCTGCCCGAGGACCATCCGGTGTGGACCGCGCCGAGCGTGCCGCTGCCCGTGGAGCGCGGCGATGTGCTGCGGGTGGTGCGCGCGCCGGGCTGGATCATCTCGGGGACCCGGGCCGACGGGATCGTCCGCGTGATCAACCACGGCACCGATCACGGTTTCGCGGACCAGGGCCGGGCGGACTCGCCGCTGTACGCACGGATCGGGTACTCGACGGCGACCTCGCCGGTGCTCGACGACTCCGGCTGGACCGACCCGGTCGACCAGTCGGTGGTGCTCGTCGACGCGGACGGGCGGACGACGCATCGCACGGGGATGCGCCTGATCGCCGTACGCGAGGAGGGTCTTGCCGGGTCTGCCGGTCCGGTCCATTGGGTGACCTCGTGGGACGACGGTCCCGATCATGGTGAGGGACGGGCCGCGACGCTTCGCGAGGCCGGCCACCTGACGGTCTTCTCGCTGGTCCGCGGGCCCTACGAGGTGCGCTTCGCCAGGGTCGACGCCGCCGCGGCCGAGGCGGTCCGCCTGCGGATCGGTGGCTGGGCCGGGCCGCTCTCGCACCTGTCCGCGATCCTGCCGCCCGGCGGCGTCCCCGGTTCCACCGTCCACGACGACCCCGGGCCGCTTCCCGGACCCGCCCGCGTGCCCTGGATCGACCATCCGGTCCGGGCCGGCGTCTGGACCGCCACGCTCGTCGCTCTCGGCGCCGGTCTGCCCCGGAGCCCGCACTGCGCCGTCGAGATCGGCGACGACGTGCGGGTGACCTGGCCGGACGGCGTGCTCACGCGCCACCACAACTTCTTGGAGGAGTAGGGATGAAACGCTCGACAGCCGCCGTCCTGGGCGCCGTCACGGCGCTCTCGCTCACGCTGACCGGCTGCGGTTCCGGCGACGACGAGGCTGGTGGCGCCGGTGACAAGACGCTCACGCTCGCCGGCTGGAGCCTGGCCACCACACCGGAGTTCAAGGTGCTCGCCGACGGGTTCCACGCCGCGAACCCGGATTACACGGTCGAGCTCAAGGAGTACGACCCGAAGAACTACGACACCCAGATGATCGCTGACCTGGCGGCCGGCAAGGCGCCGGACCTCTACGTGCAGAAGACGTTGAAGAACTTCTACACCTACCAGAACGGCAAGCAGCTGCTCGACGTGTCCGACGTCGCGTCCGGGCTCGGCTCGTCGGCCAACGGTCTGCCGTTCTACCAGGTCGAGGGCAAGACGTTCGCGATCCCGTACCGGCAGGACTCCTGGGTCGTCTACTACAACAAGGCGCTCTTCGACCAGGCCAAGGTGAAGTACCCGGACGGGTCGTGGACCTGGGACGACTACGCGGCCGCCGGCAAGCAGCTGACCACGGGGCTGAAGTCGGCCGGGTCGAAGGCGCTCGGCGTCTACGAGCACGTGTGGCAGTCGACGCTGCAGGGCTTCGCGTTGGCGCAGACCGCCGGAGCCGATCTGAGCAGCGGGAACTTCGGCTACCTCAAGCCGTACTACACGCGGGCGGTGGATCTGCAGAAGGCCGGCGCGCAGGTCGGGCTCGGCGACGCGACCACGAACAACCTGACGTACCAGGCGCAGTTCGGCAAGCAGCAGGCAGCCATGATGACCATGGGCACCTGGTACATCGCGACTCTGCTCAGCCAGCAGAAGAGCGGCGACGCGGACAAGTTCGCGTGGGGGATCGCGCCGGCGCCGCAGCTCGACAAGTCGACCACCGGCATGTCGGCCACCCCGGTCACCTTCGCCGACCCGACCGGCATGGGGATCAACCCGAAGATCGGTAAGGGCAAGGTCGACGCGGCGAAGAAGTTCCTGGCGTACGTCGGTGGGCCGGAAGCCGCGAAGGCCCTGGCCGGGATCGGCATCACGCCGGCCGACACCGACGCGGCGGCCGCCACGATCTTCTCGATCCCGGGCGTGCCGGCCGACGACGTCTCCAAGTTCGCGTTCACCAAGCACGACACCAGGCCGGAGAACCCGGTCGGCAAGTACACCGCGCCGCTGCAGAACATCCTCAACGACCTGCACACCGCGGTGCTCTCCGGCACGAAGGACATCGACACCGCGATCACCGAGGCGCAGGACCGGGCCAGGAACGAGGTCCTGAACAAGTGACCAGGGGCCGGAACACCGTGCTCGGCTGGAGTTTCCTGCTGCCGAACTTCGCCGGGTTCGCGGTGCTCACCATGGTCCCGGTGGTGCTGCTCTTCTACTACGCGTTCACCACCTGGGACATCTTCGGCGGCGCGGAGTGGTCCGGTCTCGACAACGCGCGCCAGATGATGCACGACGCCAGCTTCTGGACGGCGCTGCGGAACACGCTCTACTACACGGTGTTCCACATCCCGCTCACGCTGGTGGCGTCGCTCGGGCTGGCGGTGCTGTTGAACAAGCGGCTGCGGGCGGTGGCGTTCTTCCGCACCGTCGCGTTCTTCCCGTACATCGCGTCGATCGTGGCCGTGGCCCAGGTCTGGAACATGCTGTTCAGCCCGGGATACGGGCCGGTCAACGCGGTGCTGCGGGCGGTCGGCGTGGACAACCCGCCGGGCTGGACGACGTCAGCGGACTGGTCCATGCCGGCGGTGATCGTGGTCGGCACCTGGCGGGAGATGGGCTACTTCATGCTGATCTTCCTGGCCGGGCTGCAGACCGTGCCGGGCGAGCTCTACGAGGCGGCCCGGGTCGACGGCGCCAACGCCTGGCAGCGGCTGTGGGCGGTGACCCTGCCGTGCCTGCGCCCGACCACGTTCTTCGTCGTCGTGATGCTCACCATCAACAGCTTCAAGGTGCTCGACCTGATCCTCGTGATGACCAACGGCGGGCCCGGCCAGTCGACGCTCGTGCTCGCGCAGTACGTCTACCGCAAGGGCTTCGAGGAGAACCAGTTCGGTTACGCCTCGGCGGTCTCGGTCGTGCTGTTCCTGCTGTGTTTCCTGGTCACCGTCGTGCAGTTCGCGGTGAACCGCCGTCGGGAGGCTTGATGACCACGCTGGTGACCCCGGCCCCGGTACGGACCGAGACCCCGCCCACCCGCCCGCGGACCGGCAACCGGATCGGCCGTGTCCTCGGCTACCTCGCCATGGTCGTCGCCTCGGTGGCCGTGCTGCTGCCCTTCTACTGGATGGTCGTCTCCTCGCTGAAGACGAACAACGAGGTCTTCACCATCCCGGTGACCTGGCTGCCGTCGAAGCCGCAGTGGGAGCACTACGTCGACATCTGGACCCGGTCGGACCTGACCACCTGGCTCGGCAACACCGTGCTGCTCTCGGTGGTGGTGACGTTCCTGCAGGTCCTGACGGGCAGCTTCGCGGCGTACGGCTTCTCGAAGATCCGTTTCCCGGGCCGCGACGCACTGTTCCTGCTCTACATCGGCACCCTGGCCGTGCCGTGGCAGTCGTACATGATCCCGCAGTTCGTGCTGCTCTCGAAGTTTCACCTGTCGGACACGCTGTGGTCGATCATCGCGATCCAGGCGTTCGGCGCGATCGGCGTCTTCCTGATGAAGCAGTTCTACGAGTCGATCCCCGACGAACTGGTCGACGCCGCGCGGATCGACGGGATGAGCGAGTTCGGGATCTACCGCCGGATCATGCTGCCGCTCTCCACCCCGGCGCTGGCGAGCCTGGCCCTGCTCACCCTGGTGAACACGTGGAACGACTTCCTCGGGCCGCTGCTCTACCTGCGATCGAGCAATCTGTGGACGATCCAGCTGGGGCTGCGCACGTTCATCAGCCAGTACAGCGCCGAGTACGCGCTGATCATGACCGGCTCGGTGCTCTCCGTCCTGCCGATCGTGGTGATCTTCCTGCTCGGCCAGCGGTACTTCGTCGAGGGCGTCGCGACGACGGGACTGAAGGGATGAGACGCCACCTGGGCGCCGTCTTCGACCTGGCGTATCTCGCGCTGATGACCAACGTGCTGCTCACCGTGGCGCTGCTCCCAATGCTGGCGGCGCTGTTCAGCCCGGTGTTCCTGGTGTTCGCGCCGCTGGTCGCGCCGGGACTGTGCGCGGCGTTCGCGGTCTTCGCCGCCCATCCGGGCCCGGTGATCGGCACGTTCGTCAGCGCCTGGCGCTCGTGCTTCCGGCGGGCGGTCACGCTCGGCGCGATGGCGACGGGCGCGCTGATCGTGCTCGGCGTCGACGTGCGGGTCGCCTCGGGCCGGCCGGCGGGCGCGGTGCTGATCCCGGTGCTGGCCGTGCTGATCCTGCTCGTCGTGGTGGCGACCCTGCTGGGCCTGGTCGCGCTCGCCGCGCAGCCCGGCGCCCGGGTCCGCGACGTCGTGAGGATCGGGACCCTTTCCGGCGTACGGCGGTGGTACCTCACCCTGCCGTCGCTGGGCGTGCTCGTGCTGTTCGAGGCGTTGTTCGCGGCCCATCCGGTGCCGGCGCTCGCGCTCGCGGCCAGTCCGCTGCTCTACGTCGTCTGGGCCAACAGCAACTACACCCTCGCGCCCGCTTTTCACCCGACCGGAAGGAACCCATGACGGCGATCGACGTGACCGCCGCCGCGGTGACCGCGGCACTGTCCATCATCGACGCGAACCTCGCCGAGTTCGGGGACCGGTATCCCGCCGACACCACGGTCGGCGACCGCTATCCGCTCCGGCCCGCCAACACGGGCTGGACCACGAGTTTCTGGCCCGGCATGATCTGGCTGGCGCACGACCTGACCGGGGACGAGAAGTACCTGCGCGCGGCGCGCGGGCACGTGCGCAGCTTCGCGTCGCGCGTCGCGGACAAGGTCGACATCGACACCCACGACCTCGGCTTCCTCTACACGCTGTCGTGTGTGACGGCCTGTCGCCATACCGGGGACGAGGAGGCGAAGCAGGCCGCGCTGGCGGCGGCCGACCACCTGATCTCCCGCGTCCTGGAACCCGCGGGCATCATCCAGGCGTGGGGTGACCTGCGGGACCCCGCCCAGCAGGGCCGGACGATCATCGACAGCCTGATGAACACGCCGCTGCTGTTCTGGGCGTCGGAGCAGACCGGTCTCGCCCATTACGCGCAAGCCGCGCGACGGCACGCGGAACAGTTGCGGGACCACATCCTGCGGCCGGACGGAAGCACGTTCCACACCTTCTACTGGGACCCGGTGACGGGAGCGCCCCTGCGCGGGGAGACCGAGCAGGGGCATGCCGACGACTCGTGCTGGGCGCGCGGGCAGGCGTGGGGGATCTACGGGTTCTACCTCAATTACCAGCACACCGGGGACACGTCGTTCCTCGACGCGGCGAAGCGGTGCGCCGATCACTTCCCGGCGGACGGCGTGCCGTACTGGGACCTCTCGCTCACCGGTGTCGAACGGGACTCGTCGGCGGCCGCCATCGCGGTGTGCGGGCTGCTCTCGCTCGGGCGCGACGCGGAAGCGGGGCGGATCCTCGGTGCTCTGATCAGCGATTACGCCAGCCCCGGCAACGCGCTGCTGCGGCACGGCGTCTACGACCGGCCCAAGGGGATCGGGGTGGACGAGGGGACGCTGTGGGGCGACTACTTCTACCTCGAGGCGCTCACCCGGGTGACCCGGCCCGGCTGGGCGCACCCGTGGTGAGCCGCCGTTCAGCCCTGGTGGATCGCGGTCACCAGCACGTCGGTCTCGCCCGGCGCGGCGGGATCCCGGTGCTCACGTCGCGCCTCGGCGAAGCCGGCCTTCGCGGCCACCCGGGCGGAGGCCAGGTTCGCCGCGTCATAGCGGATGGCGACCCGCTCCACGCCCTCCAGGGTGAGCGCGACCCGCGTCAGCGTGCTCACGGCCGCGGTCATGTGCCCGTGGCCGGCCCACGGGGTCCGCATCCAGTAACCGATCTCCAGCGTCCCCGGGCCCAGCCGGGTCATCAGGCCGATCGAGCCGATCAGCTCACCGACCGCCGTGAAGATCGCATAGTTGAACTCGGTGCCCTGCGTCCAGCCCCGCACCGACATCTCGATGAAGGTGCGGCTGTCCGGCAGGCCGTAACCGTCATGGGCCCACGGCAGGAACGGGATGAGCTCGGGAAGGGACTCCCGCACCGCGTCGGCGGCCTCGCCGGCCCACTCCGGCTCCCAGCGTTTCAGCACCAGTTGCCCGGCGTTGATCATTTCCGGCACGTTCATGGCGGCCAGCCTGCTCGACCGGCAGGCCCCGGGGCAAGCACTTTCGCGAAGTCAGGCGGCTGAGCTGCGGAGCTGGCGGGCGGGTTTGCCGGCGTACATCTCCGCGTCGGCCCGGGCGATCAGCCCGGCACGGTCCAGGCCGCTGCCGGCGGTGGCCCGGGCCGCGCCGATCGTGACCCCCACCTCTACCGTGCCGCCGGGCAACGCGATCGGCAGGCGGACCGCGGACCGGATCCGCTCCTGCAACCCGGCGATCTCCGCGTCGCCGCCGCCACGGCACAGGACCAGGAACTCGTCGCCGCCCAGCCGGCCCACCTCACGACCCGGCCCGGCGACCGTCGTCAGGCGGTTCGCGACGGTCCGCAGCACCTCGTCGCCGGCGGCGTGACCGTGCCGGTCGTTCACCGGCTTGAAGCCGTCCAGGTCACAGAGCAGGACGATCACGTCGTCCGGGTCGGCCAGCGCCTGATCGATCCCGGACATGATCCGCCGCCGGTTGAACAGGTCGGTCAGCTCGTCGTGCGAGGCCTGCCGGGCGAGCACGCGCTCGGCCCGCTCCCGCTGCGCGGTCAGCTGCCGGAACCGGATCAGCACCAGCGGGATCACCAGCAACGTGGCGATCGGCAACTGAGAGCCGGTGGTCCCGCCGCCCAGCCCCTGCACGGTGGCGATCGCCGGGTTCACGCTGAGCGCGACCCCCAGCCAGACCAGCCGGAACCGGCCGGCCGGCCGCTCGACGACGGCCTGCGGCTCGACCACTGCCGGCGCACCCGGATGCACCGAAGCCGCGGCGATCGACAGGAACGCCACCAGCATCGACACGCCGGACCACGTGCCACTGTGCGGCACGCCCAGCGCCCCGGCGGTCAGCGCGCCGCCGGTCAGCACCACGGTGAGCAGCAGATACGCGATCGTGCCGCGGGCCGCTCCGACCGCCGCCACGGCCATCCGCAGCAGGCAACCGGTCACCGCGCTGAGCACCAGCACGTCGGTCAGCACCTGCGCCTGCCCGACCGGGGTGGAACTGGCCGGCAGGTGCGGATCGAACACCCACACCCACAGCGCGCCGCCGGTGCAGGCCCCGAACATCGCGGCGTCGACGATCCCACCCGCGTCCGCGCTCATCCGGCGCCGGACCGCCATCGCCGCGCCGGCCAGGAACAACCCGTGCGCCGTGGCCATCATCAGATCGGCCGGGGCGCCCTCGGCACGACCCAGATGACCATCGATGATCCAGTACGGCCACAGCAGGTGATCGGCGAGCAGCAGCGCCAGCCCGCCGATCGCGAGCAGCCACGGACGCCGGTGGGTGAGGTGCCCGGAGAGCAGCGCCTGACCGAACAGGCCGGTCGAGAGCACGACCACGAGCGTGTAGATCGTCACGCGGGTGTCCGCGCCGGCCAGGACGTACCCGCCGCCGCCGAGCAGTGCTGACACCAGGAACCCGGCGTGGACGATCCACGCCGGGGCGGTGGCTCGGGGCCAGCGCATGAGGTCTCCGCTCTTCTCGGGTCGGCGGGCTCTGATCGGCCGTTCTGCCGCTGACCTGAGGTTTCACGCCCGCTTCCCCAAACCCCAGCCCCGTTTGTCCGAATCGCCCGCCCGCCTCGCGCGAGACACCGCCCAGCCCGGGGTTGCGTGCGTGAGTCTCGCGCAAGCCGGGCGCCGGGTCGGGCGTGCGGGCGGGTCGGGGTCGCCGGCTGGTGCTCATGGGCGTTATGAGGCACGAATAACGCCCATGAGCACCAGCCGGGAGTTCGCGGCGCGCGGCGAGGGTGACCAACAGCGGCCTCGCGTATGCGCGGGGGTGCGCTCGCGCGCGACTTCGGCGCGTGCGGGGCTTGTGGGGTAAGCCTGACCCGCCACGGAGGTCGCCCTGGAGGGGTGAGCGTTCTGGGCGCGCCAGCGCCCTGCTCGGCCCGGAAGGGTCCCCGCGGGAGCGGCGGCAGGGACCACGGCGGACGTAGGACCGGAAGATCTTGAAGTTGATCTTCGGGTCTCAGCCGTTGGTGGTGGCCTTCTTCGGGCAGCCGTTGCTGGCCTGCCACTTCTTGACGGCGTCGACCGGGGACTTGTTCTTGCCGGCCTTCCACGCGTCCAGGTAGGGCCAGGGGTAGATCGTGCCGCGCTGGGTCCACCAGTCGCCGACCTTGGCGCACGGCGGGGAGATGCCGAAGTGCAGGTGGCAGGCGCTGGCATCGCCGGTGTCGCCGATCTTGCCGATGGTCTGACCGGCGGTGACGCGGGCGCCGACCTGGACCTTGGCGTCGATCTTCGACAGGTGCGAGCCGTAGTAGCGCACGCCGTCGTCGCCGAGCAGGGAGATCGACAGGCCGCCGCGGGTGTCGCCGGCGTTGACCGACGCCTTCCACCTGTCGACCCGGTTGACCACGAGGATCGTGCCGTCGGTGACCGCGCGGACGGTGTTTCCGCAGTTCGTGATGAGGTCGCTGGCCGGGTAGTCGTGGTGGGTGCGCGCGTAGGAGTTGTTGCCGACGACCGGGAAGACGTACTTCAGGGCCTTCTTCGGCGTGGCGGACGGCGACGGGGACGCGCTGCTCGGGGCGGCGGCGGCGGACGGCGGCGCGCTGCTGACCTCGAGCGTGGGGGCGGGCGCGTCGGAGGTGGTGACCGGCGCCGCCGAGGAGCCCTGGCTGACGAAGTACGGCTCGTCGCTCTTGGCGCCGCAGGCTGCCAGCGCCAGCGCGGACATCATGGCCGTCATGCCGGCCACGAACTTGCGCATCGTGCCGTCCCCCTCCTGCCGGTCGGATGCCGCGGCCGCGACGCCCGACCGCCCACTCTAGGGAAGGTCGGAGTTCGCGGCCAATTGGGCCGTGACGGTCAGGCGGGGCGGGACAGTTCCGTGATGATCCGGTCGATCTCCGCCAGGGCGTAGCCGGCCAGCCGCTTCTGGGCCGCGATCGCGTCCGGATCGGTTTCGTCCAGGTCGCCCAGGACCACGATGTTCTCGTCGTTGAGGGTGGCCGCCGGAGCGGTGTAGTTGAAACTGCCGACCACGGTGAGCTGCTCGTCGATCACCATCAACTTGTGGTGGATCTTGCGGACGCCGTTGCCGGGGGTGTTCTCGAACAACTGCGCCCCGGCCTTGCGCAGGAACTCGGTCGCGGCCCACTTCTGGGAGCCCTGCCCGCGGTCCAGGACGCCGCGCACCGGGATGCCACCCTTCAGCATCACGGCCATCGTGTCGTCGATGCCGGACGACTGCGCGAACGTGAACATCGCGAAGTCCACCCGCGAGGTCGCCTTCAGCATCTGCTTCATGATCTCCATCTCCGGGCCCTGCTCGGGCGCGAAGACGGGCTTGACGCGGATCCCGCCGAGGCGGAACTCGCGCGGTTTCGGCTCGTGCCGTTCGTGCAGGTCGCCGAAGGTTCCCGAGCGCAGCCGCTCGAACTCGGCGAGGTAGAGGTCGGCAGCGGACTTCCCGTGCAGCACGACGACGTGGTTGAGGTTGTTGCCCGGCTTGTCCAGCACGTCCGGCGGGTTGGTGCCGGTGTCGGTGTGCGTGAAATTGGCCGAGCCGGTGAGGACCGCCGCGGTCGGCCGCCCCGGGTCACGGACGATGAACTTCTGGTGGAAGATGTCCGGGTTCAGATCGGTGACCAGGTCGACCCCGGCCCGCAGCAGCGCGGAGTGGATCGCCCGGTTGCCCTCGTTCTCACCGCCCGTCAGCCACGGGTCGAGCAGCGGCTTGGCCTCCCGCAGGTAGTCGCCCTCCAGGATGATCTGCGTCCGGACCCGGCGGGCCTTCGCCGCCAGGACCGCGCCGGCGATCAGCCGGGAGTCCAGCTCCTGCACCGCGACCAGCAGGCGGGTGGTCGCGCCGTCGATGAACGTACGGATGACCGCGTCCAGATCGTCCGGGCCGCCGAGCACCGGCGGACCCGCGTAGAACTCGATTCCTCCCAGGTCGACACCCATCTGCCCAGTGTGTGCCCGGGATCCACCGCGGGGTGTCGGCTGGGCGACGACCAGCCGGAAGGACTACACCATCGGGTACGGACAGTGGAGTGACCACCGTTAATCTGAGCGGCGTGACGGTACGCGTGATGGTCGTCGACGACCACCCGATGTGGCGCGACGGGGTGGCCCGGGACCTCGGCGAGGCCGGATACCAGGTGACCGCGGCGGTCGGCGAGGGGCAGCAGGCGCTGCGGGTGGCCCCGGCGGCCCGGCCCGACGTGGTCGTGCTCGACCTGCAACTGCCCGACCTGCCCGGCGTGGCGGTCATCCGTGGCCTGCGCGACATCCTCCCCGAGGTGCGGATCCTGATGCTCTCGGCCAGCGGCGAGCAGCGCGACGTGCTCGACGCGGTGAAGGCCGGCGCCACCGGATACCTGATCAAGTCGGCCGGGCGGCAGGAGTTCCTGGACGCCGTGAGACGGACCTCCGAGGGCGAGCCGATCTTCACGTCCGGGCTGGCCGGGCTGGTGCTCGGCGAGTACCGGAAGCCGGGCGGGCCGCGCCTGACCGAGCGGGAGACCGAGGTGCTGCGGCTGGTGGCGAAGGGACTGTCGTACAAGCAGATCGCCGAACGGCTGGTCCTGTCCCACCGCACGGTGCAGAACCACGTGCAGAACACCCTCGGCAAACTGCAGATGCACAACCGGGCCGAGCTGGTCCGCTACGCGATCGAGCAGGGTTACTGACCGCCTCGGCTCAGCGGGGCAGCCAGAACTCGACCTCGGTGCCGTCGCCGGGGCGACTGTCGATCGTCGTCGTGCCGTTCAGGTCGGTGATCCGGCCGCGCATCGACTGGGCCACGCCGAGCCGCCCGTCACGTTCCGCCTCGGCCAGCCGCCCGGCGGGGATGCCGGCGCCGTCGTCGCGCACCGTGACCCGGACGCCGTCGGTCTCGTCCTCCAGCAGGATCCAGACCCGCGCGCCGTCACCGGCGTGCCGGCGGACGTTGTCCAGGGCCGCCCGCACCGCGGCCACCAGCTCGGTCGCCTTCGCCCCGGCCAGCGGGACCGCCTCGGCCGGCGTCGCCACCTCGACCCCCGGTGCGGCCAGCTCGGTCAGCGCGGCTCGCAGGTCGGCCCGGCTGCCGGGACGCGTGTCCGGGACCAGGGTGCCGCCACCGGCCAGCAGCTTGCGCAGCGCCGCCTCCTGCTCGCCGGCGAGCGTGGCCAGCTGCGAGCCGCCGTCCTGCCGCTGGACCATGGCGAGGACCTGCAGCACGCCGTCGTGGATCGGGCGGGCCAGGCGGTCGCGTTCGGCGGCGGCCGCCTCCCGGCGGATCTGCTCGGCGCGCTTGCGGTCCGCCCAGCGCTCGGCCAGGTAGTGCGCGACGCCCAGACCGCCGGCGGCGGCCCCCGTGACCAGCATCAGCAGGGCGGACGTGGTCAGGTGCGACTGCGCGTTGAGCACCGACGAGGCCGGCAGACCCGTCCGACTGTCCAGGTAGGTGGCCTGCAGGGTCTGCAGACCGGCCACCGACATCACCCCGGCTAGCGGCCCGAGCGCCACCGGGACCGCACCGCGCGGCGCCAGCGGGGCAGCGGCCGCGGCGGCGACCGCGGTGCCGGCGGCGACCGTCAGGACGATGATGATCAGGGCCGGGATCACGCGGTACTGCTCGGCCAGGCGCTCCGGGTGGCCGGTCGTGGCGGCGTACGCGATGAACAGGGTCGTGGCGGCCGCGACGGTCAGCGTGCCGGCCGCCGCCACCCGCCACCGGGTCGCCGCGGCCACCCCACCGATCGCGATCCCGGCGGCCACGCCCAGGATGCGGGCCGGGCTCGGGGTGAGCTGCAGGGCGTAGATCGCCAGCCCCAGCGGGGCCGCCACCGCTGCCTGCACGATCGCGACGGTCATCGTGCCGCCCAGCGACCACAGGCCGCTGAGCGCCGCGAGCCCGGCGGTGAGCACCAGCGTGATCGCGCCGACCATCGCGACCTCGGCGTACTGATGCCGCTGCAACGCGCCCGCGCTCACGCCCATCAGCGCGGCGACGTCCGAGGTGGACAGGAACGAGAGCGGCACGGCGAGCGCCATGGTCAGGGTCCCGGCCAGCGGCAGTCGCACTCGCTGCCACGACCGGGGCGAGCCGGCCGCCGGACCGTCCGCGGCCGGGTCCGCGCGCCGCAGCCGGGTGAGCGCCACGAGGGTACCGGCCGCGCCGATCCAGACCAGGCCGGATCGCCAGTGCAAGAGGTAGGAGGCGCCGTTGCCGTAGTACGGCGACACCGATCCGAACAGGACCGATCCGAACAGTCGTGCCCCCAGCGCCAGCCCGGCCAGCGCCGCGCCCAGCCCGGGCGCGCCCTCGCGCAGCAGGCCCTGCGCGCAGGCCAGCACCCCGACCAGCGCCGTCGCCTGCGGCACGAACTGCAGACACAGCTCCGCGAGGTAACCGGAGCTCCGTGGGGCGATCAGCGCCCAGCCGGCGGTCAGGCCGCCGATCGCCAGAAGGTACGGCCACCGGCGCACCAGGCACAGCGACACCCCGACCGCCACGATCGGCGTGAGGACGAGTGCCCACTCGGTGCCATGGAACTCACGGCCGTGCCCGATCGTCGCGAACAGCGGCAGGCCGCTCGACACCGTCGACGGCGTCGAGGCGAGCAGCAGGCAGCCGCTCAGGCCGGCCAGAAGCGCGGGCCGCCGGCCGGTCCAGGTATTCACGGCGCCGAGCATGTCAGATCGAGAACGGCCATCGTCTCCGCCCGGCGGAACAGGGGACGGCCCCGGGCGCCGCGGGTGGCGGCGCCCGGGTCGGGCAGGCGCGGGGGACGACCGCCGGGGCGGTACTCGAAGTGCCACCACTCGTTGTCGTACACCCGGTAGAGGCTGTGCAGCGCCCCGTGCCGCTCCAGCCACCGCGCGCCCTCCGTGGGCCGCACGTCGATCGCCGTCCCCGCGACGTGCCGCGACTCCTCCGGCGGCAGCGCCCACCGCCGGGCCTCCGCCACCGAACCCCAGCGCCGCACCTCGGCCAGGTAGATCGCGGTCTGCGTCGCCCGGTCGCGGTACCCGGAGGTGAGCCCGAGCAGCACCCCGTGCTCCCACAGCGCCCGGGTGCGGGCCGCCTCGAACGCGGCACGCGTGTCCGGGGTCAGGCCGTCCAGGCACTCGGCGGGGAAACGCGCGGCCAGCGCCCACCGGCAGGCGGTGTGCCGGGCGCGGCCGGGCGTGGCCAGCGCGGCCACCGGGGCCAGCGCGAACGCCAGCATCCGGGTGGCCGCCGCGTAGACCGGGTCGCGTCGCCGGGGCGGCTCGGCCGCGGCCCGGTCGGTGTCGTGCTCGTGCATGTACTCACCCTCGCGGTCCGCGCGCCCGGCTTCATGAGTAGAAGTACTCAGATCCTTCTGAACGGCCGGCGGGCCCTCGGCGTACACGCTGATGTCGGGAGTGGACGACACGGGGAGTGGCAATGGGCGACCTGCACCTGGAGCCGGAGGTGGTCGAGCGGTGTGGTGACCGGCTGGCCGCCGCCGGCGCGGCGGTCGATGCGCAGTCCCGGTCGTTCACCGGGACCCGCGAGCTCGCCGCCGCGCACCCGGGCATCGCGTCCGCGCTCACCCTGGACTTCTGCCGCCGCAACTGGTCCGACCGCATCGAGAGCCACGGCACCGGGATCCGCCTTCTCGGGGACAATCTCCATTTCGCCGTACGGGAGTATCAGGCGGCCGACGCCCGGCACGCCGCCCTGCTCCGGGGCCACAGCCGGGTGCCGGGTGAGTGACATGGTCAGCATGGCGCAGCTTCGCGAGCTGGACGTCGCCGCGTGGCACAACGGCGCGAGCGAGTGGAAGGCCCGGTACACGAACCTGCTGTCGACCGTGCACGACCTGCATGACAACGTGGACCCGCAGTTGTCGGCGGGCGCGTGGACCGGACCGGCCGGGGAGGCCGCGCTCGGCCACCTGCGCGGCCTGACGACCGGGCTGGAGATCGACGCGCTGGAGTGCCAGGCGGTGTCGCTCGTGCTCTCCGGGCTCACGCACGCGTTCCGGATCAGCCAGAACAGCCTGCGCAGCGCGCTCGGGGCGGCCCGCTCGCAGGGCTTCCCGGTCGGGGAGGACGGGGTCGTCGGGATGCCGGACACGGCGATGGCGCGGCACGACCCGGAGTACGCCGAGTCCTGCCGTGACCAGCGAGCCCTCCTGCAGAAACTGCTCCAGCAGGCGGTGGACGCGGCGACGGTGGCCGATCAGTTGGCGTACGTGATGCTCGACCAGCTCAGTCAGCAGACCTTTCGGACCGACGTCGATGCGGCGCTGAACGAGGACGTCGGGATGGCGTCGAAGCTGGAGATCGACCTGATCGCGGCGACGGTTCCGGCCGGAGGCCCGGACGCGGTGGCGGCGTGGTGGGCCGGGCTGCCGCCGGAGGATCAGCAGACGTTGCGGATGGCGGCGCCGTGGGCCCTGGAGAACCTGAACGGCATCCCAGCCGACGTCCGCGCAGCCCTGCACGGCACCGGCACCTACGACCGGGCCGGCGCTGCGAAGTGGGCGATCGGGCACTGGAACGACGCCGAGGCCAGCTATGACATCTTCGAGAACAATTGCACGAATTTCGTCTCGGCGACCCTGGCGGAGGCGGGCATGAAGGAGCAGGGTGGCTACTGGTCCGGCGACTCGTGGTGGGAGGGTCCGCAGACCGGCAACAAGTTCATCGATGTCCATGGTGGTTCGCGGTCGGCGAGCTGGGCGCAGGCCCCGGAGTCCTATGAGTTCTGGAGCAATCATGGCACCGAGGTGACCACGGACCAGGCGGAACCCGGCGACATCATCTACTGGGAGACGCCGGGCGCGGGTGGCGGCCCGGGGGACGTGCACCATTCGGCAATGGTCACCGCCGTCGTCGACGGGGACATCCGGTACACCCAGCACAACATCGATCAAGTCAATGCGTCTCTCGGCGCTCGCGGCCCGATCGGGGCGCTCGACGGGGGACACGACGTTGTTCATGTGGTTCGACCTGGATCGGACGGGTGAGGCGATGAGTACAACGGTGGGCCGCATCGGCCGTGGTGAGTTGCTGATCGGCGCCGGCGCGGCCGCGCTGGTCGCCGGCGCCCTCCTCATCTGGCCGTGGACGCTGATGGACAACGACTATCGATCGGCCTGGGGCACGGTCTGCAAGGGCTCGCAGGCACCTGAACCGGAGATGTCGCCGGCGGAGCTGCCGCTGGGGTTGGTGTCCACGGCGCTGTTGGTCCTGGCGGTTGTACTTCTCGTGCTCGCCTTTCGCCGGCTCGCCGGGCGGGGATTGCGGGTTCTCGCCGGGGCGCTGCTCATCGCCGGGATACTGGGCACGGTGCTGGCAGGCGCGTTCCTGCTCGTCGGCGTGATATTGCGAATTGATGCCGGGCCGGTGGACTGCTTCGGTTGACGTACGCGCCGAGCCGTTGATACTCGTGAGTAACAATGGCTGGAAGGCTGGTGAGACGTCATGGTGGACGTGGATCGCACGGCATATCGCACGTGTCCGCTCTGTGAGGCTGCCTGTGGCCTCGAGCTCAGCATCGCCGGCGACACGCTGGCCGCCGTCCGCGGTGACCGCGATCACGTCTTCAGCCACGGCTTCATCTGCCCGAAGGGTGCGACGTTCGGGCAGCTCTCCGGCGACCCGGACCGGCTGCGTCGTCCGCTGGTGCGCCGGGACGGGCAGCACGTCGAGGTTTCCTGGGACGAGGCGTTCGCCGCTGTCGAGGCGGGCCTGCGGCCGATCATCGAGGGGTACGGCGGGCAGGCCGTCGCCGCGTACCTGGGGAATCCGAACGTGCACACCATGGCCGGTGGTCTCTACGTCACGCCACTGCTCAAGGCGCTCGGCACCCGGAACGTCTTCTCCGCCAGCACTGTCGATCAGATGCCGAAGCACGTCTCGTGCGGCTACCTGTACGGCAGTCCGCTGGCGATCCCGGTGCCGGACCTGGACCGCACGGACTTCCTGCTGATGCTCGGCGCCAATCCGTGGGAGTCGAACGGCAGCCTGGCGACGGCTGCGGACTTCCCGGGCCGGCTGAAGGCGATCCAGGCGCGCGGGGGCCGGTTCGTGGTGGTGGACCCGCGGCGGACGCGGACGGCCGAGCACGCCGACGAGCACCTGTTCATCCGGCCGGGCACCGATGCGTTCCTGCTGTTCGGGATCGTGCACACGCTGTTCGCGGAGGGGCTGACCGATCTGGGGCGGCTCACGCCGTACGCGCAAGGGGTGGATGATCTCGAAACGCTCGCGAAGGACTTCTCGCCGGAGGCGGTGACCGGGATCTGCGACGTGCCGGCGGAGCGGATCCGGGGGCTGGCGCGTGAGCTGGCCGCCGCCCCGACCGCCGCGGTCTACGGGCGGATCGGAACGTGCACCGTCGAGTTCGGCACGCTGACGAGCTGGCTCGTCGACGTGGTGAACGTGCTGACCGGGAACCTGGACCGGCCCGGCGGGGTGATGTTCCCGCTGGCGGCGCACGTGCGGCGGTCCGCGGGAGCGGGTGGGAAGGGCTTCACGACCGGGCGCTGGCGCAGCCGGGTGCGCGGGCTGCCCGAGGTGAAGGGCGAACTGCCGGTCGCGACACTGGCCGACGAGATCGAGACGCCGGGGGAGGGGCAGGTCCGCGCGTTCCTGACGGTCGCCGGGAACCCGGTGCTGTCCGCGCCGAACAGCGGGCGGCTCGACCGGGCGCTGGCCGGGCTGGACTTCATGGTCAGCGTCGATCCGTATCTGAACGAGACGACCCGGCACGCGGACGTGATCCTGCCGCCGCTGGACGCGACGCAGAAGGGGCACTACGACTTCTCGTTCCTGGCCCTGGCGGTGCGGAACTTCGCCGCCTACTCGCCGCCGGTGTTCCCGGCCGACCCGGGCGGGCTGGACGAGTGCGACATCCTGGCCCGCCTGATCCTGATCGTTTCCGGTCAGGGCGCCGGAACCGACCCGGCGGTGCTGCACGACCGGATGCTGGCGCAGGCGTTGCAGCGGGCCGGGCTGGAGGAGGCGGCCGGGGACGGCCCGGCGGAACGGCTGCTGGACGTGGCGTTGCGGTCCGGCGCGTACGGCCTGTCGCTCGACGACCTGCTCGCGGCCCCGCACGGCGTCGACCTCGGCCCGCTGCAGCCCCGGATCCCGGAGGTGCTGCGCACGCCGAGCGGCATGATCGAGCTGTGCGCGCCGCCGCTTGCCGAGGAGGCCGCGCGGCTGCGGGCGGCGCTGGACCGGCCGCGCCCGGGGCTGGTCCTCATCGGCCGGCGGCATCTGCGCTCGAACAACAGCTGGATGCACAACGTGCCGGCGCTGGTGAAGGGCCGGTCGCGCTGCACCCTGCAGGTCCACCCGCTGGACGCGGACCGGCTCACGCTGGCCGACGGGCTCGCGGCGCAGGTCAGCTCGCGGGCCGGGTCGCTGGCCGCGACGGTCGAGGTGACCGACCGGGTGATGCCGGGCGTGGTGAGCCTGCCGCACGGCTGGGGGCACGACCTGCCCGGCACCCGGATGACGGTGGCCGCCGAGCATGCCGGGGTGAACTCGAACATCCTCACCGACGACCTGGTGATCGACCCGCTGTCGGGCAACGCGGTGCTCAACGGCATCCCGGTGGAGATCGAACCGGCGTGATCATCGTGCTCCCCGACGTTCTCACCACCCTTCGAGAGGATCTCTGAAACAGTGCTGTTCAACCCGAACACGGCCGACTTCGCGCAGTTCGACGACGAGACGCGCCGCCTGCTGCGCGCCACCGTCGACTTCTTCGAGGAGCGCGGGAAGAAGGCGCTGATCGAGCGCTACATCAACCGCTCCTGGTACGACGACTTCCTCGCCTTCTCCGCGAAGGAGGGACTGTTCGCGACGTTCCTGACGCCCGGTGGCGGCGACAAGCGCTGGGACACCGCGCGCAACGCCGTGCTCAGCGAGATCCTCGGCTTCTACGGCCTCGACTACTGGTACGTCTGGCAGGTGACCGTTCTCGGTCTCGGGCCGGTCTGGCAGAGCGCCAACGAGGTGGCCCGGGCCCGCGCCGCCCGGCTGCTCGACGAGGGACACGTGATGGCGTTCGGGCTGTCCGAGCGGGCGCACGGCGCGGACATCTACTCCACCGACATGGTGCTCACGCGCACCGGCGAGGGCTATGTCGCCAACGGCACGAAGTACTACATCGGCAACGGCAACGTCGCCGGGCTCGTGTCGGTGTTCGGCAGGACCGAGGACGGCTACGTCTTCTTCGAGGCCGACAGCCGCCACCCGGACTACCACCTGATCAAGAACGTCGTGAACAAGCAGATGTACGTCAGCACGTTCGAGCTGCGCGACTACCCGGTGCGCGAGGAGAACGTCCTGCACACCGGTCAGGCCGCGTTCGACGCCGCGCTGAACACCGTCAACGTCGGCAAGTTCAACCTGTGCACGGCCGCGATCGGCATCTGCGAGCACGCCATGTACGAGGCGGTCACGCACGCCCACCAGCGCATCCTGTACGGCAAGCCGGTCACGAACTTCCCGCACGTGCGGCGCGAGCTGACCGACGCGTACGTCCGGCTGGTCGCCATGAAGCTCTTCAGCGACCGTGCCGTGGACTACTTCCGCTCGGCCGGCCCGGACGACCGCCGCTATCTGCTGTTCAACCCGATGACGAAGATGAAGGTCACGACCGAGGGCGAACGGGTCGTCGACCTGATGTGGGACGTGATCGCGGCCAAGGGCTTCGAGGCCGACACCTACTTCGACAAGGCGGCGATGGACATCCGCGGCCTGCCCAAGCTCGAGGGCACGGTGCACGTGAACCTCGCGCTGATCCTCAAGTTCATGCCGAACTACCTGCACGACCCCGCCGACTTCGCGCCCGTCCCGACCCGGCACGACGCCGCCGACGACGAGTTCCTGTTCCGGCAGGGCCCCGCGCGTGGGCTCGGCTCGATCAAGTTCCACGACTGGCGGATCGCGTACGACCGTTTCGCGCACCTGCCCAACGTCGCCCGTCTCCGGCAGCAGGCCGACGCGCTGTGCACCCTGGACGTCGCGAAGGAGCAGCACGCCGACCTGGACTTCCTGCTCTCGGTCGGGCAGCTGTTCGCCCTGGTCGTCTACGGGCACCTGATCCTGGAGCAGGCCGAGCTGACCGGGGTGGACGCGGCGCTGCTGGACGAGATCTTCGCGGTGCTGGTGCGGGACTTCGCGCAGTACGCGACGGAGCTGCACGGCAAGACGACGACCACCGACGAGCAGGCCGCGTGGGCGCTCGCCCAGGTGCTGCGGCCGGTCGCTGACGAGGCCCGCACCGCGGCGGTCTGGGAGCAGGTGCTGTCGCTCGTCGGCGCGTACGAGATGCGGCAGTAGAAAACGCCATGAGTCGGCCGCGTACGAGATGCGGCAGGTGAAAGACGCTATAAACAGGCATGGCCGTTGACCTGCTCGACGTCGTCGGTGCCGAACGGGCGCCCGGCGACCTCGCCGCCTACTTCGACGAGAAGGGGGAGCGGCGGTTCACCGGGCGCCGCTTCGACGGGTTCGCGGACGGCGGGGACCTGCCCGCCGTCCGCGACGTGATCACCCCGCACGACCTGCTCGCGGTGCAGGCGCTCTCCGCCGTGATTCCCGCGGAGACCATGTTCGACCTGCTCGACGGCGATCTCGGCCGACAGGTCGGCGCCTTGCTGGCCCGGGTGCCGGCCGATCTGGAGCTGGGCACCCGCGACGCTCGCGGGCACGTCGGCAACCAGAGCGCGATCTCGGAGGCCTGGGCCCTGCTGCGGGATCAGCGCGATGTCGGGTTCGTGCGGGCCGGCAAGCTGATCGCCCGCAAGCGCCCGCATCTGATCCCCGTCTACGACCGGGTGATCCGCTGCCTCTACGGCCGTCCGCAGCAGGTCTGGCTGCGGCTGCACGACCGGCTCGCCGGGGACGGCGCGCAGCTGCGCGGGGCGCTCGCCGCACTGCGGACCCGGGCCGAACTGCCGCCCCGGATCAGCCTGCTGCGAGTGCTCGACGTGGTGCTGTGGATGCGCCACCACGAGGAGCATCGCGAGCAGGACTGCCCGGGGTTCGGCACGGTCTCGCTCGACCGGATGCACCCGGACCCGCCCGGCATGTGACCCCCTTCACGTGACGGCGGTCACGGTCTACCGTTCCGGCATGTCCACCCCGCCGGTGGCCATGTCGAAGGAGGCGACTCCATGGACCCCTCGCTCGCCCGGCGGTGCGCCGACACCGCACGAGGCCTGACCGTTCCCGCCCTGCTGCACCGCAACGCCACCGAGTCCGGCGACCTGCCGGCCCTGAGCACTCTGGACCCCCCGGGCACGCTGACCTGGCGCGAGTTGCGCGACCGGGTGGCCCGGTTCTCCCGTGGACTGGCCGGCCTCGGGCTCGGCGCCGGCGACCGGATGTTGATCCTGATGTCCAGCCGGCCCGAGCACTGGATCGCCGACCTGGCCGCCGTGCATCTGGGCGCCATCCCGTCCACCGTGTACGCGACGCTCGCTCCGTCGCAGCTCACCTACGTGGCCCGGCACAGCGGGGCGAAGATCGTCGTGGTCGAGGGCGAGGCCGAGCTCGCCCGCTGCGCCGAGGCCCTGGCCGCGCTGCCGCAGCTCGAGCACGTCATCGTGCTCGACGACGCGCTCACCGGGGATCGGCTGGTCAGCTTCCGGGAGGTGGCCGCCCACCCCGCGGACCCGGAGGCGTTCGACAACCAGTGGCGCGATATCCGGCCCGAGCAGCCGGTCACGCTGCTGTACACGTCCGGGACCACCGGCGATCCCAAGGGCGTGGTGCTCACCCACCACAACGTGATCTACCAGTGCGTGGTGCTGGAGGCGACGGTCGAGATGCCGGATCACGCGGCATCCGTGGCGTACCTGCCCCTCGCGCACATCGCGGAACGGATGCTCAGCGTCTACAACGCGATCTACCGGGCCGGGCACGTCACCATCTGCCGCGACCCGGCGCGGTTGCTCGCCGGGCTGGTCAGCGTGCGGCCGGTCACGTTCTTCGGCGTGCCGCGGATCTGGGAGAAGATGGTGGCCGGCATCCAGGCGCAGCTCGCCGGGGCCGATCCAGCCGTCCGCACCGCGGTGGAGACCTCCCGCGAGGTGGCGCTGCAGGCGTACCGGCTGCGCGGCGCCGAGCAGCCCGTGCCGCCCGAGCTGCAGACCCGGCTCGACGTGGCCGACACCCGGGTGCTGCGGCCGTTGCGGGCCAAGCTCGGCCTGGACAACGTCGTCTGGCCGGGCAGCGGGGCGGCGCCGATCCCCGTCGAGGTGCTGCTCTACCTCGCCGGGATCGGCATCGACGTGCTGGAGGTCTGGGGCATGACCGAGACGACCGGCACCGCCACGATCAACACGCCGGAGCACTTCCGGACCGGAACCGTCGGGCGGGTCAACGCCGGCATGGAGCTCAGAATCGCCGAGGACGGGGAGATCCTGGTCCGCGGGCCGCTGGTCTGCGCCGGGTACCTCCAGCCGGACGGCAGCGTCGCGCCGGTCACCGACGCCGCCGGATGGCTGGCCACCGGGGACGTGGGCACCCTCGACGCGGACGGCTTCCTGACGATCACCGACCGGAAGAAAGAGCTGATCATCAGCTCCGGCGGGAAGAACATCGCGCCGGCCCAGATCGAGAACCTGCTCCGGGCGCATCCGCTGATCGCGCAGGCGGTCGCCGTCGGGGACCGGCGGCCGTACGTCACGGCCCTGATCGTCCTCGACGACGAGACCACGCCGAGCTGGGCCGCGCGGCAGGGGATCACGGACACGTCCCTCCCGGCACTGTCGGTGAACCCGGCGCTGCTCGCCGAGATCACCATGGCGGTGGCCGCCGCCAACGGCCGGTTGTCCCGTCCCGAGCAGGTGAAACGCTTCCACGTCCTGCCGCACGGGTGGACGCCGGAGAGCGGGGAGCTGACCCCGACGCTGAAGCTGCGGCGGCGGGTCGTCCACGACCGCTACGCGGAGGCGATCGGTGACCTCTACGCCGGGGAGCAGCAGGTGGCCTCCGCCGGATGACGTCCGGCTTGCGGCGGGCGGGCAGGATGGCCCGGTGATCGGAGATCGGGTCCACGTGTCCGCCGCCGCGGTGGCTCTCGTCGTGCTGCTCGCCGGGTGTGCGCGACCGGTGGGAGAGACGAGTACGGGAACTGTCGAGGCGGCTGACGGCGTGTCCGTCAGTGTCCCTGCCAGCTCGCCTCCCGGTGTGGCGGCCAGCCCGCCGCCCTCGGCGGCGGCCTGCCCGCCGGAAGGGGTGCGCGTGGCAGTGGGGGACGGGGACGCCGCGGCGGGCCTGCGGGTGCTCGGCGTGACGCTCACCAACTGCGGCCGGGGCACCTACCGGGTCGACGGCTACCCCGTGGTGCGGTCGCTCGACGAGGACCGCGCGGTTCTCGACGTGAACGTGCTGAAGGGTGTCGAGGAGATCACCGGGTCCGTCCCGGACTGGAGCGGGCCGCCGAAGCCGGTCACCTTGAAACCCGGCCAGCGGGCCACCACCGTTGTGGCCTGGCGCAACACCTACGACGACATCCGGAACGGGCCGGTGACCGTGAAGTATCTGGAGGTGGCGCCGCTGGCCGGCCGCCCGGCGCAGGTCATCGCCCCGGACGGCGGCCTGGACCTGGGCAGCACCGGCCGGATCGGCGTCAGCCCGTGGCGGCTCGACCCGAACGCCTCGGCGTCGACGGCCCCGGCCCGGCCGGTGCCCTGAACGGCCGGGGGAACGTGGCAGGGGCCGCGGTCAGGTGAACTTGCGGACGACGCGGCGGGCGGCCCGGGCGGTGGCCTCGGGCAACGGCGACCCGGTGCCGTTGCGGCGGGCCGGGAGCGGCATCGGCTTGCCCCCACCGGTCCCGCCCGAGTACGCCTCGGCGAGCCGGGCGGCGACCGCCTCGCGGCCGTAGCGGTCGTTCAGCGTGTCCCGCGCGCCGGGCAGGTCCAGCGCGGCGAAGCGCGCCTTCAACCGGTGGTACGCCTCGACGATCACGGCCGGGTCGGTGGTCGGCTCGAAGACCGCGCCCGCGGTCTCCTGCAGCCCGGCCAGCGTCTCGGCCGGGCCCTCGCTCAGCGCGACCAGGACCGGGGTGCCGGTGGCGACCGCCTCGACGATCGTCATGCCGAACGTCTCGCGCACGCTGGCGTGGGTGAGCACGTCGTGCTCGTGCAGCAGCGCCGAGACCTGGTCCGGCTCGACCGGGTCGCGCCGGGTGACGCGGCCGGTCAGCCCGGCAGCCCGCACCCGGGCGTCGATCTCGGCGGCGAGCGGGCCGGTGCCGACCAGTGTCAGGGTGGGCGCCGGGTCCTCGGCGGCGACCCGGGTGAACGCGTCGAGCAGGGTCAGCACGCCCTTGTGCTCCATCAGGCGGCCCAGGTAGAGCCAGCGGTCCGGCGCCTCCGGCGGCTCGGGCCGGACCGTGAACGTGCTGAAGTCGATCGCGTTCGGCACGACCTGCAGCTTCGCGGCGTGACCGGGGAAGTAGCCCGCGACCTGGGCGCGCAGGCTCTCGCTGACGCAGAGCAGGGCGTCGGCGCGGTCCAGCATCTCGGCGTAACGGCGCTGGGCGCCCGGCTGGGCGAAGACCTTGCTCAGGAACGTGGAGTGCTCGGTCACCACGACCCGGGCGTCCGGGCGGGCGAGCCGGGCGGCCACCACGCCGGCCATGATGCCGGTGTGCGCGTGCACGACCGGGGCCTCGATACGGCCGGTGGGCAGGGCCGCTTTCAGGGCGGCGGTCTGCTCGTCGCCGTACGCCAGATAGTCGCCCCCGGCCGGGGTCGGGACGGCGACCCTGGTGACCTCGGCCTCCGGCTCGTCGAGGACGACGGCGTTGCCGGAGCGGACCGCCTGTCGTTCCGCGGCGACGCCCAGCAGCTGGCCGCGCAGGCGCCCCGGCGGGTAGAACCAGCTCTGGGTGTGCAGCACCGAGACGCGCGTGAAGCGGTCGCGGACAGCGGCGGTCGACGCGCGGACGAACGCCCCCGCGAACGGGTCGTCGGGCGACGGGTACCACGGGGTGACCACCGCCAGATCGGCCGGGGCGGTTTGCCGGTCCGGCTCGGGGGAAGGTTCGAGGCGGACGTCCATGCCGTAGACCGCGGCGAGCGCCTCGGCGTCACCCGCGTAGGTGACCTCGGCCTTCCCGGCCAGCCGCCGGGCCTCGGCGCGGGACGTCACCGGGCGCAGTTCGACGGACTTCGGGACGGATACGGTGTCCCAGGCCGGATCGTCGACGCGGACGAGAGTGACCGTGTGGCCCTCGGCGGCGAGCCGGGCGGTGCAGGCGGCGGCTGCGCGGAGTCGCCGCGTTCCGAGAGCCAGGTAGGTGATGTTCATAGTCATCCGGGGAGGGGGTTAGGTGAGCAGAAGTCGTCCAGCAGGTGTACGGGGACCCTTGTTGATCTCCTGGCCCCGGGGTGACCGTACACTCGCGCCATCATGAAGGTTGTCATGCTCGTCGACAACGGGGTGCACGGCGACTCGCGGGTCCAGAAGACCGCGCGGTCGGCGGCCGAAGCCGGTTGGAACGTAACCCTCCTGGGCTGCTCGCCCGACAACGCCGAGCACCACTGGCGGATAGGTGAGGCGCAAGTGCGCCTGCTGCCGATGGGCGGTTCCGCCGGTGGCGGTGGTGGCGGTGGCCTCAAACGCAAGCTGGTCGAGCGGGGCGGGCTGCCGCTCGCGATGGCCCGCAAGGCGCGCCGGCCGGTCGAGCGGGCACAGGTCCGCTACTGGCTGAACAAGGAGGGCGACCGCGCGTGGCGGCGCCTCGAGCCCGGCCTGTGGAACTACGAGCGGGCGTTCGGCAAGGTCATCGACGAGCTGGCGCCGGAGCTGATCCACGCGCACGACTTCCGGATGCTGGGCGTCGGCGCGCGGGCCAAGCAGCGTGCCGCCGAGGCCGGACGGGACGTCAAGCTGGTCTGGGACGCGCACGAGTTCCTGCCGGGCGCACGGCCGCGGCGCGACAACGCCCGCTGGCTGCCGGCGCATCTGGCCTACGAGCGCGAATACGTGCCGTACGCGGACGCGGTCGTCACCGTCTCGGAGGCGCTCGCCGAGCTGCTCCAGAAGGAGCACAACCTGGCCCGTAAGCCGGGCGTGGTGCTGAACGCGCCGGCCCGGACGGCCGACGAGGGCGTGCCCGACCTGCGGGCGCTCTGCGGGGTGGGCCCCGAGACGCCACTGCTGGTGTACAGCGGCTCGTCCAGCCCGCAGCGTGGCCTGGACACGATCGTGGAGGCGCTGCCGTCGCTGCCGGGGGTGCACCTCGCGCTGGTCGTGCAGGATCCGTCGGCGCCGCACATCACCGCGCTGACCGCGGCCTCCGACCGGGTGCACGCGGTGCCCTACGTCCCGGCCGACCAGGTGTTCCGCTTCCTCGCGCCGGCCGACATCGGGGTGATCCCGATCCACCACTGGCCGAACCACGAGATCGCGCTGATCACCAAGTTCTTCGAGTACTCGCACGCCCGGCTCCCGATCGTGGTGAGCGACGTGAAGGCGATGGCCGAGACGGTGCGTGCCACCGGGCAGGGCGAGGTGTTCCGTGCCCGGGACGCGGCCGACCTGGCGCGGGCGGTCCGCGCTATCCTCGCTGACCCGAAGCGCTACCGGGCGGTCTACGACGGGCCGGACAGCCCGTTGACCGGCTGGACGTGGGAAGCGCAGGCGGCCCGGTTGAACACCCTCTATCAGGAGCTGTTGGCATGAGCGAGCTGGCGAGCGATTCCTCCGGCTCGGCCGGAGCACCTGCGCCACAGCCCGGAGACGGCCCCGACGTCACCGTGGTGGTGGCCGTCTACAACACCATGCCGTACCTGACCGAGTGCCTGAACTCGCTGGTCCGGCAGACCATCGGCGCGGGGCGCATGCAGATCGTCGCTGTCGACGACGGCTCCACCGACCGCAGCGGCGCCGAGCTGGACCGTTTCGCCCGTCGCCACCCGGGGCTGTTCACCGTCATCCACCAGGAGAACTCCGGCGGCCCGGCGGGGCCGTTCAACCGCGGCATCGAGGCGGCGACCGGCCGCTACGTGTTCTTCATCGGCGCCGACGACCTGCTCGGCCCCCAAGCGCTGCAGCGCCTGGTCGCGGCGGCCGACGAGTACGGCTCGGACGTGGTGCTGGGCCGGGTCGTCGGCGTCAACAGCCGCCACATCTACCAGGACATCTACCAGCGCAGCGAGCCCGACCTGGACCTGTTCGACTCGCCGCTGCCCCGGTCGCTGGCCAACACCAAGCTGTTCCGCCGTGAGCTGCTGGAGCAGCACACGATCCGGTACCCGGAGGACATGCGGATCGGCAGCGACCTGCCGTTCACGCTCGCGGCGTGCTTCCACGCCCGCAGGATCTCGGTGCTCGCCGACTACGACTACTACTTCGCGGTACGCCGTTTCAGCGCGACCAACATCACGTACCTGAGCCGGCACGGCCTGCGCATCGAGACCGTGGACAAGATCGTCACGTACGTGGCGAACCTGATCGAGGCCGGCCCCCGCCGCGACGCGATCATGGTCCACCGCTTCGATCACGAGGTGGCCCGTCTCCTCGAGGACGACGTGCTGAAACTCGACCGGCCGACCCAGGAGCAACTGCACGCGACGGTGGGGCGGCTCGCCGAGGCGTACCTGACGGACTGGATCGCCGAGCGGCTCGGCCCCGAGACCCGCATCCGGCTCGCCGTCGCCCGGCACGGTCAGCTCGACGACCTGCTCGCCGTGATCCGGCAGGACGCCGAGGCGGGCGTGCCGCCGACCGTGGAGCGCGACGGCCGCCGCTACGCCGCGTACCCGGGCTTCGGCCGGCTGCCCGACGCGTGCTTCGACGTGACCGACGTGCCGGACTGGGACGCCAAGCTCGACGCGACGTCCTTCGCGTGGGCCGACGACCACCTGGTGATCACCGCGACCGGCGGGCGGCCGCAGAGCGTGAGCGCGGAGGAGATCCCGGCCTCGGTCACCGTTCGCGAGTCCGACGTGCTGATCCGGCTGGACGTGGCCGAGGTGCTGGCCCGCAGCGGCGACTCCGGCCAGCGGCGGGCGGTCTCGGCGCAACCGGGCCCGTTCGACCCGGCGCACGCCCTCGGCGCGCAGACCGCTACCGGCGCCGCCGGGGCGGCGGCCGTCCGCGCGGCGCGCGCCCGGATGCCGCGGCCGCTGGTCCGGCGCCGCGGTGGCCGCATCTTCGCGATCGCCCCGACCGTCGACGAGTCCGGCCGGCTGATGATCTCGGTGGTGCCGCTCACCGCTCGCCGGGTGTTGTCCCGCCTGCCGCGCCCCTCCCGCCTGAAGCGGGCCGCCGGCTGAGCACGGCGTCGCGCAGTTTGCCGCGCAGACCCGGCGGCAGCGCCCAGATCTGCAGGTAGGTCAGGTAGTCCACGGCGCCGGGACGCCCGTTGCTCCGCGCCTCGGCGAGCACCTCGCGGAACACCGCGAGGCTGCGGGTGGTTGCGGCCATCGAGGCGAGCACACTCATCGCGAACGCCGCGTACGCCCGCGGGGTGAACAGCGGACGGCTCGCCCGCAGCCACTCCAGCTGCTCGCGCCACGGCATCTCCAGGCTGATCCGCTCGCGGTCCTCGTCCTGGTGCCACAGGACGAGCGGCTCCGGCGCGAAGATCAGCTCGACGTCGTCGTGCCGGGTGGCGCGCAGCGTCCAGTCCAGCTCCTGCTGGCGGCGCAGGCCGACGGTGAACGGCACCCGGCGGAACAGCTCGGTGGGGGCCAGGATCGTGGAGGTCTGGATGAAGCCGTCGCCGTAGAACAGGCCGCGGCGCACGGTCAGGTACTCGCTGAGCGGCTCTCCCGGCGTGGGCAGGCGGCGCGGCATGATCGAGTCGGCGCGCGGCGTGCGGTTGATCAACCGGCTGGCGATGATCGGCGTGGCGGCCCCGGCGGCCCCGGCGGCCCTGGCTTGCTCGGCCAGGCGCAACTGCACGGCCAGCTTCTGGGGCAGCCACTCGTCGTCGTCGTCGAGATAGGCCGTCCACTTCCCCCTCGCGCGCTGGGCGCCGACGTTCCGGGCGTTCGGCGCGCCACCCCGCTCGGGCAGCACCTCCACGCGGACCCGCTCGTCGCCGAGCGCGGCCAGCGCCTCGACGGTCGCGTCGTCCGGGCCGTCGACCACGACGACGACCTCAAGGGACGGGTGGGTCTGTGCGAGCGCGCTGCGGACGGCGCGGGTCACGAGATCGGGGCGGAAGCGGGTCGGGACGACCACGCTGACGTCCGGTTCGGCGAGCATCATCCGAACGTAGAGGGCGGGCCGTGCCGGGCGGGTGCACCACGCATGGTGTGTCCGCGACGCGCGTCGCTCCTCCGGCTGGTTCTGGTGGGCGTTATTCGGGACGAATAACGCCCACCAGAACCAGCCGGAGCGGTGAGCCGCGCTGCTTGCCTGGCCGGTCGCGGGCCTCGCGTGGGTCCTTGTGACCGCGACCACCCACGGACGTCGCCCTTGCGGGGTGAGCGTTCTGGGCGCGCCAGCGCCCTGCTCGGCCCGGAAGGGTCCCCGCGGGAGCGGCGGTCCGGACCACGGCGGAGATAGGCAAGGAAGACCTTGATCTCATCTTGTTGCGTGGCCGGATCCCTGAAAAGTCCTCGGATCCTGCCGATCTTGTCCGATCTTTATCAGGACGGGACCGGGGAGGGCATGGGTGACGACGTTCGGGCGGCTGCGGCGGGATCCGGTCCTGCTCGCGCTGGTAGGTCTCACACTGCTCGGCTGCGTGCTGTTCTTCGCGCTGGACGGCCGGACGCTCGACCAGGTCCGCGTCTACTGGGTGGCGCAGGTGCCGCTCGACGCGGCGCTCGCCTACGGCGGATGGCGGCTGCGGCAGCTCGCGCATATCCGATTCCGCCGCTTCTGGTCGATGATCAGCTTCGCCGGCGCCTGCTTCGCGGCCGGCGACTCGGTCCAGGCCCTGCAGACGCTGATCGCGCCCGGCTCCCCGTCGCTGGACGGTGGCGCGGTGCAGACGATCTTCTTCGCCATCGGCATGAGCAGCAACGTCATCGCCTGCCTGATCTTCCCGCAGGGGCTGACCACGCTCCGCGAGAGATTCGTCTTCTGGCTCGACGCGACCACCGTCCTGGTCGGCGGCGGCGTCGTGGCCTGGTGCTTCGCGTTCAACCCGGTCGCCGGCGGTGACGTGAACCGGGTCAACGACAGCGTCACCGCGGCGCTCGTGCTCGTCGCGACGTTCTCGGCGACCAAGGTCGCGCTGGTCCAGTCGCCGCCGATGCGCCGGATCGCGGCGTGGCCGATGGTCTGCGCCGCGATGGTCCAGGGTGTGGCCACGTTCCTGCCCGGCGACTTCCAGACCCTCGAGCATCCGTACGTCTTCGTGATCCGCCTCGCCCCGTCCCTGCTGATCGCTCTCGGACCGTGGATCCAGCAGGTGATCGTGCGTTCCGGCGAGGCACACCAGCCGGTCAAACGACGGCCGTACAGCCTGCTGCCGTACGGGATGATCGGCATCACGTTCGTCGTCTTCTTCATGATGTTGCCGGAGACGACCAGCTCCCAGATGTACGGCGCGACGGTCGGCGTCGTCGTCATCACGTGCCTGGTCGCCGGGCGGCAGCTGGTCGCGTTCCACGACAACTCTCTGCTGCTCGGCCGTCTCGACACCGCCATGCAGGAGTTGCGTGACCGGGCGTCCTACGACGGGCTGACCCGGCTCGCCAACCGCACCCACTTCGGCGAGCTGATGCGCGACAGCCTGATGCGCGACTGCGACGGCAACGGCGCGGTGCTGCTCATCGACCTCGACGACTTCAAGACGATCAACGACACGATGGGGCACGCGTCCGGTGACACGCTGCTCGTCGAGGTCGCCGTCCGGCTGCGGGCCGCGGTGCGCGCCGACGACGTGGTCTCCCGGCTCGGCGGCGACGAATTCGCGGTGCTGCTCCCCGGGGCGAGCCCCGACGTGGCCGGGCGGGTCTGCGCGGAGATCCTGCGCCGCCTCGCCGAACCCGTCGAGATCCAGCACCACACGATCGTCACCCGGGCCAGCGTCGGCGTCACCCAGGCGCGGCCCGGCGACGACCCGCAGACGCTGCTCAGCAACGCCGACATCGCGATGTACGAGGCGAAACGTCGCGGCAAGGGCATGTGGGTGGCGTACACCGAGGAGATGGGCTCCCGGATCAGCGCCGAGGCCGTCCTCATCCGGGAGATGAACACGGCCATCGACGAGAACGAGTTCAGCCTGGTCTACCAGCCGATCGTGCGGTTGTCCGACGAGCGGATGACCGGGGTCGAAGCGCTCATCCGATGGAACCACCCGACCCGCGGGACGGTGTCGCCCGCCGAGTTCATCCCGATCGCGGAACGGACCGGGCAGATCGTGGCGATCGGGCGGTGGGCGCTGCGCGAGGCGTGCCGGCAGGCCGCGGAATGGCGCTCGGAGCTCCCCGGCCCGTTCACCGTCGGTGTCAACGTGGCCGGGCGGCAGCTGCGGGACCCGGAACTGGTCGCTGACGTGGCGGCCGCGCTCTCCGTGAACAAGCTGCCGCCCGAAGCGCTCAGCATCGAGGTGACCGAGACCGCGGTGCTCGACGACGAGGAGTCGAACGCGGCGCTCGTGGCGCTGCGCGGCCTCGGGGTGAAGCTCGCCCTGGACGACTTCGGGACCGCGGCCTCCTCGCTGGGACTGCTGCTGACCTGCCCGGTCACCACGCTGAAGCTGGACCGGTCGTTCGTCGAGTCGATCAACACGGTGGGGCGGCAGTCGGCGGTGGCCACGGCGGTCAGTCAGATGGCCTCGGCGCTCGAGCTGGGATCGGTGGCGGAGGGGATCGAGACGGCGGAGCAGCGGGATCTGCTGCGGAGCCTCGGATACCAGTACGGGCAGGGCTACTACTGGTCGCGGCCGGTCCCGCCGGGGCGGATCGTCCAGCTGCGGGCCGCGGAACGCTCACCGGCCGCCGTCTGAGCCGTTCCGCTGTGCCGGCGCCCGGCCCGGCGGGGTTCGGCAGGCCGCCGCGGTCAGTCGTGCGCGGCCCAGGACTGGCGGGTCGACTCCTGGCCGGCGGCGTGTTCGAAGACCGCCGCGGCCAGCCACGCCTTGGCCAAGCGGTCGGTGTCGTGCGGGTCGAGGCGTCCGAAGACATCCCGCGTACGGCGGGTCCCGGCGGCGCCCAGCGCGGTCAGCACCGTGCCGGCGGTGGCCAGGTGCGCCTCGGCGAGACGGCGGGCGTCGTGGTCGACGCCGGACAGCAGGACGGCGCGTCCCGCGGCGGCGACCCGCTCGATCTGGTGGCGCAGGAGGTGCAGGGGCGGGCTGGTTCTCACGGTGGTTGTTCGTCCCTCATGACGACCGTGGGAACCAGCCCGGGGGCCGGCAGCGGCGGCCGGGTGCTCGGCCCGGTCCGGATCGCCGGCGTTCGGGCTGCCGCCGGGCGGATCGGTACCGGGCGGGGTGGTTAGGCCTTGATGGTGGTCGGGCGGGTCGGTGCGGGGTGGGGTGGTCGGGCTCGGATGGTGGTCGGGCAGGTCGGTGCGGGTGAGGGCGGTGGCCCCGAGATCGACGTGGCCGCCGGACGCCGCGGGCAGCCAGGACGCCGCGACGGCGAGCCCGTCCACCCGGCGCGGGCCGGTGAAACGGCCGATCAGCCGGACCCGCCGGCCGGGGGCGTGCGCGGCGAGGAGGCGGAGATTCGACACGTACGGAAGGGCCGGATCCCCGTGCGGCGCCGAAACGGCCACGGTCAGGCCGTCGACGCCGAGCAGCAGGCCGTGGCGGCCGGCGCCGAGGATCACGCCGTCGAGGAAGGCCAGATCGTGCGGGGCCGGGCGGTCGAGCGCGGGGAGCGCGGCGGCGGCGAGCCAGCGGGCGGCCTGCTCGGCGGGCGGGACCTGCCAGAGCGCGTCGAGCGGCGGCTCGAACCAACCGGCGCCGGACGCGGACACCGCCTGCCGGGCGCGGCCGTGGCTGAGCCGCCCGGTCGCGGAGGCGTGCGCGTTGACCGCTCGCAGACCGGCCCGGGCCAGCTCGTGATGGCTGAGCCGGACGTCACCGAGATCGACCGGGGCCCGGACCGCGGACGCGGTGGCCGGCCGCTCGGCGGGCCTGACGTCGGAGATCACCCAGAGGCGTCCGCTCGCGTCCGCCAGGTACGTCGCCGCCCCGGCGTGCCCGGTCGCGGCGCGGACCGGTTCGCAGAACAGCCCGTACAACCGGAGGTCGCCGACCGGCTCGTAGTCGCGACGGGCGGACCCTGCCGCCCCGCCGTCGCCGCTCTTCAGCCGATGGCAGGCGACCAGGACCTCGCGCAGGTCGTCGGTGAGCTCGGCCAGACGGAAGGCCGGATCGTCACGCCGGCCGGCGCGGAGCCGCTCGACGAGCCGGATCGCGGCGGCGGCCGGGCCGTGCAGGCCGGTCGCGCGGGCCTGGTGCACCGCGCGCAGCAGGTCGGCCTGGGTGACCGCGCCCGCGCCGGGCAGGCCGTTGGCCAGGACCGCGGCCGCGGCTTCCCAGAGACCGTGCGCCGCGTCGAGCTGTGCGGTGGTGACCTGCGCCGCGTCGAGCTGTGCGGTGGTGACCGGTGGGGCGTCGAGTTGTTCCGCTTGTGCTGCGCCGGCGGGAGCCACGGCCGGTGTCGGCGACTCCGTCAACACGGGCGCGGCGTTCAGGACGGCCGCCCGATGCAGGCAGCGTGGCGCCAGCAGGCAACCGCAGACGGCATCCTCCGCCGTCCTGACCGTCGCCTTCAGCGTGACCGCGACCTGCTCGTCCGGCCGGACCGTCACGCCGTCGCCGGTGACCTCGACGGCCCAGGTCGTGACCTGCGCGACGACCTCGTCCAGCCGTTTGCGCAGCCGGGCGGGCAGCGCCGCCACCGCCTCGGCGGCCACGGCGGGAGCAACCGGTGGAAGGCTCATCGGACGTGCTCCCCGATCCATCCGGCGAGCTCCGCCGGGCTCAGCGCCGCGACCGGCATCCCCGCCCCGGCCAGCTGCGAGGCGACGCCCGTGCTGTACCGCGGGCGGCCCCTGTCGTCCAGGCTCGCGCACCCGAGCGTCGTCACCCCGTCGTCGACCAGGGCGCGGACCGCGGCGAGCAGGTCACCGACCGGCCACCCCTCCTCGAAGTCACTGATCGTGACGACGAGGGTCCGGCTCGGCACGACGGCGATCTGCCGGGCGTAACGGAGTGCGGCGGCGATGTGCGTACCGCCGCCGACCTTGATCTCCAGGAGCAGTGACAGCGGATCGCCGACCCGATCGGTCAGGTCGATCACCTCGGTCGAGAACGTGACGAAACAGGTCCGCAGGGCGGGCACGCCGGCCAGCACCGATGCGGTCAGCGCCGCCCAGATCGTCGACACCTCCATCGAGCCGGAGACGTCGACGAGGAGGATCACCTGCCAGTCCACGGTGCGTCGTCCCGGGCTGCGGAACACCGGGCGCTCCGGCACGATCTGCGGCCTTCCGGCCGGATCCTGACGTACGGCGTGCAGATTGCGCCGCACGGTCGCCGCCAGATCGAGCCGGCCCGTCGGGCGCCGCGTCGGCCGGGGCGTGCCCAGCCCGGTCAGCGCGGGCCGGATCCGTCGCGCGAGCTGCGCGGTGAGCTCGTCGGTGAGCCGTGCGACGAGCGGGCGCAGCTTCGCCAGCCGGGCCTCCGGGAGACCACCGGCCATCGACAGCACCGCGTGCAGCAGGTCGATCGAGGGCCGGACACGTTCCGGGTCGGCTGCCAGCACCGCGTCGAGCCGGCCACGCTCGGCGGCCCTGGCCAGCACCTCGTCGCGTACCGGCGCGCCGAAGAGATCCTCGAGATCGTCGAGCCAGACCCTGATTTCCGGGTACGCCGTCTCGCGCCCCGCCCCGCCCCCGTCCACCGTGTAGGCGCCCTCGCCCCGCCCGGCCCCGTAGAGCTCGTCGAGCGCCGTGGCCAGTCGCCGCCCCTGCCCCGACAGCTTCTCCTTCTCCCGCCCGAGCAGCAGCCGCCACCGCTCACCGGCCGGCATGGCCGGCAGGTCCGGGGCGGCGGCGTGATCAGGGCTGCCGGTGGGGGAGGGTGGCGCACCGCCCGTCGCGGGGCCGGCTGACGCTCCGGGATCGGCGGCGGGCGGGCCCAGCCCGAGAGCCGTCAACGCGGCCAGCCCGGCCCGATCGGCCGCGACCCAGCCGGCGACCGTGGCGGCGTCGGCGGCCAGGTGCTGATCGATCACGCCGTGACGTTCGGTGACCGTGTGCAGGAGACGATCGCGGTCGGCCGGGCTCAGCGCGTCGAAACCTCCGCGCAGAGCGGGCAGGCGCCGGACGAACTGGTCGTCCGGCATCCGTTCCACGGCGTCCACCAGCGGATCCAGGAACTCCCCGCCGGCCTGCAGCAACGCCCCGGCCACGCTGAGCGCCCCGCGCAGCCGATCGGTCGCGCCCGGCTCCGGCAGGTCCACCCAGGATGCCAGCCGCGCGCCGAACGCCGCCGGCTCCTCGTGCCCGAGCAGCACCGCGACCGCGTTCGCCGCCCCGCTCATCAGCGGTGACCCGTCCCTGACCAGGCCCTGGACGGCACGCCCGAGCCGCAGCCGTCGCCCGGCCTCGTCGGCCGCCTGCACGAGGTCGAGCAGCGCCCGCGCGTCCTCGACCCGGGTCGACCCGGCCAGCCCGGCGACCGCCGCGACGGCCGCCGCGTGCAGCTCGTCCCGGGTCGTCCCGGCCGGCCCCGCGAACACCGGGTGCGGCTCGTCCTGGGTCGCCCCGGCAGCCTCGGCGGCTGCGGGGTCCGGCTCGTGCCGGGTGGCTCCCGGCACGAGCGTCGCCATGTCCGGCCCGGGCGGCAGGAGGCCCGGCACGTGGCCGCGTTCGATGCGGCCGACCAGGTGCAACGCCGCGATGATCTGCCGGATGTCACCGCCGTGGCACACCGCCTGACGCACGTCGGCGAGCCGGAGCCGCACGAGGTCCGGCAGCCCGCACACCGCTGCCTGTTCGAGGCCGGCCAGAGCCTCGTCCGCGGTCGGGCCGCCGGCCTGCCGTTCCCGGCGGCGCCGGGTGGCGAGCATGCCCTCGGCGGCCTGGGCGAGGGTGACCCCGTGCAGCCCGGCCAGGGCGAGCCCCGCGTCGGTGGCCGGGGTCCACTCGATCCGCCAGGTGCTCGTGAGCGTCTCCCCGCCGGCGACCGGCCCGGTGAATCCCGTCTCCCCGTAGGCCGCGCCGCACGCCGACATCCGCCGGATCGCCAGCTCACGGGCACGGTCGGTGGGGGAGCGGAGCGGGTCCAGGCGAACCCGCCGATACGGCCGGCCCGGCCCGGGCAGCTTCAGCGCGGCCATCTCCCGCTCGGCCGCCGGGCGCAGGCCGGTGATCGGCACGCCCCGGGGCAGCCGCCCGCGCCGGCGTCCGATCAGGACCTCCTCCATGGCGCGGGCCACGCCGCGCCCCGCACCGGCCGGGGCGCCCTGGGCGAGCACCGTCTGCAGGGCCTCGACCAGCTCACCCCGCCCGGGCGCCGGCAGCCGCCGCAGCCCGGCGAGGTCCCCGGCCAGGCGGGCCACCTCGGCGGCCTCACCCGGGCCGGCGGGCTGGCCCTGCTCACGCAGCGCGCGGGTGACCTCGACGGCGATCCGGTCCGCTGCCTGCCGCAACCGTTCTGGGTCGGCGCCGCTCTCGAGGACGGCCTGCTGCCAGCGCGGATCCCGGATCCCCGCCGGATAGCCGGAGCGCGCGTCCAGCAGGTCGAACGTGTACGGCACGAGCGAGACCACGACGTCGGCACCGGACGTGGCCGTTCTGCCCGCATCGGAAGCACGGGAAGCGCCTGGAGCCGCTGTAGCGCGGGAAGTGTCACGGTGGAGCAGGGCGGGCGCGTGGAAAGCCCCGACGACGGCGGCGATCCGGCCGGGGGTGCGCTCCAGATGGCCCCGCATGCAGGCTTCGCGGCGCAGGTCGAGCGGCTCGGCGCCGTACGCCGAAGAGTCTTGCCGCAGTGCCCAACCGGCCGCGAGGGCCGCCCGCCGGACCGCCTCGGGCGGGCTCCCGGGCGCCTCCGCCTCGACCCACCGATCCCAGAGATCGTCACCGGCCCGCCCGGACAGGCCGGCCTGCACGGCGTCACCGAGCCCGGGCGCGGAGGCGCCGGACGACCGTTCCGCAGCCCAGGCAGAATCGGTCAACGGCAGGTCCCCGCAGATCACCGGCACCCCGGCCTGCCGTGCCCAGCGGACCGCCGCCAGCTCGGGGCTGAAGTCCGCGAACGGGTAGAACGCCGTCGGCCGGTCCGCGCCGGCCGCTGCCAGAGCGACCGGCGCGACGGTATCCGGATCGGACAGCCACGTGATCCACGGCTGCATCTCCGCGGGCAGCTCGACCAGCACCGACTCCGGCCGGAACGCGTCGAGCAGTGCCGGCACGGCCGCGGCCAGCACCGGCGAGTGATGCCGCACCCCGATGAGGAGCACCCGCGGATCCCCGGCGAGCCGCTCGACGACCGCCCGCGGGTCAGTCGGCTCGGCGGCCGTGCCGGGGCCGGTCCCTCCGGTGGGCACGTGGGGGTCAGTCTCGCAGGACATCGCGGTGTTCCCACAGTTGGCGCCACATTCGTGAGCCGGCCTCGGCCCGCCGTCGCAGCGCGCCGTCCCAGTACGCCAGCAGCCGCTCGGCGTCCGACGGATCGTCCTTGCGGACCACCCCGAGCAGGTGCCCGGGGAGCAGCGACAACGGATCCGGCCCCGGCAGGTACGCCGCCGACAGCCCGATCGACGCGGCCACCGCGACCGCCTCGGCCGTGCTCATCACCGACGACGGCCGTTCCACCTCCCACCCCTCGGCGCTCGTGCCGGTCCGCAGGTCACGGAACGCGACGACGAGCGTCTCCAGCACCGCCTCGTCCACCGCGAACCGCGCGCCGCCACGTTCGACAGCGGCCCGTGCCTGCTTCGTGACCAGGGCGACCTCGGCGTCCAGGTCGGCGATCGGCGGCACCACCTCGAAGTTGAACCGCCGTTTCAGCGCCGCCGACATCTCGGACACGCCGCGGTCACGCAGGTTCGCGGTGGCGATCAGGCAGAAGCCGGGAGCGGCGTACCCGGTCGCGCCCTCCTGCCCGGCCAGCTCCGGCACGCTGATCCGCCGCTCCGACATGATCGACACCAGCGCGTCCTGCACCTCCGGCAGGCAGCGGGTGATCTCCTCGACCCGCGCCACCGCGCCGCCGGTCATCGCGGTGAGGATCGGCGACGGCACCAGCGACTCCGCCGACGGGCCCTTGGCCAGCAGCAACGCGTAGTTCCACCCGTACCGCAGCTGGTCCTCGGTCGTCCCGGCGGTGCCCTGCACGGCGAGCGCGCTCGTCCCGCAGATCGCCGCCGCGAGCAACTCGGAGAGCATCGACTTGGCGGTGCCGGGCTCGCCGACCAGCAACAGCCCGCGTTCCCCGGCGAGGGTGACGACGCAGCGCTCGACCAGCGCCCGCTCACCGACGAACTTCGGCTCGACGACCCGCCCCTCGACCGGCTTGCCGTCCGAACCGGCTGTCGCCGGCCCAGCGACCGGCTTGCCACCCGACCCGGTGATGAAGGTGACCACCGCCCGCGGTGTCATCCGCCAGCCGGGCGGCCGCGCCCCGTCGTCCGCCGCGGCGAGAAACGCCAGCTCATCGGCGAACCGATGCTCGGGCGGGTCGATCTGACGAGCGGCGGTCACCGGGTCTCCTCCAGGTCGTGATAGCGGGGCATGTCCCCGTCGAGAATGCGTTCCCACGCCATGCCGAACTGGCGTGCGTGCGAGATCAGCACCTGATGCGGCCCGTGCAGGCCGCCGAGTATGCGGGTCTTCCACGTCTCGACCGGCAGGTAGGGCGCCCGGGCCGGCCGCCAGCCACCGGGCAGGAACACCGGCCGCCCGGCGCGTTCCCGCTTCGCGGCGACCACCAGACCGGCTTCGGTCAGCGCCCGCTGCGCTGCCCGCAGCTGCGTGGAGGTCCACCCGTTCCAGGCCCGGACGTTCCGGTCGGCCGGATCCGGCAGGGCGAGCAGTTGCAGGTAGTACGCCGCCGCCCCGGCGTCCAGCCCGTGCCGCTCCTGAACGGCGCTGATCAGGTCGGGCCGGCTGATGCGAGGGTCGCGCGGATCCCCGGTGGCGCCCTCCGGGGTGACCACCGCGTCGTCGAGCAGCCGGGACAGCAGGATCCGCAGCGCGGTCGCGGTCTCGTCGTCGACCATGCCGATCGCCGGGTCGTCCCGGCCGGTCAGGTGTGCCGGGGCAAGGGCCACCCGCACGTGCGAGGTGTGTGAGTACTCGTCGACCAGGGCCGGGCCGGCGTCCGGGCGGTCCTCCGGCCGGTACCACCCCTCGCCGACGCGCAGCTCCGGGTGGCGGAGCCGCTCGCGCAGGAGTCGCAGCGCCTCGGGAAGGGCCGCGCGCAGCGGATCGTCCCAGGTCAGGTGATAGGCCAGCCAGGGCACGGCGACCACGGCAGCCCGCAGATGATCCCCGTCGAAGACGCCGTCGGTGGTCAGCCAGTCGCCGGGGGCCGGCGTTGCGATCGCTCGGAGCAGGGGCGCCGCCGCCGCGCTGTCGACGACCCGGGCCAGCCCGGCGATCAGATCGTCGGGCACGGCGACCCGGCGGCCCCGGATCGCGATCCACCGCTCGGCGATCGCGGCCACGTCCGGCCCACGGTCCCACAGCGCGGCCGGATCGGTGGGCATGGCCGCGTCCAGCAGAGCGACCCGCTGCTCCCGGCTGAGTTCTGACAGGCTTGTCCGGCCCAGCTCGGCGTGCGGCCCGCTCAGGCCGAGCAGCGTCCGCTGCCCGGGGCCGAGCTCATCAGCCGGCAGCCCGGCGAGCAGCAGAACGGCCTCGGCTCGGCTCATCCCGGTCGGGGCGACCAGTTCGCCGGCCGCCGCCGGTCGCCACGGCGCGGGACCGCGCTCGTCGAGCAGCGCCACGAACTCCCGCACCCGGTCACCGGCCAGCCTGCCGCTGGGCCGCAGGGAGTCGCGTTCCCGTAGCTGCGGACGGCCGGGCAGAGCGAAATCACCGTCCGGATCGAGCTGAATCATGATCCGTTGCCACCGGTACGGGAAAGGCGCGGGCCGGAAACCGTCCGGCGGGAACATGACCGTGAGCCGGTCGCTGTCCCGCCACCAGTCGACCGTCCCGGCGGTGACGTCGTCCTGGCTCACCTCCAGCGTCCGGATCGGCGCCCCGCCGCCGTCCAGAGGTGTCCCGGCGATCGTCGCGAGCAGGGCGGACAGGGCCGCCCGCCCGGCGTCCGGGGTGATCGGGGATGCCGCCCGCAGGGCGACTGCGCCGAGCCCGGCCAGCAGCGGCGCCCAGAGCGCGGCGGTGGCCGGCACCTCCGCCGGGTCGGTGGTGTCCGGGCCGGCCAGCAGCGCACCGATCGTGGCCACCTGCTCCAGGAACAGACTCTGCCCTTCCGGCACCGGGAACCTGGGCCAGGAGCACAGGCCGCTCCAGGCCCGCACGAGCGTGCCGTCGGTGATCGCGGGCGCTGCCGGCGGCGTGGGCGCCACCTCGGCCGGCGACCGAAGCGCGGCCAGCACTGCCAGGTCCTGGCCGAGGCGGGGCAGCTCGCTGATCAGGTCGAGCAGCATGGCGCGCGGAACGCCCCCGGTGAACGCGTCCCGCAGCGTCTGGGCCGGCAGCGCGAGCTCGTGCCGCCGCCCGTCCTCCAGCATCACGTGCATGCCATGGCGCAGCAGCGGCCGCAGCACCGGGTCGGCGGCGACGGCGGCCAGGTCACGGCGTCCGTCGCCGCGGTCGACGACCCACTTCCTGACGTCGAGCCCGTGCACCGACCGGAGGTCACCGATCTCGACCGGCACACCGGCGGCCACGCACACGTCGAGGACGTCCAGGTCGGCCCGCCATGGCTGGCCGGCCAGCCGGACCCCGCCCTCGGCGATCAGGCGCGCCGCCATTCGCTCGACCAGCCCGAGCAGGCGGGCGCTGCGCCTGTCCGGACGCGAGCGGTGGTTGCGGTGACCGAGGAACCGGACGAGCCAGCGGCCCGCCGGGATTCCGGTGAACGCCGGGCAGGCCAGATCGTCGGCCGCACCGGTCGCCTCCAGCAGTTCCAGCCAGAATTCCCGCGTGTCGGTCCGCCAGCTGGGCGGGTCGGGCAGGATCTCCAGCAGCCGGGCGCGGACCGCCGCGTCCCGCGGGCCGAGCCGGACCAGGACCTTGCGCAGAGACTTCCACACCGGCAGCTCCGCGCGAGCCGTCGCCGGAAAGGTGATCATGCGGGCGACGATCTGCTCGACCTCGTGGCCGGCGTCCAGACCGGCGGCTCCGGCGAGCCGGGTCAGGTCGGCGACGGCCGAGGCGTGCGGTGGCCCGCCACCCGCGACCCGGCCCAGGACAAGGGCCCTGACCAGCTCGTACGCTTCCAACGGCGGCCGCCGTGCCGCCACGTCCCGCGAGTACGCGCTGAGCGTCGCCGCCGTCAGCGCGCCGGCCAGCGAGAACTCCAGGTGCACGTCCCGCACCCGGTCCTCGTCCACGGCCAGCCCGTGCACCCGCTCGGCCCGGCGCGCCTCGGCGAAGCACGTCCCGGCCACCCGCTGGTTGTCGGCGGCCAGGAAGGCCCGGCCGACCTGCTCCCAGAAGGTCGGCAGCAACTCCGGCACGGTGCCGCCGATCCGCGCGGCCAGCTCGGTGTACCCGTCCCGGGCGTTGTTCGGCTTGTTCCGGGCGGTCCGGGCCAGCCGCTCCATCTCCTTGACCAGGGCGAGCGCCTGCCGCCCGTGGGCGGGGGCGTGGACCAGCGCCCACGCCGGGAACACCAGAGTGCCCGGGCGGCCGTGCCCGACCCCGGTCGCCCCGGCGGCCGTGAAGCCGAGGAACTCCATGCCGAGATCCTCGGCCGGGCCGGTCGCCGCGACGACGAGCCGGACCACGGTCCGCCCGGCGAGCGCCGGGTGCCGGTAGGAGCGAGCGGTGACCGGGTGCGGGCCCTTCCCGGCGAGAATGCCGCCGGCGTCCAGGACGGCGCTCATGACAGCCCGTGGTAGCGAGGAAGATCACCGTCGATGATCCGGGACCAGGCGGTCGCGAACAGCTCCGGCAACGGGCGGGGCACGAACAGCAACTGCCCGCCGTCGACGTAGAGCGGCAGCTTCCACGTCTCCAGCGGCAGCCGCGGCGCTTTCGCGGTCTGCCAGCCACCGGGCAGGAACACCGGCCGGGCGGCCCGCTCCCGTTTCGCGGCGACCAGCAGCCCGGCGTCGGTCAGGGCGGTCTGCGCCTTGCGCAGCGTGGCCGCCTTCCAGCCGTTCCACTGCTGGACGGCCTTGTCGGCGGGGTCGGGCAGCGCGAGCACTTGAAGGTAGTACGCCGCGGTGTCGGCGCTCACCCCGAACCGCTCGCTCACCTCGGCGACCAGGGCCGGAGCGCTGACCCGCGGGTCGTGCGGCTCACCGGTGGCGCCGGCCGGGGTGGCCACCACGTCGTCGAGCCAGTCGGAGAGCAGGATCTGCAGGCTGCCGCCGGTCGCCTCGTCGATGAAGCCGAGCGCCGGATCGTCCGGCCCGGTCAGTTTCGCCGGCGCGACCGCGTAGGCGACCCAGGCGGCGCCCGCGTGCTGGTCGACGAGGGCCGGCCCGGCGTCGGGGCGGTTCTGGGGCTCGCCGGACCCGTGGCCGACCAGCAGTTCCGGGTTCCGCAGCCGTTCGCGGACCAGGCGCAGCGCCTCGGGCAGCGTGCACCGCAGCGGATCGTCCCAGGCCAGACGGTACGCCAGCCACGGCAGCGTGACAGCGGACGCAGCCAGGTACCGCCCGTCGAACGGCACCCCGTCGTCGGCCACCATCAGCCCGTAGTAGCGGTTCGGGTCCTTCTGCATCCGGCCGTCGGTGCTCAGCCAGTCCCCGGCGGCCGGGCCGGCGATCGCCTGCAGCACCCCCGCGGCAAGGTCCCGCTCGATGAGTCGTGCCAGGTCGGAGACGAGTTCCTCGGGCACGGCGGCCCGGCGCCCGCGGAGCCGGATCCACGCCTCGGCGACCGCGGCCACGTCGGGCCCCTCCTCCCACAGCCGGGCCGGGTCGGCCGGCATCGCCGCGTCGAGCAGCGCGACCCGCTGCGGCCCGCTGAGCCGGCGCAGAGCGGCCTGAGCCACCTTGGCGTGCGCCGCGGACAGCCCGAGCGTGGCGCGTTGCCCGGCGGTCAGGAAGTTCGCCTCCCAGGCGGCGATCCCCGGCAGGCCGGCCAGCAGCAGGATCGCCTCGGCCCGGGTCATCCCGGTGGCCGCGGCCAGTTCCCCGGCGGCCTCGGGCCGCCACGGCGCCGGGCCGCGTTCGACGAGCAGCACCGCGGCCGCTGCCAGCCGATCACCGGTCAGCCGGCCGCTGGGCCGCAGCTCCTGTTCCAGCGTCCGGCCGGCGGGCGGGGTGAACACGCCGTCCGCGGCGACCTGAAGTGCCACCCGGGGCTTCTTCTGATCGGAGCGGTAGTTGAACCACCGCAGGTGCGGCAGCATCACGGTGGTCAGCGCGCCCTCCCGGCGCAGGGGCTCGTCGGCGGTGCTCTCCGGCTCGGCCAGCGCCAGCAGTCGCAGCGGCGTGCCGCCGTCCAGCGGGGTACCGGCGACAGCGGCGAGGAACACGGCCAGAGCCTTCCGGTCCCCGTCGGAGGTCGCCGGTGACGCCGCCCGCAGGGCCACCGCGCCCGGCCCGGCCAGCAGCGTCGGCCAGACCGGGCCGACCGCCCGCAGTGACTCGACGTCGCGGCCGGCCAGCAGCTCGCCGACGGCGCCGACCTGCGTGAGGATCTCGTGGCCCGCCCCGCTGTTGTTCCCGGAGCCGTAGAAGCCGTCGCGGTCGAACCCGCACAGCCCGAGCCAGGCCGTGTCGAGCTCCGCGTCGGTGGCGGCCGGCGCCGAGGTGGACCCGGTGCCGGCCCGCTCGTCCAGGTGCGCCGGGATCTCGGCGATCCGCCGCCGCAGGCGCACGGCCCGGGCGGCCACCTCCGTGATCCGTTCGCGCAGCGCCGGATCGGTGACCGCGGGCAGGTGGGCCACGACGTTCGCGGTGACCGCCTCGCGCAGCGCGACGGTGCCGGTCACCGCGTCGTCCACGTCGAGCAGTGCCGCGGCGGTCGCCTCGTCCAGCTCGCGCAGCGCGGCCGACCCGGCCTCGTCCCGCGGCCGCATCGCGTGCCACCAGTCCAGCGGCGGCACGGTCGTGGTCATCTCGCTCTGCAGCGCCAGCAGCCGTTGCCCGTCCGCGGTCCAGATCCGCAGCGCCTGGTTGCCGCGGTGCCACGACCTGGTCACCGGCAGCGGCGTGGTCGTGCCGGGGAGCAGCACCGCGCCGACCGGGACCTCGTCGTCACCGCTCACCGTCACCGTCCGCCCGTCGACCCCCTCGCCGATGGCCGTGCCCTCCGCTGTCCGGGTCACCCGCCAGCCGGCGAGGCCGTCCCGCACGCCCAGCGGCGACCCGGCGAACGCGTCCGGCACCGGCCGCAGCCGGGAGCTCTCCGGAACCAGGCTGTCGCCGGCCGCCGCGAAGAACGCCGGCGCGCTGACCCGGCCGCCCTCCCCGGTACGCGGATCGAACTCCCGCCACCGCCACCGCCGCGGCTGGTAGGGCTCGTCCGGGTTGATCTGCTCCAGCCGCCAGTACGCCTGCCCGTCCCCGGCCAGCTCGTAGTACTCGTCCCAGGTGGTGCGCGGGTCGCCGGGATGCAGGGGCCGCTGCCCGTGGGTGAGGCCACCACCGGGGACGGACATCGGCAGCAGCGAGGTCTGGATCCGCCAGTCGCCGTCGATCAGCTCGCCGGGGCGCGACGCCCAGTACCCCACCTGGCCGTCGTCGCCGTTCCAGGTGACCAGCAGGTCACCGTCGACGCTGACGCAGCCGGTGCGCGACCAGTACCCGCCGCGCGCGCCGCGCTGCCCGGCGGCCGGGATGCGGAACACGTGCTCGGTGACCTGCCCGTCCGGCGTGATCACCTGTGCCGTCCCCTCGTCGTGGACGACCAGCTCGGGCCAGCCCGCACCCTGCTCGTAGCGTTTGAGGCGGCTCACCGCCACCTCGTACGCCGGCCAGGTCAGCTCGGCGATCAGGCCGGCACGCAGGGTGCGGGCGAGCACCGCCGCCAGGTCCACGCCGAGCAGCCGCCGGAAGCCGTCCGGCGCGAGCGCCATGCCGGCCGCCGACCAGAGCGGCGCCAGCTCGGTCAGGTCGGCGTCGAGGCCGGCGACGGCGCTCGTGCCGGCCCGCCCGGTCAGCTCGCCGAGCAGGTCGACCAGCACGTCGCGCAGGCCGGCCGCGCCGAGCGACTCCCGCAGCGTCGGCTCGGGCAACGCCGGGCTGGTCAGCGAGTGGCCCTCACGCAGGTGTGCGACGGCCTGCCGCAGGCCCAGCCGCAGCCGGGGCCGCAGCTCCGGGTCGGCGGCGATCGCGGCCAGGTCACGGCGGCCGGGCCGGGGATCGCGCACCCAGCGGTCGACCGAGAAGCCGTTCCCCCGGTGGCCCTCGCCGATCCGGGTCGGCACGCCACCGGCCCGGAGCAGGTCGAGCACATCCAGGTCGGCGTTCCACGGCTGGGCGGCGATGGTCACGCCACCGTCGGCGATCAGGCGCGGGGTGATCCGCCCGATCAGCGTGAGCAGCCGCGTGTTGCGGCCGGGCGCGCCGCTGCGACGGCTGCTCAGGAAGCGCTCCAGCCAGCGGGCGGCCGGCGCGCCCGGCGCGACCAGGTCGTCGGCCGCGCCGGTGGCCTCCAGCAGCTCCAGCCACTGGTCGACGATGTCGGTGCCCCAGCCGGGCGGGTCCGGCATGATCTCCAGCAGCCGGGCACGCACCGCGGCGTCCCGTTTGCCGAGCCGGACCAGGCTCTTGCGGTACGACTTCCACACCGACGGGTGCGACCGGATCATCGCCGGATAGCCGAGCAGCTGCGCGACCACCTCGTCGGCCTCCCGCTCCGCGTCCAGCCCGGCGGCCTTGGCGAGCCGGGCCAGGTCGGCGGCCATCGTGGCGTGCGGCGGCAGCCCGCCGGCGACCCGCCGCAGGGCCAGGGTCTTGACCAGCTCGTACGCCTCCGGGGCCGGCCGCCGGTCAACCACCTCGCGCGAGTACGCCGCGAGCATCGCCGCGGTCAGCCCGCCGGCGAAGGCGAACTCCAGGTGCACGTCGCGCACCCGTTCCTCGTCGACGATCAGCCCGTGCACCTGCTCGGCCCGCCGCGCCTCGGTGAAGCACGTGCCGGCCATCCGGGAGTTCTCCGCGGCGAGGAACGCCCGCCCGGCCTGCTCCCAGAAGGTCGGCAGGAACTGCGGCGCCGCCGCGTCGAGGCGTTTCGCCAGCTCGGTGTACCCGTCCTTGGCGTTGCCCGGCTTGCCGCGGGCGACCCGGGCGAGTTTCTCCATCTCCTTGACCAGGGCGAGCGCGTGCCGCCCGTTGGCGGGGTCGTGCACCAGCGCCCAGGCCGGGAAGCCGAGCGCCTGCCGCTCGCCGTGCCCCACCTCGGCGACCCCGTCCGCGGTGAAGCCGAGGAACTCCATGCTCAGGTCCTCGGCCGGGCCGACGGTGGCGCCCACCAGCCGCACCACCCGGCGGTCGTCGAGAACGGGGTGCCGGTAGGCGCGGGCGGTGATCACTTCCGACGACGTCATCGCTGGGTCTCCTCGTCGGTGACCCGGCCGGCGTGCAGGTGGGCGGCCATCCGCAGCCCCTCGGACCAGGCGACCGGCGGCACCTCCGCGGTGGCCAGGCGCTCGCCGGCGGCGTCGGTGAAGCTCAGATCGGAGGTCTCGGTCTCGTAGCCGGGGTCGCCCTCGCCGATCCAGACCGAGGCGATCACGGGCCGCCCGTCCTCCCAGATGCGGACGATCGCGGTGCCGCCCTGCACCCGGTAGCCCGCGGAGGTGGCCCGGGACTGGACATGCCGCAGCTCCTTGAACCTCGCCGCGGAGTACCGGCTCAGCTCGCGCCGCTGCCCGGCCTCGTCGGCGGGCTTGTGCCAGACCTCCCGGAACAGCTGCAGCGTGCCCTGCTCGACGCCGAGGTCGGCGGCGAACTCGCGAAGATCGGCCAGGTCGGGCAGCCGGACCGGGTGCGGGATCAGGATCTGCTCGGCGGTGAGGCGGGTGGACTCGCCGTCCAGGTCGACCACGCCGAGGCCCTTGTCCGGGTCGGCGTCGCGCAGCAGGGCCGCGGCGCCCGGGTCCGCGCCGACCGGCACGACCACCAGGTCACGCAGGGCCGCACGCCACGCCTCGTCGGCCCACACCTGCGTGAGGACCGCCGCCGGCACCGGCAGCGAGCGGATCATCCAGCGCTCCACCTCGGCGCGGCAGCTCGCCTCGTGCCGGGCCAGCCACTCGATCAGCTGCCGCAGCCCGGTGACCACCTCGTGGTCCTTGATCGCTTTCGGCACGCTGCGCAGCGGTTTGCCGGCGGCGGTGCGCGCGATCACCTTGCGCCCGTCGACGCTCACTTCGTAATCGGCACCCGCCGAAACCCAACCCATGCCATCCCCCTCGCCGAACGTGAGGCGGATTGTGCCAGCGGCCACCGACAAAAAACGGGGCCCGGCGAACCGGGCCCCGAAAAACTTGCGAACGAATCAGGCCAGGCGCGCCCTGATCGCCTCGATGATGCGCGGCCGCAACTCGGCGGCCCTGACCACCGCGTCGACCGAGCCGACCTCGACAGCCCGCTGGATGCTGTGCACCCGGTCGAACTCGGCGGCCACCTCACCCAGCTTCTCGGTCCGCACCGACGAGCGCAGCTCGTCCAGCTCGGCCGCGAGGGAGCTGCGCTCGGCGCCGGCCGCCGCGGCGACCCGGGCCTCCAGCTCGCGCACCCGCGGGTCGCTGCCGGCCCGGGCGCTGACGTCGCCGCTGAACACCACGGCCGCGGCCGAGGCGCCACCGAGCACCGACGCGAACGACCCCTCGACCGCCAGCACCGTCATCGACGGGTTGAGCTGCTTGGAGAAGACCACGAACGCGCCACCGTGGTAGCGGGAGATCACGCAGAAGACGATCGGGCCCTGGAAGTTGACGATCGCCCGGCCGATCTCGGCGCCGTACTCCAGCTGCAGCTTGCGCATCGACTCCGGGGAGCCGTCGAAGCCGGACAGGTTCGCCAGCACGACGAGCGGGCGGTTGCCGCTGGCCGCGTTGATCGCCCGGGCCGCCTTCTTCGACGACCGCGGGAACAGCGTGCCCGCGTTGTACGCGTCCGGCCCGTCGGTGGGCGGGAAGCCGCGCCGCGGCACCGACCGCGACTCGATGCCGAGCAGGCACACCGGCATGCCGCCGAGGTGGGCGTCCTGCACGACGGCGGTCTCCGCGTCGGCCATGCCGGCCCAGCGCTCCAGCACCGCGTGGTCCTGGTCGGCGAGCGCCCGCATCACCGTACGGATGTCGAAGGGCTTCTTCCGGTCCGGGTTCGCCACCGGGGAGAAGATCTCGCCGACCGTGGTGAACTCGCTGCCCTCCACCGTGTGCGGGAAGTCCGAGATGTCCCGGTCGACCGGGTCGGAGGTCGGGATCGTGCGGGGACCGGCCTCACCGGGCACCACGTACGTGTGCTCGTAGTGCGACATCAGCACGTCCCGCGCCGCCATCAGGTTCGGCGCCCAGTACTGCGCCTGCCCGTTCGGCCCCATCACCCGGTCGTAGCCGCCGATGCCGAAGTTGTCCTCGGCCGACACACCGCCGGCGAAGTCCAGCGCGTGCTTGCCGGTCAGCACCATCGCCGAGTCCGGCGTCATGACCAGGATGCCCTTGGTGTGCATGAGCATGGTGGCCTCGGCGTTCCAGTACGGCTGGGCGCCCACGTTGATCCCCGCCACGACGATGTTGATCTCGCCGCCGGCCTGGGTGAACTCGACGATCCGCTTGAGCGCGGCGGCCACCCAGTCCATGTTCTCGGTGCCGGAGCTCATCGAGATCCGCGCGCCCGAGGACAACGCGTACCACTCCAGCGGCACCTGCAGGGAGGAGGCCAGGTCGAGGGCGGCGATCACCCGGCGGCACTCCGGCTCGGAGAGCGCGCCGAGCGACTTCGTCGGGTCGCCGAGCAGCACGACCCGCTTGATGCCCTCCGGGTGCCGCGGCGTGACGGTGGTGACCACGCCGGCGACCAGGGCCGCCGAGTTCTTCCCCTTCGGCCGGTCGACGGGGACGAGGGCGTTGTTCTCGTCGAGGTCGTGCTCGTCGAAGGCGCCGAGGAACTCCGTCAGCTCGTACGGATAGACGGTGTTCCTGCTGCTCGCCCGCAGCACCTTCTGCCGGTAGCCGTCGAGCGGCTCGATCGGGTCGTTGGAGGGCGGCCCGACCAGCAGCTCGGTGCCGCCGGTCGCGCTGAAGGTGATCCGCACGTTGGTCTTGACCAGCTCGCCGGTCTTCTCGTCACGCCGCCGCGCGATGAACAGGATCTCCTCCAGGCCGGCGCCGGCCGTGGTCGGCGACACCCGCCGGGCGATCATCTCCATCTCGTTGTACGTGAGAGCCAGTTCCGGCCACACGTAGATGACGATGCGGTTGGTGCTGAACCGCTTGTCCGAGGAGCGCCGCGACTGCGCCCGGCGGATGCCGTCCAGGCAGGTCGCGATGGTGTCCTCGGTGGTCGGCAGCGCGACCAGCCGGCCGTCCTGCTCGCGCAGCTCGGTCAGGTCGCGGATCTGCGCGAACGCCACGAGCCGGTCGTCGGACGGGTTCTCCCGGGCGACGCACTGGAAGAGGTAGATCTCCTCGTCCGCGGAGGGCAGCCGGGTCAGGTCGAACTTGCGCAGGCGTTCCAGCTGCATGCGCTGCGCGATGTAGGGGTGCAGCCCACGGATCAGCCGTTCCTCCTCCATCCCGGTCGTCGACGGCCGGAACGTGAAGTGGTGGTGCATGACCGCGCCGCTGGGCCCGGCGACCGTGGTGGTGAGCCGGCGCACCTGCGGGGGCAGCGCGAGCCCGCTGATCACCTCGTGCAGGGCGGTGGCCATCTCGTCCGGGTCGGCCGGCTGGCCCTCCCACGCGAGGTAGACGTCGGCGTCGACAGGTCCGCCCTGAGCGGCCAGCTCGCCGAGCCCGGTCAGCACCGCGCTCAGCTTGTCGAACCGCTCGGCGGCCGACGCCAGGCGCGCGCCGTCCCGCTCGGCAACGACGAAACCGACACCATTGAAGACATCTGCCCGTACGTCGTTGAGGCCCTTGTTCCCGTAATAGCGCCGGGTGAGCACCTCGAGCAGCACCGAGTTGTCGAGGTTGTGCCGGACCAGTCGCTGGCCGAGCAGGCGCACGAGAGGTTCGGTGCTGCGCACCATCTCGGCGATCCGGTCGTCGCGATCGCCGGACCGCGGGAACTCGTCGAGGTGACGCAGGTGCTTGCGGATCTTCGCGTAGACCTCGGCCCGGTGCCGGCGCAGCAGCGGCTGGCCGAACCAGGTGAACACGACACCGCGGGCCAGGTCGGCCACGGCCGGGAAACGCACCTGGGTGGCGGCGATCAGCCGCTCCAGGACGAGACCGGCCGGCTCGTGCAGCGTCGCGTCCGGCGGCGGCTCCTGCAGCCAGGCACGCAGCAGCGCGGCGATCGCGGCAGCGTCCGCCGTGGAGCGCTGCTGGGCCAGGAAGATTCGGAACACCGCGGACTCGAGGTCGGGCGTGCGCTCCAGCTCGGTGACGCCGTAGTGGCCGAGCGCCTTGGACAGCCTGGTCTGGAACGACTGCGGCAGGCCGGCCCGCTCCACGTCGAGGCTCTGCAGGTAGCTGTGGAAGAACTCCCGCGCGCTGTGCACGTGGGTGTCGCCGCCACCCTCCTCGCCGGCCGGCCGGTTGCGGCTCAGCTCGGTGAGGTCGGCGAAGACCTCCATCAGCGCGATCTCGCGGTCCAGCGGCCGGTGGCCCTCGTCGGTGGCGGCGCGGCGGGCGGCCAGGTAGTCGTCGAGGACGCGGCGCTCGTCGTGCGGGTCGGCGTCGAAGCCGAGCAGCAGGCTGCGCAGGTCCTCCACGCCGCGGGCGGCACGCAGGCGGGCGGGCTGCCCGTCCGGCACGGCCGGCAGGTCCACGTCCACGGCGTTCTGGGTGACGGCCTGCGCGGCGTCGTCGCCGCCGATCGGCTCCAGGCGCAGCAGCGCGGCGCCGGCGTCGACCTTCGCGCCGACCGCGACCAGCACCTCCTTGACCCGGGCCCGGAACGGCGCTCTGAGCACCGCCTCCATCTTCATGGCTTCCAGGACAAGGACCGGCGCGCCGGACTCGACCTCGGCGCCGGGCTCCAGGGGAGTGGCCACGACCAGGGCCGGCATGGGGGAGCGCAGCACGCCGCCCTCGTCCCGGCTGACCCGGTGGGTGACGCCGTCGACCTCGACCAGGGTGATCGCGCCGTGCGTGCCGGTGAGCAGCTTGTGCCGCACGCCGTTGACGGTGATCCGGCCGCTGTGCTCGTCGAAGCGGTCCAGCGTGACGTCGGCGAGCCGGACGTCCTCACCGGCCTCGATGCCGACCCGGAACCGGTGCGCGCCGACCCGGGCGACCCGCACCCGGTACGTCGTCCCGCGCAGCTTCAGGTCCAGCGGCGTCCCGCTCTCGTGGCGCACCTGGGGCCGCCCGCCGAACGCGGTGGAGAACAGGCGCTGCTGCTCGACGTGCTCCTCGTCCTCGTACGCCTCGATGGCGGCCGCGGCCAGGGCGACGCCGGAGTGCCGGTCGGAGACCAGCCGCCCCTCGCCGCGGACCCGGTCGATCCACCCGGTGTCGGCGCTGCCGTCGATCACCTCGGGCTGGTCGAGCAGATCGAGCACGAAGCTCTTGTTGGTGGCGCCGCCCTCGATCACGACGGTGGTCTCGGCCATCGCGCGGCGCAGCCGGCCCAGGGCCTCGTCCCGGTTCTTCCCGTACGCGATGACCTTGGCGATCATCGAGTCGAAGTCGCCGGGGATGCTGTCGCCCTCGCTGACGCCCGTGTCGACCCGGATGCCGGGGCCGGCCGGGAAGTCCAGGCGCGCGATGCGGCCGGGGGAGGGCGCGAAGTCGCGGTCCGGGTCCTCGGCGTTGAGCCGTGCCTCGATGGCGTGCCCGCGCTCGACCGGCCGCTCACCGGTCAGGCGGTTGCCCAGCGCGACGTGGATCTGTGCCTTGACCAGGTCGAAGCCGGTCACGTACTCGGTGATCGGGTGCTCGACCTGCAGGCGGGTGTTGACCTCGAGGAAGGCGAGCAGGTCCTCGCCGGGGTGGTAGAGGAACTCGACGGTCGCCGCGCCGCGGTAGCCCACCTTGACCGCGAGCCGCTCGGCGGACGCCTTGAGCTCGGCCGCGCGCTCCGGCGGCATCACCGGGGACGCCGACTCCTCGATCACCTTCTGGTTGCGGCGCTGCACCGAGCAGTCGCGCACGCCGATCGCCCACGCGGTGCCCTGGCCGTCCGAGATGACCTGCACCTCGACGTGCCGGGCGCCGGTGACCAGGCGCTCCAGGAACACGACGCCGGAGCCGAACGCGCGCGCCGCCTCCTGGCTGGTGCGCTCGTAGGCGTCGGTCAGCTCGTCGGCGGAGGTGACCTTGCGGATGCCGCGGCCGCCGCCACCGGCGGTCGCTTTCAGCATCAGCGGGTAACCGATCCGCTCGGCCGCCCCGAGCGCGGCCTCCAGGGTTTCGACCGGCCCGCGGCTCCACGCCGCGACCGGGACGCCGACCTCCTCGGCGATCAGCTTCGAGCCGATCTTGTCGCCGAGCTTGCGCATGGCGTCCGCGCCCGGCCCGATGAACGTGATCCCGATCCGGTCGCAGAGCTCCGCGAACGCCGGGTCCTCGGCGACGAAGCCCCAGCCGACCCAGGCGGCGTCCGCCCCGGTCTCGACCAGCGCGTGCTCCAGCAACTTCAGGTCCAGGTACGGCCGTGAGGCCGCCGGCCCCAGGTCGTACGCGATGTCTGCCTCGCGCACGAAGGTGGCGGTCCGATCGACGTCGGTGTACAGCGCGACGGTCTCGATCGGCGCGCCGGTCTCCGCGGCGAGCTCCCGGACGGCATGGATGAGCCGCATCGCGGCCTCACCACGGTTGACGATGGCGATTCGTTTGAACACCCGATCGAGCCCTTACCTCGGCAAAAACCTTCGCCGAGAGAATACAGATGGTAGGGCCCGTTCAGCGCCAAGCGCCGTGCCTGAGCTGCCGTTAGGGGTTACTCACCGGTACTACTCCAGGGTAGGCGATCTCGTTCCCCGGTGTCGGTACGCAGGCTCGATGCATCAGCCCGGATGGATGCGGTCTCGTTGGGTGAGAAACCGTACCCGGCGGCATGGACTGAGCTGATCAGTTGGACATACCGGGCGTTTGGCACGGTGAGCTGCGCGTTGTCTGCCCCGCCGTCGCCGGTGCCGGCAGTGCGCGGGGCCGAGTCGTGGGAAGACCTCCCGGCTCGGTACGTCCACGCGCCGGCCGCCTCCACGAGCCTGCCGCACGGGCCGGCGTCGTGCCCGCCCCGAGATCCACTACGACTCGCCGGTCGTCCGCTGCGGAACTCGCCCCGCGTGGCGGGCCGCGCTTCGTCGCGGGACACCGTGGCCGCGCGAGGCGTCGCGGCACAGTGGCGTGCCGGAGCCGGTCGAGCGAGGTTCGCGCTGCTCACGCCGTACGGGAAGCCTCGCAAAGGTGTTGATCGTCAGAAGTGCTCGTCGATGCGCCGCGGCGATGGAGGGCAGCCGGCACGTCTTGTCCCTCGATCGGTGCGCATCTCGCAAGTTGCACGAGCCGCACGCAGAGCCCAGACGCTTTTCGGACTTCGCGTCCCCCCATAGGGGTGTTGACCGTTCCCAGGGACGCGCCAATCCTTGGCGGCGGTCACCGAGCGGTCACCGTCCGAAGCAGGGTCCCAGAGGGGAGCGACATGCAGCGCAGGAGCGACCGGACCATCCGGGGCCGCGTGGTGCGGATGCTGGCGCTGCCGCTGGCGGCCGTGCTGGCGCTGCTGACGGTCATCTACGTCAACGAGATCGCCCGGTATCGCAACGCCGCCGCCACCGCGCACCGCATCACCGTCATCCTGGCCCTGCAGAGCCTCGTCCAGGAACTGCAGAACGAGCGCGGCCTGACCGTCGCGGTGATCGGCGGCAACACCGGCTTCCGCGACCGCATCGCCCCGGCCCGCGAACGGGTCGACCGGCAGCGCGCCGCGGTCCGCTCCGCGCTGGACGGCGAGGATTCCGCGACGCTCGACGAGCTGGACGGGCTGCCCCGGATCCGCAACAGCGCGGACGCCGGCCACGCCGAACGCGACGACACCTTCGACTTCTACACCGGGCTGATCGAGGACCTCAGCGGCGACACCCGGCGCCTGGAGATCGTGCAGGACCTCGACCTGCGCCGCGGCGCCGAGTCGCTGGAGATGCTCACCGAGGTCAAGGAGGCCACCGCACAGGAATGGGTCTTCCTGGACGGCGTGATCACGGCCGGCGGTTTCCAGAGCGGCGAGTTCTCCGAACTGCTGAACATCGTCGCGTCGCGGGACCTGTCACTCGGCGAGTTCGACGAGTTCGCCGACGCGCCGGCCGCGGCCGCCAAGACCCGGGTGCTGGCCAGCCCCGCCGCCCAGCAGGCCCGCGCGGTGGAGACCGCCGCCCTGCGCGCCGGTGACCGGCAGAGCCTGGTCGCCGACTCCGGCGCCTGGTGGAGCGCGGTCGCCACGATGCTCGACGACATGACCACGCTCGGCGCGCAGATCGGCACCGGCACCCTCACCCGGGCCCGCGACCTGCAGAAGACCGCCACCCTGCGGCTCGGCGCGCTCTCCCTGGTGGTCCTGCTCTGCCTGGCCGGCTCGGCCTGGCTCGCCATCGGCGCGACCCGTTCGCTCGCCGAGCCGCTGGCCGAACTGGCCGGCGAGGCCGACCGGCTGGCCCGGGAGAGACTGCCCGAGGCGGTACGCCGTGCCGCCGCCGGCGAGGAGACCGGGCCGCCCGAGCCGGTGCCGGTCGCCGCGGGCGCCAGCGCCGAGGTGCGCCGGGTCGCCGACGCCCTGGACCGGGTGCGGGCCACCGCGTACACCCTCGCCACCGAGCAGGCGCTGATCCGCCGCGGCACCTCCGAATCGCTCGCCGACCTGGGCCGGCGCAACCAGAACCTGCTCCGCCGCCAGCTCAGCTTCATCACCCGCCTGGAACGCGAGGAGTCCAGCCCGAACGGCCTGGCCAACCTCTTCGAGCTGGATCACCTGGCGACCCGCATGCGGCGCAACGCGGAGAGCCTGCTCGTCCTGGTCGGCGCGGCCAGCCCCCGTACGTGGCCGCGCCCGCTGCCGCTGGCCGACGTGATCCGGGCCGCGGTCTCCGAGGTGGAGGAGTACCGCCGGGTCGTGCTGCGCCGCCTCGACGAGGCGATGGTGCACGGCGCGGTCGCCAGCGGCCTGGCCCACATGCTCGCCGAGCTGATCGAGAACGGCCTGACCTTCTCCCCGCCGGACCTGGAGGTGGAGATCCACGGGCGGCGGATCGGCGACGGCTACCTGATCGCCGTCTGTGACCAGGGTATCGGCATGAACGACGACGACCTGGCCCGGGCCAACCAGCGGCTGCGCGGCGAAGGTGACTTCATGACCGGGCCGGTCCGGTTCCTCGGCCACTACGTCGTCGGCCGGCTCGCCGCCGAGCTCAACGCCGACGTGCGGCTCACCCCGTCCCCGGTGACCGGCGTGACCGCCCGGATCAGCCTGCCCGCGGCCCTGCTCGCCGAGCCGGCACACCTGCCGGCCGCGCCTGCCGCCGCTCCCGCTCCGGCGCATCTGCCGGCCGGGCCCGCCGGGGCTCCCGCTCCGGCGCACGCTCCCGTCCAGGCGCCTCCGCTGGAGCAGCCGCGGACGGCGGACCCGGTCCGGATCCGGCCGCGCGCGCTCGAGGTCGACTACGTGGTCGTCACCGACCGGCCGGCGGCCCCGGCGCTGAGCGAGGCGACCCTGGGCGTGCCGGCACTCGGCGTCGCCGCTCAAGCGACAGGCATCGAACGTACCGCCAATGGTTTGCGCAAACGCATCCCGCGTGCCCGCAGGCCGGACCGTCCGTCCGTGCCCGCCCCCCGGGAGGAGCCCACTGTGGAACTGAGCAACTCACCGGACGAGATCCGCACCCGTCTGACTGCTCTGCGCGACGGCATCCAGCGGGGCAGCGGCCTCGCGGCCACCTATGAGGAGACCCGATGAGCGAGCTTGCGAGTGCATCAGTGGGCACGGCCGAGGAGACCCGATGACCGTGGAAGCGACGGCCGACCGGCACCAGTTCAACTGGATGCTCGGGAACTTCGTCCACCAGACCGACGGGGTCCGCGACGCCGTAGCCGTGTCGTCGGACGGGCTGCTCATCGCGGGCTCCGACGGGCTCGGCCGTGCCGAGGCCGACCAGCTCGCCGCGATCGTCTCCAGCATGGCGAGCCTGGCCCGGACGGCCTCCCGGCGCTACGAGTTCGACGGGCTCAAACTCATCATGATCGAGATGCGCCGCGGCTTCCTGGTCGTCTCGGTCATCCCGGGCGGCAGCTGCCTGGGCGTGGTGGCCGGCGGGGACAGCGACCTGGGCCTGGTCGGCTACGAGATCTCCCGGCTCGCCGAGCGCTTCGGGGACCTGCTGACCCCCGCGCTGATCGCCGAGTCCCGGCAACACCTCCCGCGATGAGCCTGCATTCGGGGTCCGAGGAGCCGATCGTCCGGCCGTTCATGCTCACCGGCGGGCGCACCCAGCCGATGCAGGACGGGCTGAGGATCGAGACCCAGCTGTACGCCGCCCCGGCCGCCCTCTCCGCCCCCCTGCGCTTCGAGGCGCGCCGCATCGTCGAACTCTGCCAGGCGCCCCGCTCGATCGCCGATCTGGCGTCCGCGCTCCGCGTGCCGCTCGGCGTCGTACGGGTCATCGTCGCCGACCTGATCACCGAGGGTTTCGTGCTCGTGGACCAGGTGCCGGGAGAGCTCTCCACCACGCTGATCGAGAGGATCCGGGATCGTGTTCGGGCGATCTGACACCATCGTCGCGCCGCTGCCGCCGGTCGCCGTCAAAATCGTCATCAGCGGCGGCTTCGGGGTCGGCAAGACCACCTTCGTGGGCGCGGTCTCCGAGATCGAGCCGCTGGTCACCGAGGCCGAGATGACGGAGAGGTCGATCGGCGTGGACGACACGTCAGCGGTGTCCGAGAAGACCACCACCACCGTGGCCCTGGACTTCGGCCGGATCACGCTCGACGAGGCGCTGCTGCTCTACCTGTTCGGCACGCCCGGGCAGGACCGGTTCGCGTTCCTCTGGGACGACCTGGTCGACGGCGCGCTCGGCGCGATCGTGCTGGTCGACACGCGGCGGATCGAGGACTGCTTCCCGGCGATCGACTACTTCGAGGACCACGACATCCCGTTCATCATCGGCGTGAACACGTTCGACGGCGCGCGCCGCTTCGACCACACCGAGATCCGTGAGGCCCTCGGCCTGGACTCCGGCCTGCCCCTGATCGACTGCGACGCCCGCCGCCGCGAGTCCGTGAAGACCGTCCTGGTGACCCTGACCGAACGCGTCCTGGCCCGCCGCCTCGAGCGCGCCGGCATGTCCTAGATCCTTCTGAACCACGACTTCGGCATCCCTGTACTCCCTGGTAGTCGCGCACCCCAGGGAGGGCACCGATGCTGAAGGTCGATGCGGATGCTCTGCACGCGATCGGCGCCGAGGTCACCGCCGTCGCCGGCAGGCTGCGCAAACTGCCGGACACCGGCCTGTCGCCGACGGCCTCGCCCGGCTCGGCGGCGGCCGCCGCCCGGACCGCCGAGAGAGCCTGGCACACCCGCCTGCAGCATCTGGCCTGCGAGGTCGCGGCCTTCGGAACGACGCTGACCGACGCGGCCGCGCGCTATGCGAGAGCCGACGACGCGAACGCGGACGACCTGCGCTCGGGCGAGCGACCCTCCCGGACGCCGCGACCCGGAACGACAACTCCCGCCCAGCCCGGAACGACGACGCCGGGGCAGCCGGGAACGACAACCCCCGCCCAGCCCGGCACGACGACGCCGGGGCAGCCCGGGACGACGACGCCGGCGGCCTCTCCCGGCGCGGCCGACGCGGCGTCGAGGCTCGCCCAGGCCGAGCCCTATGTCGCGGCGCTCACCGGCATGGCCTTCGGTCAGGCGCTGATCCCCGAGCCGCCGTCATGAGCGAACTCACGCTGAACGACCTGCTGGCCACCGACGCCGCGCCGTGGCACGCCGCCGCGGACCGGTGGCGCCTCCTGGCGAAGGGCCTCGACCAGGCCGCCGACCAGCTCATCCGCGCCACCCGCGACCTGCCGCACGCCTGGCCGCACGGCTCCGGCTCGGACGCCGCCGCCGCGCGGGCCACCAAGCTCCGCGCCGAGGTAGGCAACACCCACGACCCGGCGAAACGCATCTTCGAGGCGATGGACCAGCACGCGTACGGCATGAACGCGCTCCGCCGCCAGGCCGAGGAGATCGTCGCCGCCGCCCGCAAGGCCGGTTGCACCGTCGACACGGCCACGACGACCGTCACCGGCCCCGAGTCCGCCCACCCCGATTCTCTCCGGGCCGACCTGCGAGCCGTCGTGCACAAGGCCCGCGCCCTGGACGATTCCACGGCCCACGTCATCACGGCCAACACTCCGTCACCAGGGGCCGGCTCCGGACACCACCGACCCCACCCGATTTCCCGTACGGACCTCGAAGCGCAAGCCCGGCGCACCCCCGCCCAGGTGCACCGCTGGTGGACCGCTCTCGCCCCGGACCAGCGGAAACAGGCCGTCCGGAACCACCCCGGCCTGGTCGGCGCGCTCGACGGCATCCCGGCCACCGACCGTGACCACGGGAACCGCGTGGTCCTGCGGCACGCCGTCACCGCGCTGGAGCACCACCTCGCCGAGCTCACCGCCCGGGAGAAGCTCATCCGCTCGATGATCAGCCTGCACCGGTCGAGCGAGCTCTACCCGGAGTCGGCGAATCCGGGAAGGGCGGCCGTGGCGGAGCTCGACCGGATCGCCGACGAACGGGACACCGTCGAGGGCACGCTCACCGGCGCCCGCGCGATCCGCTGCCGGCTCACCGATCCGGATGCTCCGCCGGCGTTGCTGCTGGGCTTCTCCACCGAGGGCGACGGCCGCGCGATCGTCGCCGTCGGCAACCCGGACCTGGCGGGTGACGTGGTCACCTACGTCCCCGGCGCCGGGGACGGCCTGCCGGGCATCGCCGGCGAGCTGCGGCGGGTGGACGCGATGGCCACCGGCGAGCCTGCCACCGCGACGGTGCTGTGGCTCGACTCCTCCACCGATCCGGCCGACGAGCTGCGGAGCTTCCAGCAGGGGTTGCGCGCGACCCACGACGGGCCGCCGCCGCACCACACGGTGATCGGTCACGGGTGATCGCCGAGCGGCTCGGCTGTGCCCGGTTGGGTACGCTCGCACGCGATGCAACCCCGGTCCGTTCTCGAGGTGCTCGCCGAGCTGGCTCCGGCCGCCGCCGAGCGCACCTTGGACGTGACGCGCGGTTCGCAGCCGCTGGTCTGGCTGGAGACCGCGGAGAAGGCGCCCCGCCAGGTGGCGGTCGAGCGCCTCGCCGCGCTCGACGCGCTGCACCGCGAGGAGCGCATCCTGCACCGCGGCTGGGGTTTCCTGGCCGGGCGCATCGAGATCGAGGGCAAGCCCCGCAAGATCCGGATGCCGCTGCTCACCCAGCCGGTGCGCCTGGAGCGCTCGCTGCTCGCCTACAGGGTCGTCCCGGCCGGCGACGTCGAGGTGACCTCGCTGGTCACCGATCGGGACCTGGCCGCCGCCTTCGAGTCCGCGCCGGGCCTGGCCATGCCCGGCTGGCTGGAGGCGACCGGCAGCCGTTCCTGGCTGGAGTCGGTGGCCGCGGCCACCGGCTTCCCGGTCGGCGCGACGATCGGGCCCGAGCAGCGCATCCCGGCGGACGGCCTGGTCCTGGTCGCCGCCGCGGCCCTGTTCGTGGTCCGCGACGTCTTCGGCGCCGGCCTAGCCGACAGTCTGCGCAGCTGGGCCGGCCGTGACCTGGCCGGCACCGCCCTGGCCGCCGTCTACCTGCCGCCCGCCCCGGCCGCCGGCCCGCCGCCGCAGGGTGACGGTGACGACCCGGTCCTGTCGCCGCTGCCGCTGACCACGGCGCAGACCCAGGTGGTGGTCCGGGCCCGATCGGAAGCAGTCACCGTGGTCTCCGGCCCGCCGGGCAGCGGGAAGAGCCACACCGTCGTCGCGGCCGCCCTGGAGGTGGTCGACCGGGGCGGTTCGGTCCTGGTCGCGACCCAGTCCCCGCACGCGGCCGAGGTTCTCGCCGGCCTGCTCGCGCGATATCCGGGACCGCCCCCGGTCCTCTTCGGCGACGCGAGCGGCCGGGCCGGCCTCGAAGCCGAGCTGACCTCCGGCACTGATCAGGGCGTCGAGCCGAGCGTGATCCGTGCCGGTCAGCAGCAGGTCCGGGCCGCCGCCGAGCTGGTCCGGACGCGCAGCGCCGCCGTGCGCCGCGCCCTGGAGCAGGAACAGCTGGCCGCCACGCTGGCCGCCTGGCAGCCTCTCCTGCCGCAACTCTCCACGGAGGTTCCCGGCGCGTTCGACGACGCCGTCGACCTCGACGAGATCCGCACCCTGCTGGCCGCCACGGGCGACGGCTGGTGGGGGCGGCGCCGGGCCCGCGCCGCGCGGCACCGGGCGTTCCGGCTGCTCGGAGTGCGGCCGGCTGGGCCTGCGCCCGACGGGCGAGGGACGGCTGACGACGTACCGGAAAAGGCTCTGATCGACGCTCTTGCCGCGGCCGGGGCGCAGCGAGCCGCGGCCCGGCTCGCGGCCACCGGCGGCACCGACCTGTCCTCGGCGTGGCACGCGCTGCACGCCGCCGAGCAGGATCTGCGGGACGCGGCGGGCAAGGCCATGCGCGACGGCGCCCGCAGCGCGGAACGCTGGACCCGGGACAGCCGCCGGGCCGCGGGCGCCCTCGCCGCCGCCCTGCGCGCCGGCCGCAACCGCCGCCGTGAGCTGCTGGCCCGGATGCAGGCCGCCCCGCTGGTCCGGGCGCTGCCGCTGTGGATCGGCACGGTCGCCGACGTCGAGGACCTGCTCCCGCCCGAGCCCGGCCTGTTCGACCTGGTCGTCATCGACGAGGCCTCGCACGTCGACCAGATCCGCGCCGCCCCGGTCCTGGCCCGCGCCCGCCGCGCGCTGATCGTCGGCGACCCGCGGCAGCTGCGGTTCGTCTCGTTCGTCAGCGACGTCGACGTCACGCAGGTCCTGGCGAGGCACGGTGCCGACGAGCGGCTGGACGTCCGCCGGGTCAGCACGTACGACCTGGCGACCGCGGCCGCCCCGGTCACCTGGCTGGCCGAGCATCACCGCAGCGTCCCGCACCTGATCGACTTCCCGGCCCGGCGCTTCTACGGCGACCGCGTCTCGGTGATGACCCGCACGCCGCGCGCCGACGGGACGGACGCGATCGAGGTGGTGCACGTCCCGGGTGCCGCCCTGGTCAAGGGCGTCAACGAGGCCGAGGTCGAGGCGGCGCTGGCGACGGTCGAGCGGCTCGCGGGGGAGGGCCGGCGGGGGATCGGCGTGATCAGCCCGTTCCGCGCCCAGGCCGAGGCGCTGGAGGCGGCGCTGCTGGCGGCGTACCCGGCCGAGCGGATCGAGGAGCTGCGCCTGCGGGCCGGCACGGTGCACGCCTTCCAGGGCAGCGAGGCCGACGTCGTGGTCGTCTCGACGGGACTGCTGGACGGCGACTCGCCGAGCCGCCGCCGGTTCGTCACCGACCCACGGCTCTTCAACGTCATGGTCACCCGGGCCCGCCGCCGGCTGATCGTGATCACGTCGCTGACCAGCCCGTCCGGCCTTCTCGGCGACTACCTGCGGCACGCCGGGGCTCCCCGCGCGGCCGAGCCGGGCGTCGAGCCGGCCGGCTGGGCCGCGGAGCTCGCCACCGAGCTGAAGCGGCTCGAGGTCCCGGTGCGGCCGGGTTACCGGGTCGGGCCGTGGACAGTGGATCTCTGCGTCGGCGACGTCGGCGTGTTCTGCGCCGTGCACCCCGGCGGTCCCGCCGCCCACCTGGAACGGCAGGGCGCCCTGCACCGCGCCGGCTGGCGCCTGGCCGACGCGTTCCCCAGCCGCTGGCACGGCGACGTCCGCCGGGCGGCCCTGGAGCTGGCGACGCTGGCCGGCGCCGAGATCTGAGCACGGACGACCGGGTTACACCCGAGCCCCCGAGGCGTATCGTCGCCGATAAATATCTTCTACACGGGGGATCGTCCGATGAGACGTCTCACTGCCGCGTGCTCCGTGATCCTGACCGTCACCCTGCTGCTGACCGGGTGCGGCGCCGACGAGACCCCGGACGGCGGCTCGCCACCGCAGGACAAGGTCACCTACCTGACCGCCTTCGGCGCGGTCGGCCGGGACGCGTTCGCCTGGGTCGCGCAGGAGAAGGGCTGGTTCCGGGACGCCGGGATCGACGTCACGATCCAGCTCGGCGCGGCGACCGGGGAGAACCTGAAGGTCCTCGCCGCCGGACGTGCCCAGTTCGCGAACCTCGACCTGACCGGCGCCTGGATCCTGGCCGGCAAGGGCGAATACCCGGACGTCCGCGCGATCGCCGCGATCCACCAGCAGACCCTGGTCTCGATCGTGTCCCTGGAGGGCGGCGGGGTGACCACCCCCAAGGATCTGGAGGGTCGTCAGGTCGGCGCCGCCACCGGTTCGGTGAATCAACTTCTCTTCCCCGCGTACGCGAAACTGGCCGGCATCGATCCCACGAAGGTGACGTGGGTGAACGCACCGCCGGCCCAGCTGCCCGCGCTGCTGGCCGGCGGGCGGGTGGACGCGCTGAGCACGTTCCTGATCGGCGCGAAGGGCCTGTCGAAGGCGGCCGGTGGAAAGCCGACAGTGGTCCTGCCCTACTCGCAGTACCTGCCTGAGCTGTTCGGCAACGGCCTGATCGCACCGCTCGCGATCACCCGGGACAACCCGGATCTGGCCCGGCGGTTCCGCGACGCCGCCCTCAAGGGTCTCCAGTACACGCTGGAACATCCCGAGGAGGCCGCGCAGATCATGAAGAAGGCGCAGCCCGCGGTGGACGTCGCGGCCGCAGTCGGCGAGATCACGCTGATGGCGCCGTACGTGAAGCCCTCCGGCGTGATCGACCGCGGCCGGGTCACCGCCGCGATCGCCACCCTGGAGAAGAGCGCGCTGATCCCGCCGGGCCTGACGCCGGACTCGGTGGTCGACTTCGCGCTGGCGCCGGCGAGCTGACCGGATGACCCGCGCGCGGTACTCCTTCGACAACGACGACGCGATCGCCGCGGACCGGCATCGGATGCTCGCCGAGATCCTGGACCCGTTCACGATCGAACGGCTCTCCGCGCTCGGCGACCTCACCGGCAAACGGTGCCTGGAGGCGGGCGCCGGCGGCGGCAGCATCGCGGCCCACCTGGTCGACAGGGGCGGATCGGTGCTGGCCACCGATCTGAACCCGCGACACCTGCGGACGGACCGGGGCTATACGGTTCTGCGGCACGACCTGAGCACCGAGCCGGTCCCGGATCCACCCTGGGACCTGATCCACGCCCGGCTCGTCCTGTCCCACCTGCCGGCCCGCGCCGCGATCCTCGACCGGCTGGCGGCGGCACTCGCGCCGGGCGGGACGCTGGTGATCGAGGAATGGGCGTCGGCCTACCGCGGAATCGTGCTGGCCGCGCCGGACCCGGCGACCGCCGCGCTGGTCGAGCGCTACCACGACATCCTGGTGGGGCAACTCCTGCCGGGCAATGGGGGAGACCCCGGGTGGGCTGGCGCGGTGCACGGGGCGATGCTGGCCGCCGGGCTCGCCGGGGTGACCACCGAGATCCGCGCCTCGTCCTGGGCCGGCGGCACCGCGGGAGCACGGCTCCTCGCGGTGAACATCGAGCAGCTGCGGCCCGGTTTCCTGGCGGCCGGGCTCACCGTGGAGGAACTCGGCGAGCTGACTCGCCTGGCCGGCGACCCGCGCCTGGTGATCCGCGGCCACCTGACGTTCGCCACGGCCGGGACAGCGCGGTGAATCGGTGGATGCCGCCGGTTCTCGGCGTCGCCGGCACGGTCGCGGTCTGGTGGGGCGGGACCCGGGTGTTCGGCATCCGCCCGCTGTTCCTGCCGGCCCCGCCGGACATCGTGGCCGCCTTCCGGGCCCAGCCGGGCTACCTGCTGCGCGAGGCCGGCGCCACGCTCACCGTGACCGTGGCCGGCTTCGCCCTCGCGGTCGTCGCCGGTCTGCTGGTCGCCGTCACGCTGACCGCCTGGCGGACGATGGAGCGGGCGGCCCTGCCGGTCCTGGTCGGGTTGAACTCGGTGCCGAAGGTGGCGGTCTCCCCGCTGCTCGTGGTCTGGCTCGGGTTCGGCAGCCGGCCGAAGATCGTGCTGGTGCTGCTGATCTGCGTGTTCCCCATCGTGGTCGCGACGATGGCGGGTCTCACCTCGACCCCGGCCGAGCTGGGCGAGCTGGGGCGCTCGCTGTCCGCGACGGGTTGGCAAACCTACGTCAAGCTGCGCCTGCCGTGGGCGCTGCCGCAGGTGTTCACCGGCTTGAAGGTGGCCGTCTCGCTCGCGGTGATCGGCGCGGTCGTGGCGGAGATCAGTCAGCCGGGCGACGGGCTCGGCGCGGTGATCGTCCTGTCCGGGATGTCCTTCGACACGCCCCTCGCCTTCGCCGCGATCGCGCTGCTGGCACTGCTCAGCACCACACTGTTCTACCTGGTCGTGGCGTTGGAGCGGCTGCTGGTCCCGTGGTCGCGGGCGATCAGCGGATGATCCGGCTGGCGGGGGTGTCGCGGACGTTCACCAGCCGCGACGGCGACGTGGAAGCGCTGCGCGACGTCGCCCTGGAGATCGCGGAGAGCCAATTCGTCGCTGTCGTCGGACGCTCCGGCTGCGGCAAGTCGACCCTGTTGCGCCTGATCGCCGGGCTGCTCGCACCGACCGGCGGGGCCGTCACGATCGACGGCGCCCCGGTCAGCCGCCCACGCCCGGACGTGGTGCTGATGCATCAGCTGCCCGCGCTGCTGCCGTGGCGCACCGCGCTCGGCAACGTGATGCTGCCGGTCGAGATCCGGCGCCTGCCCCGCGCCGAGTACCGGGCGCGGGCCGCCGATCTGCTCGACGCGGTCGGCCTCACCGGGTTCCACCAGCGACATCCGTACGAGCTGTCCGGCGGCATGCAGCAACGGGTCGCGCTCTGCCGGGCCCTGATCCAGCGGCCCCGCGTCCTGCTGATGGACGAGCCGTTCTCCGCACTGGACGCACTCACCCGCGAGGAGCTGGCGACCCAGTTGCAGGCGATGCACATGTCCGCGCCGGCGACGACGGTCTTCGTCACGCACTCCATCCCGGAGGCTGTTCTGCTCGCCGACCGGGTGGTCGTGCTCAGCTCGCGGCCCGGCCAGGTCCGCCGGGTGGTCGACGTGCACCTCCCGCGGCCCCGCTCGTTCGGCCACAACGCGTACACCGCGCAGGCCGCCGAGTGCGCCGCCGAGCTCCACGAGCTGCTGTGAGACATCGAACCTCGACTGTTAGGCTGCCGAGCCGTGACCATCCCGGATGCCTCGGCGGCCAACGCCGCGATCAGCCCGAACCTGTCCGCCGGAGGCGCCGTGACCAGCCCGGACGTGCCCGAGGCGACCGCGCCCGGCCCGGCGAACAGAACGCGGCGTCCCTGGTTCCTGCTGACGATCATCGTCGTCGCCTCGATGCTGATCGGGGCCGGCGCGGCGACCGGAGCCTTCCTCTTCGCCGGCCTCCCGGGGCAGCCGGTGCATCACTATTCCGTCAACATCTACCTGAAGTCCGATGCGACGGCGGACCAGAAGGCGGCGGTCGAGGCGGCGCTGCCGGCCTTCGAGCCCGTCGGCGAGGTGCAGTTCGAGAACCGGGACCAGGCGTGGGCCAGATTCCAGGAGTTGTTCAAGGACCGCCCTGAATACCTCGAGGGCGCGCGGAAGGAGAGCCTGCCCGAGTCCTTCAAGCTGGAGACGAAGGGCCGGCTGTTCGACTGCGCGGGCTACACCAAGGTGCGACACCTGCCCGGCGTCGACAAGATCCAGGTCATCCAGAACCGGGTGAACGACTATGTCGCGGCCATCACCTGCGACGCCGAGTACGCGAACCCGTAACGGCGCGCCTCACCCGTTCAGCTTCTTGTAGACCGGGGCGAGCTGCTTGTGCAGGCAGGTGTAGGTGTCGTAGATGTCGTCGTAGGCCGCCTGATCCGGCCCCGGCGTGAAGACGTTGTCGTTGCGCGCGAGGTCCGGGATATCGGAGAACGCGATCATCCCGGCGCCGACCGCCCCGATCCACCCCGCCCCGCGGGCGTTCACCGCGGTCGGGTTGGCGTCCTTGCGGATCTCGATTCCCAGGACGTCCGCGAAGATCTGGCACCACGAGTTCGACCGGGCCGCTCCGCCGGTGATCACCAGGGAGGTCATCGGCGCGCCCAGGAACCGGTCCACGGATCTCGCCATCCAGCGCGTGTTCAGGGCGACCCCTTCGAACACCGCGCGCAGCAGATCCGACCGGCTCGTCTCCAGCGAGATGTTGAGGAAGCCGGCCCGCAGGTTCGGGTCGTCGACCGGCGCGCGTTCGCCGTAGAGCCACGGCATGTAGAGCACGCCGTCCGCCCCCGCCGGAACCGACGGGATGATCTTGTCGAAGGCGTCGAAGATGGTGCCCTCGTCCCGGCTGACGTGCCCGGCCGAGACCAGCGGATCGTCGAACTCCACGATCTTGTCCCGCAGCCAGGTCAGGTTGGCCCCGGCCGTGGCCTGCAGCGCCGTCATCAGATACCGGTCCGGCAGCGCGCACGGGATCGACGCGATGCCGCTGCCCACGTCGGTCTTCTTGGCCGGCACGTGCGCCGCGATCCAGGACGAGGTGCCCAGGTAGAGATGGGCCTCGTTGTCCCGCACGGTGCCCGCGCCGATCGCCGCGGCCGTGTTGTCGATCGCCCCGGCCACGACCCGCACCGAGGTGGGCAGGCCGAGGTGATCGGCGGCGCTGGGGGCGAGCGTGCCGATCACCTCGGTGCACCTGACGATCGGCGGGAACTTGTCCGCGTCGATCCCGCTGGCCGCGACCAGCGACGGCGCGTACCGGATGCCGGTCGCCCTCCGGTTGTCGGTGACCCAGGAGGTGAGGATCGAGTCCACGGTCGCCACGGTGCGCCCGGTGAGCTTCAGATTGATCCAGTCCAGGACGTTCAGGAACGTCTTCGTCTCCGCGTACACCGCGGGCATCTCGTCGCGGACGAAGAGCATGTGCGCCGCCGGATCCTTGCCGGTCACCGACGGCATCCCGCCGGTGAGCCGGAGCCAGCGGGCGATCTTCAGGACCGAGATCCCGCCGTACGACGGAAACCCGCCGAACTGTTTCCGCAGATGCGCTGCCCCGCGCATGTCCAGCCAGCTGATGCACCGGGTCAGTGGCTCGCCCCGCGCGTCGACCGCGATCGTCCCCTCGCCCTGCGTCGACGAGCAGATGGTGGTCACCGCCCGTACGTGCTCGGGGAAGTCCCGTCCGAGTTCGGCGACCGCCTCGGCGAGCGCGTCCCACCAGGCGACCGGGTCCTGTTCGGCCCCGCCGCCGGGCAGCAGGTGCAGCGCCACCGGGCGTTCGGCCCACCCGGTGACCGTCCCGTCCGCCGCGACCAGGGCGGCCTTCATCCCGGAGGTGCCCAGGTCGACGGCGAGGATCTGCGGGGCAACGGTCACCTAGACTCCTTCGACCAGCGCGAAGACCTGGTCGAACCGCGCGAGCGCGTCGTCGATGACCTCGTCGGTGTCCGCCATCGACGTGTACATCCGGGAGCCGGCGAGCGTGATGATGCCGTGCGCCGCGTACGCCGCGCCCATCTGCTCCATCAGCGTCTTACGCTTCTTGTTCTCCTTGAGCAGCTTGATCGGGTCGCGCATGCTGAGCAGCATCACGCCGCTGCACTCCAGGTGCACGATCGAGCCCTGGTTGTACGCCACGTACGGCAACCCGTACTTGTCGATGAGTTTCTGCAGGCCCCGGGTGAGCCGGTCACCGGCGCGCCCGGCGATCACCGGCGCGTTGGTCCGGGCCATCTCCTGGATCGCGAAGTACCCGGCCGCGCAGGAGAGCGGGTTCGCCGACAGCGTGCCGCCGACCTGGATGTGCGCGCCGCTCTTGCCGTCGAGCCCGGAGCCGAAGACGCTCATCGCCTTCGCGCTGCCGCCGACGCCGCCGGCCATCGGGTACCCGCCCGAGACCGCCTTACCGAAAACGGTCAGGTCCGGCGTCACCCCGAAGTAGCCGGCCGCCCCGCCGAGGCCGGTCCGGAACCCGGTCACCACCTCGTCGAAGATCAGCATCGCGCCGAACTCGTCGCAGAGCTTGCGGACGGCCGCGTTGTAGTCCTTCGGCACCGGCCGGGTGCCGGACTCCGGCCCGAACGGCTCGACGATGACCGCGGCGGTGCCGCCACGCGCCCGGTTCTCGATCAGCTTGCGCTTGAGCGTGCCCAGGTCGTGCGGGAACGCTTCCCGGGTCCGCCCGGTCGCGCCCCACGGGATGCCCTTGGCGTTCATCCGGAACGTGCCGGGCACCCGCAGGCCGTAGACGACCGTGTCGGACCAGCCGTGGTACGCCCCGCCGACCTTGATCACCATCTTCTTGCCGGTGTGCGCCCGCGCCGCGCGGACCGCCGCCATCACGGCCTCGGTGCCCGAGCCGAGCGACCGGTACATCTCGATGTGCGGCATGTACTGGTTGATGATCTCGGCGAGCTTCAGCTCGTACTCGTGGAAGAGCCCGGTGACCGGGCCGCTCTCCTTGATCACCTCGGCGACCCGCTCGTTGACCGGGCCGTAGTTGCTGCCCAGGATCGTCGGGCCGCCGGCCTGCAGGAAGTCGATGTAGACGTTGCCGTCGCGGTCGATCAGGTGCGCGCCCTCGGCCTTGTCGACGGCGAGCGGGAACGGGTAGTTGAAGGCGAGGTTGTGCTGGACGCCGCCGGGGATGCGCTTCTTGGCCCGGTCGGTGATCTCCTTGCTGGCCGTGCACTTGGTCTCGAAGTAGTTCAGCACGTCCAGCAGCGCGTCGTGCCGCAGTCCGCGGATGGGCTGGGCGACGAGCGCCTTGAGCCGGCGCATGGTGTCGGGAACGTCGAGGTACTCGCTGATCATGTAGCCCAGGTCGTTGCCGGGCGAACTGCCGGACGACGTCGCGACGTCGGCGAAAGTGATCGACGGCAGCTCTTCGTCCTCCGGCACCCGCACCGGCTCGACCGCGTCGACGATCTGCGAGGCGATCCGCTTCTGGTCCTTCTTGAGCTTGCTGAACGCGATCTCGCGGATCGTGGACGGGATCGTGTAGACCTTCCCGGCCTCCGTGGTCAGCGCCATCAGATAGGCGATCGACACCTTCTCCAGCAGCGCCATGTTGAACACCGCCCGCGACGGGTCGGTCCCGACCGCGATCACCCCGTGGTTGGCGATGATGAACGCGTTGTCCCCGCTGACCACCTTCTTCTGCGCGTTCTTGGCCAGGAACGTCGTCCCGGACGGCGCGTAGTCGATGATCGCGACCTCTTTGCCGAGGAAGCGCACCTGCTCGTCGGTCAGCGCTGGGATCGGCTTGCGCAGGAAGGCCAGGGCCGAGGCGTACGGCTGGTGGGTGTGCACGATCGCGTTGACGTCCGGCCGCTCGCGGTAGATGTTCGCGTGCATCCCGCACTCGATCGACGGCACGAGTCCACCGGCGCCGCCCTCGTCCGGCACGTGTTTGCCCTTGAAGTCGACGATGCAGACGTCCTCGACGCGCATCTTGTCGTAGTCGTAGTTGCTCGGCGTGACGGCGTAGAGCTCGTGGCCCGGGATCCGGACCGACACGTTGCCCTCGGTCGCCTTCAGGTAGCCACGGTCGAGCATCGTCCGGCACATGTCGACGACGTGCTGGCGGGACATCCGGTGTTTCACGAGCGGTTCCGATCCTCAGGCGTCAGGGTGTGACCGGCACCATCGTCACTCTGCACCAGTTATGAAGCCAGGTTCTCCGGCCAGCAATCTGCGCCCCGCTTGTTATCACGGGGTGACAAAATCCGGCGATGACCACCCCGTGGCGACGTGTGCCGGCCGACCTCGCCGCGGCCATGCGCCCCCGCCTGCCGGCCACCGTCCAGGCGATCGCCGAGGCGGTTGCCGAGGCCAACCCGGCAGCGGCGGAAACGTCGACGGCGAAGTTCGACCGCGATGTCCGTACGGCGGTGCAGGTCGCCCTGGAACGCTTCCTCGACCTGGCCGGCACCGACGAGCCGGCCCTGCCCCCACGCATCCGCGAGGTGTTCGTGGCGCTCGGCGCCGGCGAGGCCCGGGAGAACCATGGCCCGGAACTGCTCCTGGGAGCCCTGCGCACCGCCGCCCGCCTGCTGCTGCGCGCCGCGTCGCAGTCCCTCGCCGAGTCCCGCCCGGTCACCGTTGACGAGATCATCGACCTCTCCGACGCGACCAGCGCCTTCGTCGACGAGCTCGCCTCGGCCTGCACCGACGGTCTGGCCCGCCAGCTGCGGGAACAGGCCGGCGAAGGGGATCGGCGCCGCCGCCGGGCCGCCGACCTGCTGCTGCGTGGCGGCGCCCCGGCCGACGTGGCGCGCGAGGCGGTCGCCGCGATCGGCTGGCCGGCCCTCGACCGCGTGGTCCCGGTGCTGCTCCCGGCGGACCAGGCCCGCGACGCCCGCTTCCGGTTCGCCGCCGACGGCGTGGTCGCCGAACGCGCCCGCGACGCGGTCCTGCTCCTGCGCTCCGGCCCGCGCACCGAACGTCCCGCGCTCGCCGAGGCCCTGGCCGGCCGGGAGGCGGTGGTCGGCCCGTCTTTGCCGTGGCCCGAGGCCCCGGAGGCGGTCCGGCTCGCCGAACGCGCCGCCGAGCTGATCGCGTCCCGGACCGCCGCCTCCGGCGCCGACCCCCGCCGGAGCCCCGCGCCGATCTTCGTCGAGGACCACTTCGCCGCCCTCGCCCTGCGCGGGGAGCCGGGCGCGCTGGCCGCCCTCTCCTCCCAGCGGCTCTCCGCCCTCGACGGCCTGCGCCCGGCCCAGCGCGAACAGCTCCTGGTCACGCTGGAGTCCTGGCTGCGCCACTGGGGTTCCCGGGCGGCGGTCGCGGCCGAGCTCTACGTCCACCCGCAGACGGTCAGCTACCGCCTCAACCGCCTCCGCGACCTGCTCGGCCCCGACCTCGACGACCCCACCGCCCGCTTCGAGCTCCTCCTGGTCCTCAGCCAGCGCACTCCCGGCTGATCACGGCTGGTTCTCAGAGGTGCTTCCGGTCTCCGAAACACCCCTGGCCGCGCAAGCTCGGCTGGTCGTCAGGTGTGTCTTCGGACCTCGAAGCACCTCTGAGGGCCAGCCGAGGGGCGTGCCGCGCGGGGCGGCCGTGCGTGGGCCCGGCGTGGCGGCTAGTAGCGCTTGGTCTTGGTGACCGAATAGATCCAGCCGGCGATGTTGTCAGTGCGGGCGGCGTTCTCGACGCTGGTGTGCGGGCAACTGGGACCGTTGCTGACCACGCCCGCGAGGACCGGGCCGACGCCGCGGCGCTCGGTGAAGTAGGGCGCGCCCGAGTCGTACGGGCAAGGGGTGGTGTCCGGCTGCGGGGCGTAACCGTTGAGGCCGAGCACCGCGTCGCCCACCGACACGATCTTCAGTTGCCCGGTCTGCAGCCTGGTTGCGGGGGTCGGGTTGGTGCTGGTCAGCGAGCCGTAACCGGTGACCCGCAGCACCGTGCCGACCTTCGGCGCGCGATTGCCGAGGCGGATCGGGCGCACGTCGCGGACCGGCTTCTCCAGCTTGGCCAGGGAGACGTCCGCCGTCGGGGATTGCTTGACCTCGACGATCTTCAGCACGTGACCGCGGGTGCCGGTCAGGTCGGTACGGCCGACGGTCGCCGTGGTCAGGTCGGCGACCGGGTACTCGACCCGCACCCCGCTGGCGTCGCGGAAGCAGTGCCCCGCGGTGATCACCCACTGTGGGGCGATCAGCGCGCCGGAGCAGGCGCTGTTACGCCTGCCGCCGTCGGCGGTCGGGATGCCGGTCATGGTGAGTTTGACGGAGAATCGGTACTTGCCGTCCGGCACGGGTTCGCCGTTGGCGATGGCGTTCGCCGGGGTGGCGCCGATGGCCAGCACGCTCAGGAAAGCGGCGGCAGCGACGGCCCAGCGGGTTCGGCTACGCACAGTCGATTGTCCTTTCTGGACTCTCTATGTCGACCGTTGGCACAATAACCGCTGGGCCATCGAGAAAACCCTGAACGTCAATCTCCGGACGCTCGACCGGATTCCGTATTTAGGCGTTGGTGCAGGTCACCACCGGAGTTCCGGCGTTGCCCGAGGCGATCAAACCGAATTCCGCGGAGCCGCCGGGCTCCAGAGATCCGTTCCACGAGACGTTGCGCACGGTCGCGGTCGACCCACTGACGGTCAGCGTGCCGTTCCAGACCTGGCTGATCGACTGGCCCGAGCCGAGCGTCCAGGAGACCGCCCAGCCGCTCGTCACCCGGCTGCCGGCGGTGACCTTCACGGTCGCCTGGAAGCCGCCCGACCACGTGCTCGCCACCGTGAAGACCGCGGTGCAGCCGGCGCCCACGGGATCCGGCGTGCCGGACGATGACGGCGACGCGGAGGAGGACGGCGACGCGGACGCGGAGGGGGACGACGGCGAGGCGGCCGGCGAACTGGGCACCGGCGGGTTCGGGGCACTGCTGGCCAGGCTGTACGCGAGGTCCGGCTGGAACGACCCGGCGGCGTACTTGCAGCCGTCGGCCTCGCCGGGCGGCTTCACCCAGAGGAACGCGTCCACGTCGCCGTCGCCGGTGGCGGTCGTCGGGTAGGACCCGATCCGCCGGTCGGTGTTGTCGTCGCCGCACCAGTCGCCGGATGCCCCGCCGTTCCGGCTGGTGTCCACGACCTGGTGTTTCCCGCTGATGCCGCGCCCGTTGAGCGCGCCGATGATCGCCTTGCCGTAGTTCACCTCGCCGGACGTGCCGTTGAAGTTCGACACGTTGGTGTAGAAGCCGTCAGCGTTCGCGATGCCGGCCGCGGCGAGCCGCCCGGCCTGCTCGGCGGCGCTGTTCCAGGTGGAGTGCCCGGCGTCCAGGTAGACCTTGGCGTTCGGGTTCCCCGCCTTGAGCGTCCGGGTCGCGTTCGCCAGGGCCTGGCCGCGGGCGGTGATCTCGCCGGAGCTCAGGCACGTCTGCAGGGCGATCGAGTCCGGTTCCAGGATCACGATCGCGGTCCGGTTGCCGAGGTTCGCGGCGACCGCGTTGACCCAGGTCTGGTACTGGTTCAGGTCCGGCGCACCGCCGGCGCTGGCACCGCCGCAGTCCCGGTTCGGGATGGCGTAGAGGGTGAGGGCCGGGATCTGGTTCACGGCGTTCGCCGCACCGACGTACGAGGCGACCTCGGATCCGATCGTGGAGAGGTTGAAGTTGGCGAACCAGCGTGACGCCGGCTGGCTGGCGACCCTGTCGCGGATGACGGCGGTGCGGTAGTCGTTCGGGTTGGCGGCGACCCATCGGGCCGCGGCGGTGCCGCTGTCGCGGTAGAGCGTGCCGCTGATCGTGCCGGCCTCGGCGGTGCCGGTCGTGATCAGGACGGCGCCGGCCGCGACGGTGGCGCCGGCCGCCGCCGCGACGAGCCATCGGGAGCGAGGGGACATGGCTTTCCCTCCGATACGGAAGAAGGGCCTACTGGGAGCGCTCCCACCGTAACGACGGCGTCACCACTTAGCAATCAGTACGAATCGATGTCTTTCCGGCCGCGATCTTCAGGCAGTGCGGGGAATTGCGTGACCTGCGGTTTTAGGGCACCCTAAGCTAGGTAAGGCTAACCAGGTAAAGGTCGTCATCCGATGTTCGTCTGCATCTGTCACCAGGTCCGCGAGACCCAGGTCCGCACCGCCATCCGCTGCGGCGCGCGGAACGAGGAGGCGGTGGGCGACGCCTGTGGCGCCGGGACCGGTTGCGGCAGTTGCCTGGACCGGATCGCCGACCTGATCGAGGAGGAGGCGAACTCCGACACGCGACTACCGTCCGCTGCCTAACGCTTACGCCAAGTAAGCTCAGCCCCCAAACAGTCCTGTTATGGGGGTATTCGGCATGCAAGGTGACGCCCGTGTCATCGAGTTCCTGAACGAGCAGCTCACCGCGGAGCTGACCGCGATCAACCAGTACTTCCTGCACGCCAAGATGCAGGACAACTGGGGATACACCGTGCTCGCGAAGCACACCAGGGCCGAGTCGATCGACGAGATGCGGCACGCCGAGATCCTCACCGACCGGATCCTGTTCCTCGACGGGCTCCCGAACTACCAGAAGCTGTTCGCGCTCCGGATCGGCGAGACGATCAAGGAACAGTTCGAGTGCGACATGAAGGTCGAGGTCGAGGCGGTCGACCGGCTGCGCCGCGGCCTGGAGTACATGCGCTCGATCGGTGACGTCACGTCCGCCCGGATCTTCGAGGACATCCTGGCCGACGAGGAGCACCACGTCGACTACCTGGAGACCCAGCTCGGCCTGATCGAGAAGCTCGGCGAGCCGCTCTACCTGCAGAACGTCACGGAGCACCCGGAAGCGAGCTGAGCGCCGACGTGAGGTTCCACTGGGCGGCCCGGCCCACATCGGCGCCGCTCAGTGGAATCCAGCTCGGTGGAATCCGGCTCAGTGGAAACCGGTCAGACCCAGCAGCACGTAACCGGCGGCGGTCAGCGGCAGCGCGAGCACCAGGACCACACCGCGCCGGCGCCAGGTCGGCGTGATCAGCGCGGTCACCGTCAGACCCAGCAAGATCAGGATCAGCGTGTACGCGACCAGGCCGCCCGTGGCATACGACGGGTTCCCGATCCGGAACGCCTGCAGCACCGCCTCCGCGAACAGCACCGCACCGGGCAGCGCCAGCGCCGTGTCGCGCAGCAGCTCGGGCAGGCGCGCACAGCGGGCGACGAATCCGCCGGCCCCGAACACCAGCCCCGCGACGACACCCAGACCCGCCCAGAGCAGGGCGTTCGCGTCGTACATGTTCGCCAGATCGTCGTTCTGGATCAGGGCCGCGGCCAGGTAGTACGCCGGGACGGCGATTACCAGCTGGACGACCGCGGCGGCCACGCTCACCGGCAGACTCCACCGGTTCAGCAGGGTGAGCAGGAACGCCGCCACCGCCCAGACCGCGATCGAGTTGCCGAGCTCGCCGAACGGGGCCGGCACGAACTTGATCCAGGCGAAGTCCAGCACGCCGAGCAGCAGCCCCGCCAGCGGCGCCACCAGCACCGCCCGCCGCCCGGTCGCCGTCGCCGGCCGCCCGATGACCCCTGCCCGTGTGTCGATGTTCATGGTGTCGATCGTAGGAATCCCGGCCGGTCCGGCGCCTCCGGCGCAGGACGGATCCACCCGTGCGGCGCCTCTGCCGAATGGCCGACCCCGCCGCGGCCCGCGCGCTTGCGCCGGCCGGACCGCTGCCTCCGGCACGGCCGGAAACCGGCGGCGTTCCGGTCGGCGCGCCTGGTCGTTCTGATCTGTGTGACTGAATCCGGCCTGGACGTCCTCACCAAGACCACCACCCGGCTGCGGCGGCCGCCGGCGCCGGTCGCCCCGCCGCGGCGGGGCCCGGGCGACCGGGTGGCGGTCCTCGACGGGCTGCGGTTGTGCGCCGCGCTGTCGGTGGCCGTCTTCCACTTCACCGCGATCAACGCCGACCGGCTGTGGGCGGGACACCTGCCCTTCACCCGGCTGACGCAGGCATCCTCGTACGGATGGCTGGGCGTCGAACTGTTCTTCATGATCAGCGGCTTCGTCATCTCGATGAGCGCGTGGGGGCGCACGGTCGGCGGGTTCGCCCGGTCGCGGCTGGTCCGGCTCTTCCCCGCCTACTGGCCGGCGGTCCTGCTCACCGCGGCGGTCGTGACGCTCTGGCCGTCGCTGCACCGGCCGGTCACGGCGCAGCAGGTGGTGGTCAGCCTGACCATGCTGAACGAGCCGCTCGGGGTGGTGCCGGTCGACCTGTCCTACTGGACGCTGTGGGCCGAAGCCCGGTTCTACCTGCTCTTCGCGATCGTGGTCTGGCTCGGGCCGACCCGGCGGCGGGTGCTCTGGTTCGGCTACGCCTGGCTGATCGCCTCCGTCGTGGCCGTCAAGTCCGAGCTGCCGGTGCTGGTCACGGTGCTGCAGCCGCCGTACGCTCCGTACTTCGTGGCCGGCATCGGCTTCTTCCTGATCCACCGGTTCGGCTCGGACCTCCGGCACTGGGGGCTGGTCGCGCTCTCCTGGGGGCTCGGCATGTACTCCCTCGGCGCGCGGGTCGCGCAGACCAGCAGGACCGAGCACCGGCAGCTCTCGCTCAGCGTCGCGATGCTGATCGTGACGGCGCTCTTCCTGATGCTGACCGTGGTCGCGCTCCGCTGGACGGATCGGGTGCGGTGGCGGCCACTGACCACGGCGGGCCTGCTCACCTACCCCTTCTACCTCCTGCACCAGCACATCGGCGGGACGATGATCCAGCACCTGCACCGGCTGCCCCCGATCGTCGCGGTCGCCGCCGTCATCGCGATCATGCTGGTCGTCGCGTGGATGCTGCACCGCTGGATCGAACGCCCGCTGGCCCGCGCGCTCCGGGCCCGCCTCGCCGCGGACGACGCCCCTGCCCCGCCCGCTCAGCGCGGCGTCAGCATTCCAGAGCCTGAGTGGACAGCCAGCGAGCCAGCGCGGGGCGGTCGACCAGGGTGATCCGGCAGCGCAGCGCCACGTCACGGGCCTGCGCGGTGGGCCGGCCCGTGGTCACCAGCAACGCCACCTCCGCCCCGTGGATCTCCCGGGCGGTGCCGGCGAAACGCTGCACGTGCGGGCTGCCCAGATTGCCGGCGAAACGCTTGCACTGCACGACCACGCGCCGCCCGTCCGGCGTGCGGCCGACCACGTCGGCGCCCAGGTCGCCGCTGCCGCCGACCACCCGGACCTCGCGGAAGCCGCTCGCCCGCATCAACCGGGCGGTGAAATGCTCGAACTGGTCGCCGGTCATGCCGTCGGTGATCGCCACCTCCCGCTCGTGCCCGGCGAGACGTCGCCCGCCGGCGGCCCGCAGCCAGAACCCGGCGGCCGCGACGACGGCCAGCCCGACCAGGATCAGGGCGGCGGCGACCGGGTGTGCGCGGGCCTGCTGGGCCAGCACGATCAGCACCACGGCGCAGAGGACGATCAGCACACCCTCGTTGCCGGTTTTGCGTCGCCGGCGTCTGCGTCGAGCCACACCTGCACGGTAGGCGACGGGTACGACACTTCCGGTGACCCGAGCGGCGCCCGCTCCGTGACAACCGGGCCGTCGCACCAGTCAATCCGCCGCGCCCCCGCGCCCCCGCGCCTCCCGCGTGCCTCCCGCGCCCGTCGCACCTGACCCCGCACCCCGCGCCCGCCGCACCCCGCGCCCGCCGCACCCCGCGCCCGTCGCACCTCGCGCCCGCCGCGCTGCCCGCGCCGCGCTTGCCGGCTGCGATGTGCTGCGCCTGGCTCGAGAGCGACCCGGGTCACAAAGAGTGGCAAGAGGCCGATGGCCTCTTATGCTGGGACTCGTAAGGTTCCGCTGGCCTCTTATGAGAAGGGTCCGGAGATGTCACCGATCAAGCCGTGCGGGTCGCGGTTTCCGGCTGGTGCTGAGGGTCGTCAGGAGGCACGAATGACGACCCTCAGCACCAGCCGGGAGAAGCGGGCGCCCCGCCGCCGTGCCCACCGGCCACGTCGCGGACTTCGACGGGCAGGAGCGGCGCGGCGGGCGGGGGCCGTCGACGGGTCTGCTGCTCTGACCGTGCCCACCCACGGACATCGCCCTTGCGGGTTTCGCGTTCTGGGCCGCCCCGCGGCCCTGCGAAGCCCGCAAGGGTCCCCGCGGGAGCGACGATCCGGACCACAGCGGAGGCAGGCAATGAAGAAGTTGACCTTGAAGGAGAGCACCATGAGCAACGTCTGGCTGATCACCGGGAGCTCGCGTGGGCTGGGGCGGCAGATCGCCGAGTCCGTGCTGGCGGCGGGGCACCGGGTGGTCGCGACCGCGCGGCGGCCCGAGCAGCTCGGCGAGCTGGTCGCGAGGTATGGGGACCGGGTGCGGGCGGTCGCGCTCGACGTCACCGATCCGCGGGCGGCGAGCAATGCGGTGACCGTGGCGGTGGAGGCGTTCGGGCGGCTGGACGTGCTGGTCAACAACGCCGGGTATGCGGATGTCGCGGCGATCGAGGAGATGCCGCTGGACGAGTTCCGGGCGCAGATCGAGGCGAACTTCTTCGGGGTGGTGAACGTGACCCGCGCGGCGCTGCCGATCATGCGCGGTCAGCGGAGCGGGCACATCGTCCAGATCTCATCGGTCGGCGGGCGGGTCGGCGGGCCGGGGCTCGGCGCCTACCAGTCGGCGAAGTGGGCGGTCGGCGGCTTCTCCGAGGTGCTGTCGCGGGAGGTGGCGCCGTTCGGGATCCGGGTCACCGTCGCCGAGCCGGGCGGCATGCGCACGGACTGGGCCGGCACGTCGATGACCACGCATCCGATCGGTGCGGACTACCGTCCGGTGATCGAGCCAGTCGTGGCCCGCATGCGCGCCGCCGACGGCAGTCAGCCGGGTGACCCGGTCCGCGTCGCCGAGGTGCTGATCGACGTGGCCGCGCACCCGGAGCCGCCGCTGCACCTGCTGCTCGGCGCGGACGCGGTCGCCGTCGCCGGCGCGCAGGCCGAGCGCCTCGCGGCGGCCGACGCCGAGTGGCGGACGGTGAGCGAGTCGGTGACCTATGCCGGGTAACGTCTCGGGCGATGAGCTCTGACCTGGACTTCCGGCGTGCCCGCAGCCCCGAGCAGCGGGAGGCCCGCCGCCGCGTCATCCTCGGCGTGGCGGCGGACCTGTTGGGTGAGATGCCGCTGAGCGAGATCAGCCTGCGGGAGCTGGCCCGCCGCGTCGGGCTGTCGAAGACGAACGTGGTGCGGTATTTCGAGACGCGGGAAGCGGTCTTCTTCGCCCTGCTCCTCCAGTCGATGTCGGACTGGCTGGACGATCTGCCCGCGGAACTGGACGCGGAGCGGGTCCCGGAGTCGCTGGCGGAGTCGCTCGGGCGGCGGCCGCTGATCTGCGAATTGTGGAGCGCGCTCGGCAGCGAGCTGGAACGCAACATCTCCGCGGCGGCGGCCCTGGAGTTCAAGCTGGCCCACGGCGCGCTGCAAGGGCGCCTCGCGGCGCTGCTCACCGAGCGCCTGACCGGGTTCGGTGAGGCGGCCGCGCGCGAGTTCGTGGCGATGACGATTCTGCTGGTGGCAGGCTTGTGGCCGTTCGCGAACCCGGCGCCGTCGGTGGCCGAGGCGCTGCTCGACGCCCGGCTCGCGCCATCCCGGGTGGACTTCCCGGTGCGGCTGGGCCGGGCCCTGCGCATCGTTCTCGACGGCCTGCCGGCGACCGGGGCCGAGTCGCTCTCACCCTGATGCCGCAGGCTGCGCCGGCCGGACCGGACATCCTGCGGCGGCCGGGCGATCGGCTGCACGTCCGGGCCAGCCGATCGCCCGGAGGGTCAAGCGCCGGCGAGCACCCAGCGACCCCGGCCGCTGCGCTTCGCCTCGTACATCGCCGCGTCGGCGGCGCGCAGTGCCTGCCGCTCCCCGGCGGTCTCCCCGGCGCCGTAGGCCGCGATGCCGACGCTCGTGCCGACTTCCAGCAGCGCGCCCCGGAACGGGATCGGCTCGGCGAGGTCACCGACGATCCGGTCGGCGAGCCGGACCGCGTGGTCGGCCGGCAGGTTCGGGCAGAACAGTACGAACTCGTCGCCGCCGAGCCGGACGACCAGGTCACCGGCGCGCACGGCGGCGGACAGCCGCTGTGCGACGGTGGTCAGCACCAGGTCACCGGCCTCGTGCCCGTACAGGTCGTTGACCTGCTTGAACCCGTCCAGGTCCAGGTAGAGAACGGCGACCGGGCCGGAGCCACGCGGAAGGGTGCGGTCCATCTCGTCGGTGAGCACCGAGCGGTTGGCCAGCCCGGTCAGCGGATCGTGCCGCGCCTGATAGGTCAGCTGCGCCTGGGCTCGTTCCTGCTCGCGTACGGCCAGGGTGAACCGGGTCAGGACGAAGACGGTGCTGACCCCGGTGGCGATCAGGGTGGCGACCGCGTTCTTCGCCAGTCCGTCCTCGACCGCGGTGAGCACCGGCGCGGTCAGGAAGGCCACGCCGAGGAACAGCACCCGCGACGGGTGCAGGACCCGCACCTGAGCGCTGGGCCGGGTCAGTTCGTCGCGGCGCGGGTGCAGGCAGGCCGCGGTGAGCAGCGCGTTGCCCAGCATTATCAGCGCGCCGTCGCGAGCCACCAGGTCCTGCGGAAGGAAGTACGGCCCGATGTTGGTGGTCAGGTCGATCGCCAGGTACAGGACCACCGCGGCGAACAGCAGGCGGGTCGGGGTGCCTCGGGTGCCCGGCGACAGCGCGATGAACAGCAGCGCGGCAAGCAGCACCACATCGGCCACGGGGTACGACGCGGGCAGCACCGAGTCGGCGATCGATAGACCGTCGCCCAGGGCCGGCTGGATCAGGAACTGCCAGCTGAGCAGCGCGGCCGCGCCGGCCAGGGTGAGCGCGTCGAGCACCGCGCCGCCCAGCCGGCCGGGCGCCCGACGGCGGGCCATCATGATCAGCGCCACGGTGAGGACCGCGTAGCCGCCGAGCCAGCAGGCGTCCGAGACGCCGGCCGACGGAATCTCGGACAGGTAGTAGTAGGCCAGTTCGACGGCGTCGCCGGTGAACCACAGCGTCTGCGTCACGGCGACCAGGACCCACGGCCGTCGCTGGGCGCCCGGTGGCACCCGCCGCACCGCCAGCCAGGCGACGACGCTGAGCGCGCCGTAAAGAAGTGGGTAGAAGACGTTGCCGAACGTCGAGTTGTAGGTCACCGTCGCGACCGCGACGGCGACGGCGGCGGCGCCCAGGAACGCCCATATCTTGCGTGGTGCCATGGCGTTGGTATCGGCACGGTTGCAGCGCTGCTCTGGGCAATGGCGAATGACGTGCGTCACATCATTTTCTGCTCGGACCTGCGTCGGCCGGCGAGCGCGCGACGCCGTCAGGCGGACCAGAAGACCTCGACACGGGAGGCGTCGTCCCGATCGATGACGCACTGGAACTCGGTGGTGCCGGCACCGACGCGGCCGGCCTGGACGGAGTTCAGCGAGTCTCGGATCGTGGCTGCGTACCCGGCGCCGTCCGACGGCTGGACCTGGAGCTCGAACTCGTAGACCGTCTTGTCGTTGATGATCGATCCGGTGTCCTGGACCGACAGCACGGCCGCGGTGCAGGGACGGCCGTCGCGGATCTCCTCATCGCTGAGGTGATCGACGCCTATCGACGTGTAGATCAGCCAGATGAAACCGCCGATGCATCCGAGGAACGCGAGGACGCCCGCGCCGATCAGAATGGGGAGCCGGTTGAACCGCCTGGTATTCGACTCCGGCACCGATATCGACCTTTCACCCACCGCCTGGACGCTGCTGCCGAAAGGATCGTCACTCACCGGGGAGTTGATCAGTATTCGGATTGACGGAGAAGCGTCTCGACCATGAACAATCGGCTCCGGCAGGCCCGCGGGCGATCAGGAGCCGGCTCGGCCCTGCCCCCGTGTTCACTCGAAAGCCGCGGCGTTGCGTGCGGCCCAGGCGGCGAACGTGCGGGGCGGGCGGCCGAGAACGGCCTCGACGTCGGGGCTCACCTGTCGTTCGGCCGGTTTCGGCGTGCCGAGGATGGCCAGGGTGCTCTCCACCACCGGCTCGGGCATGAACCGCAGCATCCGTGCCCGGGCCTCGGCCGGGCTCAGCTCGACGAATCGCACCGGTTCGCCCAGGGCGTCGGCGATTGCCGAAGCCTGCTGCCGGGGTGAGATCAAGGCCGGCCCGGTCAGCACGTACGCCTTGCCGGCGTGGCCGTCCTCCAGGAGTGCCGCGGCGGCCACCGCGGCGATGTCGTCCGGGTCGACGGGCGGCAGGGCGACGTCGCCGAACGGGGCGGCGATCATCCGCTCGGCCCGGACCGATTCCGCCCAGGCCAGCGTGTTCGAGTGGAAGCCGCTGGGACGCAGCAGTGTCCATTCCAGGTCCGACCGCGTGACGGGCTTCTCCAGATCATCGGGATGGCTCCCGGTCGCGACGCCCTGCGAGGAGAGCAGGACGATGCGGCGAATTCCGGCGGCCCGTGCGGCATCGAGGACGGCGCCGACATCGCCACCGGCCGACACGAAGTCGCCCGAGGTCAGCACGAAAAGCTTGTCGGCGCCGTCGAGAACCGGCGGCAGTGTTCGTGCATCGGCCAGATCGGCCTGCCGGAACGGCACCCCCGCCGGGACGTCCCGCCCGGTGATCCGCCGGGACACCGCTGTCACCTTCTCGCTGGCCGCGACGAGCGCCCGTACCAGCGGTCGTCCCACATTTCCGGTCGCCCCGGTCACCACGATCATGGTCACTCCCCTTGTCGAGTTCTTTTTGCTCGACGAAGCTAACAGCGCCGTGATAGTAGGTACCTACAGGAAAGTATTGGGGAGAGGGCTCATAGTGACGCACGACATTCCCCCGGAACAGGCCTGTCCGATCGCGCCGGTGGTCGATCTCGTCTTCAGTAGATGGACCACTCCGATCCTCTGGGCACTCCACGAATACGGGCGGCATCGGTTCGTGGAACTGGAACGCCGGATCAGCACGATCACGCCCAAGGTGCTCACCCAGCGGTTGCGGCAACTGGAGCGTGACGGGCTCGTCGTGCGTACTTATCATCCGGAGGTCCCGCCGCGCGTGGAGTATGAGATCAGCGAGCTGGGCCGCAGCCTGGCCCCACTGTTCGCGACCCTCGCCGGGTGGTCGGGCAACCTGAAGGAGGTCGAGCGGGCCCGGGAGAGTTACGACTCCCGGCAGCACGCCGGTGGTCGCCGGCCCTGACGCCGCCCGGAACCTCGTCGTTCCGGGCGGCGCGGTCAGGCCGGCCGATGCGGCGGGGCCGCCGCCGGCGGATGGTCGGGTCGCGCTCTCACCCGGTGGGTGAGCGGACCACCCGTGGCTTCTCGGCCGATCCGAACGTCAGCGACCCCACCGGCGCGGGGACGCCGGGCTGTGGCGGGCCGAGCACGACGAGCGCCTCCACCCAGTAACGGACCATCGCCCGGCTGGTGCTGTCCTCGCGGGTGACACCCGCGTCGAGCCGCCGGCGCGCGGCCTGCGGGTCGGACAGGGCCAGGTCGGCGGCGAACAGGTCGCCCCAGACCTGGGGGTCGCGGCCCAGGTCCCGCTGACGGTCCAGCGCCGGTCCGCGGTAGAACGAGCCGGCGGTCAGTGGCAGCAGCTGGATGCCGATGATCGACTCCGGCTTCGGGTCGAACCACGTCGCGAAGTCGAGCTTGGCGTCCCAGACGATGCCGGCGGTGGTGTGGGCGTAGCCGGCCGGCCGGGTCAGTCCGGCGCCCAGCCAGTACATCCGCGCGGTCGCGGCCTCCATCGCGTAGTGGGTCACGCCGTACCGCGTCATGTCGGTGTTGCCCCGGACCAGTCCCCAGCGGACCACCGCCTCCCACGCCGCCACCGCCTCGCTGGACGACTCCTGGTTGTTGCCGTCGGCGAAGGGGGCGAACCCGGAGGCGGCCGAACTGCCGAGGTAGGCGTTGAAGGCCCGGAACGGCGGCAGCCCGCTCGCCGGCCCGATCGCCAGTGACCCGGCGTAGTCCCGGACGATCAGGTCGACCACGTCACCGTAGTCACGGCCGAACTGCGGATCGGCAGCGGCGAGCACGGCGGCGGCCCGGACCAGGTAGCCGTACTGGAAGTGATGGTCGTTGTAGTCCTGGGAGCCGAACTCGGCCGGCACGGCGATGAGCCCGCCCCAGGTCGGGTCGTAGCCGAAGTAGCGCCCGTCGGCCGGCCCGGTGTAGGTCAGCCAGTCGACGAGTTGCGGCCGTAACCGGTCGAGAGCCTGCTTGCGCTGGTCGTCCGCCCCGGCCGCGGCCGCCACCTCGGCGACGGTGGCGAGCCGGCCGAGCTCCTTGAGCCCGAAGTAGCTGCCGCCCGCACCCGGCGGGTCGGCCAGATCCTTGTTCAGGGCGTCGCGGACCGCCCGGCCGGCCGCGGCGTCCAGCGGCACCTGCGGGACGGCGGTGAGCAGCCCCGGCATCGGCACCCGGACCCGCACCGTCCCGGCGGAGACCAGGGTCATCGTGCCGCGGGCGTCCGGGTAGGAGCCGGCCAGCTCGGCGGGGCCGGCGACCAGCCCGGTCCGCTGGTGCGGCAGCAGGGCCCACACGCCGGTGCCGCCTCCGGCCCGGCGCGCGGTGAGCGTCTGGGTGACCGTCCCGGCCTTGGCGTCGTACGTCATCGCCGCGGTGGTCGCCACCACCGGATCGCCGGTGCCGGCCTGCTCCCAGCTCGCCTGGTCCGCGCCGTCCGGGACCCGGGCGACGGCCAGCCGCTCACCCGAGCCGACCAGGGAAGGACCGTCGAAGGTCAGGCCGTCGCCGATGACGTCCCAGCGGCCGCCCGCGATGTCCAGCCGGGCGCGCGTGGCCGAGCTCCCCACGTCGCGGAAGGCGCCGGTCAGGGCCGGTGCCGCGCCCTGGAACCGCATCCACAGCACCGGGCTGCCCTGTACCAGGGTGATCTCCACGGACCCGCCGCCGGCCAGGCCCACCCGCAGGACGACGTGGAAGGCGCCGTACCCGGCGACCTGGACTGCCCCGGTCGCGGTGTTCAGGGTCAGGGCGGGAAGGAACGGGGTGACGACGGCGTTCGCCGAGCCCGTGACGGGCGCGCCGCTGATCTGCACGCCCGCGTCGGCGGCCCGCACGGCGAGCGGATGCGTCCAGATCGGCTGGGTGCGCGGGCCGGTCAGCGCCGAGCTCCACCACTGGTTGGTCGGGATGGCCTGGCCGGTGAGGTCGCCGGCCTGAGCCGGGGACCGGGTCGGCCGGGCGGCGGCCGGCAGGGCGCCGGCGATGCCGCCCTTGCCGGTGACCGTGGGCACGGCCGTCTTCGCCGCCGAGGTGTCCTCCATGACCGGGCCGGCGTCGGCCGGGGCGGGTTGCTGCCCGGCCGGCTCCGGGGAGCAGCCGGTCACCGTGATGAGGGCCGCGGCCGTGGCGGCGACCCATGACCGGCGGCTCACGCGCTGTTCACCGCGGGGGTGCCGCCCGCGGCCGTGGTGGTGTCCACGACAGCGCGGAACTGCAGTCCCGGGACCAGGGTGCGCACCGTCGCCAGCGCGGCCGGATCGGGGCGCAGCACGACCGTGAGCAGGTCGGGGACGATGGTCTGCCCGGCGCTGCCGACCTTGGGCTCGACCCGTTCCAGGATGGTGGCCATCCGGCCGGGCAGGCCGGGCCCGGAGACGTAGGCGGTCATCCGCAGCCGCAGCTTGCGCAGCGTCTCGAGGGGCACGTCGACACGGAAGGTGAGCTTGGACGGGTCGTACAGCGTGATGATCGGCTCCCCGGCGCGGGCGATCTGACCCGGGGCGACGTTGATGACGGTGACGATGCCGGCGGCGGGCGCGGTCAGCTGCTGCACCTTGGCTCCCCGGCCGTCGGTGGTGCGGGTGACCCTGGCCAGGGCCGCGCCGGCGGTCACGCTCTCGCGCTCGCCGATCAGCAGCTGGTTGACCACCGCGGCGTCGGCCGAGCCCACGACGATCGGCTGGGCGGTCAGCACCGCGGTGCCGGCGTCCAGCAGCGTCCGCTCGGCGAGCCGCTTGCGCACGATGTGGGCGCCACCGGCGACGGCTGCCGCCACCAGGATCACCACCACGATCACGGTACGCAGGACGCGCAGCCCACTGCGCCATCGGGACGGCCGGGGCGTGACCGGCGCGGGGTCGGGAGTCTCCGGTCCGGCCAGGCTCAGGTCGGGATCGGTGGTGCTCTTCTCGATCATGGTGCTGGTCTCGATCGTGGTGCTCATGGTCAGGCCTTTCTCGGCGAAGGTCGTGGCGCCGGCCGGCGGCGGTCTTCCCGCGGTGGCCGGGCCGGGGAGGAGTCAGGCGCCGGCCGGGACCGGCTGCGGCTCGGAGCCGGCCGGCGCCGCCGGAAGTTCCCGGCTCGCGGCCGGGCGCGGGGTGACCGCGCGCGTGATCGGCGCGGCGGGCCGTTGCCGGATGCGGCCACCGGTGACCGATTCGAGGATCATCCGGCCCAGGATGAGCACGATCATGCTGGCCCAGCCGACGGAGAGCCAGGTCGGCGCCGGGTCGGCCATCACGAGGATGCCGACGGCGATGGCGGTGGCGTTCAGCAGCAGCAGGGCGACCAGGGGCATGACCGCCCACAGTGACCGGGCGCCGCTGCCACCGGCGTTGGTGGCCTTCCAGACGGACGGACGGCCGATCAGCACGCCACCGAGCGCGCGCAGGTGCACCGGGACCGCGCCGATGCTGGCCACGATCGCGGACAGCTTGAACCCGCCCGATTGCAGCCAGGTGACCAGCAGCACGGCGGCCTGGAACGGCAGGTAGTGGGTGGCCCAGGCGAACCCGTCGGCGCGGATCGGGCTCAGCGCGAAGAGCAGGTACAGCGCCGGGAACAGCATGAACGTCAGCATCGCCAGGGACAGCAGGTAGTGCGTGCCGCAGAACAGGTACTGCAGTCGCTGGTCGATGGTCAGCCCGCTGCCACGCCGGAACAGCCGGCCGCGCAGCAGCACCTCGAAGCCGCCGCCGGCCCACCGCAACTGCTGCTTGAGGTACGACGGGACGTCCTCGGGCGCCAGCCCGCGCGCCAGGACCTGCGGTACGTAGATCGACTTCCAGCCCCGTTTGTGCAGCTCGATCGAGGTCCAGATGTCCTCGGAGTTGCTGCCGGTCCAGATGCCGCCGATGCTGTCGAGAGCCGTCCGCCGGAACATCACGTTCGTGCCGACACAGAACGCGGCGTTGAAGTGGTTCTTACCGGGGCAGACGAGCTCGTAGAAGATCCGCTGGGCCTCGCCCGAGCCGGTGGCGACCAGGTTGACGTTGTTGGTGTACGACTGCGGGGACTGCACGAACGCCACGTCCGGGTCCTGGAAGTGCGGCAGGATGCTGAGCAGGAAGTTCGGCTCGGGCACGTGGTCGGCGTCGAAGATGACGACGAACTCGCCGTCGGTGCGGGCCAGCCCCGCGTTGACGTTGCCGGCCTTGGCGTGGGCGCCGCCCGGCCGCCGGAGGTAACCGATCCCGGCTTCCTCGGCCAGCCGGCGCAGCTCGTCGCTGTCCCCGTCGTCGAGCAGGAACGTGTCGTGCGGCAGGTCCATGTCGCGGGCGGCGAGCAGCGTGGTCCGCACCAGCGCGGGATCCTCGCCGTACGCGGTGATGAACACGTCGATGGACGGGACGTCGCCGCCGGCCCGCAGCCGGTTGCGCCAGACAGTGGCGTCCACGGGCTCCGGCCGGTCGTCGTGGGCCAGGATGGTCCACCAGGTGCCGACCAGGTGCAGGGCGGTCAGGCCCTCGGCGGCCAGCATGGCGATCCAGAGCCAGCCCGGCCCGCGGTACGCCGGGTTGAGCAGGAACAGCTGGTAGAAGACGGTCGCGGCGAGCGCCGCGATGATCGCGACCCGCGTCGAGCGCTGCAGCGGCCGCCAGGCGAGGCGCGCATCGGGCCTGCCCGGAGGTAGGGGCGGTGCCGTCATGAGTGCTCCCAGAACTTCGGCATTCAGCGCCGTGGATTCGGCGCCGTCCTCCACGGAACAGGAAAAGCCGAGAATGCGCGAGTGCTGGCGAGCTATTTAATTTGTGGCCGATGTTTCTGAATTGTAGATGGTTCGTTGCGGTTTTCGCCCTGACTTCATTGATCGATTCGGGGATCGCTCTGAGCTGCAGGTCGTCATGGCCGTACGTTAATAAAAAGTAATTGTTGAGCGGCTGTCGGCGAATCGAGAAGTTGATCAGTGAGCGAGGTTACAGTGGGGGTCCGGAGACTTGAGCGCAATGGTGATCGCACCGGAAACGGCGAGGAAATGATGACGTGTTCTGCGGGAAACTGCGAAAGGAGTTCCCGTGGGAGCGGGGCCGCCCGGATCCCCCGTGGACCCGGGCGGCCCCGTCGGGTCAGCCGATGTGGTAGGAGTCGCCGTAGACCTTGAAGTCCAGCGGCGTGTTCAGGTCGAAGTTGCCGTTGTTCAGGAACACCCGCTGGGCCGTGTCGATGCGGGTCACGTCCGAGTGCGCCTCCTCCTTCTTCATCTCCACGACCCGCTCGTCCAGGAACGCGTTGAGCCAGGCCCGCTCGTCGCCCCCCTGGGACGGCGGCTTGGCCTTGGCGAGCGCGCGGCTGCGGATCGAGCGCATGCCCTCGTAACCGTGCACGACCGAGGCGTCGTAGTACGCGAACTGCCCGAGCGCCCGCACCCCGTCGGCCTTGCCGTCCCGGACGGACGGGTTGAAGTACACCCGGTCCCGTTCGGCCTCCTGCGCGGCCTGGAACACCGGGTCGGCCGCCGCGGTCTTCCAGTCCCTGGTGAAGTTCGGGTCGAGCCCGGAGTGCGACTCGGTCCCGTTGACGTTGCGCAGCGCCGGCAGGTACTTGGCCAGCACGTTCGACGGTTTGGTGGCGGTGTAGGCCTCGACGAGCTCCAGCATGTCCCCGGTCCCGGAGCAGAAGCCGATGATCCCGGCCGTGTAGCCGCGCCCGTCGTGGATGTCCTCGATGTAGGAGAACTGCGACCGCCAGTCCAGCGACGAGTTCTCGGCCGCCGAGACGATCTGCATGGCGACGTCCTTCTTCGCCGGGTTGTCGAGGTTCTTCCCGGACGGAGCACTGCTGGTCGGCGTGGAGGTGCCGCCGGGCAGCGTCCAGGTCTGGTTCGCCCCGCCGGCACAGGTCCAGATCTGCAGGCGGGCGCCGTTCGCGGTGCTCTTGTCGGTGACGTCGAGACACTTGCCGGAGCCGCTGTTGACCAGCGTCCCGTTGGTGAAGGTCCACTTCTGTGCGCTGCCGGCGTTGCAGTCGTACAGCTGGATCTTGGCGCCGTTCGTGGTGGCCGCGGCGGTGACGTCCAGGCACTTGCCGAGCGCCCGGATGGTCTGGTCGGCGTTGCCGGTGGTCCACTGCTGGGCGGCGCTGCCGTTGCAGTCGTACAACTGGATCGCCGTGCCGTTGGCGGTGGAGGCGGCAGCGACGTCGATGCATTTGCCGCCCAGCCCGGTGATCGGCCCGGCGGCCGCGGCACTGGCCGGCAGCAGTCCGTAGATCAGGGTCGCACCCGGTATGACCAGGCCCAACGTGGTGTAGACGACTGTCCTTACGCGATTCATGGCGCTCCTCGGGGGAGGGGGAGAGGGGGTGGCGCGCGCGTTGGGGACGGACTCTACGACTGTTAAGTTGCTTTATCAATCCTGGTCGATAATGAAGATTCGACTCTTGACACGGATCGACGGGAGTCTGAGGATGGGCCAACTGTTAAACACTTTGCCAATCACCCGGGAGCACCGATGACGCGTCTGGCCGGCTCGTCCAAGCTGCTCCGCGCCATGAACGAGAGCGCGGCGCTCGGTCATCTGCTCGACCCGGGCATGCTCACGCGCACCGATCTCCGCAAGCTCACCGCGCTGTCGACGCCGACGATCTCCGAGGTGCTGCGGCGGCTCACCGAGGCCGGGCTGGTCCACGTCGTCGGCCACGCCAGCGGCCGGCCGGGACCGAACGCGGAGATCTACAACGCCAACCCCGATGCGGCGTACGCGGCGGCGATCTCCGTGCGTGACATCGGCACCAGCGGAACGCCGTCGATCGCGGCCGCCCTCGGCGACCTGACCGGCGCGGTCCGGGCCCGGTTCGAGTCCCGGACCGACTTCCTCACCACCGACCCGGCCACGGCCGTGGCCGACGTGTTCGCCGAGTTGCACGAGCGGGCCGGCGTCCCGGCCGACCGGATCCGGCACGTGCAGCTCAGCGTGCCCGGCTCCTACGACCCGAAGACCGAGACCATCCGCCTGGTCGACGTCCCCGGCTTCGGCCGCCCCGGGCTGATCCCGGGGATCGCCGCCGCGCTCGGCACCGAGATCGGCGTCGACAACGACGTCAACCTGGCCGCGGCCGCCGAGCGCAACCGTGGCGCCGCCGGCGACGCCGAGAACTTCGCGCTGCTCTGGCTCGGCCAGGACGGCCTCGGCCTGGCCATCGACATCAACGGCACGCTGCTGCGCGGTACCCGGGGCAGCGCCGGCGAGATCGGTTACATGCCGCTCTACGCACCGGACTCCACGCATCGCAAGGTCGACCTGCAGGACCTCTTCGGCGGCGGCGCGATCAAGGAACTGGCCCAGGATCACGGCATCGCCGGCGGCACCCCCGCCGACATCGTGGCGGCGGCCGTGGCCGGCGAGAATACCCCGTTCCTCGCCACCCTGGCCGACCGGATCGTGGTCGCGCTCGCCGCGGTCGTCGCCGTGCTCGACCCCTACCTCGTGGTGCTCGCCGGGCCGACCGCGCAGGCCGGCGGAGACGCACTGCTCACCGCGGTGAACACCGCCTTCCAGCACGCGGCCCCGCTGGAATGCACGTTCGCCATGACCTCCATCGACGACGACGCGGTGCTGCTCGGTGCGCTCGACGCCGGCCTCGCCGCGGTCCGTGAAGCATTGATCACCGCCATCCGCGACAGCTGAGAAGCGGCCGCCGGGCAGTACCGCCGGAGAACGCACCACCGGACAAGCCACTCGTTACGGCTGCACACATTTGAGAGGCCCACAGTGAACAAACGGCTACCTCATGCCCTTTTCGCCCTGACCGCCACCGTTCTGCTCACGACCGCCTGCACGCCCGCCCCCAAGGACAACAAGATCGCCGACCCCGGTACGCAGGTCTCCGGGACCGTCGAGCTCTGGCACTTCTTCACCGAACGTGAGGCCGACGCCATCGACCAGGTGGTCAAGGACTTCCAGACGAGCCACCCGAACATCAAGGTGACCGTCAAGTCCGGACAGGACGACTCGAAGGTGACCCAGGCGATCGGCGCCGGGACCGGGCCGGACGTCGGGCTCTCCTACTCCACCGACATCGTCGGCAAGTTCTGCTCGTCCGGCGCGTGGGTGGACCTGAAGCCGTACCTCGACCGGGACAAGGTGGACCTGAACCAGCTGAATGCCACCACCCGGTCGTACACCGAATTCCAGGGCAAGCGCTGCGCGATGCCGTTCCTCGCGGACGCGTACGGCATGTTCTACAACAAGGACCTGTTCGCCAAGGCCGGCATCGCCGGGCCGCCGAAGACCCTCGACGAACTCACCGCGGACGCCAAGAAGCTGACCGTCAAGAACGCCGACGGATCGCTGAAGCAGGTCGGGTTCCTGCCGCTCTTCGACTTCTACGAGAACGCGGCCGCGCACCTGGCGCCGGCCACCGGCGCGAAGTGGCTCACCGGGGACGGCAAGAGCGCGGTCGGCACCGACCCCGGCTGGAAGACGCTGCTCGCCTGGCAGAAAGAGCTGGTCGACTGGTACGGATACGACAACCTGACCAAGTTCAAGGCGAGTCTCGGCGACGAGTTCAGCGCCGACAACGCCTTCCAGAAGGGCCAGGTCGCGATCAACATCGACGCCGAGTACCGCCTCGCGTTCCTCAAGGACCAGGCCCCCGATCTCAAGTACGGCGTGGCGCCCATGCCCACCAGCGACCCGGCCCGCTACGGCGGCGGCTACGTGACCGGCAACATCGTCGGCATCTCCAAGAACGCCAAGAACCCCGAGGCCGCCTGGGAGCTGATCAAGTACCTGACCACCGACGACGCGGCGGTGGCCAAGCTCGCCGGGCTGATCAAGAACGTGCCGACCACCACCAAGGCGATCACCGACCCGGCACTGAGTGCGGACCCGGACTTCAAGGCGTTCATCGACATCTTCACCAGCCCGAACTCGCTGACCTCGCCGCCGACCGCGTCCGGGCCGGCCTACCAGGAGACGTTCCAGCAGTTCCTGATCAAGTACCAGTCCGGCAAGGTCACCGACCTGAACGCCGGTCTGGCCGACGCGGACAAGCAGATCAACAGCGTCATGACGCTGGGCGGCTGACCCATGGACGGCGTTCGGCTCCGCCGGGGCCTCACCACGTTCTCCTTCCTGGCGCCCGCGCTGATCGGCATCGCGGTGTTCTTCCTCTACCCCCTGTTCTCGGCGGTCTACTTCTCCTTCACGAAGTTCGACCTGCTCTCGGTGCCGCAGTGGGTGGGGCTGAGCAACTACCGGCAGATGGCGGACGACCCGTTCCTGCTCCAGTCGATCCGCAACACCCTGTGGATGGTGGTGGTCTTCGTCCCGGTCCGGATCATCTTCGCGATCGGGCTGGCCATGCTGCTCGCCCAGCTCAAGCGGGGCGCCGGCTTCTTCCGGACGATCCTCTACCTGCCCTCGCTGGTCCCGTCGGTCGCGGCCACCATCGCCTTCGTCTACCTGCTCAAGCCGGGCACCGGCCCGGTCAACCACCTGCTGGAGAAGATCGGCATCGACGGCCCGCTCTGGTTCAACTCTCCGGTATGGGCGAAGCCGTCGCTGGTCCTGCTCGGTCTCTGGGCCGTCGGCGACCTGATGATCATCTTCCTGGCGGCGGTGCTGGGTGTCCCGGAGAGCCTCTACGAGGCCGCGTCGCTGGACGGCGCGAACGCCTGGCACAAGTTCCGGTCGATCACCCTGCCGTCGATCCGCCCGGTGATCCTGTTCGCGGCGGTCACCGGCGTGATCTACACGCTGCAGTACTTCGACCAGGCGGCGGTGGCCGGCTCGATCGCCAGCGGGCAGGCCACCGTCGGCGCCGGGATCTCCCAGTCCTTCGGCTACCCGGAGGGGTCCACCTTCACCTATCCACTGTGGCTCTACACCGCGGGCTTCCGGTACAACGCGCTCGGCTACGCGAACGCCCTGGCCATCGCGCTCTTCGTGGTCGCGCTCGCGGTCACCGTCATCCTGCTGCGCCGGGCGAAGGCGTTCTCCGGGGAGGAAGCATGACCATGGTCCTGGACCGGCCGCGCGTCGCGACCCGGGAGCGCCGGCAGATCCGGCTCGCCTGGGTCGCCCGGCACAGCATCGCGATCGCGTTGTCGGTCATGTTCATCACCCCGGTCGCCTACCTCGTCCTGCTCTCGCTGATGACCAGTGATCAGGCGCTGACCAGCGACTACTGGCCGAACACCTGGCACCCGGAGAACTACCTGCGGGTCTTCCAGACGACGCCGCTGCCGCACTACCTGCTCAACACGGTGCTCTACGCCGGGACCGCCACGGTGCTCACGATCGCGTCGAGCGTCCCCGCGGCGTACGCGCTGGCGAAGCTCAGATTCCGTGGCCGCAACGTGCTCTTCCTCGTCGTGATCTGCGTGATGATGCTCCCGCCGCAGGTGGTGACCGTCCCGCTGTACCTGATGTGGGCCCGGTACGGCCTGACCGGCTCGCTCTGGCCGCTGATCCTCCCGGCGCTGTTCGGTGACGCGTTCTGCATCTTCCTGCTGCGTCAGTTCCTGCTCACCATCCCCACCGAGTACCTGGACGCGGCCCGCGTCGACGGCTGCGGCGAATGGCGCACGCTGCTGCGGGTCGTGCTGCCGATGGCCCGCCCCGGCATCGCGGCGGCCGGCCTGTTCCAGTTCTTCTTCTGCTGGAACGACTACTACGGGCCTCTGCTCTACACCAGCGAGAACGAGAGCTCGTGGACGCTGACGCTCGGCCTGGCCTCGTTCCGGACCGTCCACCACGTCGACTGGAACCTGGTCACGGCCGCGACGGTGTTGGCCATGGCCCCGCTCATCATCATCTTCTTCTTCGCCCAGCGCGCGTTCGTGCAGGGCATCACGCTGACAGGATTCAAGGGTTGAAAATCGCGGTCATCGGTGGCGGATCCACCTACACCCCGGAGCTCGTGGACGGGTTCGCCCGGCTCGGCTCGATGGTCTCCGAACTGGTCCTGATCGACCCGGCGGCGGAACGACTCGACATCGTGGGCGCCTTCGCGGCGAGGATCCTCACGGCGTACGGGCATCCGGGGAAGATCTCCTGGACGACCGACCTGGACGCCGGGGTCACCGACGCCGACGCCGTGGTGATCCAGCTGCGCGTGGGCGGTCAGCGGGCGCGGATCACCGACGAGACGTTCCCGCTCGAATGCGGATGCGTGGGGCAGGAGACGACCGGCGCCGGGGGACTGGCCAAGGCGCTGCGGACCGTGCCGGTGATCCTCGACGTCGCCGAGCGGGTGCGGAAGCGGGCCAGGCCGGGGGCGTGGATCGTGGACTTCACCAACCCGGTGGGGATCGTGACGCGGGCGCTGCTCGACGCCGGTCACCGGGCGGTCGGGCTGTGCAACGTGGCGATCGGCTTCCAGCGCCGGTTCGCCGGTCACCTCGGCGTCGACCCGTCCTCGGTCGTCCTCGAACACGTCGGGCTGAACCACCTGACGTGGGAGCGGGCGGCCTACGTCGACGGTGTCGATCGATTGCCGGAACTCCTCGGGACACACGTGTCCGAGATCTCCGGCGAGGTGGACATCGCAGAGCCGATCATCTCGATGCTCGGCGCGGTCCCTTCTTACTACTTGTCGTACTTCTACGCACATGATCGGCACGTGCGGGAGTCGCTCGGCGCCCCGACCCGGGGACAGCGCGTGGCCGAGATCGAGGCCACCCTCCTCGACATGTACCGCGACGTCACCCTCGTCGAGAAGCCGGCCCTGCTCGGCGAGCGCGGCGGCGCCTACTACTCGGAGGCCGCGGTCGGCCTGATCGCCTCCCTCGCCGGCCTCGACGACGACGCCGTCCACTCGGTCAACGTCCGCAACAACGGCATCCTGCCGTTCCTCCCCGCGGAGGCGGTCATCGAGGTCTCGGCCCGGGCCGGCCACGACGGCCCAGCTCCGCTGCCGGTCACCCCCCTGCCGCCCGACCTGGCCGGTCTCATCACCCACACCTGGGGGTACGAGGAACTGGCGCTCGACGCCGCGCTGCGTGGCGGCCGTGACCGCGTCTACCGCGCGCTGCTCGCCCACCCGCTGATCGGTCAGCACGAGCTGGCCGGCCCGCTCGCCGACAAGCTCATCGCCGCCGGCCGCGACCACCTCGCGTGGGCTCGATGACCGCCCTGTTCCTGGCGGTCGACGGGGGCAACTCGAAGACCGACGTCGTGCTCGGCGACGCGTCCGGAGCGGTGCTCGCGTTCGTCCGCGGGGGCACCACCTCGCCGCACAACCTCGGGCTGGCCGGCGCCGTCACGGTGCTCGGCGGCCTGGTCGACGCCGCCCGCGCCCAGGCCGGGCTGCCACTGGGCACGCCGGTCGAGGTGATCGCGGCGTACCTGGCCGGGGCGGACCTGCCCGACGAGGTCACCGCCCTGCACGAGGCGATCACGGCGCGCGGCTGGGCCCGCCGCACCCAGGTCGACAACGACTGCTTCGCCCTGCTCCGGACCGGCACGTCGATGCCGGACGCGGTCACCGTCGTCTGCGGCGCCGGCACGAACTGCGTGGGGCGGGCGGCTGACGGCCGTACCGCCAGGTTCGTCGCTCTGGGCCCGGTCTCCGGCGACTGGGGTGGTGGCCACGACCTGGCCGAACACGCCCTGCGCGAGGCCGCCCGGGGCGAGGACGGCCGGGGCCGCCCGACCGCGTTGTCCGCCGCGGTCGCCGCCCACTTCGGACTGCCCACGGTGGAGGCGGTCAGCATCGCCCTGCACCGCCGGGAGCTCCCGATGGACCGCCTCCCCGAACTGACCCCGGTGCTGTTCGCGATCGCCGCCTCGGGCGACGCGGTGGCGACGGCCCTGGTCGACCGCCAGGCCCGGGAGATCCTGGCCCAGCACCGCTCGGCCGCCGGCCGGCTGGACCTGCTGTCCCGCCCGCACGCGCTGGTCCTGGGCGGCGGCGTCCTGCAGGCCCGGCACCCCCAGCTGCACAACCGCATTGTCCAGGGCGTCCAGGACCAGGCCCCCCACGCCGTTGTCACGGTCCTGGACGCCCCTCCCGTCGCCGGCGCCGCCCTCCTGGCGCTGGACACCCTCGCCGCCGTGCCCGGCGCCGAGCCCGTCCTGCGTGCCGCGATCGCCGGGGCCCACCGGGCGGGCCTCGCCGACCTCGACGACGCCGAGGCGGCCGAGCTGGGGCCGACGGCGGCCGCGCGCTGACGCTGACCCACCTGACCTTCGCCGAGCCGCCGGCCGCGCCGATGCCCGCGGAGTACCAGCAGTGGCCGGTCGACAAGCAATGGCCGGTCGTGCTCCTGCTGGTGCTGTTCTCGCCGTTGCGCCAGGTGGTCGACGCGCTGGGCCCGCGCCCCGCAGACGTTCGTGAGTTTGCCGGCCGCCCTTGCCCATGACCGTCGAACTCGACAGCACCAGGGCAAAACACCTCAGAACGGTCCAGTCATGTGCCATGGTGGAAGGGCATCAACGCCTGCCGTGGGGAGTGGCTCGTGGTGGACCGCCGCTTACTGACCGGCATCGGGGGACTCGACGAGGTCCTCCGCGGCGGCTTGCTCGCCCAGCGGGCGTACCTGGTGCGCGGTGGACCGGGCAGTGGCAAGACGACGGTGGGCTTGCACTTTCTCGCGGAGGGTGTCGCCGCCGGTGAGCCGACGCTGTTCATCAACCAGGGTGAACCGGAGGCCGAGGTGCGCGCCAACGCCGCGTCGATCGGTCTCGACCTGGTGGGGATCACTTTCCTCGACCTGACCCCGTCGGCGACGTTGTTCACCGAAGGGCAGACCTACGACGTCTTCCATCCCGCCGAGGTCGAGCTCGAACCGACGACCCAGGCGATCATCGAAGCGGTCAGGCAGATCCGGCCCGCGCGGGTTTTCCTCGATGCGATGACCCAGCTGCGCTATCTGTCGCTCGACAAGGTGCACTTCCGCCGGCAGGCGATCTCACTGCTGCGCTTTCTCGTCTCACAGGGCGCGACGGTTCTGTTCGCCTCGGAGAGTCAGCACGCCGACCAGGACGCGGACATGCAATTCATGTCCGACGGCGTGATCCACATGGACAACAACGCCGGGTTACGTACCGTCATGGTGTCGAAGTTGCGTGGCTCGGCGTTCGCGCCGGGCAGCCACAGCGTGAGCATCGAGGCCGACGGAATGCACGTGTATCCGCGGCTGACACCCCAGGAGCACAGTAAGCCGTTCGTCGCCGAGACCCTGTCCTCCGGCGTTCCGGAGATCGACGAGTTGATGGGCGGGGGCATCGAACGTGGCACCGTCACGATCATGTCGGGGCCCAGCGGGGTGGGAAAGACCACCCTGGGCCTGCAGTTCATGAAGGAAGCAGCGGGACGCGGTGAGCGCTCGGTGGTGTACACCTTCGAGGAGAACGCCGAGGTGCTCGCGTATCGGGCGCAGCGGGTCAACATTCCCGTGGCCAACATGGTGGCCACCGGCACTCTTTCCATGGTGCAGATCGAGCCGTTGCGCTACACCGCCGACCAGTTCGGCTGCATGGTGCGCGATCAGGTGGAAAAGGCCGATGCCCACCTCGTCATGCTCGACAGCATTTCGGGATTCGGGATGTGCATGCGCGAGGACCAGCCCGAGACGTACCTGCACGCGGTCGCCAAGTACCTGCGCAACATGGGCGTCACGACGATCCTCATCAACGAGACCACCAACATCACCGGGGATTTCCGCGCCACCGACAATGCGATCAGTTATCTGGCCGACAACATCGTCTACCTGCGTTACATCGAGATCCACGGCGAACTGCGCAAGGTTCTCGGTGTGCTGAAGAAGCGGATGAGCGACTTCGAGAAGACCATGCGCGAGTTCGAGATCACCCGGTACGGCGTGAAGGTGGGAGCGGCTCTGACGAACATGCGCGGCATCCTTCACGGCACACCGACCCTGGTCGATACACCGCCACGGTGATCCGGTCATCGCTGTGATCGGCTGCCGATCAGGATCGCATCCCGTCGACGGTGGAGGAGGACCGCGGTGAGCCGCATCGGGCTGCTCATGCTGCCCGGGGGTAACCGGCAGCTCATCGAGCGGGTGCTGACCCACAACGACTTCGACGTCGAGGTGGTGGACACCGCCGGGCTGGCGGACTGCCCCGTCGATCTGTTGCTGGCCGACCCTCGCTCGCTGCTGCAGGCGCGTACCGCGGCCGACCGGCCCGTTCCTGACTCGGCGCCCGCTGACACCGGCTCCTGGTCCGGTCCCCCGATCATGCTGCTGACCAGGGCCTCCGATCGCCCCGGCCTGCCGGAGAGCGTCCTGATCGCGGCCGACGAGGTCGTCACGATGCCGGCCTCTCAGCGGGAGTTGCTCGACCGGATCAACCGCTTGACGGCCCGGCGGAGGCAGGCCGCGGAAGAACGCCGCATGACGCGGCTGCACACCGCCCATGTCGTCCACGAGTTGTGTACGCCTTTGCAGGCGGTCCTGGCCTCCGCCGATCTCATGCGCACCGAGCACCTCGATCCCGAGCAGTCTGCACTGCTGGACCACATCACCAGGGGCGGCAAACGCATGCTGGACCTGGTCAACGAATTGCTCGACCGGAGCCGCTCCGAATCAGGGCACCTGCCCGACCGCACCACCGTGATGGATCCGGCGGAGGCGGTCGACGCCGCGGTCTCGGCCGTCCGCCCGCTCGTCGAACGCCGCAACTTGACCGTCACCGTGAACCTTCCTGCCGACGCCGCGCCACAGGTGCGCGCCGACCCGGTTCATGTGCACCGCGTCCTGACCAACCTGCTGTCCAACGCGATCAAGTACAACCGCGAGAACGGCGCCATAGACGTCCGCATGGACGTTCAACCGGGACGCATCGCGGTGGACGTCGCCGACACCGGCCCCGGGATCGCCCCCGACGAGATGGAACGGATCTTCCAGCCGTACGAACGGCTGCCCGGGTCGACCGCCGCCGGGACCGGCCTGGGGCTGCCGTATGCGCGGTTGCTGGCGGAACGCATGGGAGGTGCGATCACTGTCGAGTCCCGGGTCGGTCGGGGGAGCACCTTCACGTTCGTGCTGCCGCGGGTGGACGCGGCCCCTCACCGGTGAGCCCGGTCGTTGTGCCGGGCGGGCATACCGCGCGGTCACGAACGCGAGAACGTCCGCCGCGAAGACCCGGCCGGCGTGTTGCCGACCGGGAGAAGAACGCGGTTCCTAGAGCGCGACGAACTGGAGACCGCGGGCCTTCAGGGCGGGGATCACGACGCTGAGCGCCTGGTACGTCTGTGAACGATCACCGCCGCCGTCGTGGCAGAGCAGGATCTGACCCGGCTTGGCGGCCAGCATCCGGTGCTCGATCGTGGTGGCGCCGGGCGTGGTCCAGTCGCGCGGGTCGTTGCTCCAGTCCAGCGGGAGCAGGCCGGCGTGCGCGACGTCCTTCAGCAACTGGGGGGACCAGTCACCGCCGGGCGAACGGAACAGCTTGGGCACGTACCCCGTCGTCTGGCTGATCTTCGCCTGGGCTTTCTGCAACTCCTTGCGGGCGACCCGGCTCGGCTTGGCCCCCAGTTTCGTGGGGTGGCTCCAGGTGTGGTTGGCCAGTTGGTGGCCGTCGCCGGTGACCATCTTGGCGACGGTCTCGTGGCCGAGCACCTGATTGCCGATCATGCAGAACATCGCCGGGACGTGGTACCTCTCCAGCAGTTGCAGGATCTTCGGCGTCCAGATCGGGTGCGGGCCGTCGTCGATCGTCAGCGCGATCGCGTCGGTGGGGAACGCCTGGCCGCCGGTGGCCTTCGCGTACTCGGCGAGCGTGGAGATCGGCTTGCGCTGCACCGGGATCGGTGACGCGGTCACGGTCGCGCTCTCCGGGGCCCGCGACGTGACGACGGCCGGTTGCGCCGGGGTGGGCTTCGCGGCGTCCTTCCCGGAGTCGTCGTCGCCGGCGTTGACGGCGATGGCGGTCGCGGTCAGCGCCACGCCCGCCGCGCCGGAAAGGCCGAGGATGAGCCGGCGGCGGGTCAAGCGGGAGCCGCCCGGCTGTGCCGGTGCGGGAGCGGGAGCGGGCTGCACGGGAGCGAAGGCCGGTTGCGCCGGGACGCTCCTCGAGGCCATCGCCGCGGGGATGGCGATCGTCGCCTCTTCCTGCGGGGTGACGGCCCGGAAAGGAGTCGTCGCCTCGTCCGCGGCGGAGATCGCGATCGTCGCCTCGTCCGGTGGGGTGCCGACCGGAATCGCCGTCGTCGCCTCGTCGGACGACGTTCCGGCCCGCATCACCGTGGTCGTCTCGTCCGACGTCGAATCGGCCGTCATCGCCTCGGTGGGCTCGTCCGCCCCGACCCCGGCCGGAATCACCGTGGTGGCCTCGTCCGCCGGGTTCTCGTCCCGGACAGCCGCGGTGGGCTCGTCTGCCGGGATCGTCGCGGTGGGTTCGTCGGCGGTGACCACCGCGGTGGGTTCGTCGGCCGGAATCACCGTGGTGGGTTCGTCGGCCGGGATCGCCTCCGTCACCTCGTCCGCGGTGCCGGCGGCCGGGATCGCGACGGTGGCCTCATCCGGTGTCCCGGCGTCTTTTGCCTGCTCGGACGGGCCTTCTCCAGGTTTCGTCACCCTGGACTCGTCGGACATCAGTTGCCTCCCCATCGGCGCCGCGGCGGCCGGTACGTGAACCCGGCTCACCAGCGGGCGACGCTATCACTCCCGGTCAATTTCAACCGAAAGGATGACATTTATCGATCAAACTCAGGCGACGAGAAATCGTCCCGACATGAAAACCACCAGGAACACGGCGTGCAGCGACACCCCGATCACCAGCACCGCCCGGTCGACGGCCGGCCGGGCGCCGATGCGCGCCAGCACCAGCAGGATCGCCACCGCCTCCATCGCATACCGCGCCGCGGACTGCATCGACCGGCCGCCGACCTCGGTCGACATCAGCAGGATCAGGGTCAGGGCACCCTGCACGACCAGGTAGAGCTGGTCGCGCCGGAACTTCCACGGCCCCGCCACGGCGAGCACCAGCAGCACCACCGCGACCAGGGTCGTGCCCGCGTCCACGAGCGCGCCCAGCGTCGACGTCTCCAAGGGCCCGCCCATCTGCTGTACGGCGGTGACCCAGGCCCCGCCCGGGACCGTGTACCGCCGCCCCCACTGGTCCTGCGCGACGCTGAACGCCAGCGGATTGCCGAGCTCGATCGCGCAGTACACGCTGTAGGCCACCACCCCGAGCGGCACCAGCGCCAGGCTCAGCACGTCGGCCCGGATCCGCCGGGGCTGCCAGCCCCGCTGCCGCAGGTACTCGATCGCCAGCGGCGCCACCAGCAGCAGCCCGAAGAGCCGCGTCGCGGACGACAGCGCGCCAAGTGCCCCGGCCACCCACCAGTGCCCGCGCCGGCCGGCGTACAGCGCGCCGACGGCCAGGAGCAGGAACAGCGACTCGTTGTAGCCGATGAACAGGAAGAACCCCATCGGGAACGCGGCCAGGTACCAGGTGGCGCGCTGGGCCACCCGCGGCCCGAACTCGTGCTCGGCGAGCCGATGCAGAACGGCCAGGGCGCCGTACGCGCAGAGGTTGGCGACGACCAGCGCCGCGACCACTCCGTCACCGGGCAGCACCGGATTCACCACGTGCACCAGCAGCGGGAACAGCGGGAAGAACGCCGGGAAGCCCGGACCCAGGTGGTAACCGCTCTCCGCGATGCGCACGTAATGGCCGGCATCCCAGCTGTTCCAGCCCAGCACCATGGTCCACAGCTCCGGCGCCTTCCCTCCGCGCGGCAGCCACGCCAGCGCGCTCACCGCCAGGTGCGTCACGGTGAACACCGCCCACACCGCCAGAGCCGCGCGCAGGGCCGCGTGCCAGGGGCGCCGGGAAGATTCGAGCAGTTCCTCCGGTACGGCGATCCGGGTCGCCGTGGTGTCCTCGATCAGAGCTGGCACAGCACGTCCTCGATCGACTCGTTCTCGGATACGGAATCGAACGCCACGACGTACGCGGGACGGCCCTGCAGCGTGGTGAAGATGCGCGCCACGTACTCGCCGAGCAACCCCAGGCAGAGCAGTTGCAACGCGCCCAGGAACAGCACCGCGACGAGCAGCGACGTCCACCCGGGCACGACGTTGCCGGACAGGTAGGCCGCCCCGCCGGCGAGCGCCAGCACCCCGCAGAGCGCGATGCCGAGCACCCCCAGCCAGGTCGCGACCCGCAGCGGCGCGGCCGAGAAGCCGACGACACTGTCCAGGGCCAGCCGGATCATCTTGGCGAGCGGGTACTTCGAGCGGCCCGCGGCTCGCTCCTCCCGCGTGTAGGTGACCTCGCCGCTGGGCAGACCCAGCCACGGCACCAGCAGGCGGTAGACCGGCAGCTGCTCGGGCAGCTCGGTGAGCGCGTCGACGGCGGTCCGGCTGAGCAGGCGGAAGTCACCCGCGTTGTGCGGGACCGCGGTGCCGGCCACGCGCCGCATCAGCCGGTAGTACAGCCCGGCGGTCCAGCGTTTGAACGGGCTGTCGGTGCTGCGGTCGGCGCGGACGCCATGCACCACGTCCAGGTTCGCGTCCTGCGCCAGCCGCAGCATGTCGCCGATCGCCTCGGGCGGGTCCTGCAGGTCGACGTCGATGCTCACGACGTACGCCCCGCGGGCGCGACGCAGGCCGGCGGTGAGCGCGTTCTGGTGCCCGCTGTTGCGCCGCAACCGGACCACCCGCAGCTCCGGCCACCGGCGGCGCAGCCAGTCGAGCACGATGGGGGTGCTGTCCCGGCTGCCGTCGTCGACGGCGACGACCTCGTACGGCACGAGAAGACCGTCGAGCACGGGACGCACCCGTTCGGCGAAGAGCGGCAGCACCTCCTCCTCGTTGAAAACCGGTACGACAACGCTCAGTCGTGGCGCCTCGCTACCCATCTCCGGGCTCCCCTCGTAGATCGGTTACCGCGGGGATGCTGGCCGAGCCGGAGACCGATTCTGCCGGTGTTCCGACAGGCATGGCACATTCAGGGGAGACACACAGCCGACTCACAGAGTTGTATGTCTCACCCTCGGATCCCGTGCAACCCGGGGCGCGTCGCAGCCGGTCAGGGACAGGCCGGTGCGCCGGAGCGCGTGGTGGCGGCCAGCACGCTCCGGCGCCGCCCTGACGCTGCTCGCCACCCTGGCCGGCCCGTCCTGGTCACGGGCCGGCGAGCAGGACGGCCGGACCGCCCGGGACAACGCCTGATCCGGCGGCTGTGCGTGGTGGTCAGGGGCGCGGGATGGTGCGGAGGTTGGCCTCGGCGATGCTCAGCGCGTCACCGATCCGGCCCGCCAGGACGGTGCGGCCCAGACCCAGGGCGAACCCCCGCGCCTCCGCGAGCGTGACGTGCGAGGGAACCTCCAGGGCGTCCCTGGTGGTGACCACGTCGAGCAGCGCCGGCCCGTCGTGGGCGAACGTCTCGGTGAGGGCGGCGCGCAGGTCGGCAGGGTCGGTGACCCGCCGGGTGTGGAAGCCCATCGGCGCCGCGATCGCCGCGTAGTCGACCGGGTCGTGGTCGGTGCCGAACGGCGGGTCACCGGCGACCAGCATCTCCAGCCGGACCATGCCCAGGCTGGAGTTGTTGAACACCACGACCTTCGTCGGCAGGCCGTGCGTCTTGATGGTCAGCAACTCGCCGAGCAGCATGGCCAGCCCGCCGTCGCCGGAGAGCGAGACCACCTGCCGGCCGGGCTGGGCGATCTGGGCGCCGATCGCCATCGGCAGGGCGTTGGCCATCGAGCCGTGCACGAACGAGCCGAGGATCCGCCGCCGGCCGTTCGGGGTCAGGTAACGGGCGGCCCACGTGCAGCACATGCCGGTGTCCACGGTGAACACCGCGTCCCCGGCGGCCAGCTCGTCGATCAGCCCGGCCAGGAACTCCGGGTGGATCGGGGTCTGCTGGTGCCGGGCGGTGCGGTACGCGTCCAGGTCGTGCCGCGCCCGGGCGGTGCGGCGCAACTGCGCGTCGAGGAAGGTGCGGTCGGTGCGTTCCCGCAGCAGGGGCAGCAACGCGCGCAGGGTCTCGCCCACGTCCCCGGCCAGGCCCTGCACCAGCGGGGTCCGGCGGCCCAGCCGTGCCGGGTCGGCGTCGATCTGCACGGTGTCACGGCCGGGGAGGAAGTCGTCGTACGGGAAATCGGTGCCGAGCAGCAGCACCAGGTCCGCCTCGTGCAGCGCGTGATAGCACGCACCGTATCCGAGCAGTCCGGTCATCCCGACGTCGAACGGATTGTCGTACTGCAGCAGGTCCTTGCCGCGCAGCGTGTGCCCGACCGGCGCCTTCAGCCGATCGGCCAGCTCGAGAACCTCGTCCCGGGCCCCGGCGCAGCCTATCCCGGCGAAGACGGCGACCCGGCCGGCCGCCTCGATGCGCGCCGCGAGCTGCCGCACCTCGCCGGCGCTCGCCACCACCCGCGGACGGCTCGTGACCGTGGCGGACGGACCGGCGTCACCGGAGCTGCGCGCGGCCAGCACGTCACCGGGAAGCACGAGCACCGACGCGCCGCCGCGGCCCACCGCGTTCTGCACCGCCAGACGGGTGCACCGGCCCAGTTGCTCCGGCACCGACACCAGCTCGCAGTAGTGACTGGCCTGCCGGAACAGATCCTCCGGCCGGGTCTCCTGGAAGAAGCCGGAACCGATCTGGCGGGTCGCGATGTGCGACGCCAGTGCCAGCACCGGCGCGCCGGAGCGGTGCGCGTCCATCACGCCCTGCACCAGGTGGGTGTTGCCCGGGCCGCAACTGCCCGCGCAGACGGCCAGCCGCCCGGTCAGCTGGGCCTCGGCGGACGCGGCGAACGCGGCGGCCTCCTCGTTGTGCACGTGCACCCAGTCGATGCCGCCGGCCGCCGCGCCGCCACTGCGCCGGACCGCGTCGGTCAGGGCGTTGAGGCTGTCACCGGCCAGTCCGTAGATCCGGGACACTCCGGCCTGGACCAGCAATCTCACAAGGTCGTCCGCGACGCTTTCTGCCATGGGCCGAGCGTGCGGCACGGCGTGACGGCTGTCATCCGTCAGATGACCTACCTGCCGGGGCGATCAGCCCTGGCGGCCGTTCCATCGCGGGTTCTTCGTGTTGATCACGACCTGGCGGCCCCGGCGCCGGGTGACGATGCTGCCGGGCTTGCTCTTCAGCGAACGCAGGGAATTGCGGACCTTCATGACGTTTACCTCTTTCCGCGCCGGCGTTGGCTTCCGCCGCGCGATCACCTGAACGCCGCAGCCCGCACCGCTATTTCCCGGCGATCCGCGAGCACGGCAGAGGGGCGCTGAGCACGGCGGCCCGGGCTTCCGGCCGGCTCTCACCGTCGCAGGGCGACGGGCGTGAGTTTCCTGACTTCTTCGTGGTGATCGGCAGGCCCTTGGTGATCCACTGATGTCTCGAAGAAGGCGTGGAGCAAGAAGGAAGCACAGAACAGATGCCTGACCGGGATGATGGCCCGCTCATCGGGCGGGATCGCGAACTGGCAGAGCTCGCCGCGATCGTCGAGATGGCCGAGCACGGCCCGGCCTGCGTCCTGATCTGCGGCGACGCCGGCGTCGGCAAGTCCGCGCTGCTGCGGGCCGCCGCGCGGCATGGGCGTCGCGCGGTGCGCCTCACCAGCGACGCGGAGTCGGCGACGGTCCTGGAGCAGCTGACCGGGGACGGCCCGGTGCTGCTGCTCGCCGACGACCTGCGCCCGGAGGCTCTGCTGTCGCTGACCGAGACCGTGTGTCACGCCTCCACCGGACGCGTGGCCCTGCTGGCCGCGGCCCGCGACGAGGCCGTCCCCTCCGGGCTCTCGTCCGCGGTCCAGCGCCTCTACCTGCGGCCGCTGGCCGAGGACGACGCGGCCCGGCTGCTGGACGCGGAGTTCCCGGCGACCGCAGCCCGGGACCGCCGCGACATCCTGCGCCGGGCCGCCGGCAATCCGCTGGCCCTGCGCATCCTCAGCGATCCGGGTGGGCAGGTGCCCGCCGAGTTCACCCAGCGGGTGCGCGCGCTCCCGGCGCCCACCCGCTGGCTGTTGCTGCACGCCGCGCTGGCCGACGACGCCGAGCACGTCGGCACCCTGACCGAAGCCGCCCAGTGCTCGCCCGACCTGCGCGACTGGGAGCCGGCCGAACGCGCCGGCCTGGTCACCATCCACCGGGGACAGGTCCGGTTCCGGCATCCGCTGCTCCGGGCTGCCTGCGCGGCCGGCCGCAGCGTCAGCGACGTCGTCCGGGCCCATCACGGCCTGGCGTCGGCCGTCGGCGATCCGCAGCGGCGGGTCCGGCACCTGACGGAGTCGACCACCGGCACCGACGAGCCGGTCGCCGCGGTGCTGGAGGCGGCGGCCGAGGCGGCGATGTCGCGTACCGACTTCTTCCAGGCCGCCGAGGCGTTCCAGGCCGCGGCCGAGCGCGGCGCCGGGGAGAAGGCGGCCCTGCGCTACGCGCGGGCGACGTTCGCCGCCCACCGCAGCGGTCATCCCGAGTGGGCGATCGAGCTGTACGGCCGGGCCGCGGACGCCGACCCGGATCCCGACGCCGCCGGGGTCGCGGCGTACGGCGCGGCGTTCTCCCTGGTCCACACGGTGCAGCCGTGGCCCGCGTTCGAGCTCGCGGCCCGGGCGATCCGCCGCGGCCCGCGGGACCGCCGGGTGACCCTGATGCTCGCCTTCGTCGCCGCGAACGCCGCGTTCTACTCCGGGGCGGCCGCCCACCGGGAGCACCTGCCGCACCTGCTGGCCAGGGCCGGTGACGACGACTCCCCGCCGCCGGGCCGGGAGCTGATCCCGCCGCTGGACGACACGGTCATCCGCGCCGCCGTCCTGGCGGTCAGCAACCCGGGCCGGCACGGCCAATCCGTCGACTATCCGCGTCCGGCCGGGTCGCGACCCGCCGACCTGTTGCACATGGCGTTCACCGGCACGATGGCGTTCCTGCGCGACGACTCGCCGCGGGCGGCCAACGACCTGCGTGTCGTGTTCGACGCGAGCGCCCGGTCGGACGGGATCGGCTCGGCCGTCTCCTCGTGTCACCTGATGATCCTGGCGATGATCGACAGCGGGCGGTGGGCGGACGCGGCGTCGCGGCTGGACGAGGCGGAACGCCTGGCGGCCGTGCAGAGCGTGCCGGTGCTGCGGGTGTTCGTCCCGGTGTTCCGGACGATCCTGCGGGCGCTGCGCGGCGCCGGCCCGGCCGCCGAGCCGGACCCGTTGCCGCTGCTCACCGGCACTTCCGAGATCGAGACCCTGACGCAGCGCGCGGCCGGCCTGACCGCTCTGGCGGCCGGCGACCACCCCCGGGCGTACTCGCATTTCCGCCGCATGTTCGACGAGGACGGCGAGCCGCAGCACTTCTTCTTCGGGCCGCGCTCCCTGCCGCAGCTGGCGATGACCGCGGCCCGGACCGGTCACCTGGCCGACGGGCAGCGCATCCTCGACCGGTGCCGGGCCGTCGCCGGTCCCGCCCCGACGACGCGGATGACGATGCTGCTCGCCCACGCGGGCGCGCTGCTCGACGAGACCGAGCGGGCCGGCCCGCTGTTCGAGGACGCCATCGAGGACCCGGAGCGGGCCCTGCGCTGGCCGCTCGAGTTCGCCGAGGCGCAACTGAACTACGGCCTGTGGCTGCGGGGACGGCGCCGGACGCACGAGGCCCGGGCGCATCTGCTCGCGGCCCGCGACGTCTTCCTGCGGCTCGGCGCCCACGCGCACGCCGACCAGGCCCGCCGGAGTTTGCCGATCGGGCTGCGACCGGCCGGCGATCCGGCGCCGCGGCCGGACGCGTTCACCGAGCTGACGGCGCAGAAGCAGATGATCGCGCGGATGGCGGCCGCCGGCATGACCAACCGGCAGATCGCCGAGCGGCTGTTCCTGTCGCCGCGCACTGTCGGCTCCCACCTGTACCGCATCTACGCCGAGCTCGGCGTGGGCACCCGCCACCAGTTGCGCACGCTGATCGAGACCGGAGGCTGAGCCGATGCGCACCCTGATCGGACGCGACGCCGAACTCGCCCACCTCCGTGACCTGGTGCGGGGCGCCCCGGCCGCCGCCACGATGCTGGTCGTCACCGGCGACCGCGGCTGCGGCAAGTCCTCGCTGCTGGCCGCGGCCACCCGGATGGCCCGCCAGACCGGCGGCCGGCGCGTGCTCACCCTGCAGGGCAGCCCCGACCGGCGGCGCCCACTGCGTCAGCTGCTCCTGGGCGCCGGCCACGATCCGGCCATCGCCGATCACGATCAAGCCCATCTGCGCGTACGGTCGGTGATCGCCGATCTCGCCACCACCGCCCCGGTCCTGCTCGTCGCGGACGACCTCCACGAGCTCGACGAGCCGACCTCGCACCTCCTCGTGGACCTCGCGTCCGTGCGCGGCGTCACCGTCCTGGGCGCGAGCCGGTCACCGAGTGGCGGCGAGACCCTGGAGCTGCTCCCGCTGGGCCGCGAGGACGCTGTTCGCCTGCTCGCCGAGCAGGCCGGGAACCTGACCCCGGGCACCCGTGCCGAGATCCTGCACCGTGCCGCCGGCAACCCGGCCGCGCTGCTGGAACTGAGCGGCGACGCCCCGCCCGGTGGGCTGCTCGCCGAGTTCCGCGCCGCGCTGGACCCGCTGCCCGGCGCCACCCGCACGCTTCTCCTGCGAGCGGCGTCGATGCTGCCCACGGATCCCGCCCTGATCTTCACCGGGCCCGGTGACGGGTGGGAGCCGGCGTGCGCGGCGGGGCTCGTGACGTTCACCGGCGACGGGGTGGCGTTCACCCACCCGCTCGTGGCCGAGGCGGTCTACCGGGCTGCCCCGGCTCACCTGCGACGGCGTACGCATCAGCAACTCGCCGTGGCCCTGTCGGCCTATCCGGAGCACCAGGCGCTGCAACTGGCCGCGGCCGACCCGGGCCCCGACGAGCGCACGGCGGCCGCGCTGGAGGCCGCCGCGACGATCTTCCGCAGCCGTGGCGACCTGTTCCGGGCGACCGTCGCCATGCAGCAGGCGACGCAACGGTCCGGCTCGCGGCCGAGCGCGGCCCGGCGCCTGACCCGGGCCATCACCGACGCCCGGGACCTGCGGGACACCGCCTGGGTCGCCGAGTTGCTCGCCCGGATCTGGCATCTGACCGACGACCCGGACGTGCTGGCCGAAGCGGTTCGGCCGGCGGCCTCGGCGATGGTGTGGGCCGGGCGGCACCACGAGGCGTACGGCATGATCATCGCTGCCCATCGGGCCGGCCCGATGACCGATCCTCATCAGGCACTCAACCTGGCCGTCAACGCGGCGATGCTGGCGTGGCTGACCGGCGCCGAGGAGCACCGGCTCGCCCTGGTCCCGCTGCTGGAGGCCGCTGATCCGGCCACCGACCAGGTGGCGGCCGCTCTCGTCCGGACGGTCCTCGACCTGAGTCGTCACCCCGGCCGGCAACTCTGTGACAGCGTCAGCATCCCGCCACCGGGGACACCGCTGACCCCGCAGGGGCGGACGCGCCTCGCCCGGCTGGGAATGATCGCCTGGATCGAGGACCGATCGGCGATCGCTGTCCGGGCGCTGCGGCTGGGACTGACCGGCGAGCTGGCCGAGCGGACCCCGTCGCCCAGCTTCGGCCTGCTGCTCGCGCTGGTCCACAGCCTGATAGACGTCGGCGAGTGGGACCTGGCCGCCGAGTATGCCGGCACCGACCTGGTCGACCCGTTGCCCACGCTCAGAACCGGGCTGGCCGCCCTGCGCGCCCTGGTGCACGCGCGGCGCGGGGAGCACGAGCGGGCGCTGACCCTGGCCCGGGAGACGTGGGCACGCTTCGACGCCCGCTCGAACCTGCCGGCCCACATGCGCCTGCTGCACGCCGCCGGGCTCGCGTCGATCGGCGCCGGCGACCACGACACCGGCTACCGCTACCTGCGGTCGATGTTCGACGTGGACGGATGCCCGGCGCACCCCTACCTCTCGCCGCGCGCCATCGCCGACCTGGCCGGCGCCGCCGTCCGCTGCGACCGGGCCGAGGACGCGCGCACGGTGCTCGACGAGGTGCGGCACGCGCAGGGCAGCCGGCCGAGCGCCCGGATGACGATCCTGCTGCACCTGGCCGAGGCGCTGCTCGGCGCCGAGCAGGACGCCGAGCAACACTTCCGGCGCGCGACCGGGGACCCGGCCGGGCCCGAATGGCCGTACGAGCATGCCCTCGCGCACCTGCACCACGGCGTCTGGCTGCGCCGCAACCGCGGCCCGCGCGAGGCCCGGGAGGCCCTGGCCCGCGCCGAGCGGATCTTCACCGAGCTGGGTGCCGTGAACCTCGCCGAGATCGCCGCCCGGGAGAGCACCGTCGGCACCGGCTCCCGGCAGCCGGGCGGGCAGCCACTGCCGGTCGGCGCGCTGACGTCCCAGGAGCAGCAGGTGGCGGCGCTGGCCGTGCAGGGGCTGAGCAACCGGGCGATCGCCGAGCAGCTGTTCATCTCCGCGCGAACGGTCAGCACCCACCTGTCCCGCATCTACCGCAAAGTGGGCATCGCGAGCCGGCACGAACTCACGGCGGCACCGCTCGGCGGCACGGCGAATCGGTGAGGTGGTCGTGCGGCGCGGTGGAGTGGACCGGTGGGTGGTCGTGCGGCGCGGCGAATCCGTGAGATCGCCGGGCGTGGCGGGTGGATCGGTGAGATCGCCGGGGCCACGATCCGAGCCGGCCGGTGCCCCGGGCACGGGCCGCCTCCGCCGCGCTGACCTCGGCGGACGCCTCGCCACGCTCTGGCCTGACTCCCGCTCTCGCCGAGCGCGGAGTGGCTCCTGGGAGCACTTTCCCGAAGACGATGTCCCGCGTACGGCGGAGCCGGGCGGCGTCTCGTCCGACGACGAGTCACCGCCCGGCTCACCTGCGGGAAGGCGCTCAGGAAGCGCAGACCTCCTGGCCCGCCCGGGGGAAGGGGCTCAGGAAGCGCGGGCCGCCCGCACGATGAGGCTGGTGACGGTGGCGGGGTGCGCGACCATCGCGGCGTGCGAGCTGTGGATCTCGACGGTGTGCCCCTTGGCGGCGCGGGCCGCCATGGCCTTCTCGGCGACCGGCGGGATCGTCTGGTCGTCGAGCGACACGAGGTAGTACGACGGGATCGACTTCCAGGCCGGCACCCCGGTCTTGCCCGTGAACGCGAGGGTCGACAGCGGCCGCTGCTGGGTGGCCATCAGCCTCGTCTTGCTCAGCGGGGCGTCCGCGGCGAACAGCTTGGGGAACCACTCCGGGTCGACGGTGCTGTCGAGGTATCCGCCGGAGTTCGGGTAGGGGCGGGTGACCAGGTGCGACACCAGCACCGAGTTGTCACCGCCGGCGAGCGCACCGGCCTGGGCGATCGTCTCACCCTCGTCCGGGGCGTAGGCGGCGATGTAGACGAGCGACTTGACGTTCGGGTTCCCGGTGGCCGCGTCGGTGATCACCGCGCCGCCGTAGGAGTGGCCGACCAGCACGATCGGGCCCTTGATGGTGGACAGGAAGCTCTTCAGGTAGTCGGAGTCCTCGTCGAGGCCGCGCAGCGGGTTGGCCGGCGCGATCACCGGATAGCCCTTGGCCTGCAGCTGGGCGGTCACGTCGCTCCAGCCGGAGGCGTCCGCCCACGCGCCGTGCACCAGCACGACGGTCGGCTTGGCGGCGGCTGTCCGGCCGGTGGCGGCCGTGGCGGTGACGGGGACACCGGCGGAGGCGCCGGCCGGGATCAGGGCGAGCACCGACGCGGCGACGGCGCCGACGAGAGCCACGCGGGAGATGCGGAGGGACATGGAATGGCTCCTACGGTCGTACGGGAAGGAACGGGTGTTGATCGGCACCGGTGGTCAGCTGAGCCAGAACGCGAGCAGGTCCTTGTCGAGCTCCTGCTGGTAGGGGCCGGCGATGCCGTGCGGCGCACCTGGGTAGACCTTGAGCTGACCGTTTTTGACCAGCTTGATCGCCTTCTCGGCGGCGTCCGCGATCGGGACGATCTGGTCGTCGTCGCCCTGCGCGATGAAGACCGGCACGTCGAGCGCCTTCAGGTCCTCGGTGAAGTCGGTCTCCGAGAAGGCCTTCACGCAGTCGTGAACCGCGGCGAAGCCGGCCTGCATGCCGAGCCGCCAGAACTGGTCACGCTGGCCCTGGGAGATCTTCGAGCCGGGCCGGTTCGTGCCGAAGAACTGCGCCGACAGGTCCTTGAAGAACTGCGAGCGGTCGGCCAGCAGCGCATCGCGGATGCTGTCGAACGCCTCGATCGGGGTGCCCTCGGGGTTCGTGTCGGACTGCACCATGACCGGCGGGACCGCGCCGACGGTGGCGACCTTCACCACCCGGCCGACGCCGTGCCGGGCCGCGAACCGGACCGCCTCGCCGCCGCCGGTGGAGTGGCCCACGACGATGAGGTCACGCAGGTCCAGCGCGCGGACCAGGGCGTCCAGGTCGGCGGCGTAGGTGTCCATGTCGTTGCCGTACCAGGTCTGCGACGACCGGCCGTGCCCGCGGCGGTCGTGCGCGATGGCACGGAAGCCGTTGTCCGCGGCCAGCTTCATCTCGACGTCCCACGCGTCGCTGCTGAGCGGCCAGCCGTGACTGAAAATGATCGGCTGGCCGGTGCCCCAGTCCTTGTAGAAGATCTCGGTGCCGTCGTCGGTGGTGATGTAGGGCATGACTGCGCTTCTCCTCCGGTGCGTGCCGTGGGACGGTCCCGCGATCGATCGCTCCGGGTCGAAGGATGCCGCCGTCGGCGAGCGGCGGCATCCGCCGTTCTACTGCCGCGCCGGGTTCGCCGAGGCCGGAAGGCGGCCCACCTCGGTGATCCGGTCGTGCAACGCCAGGGACGTCTTGCTGACGCCCGGGCCGCCGCTGATCGGGATGATCGGTGGCGCGGCGGCCCGGCGCGGCTCGGCGTCCCGGCCGGTGAAGTCCGAGACGAGCCGGGGGAGGAGCAGGCCGCCGGTCCGGATCACCGGTGGCCCACGACTCGCCCGGGGCCCGGACGAGCGGTCGGTTGACGGACGGCACGGACCCGGCGGCGGGCCACGCTTGCCCCGTAACCCGGCCGGCTCATCGAAGGAGCAACAATGTCCGCCACCCCCACCGTCGTCCTCGTGCACGGCGCGTTCGCCGACGCGTCCAGCTTCGCCAAGCTGATCCCGGAGCTGCTGAACAGCGGCATCAAGGTCATCGCGCCGGCGGTGCCGAACCGCAGCCTCACCGGCGACGCCGCCTACATCGCCTCGATCGTCCGCCAGCTCGACGGCCCGGTGCTGCTGGTCGGCCACTCGTACGGCGGCGCGGTCATCACCGTGGCCGGCGCCGAGGAGAACGTGAAGGGCCTGGTCTACCTCTCCGGCTACGCCCTCGCCGAGGGGGAGAGCCTGGGCCAGCTGCAGGGCGGCTTCCCCGACTCCGACCTGGCGCAGGCGCTCGTCTACACCAAGTTCCCGGTGCCGGGCGCCGAGGACGGCACCGACGTCTCCGTCGACATCGAGAAGTTCCCGGCCGTCTTCGCCCACGACGTCGACCCGGAGCTCGCCCGGATCCTCGCCGTCTCGCAGCGCCCGCTCACCGCGCTCGCGTTCGGCGAGCCGGCGCCGGTCGCCGCGTGGAAGACGACGCCGTCCTGGGGCGTCGTGTCCAGCTCCGACCACACCATCAACCCGGACGTGGAGCGCTTCGGCTACCAGCGCGCCGGTGCGAAGGTCACCGAGATCGACTCGTCGCACCTGGTGATGCTGTCGCACCCGAAGGAGGTCGCGGACATCATCCGTGAGGCCCTGGCCGCCATCTGACCACGGTGATCGCCCACTGCCCGCGCGAATCGCGCGGGCAGTGCCGTTCCCGGCTACGGGGCGCGGCGCCGGGCGGCTTCGAGGGGCGCGGCGCCGGGCGGGCTCGGCTAGCGCGGCGGCGTCCAGTGGTAGTGCGTCGACGTGGTGATCTCGTGGAAGCCGGCCCGGCGCAGGATGGGCGCGCTGTCCGGGGATGCGTCCACGTGCAGCAGCCGGAAGCCGCGTGCGACCGCCTCCCGCGCCCGGGCGGCGAGCATCGCGCGGTAGAGGCCGTGCCGCCGCCAGTCCGGCAGCGTGGTGCCACCCAGCAGCGCGACGAAGTCGGTGCCCGGGTGGTACAGCGACCACGCGGTGCAGACGATCCGCTCGCCGGCCTCGGCGACCAGGACGGTGATCTGGCCGGGATCGGCCGCCACCCGGGAGATGAGGTCGCCGGAGACCCAGGAGCCGTCGATGCCCCACACCAGCGACTGGTGGTCGCCGACGCGGCGCAGGTCCTCCTCGCTCGTGACCTGCCGCAGCTCGACACCGCCGGGCAGGACCGGGTCGCCGGCGACCTCCGCGGCGACGCCGATCAGCACCGTGGACGGCCGCTCCGCCACGAAACCGGCCGCGACCAGGCGCTCCGGAAGCTCCGCGGGGAGGTCGTGGGCCCGCAGCTTCCATTCGACGCCCTCACCGCGGGCCTGGAAGTAGTCGCGCTGGCGGGCGATCAGACGGTCCAGGCGGGCGCCGCTGACCCCGACGTCGCGCGGCGCCCGGAGACGCCCCACGTACCCGCCGACGATCCGCAGGAGCGGGCCGTCGTGCTCGTGACGCACGCCGGCCGGGACGGCGCCGGGTGGCATGCGCATCTGCGTGTCGTAGGCGGTCAGCAGGGCCGCGGTGTCCACCATGGTCACATCGTGCCGGATCAGCCTGCCGGGCGGACACCCCGCCCGGGCCGTCAGCCGCCCAGCGCCGTCTGCTGCCCAGAGCCGTCAGCCGCCAAGGGCCGTCATCCGCCCGGCGTGAGGCGTCCGATCATCGCGTGCGCGGCCGACGTGACCAGGGCGCGGTCGTAGGTGACGACGAACTCGAACTGCCGGTCGGCGTCCGGCCCGGTGTCGCCGAGGTCGCGGGCCATGAGCGCGGCGGCGGTGTGCGCGCCGAGGACCACGACGGTCCATTCGGTGGCCAGCGGGTCGTGGACGGCCAGGTTGCCGCCGCGGACCCCGGGCGCCGGCTCGCCCGGCATGTCGACGCCGAACGCGGCGACGAACGGCAGCGTGGCGGCCAGATCGGTGAACCGCCGGACGGTCGACGGACGGAAGAACTGGACGTGCTCGAACGCGGCGAACAGCACGGGCGGCACCGCGGCCTGCTGGGCCATCAGTTCCAGCGTCTTCGACAGCGGCACGAGCAGGTGCTTGGGCGCGTGCCGGATGTGCCGGCCGGCACCGACCGACTCGTACGGGGTGGCCCGCAGGCTCGCGCCGATCGGGCGGGCGGCGAACCGTTCGGGCCGGAACGTGCTGGGCGTGAACTCTCGCTCGCCACGCCCCCACAGCCAGCCCTGACCCAGCGTGGCGCCCAGCACCATGGCCCGGGTCAGGTCCTCCGGGGTCTCGATGCCCTCGGCGACGACCTCGGCGCCGGCCTGCTCGGCGTAGGCGCGCACCGCGCCGGCCACCGTCACGGTCACCGGGTCCTTGACGGTGCGCAGCAGCTTCAGGTCGAGCTTGACCACCTCCGGCCGCAGCAGCGGGATGAAAGCGAGCGACTCGGGGTGCACGCCCACGTCGTCCAGGGCGATGGCGCAGCCGGCCGCCCGCAGCTTCTCCGCGCCGGCCAGGACACCGGCCAGGTCGTCGGCGAGCGCCCGCTCGGTGATCTCGACGACCACCTGCACGTGCCGGGCGCGGTCGGCGACCGCCTCCAGCAGCACGTCGAGGCGCCGGGTCAGCGTGGTCGGCTCGACGTTGACGAACAGGGTCACCGGCCGTCCCTGCGAGAACGCCGCGGCGTCGGCCAGCGACGTTCGCAGCGACGCCCGTTCCAGGTCGGCGAGCCGGCCGAGACGGCTGGCGGCGTGCAGCAACTCCATCGGCGACTGCCAGACGGTGTTCGCCGGCCCGCGCAGCAGCGCCTCGAAGGCCAGCACCGCGCCGCTGTCGACATCGACGAAAGGCTGGTAGACGCAGTGCAGCAGCCCCTCGCTGAGCACCTCGTCCAGGCTGATCTGTGACCCGCCGGCCGGGCCCTGACGCATATCGACGACACCCATGTCAGCCCCTTCGGCACGCGCCGCGCGGACTTGAGCGGCAGCGGCAGGAGCATCCGGGCCGGCGGAACCGGCTCACCGGCGGCGGGGGTGGCGCCGGCGCACCTCGGACCGGCGACGGTCCGGACGGACCTGGTCGAGCGCGTCACCGCGGGCCGCGACGCGCGGCTGACCGGGCGGTTCTCACCTGCGGGGGAGCAGACCGGTGCGATAGGCCCAGACCACCGTCTGTACGCGATCACGGACGCCGATCTTGGTCATCGCACGGCTCAGATGGCTCTTCACGGTGCTGATCTCGACCACCAGTTCGGCGGCGATCTCGGCGTTGGACAGGCCGTCGGCCAGCAGCCGGACGATCTCGGCCTCCCGTGCGGTGAGCGGCACGTCCGAGCTGGTCGCGGTCGGCGGGGCGGCCCGGCGGCGGGCGAACTCGGTGATCACGCGCCGGGTGACCGCGGAGTCGACCATGCCCTCGCCGGCGGCGAGCCGCCGGATCGCGTCGAGGAGACTGTCGACGTCGGTGTCCTTGAGCAGGAAGCCGCTCGCGCCGGCCTCGAGCGCGCCGAAGACGTACTCGTCCAGTTCGTAGGTGGTCAGTACCAGTACCTCGGGCGCCGGGTCCAGGGTGCCGGTGATCTCGGCGGTCGCGGTCAGGCCGTCGCCGCCGGGCATGCGCACGTCCATGCAGACCACGTCGGGCCGGAGCACGCGGGTCATCCGCACCGCCTCGGGGCCGTCGGCGGCCTCACCCACCACCGTGATGTCGTCGGCCATCTCGATGAGGGAGCGGAACCCGGCGCGCAGCATCGGCTGGTCGTCGGCGAGCAGCACGGTGATCACGCGTCGTCACCCGCCCGCGGGACGGTGAGCCGGACGCGCCAGCCGCCGTCACCGGCCGGCCCGGCATCGAGCGCGGCCCCGATCAGCGAGGCACGTTCCCGCATGCCGCGCAGGCCGAAGCCGCGATGCGCGCGGTCACGCTGGACGGGTGGGCGGGCAGCCGGCCCGTTACGGATCTCCATCGTCGTCCCCGCCTCCCGATAGGCCAGCGTGATCGTCACCGGTGCGCCGGGCGCGTGGTCGCGCGCGTTGGTCAGCGCCTCCTGCGCCACCCGGTAGAGCGCCAGCTCCACGGCCGGGTCCTGGGCGCCGGGTTCGCCGTCGACGGTCAGCACGGCCTCGCCGCCGGACACCAGCCGGTGGATCATCGCAAGGCCGCTGCCGTCGGGCAGGTGCGGGTCCTCGCCCTCGCCGTCGCGGAGCGCGCCGACGATCTTCCGCAGGTTGTGCAGGGCGTTGCGGCCCTCCTCGCGGACCGCGGCGGCGTGCCGCCCGGCCGCCGCCGGGTCACGGTCCAGCAGCCGCTCGACCAGCGTCGCCTGCACGATCAGGGAGGTGAGGTGATGTGCGGCGACATCGTGCAGCTCACGGGCGGTCCGGGCGCGTTCGGCGGTCAGCACCGCCTCGGTCCTGGCCCGGTGCGCCTGCGCGTCGGCGTCGGCCCGCGCCGCGACCGCCTCGGTGTAGCGGCGGCGCATGCTCACGTGCGCGCCGAGCAGCGCGGCGCCGACGTAGAGCAGCAGCGACAGCGTGAGGTGCAGCGCGATCCGGGCCAGGTCCAGCGCCGGATCGGGCAGCGGAGGCGGGCTCAGCAGGGCGTACCCGCCGATCTCGACGGCCGCGGTGAGCACCGCGAGGGTGATGGCGGTGCGCGCCCGCAGCAGCGTGCCGCAGGTGTAGACCGCGACGGCGAGTCCGGCGCCGCGCACGCCGGTGCCGTCCGGTGCGGCGGCCGAGATCGCGATCTGCAGCACCAGCATCAGCGTCACGCACCACAGCGGGCTGACCCGGCGCAGGCAGATCAGCAGCGTCTGAGCCGTCATCAGCACCAGGACGGGCGCGCGGTCCACGCCGGGCACGCCGTCCCGGCCGGCGAGCCAGAGGAGCATCGCGGTGAGCGGCACGGCCGCCACGGCCGGCACCCCGTCCCGGATCAGTCTGCTGCGCATCGCGATGCTCCTCGTCCCGGGCCGGTCAGCGGTGTGCGGAAAGCCAGGTGGTGATGTCACGCAGCACCGCCGGGTCCGGGTTGCCGGGCGCCGGCTGGTACTCCGGCGTGACGTTCATCAGATGACTGACGCCGGGGTACGTGATCAGGGTGTGGTCGGGGTTGCCGGCCGCGGCGAGCGCGGCGTCGGCGACGACAGCGCCACGGACCACGGTCTGAATGTCGGTCTGACCGTTCAGCAGGAGCACCGGACCGTCGTACCGGGGAAGGGTCTGGCTCGGGATCTTGAAGCGGGTGAGGTCGGTGATGTACTCGGCGAGGCGCGCGGACGTGCCCGGCAGGTTCGGGAACTGGTCGAAGCCGACAGCGGCGTGCACGACGGGTTCGATCTCCGCGTCGATCGCCAGGACACCGTCGTGGTCGGCGTCGGTGGCCGGATCGGTCAGGATCGCGCGGTACTGCCCGGCCGCCTCGGCGGGCTGGCCGATCAGGCCGTTCGTCACCTCGGCCGGGGTCAGGCGGCCGTCACCGTCGGCGTCGAACTCCTCGTGCAACTGGCCCAGCGTGCGGCCCACCGCCTGGTAGTAGAGGATCTCCCGCGGGGTGCCACCGACCACGCCCATGGCGACGACCCCGGCCGGCTTCGCGATGCCGTACGCGCGCGGGTCGGCGACCAGGTTCCCGGCGACCTGAGTGCCCTCGCTGTGGCCGAGCAGGAAGACCCTCGCCGGGTCGGCGTGCTTCGAGGACGCGGCGAACCGGACGGCCGCGGCCGCGTCGCGTACCGTCTGCTCGTAGGGCTTGTCGAAGTCCAGGAAGACGGGGTTGTCGCTGAGCTTAGGCCCGACGCCGACCACGCCGCGCTTGTTGAAGCGCAGCACCGCGAAGCCGCCGCGGTTCACCGCCTCGGCCACCGACTTCAGCGTCGCCACGCCCGGGGCGAGGGTCTGGTCCATGTCGTTGCGGCCGCTGCCGTGCAGCAGCACCACCACGGGCAGCCGGCCCCTCGCGCCCTTCGGATAGGTGAGCTCGCCCGATGCTTGCCAGCCGCCGTCCATCGGGATCGTCACGGGCTCATGGACGATCCTCGTTCCGCCGCCGGACGGCTGCACGAGCGGCACCAGGCCGATGGCGAGCGCGGCGGCGATCTTCTTCACCAGCATGACGTACCCCTTGATCGGTGTCGTTGTGACACCTGAGAGCCTGCCGCCGGGGCGGGGGCGCGCACATCCGGCGCGGGCAGGAAGTACGGCTTGCGACCTCCGGGGGAGGCGGACCGCCGCGCGGAGGACACCGCCGGCGGATCAGGACGACATGGGGGCCGCCGCGGGCTCGCCGACCGGCTGCTCCTCGCGGGAGACGCCGGGCAGGAACGCGGCCAGCACCACCATCACGGCCGCCACGATCACGATGCCGATGAAGATCCGATGTACGGCAGTGGTCAGCCCCGCCGCCGTCACCGCGCCCGAGCCCAGCACCGCGTTCGCGACCGCGCCGAACACCGCCACGCCGAGGGCGCTGCCCAGCGAGCGCAGGAAGATGTTGTTCGCCGTGACCACGCCGCGTTCCGACCAGCCGACGCTGGACTGTGCCGCGATCAGCGTGGGTGACGCGGTGAGACCCATGCCCAGGCCGATGATCGCGCAGAACCCGGCCACCTCCAGCACGCTCGAGTGCCGCCCGAGCAGGAGCAGCAGCGCGGACCCGGCGAACACCAGCGCGGTGCCGGCCAGCGCGCACACCCGGAAGCCGAATCGCAGGTAGATCCGGCCCGCCTGGCTCGCCGAGACCGGCCAGCCCAGGGTGAGCGCGGCGAGCGCCAGCCCGGCCACGAGCGGCCCGGCGCCGAGAGCCTCCTGCGCGTACGTCGGCACGTACGAGCTGAGCGCCATCAGGATGGCGCCGATGCCGACGGAGAGCTGCCCGCTGATCACCAGCAGGCGCCGGCGGAAGATCCAGAGCGGCAGGACGGGCTGGGCCGCCGTACGCTCGGTGAATCCGAAGGCGATGAGCAGCAGCGCGCCGAGTCCGAGGATCGCCACACTCGCCGGAGAAGCCCAGCTCCAGGCCTGACCGCCCTCGAGGACGCCGAGGACGACCAGCGTCAGCCCGAGCGTGAGCAGGACCGAGCCGCGGTAGTCGATGACCGGGCGGGCGCGGTCCCGGCGCTCGTGGAACTTGCGCATGATCATCCAGGCGGCGAGCAGGCAGAGCGGGATGTTCACGAAGAAGATCCAGCGCCAGCTGACGTACTCGCTGAAGACACCGCCCAGGGTGGGGCCGACGACCGAGGAGACGCCCCAGACGCTGGCGACGTAGCCCTGGACCTTGGCGCGTTCCCGCACCGAGTAGAGGTCGCCGACGATCGTGATGGTGGTGGGCTGGATCGCCCCGGCGCCCAGCCCCTGCACGACGCGGAAGGCGATGAGCATCCAGATGTTCCACGCCGCGCCGCAGAAGATCGAGCCGAGCAGGAAGAGCGCGATGCCGAAGAGGATGACCGGCTTGCGGCCGAACATGTCGTTGAGCTTGCCGTAGACCGGCACCGACACGGCCTGCGCGAGCAGGTAGATCGAGAACAGCCAGGGGAACTCGTGGAAGCCGCCGATGTCGGCCACCACCGACGGCACAGCGGTCGCGATGATCGTCGAGTCGATCGCGATGAGGCCGGTCGCGAGCATCATCGCGCCCAGGACCGCGCCCCGGTCGCCGCGCAATCCGATTCGGTTGTCCGCCATTTCCGTCACCATAATCGCCGGGCGCGGCGGGTGGTCGCGCGGGCGTGGCGCAGGTGCAACCATTCGGGCCACTCGGAGCGAACCATGGGGAGGACCTACGTGCGGGAGGGAGGTCGATGAGCTCCGACGACGAGCTCGCCGGGCGGTTGCGCGCCGGCGATCAGGCAGCTCTGCGGGTGGCGTACGAGCGGCACGGCGCCGCCGTGCTCTACCTGGCTCAGCGGCTGCTGGGCAATCGGGCTGACGCTGAGGACGTCACCCAGGTGACGTTCGTGGCGGCGTGGAACGGCCGGGACAGCTTCGATCCGCAGCGTGGCACCATGCTCGGCTGGCTGCTGGGCATCGCGCGCCGCAAGGCCGTCGACCGCCTGCGATCGGCGGCACGGGACGAGAAGAAGGCCGAGACGGTACGGGCGCAACCCGCGCCCGTGCAGGCCGTGGAGACGCCGGAGCGCATCGTCGACCGGCTCGTGGTCGCCGACGAGCTGGACCGGCTGCCGGCCGAGCAGCGGCGCACACTGGAGCTGGCGTTCTTCGACGATCTCACCCATCCACAGATAGCGGCGGTCACCGGACTGCCGCTCGGTACGGTCAAGAGCCATATCCGGCGCGGAATGGCGAACCTGCGACGTCGTTGGGAGGTGGACGGTGCAGCACTTGGATCCCGATCGGCTGATTCTTCTCGCGCTCTCTGAAGAACTCGAGGAGCTGACCGAATCCGATCACCTGGCGACCTGCCCGGACTGCCGGCACGAGATGCGGGCCCTGCGGGACGTCGCCGGGATCGGCTCCGAGGTGCAGGACCTGCGGGACCTGCCCGCGCCGCCGGAACACGTCTGGCACGCCGTGGTGGAGGGCATCGCCGCCGCACCGGCTCCGGTTGCCGACCTGACGGAACACCGGGCGCGTGTCCGCCGTCCGCGGTCCCGCTGGCTGGTGCCGGTGCTCGCGGCGGCCGCGGCCGCGATCGTCGCGGTGGCCGGCACGGTGGCCGTCGACAGGTTCACCGGCCGCGCGCCGGACGAGCAGGTGACCGCCCGGGCCACGTTGAACCCGCTGGCGACGGTGCCGGCGAGCGCGGGCGGTGACGCGCTGGTCCTCGCCGACGGGCAACTGCGCATCGACGTCCGCAATCTGCCGCTGACCACCGGTTTCCACGAGGTGTGGCTGCTCGACCCGGACCAGCCGGGGAAGATGGTGGCGCTCGGGAACCTGCCGGGCACGCCGGAGGCGGTGCTGCCGCTGCCGCCGGGCACTGACCTGAACCGCTACCGCGTGGTCGATGTCAGCGACGAGCCGCACGACGGCGACGCCGCGCACTCCGGCAACAGCCTGCTGCGCGGAACTCTCACGAGATAGCTGCATCCACGGGCGACCGGCCGGGCGAAGTACGGGGTGGTGGCACCGACGCCACCACCTCCGTACCCCGGAAAGGACGCACGACAATGAGGATCACCCGAGCCGGCCGGCGGGCCGCCGCCGTAGCCACCGCCGCGATCGTCGCCTCCGCCCTCTCCACCGCCCCGGCCGCCGCACACACCAAGACCAAGCCGCTGGGGACGAAGTCGCTGGCCGCGGTGCTGACCGCGGACAAGAGCGGATTCGACCGCAACGGCCACGACTACGACATCCTGGCGGCCGCGGTCCAGGCCGTGCTCAAGGCCAAGCCGGCCAGCCCGGTCAAAGTGCTGACCGACGGCCGGACGGCGCTGACCGCGTTCCTGCCCAACGACCGCGCGTTCCAGTTGCTCGTCGCGGACATCAAGCACAGCAGGCGCCTGCCGGGCGAGAAGGCCGCGTTCACCGCGGTCGCCGGCCTCGGCATCGACACCGTCGAGACGGTGCTGCTGTACCACGTGGTCCCGGGCGCGACCGTCGACCGCAGGGCCGCGCTCAAGTCCGACGGCGCCAAGCTCAAGACCGCCACCGGTGCGTCGGTCAAGGTCGACGTCTACGGCCGCTGGCACAAGCGCGTCGCGCTGATCGACGCGGACCGCAGCGACCGTAACCCGCGCGTCAACCGGTTCGACATCAACAAGGGCAACAAGCAGATCGCGCACGGCATCGACCGGGTGCTGCGCCCGATCGACCTGCCCTGACGCCGAGGGGATGGGACGCGGGCGCGGCAGGCGTCCGCGTCCCGTCCCCGTACCCGGGAACAAGGCCCTTCCCGGAGAACGCTGCACCTTTCGTGATCAATGCTGAGCCCCGGCTCTCCCTGCTGGACCGCTCCCGCACCCGGGTGGGTGAGCCCGATGCGGCGGCGCTGCGCGGCAGCGTCGCACGCGCCGTCGACGCCGAGCGGCTCGGTTACCACCGGTTCTGGGTCGCCGAGCACCACGGCGTGCCCGGGATCGCCGGCGCCGCCCCGGCCGTCCTGCTGGCCGCTGTCGCCGGCGCCACGACGACGGTCCGGCTCGGCTCGGCCGGCGTGATGCTGCCGCACCACCAGCCACTCGTCGTCGCCGAGCAGTTCGCCACCCTCTCCGCGTTCGCGCCGGGCCGGATCGATCTGGGCCTGGGCCGCTCGCCGGGGTTCACCGCGCCGGTCCGCCGGGCCCTGCGGCAGACCGATCGCGACTTCGCCGCCGATCTGGCCGAGCTGCGCGACTTCCTCACCGGTGCCGCCGAGATCAGCCTGCATCCCGAACCGGACCGGAGCATTGCGATGTACGTGCTGGCCACCGGATCCGGGCTGCCGATCGCCGCCGAGCTGGGCCTTCCGGTGATCGTCGGCGGCCCGCTCCTGCGCGAGGGCGGTGAACGGGCGCTGGCCGACTACCGGCGCGCCTTCCGCCCGTCCCCGCAGCAGCCCGAGCCGTGGGTGGCGATCAGTCTCGACGTGCTGGTCGCCGACACCGACGCCGAGGCCGCCGAGCTGCTGCTGCCGGAGGCGTGGGCGATGGCCCGGAGTCGTACCACTGGCGTGTTCCCGCCCCTGGAACCGGTGGCCACGGCCCGGTCGGCGGCCCGGACCGCGCGGGAGCAGTGGTACGTCGAGGAGACCGTGGCGGCCGCGGTCACCGGCTCGCCGGCCCGGGTGCGGAGCCGCCTCACCGAGCTGATCGACCGCACCGGCGCGGCCGAGCTGGTCGCCGCCGGCAGCACCTTCGACCGGGACGCCCTGCGTGCCTCGGACGCGGCGCTGGCCGCGATGTTCGGCGAGGGGTGACCGGACGCTCCGGCGTTCCGGAGAACCGTCAGGGCCCGGGCGGATCGGTGATTCCGGCCCGGCCGTGCCGCAGGCGGGTCTCCTCGCGGAGCAGCTGCTCGAGACGGGCCTCCGCGCGCCGTCGCGCTGGATGGCCCGGCGTCCGGCTCCCGTTCACGGCCCGCAGCCGGGTGGCCTGCCGGGCGAGCCGGCGCAGGCGGTGCTCGGCGAGCCGGTCGGCGTGCAGGGCGATCCACCCGCAGAGCAGCGCGAGCGGGATCTCGATCACCGCGGCGGAGACGACGGCCGTCGTCAGCCCGGCCCGGTTCGACAACGTCACGTCGAACCACGCGTCGACCACCAGCAGGGTGGCGGTCGACGCGGCGAACAGCCCGACCCGCTGCCGGCCGCGCCACGCCGTGTACGCCGTGGCCAGCAGCCCCAGCACCAGCAGCACGTCGAAACCCACCCAGGCGGTCCGGTAGTTGCCGATCTCCATCCGCTGCGGCAGCGTCAGCGACAGGTAGACGGTCCACGGGATGGTGGCCACGCCCAGCAGCGCGAGCACCGGCGCCACCCACGCCGGGGCAGGGCGTCGTGGCAGTCCGGTCACCGGGGTGTCGGTCTTGCTCATGCGTCGAGCATGCCAGGGTCACAGGCCTTCCCGCGTACGCCGTGAGCCCGCCCCCGCCGCGGGCGGGGTCACAGCCAGCCGGCCCGGCGCAGCAGCCAGTAGAGGACGGTGGCGCCGAGCGCGATCAGCAGCATGGCGTCCGCATAACCGTGCCGCCAGGTCAGCTCGGGCATGTCGGCGAAGTTCATGCCGTAGACGGCGCCGATCGTGGTCGGCACCGCGGCGATCGCGGCCCACGAGGCGATCTTGCGCATGTCGTCGTTCTGCTCCAGCGTCAGCTGGGTGAGCCGGGCCTGCAGCAGGGCGTTGACCACGTCGTCGAAGCCGATCACCTGCTCCATGACGGCGGTGTGATGGTCGGCCACGTCCCCGAGGTAACGACGGATCCCCTTGGGCATGTCGGCGACCCGCTTGTCGAGCAGGGCGATCATCGCCCGGTGCAGCGGCACCACTGCCGCCTTGAACTTCATCAGCTGGCGTTTGAGCTGGTAGATCTGCTCCACCGACACCGGTTTCCCGGCCGCGAACACGGCTGCCTCGGTCAGGTCGATGTCGGTCTGCATCGCGGCCGCGGTCTCGACGAAGACGTCGACGAGGTGGTCCAGGATCGTGTAGGCGACCGCCCACGGCCCCTGGGCCGGCAACTCCGGCTCGGCGTCCAGGCGGTCACGCAGCGAGCTGAAGTCCATGACGCTGCCCTGCCGCACCGTGATGACGAAGTGCGGCCCGACGAAGAGGCGGACGAAACCGGTGCTGACGATCTCGCTGGTGGCCATGATCCGCTCGTGCTCGACATACCGAGCGGCGCGGACGACGAGGAACGCCACCTCCTCGTACCGCTCGAACTTCACCCGCTGCTCACGGTGCAGAACGTCCTCGACGGGCAGCGGATGCAGGCCGAACACCTCGGCGACCCGGGCCAGCGCAGCCTCGGTCGGCTCGTGCAGGCCGAGCCAGACGAACCCGCCGTCATGCTCCTGGGCTTTCGCGTGCAGCTCCGCCAGATCGGCGGCCGAGCCGGGGCTCTCCACCGCGAACCCGTCGACGAACAGGTCGCAGCCGACGATCGCCGTGTGGTCGGCGCGTCGCTGGCCGGGTGGCCGCGGCGGTTGCCAGGCACGTCGGGCGTCCAAGATTGCGCACCTCCCGCCGAAGCGTACTTCGGCGGTCCGGCCTGCCCGGAGCGGCCGTTCCGGCGAATCCGGCCCCGGCCTTCATCTCCGCCGCGAGCTGCCGATATTCAGGCGGCATGGACAGCGGACCCCCGGGCGACTCGCGCGGGAGTCACCGAGAAGGGACGGGCACGTCATGAGCGCGACGTTGGAGCAGCCGCAGCCGTGGGCTGTGCCCATGGTCAGTGTGTCCCTCGGCGGCGGTGAGGCGCGCACCTGCCGGGTCACCCGGCAGGCGGACGGCACCCTGCGCCTCGGGCTGACCGGTTTCGCGATGGTCGGCGTCGACGCCACGCTGCTGTGGACGCAGAACAACCGCGGCTGCAGCATCGACGGGACGGTGATCGCCTCGCCGGCCGGCAGCCTGCCAGGGGTGTACCTGCGGGTGGACGGGGCAGCCGGGGGCATTCAGCGGCGGCGCACCGAGCGGATGCAGGTGCACCTGCCGGTCGCGGTGCGGCTCCCGTCCGGGCAGCTGTTCCCGGGCCGGACGGTCGACCTGTCCGCCGGCGGCGCGCACGTGACCGTCGACCTGGACGAGGTGAGCGACGACTCGCTGCTCCGGCTCGTCGAGGACCTGGAACGCGACGCTCAGATCGATGTCCAGGTCGGGCTGCCGGACGGGCCCGCCTGGTTCACCTGCCAGGTGCGGGCCGGCGGCGACGAGCCCGGCGACGTGCGGCTGCTCTTCGTCAACGTGGACCCCGCGGTCCGCGCGCGGGTCGACCGCTTCGTCAAGACCGGTGCGCCGGCCCCCGTCAGCTGACGCCCCGAGACACGGCTCAGCCGTGGCCGCCCGATCGTGGCAGATGTCAAAGGTTGCACACTGCAAGGTCCGCGGGAGAAGGGGCCGCTGTCGCACGGCTTCAGTCGCTGATCGTCGCCGCCTGACCGGATCGGGAGATCCGCGGGTGCAAACATGTCCGCATGCAACCATCTGCTGACCCGGCTCCGGCGCGGCCGTGCAGGCGCTGATGCTGGCCAGCCGGGCGTTCGCGGGCATCACCGCCCGGTCCCTGGCAGCGGTGGAGTGGTGACAGTCGAACGGGTGGTTTCCGGGACCGCCCCTTGTGGGGAAGTAGGGACCCGCGCCGAGCGACAGGCGGCCACCACGGCCGCCGATCACCGCCTCGCCCGGCGCGGTAGCCGACCACAGGGAGTGCCCGTATGACTGTCATCGCTGACACCGCCACCCGCACCGACGCTTCGGCGAGCACCGACCGGGCCAGCGAGCTGATCAACGCCATGGCGGTCCTGCCGGCCGGCCACCCGTCGCGACCGGGCCTGCGGGAGCGGGCCATCGAGGCGTGGCTGCCCCTGGCCCGGCACCTGTCCCAGCGGTACGCCAACCGGGGCGAGCCGCGCGACGATTTGTACCAGGTCGCCGTGATGGGGCTGATCAAGGCCGTCGACCGGTTCGAGACCGACCGGGGCGTCGACTTCAGCGGTTTCGCGATCCCGACGATCGTCGGCGAGCTCAAGCGGCACTTCCGCGACAAGACCTGGTCCGTGCGGGTGCCGCGGCGCCTGCAGGAGCTGCGCCTGGCCATCACCTCCGCCAACAACACGCTGGCACACACCCTGGCCCACGCTCCGACGGTCGCCGACATCGCCGCCTTCCTCGACATCAGCGAGGACGAGGTGATCGAGGGCCTGGAAGGGGCCCGCGCCTACAACTCGACGAGCCTGTCCACGCCGATGAACGAGAGCGGCACCGAGCTCGGCGACACCCTCGGCGGCGAGGACACCGGGTTCGCCGAAGCCGAGCGGCGCATCCTGCTCGCCCCGGCCCTGGCCGGCCTCGACGAGCGCGAGCAGAGGATCGTCAGCCTGCGCTTCTACGGCAATCTGACGCAGCAGCAGATCGCCGAGCAGATCGGGGTCTCCCAGATGCACGTCTCCCGGCTGCTGACCAAGGCTCTCGCCAAGCTCCGCCGGCAGCTGGACGACGCCACCGTCTGATCGGGTCGCCCCAGCCCCAGCCCCAGCCCTAGCCCTCGATCTGATCGGCCGCCCGCGTGACGTGGGTCATCAAGGCTCGGCTTGCCGTCTAGTAGACCAGTCGTCTACTGTTCTGGATGTGGCCGAGCGGACCGCACGGCCGAAAAGGGGTTCCGAGATGAACGTTCTGGTTGTTCTGACCTCGCACGACGAGCTGGGCACGACGGGTCGTAAGACCGGTTTCTGGCTGGAGGAGCTCGCGGCGCCGTATTACCGGCTCAAGCAGGCCGGCGCCACGATCACGCTGGCCTCGCCGAAGGGCGGGCGCCCGCCGCTGGACCCGAAGAGCAACGAGCCGGGATTCCAGACCGACGACACCCGCCGGTTCGAGGCGGACGCGGAGGCGTCGGCCGCGCTGGACTCGACGGTCGTGCTGAGCACGGTCGACCCGGCCGACTACGACGCGGTGTTCTACCCGGGCGGGCACGGCCCGCTGTGGGATCTGGCCGAGGACAGCGACTCGAGGAACATCATCGAGACCACGCTGCGCTCGGGCAAGCCGGTCGCGCTGGTCTGCCACGCGCCGGGGGTGCTGCGGCACGTCACCAACGAGGACGGCTCGCCGCTGGTGCAGGGGCGCCCGGTCACCGGGTTCGCCAACACCGAGGAGGAGGGCGTCGGCCTGACCGAGGTGGTGCCGTTCCTCGTCGAGGACGTGCTCAAGGCCAACGGCGGCGTCTACTCCAAGGGCCCGGACTGGGGCTCCTACGTGGTGCGCGACGGGCTGCTGATCACCGGTCAGAACCCCGCTTCGTCGGCCGAGGCCGCCGATGTGCTGCTCGCGCTGCTCGACGAGCGCGCCACCGCCTGACCGTGTCATCCTTCTGGCCGGGCCGGCCGTGCGGTCGCCCGGCCCGGGACACCTTTACCAATCAGGGTGGACGTCATGCCGGTGCCGCGCCCATGAGTAGCCGACCGGTCTAATCGAAGCGTAGGCTGATGTCATGGCGACCAAGAACCTCAACCGCGACACGCGTACGGACCTGTTGCTGGCCGCTGAGCGGTTCTTCGCGCACAAGGGTTATGCCGCAGTCGGGATCAACGAGGTGCTGTCCAGCGCCGGCGTGCCGAAGGGCTCGTTCTACCACTACTTCAGCTCGAAGGACGCCTTCGGCGAGGCCGTGATCGAGCGTTACTTCGAGCAGTACCTGGCGGAGATGGACGAGATCCTGAGCGCGCCCGATCAGGACTGGGCCACCAAGATCCTGGCCTACTTCGCGTCCTGGCGCGCCTCGCAGAGCTTCGGCGACTGCGAGGGCAAGTGCCTGGCCGTCAAGCTGGGCGCGGAGGTGGCGGACATGTCCGAGCCGATGCGACTGGCCCTGAAAGCCGGAACGACGAAGATCGTCGACCGCCTCGAGCGCGCCATCATCGGGGCCGCCGCCGACGGGTCCTCGCCGTTCACCGGGGATGCCCGGGCGACCGCCGACGCTCTCTACCAGCTCTGGATGGGGGCCAGCGTCATGGCCAAGGTGCAGCGGAGCCTGGCTCCCGTGGACACCGCGGCCGCGGTGACCCGCCAACTGCTCGGCATCTGAGAGCGACCCCCGGAACGCCGGCCCTGTCACGAGGGCCGGCGTCCGCTGTCACTCCGGGTCGGAACGGTTCAGGACGTGCACACCCTCGGCGTACCGGAGCAGATCGGTGTCGCTGACGGTGAGCCCGCCGCCGACGGTGATCTGCAGCGTGGCGTCCCAGTCCGGGACGTCGACGGAGAGGGTCACCTGGCCGGGCCGCCGGGTCAGCACGGCGTCGCGCCCGCCGACCTTCCGGTTGACGCCGGCGAGCTGCTGCCGTTTCCGCAGCACCGTGCTGAACTCGCCGCCGGCCGGCGAGCGGAAGACCATCCGGGACGCGGTCACCGTCGTGGTCGCCAGGCCGCCGGGACTCAGCTCGAGATCGAAGGGCGGCGCCACGGCTACGGCGGCGGCCGTCATCGATTCGGCGAGCGCCACCACCTGATCCGGCGTGTACGTGTCGTCGGTGGCCACCTGGATCCACCGGCCGGACGACTCCTTCCAGTACAGGATCAGCTGCTTCGCGGGTGCCACGTCGACGGTCCGCAGCGTGCCGGCGTGCCCGCGGACCTGTTCCGGGGTCCGCGCCGCGGTGGTGGTGAAGACCGGTTCGCTTGCCGAGACCGTGACCGTGACGTCCGCGTGGTGGCGGGTCTCGGTGGCCTCGAAGAAGGCGACCGGGTCGCCGTCGTCCATCGACGCGACCGGCGCGCTCAGCCCGTCGGTGGCCGGCAGGGTGTACGGGAACACCGGCGCGGTCCACCCCTTGCTCAGCGTCACCGCGCCGGCCGTGGACGAGGTGTGCGCGGAGGGCGGCGCCGACGAGGGCCGGTTCGGGGGCCGGCTGCTCGCCGCGGGCGACGGCGACGCGGCCGGGCCGGAGGGCGTGGCGGTCACGGCCGGGCGCGACGCGGCCGGTGGCAGGTCCGGCCGCGGCCGGGTGGCCAGCATGGTCACGACCGGGATGCCGGCGACGACCACGGCCGCGGCGGCGGACACCGCGGTGACGGTGACCAGCCGGCGCCTGCGGTACCGGCGGGACCGGTCGTGCACGCTGCCCAGCAGGCCGGCCTCGGACGGGGCCGCACCGGCGGCGTCGTGCAGCGTCTCCGCGAGCATGCGGTTCAGGTCATCCATCGCCACCGGCTCCTCTCTGGCTCAGGGTGGTCCGCATCTGGGCGAGCGCGCGGGCGGCCTGTGACCGTACCGTCGACTTGCCGCACCCCAGCAGAGCGGCGATCTCCTCGTCCGGCAGGTCGCAGTAGAACCGCAGGACCAGGACGGCTCGCTGCGACCGGGGCAGGCCGCGCAGCAGTTGCCACATCTGGTCACGGGCCAGGACTCGGTGCTCGGGCGCGTCGGACGGGGCCGGTTCGGGCACCTCGGCGAGGACCGCCTCCCGGTACGCGCGGCGCCGCCGCCACGACAGGAACTGCCGCACGATCGCGGTCCGGACGTACGCCTCGGGGTTGTCCATGGCGGTGATCCGATCCCAGCGGCGGTGCAGCCGGGCCAGCACCTCCTGCACGAGATCCTCGGCCAGGTGCGCGTCGCCGGAGAGCACGTACGCGAACTTCAGCAGCGCGCGGCCACGACCGGTGACGAACTCGTCGAAGTCGTCGGTGCGGCCGGGGGAGGGGGCTGTCGATCTGTCGGTGGTCATCGTGGCCTGTTCGCCTCGACGCCGGAGACCTCCGGACGCCTGGTGGGCGCCGGAGGTCTCGGGGGCGTTGCGGAATCGGGACAGCGGTTCAGCACGCCTCGTGGACGTACGACCCGGATCCCGGGGTGGTGACGTCGACGTCGCGCAGCACGATCGACAGGCGGCTGCCGAAGGAGTTGCACGCCTTGGTGAAGCCGCTGCGCGAGTACTCGATCACGATCACATTGTTCCCGTACGAGGCGGTGTACGCGCCGCACTCGTCGTACTCGGCGCACTCCTCGGCGACGGCGAAGTCGAACCCGATCTTCTTGACGTTGGCGCTGCTCAGGTCGGCGGTGTTCTTCTGCCCGACGGCGAGGCCCTTGGCGTGTGCGCGGGTGGCCAGCGAGGTGGCGTACGCGATCGCCTGGGTCTGGGTCAGAAGGCCCTTGGACCGGGTGTACGAATCCAGGTTGTCCGGCTCGACGGCCTTGTAACCCTTGGCCGCGCACTGGTCCATCCAGCCGCCCACGACGCCGGTCAGGGCGGTGCGCTTGGCCTCGGTGGAGAAGTCGAGCATCGGCTCGTCCCAGTCCTCGTCGATCACGAGGTTGCCCTTGGCGTCGCGCAGCAGCAGGTCGGGGTGGTTGGTCTTCCACCACGACTCGGCGCCGGGCTGGGCCTGGAAGGCGTTGACGTAGCAGATGTTGTAGATTCCGGCGGCCGGAGCGGCCTCGCTGTCACGGCTGACCACGGTGACGCCGGCCGGCGGGGTGTAGGCGCCGCCGATCTGGTAGTCGAACGTCGCGTTGGCCGGTGGCGGCGTCCACGAGCCGGCCTTGGCGGTGGCGGTGGCCGTGGCCGGCGCGGACGCGGCGGGGGAGGCCGGAGCGCTGGTCCCGGCCGGAGCCGGCCGTGCGGAGGTCGCGGCCGGGGAGACCGGGCTCACCGCGGGGGAGGCCTTCGCAGGAGCGGTCTTCGGGGGAACGCTCTTGGTCGGATTGCCCCGGTTCGGGTTGGCGTTGTGCCAGGGGGCGCGCGTGCCGGCGCTCGCCGTGCCGATGCCGGCGCCGAGAGCGGCGAGCACGACGGCCGTCATGGTGAGCCCCACCTTGAGCCTGCGGCTGGCTGCCATTGATGTGACTCCTCGCGTACTGGGGGAAGGGTTCCTCCCTATGAACGCGATGGGCCGGCGTGGTTGCTGCCGTCCTCGCGAACTTTCTTCGCCGAGGCGCGGCGAGCGGTCTGAGTCCTACGCCAGGACCGGGCCGCTCCCGAGCCGGCGGCAGCACCGCCGGCCGTCCGGAGCGGCCCTGCCTGATCAGCGGTAACCGGCGGCGACGATGTTCGCCTGCACGGCGTTCTCGGTGGCGTCCGACGGGTAGCCGGCGACCATGGCGCCCTCGTAGAACGTGCCGGCGCTCTGGTTGGCGCCGCCGTCGGGCTTGCAGCAGTCACCACCGCTGCCGAGCACGATCGCGCCCTGCTTCTTCATCGGGCTGTAGCCGGGCGGCAGCGAACCGTCCCACAGGGTGTAGAGGCTGCCGCTCTGCGCGTTGCTGCCCTTGATCGCGAAGCGGGAGGTCCCGTTGTTCTTCAGCGTCGCGGTCACGAACTTGCTGGTGAACGCACGCTGGTTGGCGTTCCACGAGCTGCTGCCGCCGGGGAACAGGCCCCACTCGAGGTCGGCCTGCACCCACGGCCCGGAGCCCGAGCAGCCGCCGAACCAGCAGCTCGTGCCGAAGTAGATCGCGTCCATGGCGCCGGCGGCGTCGGCCTTGCGGGTGGTCTCGCTGTTGCCGTAGTCGAAGCAGCAGCCGCTGTTGACGTGGGTGCCGCTGGTGACCATGTACATGCCCTCGGGTGCGCTGCCGGTCGGGACCCCGGTCAGGTGCCCGTCGCGCCAGTAGCTGTTGCCCGGGTTGATGTAGAGCGAGTACGCCTTGGCGCCGCCGACGCTCAGCGACTCGGTCGTCGCCACCGCCGGCCTGCTCTGCGGTGAGCCGGGAACGGCCGCCGACCCCTGGTACCAGAGGTCGTTGCCGCGCCCCGACTGGTCGTAGAGGACGGTGACGACACAGGTGGTGCCGGCGCAGAAGGAGTCCTGGCTCGCGGCGTCGGCCGCCCCGCCGCTGAGGGCGCCGATCGCGCGGGTGCTGTTGTCGGAGCTGCGCCGCACCTGGTAGAGGTTGCCGCGGTAGGAGCTGTAGAGCGCCCGCACGGTGCTGTGCGCCGCGACGCACGGGGTGCCGCCGGCGGCGTAGAGGTCACAGGGCCCGCCCGTGGTGCCGCCGCCCGGTGTGACCTGGGCCCACTGCTGGTTCGCCTGACCGTTGCAGGCCCACAGGATCACCCTGGTGCCGTTGGCGGTGCCGGCCGCGTTGGCGTCCAGGCACAGTCCGGACTGCACGCCGGTGATCGTGCCGTTGGCGTTGACGTTCCACTGCTGGTTGGCCTGGCCGTTGCAGTCCCAGATGACGGCGGTGGTGCCGTTGGCGGTGCCCTGCCCGGAGGCGTCCAGGCACTTGCCGCCGTACACGGTCAGTTGTCTGCCGCTGGTCCAGGTCCAGGACTGGCCGGTGGCGCCCGAGCAGTCGTACAGCTGAGCCTGCAGGCCGTTGGTGGTGGCGGAGTTGGGCACGTCGAGGCAGCGGCCCGACTGGCCGCCGACGATCCGGGTGGCGGTGCCGACGGTGGCGGCCACCGCGGCGCTTCCACCGGTGCTGACGATCCCGCCGGTCAGCAGCAGGCTCGACACGGTGGCGAGGACGATGCGAAACGATCGTTGGGTCACGGGGATTGCTCCTGGGGGAGAGCCGGGTAATACGTCGTACGTTAGAAGTGCAATAGGTTTGCGTCAATGTGTTGAGATGCGTTTCCCGACGCTTTCCTTGCACTTCTCCCGTACGGCGACGACTCGCTGTGAGCAGCCCTTATAACACTTCGGAGAGGCGAATACCGGCAATTGACAAATGAGCACGACGAAATGGCGTGACCCGCCATGCGCGGCGTGATGGTGCGGCGGGCGCCTGCTCGGCGCGGCCGTGTTCCTAGCCGAGGGTGTAGAACTTGCTCGGGTCCGCGGCGAGCGACGCCTTGACCGTGGCGCTCCACTCGTCGGCCACGACCTCGATCAGGTTCTGCTCGACACCGTCGAGGGCGGCCCTGACGATGACCGCGGGGTCCGCTTTCGGACCCTGGTAGCCGGCCATCATGTCGGTGTCCGCGGCGCCCAGATGCAGTCCGGTCACCAGGGTCTTCTGCGCGGCCAGCTCGAGGCGTACGCCGTTGGTCAGGTTCCACGCGGCGGCCTTGGCGACGCCGTACGCGCCGGCGCCGTCGATGTTGAACCACGACAGCGCGGACAGCACGTTGAGGATCGCGCCGCCGCCCAGCCGTGGCGCGAACGCGCGGATCATGCCGAGCGTGCCCCAGAAGTGGGTGTCCAGCTCGAGCCGGATCTTGTCGAGGTCGCCGGTGACCAGCTTCGCGTTGGTCGAGACGCCGGCATTGTTGATCAGCAGCGTCACGTCGGTGGCGATCTCGGCGGCCGCGGCGATCGAGGACGGGTCGGTGATGTCCAGGCGCAGCGGCTCTGCGCCCGGGATGTCGATCAGCTCGGGGCGGCGGGCGGTGGCGTACACCTTGGTCGCGCCGCGCTCGAGCAACTGCTGGGTGAAGTGGCGGCCGAGACCGCGATTCGCGCCCGTGACCAGGGCGACTGCTCCGTTGATCTGCATACGTCCACGGTAGGACCTGACGTTGATGTCAGAGGCAACTCGTGCGACGGAGGTCACCTGGGTTCAGCCCCGCGTGGTCCGCGGGGCAGAACCTCGCGGCCGAACCCCTGGGTAGGGTTTCGGCATGAGCGACTTCAATGACTGGAACTCCAAGATCATCGATGAGTTCCGGGCCAAGGGTGGCAAGGGGCTCGCCCAGTTCGGCGACGCGCTTCTGCTCCTGCACCACACCGGCGCCCGCAGCGGGGTGGAGCGGGTCAGTCCGCTGGCCTACTTCGACGACGGTGATCGCCTGGTGATCGTGGCGTCGAAAGGTGGTGCACCGCAGAATCCGGACTGGTTCTACAACCTCAAGGCCCATCCCGACACGAAGATCGAGGTCGGCACCGAGACCAGGGCGGTCCGGGCCGCCGAGATCGCCGGTGACGACTACGAGCAGACCTGGGCGCGGGTGACGGCGGCGATGCCCGGCTTCGCCGACTACCAGACGAAGACCACTCGTCGCATTCCGCTGGTCGCCCTGCACGGCGTGGAGTAATCCGGCCCGCCCGGACGACTTGGTGCGTCCGGGCGGTCTCCGGCCCTCGTGACGGCCGGCCCTACCGAACCGGCTGCGCGGACTCGGCCGCCTGGCGTTCCGTGTTGATCCGCAGGAGCCCCTCGACCCCGCGCAGGAACGTCTCGGCCACCAGCTGCGGGTCGTAGAGGCATCCGGCCGCCATGGCGCCGTCGCGGAGCATCACGAAGTGGCGCGCGGCGGGATCCGCTGTCTCCTCGTGCACCTGCGCCATCAGCGCGGTCAGCGTGTCGAGGAACCATTGCCGGTGGGCGATGATCTCGCGGTGCACGGGATGATCCCTGTCCGGGTACTCCGCGGCGGCGTTGAGGAAGGCGCAGCCCCGGAAACCGGGGGACTGGATGCGCGCGGCGATGGCGGCGGCGATGCCCGTCAGCAGCTCGACCGGCGACCTGCCGGTGGCGGCCAGGGCCGCGTCGACCTGGGCCCGATCCATGCGATGGACCTCGCGAAGATAGGCCAGGATCAGATCCTCCTTGCCCGGGAAGTGCCGGTAGAAGGTTGCCCGGGTCACCTTCGCCTCGGCGATGATCCGGTCGACGCCGACGGAGTGGATCCCCTCCGTGTAGAAGATCCTGGTCGCGGTCGTGAGGAGCCGGGTTCGCGCCTCGGAGGGCCGGGGTTCGGTGTCGCCGCGCGTCATCGCCCCATCGTAGCGACAGAACGTTCACTCTGCCGAGCCGGAGCAGCCCACAGTTAGATAGAACGTTCGGTCTTGACAGGTCGAGCGCGACGGCATCATGCTGGCTCGTGACAGAACGTTCGGTCTCTGTCAGTCTCGATCGAAGGGGTCATCGTGACCACCACCGCTGCTCCGTCCGGCATCGCCCGGACGGCCTCCGCGCTGCGCCGGCTGTACTTCATCCGATTCGCGTTCGCGATCGTGTGGGCCGTCGTGGCGATCACCACCGCGAAGGAGATCAACCCGCTCACGGTGACGCTGTTCGTGCTCTACCCGCTCTTCGACGTCGGCGCCGCCGTCTACGACCTGCGCTCGTCACGGACCACCGGCTCGCCGGCCCTGCTCTACGTCAACATCGCGGTCAGCCTGCTCACCGCCATCGGCCTCGGCGCCGCCGCGGCGTCCGGCATCCCGGCGATGCTGCGGGTCTGGGGCGCCTGGGCGATCGTGGCCGGCCTGGTCCAGCTGATCGTGGCGGTCCCGCGTCGCAAGATGGGTGGTCAGTGGCCGATGATCGTCAGCGGTGGCATCTCGGTGCTCGCCGGCGGCTCGTTCATCGCCGGCGCCTCCGCGGACCACCCGGCGCTGACGAATGCGGCCGGCTACGCCGTCCCCGGCGCCGTCTTCTTCCTCATCGCCGCCATCCGTCTCGGCCGCGCCGCGAAAGGCAACTGATCATGCCCATTTCTGAGTACGACGTCATCGTGATCGGCGCCGGTCCGGTCGGGGAGAACGTGGCCGACCGCGTGGTGCGTGGTGGCCTGACCGCGGCGATCGTGGAGCGGGAACTGGTCGGCGGTGAATGCTCGTACTGGGCGTGCATGCCGACGAAGGCGTTGCTGCGCAGCGCGGCGGCGTTGCGGGCGGCCCGTCAGGTGCCGGGCGCCCGGGAGGCCGCGACCGGGGAGCTCGACGTGGCGGCGGTGCTCGGCCGGCGTGACTCGTTCGCCTCGAACTGGAAGGACGACGGCCAGGTCTCGTGGCTCGAGTCGGCGGGGATCGCGTTGTTCCGCGGTCAGGGCCGGATCAGCGGCGAGCGTGCCGTCGAGGTCACCGGCGCCGACGGGACGACCACCACGCTGACCGCCCGGCACGCGGTCGTCGTCGCGACCGGGAGCAGCGCGCTGGTGCCGGACATCGCGGGTCTGCGGGACGCCCGGCCGTGGACCAGCCGTGAGGCGGCGTCGGCGAAGGCGGTGCCGGGCCGCCTGGTGGTGATCGGCGCCGGGGTGGTCGGGTCGGAGATGGCCACCGCGTTCGCCGCTCTCGGTTCCTCGGTGACGCTGCTGGCCCGTGACGGGGTGCTCCCGCAGGCCGAGCCGTTCGCGGGGGAGAAGGTCAGCGCGTCGCTGACGGCGGCCGGGGTGTCGGTGCGGGCCGGCGCGGAAGCCGTCGCGGTGAGCCGGGACGCCGCCGGCACCGTGCACGTCACCCTCGCCGAGGGCGGCCAGGTCGACGCGGACGAGATTCTGGTCGCGATCGGCCGGACCCCGAACACTCAGGACATCGGCCTGGACAGCATCGGGTTGGAGCCCGGCGGCTGGCTGGCCGTCGACGAGTCGCTGCGCGTTCTCGACGCGGGGGACTGGCTGTATGCCGCCGGCGACGTCAACCGTCGCGTGCTGCTGACCCACCAGGGCAAGTACCAGGCTCGTGCGCTCGGCGACGCGATCGTGGCCCGCGCCGGGGGCGAGCCGGCGGACACCGGCGCCTGGGGCCGCCACGCCGTGACCGCCGACGAGCGGGCGGTGCCGCAGGTGGTGTTCACCGACCCAGAGATCGCCTCCGTCGGGCTGACCGCGGCCGCGGCACAGGCAGCCGGGCTGCGCACCAGGGTCGTCGACTACGACCTGGGCTCGGTGGCCGGGGCCTCGCTGCACGCCGAGGGCTACCAGGGGCAGGCCCGCATGGTCGTCGACGAGGACCGCCGGGTGATCGTCGGGTTCACCCTAGTCGGCCCGGACGTCGCCGAACTGCTGCACGCCGCCACGATCGCGATCGTCGGTGAGGTGCCCCTCGACCGGCTGTGGCACGCGGTCCCGTCGTACCCCACGGTCAGCGAGGTCTGGCTGCGACTGCTGGAGACCTACGGCCGCTGATCGCGAGCCGCGACGGTCGTACGCCAAGTGTTCGATTTCCTCTGAAAGGTTCGATTGTCATGGAGAGCACCGTGCCCACCAAGATCACCATCATCATCGGCAACCCGGCCGACCCGGACGAGTTCGAGAAGGTCTACGAGGGCGTGCGCGCGGCCGCCGCGACGTTCCCGAAGCTGCAGCGCCTCGAGTCGGCCAAGGTGTGGCCCAAGGAGGACGGCACCGCCACCCCCGCGTACCGGACGCTGGACCTGTACTTCGCCAGCTACGAGGACGCCTCGGCCGCGGTCGCCACGCCGGTCGCGGGTGCGGTCTTCGGCGGGCTCGGCGGCGCGCAGGTGGAGATCACCGGCCTCTTCTCCGCCATCGAATAGTCCGGTCGCGCGCCGCCGGGACGCAGGCGGTGTTTCGCAGTGCGGCCACGCCGTGGCCCCGAGCACGCAGCGGCCCCGAGCACGCAGCGGCCCCGAGCACGCAGCGGCCCCGGGCACGCCGCGGCCCCGAGCACGCTGCGAAACACCGCCTACCGGTGTTCCAGGGCGAGGCGGGGCAGCCGGCGGGCCAGCGCGGCCGGGAGCCACCAGGCGCGGGCGCCGAACAGGTGCATGGCGGCCGGCAGCAGCAGGCAGCGGATGACCACGGCGTCGACCAGGACGGCCACCGCCAGGCCGAGCCCGAACTGCTGGAGCATGCGGTCCGGGGAGAGCAGGAAGGCGCCGAACACCACCACCATGATCGCGGCGGCGGCCGTGACGACCCGGCCGGTGGTGGCGAGCCCCTCCCGGACCGCGGCCGCGGCGTTCCCGGTGCGTTCCCAGTGCTCGTGCATGCGGGCCAGCAGGAACACCTCGTAGTCCATGGACAGGCCGAAGACGATCGCGAAGATCATGACCGGGACGTACGCCTCGATCGGGCCGGGCGTCACGCCGGCCGCGCCGTGCTGGAACACCACGGTGATGACGCCCATCGCGACGCCGACGCTGAGCAGGTTGAGGACCGCGGCCTTCACCGGGATCAGCAGGGAGCGGAACAGCAGGAGCAGCAGCAGGGCGGAGAGGCCGACGACGACCGCGACGAACAGCGGCAGCCGGGCGGCGATGGCGGCGGAGACGTCGATGACGGCAGCGGTGGGCCCGCCGATCAGGACCGTGGCGCCGTTGGCGGTGGCCACCGGGGCGAGGACGTCGTCGCGCAGCGTGGTGACTAGCTCGGCCGTGGCCTCGTCCTGCGGGGCCGAGGCCGGGAAGGCGATGACGGTGGCGACGTCACCGCCCGGTGCGGAGATCGGCGGGATGACGCCGGCGACGCCGGGGGTGCCGGCGAGCGCCTGCCGCACGGCTCCGGCGGCGGTGCCGGCCTGCCCTCCGGGCGTGTGCACGACGATGACCAGCGGGCCGTTGACGCCGGGTCCGAATCCTTCGGCGAGCAGGTCGTACGCCCGGGTGCTGGTCTTGGTTCCGGCGTCGTTGCCGGCGTCGGCGAAGCCGAGCCGCATGCCCAGCAGGGGCGCGGCCAGCCAGAGCAGCACGATCAGCGGCAGCAGCAGCGCCGGCCACGGGCGGCGGGCGACCGCGTCGCTCCAGCGGCGCCAGAGGTGTCCCTCCTCGCGCTGGGGCCGGCCGCGGCGGGTGGCTCTCTCCCGGCGGCGGATGATGGAGCGCTCGATGCGGGCGCCGAACAGGCCGAGCAGCGCGGGCAGCAGGGTCAGCGCCGCGAGCATGGTGACCAGGACGGTGACGGCCAGGGCGACGGCGACGCCCTGCAGGGCGCCGAGGCCGAGCAGCACGAGGCCGAGCAGGGCGATCAGCACGGTGGTGCCGGCGAAGAAGACGGTACGGCCGGCGGTGTCCAGCGCGGCGCGGACGGCAGCCGGCCGGTCGGTCCCGGCGATCAGCTCGCCGCGGTAGCGGGAGAAGACCAGCAGCGCGTAGTCGATGCCGACGCCGAGGCCGACGAGGATCAGCAGCGGGGTCGTGAAGTCGGCGACCGTGGCGACGTGGGAGGCGAGGGCGACCAGGCCGATGGCGGTGCCGACGGCGAACACCGCGATGATGATCGGCAGGCTGGCGGCGAGCAGCGACCCGAAGAGGAAGACCAGCACGATCAGCGCGGCGAGCAGGCCGGCGCCTTCGGCCGGGCCGCCCTCGGACTCCTCGGCGGCCCGGGCCGGGTCGCCGCCCACCTCGACGGCCAGCCCGGCGCCGGCGGCGGTGCGGGCGGCGCTGATGATGCGGCGGGTGTCGTCGGCGGGCATCGCCTCGGCGGGAACATCGAGGGCGACGGTCGCGTACGCGATGGTGCGGTCGGCGGAGATGGCGGACGGTGGGGCGTCGCCCGCCGGATAGGGGCTGACGACCTCGGCGACGTGCGGGAGCGCGCGCACCTGGGCGAGCATGGCCTCGACGGCGGTGCGGGTGGCCGGCGCGGTCACGTCGGCCGGGGCGCGCACCACGATGTCGAGGGTGGCGCCGGCCCGGGCCGGGGCGCGCTCGTTCAGCAGGTCCTGGGCCTTCTGCGAGTCGGCGCCGGGCAGGGTGAAGTCGTTGTGGTAGTCGGTGCCGGCCAGGCCCGACCCGGCGGTGACCCCGGCCAGGATCAGCACCCACAGCAACACGGCGGTCCAGCGGTGCCGGTCGGCGAACCCGGCGAGGCGTTCGAACACGCTGCCCCGGGGCGTTTCTGTGATGGTCATCGACTCTCTCCGATGCGACGGTGGTGACGGAAGGTGACGCTACGGACGGGCGGCACTGCGCCGAAACGCTCCGAGGTGGGCTCCGCGCGTACCCCTGAAGGGGGATGCCGGATGCTCCCGCTGAGGGATCCGCGACCCCGGCGGCCGCCCGTAAGGTGGACTGATGCCGGTCAAGATGGGGGCGCGCGGCCGGGTCGCGGCCGACGCCGCGGTGGCGCTCGCCGCCGGGGCCTTCACCATCGCGATGCTGCGCGCGGGAGGTCTGGGCACTCCGGCGACGACGGGGTACCGAGAGCTCGACGCGGCCGGCTTCGCGCTGACGGCCGCGTCGGTGGCGCCGCTGCTGCTCGCCCGCCGGCTGCCCGGCGTGATGTGGGCGGTGACCTCGGTCGTCTCGCTGGTCATGCTGGGGCTGGGCTATGCCCTCGACGTGCCGCCCGGGCCGCTCGCCGCGACGTATCTGCTCGCCGAGGCCGTGGGTGGCGGCCACACCCCGCGGCGCAGGTTGCTGGCCGCGGCGGGGGTCGCCGGTTACGTGCCGGTGGCGATCGCCGTGATGGCCCTCGACGGCCAGTCGGTCCTCGGGATGTCGCCGGGGCTGTTCGCCTGGGTGGCCATGTTCGGGCTGGTGTGGATCGCCGGTGACCGGACCCGGCTGCGCCGCGAACGCATCGTCGAGCTGGAGGACCACGCCCGGCTGCGCGAGCAGGAGATCCAGGTGCAGCGGCGTCTGGTCGCCGCCGAGGAACGCACCAGGATCGCGCGGGAGCTGCACGACTCGGCGGGGCACGCGATCAACGTGATTCTCGTTCAGGCGGGCGCGGCCCGTCTGCTGCACCGGCAGGATCCGGACCGGTCGGTGCAGGCGATCACCACCATCGAGGAGGTGGCGTCCGCGACGATCACCGACATCGACCGCCTCGTCCGCGCGCTGCGGCAGGAGGCCGCCGGGCCGACCGGCCCGGCGCCGGCCGATCCCGCGCCGGCCGACACTGCCGCGCTGGAGCAGCTGGTGGATCGGCACCGGGCCGGCGGGCTGCGGGTGACGGCGACGTTCGACGGGGCGCCGCGGGGGTTGCCGAGCGCCGTGGCGTGGGCCGCCTACCGGATCCTGCAGGAGGGGCTGACGAACGCCGCCCGGCACGGGGCCGGCACCGCTGACGTGCGGATGTCGTACGGGCCGGCCGCGGTGGAGATCGTGGTCAGCAACCCGGTCGGTGAGCGGCAGCGCCGTCGCCGGGGCATGGGGATCGTCGGGATGCGTGAGCGTGCCGCGCTGCTGGACGGCTTGCTGGACGCCGGCCCCGTGGACGGCGGGGTCTTCCGGCTGCGGGCCCGGCTGCCGTACCAGGCGTCGATGGGGATCTCCGCGTGACCGGGCCGGTGCGGGTGCTGATCGTCGACGACGACGATCTGATGCGGGCCGGGCTGCGGGCGGTGTTGTCCAGCGACGCCTCGATCGACGTGGTCGGGGAGGCCGCCGACGGCCGTGTGGCGGTCGCGTCGGCCCGGGCGTTGCGACCGGACGTGGTGCTGATGGACGTGCGCATGCCGCATCAGGACGGCATCGCCGCGACGCGCGAGCTGGCCGGGGTCGCCCCCGCGGCACGCGTGCTGATGCTGACCACGTTCGAGGACGACGACTACGTGTTCGGGGCGCTCAGTGCCGGTGCGTCCGGCTTCCTGCTGAAGCGGACCAGGCCGGAGCAGTTGATCGAGGCGATCCACACGGTGGCCGACGGTGACTCGCTGCTGTCGCCGTCGGTGACGCGGACGGTGATCGACCGGATCGCCACGGCGTCACCACCGGACCCGGTGGTGGCCGGACGGTTGCGGGCGTTGACCGCCCGGGAGCGGGACGTCCTCGAGCTGGTGGCGCGTGGACTGTCGAACGCGGAGATAGCCGGGGAGTTGTTCGTCGAGGAGTCGACGGTGAAGACCCACATGAAGCGGATCCTCGCCAAACTGGGCCTGCGGGACCGGGTGCAGGCGGTCGTGGCGGCGTACGAGACGGGTCTGGTCCGGCCCGGTGCACCCGGCCGGGAATGACCCGGACCGCTGTCAGCCGTTGCCGGCCGCGCGGTCGACCAGTGCCTGGGCGACGTCCCGCAGCTTGCGGTTGGTGCCCTGGGACAGCTTGACCAGGAGCTGGAACGCCTCGTCGGCGCTGCAGTGCCGCTCGCCCATGACGATGCCCTTGGCCTGTTCGATGACGGCGCGGCCGGCCATGGCGGTCTGCATGTGGTGGGCCAGGGCGGCCTGGCTGTCGTAGAGGTGGACGTTGGCCATCGCGACGGCGGCGTACCCGGCGAAGGTCTGTGCCAGCGCGACCGCGTCGTCGTCGAACGCCCGTGGCTCGGTCGCGTAGATGTTGAGCGCGCCCGCGGCGGACTCGTGCACGGGCAAGCCGACCGACATCGAGCAGTGACATCCGGACCGCACCGCGCGAGCGGTGAACTCGGGCCACCGGTCCTCGCCGCCCATGTCGCCGTCCCCGCCGCCGCCGAGGTCTCGGTGACCGTGATCGACCCCCGGAAACGGCCCCGCACCGTCGCCTTCAGCGGAGATCGAGCACCCGTGCTCGACGAGCGGCAGTACGAGACCGGGCGAGGCCCCTGCCTGGACGCCGCCCTCACCGGCGGCATCATCTCCATCCCGGACACCGCCACGGACCGGACCTACGAGGCATTCTCCGCGGCCTGCCACCGGCACGGGGTGCGACGGGTCCTAGCCGTCGGACTGCCCGGCCCGCAGTGGATCATCGGCGCCCTCAACTTCTACGGCACCGGGGACCGGCCCTTCGACGACGAGGTACGCGCCGCGGCCACCCTGTTCGCCACCCGCGCCGCCGTCCTGGTCGCCAACGCCGCCACGTACGAGGACAGCGTCGAACTCACGGCTGACCTGGAACAGGCCATGGCCTCGCGGGCGGTGATCGAGCAGGCGAAGGGAATCGTGATGGCGGACAAGGGCTGCACCCCCGACGAGGCGTTCAGAGTCCTGGCCACCATCTCCAGCCGGTCGAACGTGAAGCTCCGCGAGGTCGCCCAGCGACTGGTCGATCAGGCGCAGCACCGTCGCCGGCGCCTCTCCGCACCACCCTCCTGACAGCACCGCCCGGGTCGCTACCGGCGCAGCCGGACCGGGCCGGCGTCGATCCGGGTCCGGAACAGCGCGTACGGCTTGTGCCGCAGATCCTTGCCGTGCTGGTAGGTGGCCTGCCGATGCAGCTGGTTGGCGGTGACGTACAGGTACCCGTCGGCCGCGACCGACATGGTGTCCGGCCACAGCAGCCGCGGATCGTGCACCAGCGTCTCGTAGGTGCCGTCGGGCCGGCGCAGCAGGACGGCGTTCTGCTCGTACGCGGTCAGGTAGAGGTTGCCGGCGTCGTCGGTCTCCAAGCCGTCCGAGCCGCTGCCCTTGTCACCTTCGTCGATCACGGTGGCGGCGACCGCGGCGTCGTCGAGCGCGCGGTCGCAGAGGGCGTCGACGGAGACGCTGTGGAGCCGCCGGGAGGCCAGCGGGCAGTAGTACAGGCGCTGCCCGTCATGACCGATCGCGATGCCGTCGGAGCCCATCGTCACCGGCTGCGGGTCGCCGTCGGCGGGGCGTTCCAGGAAGTAGCGGCCCTCCACCACGGGCCGGAAGGCGGTCAGCGGCTCGGCCTTGGTCGACGGGTGTTCGTGCAGGCGGCGCCAGGACTCGCCGGTGCCCAGGTCGACGACGATGATCCCGTTCGGCCCCTGGTCGGAGGAGTCGGTGATGAACGCCATGCCCTCGCTGCCACGGCGCAGATCGAAACGCACGTCATTGAGGTACGTCGTGGGCAGTGCCACCTCGGGCGGGAACACGATCGTGCGGACCACGGTGTCGGTGTCCAGGTCGACGCAGACCAGCTTGGGCCCGCCCGGACTGGTCGGCTGGAACATCGGCGAGCCGGTGTCGAGGACCCAGAGCCGGTCGGCGGGGTCGACGACGACACTCTGCACCGAGACGAAGGCCCGCTCGTCGTCGTTGCCGCCGGGGCTGTTCCACCGCTGGTCCGGGAAGGGCACGGGCCGGCCGTCGCGCAGTTCGGTGACGGTGGCGGGCACGTCGTCACCCCATTTCGGGAAGTTGACGAAGATGCGGCCGCTGTGGGAAACCGTGACGCCGGTGGGCATGGGACCGTCGAAGGTCGCGACCGTCTCGAGGGTCCCGGCCGGCTCGTCGCTGAAGGTCATGGGTCGCAGCATCCCCACTTCCCGCCGTCTCAATCGAGGTGTGCTTGCGGTCGTCGTCCGACGTTCAGCTCGCGCCGGCGCGGGTAGCCAGAGCCCATCGGATCGAGGAGGGGACAGGGGCATGGCTGACCGAACGGTGTCGGATCTGGTGGTGGAGCGCTTGTCCGCGTGGGGCGTCGACCGGGTCTTCGGCTATTCCGGCGACGGGATCGACGGTGTCATGGGCGCGTTGCGACGGGCCGGCAAGCCGGCGTTCGTGCAGGCCCGGCACGAGGAGGCGGCGGCGTTCATGGCCGTCGGTCACGCCAAGTACACCGGCGGGCCCGGGGTCTGCGTGTCCACCCAGGGGCCCGGCGCCGTCCATCTGCTCAACGGCCTCTACGACGCGAAACTCGACGGCAAGCCGGTGGTGGCCGTCGTCGGGCAGCAGGCGTCGACGGTGCTGGGCAGCGCCTACCAGCAGGAGATCGACCTGGTGCGGCTCTTCGGCGACGTGTGCGCGCAGTTCGTCCAGGTGGCGCACACGCCGGAGCAACTGCCGATGCTGATCGACCGGGCGTTCCGGACGGCGCTGGCGACGCGGAGCCCGACATGCGTGATCCTTCCGCACGACGTGCAGAACGCCCCGGCCCCGGATCCCGGCACGCATCGGCACGGCGTGATGATGACCAGCCCCGGGCTGCGCCCGGCCCGACTGATCCCGTACGAGGACGATCTGCGCGAGGCGGCCGCGCTGCTCGACGCCGGTGAACGGGTCGCGATCATGGTGGGGCAGGGCGCGTACGGCGCGGCGGACGAGGTCGTCGAGCTGGCCGAACGCCTCGGTGCCGGGATCACCACCTCCCTGCTGGGCAAACCCGTGCTGGACGAGGACCTGCCGTTCCACACCGGGGTGATGGGTCATCTGGGCACCACGGCCAGCGCCGAGCTGATGCGTGACTGCGACACGCTGCTGCTGATCGGCACCAACGACCCGTGGACGGAGTTCTATCCGGCTCCCGGGCAGGCCCGCGCGGTGCAGATCGACGTCGACGGCCGGCAGCTCGGCGTCCGGTATCCGGTCGAGGTGCCCCTGCTCGGCGACGCCGCCGAGACGGTGCGGGCGCTGCTGGGCATGGTCGCGACCCGGCGTGACCGGGCCTGGCGTGACCGGGTCGAGAGCTCGGTCCGGAAGTGGCGGGAGATCGCGCAGGCCCGTGCCGGGGCCGCCGCCGAACCGATGAATCCGCAACACGTGGTCCGGTCGCTGAACGGACACCTGCCGGCGGACGCGCGGGTCGCCGTGGACGTCGGATCGGTCGTCTACTGGTATGCCCGGCACCTGCGCCTGCCCCGAGGGGTGCCGGCGCACCTGTCCAGCACCCTGGCGTCGATGGGCTGCGGCATCCCGTACGGCATCGCCGCGAAGGAGTCCACCCCGCAGCGGCCCGTCGTCGTGCTGACCGGTGACGGCGCCATGCAGATGACCGGCCTGGCGGAACTGGTGACGGTCGCGGCCCGCTGGCGCGACTGGGCCGACCCGCGGTTCGTGGTGTGCGTGCTGAACAACCGGGACCTGGCCGAGGTGAGCTGGGAGCAGCGGGAGACGGAGGGCGAGCCGCGTTTCGGCGCCTCCCAGGAGCTGCCGGAGGTGCCGTACGCCGGATACGCCGACCTGCTCGGGCTGCGCGGGGTGCGGGTCACGTCCGCCGCGGAGATGGCCGGCGCCTGGGAGGCCGCCCTGACCGCGGACCGCCCGGTGGTCATCGACGCGGTCGTCGATCCCGCTGTTCCGCTGCTGCCGCCGGGTCAGCCGTTCGAGAAGGTGAAAGCCATGTACGCCGGGCTGGCCGCCGAGGGCGGCGTGCAGGCCGTCCGCGCCGAGGCGCACCTGCGCCGCGAACGGGCCGACGAGGGTTACGACGATCCGCGCGAAGGGGACTGAGCGGTGGCGCCGCCGGCTCCGCGGAGCCGGCGGCCGGCCCGGGCGAGCGCCCGTCCCGGCCGCTCCGCGATCACCGGCCACCTCGTCGAGGGTCCGGCCGCCGTCCGGTGCGCGCCGGCCCGGACCCGCGGTTGCGGCCCGGCTGCTCAGCCGGGCCGTCGACGGCACCCGGGCTGGAGAAGACCGCCGGTGGTGCGGCCGGGCGGCCCGACACCGGCGGAGGCCACTGCGACGCCACGATCTCCGCCCCGGTGACCGGCACCGCCGGCGAGACGCGGTCCAGCAGGCGCTGCGCCACCGACTCGTCGATCTCCAGGTCAGGACTGATGCGGACATCGGCGTCGGTGGCCAGGTCGACCACGTCGTCGAGAGTGAACTCCTTGGCTCCTAGGCTGCTCAGCCGCCGGGCGAACTCCTGCGCATTGACCATCTTGCAACCACATTCCTCGGTCTGCTGATGACCCAGCGTAACTGCCGCTGTAATCAACTGTCTCGCCGCCCACCGCCGGGGCCCTGCCGGTGAGGTCGCCGGCCCATCGACGGTACCCGTCACCCCGCCGGGCGCGGGCCGGCGGTGCGGGCGCGGGGTCGCGGTGGTCCTCCGATCAGCCGGCGTTGGCGGCGAGCCGGTCACGCCGTTCGTGGGACAGCCCGGTGTGGTGGCCGTCGCCGGGGTGGCTGTCCGGGTCGACGTGCACGGTGGCGCCGGTCAGCCGGGGCACCTGGTGGGTGAGCTGGTGCTCGGCGTCGGCGGCGATCTCGTGCGCGGCGAGCAGGCTGAGCCGGGCGTCGACGACGATGGCAGCCTCGGCGTGCATCCGGTGCCCGATCCAGCGCAGTCGCAGCCCGGAGACGTCGCGGACGCCGGGAACGGCCCGCAACTGGCTCTCGGCCCGGTCGACCAGCTCGGGGTCGACCCGGTCCATCAGCCGGTGGTAGACCTCGCGGGCGGCGTCCTTGAGCACGAGGGCGATGGCCACCGTGATGACCAGGCCGACGACCGGGTCCGCCCAGCCCCAGCCGAGCGCGGCGCCACCGGCGGCGAGCACCACGGCGAGGGAGGTGAACCCGTCGGTGCGGGCGTGCAGGCCGTCGGCGACCAGGGCGGCCGAGCCGATCCGCCGGCCGACCGTGATCCGGTAACGGGCGACCAGCTCGTTGCCGATGAACCCGATCACGCCGGCCGCGAACACCCACGGCAGGTGCGTCATGGTGCGCGGGTTCACCAGCCGGTCGGCCGCGAACCAGGCCGAGGCGATCGCGGAGCCGGCGACGACCATGACGATGGCGATGCCGGCGAGGTCTTCGGCACGGCCGAAACCGTAGGTGTACGCCCTGGTCGCGGCCCGCCGGCCGAGCAGAAAGGCGATTCCCAGGGGTACGGCGGTGAGCGCGTCGGCGACGTTGTGCAGGGTGTCGCCCAGCAGGGCCACGGAGCCGGAGAACACGACGATCGCGGCCTGCAGCAGCGCCGTGACGCCGAGCACGGTGAGGGAGATCCACAGCGCTCGCAGGCCCTCCCGGGAGGACTCCAGCGCGGAGTCGACCTTGTCGGCCGAGTCGTGCGAGTGCGGGGTGAGCAGATGCCCGATCCGGTGCCGCCACCCGGAGCCGTGCTCGTGGTGGTGATCGTGCTCGTGGTGATCATGGTCGTGCTCAGCCATCGGACTCTTCCCCGCTCGGATCGTGGGCCGGTCGTCGCTGCGGTCACCGATGCTACGTGCCCATGCCGGTGTGCGACAACGCGGTAAATGCCAATGACCTGCAGAAACGTCACCTCGGCAATACGGCTCGCCGGTGACCGCGCCGTGGTCCGTACTGCCCGATTCCTGTTCGATCTCTGCTCGATCCCTGTCCGGCGGTCCGGCCGGAAATGGGCGGCTTTTGGGCGGTCGATGACCTTCCGGATGGACAGGAGCGGTTCTCATCATTGATCACATGGTTCGGTGGAACGGCGAGGAATAAGCCTGTGATGTGTTTCCTGGCATTGGCCGTCCTCGGTTTCGGCACCGTCTTCCTCCTCCGGCGCAGCCGCTTCTACCGGGGTCCCTACCGCGGTGACGGCGGGTCCGACCCCTGGCTGGGCGACGGCGGCGGGGACGGAGGCGACGGAGGATCGGGCGACTGAGCAGGCGGCTGTCCCCTGACCGTGTCCACCATCGATCGAACGAGGAGTTTCCCCTGATGCGCCGACGTGATCTCGCTTCGCTCGCTGCCGCCGCCGGGCTCGTCGCCGGTCTCGGCGTGACGGCCGGCCCGGCCGCCGCCGCGACGCCCGACTGCCGCTCCTACCAGTACGTGCGCACCGGAACGCTGACCGCCGGGCAGTCCGCCATGCCGTGGCAGTACTTCTTCACCACAGCGCCCGGCACCCGGCAGGAGATCTGCCTGGACGGCCCGGACGGCGCCGACGTCGCCCTGGTGCTGACCCGACTCACGCCGACCACGCCGCAGACGCCGCTCGGCTACGTTCCCGTGGCGAGCGCGCCGGGCGCCGGGTCCGACAAGACGCTGACCTACAGCGGGCCGATCGACGCCTACCGGATCTACCTGACCGCCGTGAACGGCGGCGGCAAGTACACGATCGGCCTGAACCTGTCCTGACCCTGCCGCCGGCGAGGGGATCGGCTGTTCAGCAGGGCGCCAGACGGATGCCAACCGTTCGCCCGACAGTCGATCCCCCCGGCTTGGTTGAGTTCCCGGGTCCACCGACAGCAGGGAACCCAGTGACGCACCAGAATCAGGCACCGCGCCTCCGGCCGGGCGGTCGTGCCGTGACCGTCGCGGACCGCCGCCGGGTCACGCGGGCACCGCGCCCACGCCACTTCCGCGGCGTCACGGGGTGACCGGGCCGTCCCCTGGCTCGCGGCTGGAGCAGCGGATCCGCCTGCATCGGCAGCGGTCCTTCGCCGGGCGTGCCGATCACCTCGCGACGTTGCGGGCCGCGCTGGAACGCCCCGGCGAGGACTCCGAGGTCTTCTATCTCTGCGGGCCCGGTGGCATCGGCAAGTCGACCCTGCTGCGGCGGGTCGCCTACGAGGCCGAGGACGCGGGGCGTTCGGTCCTGCGGCTCAGGCCCGGGGACGCCGACGCCGGGATCGTCACCGGTGGTTCCGAACGGGCCGTGATCCTGCTCGACGACGTCGACCACGTCGAACGGCGGGAACGATGGCTGCGCGGATTCCTGCTCTCCGCCGACGCGCCCGGCGCGATGTTCGTCGTCGCGTCCCGCCGGCCACCCTCACCGGGCTGGCGGGCCGACCCCGGATGGGCAGCGGTCCTGCGCGTCATCGCGCTGGAACCGTTCACCGACACCGAGTCGGACGAACTCCTGGCCGCGCTCGGCATCCCGCACGAGTGCCGGGCCGACGTCCGGTCAGCGGCGCGCGGCAATCCGCTGGCCCTGCGGCTGGCGGCGGACGCGGTCACCGCCGGCGCCGGGCTCTCCGCGGAGGACCTGCGACGCGAGGTCGCGGTCGCGGCCTTCGACGAGCTGATCGGCGAGATCCCGTCCGGGGCCCACCGGCGGGCGTTGCAGGCGGCGGCCCTCGCCCCGATGACCACTGAGGACCTGCTTCGCGCCGTCGTCGCCGAGGAGGAATCCGCGCAGCTGTTCGCCTGGCTGCGGGACCAGCCCTTCATGGCGGTACGCACGCACGGGCTGAGCCCCGGTGACACCGTGCGGATGGTCGTGCGCACCGAGCTCCGCTGGCGGGACCCGCAGGCGTACGAGGCTCTGTGCCTGGACGTGAAGGAGGCGCTCGCCGACCGGGAACCGTCCGCGGAGCGGGCCGCCGTGACCACGTGGACGCGCGCGGACTTCGACGACGCGGTGCGGCAGGCGTTACGTACGTGGCACCGCGCGGATCTGCTCGCCGACAGCCGCCTGGCCGGGAGCCGCATGGTGCGGCAGCGGGGCGGGGAGGCGGTAGCGGCCCTCCGGCACATCCTGCGCGCGGCGCTAGCTGTTCTCGGCACCGACGTCCGCCGGTCCAAGCACCGGCGGGCGGTGGAGGCGACGTATCTGACCGGCGCCCTCACCCAGGAGGCCGCCGCCGAACGGCTCGGCCTGCCGTTCAGCACGTACCGCCGGCACCTGGCCCGAGGCACCGAGGAACTGTGCGCCATCCTGTGGCGGGCCGAGACGCAGGGCCTCGCCTTCCTCGACGAACCTTGAGGGCGCGGCCGGGCGATCTCGTACCGCCCTTGTCGAACTCAGTCGCGGTTGCCGGCCTGCTGGATGATTCCGGCGGCGGCGGACGGCAGGGCGACTCCCGCGTCGGCGGCCTCGATGCGCAGGGTCGCGTAGGCGTCGGCGGCCTCGCATCGCGTCCGGGCCATGATGATGCCTACGGCGCGTTGAATGGTCGCGTGCACGCTGAGCGCCGCGGCGCAGCCGGCGAGAAGTTCGTCGGCTCCGGCGGCGACCGAGGCGGGAACCTCGTAGGGCCGCGTCCGGGCCGGGTCGTAGATGATCGCCAGACCGGCGATCAGCGGCGCCACGGAGTCGGCGTCGCGGGCGTAGAGATTGAGCACCGCGATGGTCTTGCCGCTGCCCGCGGTCAACGGGATGGAGACGGAGGCGTGCAGGCCCATGTTCTCCGCCGCCTTACGGAAACCGGGCCAGGACATCGTCGCGGCGATGTCCTTGACGGTCACCGGGGCCGCGTCCCGCAGCGACTGCATGCACGGGCCGTCGTCGTCGGCGTACTGAGCTTCGTCGACAGCGAGGGCGAGTTCGCTGCTGGCGGCCATGGTGACGTAGGCGTCGTTGCGGAACGCCGTGATCGAGGCGTAGTCGATGCCGATGACCCGGTCGGCGGCCAGTTGCGCCACGGTGTTCAGCTGCTCGTCGATGGTGGGCTGGTCGTCGGGCGTACCGGCCAGAGTCTCCAGAGCCGCTGCCAGCGGACCCTGCACGTCATGCGGGGCCCGCGGTTGCTGCGATGCCGGCAATACGTCCTCCCACGGGCTGTGGCGGGGGACAGGAGCTCGTCTGCGCCACCCCGGCTCGTGATCACGCCGGCCGGAGTCCCCGCTGATCCCTGCATACCCAGACGGACCCGGCTGAATCGACGCGACGGGACAGTGGGCCGCGCGCGGGCCATCCTCGTCGTCCGATCGGTTACCACAGCCGTGCGTTATGCGTCGATCACTCCTGTGGGCGTACGCTGGGGCCGATTTGCCAGATCCGGTGGCGTGTCCGGTGGGATGCCAGGAGTTGTCGGTACTGGGTCCGAAATCGGGCTGTCGTTCCGGGGCAGGTTCGGAGGGTCCTGTGATGGGCCGAGGCATGCGCTCCTCCGGGGTCGGCCGTGATCGGTGTGGATGATCGCGATCGGCGGTTGCACGTGCTGCGGCTGGTGACCGCGCACGGGCCCGACGTGGAAAGCCTGTGCAGCGCCGGGCTGACCGGGCTCGCGGAGATCGGCGGTCTCGGCGTGACGATGATGACGCCGGAGATGCAGCATGTCCGGTATGCCAGTGACGCGGTCAGCGCCCGGGTGGAGCAGTTGCAGTTCCTGCTCGGGGAGGGCCCGTGCCGGGACGCGTACGCCCAGGCGGGCCCGGTCCTGGCCGAGGACTTGCGGGCGACGGTGTGGCACGAACGGTGGCCGGCTTTCGCCCCGGCGGCGCTGGAGGCGGGGGCCCGCGCGGTGTTCGCCTTGCCGCTGGGTGCGGGCTGGGCCCGCATAGGAGCGATCGATCTGTACCGCGATGGCGAGGGCGCGCTGGCCGGCCCGGTCCTGGCGGACGCCCTTGTTCTCGCGGACGCGGTCGCCCAGCTGTTGCTGGCCGAGACCGTGGCGGTCGCCGAGGCGCAGAGTCCCGCATACCATGCCGGCCGCGATCATCTGCTGCAACGGGCAGCCGTGCATCAGGCCACCGGCATGATCAGTGTGCAGTTGGGCGTGACGGTGGAGGAAGCACTGGTCAGGCTGCGGGCACACGCTTATGCGTGCAGCCGTGACCTCGACGAGGTGGCCGCTGACGTGCTGGCCCGACGAATGCGGTTCGACAACCTGGACGACGAAGGTGACAGGGCGGGTGGGTACCGGTGAGCGCAGCGGACGATCAGACGGTGGTGGACTTCCTGGTGGAGTTGTCCGACACGTTGGTCGCGGACCTCGAGGTCGACGGCCTGCTGCAAGGGGTGGCCGAGCGGTGCGTGCAACTGCTGGACGCGCAGGCGGCCGGGATTCTGGTGGCCGACGGCCGCGGCGAGCTGCGTCTGCTCGCGGCGGCACCGGAGTTCACCGCCGGCGTGCGGTTGTTCGAAGCCGTGTCCGCGCCGGGCAGCTGGTGTTTCGCCACCGGGCAGACGATGGCCGACCCTGACCTGGGCGCACCCGACCCGCGGTGGCAGGTGTTCGCTGAGGACGCCCGCGAGGCTGGTTTCCGGTCCGTGTCGGCGGTCCCGATGCGGGTGCGAGGTGAGGTCGTCGGCGTGTTGAGTGTGCTGCGGCACCGACCCGGCACCTTCACCGACGAGCAACTGCGTCTGACGCGGGCGGTGGCGAACGTGGCGACGGCCGGGCTGCTGGTGCAGCGCGACGCCGGGTACCGCACGGTGCTCGCCGTTCACGCGCAGCAGGTGCTGACCGGTCGGGTCGCCGTCGAACGGGCTCGCGGCGTCCTGGCCGAGCTGCTGGCGGTGGACGTCGACGTGGCGTTGACGGAGCTACGCCGGCACGCCGCGCGTACCGGTCGCAGTCTTCAGGCGGCGGCTGCGGAGGTGGTCGACAGCCTGCCCGCGGCGGGCCGGTCGAGCGGCTCGGGAACGGTGCTGCTGGCACACCGCGTCACGATGGACTCACTACCGGCGTTGCGGGCCCAGGTCCGGCAGCGCTTGGCCACCGCGGGCCTGTCCGGTTCGGCCGTCGACAGCTTCCTGCTCGCCGTTCACGAGGCTGCCGCCAACGCGGAGGAGCACGCCGGCGGCGGCCGCGTGTGGTTGTGGATCCACGCCGGCGGCGTGTGGTGCGAGATCAGCGACGACGGTCCCGGCCTGCCCGATGGTTTCACCATCCGCATCGAGCCGCCCGGCCCGGGCGATGTCGAGCACGCGGGCCTGTGGCTGATCCGCCGCATCTGCCCGGACCTGTTGATCGACAGCGGCCCTGGCGGAACTCGGGTACTGCTGCGTCAGCAGCTGCCCGCGCACGCCACCGGATCGACCTCCGACTCCACTGCGGCTGTCGAGGGGTAGCCAACCGTCCAACAACCACCTTTCGGTCAGGTTTACGAGCCGAACGGATGGTTTTCGGTGACGAACAGGCGGGGACATAGTGGCCCGGCAGGGAGGCGGCTGATCGAGTCGCTGTCCCTGATGCCATGGCCGACCTGAGGAGCTACCGCATGACCGTCACCGCTGACACCGCTGTCCTTGCCGATGCTGAGACCAGCACGGATCTGGCCAGCGAGCTGATCACGGCGATGGCGGCCCTCCCGGCCGGGCACTCGTCGCGTGCCGGCCTGCGGGACCGCGCGATCGAAGCGTGGCTGCCCCTGGCCGGCCACCTGTCCCGCCGCTACGCCAACCGCGGTGAGCCCCGCGACGACCTGTACCAGGTCGCGGTGGTCGGCCTGATCAAGGCCGTGGACCGTTTCGAGACCGACCGCGGCGTCGACTTCGCCGGGTTCGCGATCCCGACCATCGTCGGCGAGCTGAAGCGGCACTTCCGGGACAAGACCTGGTCGGTGCGGGTCCCGCGCCGGCTGCAGGAGCTGCGGCTGGCCATCACCGCCGCCAACAACACCCTCAGCCACACCCTGGGCCGCGCCCCGACGGTCGCCGACATCGCCGCGCACCTGAAGCTCAGCGAGGACGAGGTCATCGAGGGCCTCGAGGGCGCCCGGGCCTACAACTCGACCAGTCTGTCCACGCCGATCAGTGAGGGCGGCACCGAGCTGGGGGAGACCCTCGGCGGCGAGGACACCGCCTTCGAGGAGGCGGAGACGCGCATCGCGCTCGGCCCGGCGATGGCCACGCTCGACGAACGCGAGCAGAAGATCGTCAGCCTGCGCTTCTACGGCAACCTCACGCAGCAGCAGATCGCCGAGCAGATCGGGGTCTCGCAGATGCACGTCTCCCGGCTGCTGACCAAGGCCCTCGCCAAGCTGCGCCGGAACCTCGACACCTTCGAAGCCTGACAGCAGCCTTGTCCCGGGGCGGGACCGGCAGGTGTCATGGTCGAGGACGATTGCGGTCGTTCGTCAGGGGTACCGTTGATGCAATCCCGCCGGTGAGGCGGGCTCCCTGTCTCGGTGGGATGCCGGTGCTGGTGATGCCGGGTCCGAAGTCGCCACGGTGGTGACGACACGGACGCGAGGCTTCTGCCATGCCCGGTGATGATCATGCTTCCAGGAACACAGCGGCCGGCCAGGGCAATCCTGGTGGCGAGCACCGGGCCCGGGTGTGGGATCTGGTCAGCGCCTACGGTCCGGACGTCACCGACCTGTGCCGAGCGAGCACGGCCCTGATGACGGGCATCGCCGGGATGGGGCTGTCGGCCGGGCCGGCCGGGGCCACCCCTCGGATCCGGCACTTCAGTGACATTGCCAGCTCACGGCTGGAGTCCGCGCAGCTGACCCTGGACGAGGGCCCGTGCCGGGACGCGACCGCGACCCGCGAGCCGGTGCTGGTGGCCGATCTCGCGGCCGGGTCGTGGCGGCGGCGGTGGCCCTGGTTCACCCGCGCCGCGCTGGAAGCCGGGGTTCGAGCAGTGTTCGCGTTGCCGCTGCACGCCGGCGCCGTGGACCTGTACCGCGCCATGCCCGGGCCGTTGAACAGCGCCGACCACCTTGCGGCGGCGACGTTCACCGCGGCGACCGCGGAGCTGCTCACCCTGGAACGCCACGAATTGCACCTGACCGAGACCTTCGGCCCCGGCTGGCGCGGCGCCCAGCCCATCGACGCGGCCGGGGCAAGCGGTTGCGTCACGTCTTCGACGGCGTCGACCGGTACGGATGGCGTACTGCTGGCCTGCTGGTTCGGGCCGGCGCTGCTGGGCCCGGTCCGCCAGAAGATCGGCACTCTCGCCATCCAGCACGGGTTACGCGGTGATCATGCCCACCGGTTCGTGCTGGCGATGCACGAGGCGGTGGTCAACGCGGTGGTTCACGGCGGAGGCCACGGTCAACTGCTGCTGTGGCGCCGCGACGGGAGCCTCTGGTGCGAGATCAGCGACCACGGCCCCGGTATGTCCACGCCGGAACCGTTCGACGCGCCGCCCGGCATTGACACCGGCACCGACACCGGCACCGCGCCCGATCGCTCGGGCTGGGCCGGGTTGCAGTTCATCCGGCGCGCCTGCACCAGCCTGGAGATCACCACCGACCCGGGCGGCACCCGCCTGCTGCTGAGCCGGCGCCTGGATTTACGCTCCGCGGTATGACCGTCGTAGAGCCACGACGATGAGCACAGCATTCGGCAGCGACCACGATCAGCGTCTGACCCTCACCGGAATCCGGCTGCCCGGCGGTGCCCTCCGCGTCGTGGTCACCGGCGAGCTCGACATCGGTACCGCGGCGGCGTTCCAGGAGCGGCTGTCGGAGATCCTCGACGGCTGCCCGGACCAGCACGTCGAGCTGGACCTGGCCGCCCTCGACTTCTGCGACCTCAGCGGCCTGCGGGCTCTGCACGCGGTGGGCCGGGTCGCCGCCGAACAGCGCCGCCCGGTGCGGATCACCGTGGCCGGATCATGCCTCGACGTCTTGCTGAACCTGTGCCGGACCTCAGCGGTCCTGGGCTATTCCCCGCCGTGACCCGGCTCGGCTGTCACCGGTCCTCCGAGCGGGTGAATCATCGGGACGGCTCCCCACGCCATGTCGGCGGCAGGGCCGGCGGCGCGTCGGCTCTATGCTGCGTGGCGTGATCGACAGCGGGACCAGCGGTATGGATCTGAGCGACGTGTTGCTCCAGGTGGAAAAGGCCGCGCCGGTCGACGCCGTGGCGGCGGTGACCCGCCGCGCCGGCGGTGTCGCGGACGGCACACACGCTGGCCTTCGTCATCATCGCGAACCGCCGGCACACCGACCTGTTCGAATGGGGACAACGCACCACGCCGTTCACGCTCGCCGCCGAGATCCAGCGGCGGCTGCTGCCGTCGTCGTTCACCTGCGAGGCCGACTCGTTCACCCTGGCGGCCTGGCTGGAACCGGCGGCCAGCATCGGCGGGGACACCTTCGACTACAGTCTCGCCCGCGACCACCTGCATCTGAGCATCACCGATGCCGTGGGTCACGGCGTCCAGAGCGCACTGACCGCGACCCTGTGCGTGGGCAGCCTGCGCAACACCCGCCGCGGCGGTGGCACGCTGCTCGACCAGGCGCAAGCGCGAACCAGGCGTTGGCCGACAACGCTCCGGGCGGCTCCACGTTCGCCACCGGACTGCTCGGCCGTCTCGATCTGCGCACCGGGGTCCTCGACGTCGTCAACGCCGGGCACCCGCTCCCGCTGCTGATCCGCGACGGCACGGTCGAGCCTGTGGCGCTTCCGGCCAACCGGCCGTTCGGGGTGCTGCGTCACCGTGCGTACCTGCCGGCCGAGATCGTGTTGCAACCGGGTGACCGGCTGGTGTTGGTCACCGACGGGATGCTGGAACGAGAAGCGGCCGACCTCGACCTGCCCGCGCGGCTGCAGGAGGTGAGCGAACTGCACGCCCGTGAGGTCGTCCGCGTGCTGGGCGACCTGGTCCTCGCGATCGCCGGACCGGACGACGCCTGCCTGCTGGTGCTCGACTGGCACGGCAGCCACGGCGACACCCGGAACACCATCGCCGGCGCCGACCCGCACCGCGCCAGCACGCCCATCACCGGCGAAGGACCTGATCCGCGTACGGCTTCGTAACCGCCGAACGGCGTGCGAACGATCACGTGTCCGGCCGGGTGGACGATCCTGCCCGGACGCAGACCGTTCCCCACCGCAGCCGGTCGCCTCGAGACGGGGCTTCGACGCGAGTAACGGCAGTGCCCGCCGGCGCGGAAAAGCCGAAGCGATGCTGCATCGGGGCTCAGCGGGTGCCGATGGTTGCCGATCGGGAGTGAGAGGGCTGACCGCACGAAGCGGCCGGTCGACAAGAGGCCGTGGCGCTCGCGTCATGTCCCGAGGAGACCTGTATGAGTACGTCTGCTGATGCCGTTCCGGTGGCGCCTGGTCGGCGGTCGTTCGCCGATCTGAGTGTCAAGATCAAGATCTTGATGGCGGTGGGGCTGGCCGCGCTGGTCGCGTTGTTGGTGGGAGTGCTGGGACTGTCCGCGCTGGGTGATACCAGCAGATCCGCTCAGCTGATCTACCGCAGCAACGTGGCCAGCATCAAGGCCATCGGGGTAGTGGACGGCGCGATGACCCAGGTGCGATCCGACGCGGCGAATCAAGCTCTGTCGCAGGATGCCGCCGCGACGACCCGCTTCACCGAAGCGGTCACCGCCGGCCTGCAGGAAGTCGAGGCTGGCCTGACCGCCTATCGGCAGAGTAATCCGGCGGGTGACCCCGCCGTGATCGACGACTTGGCGACGAAGTGGCAGGCCTATGCCGACCTGCTCGAAACCAAGCAGATTCCGGCCGGCAACAACAATGACCTGACCGCGTGGGCCAAGACCCGCGACACCCAGGTCCTGCCGCTCATCGGCGCGGTCAACAAGGACCTCGCCGCCTTGACCACGGCCGAGGACGCCGACGCGGCCGGTAATGCCGCGGCGGCGCAGTCGTCCTATGATTCCAGCCGGATCCAGTCGATCGTGCTGCTCGTGGTGGGGCTGCTGCTCGCTCTGGGGCTGGGCTGGTTCGTCGCCCAGTCGATCGTGCGGTCCCTGCACAAGGTCAAGGCCGTGTGCGACGCGCTGGCGCGCAACGACCTGACCCGCAGCACCGGGCTGACCTCCCGGGACGAGCCGGGGCAGATGGGTCGCGCGCTGGATACCGCCGTCGCCGTGCTGCGCCAGGCGGTGACCACCATCGGCGGGTCGGCGGTGACGCTGGCCAGCGCCTCGGAGGAACTGTCAGCGGTCAGCACCCAGCTGCAGGTCGGCGCCGCGGAGGCCGCGGAACGGGCCACCAGCGCGACGTCGGCGAGCGAAGAGGTCAACGCCGGGGTGCAGTCGATCGCCGCCGGCGCGGAACAGATGAGCGCTTCGATCACCGAGATCGCGTCGAATGCCGGCCGGGCGGCCGAGGTGTCGCAGACCGGGATGGTGGTCGCCGAGCGCACCACCAATCAGGTCGCCGCACTGGGTGCGGCTAGCGCCGAGATCGGCGACGTGGTCCGGCTGATCACCAGCATCGCGGAACAGACCAACCTGCTGGCGCTGAACGCGACCATCGAGGCCGCCCGCGCCGGCGAGCTCGGCAAGGGCTTCGCGGTGGTCGCCGGCGAGGTCAAGGAACTGGCACAGCAGACCGCGAAGGCCACCGAGGAGATCACCGCCCGGATCGGCAACATCCAGGCCTCCAGCGCCACCGCCGCCACCGCGATCGGGGAGATCACCGACGTGATCGGGCAGATCGGCGACTACACCACCACCATCGCCTCCGCGGTCGAGGAACAGACCGCCACCACCGGGGAGATGAGCCGCTCGGTGGCCGAAGCGGCGTCCAGCAGTGCCGACGTGGCCCGCACCGTGTCCGGGGTGGCCGAGGTCGCGAACGCCACCGCCGAGGGGGCCAAAGCCACCCAGCAGGCCGCCGGTGACCTGACCCGCCTGGCCAGCGACCTGACCACTCTGGTGGGCAGCTTCCGCCACTGACCGGCGTCGTGGCGCCACCCGGCTCGGACGCAGCAGAGCTGCGAGCGAGGACAACCCATGCATCCACCACCAGCGGCCACCACCGGCGACGGGCAAGACGTCGTCAACCAGTTGCTCGCCGCTGCCCTGCACGCCCGCGCCACCCGGGAGAGCGTTCTGCGCGCCGCGGCACTGAGCCCGGCTGATCAGCCGCAAGCCGTGGCCGACCTCACCGACGCCGCCACGGTCCTCACCCGTGTCCACGACGCTCTACTGCACGCGGCCGGTGCCGGCGCGCCGGAAACACGGCCACGGTAGAGAGAGTCTCGGGTGGTCGGCCGACTCTGCCGTCCCGGCGACTCCGGTCGGAGAACAGCGTGTCCGGCGTCCCCAGCGGTCCAGGGGATCGGCTATGACAACGGTCCCCCTCGTGGTGGAGAAGGACCGTGAGACGTACGGATCAGGCGGCTTGTTGTTGCCCCTGGTTCTGGTTGTGCCGCAGGGCTTCTTCGAGCTGGTCCTCGAGAATGATGATCCGGCAGGCGGCTTCGAGCGCGGTGCCGTGGTCGACCATCTCCCGGGCACGCGCGGCGAGGCGCAACTGGTAACGCGAGTAGCGGCGGTGCCCTCCGGCGGACCGGTACGGAGTGATCAGTTTCGCCTCGTCGAGCCGGCGCAGGAAGTCCTGCGAGGCGCCCACGATCTCCGCGGCGCGGCCCATCGTGTAGGCGGGGTAGTCCTCGTCGTCGAGCATGTCATCGGGTTGGGCCATTTA
>NZ_BOMH01000014.1 GCF_016862095.1 Actinoplanes cyaneus
CCCGAAATCAGAGGCCAATTCCGGGCCGGCGGCCCCGGAGCGGGTGAGCGAGGTGAACTTCGGCTGGGGCGCCGGTATGCTGGGCGGTAGGCCGTGACTGGCGCGTTCGGATGGTTGACCATCGGGGAGCGGCCTCGTCGAGATGACGACTGCCGTGCGCCTGGGCCTCTTCGCTACGTGATAGGGAGGTCCTGTGCCTGAATTGAACGCTGAATCCACTGCTTTCCGCTCCGCCCTCGAGGTGGTCCGATCCGTCGAGCCGCGCATCGCTGACGCGATCGAGAAGGAGCTCGCCGATCAGCGGGAGTCGCTGAAGCTGATCGCGAGTGAGAACTACGCTTCGCCGGCCGTCCTGCTCGCCATGGGTAACTGGCTGTCCGACAAGTATGCCGAGGGCACCATCGGGCGCCGCTTCTACGCCGGCTGCCAGAACGTGGACACCGTCGAGTCCGTCGCGGTCGAGCATGCGAAGGCGCTGTTCGACGCGCCGTATGCGTATGTGCAGCCGCACTCCGGCATCGACGCGAACCTGGTCGCCTACTGGGCCATCCTGGCCGATCGCGTCGAGGTGCCGTACCTGAAGAAGTTCGAGAAGCGGCAGATCAACGACCTGACCGACGCCGAGTGGGCCGAGCTGCGGCAGGCGTTCGGCAACCAGCGGCTGCTCGGCATGTCCCTGGACGCCGGCGGTCACCTGACCCACGGGTTCCGGCCGAACATCTCCGGCAAGATGTTCGACCAGCGGTCGTACGGGGTGGACCCGGCCACCGGGCAGATCGACTACAAGGCGCTGCTGGAGTCCGCCAAGGAGTTCAAGCCCGCAGTGATCGTGGGCGGCTACTCGGCGTACCCCCGGAAGGTCAATTTCGCGAAGATGCGCGAGATCGCCGACGAGGTGGGCGCGACCTTCATGGTCGACATGGCGCACTTCGCGGGGCTGGTCGCCGGTGGTGTCTTCACCGGGGATTACAACCCGATCCCGCACGCGCACATCGTCACCACCACCACCCACAAGAGCCTGCGTGGCCCGCGCGGTGGCGCCGTGTTGTGCCAGCCGGAGCTGTCGTCGCAGGTGGATCGTGGCTGCCCGATGGTGCTCGGCGGTCCGCTGCCGCACGTGATGGCCGCCAAGGCGATCGCGTTCGCGGAGGCACGCCGGCCGGAGTTCGCGACGTACGCGCAGCAGATCGTCACCAACAGCCAGGCGCTCGCCGACGGCCTGCTCAAGCGTGGTGTGCAGCTGGTCTCCGGGGGCACCGACAACCACCTGGTGCTGATCGACGTGCACCCGTTCGGGCTGACCGGCCGCCAGGCGGAGCAGGCCCTGCTGGACAGTGGCATCGTCACCAACCGCAACGCGATCCCGTCCGACCCGAACGGAGCCTGGTACACGTCCGGCATCCGCGTCGGCACCCCGGCTCTGACGTCGCGTGGCCTCGGCGCCGCGGAGATGGATCAGATCGCCGAGCTGATTCACACGGTTCTGGCCGGCACCACGCCGGACCCGTCGTCGAAGGCGAAGTTCACGCTGGACGCGGCGCTGTCGGACCGGATCTCGAAGCAGGCGTCAGAGCTGCTCGCCCCGTTCCCGCTCTACCCGTCGGTCAGCCTCGCCTGATCGTCGTTCGCACAGCCGCCCCCGTGGATTTCTCCCCGGGGGCGGTTTGCTGTCCGCCGCCGGCACCGGCTGGTGCTGAGGGCTGCCGCAGCGGCCGGACGCAGCCCTGAGCGCCAGCCGTTAGCGGCCGGCTGGTGCTGAGGGCTGCCGGAAGGGCTGGGAAGAGCCCTGAATGCCAGCCGGAGGGTCGGCGGGGAGCGGGTCGGCTGATCATGGGCGGGGTGGCAGGCGGTGAAGGGTGACGTCGGTCAGCGAGCCGGCGGTGACCTCGGCGGTCATGTAGGTGGCATAGGGCTGCCGCCGCCGGTCGGTCGGTGATCCCGGGTTGAGCAGCCGCAGGCCGGTTTCGGCGGTGGTGTCCCACGGGATGTGGGAGTGGCCGAAGACCAGGACGTCGGCGTCCGGGAACCGCTCGGCGCAGCGCCGCTCCCGGCCGTCGGCGGATCCGGTCTCGTGGACGACCGCGAAGCGAACCCCCTCCAGCTCGGCCCGGGCGATCTCCGGGAGGCGTCTGCGGAGATCGCCGAAGTCGTTGTTCCCGTAACAGCCGATCAGCCGGGTCGCGCGGTCCTCGATCCGGTCGAGCAGGGTCACGTCCACCCAGTCGCCGGCGTGCAGGACGACGTCCGCCTCCTCGATCGCGGCCCAGACCGCGGGCGGCAGATCGCGGGCGCGCTTCGGTACGTGGGTGTCGCTGATCAAGGTCAGTCGCATGGCTTCATCCTGCCCTCCGGCGACCGGGGGACAGGCCGTCGTGGTGGGGACCCGCCGACCGTGAGCCCGATGGGAGCGGGACCATCAACTGGGCTGAACATCCGCATCCGTACCGTATGGGTGTTCTCGCAGGCGGCGGCGGAACCGGTTTCGGAAGAGCTGTTATCGATGTTTGTGAAACACGTCATGACGATTGTTACGAGCCTCTGAGCAGTGCTTACGTAGTGGACGGCGGTGCGACCTGTGTAACTGGGTGGTCATTCGGTACCGGTTCCGGAACCTCGCAACATCCTGGACATCGATTGGTAACGACTCTTAGCGTCGTGGCACCGGGTGAGCGCTCTCCCAGTACCTAGTTCCCCGTCCCGTCCCCCTAGGAGAACCCATGAGACGCTCCCGTTGGCGGAGCGGCGCGATAGTCGGCCTGACGGCCGCTGTCGTCGCCGGTTATGCCGCAATCACCATGACCGGCGCCTCGGCCGCCGAGACGCTGCTGTCGCAGGGCAAGCCCGCGACCGCGTCGTCCACCGAGGCAGCCGGCGCCTACCTCGCCTCGGAAGCCGTCGACGGCAATGCCGGAACCCGCTGGGCCTCGGCCTTCTCCGACCCGCAGTGGCTGCAGGTCGACCTGGGCAGCACGCAGGCCGTCTCCCGGGTCGAGCTCAGCTGGGAGACCGCCGCGGCCAAGGCGTTCGAGATCCAGGTGTCGAACAACGCGAGCACCTGGACCTCGATCTACTCGACGACCACGGCGACCGGCGGGAACCAGAACCTGACGGTGAACGGTTCCGGGCGCTACGTCCGGATGTACGGCACCCAGCGCACCACCGGTTACGGCTACTCGCTGTGGGAGTTCAAGGTCTTCGGCGGCGGCACCACCACGCCGACCGACCCGACCACGTCGCCGTCCGGCCCGACGGTTCCCGGCGGCGGCAGCCTCGGCTCCCAGGTCACCGTCTTCGACCCGAGCATGTCGAGCGCGTCGATCCAGGCCACGGCCGATGCGATCTTCAAGCAGCAGGAGACGAACCAGTTCGGCACCCAGCGCAACCTGCTGGCGTTCAAGCCGGGCACCTACAACGGCCTGAACATCCAGGTCGGGTTCAACACCTCGGTGATCGGTCTCGGTCAGAACCCGCAGGACGTGCGGATCAACGGGGACATCACCGTCGACGCCGGCTGGTTCCAGGGGAACGCGACCCAGAACTTCTGGCGCTCGGTCGAGAACATCTCGCTCTACCCGGTCTCCGGCGCGGACCGCTGGGCCGTGTCGCAGGCCGCGCCGTTCCGCCGGATGGACGTCCACGGTGATCTGAACCTGGCGCCGAACGGCTACGGCTGGGCGTCCGGTGGCTACATCGCCGACTCGCGGATCAGCGGTGTCGAGGGTCAGTACTCGCAGCAGCAGTGGTTCACCCGCAACAGCCAGATCGGCTCGAACTCCAACGCGGTCTGGAACCAGACGTTCGTCGGCGTGCAGGGTGCTCCGGCGAGCAGCTTCCCGAACCCGCCGTACACCACGATCAACCAGACCCCGGTCATCCGGGAGAAGCCGTACCTGTACCTCAACGGCGGCAACTACGCGGTCTTCGTGCCGAACCTGTCGACCAACTCGTCCGGGGTCAGCTGGGCGAACGGCAACACGCCGGGCACCAGCATCCCGCTGAGCCAGTTCTACGTGGCCAAGCCCGGTGACAGCGCGGCGACGATCAACCAGGCGCTCGCGCAGGGCCTCAACCTGATCTTCCAGCCGGGCGTCTACCACGTGAACCAGACGATCAACGTGACCCGGGCGAACACCGTGGTCATGGGTCTGGGCTACGCGACGATCATCCCGGACAACGGCGTCATCCCGATGCAGGTGGCCGATGTGGACGGCGTGAAGGTGGCCGGCCTGCTCTTCGACGCGGGCACCACCAACTCGGCGAACCTGCTGGTCATCGGCCAGAACGGCTCGTCGGCGAACCACGCGGCGAACCCGACCACGGTCCAGGACGTGTTCTTCCGGATCGGCGGCTCGATCGCCGGCAAGGCCACCAACAGCCTGCTGGTGAACAGCAACAACACGATCATCGACCACATCTGGGCGTGGCGGGCCGACCACGGCAACGCCGGCACGTACGGCTGGACCGTCAACACGGCCGACAGCGGCCTGATCGTGAACGGTCAGAACGTGACCGCGTACGGCCTGTTCGTCGAGCACTACCAGAAGTACGAGGTGATCTGGAACGGCAACGGCGGACGGACGTACTTCCTGCAGAACGAGCAGCCGTACGACCCGCCGACGCAGGCGGCGTGGCGCTCCGGGGCCAACGGTTACGCCGCGTACAAGGTGGCCGACTCGGTGACCAGCCACGAGGCGTGGGCGCTGGGCAGCTACTGCTACTTCAACGTCAACCCGAGCATCCACTCGAACAACGGCTTCGAGGTGCCGGTGAACTCCGGGGTGAAGCTGCACAACCTGCTCACCGTGTCGCTCGGTGGCAACGGCGTGATCGACCACGTCGTCAACAACACCGGGGCGGCGGCTCAGGGGACGGCGACCGTGCCGGTGTACCTGAACAGTTTCAACTGAATCGCTGAGTAGTCGATCGGGGGTCGCCACGGGCGGCCCCCGATCACTTTGTGCAACAAGCGTGCAACCGCGTGTTGACATGCCGTAAGCCGAGGCGTCTACTCCAAGGCAACGGCGTCCCTCGATGTGGCGGAGGCGGCATGCGCAGGCTGATGGCGGTCGCAAGCTGCATGACGCTGGCGCTGGCCGGCGCGGCCTGCAGCCGGGGCACCGGTGAGCCGATCGTGGGGCTGATCACCAAGACCGACACGAATCCGTTCTTCGTGACCATGAAGAAGGGCGCCCAGAGCGCCGCCGGGTCGGTCGGCGTCGACCTGCAGACCTTCGCCGGGAAGGTGGACGGCGACAACGAGGCTCAGGTCCAGGCGATCGAGAACCTCATCTCGTTCGGCGCCAAGGGCTTCCTCATCACGCCGAACGACTCGAAGGCGATCGTGCCGTCGCTGGACCGTGCCCACAAGGCGAACATGCTGGTCATCGCCCTCGACACGCCGGTGGACCCGACGGATGCCGCGGATGCCACCTTCGCCACCGACAACTACCAGGCCGGAAAGCTGATCGGCGAGTGGGCGAAGGCCAAGTTCGCCAAGGACGGCAAGCAGGCCAGGATCGCGATGCTCGACCTGAACCCGAACCAGGTCTCCGTCGACGTCAAGCGGGACCAGGGCTTCCTCGAGGGGTTCGGGATCCCGAACGGCGACCCGAACCGGATCGGTGACGAGAACGACCCGCGGATCGCCGGGCACGACGTCACCGACGGGAACGAGGAGGGCGGCCGTACCGCGATGGAGAACCTGCTCCAGAAGGATCCGTCGATCAACCTGGTCTACACGATCAACGAGCCGGCCGCGGCCGGGGCCTACCAGGCGCTGAAGGCGGCCGGCAAGGGCGCCTCCGACGTCACGATCGTCTCGATCGACGGCGGGTGCCCGGGCGTGGACAACGTCGCCAACGGGGTCATCGGCGCCACCTCGATGCAGTTCCCGATCAAGATGGCCCAGCTCGGCGTCGAGGCGATCGCCAAGTACGCCACCGACGGCACGAAACCGCAGAACACCGCCGGCAAGGACTTCATCGACACCGGCGTCCAGCTGATCACCGACGACCCGCAGACCGGCGTGGAGGCCAAGGACTCCGCGTGGGGCAAGCAGAACTGCTGGGGGTGAAGTCCCGACATGACCGCCGCCACCGACTTCGACGTACGCCGGCACGACTCGGCAGGCCTGCGCCTGCAGCACACGCTGCACGGCAACCCGGTGCTCGGGCCGCTGGCCGTGCTGATCCTGGCGATCATCGCGTTCTCGATCGTCAACACCCGCTTCTTCGCCGCGGCCAACCTGTCGCTGGTGCTCGTGCAGGTCACCGTGATCGCCACGCTCGCGCTCGGGCAGACGCTGATCATCCTCACCGCCGGCATCGACCTGTCGGCCGGTGCGATCGCCGTCTTCTCCTCGATCCTGATGGCCCAGTTCTGCGTCAAGGCCGGGCTGCCCGCGGTGCTGGCGCTGCTGCTCGGGCTGGCCTGCGGGACGGCGATGGGCGCGATCAACGGGATGCTGGTGACCCGGCTCAAGCTGCCGCCGTTCATCGTCACGCTCGGCACGCTGACCATCTTCTTCTCACTGAACTCCGTGGTCAGCAACAGCGAGACGGTTCGTGGATCGGACATGCCGCGCCTGATGACGTGGACCGGGGACGCCATCTCGATCGGGAGCTTCCAACTGACGTACGGCTCGATCCTGATGCTCGTGCTCTTCGGGTTCTTCTACTACGCCCTGGGCAGGACCGCGTGGGGTCGCCACGTCTACGCCACCGGGGACGACGCGGAGGCGGCGCGGCTGGCCGGGATCCGGACAAACCGGGTGTTCTTCTCGGTCTACACGGTGGCCGGGCTGCTCTACGCCGTCGGCGGCTGGATCCTGATCGGACGGCTCGCCTCGGCCAGCCCGAACGTCGGCACGGAGTACAACCTGGACTCGATCACCGCCGTGGTGCTCGGCGGGACCAGCCTCTTCGGCGGTCGCGGCGGGGTGATCGGGACCCTGATCGGCGCGCTGATCGTCGGTGTCTTCCGCAACGGGTTGCAGCTGGCCGGCGTCGAGGTGGTCTGGCAGGGGTTCGCGATCGGGCTGCTGGTGCTGGTCGCGGTCTCGCTGGACCAGTGGATCAGGAAGGTGAAGGCATGACCGCCTCCGAAGCTTCCGGCACGCCCGTCCTGGAGGCGAAAGGGCTTGTCAAGCGGTACGGCCGGGTGGTCGCGATCGACGGCAGCGACCTCGAGCTGATGCCGGGCGAGATCCTCGCCGTGATCGGTGACAACGGCGCCGGCAAGTCCAGTCTGATCAAGGCACTGTCCGGTGCCCTCATCCCGGACAGCGGCGAGATGCGACTCGACGGCGCGCCAGTGCAGTTCCGCAATCCGATGGAGGCTCGTGCGGCCGGCATCGAGACCGTCTACCAGACCCTCGCCGTCGCGCCCGGCCTGGACATCGCCGACAACCTGTTCCTGGGGCGGGAGCAGCGCCGGCCCGGCCCGCTGGGGTCGATCTTCCGGATGCTGGACCGCAAGCACATGCGCGAGGAGGCGGCCCGGCACATGAGCGAGCTCGGCGTCGCCACCCTGCAGAACATCGGGCAGGCCGTCGAGTCGCTCTCCGGTGGTCAGCGGCAGGCGGTCGCGGTGGCCAGGGCGGCCGCGTTCGGCAGCAAGGTGGTGATCCTCGACGAGCCGACCGCGGCGCTCGGCGTGAAGGAGGGCAACCGGGTGCTGCAGCTGATCCGCGACGTGCGGGACCGGGGGCTGCCGGTGATCCTGATCAGTCACAACATGCCGCACGTCTTCGAGGTCGCGGACCGCATCCACATCCAGCGGCTGGGCCGGCGGATCGCGGTGATCACGCCGTCCTCGCACTCGATGTCGGACGCGGTGGCGATCATGACGGGTGCCGCCCCGCCGCCGTGACCCGCCTTTTCCACAGCTCTATCCACAGGATGACGGGAGTTATCCACAGGCTGTGAAACGGCGTGGCGGGGCCGGGGATGCGGTGAAACTCTCAGCCCGTACCGTCCGGCGTCGATCAGTCACGCATGTGGTTGCACCGGTCATCTCGGCGGACAGGCGCTCGGACCGGTCGGCGTCTGTTCGTGACCTATGCCGCCGCGAGCCTGGTGCCGGTGATGGTGCTCGGCGCGGTGATGTGGCAGGGGTATCGCCGGGACGCCTCCGAGCAGGGCCGCCGGCAGGGACTGGCACAGGCCCGGGTGATCGCCGAGATGGCGGTCACGCCGTCACTGGACGGCGCCGACCTGGAGGACGGGCTGACCACCAGCCAGCTCGAAGGACTGCGCCGCGCCACCGAGCTGGCGGTCTTCCACGGGTCGGTGCTGCGGCTGCGGGTGCGCGGCTTCGCCGGCCAGGTGGTCTTCTCCGACGACGGCGCCACCGGCGGCGGGCTGGCGGTGTCGGATCCGGATTTCCGGGCCGCGACCACCGGCGCGTCACGCGTCAAGGTCATCGGTGGGCCCGGGCACGAGGTGATCCGGGTGGTGCAGCCGCTGGTGGCCGGCGCCTCCGGGCAGGCTCTCGGGGTCCTGGAGCTGTATCTGCCGTTCCAGGGCATCGCCGCCCAGATGCGGGAGCAGCTCAACGGCGTGACCCGGCGAATCGCCCTGGGACTGGCCGCGCTCTACCTGGTCCTGGCGCTGCTGGCGTGGTGGACGACGCGGTCGTTGAGCCGGTACGCGGCCCGCCAGGAGTACAACGCCACCCACGACATGCTGACCGGCCTGCCGAACCGGGCCGAATACCGCGACCGGGCCGAGGCGGTGCTCGCGGCCGCCGGTCGCGACGGCGGGCACGGCGCGGTGGTGCTGCTCGACCTCAACCGGTTCAAGGAGGTCAACGACACTCTCGGCCACCACGCCGGCGACGAGCTGCTGCGGGTGGTGGCCGACCGGATGCGCGCCGGGCTGGCGGAGGGCGACGTGCTGGCGCGGCTGGGCGGCGACGAGTTCGCCCTGCTGCTGCCCGGGCGCGACGCCGCGCGGACGGTGGCGCTGCTGGAACGGCTGCGTACGTCGGTCGCCGAGGAGCTGGTGCTCGACGGCGTGCCGCTGAACATGGAGGCCAGCTTCGGCATCGCGCTCTACCCCGAGCACGGCCTGGACCTGCAGACGCTCAAGGTGCGCGCCGACGCCGCGATGTACCAGGGCAAACGTGGCGCCGAGGACATCGTGGTGTTCGCCGGCGGGGCGGCCGGGCACCCGCACCAGTGGCTGAAGGTCCAGGCCGAACTCCGGCACGCCCTGGAGCGCGACGAGCTGGTGCTCTGGTACCAGCCCAAGGTCGGCCTGCCGGGTGCCGGGATCAACGGCGTGGAGGCGCTGGTCCGCTGGCAGCACCCGGAGCGCGGGCTGCTGCCGCCCTGCGAGTTCCTGCCTGCCGCCGAGCACTCCGGCCTGATCGCGCCGCTCACCGAATGGGTGCTGCGCCGCGCGCTGATCGACCAGGCCGGCTGGACCGCGACCGGGCAGGACTGGACGCTCTCGGTCAACGTGTCGGCCCGCAACCTCGACGCGCCCGGGTTCGTCGGCTACGTCACGGCGCTGCTCGCCGAGACCGGCGCCCGGCCGGACCGGCTGATGCTGGAGGTCACCGAGACCGCGCTGGCCGGGGACGCGGACAACGCCGTCCGGGCGGTGAAGGAGCTGGGCGCGCTGGGCGTCGGCATCTCGGTCGACGATTTCGGGACCGGATACACCAGCCTGTCGCACCTGCGGGGCCTGCCGATCAGCGAGATCAAGATCGACCGGGCGTTCGTCGCGGACGTCGATGCCGACCCGCAGAGCCAGGCGATCGTCCGCTCGGTGATCGAGCTGGCGCACGGCCTGGGCAGCCGGGTCACCGCCGAGGGCGTGGAGACCGTGGAGATCCACCGCTGGCTCGTCGACGCCGGGTGCGACGAGGCGCAGGGCTACCTCTACGGCCGCCCGGTGCCGTGGCCGCAGGTCGCTGTCGAGCCGATTGCCGAACCGATCACCGAGAGGACCGCCCGATGAACGTCTTCCGTCGTGTCGTGACCGTCGCCGGCGTACTGGCCGTGCTCGCGGCCGGTGGCTGCGCCGAGTCGGCGGCCGAGTCCACCGCGAGCGCCGGCCTGGACCTCACCGGCGCGGTGACCGTCGACGAGAGCCTGCACGCGATGCTGCCGCAGAGTGCCCGCGACCGTGGCTTCGTGCGGTTGGTGACCGACGCCAGTTACGCGCCGATGGAGCACTTCGCCGCGGACGGCAGGACGATCATCGGCTTCGAGCCGGATCTCGCCGCAGCACTCGGTGCGGTGCTCGGCATCAGGGTCGAGATGGTGTTCGGCGATTTCGCGACGGCGCTCGACGAGGTCGCCAAGGGAACCTACGACGGGGTCTTCTCGTCGATGACCGACACCGCGCGCCGGGAGAAGCAGGCGGACTTCGTCAACTACTTCACGACCGGCTCGGCGATCCTGGTGCAGCGTGGGAATCCGCGGCGGATCACCGATCTGGCCGGGCTGTGCGGGCAGCGGGTCGCGGTCGAGGCGGGCACCGTCCAGGAGGACATGCTGCGCCGTGGCCAGGAGCAGTGCGGTGCGCGGCCGATGACCCTGGACGTCGGCCGGACCGGCGCGGATGCGCTGCTGCGGTTGCGGACCGGGCGTGCGGTGGCGCTGCTGCTCGACTACCCGCCGGCGGTCGCGCTGGTCACCGACTCGCTGACGGACGCCTACTACCAGCTCGCCTCGGAGCAGCAGTACGAACCCGGCCTCTACGGCATCGCGGTGGCCAAGGACAACCCCGCGCTGCGGGACGCCCTGCAGGCGGCGCTCACGCGACTGATCAGCACCGGCACCTACGGCGAGCTGCTCCAGCGCTGGAAACTCACCAGCGGCGCGGTCACCGAGGCGACGATCAACGCCGGAGATTGACGGGTATTGTTGCTACACGCTTGTGTAGTACCCTACACAGGTGAGTAGTGACAGCGATCTGACCGCGCGGGCCCGGATCCGGGACGCCGCCATCGGCCTCTTCGCCGAGAAGGGCGTCGCCGGCGCGACGATCCGGGACATCGCGCAGGCCGCCGGGGTCTCCTCCGGCCTGCTCCGGCACCACTTCGGGTCGAAGGAAGGGCTGCGCGACGCCTGCGACGAGTGGGCCACGAGCCGCGTCGCCGAGCTGCAGATCCGATTCGCCGAGACCCAGTTGATCGGCGCTCTCCCGCCGGACACGATGATCCTCCAGCGCTATCTGGTGCGATCGCTGATGGACGGCTCGCCGACCGGGATGAGGCTGTTCGCCGAGTCCATCGACCGGGGCAGCTTCTGGCTGGAGAAGGCCGGCATCGACAGCGCCGACCCGCACGCGTTCGTCGCCGTGATCGCCGCCATGAAGATGGGCATGTTCCTCATGCACGAGCAGCTCTCGAACGTGCTCGGTGAGGACGTCCGCGTCATGCCCGGCTGGCTGCGCATGAACCGTGCCGCGGTGGAGATCTTCCGGCAGTCGCTGCTCACCCCGGAACAGGCCGGCCAGGCCATGCAGGCGCTGGATCGGCTCGCACTCCACGAAGGGGAGAGCACCAATGAGCGAGCTCGCGAGGAAATCGGCTAGCTCAGCGCGTCACGTCGAGCCGGAGCGAAGCGGAGGTGGCGGCGGGACAGCGATCGACGCTGAGGGTCTCATCAAGCGATTCGGGAAGGTCACGGCCCTCGACGGGCTCGACCTGACGGTCCGGACCGGGGAGGTGCACGGCTTCCTCGGCCCCAACGGCGCCGGCAAGACCACCACCATCCGCATCCTGCTCGGGCTGATGCGCAACGACGGCGGCAGCGTGCGCCTGCTCGGCGGCGACCCCTGGGCCGACGCGACGAAACTGCACAGACGATTGGCGTACGTGCCCGGCGACGTCACGTTCTGGCCCAACCTCACCGGTGGCGAGGTGATCGACCTGCTCGGCCGGTTGCGGGGCGGCCTCGATCCGCGGCGCCGCGACGACCTGATCGAGCGGTTCGAGCTGGATCCACGGAAGAAGAGCCGGACGTACTCGAAGGGAAATCGTCAGAAGGTGGCGCTGATCGCCGCCCTCGCCTCCGACGTCGAGTTGCTGATGCTCGACGAGCCGACCTCCGGGCTGGATCCGCTGATGGAGGAGGTGTTCCGGGAGGTCATCCTGCAGGAGAAGAGCCGTGGTGACCGGACCGTGCTGCTCTCCAGCCACATCCTGGCCGAGGTGGAGGCGCTCTGTGACCGGCTGACGATCATCCGCGACGGCCGCTCGGTGGAGACCGGCACGCTCGACGACCTGCGGCACCTGACCCGGACCACGATCCGCGCCGAGCTGACCGGCCCGGTCGACAGCCTGGCCGGCATCGCCGGGGTGCACGACCTGACCAGCGCGGACGGGCGGGTGGCGTTCGACGTGGACGCCGACGGGCTCGAGCCGGCGCTGCGCTCCCTGGTCACGGCCGGAGTGCGCAGCCTGGTCAGCCAGCCGCCGTCGCTGGAGGAGCTGTTCCTGCGGCACTACACCCGCACCGGGAACGGAAGCCCCCGATGACCGGCACCGGCCGGCTGGTGCGGCTCATCCTGCGGCGGGACCGGGTGGTCCTACCGATCTGGGTGCTCCTTCTGGGCCTGCTGCCGCAGCTCTACCTCGCCGGCTTCCAGAAGCTGTTCACCACCGATGCCGAGCGGCTGGAATACGCGCACGTCAGCGGGGCCAACGCGGGGTTCGCCGGGCTCTACGGCCCGCTCTCCGGCGACAGCCTCGGCGAACTCGTCGTCTGGCGCTCCGGGTTCGTCCCGGTGATGATCGGGCTGGCCGCGCTGCTCACCGTCATCCGGCACACCCGTGCCGAGGAGGAGGCCGGGCGCAGCGACCTGCTCCGCGCCACGGTCGTCGGCCGGTGGGCCCAGCTCGCCGCCGCGCTGCTCGTCACCATGCTCAGCGGGCTGATGATCGGCCTGCTGGTGACCGGCTCGATGATCGGGGCCGGTGAGCCGCGCGAGGGCTCGATCGCGTTCGGTGCGCTGTTCACGCTCAGCGCCTGGCTCTTCGCCGGCGTGGCCGCGATCGCCGCGCAGCTCACCACCAGCTCCCGGGGCGCCCGGATGACCGCGGTGCTGGTGCTCGGGATCTCCTTCGTGCTGCGGATGGGCGGGGACATCTCCGCGATCGGCGACGGGCGGCTGGCCTGGCTGTCCTGGCTGTCACCGCTCGGCTGGGCGCAGAAGATCATCCCGTACGGCGAGGACAACTGGGCTCCCGCGGTCATCGCCCTGCTGGGCACGGTGATGGCCGTCGCCGTGGCCGGGGTCCTGCTCGCCCGCCGCGACCTGGGCGCCGGCCTGCTCGCCTCACGACTGGGCCCGGCACACGCCGGCGCCGGCCTCTCCTCGCCGCTCGGTCTGGCCTGGCGGCTGCACCGGGGGCTGCTCCTGGGCTGGACAGCCGGGTTCGCCGCGCTCGGCGTGGTCTTCGGCGGGGTCGGCACGAGCGTGGTGCAGCTCGCCGCGACCAGCAACGAAGTGGCCGACACGTTCAGCAAGATCGGTGGGTCGGGATCGATCACCGACGCGTACTTCGCGTCCACGACCGGGATCTGCGCGCTGGTCGTCTCGCTCTACGCGATCCAGGCGACGCTGCGAATGCGCGACGAGGAGCAGAACGGGCATGCCGAGCTGATCCTCGGAACTGCCGTCGGGCGTACGTCGTGGGCCGCCGGCCACCTGCTCTTCGCGCTGCTCGGGCCGGCCGTGGCGATGGCCGTGCAGGGCGCGGCGGCGGGGTTGACCTTCGGCGACCCCGGGCCGGTGCTCGGTGCCGCGCTGGCGCAACTGCCCGCGATCTGGGTGCTGGGCGCGGTGACCGTGCTGCTGGTCGGGGCGGTGCCGCGGTTCGCCGCCGTCGCGTGGGGGACGGTGGCGGTGAGCCTGCTGATCCTGCTGGTCGGGCCACTGCTGGAGTTCCCGCAGTGGGCGATGGACGTGTCGCCCTTCACCCACGTGCCGCAGTTGCCGGCGGCGAGCTTCTCCGCCGTACCGGAAATCGTGTTGATCCTGATCGCGGTCCTGATCGCCGCGACGGGACTGGCCGCCCTGCGCCGCCGCGACATCCCCGCGTGACAAGCATCGGCTGGTTCTCACCGTGGTCCTGAGGCTCGGAAACCACGGGGAGAACCAGCCGGAGGGTCGGCGGTGTCACCGCCGGCCTGATCAGCGGGTCAGTGCGCCTTGCCGCGTTTCGGCAGCACCAGCTCCTCGTGGTCGAGCTCCCGGTTGAGCACCCGCAGGTTCTCGTCGTCGAGCCGGCCGGCGTCGCGCCAGCGCAGCAGCTCCTCGCGCTCGGCGTCGATCACCGCCTGGCGGACCATCAGCGCCGCCTCGTACTGCGGGGACGGTGGCAACTCCGGGGTGTCGACCTGTTCCAGCAGGTCGAGCCGGTGCCGGTAGCGGTCCAGGCGGATCTGGAGCTGCTTGCGCATGGTCTCCATCGCCTCGTCCTCGACGTTGTCGTGCTGCTCACCCTGGATGTCGTCGAGCCGGTTCAGTGCGGCGCGCACCGCTGCCGAGCGTGCCTCGTTGCGCAGCCGCGCCTTGTCGGTCTGGTTCGCCCGCAGGCCGAGCCGCCGGACCAGCGGCGCGAACGTCAGACCCTGGCCGATCAGCGTGACCAGCACCACCGCGAAGGCGCAGAACGCCAGCAGGCCGCGGTTCGGGATGTTGGTGTTCAAGCTGTAGACCGCGGCGAGCGTGATCACGCCGCGGGTGCCGGCCCAGCTCAGCGCGATGGACTCGCGGCCGCCGAGCGACCTCTCCTTGCGCTTGCCCTTCGGCAGGTCCTCGCCCTCCTCCTCGTCCTCACCACCGAGACGGGTATGCAGCGAGCGGGGCAGCAGCTGGGTCAGCACCAGCCAGAGCGGGCGCAACAGCAGCACGACGGCGAGCGTGACGCTCACCGCGATCACGATGTCGCTGGTCTCGTACTCGTGCAGCTCCTCCAGCACCTTGCTCATCTGGACGCCGATCAGCAGGAAGACCGCACCCTCCAGCAGGAAGTCGATCAAGCGCCAGACAGCGGCGGTCTGCAGGCGGCTGGCGCCGGTCGCATAGCGCGGGGTGTCGTGGCCGATGATCAGGCCGGCCACCACGACCGCCAGCACCCCGGAGAGGTGGTAGTGCTCGGCGAGCAGGAACGCGGCCATCGGGGTGATCAGCGAGATCGCGTTGGCGGTCAGCGGGTCGGCGCGCAGCACCCGCAGGAGCCGGACGAGGTAGGCGACCGCGACGCCGACGACCACGCCGCCGACCGCCATGACCACGAACTTCCCGGCCGTGTTGGTGAAGGTGAACTCCTCCTTGCCGATCGCGACCTGCTGGGCCACCAGCAGGATGGTCAGCGCGGTGGCGTCGTTGAGCAGGCCCTCGCCCTGGATCAGGGTGATCAGCCGCGGCGGCAGGCCGGCCTTGCGGCCGACGGCCAGCGCGGCGACCGGATCGGGAGGCGCGACGGCGGCGCCCAGGGCGATCCCGGCGGCCAGGGTGACGCCGCCGACCGCGAGCGAGAGCCCGAAGCCGACCAGGAACGCGGTGACGATCACCAGGGCGACCGACAGGCTGATCACCGTACGCAGATTGCGCCTGATGTCGAGCAGCGATGAGTCCAGCGCCGCGTTGTAGAGCAGCGGCGGAAGAATGAACGTAAAGATCACGTCGGGTTCGATCTCGAAGTTCTCGCCGGGCAGGAACGCGTAGATGATCCCGGCGACGGTCAGCAGGACGGCGGCGGGCAGGCCGGTCTTCCCGGTGATCCAGTGGACCAGCACGATGATCGCGATGGCCCCCAGACCGAAAAGAAGGGTCTCCTCGTGGCTCATCTCCCTATTCTTCGCTATTCCCGGTCACGCCGTTGTGGCAGGTCGATGACGTGATCGGGATATCCGCCGGACTACTGGCCGAATTGACCCAGCGAGGCACGGTGGCGCCGGATGACGGTCAGAGTGCGGCGGGCGACCTGCCGGGCCGCGACCTCGTCGCCGTCGGTGAGCTCGGCGCGGACCACCCGGGCGGCCCTCTCGTGCAGCATCGCCTGGCTGGAGACGAAGAGCTGGTCGAAATCGGCGTCCGGAGCCGACCGGTAGACCAGCACGCTCTGCTGGACGGTGCTGTTCGGCTCCTGGTCCAGCGGGACGTCGAGGCGCTGGGCGGCGGCCCGGACGGCCAGGTCGAGGCGGGCGCTGTCGGCGGCGAAGCGGGCGCCGAGGCGACGCAGCGCCGGGCTGGAGGCTTTGCGGGCGGCGATCCGGCCGAGCGTGATCTGGGCGAGATTGCCCTGGTGGGCGGTGCGCAGGAAAGCGGCGTCCGGGTCGAGGCGGCGGACCGCCTGAGCCGCGGTGGTGGGCGCGAGCAGGGCCGCGGTCACACAGAACACTGTCGCGAGGCGTCGCGTGAGCATAGAAAAGTCCCCCTATGTCGGTAAGCGCAGGTTAACTGCACCGAAACCGACATAGAGGGACTATCTACTGCTTATAACTCAGTAGCGGTAGTGCTCCGGCTTGAACGGGCCCTCGACGTCCACGCCCAGGTACTCCGCCTGCTTCTTGGTCAGCGTGGTCAGCTTCACGCCCAGCGCGTCCAGGTGCAGGCGCGCGACCTTCTCGTCCAGGTGCTTCGGCAGGACGAAGACCTGCTTCTCGTACTCGCCCGGCTTGGTCCAGAGCTCAATCTGGGCCATCACCTGGTTGGTGAACGACGCCGACATCACGAAGCTGGGGTGGCCGGTGGCGTTGCCCAGGTTCATCAGCCGGCCCTCGGAGAGCACGATCACCGAGTGCCCGTCCGGGAAGCGCCACTCGTGCACCTGCGGCTTGATCTCGATCTTCTCGATGCCGGCCACCTTGTTCAGGCCCGCCATGTCGATCTCGTCGTCGAAGTGACCGACGTTGCCGACGATCGCGTTGTGCTTCATCGCCGACAGGTGCTCGACCGTGATGATGTCGGTGCCGCCGGTGGTCGTCACGAAGATGTCGACCTCGCCGACGATGTCCTCGATCCGGGCGACCTGCAGGCCGTCCATCGCCGCCTGCAGCGCACAGATCGGGTCGACCTCGGTCACGACGACGCGGGCGCCCTGGCCGCGCAGCGTCTCCGCCGCGCCCTTGCCGACGTCACCGTAACCGCAGACCAGCGCCAGCTTGCCGCCCAGCATCACGTCGGTGGCCCGGTTCAGGCCGTCGACCAGGGAGTGGCGGATGCCGTACTTGTTGTCGAACTTGCTCTTGGTGACCGCGTCGTTGACGTTGATCGCCGGGAAGAGCAGCGTGCCCTCCTTGGCCAGCTTGTAGAGCCGGGCCACACCGGTGGTGGTCTCCTCGGTCACGCCGCGGATCTCCGACGCGATCTTGGTGAACCGCTGCGGGTCCTCGGCCAGGCTGGCACGCAGGGTGTCCAGAATGATCGAGTACTCGTGGCTGTCGTTCTCGGTGGTCGACGGAACCGCGCCGGCCGCCTCGAACTCGACACCCTTGTGCACCAGCAGGGTCGCGTCGCCGCCGTCGTCCAGGATCATGTTCGGGCCCTGGCCGTTGCCGAAGTCGAAGAGCTGGGTGGTCGCCCACCAGTACTCCTCCAGGGACTCGCCCTTCCAGGCGAAGACCGGGACGCCAGTGGGGGCGTCGACGGTGCCCTCACGGCCGACGACGACCGCGGCGGCAGCCTCGTCCTGCGTGGAGAAGATGTTGCAGGACACCCAGCGCACCTCGGCGCCGAGCGCGACCAGCGTCTCGATCAGGACGGCGGTCTGCACGGTCATGTGCAGCGAACCGGCGATCCGCGCGCCGGTCAGCGGCTTGGACGCGCCGAACTCCTCGCGCAGCGACATCAGGCCCGGCATCTCGTGCTCGGCGAGACGCAGCTGGTGACGGCCGGCCTCGGCCAGGTTGATGTCGGCGATCGCGAAGTCGAGACCGTTGACGGATCGAAGTTTGTCGCTCATGAAAAGAGGGCTCCTCCCTCTCAGGAGGCGCCCTTACGTCAACACACCGGATCCGAGCGTGGCGGACTCCGTTGTCCGTTGCAGCGCCTCTCGGATCGGCGTAACTACTTTATCCTCTTCGGCGCTTGATCACATGCGCCTGAGGGTTCCGTCGGTATCAGTGACGACGAAGGTCCCGTCGCCCAGCGGCTGCAGGTCGTATTCATCGATCGTGACGATGCCCAGATCATCCAGCACCTCACCGGTGCCGGTGTTGACCCGGTAGTGCCGCCACCACGGCCCGCCGGCTTCCTCGTCCTCGCCGTGGACGACCACGATCACGGTCTCCGCGTCCAGGTAGCCGCCGGTCCACTCGATCACGCCGATCTCCGGATCCTCGCCGAAGTCCGAAACCGTGAGCCGGACGAGCACCTCGCCGCCGGGAAAGGCATGCAGGGCGACGTCCGCCTGGCCCTCGTGGTCGATCGTCATGAATTGGCGCTCGTCGGGCGAGACGTCGATGAGCACACGGTCGGACCAGCCGAAGTTCCGCGGCTCGCCGTCCGGCCCGGCGAGGAAGATCAGCGAGCCGTCCTGGCCCTCTCCGACGTCGAGCATCATCCTGCCGTCGCGGAGCGGGAACTGGTGCCCGCCCTGGCCCACCGCCTCCAGCGGGCGCCGGCTGAGGATCGCACCGGTGGCAGCGTCCAGCACGATCCACTCGTCGTGCTCGGCCGCTGGGTTCGGCGCGTAGACCCACACCCGCGAGTCGTCGGCGGAGAAGGCGACATCGATCATGGCGGCGGGGTCGGGATCTTCCATGTCGAGATCGAGGCGCCACCGCTCGCTGCCGCCCGGATCGATCCGGATCACCGTGCCCTCAGTCGCATAGACCAGGGCGTCCCTGGTGGAGGGGGCCGCGTGGGCCCAGGGGCCGAGCGGGACCGGGAAGATCTTGGAGGACTTCAGGTCTGCTTCGAACACTTCGATGCCACCGACGGCCGGTCGGGAGATCACGCGCACCCCGGGAGCTTAGCGACGGATCGGCCGGTCACTTGATGGGATGGAAAACATCAAGGACCTTCCATGCCACCTCAGAAACCCATCATCCTGTACGCGTGAGGCACCCCCACCGGATCCAGGAGATCGCCACGCGCGCGGGCCTGAGCCCGGCCACCGTCGATCGAGTGCTCCACCAGCGCGGTGGTGTCCGGGAGGGCACGGCCCGCCGGGTGCGTCAGGCGATCGCGGCGCTGGACCGGGAGCTGTCGGCGACGGTGGACCTGCCGGTCGCCGAGGTGGACTGCTTCGACGCCGGGGCGACCGCGGGTTACCTGCTCGAGCAGTGGCTGCACGACCGGGCCGGTGACGTGCTGGTGGTCGGCGGCGTGGACACCGAGCGGCGGGTCGCCGGGTTCCGTTCGGTGGTGCGGCCCAGTCGTCGGCTGCGTCTCGTGACCGGTCCTGATCAGGTGCGGGCCCTTCTGGCGGGCACGCACACGGTTCGCGCGGCCTATGCGACGCGGCCCGGGGCGACGGCCGAGGTGGTCGCGGCGTTCGAGGCTGAGAACCGCAACTACGACGTGTTCCTGGCGCACGGCCTGGACCGGGACAACCTGGCGCTGCTCCGTGCGCGCCGGATCAACGCGGTGCTGCACCAAGATCACGGCATTGACCTGCGGCGATCCGATCGAGCGGATTCACGGGCACACACGGCGCCACCTGGGCCGATACGCTCGCAGCCGGCCGCCGTAAAAGTAATCACGCCTTTCAACGCTCCGGTGTCCTGAACCGGCGAGGCCGTTCGTCATGTGCATGAGACCAACGAAAGGGACCCCATGAAATACATGATGTTCGTCTGCACCGACACCGAGCCGGAGACCGAGCTGGCGGCTCCCGACATCTTCGAGTGGGTGGCCGAGAACGACGCGAACGGCCGGCGGGTGGCAGGCAATCAGCTGGTCAGCCCGGAGGCGGCGACCACGGTGCGGGTGCGCGGCGGCGAGCTGCTGCTCACCGACGGCCCGTTCGCCGAGACCAAAGAGCTGATCGTGGGCTTCGACATCCTGGAGTGCGCGGACCTCGACGAGGCGATCGAGGTGGCCCGCAAGCATCCGATGGCCTGGAACGGGCGACTGGAGCTGCGGCCGTACCACGGTGAATGAACCCGTCTTCCGGGAGGCGTACGGGCGGGTCGTCGCCACGCTGATCCGGCTCACCGATGACTGGCAGCTCGCCGAGGACTGCGCGATGGACGCGGTCGAGTCGGCGCTGGCCCGGTGGCCGCGCGACGGGATGCCGGCGAATCCGGGCGGCTGGCTGATGACGGCCGCCCGGAATCGCGCCATCGACCAGCTCCGGCGGGCCACGATGGCCGAGAAGAAGCTACGTGACCTGGCGCTTCTGCAGGATCCGGAGCCGGCTCCGCAGGGCGACGACCGGCTGCGGCTGATCTTCACGTGCTGCCATCCGGCGCTCGCGACGGAGTCCCGGGTGGCGCTCACCCTCCGTACCGTCGCCGGGGTCGAGACGGCTGAGATCGCGCGCCTCTTCCTGGTCAGCGAGTCGGCGATGGCCCGTCGGCTGAGCCGGGCGAAGGCCAAGATCACGCAGGCGAGGATCCCGTACCGGGTGCCGTCCGGGCCGGCGCTCGCCGAGCGGCTCCCGTCCGTCCTCGCCGTCCTCTACCTGCTGTTCACGCGCGGTTACGACGGCGAGCCGGAGCTTGCCGAGGAGGCGATCCGGCTCGTCCGCCTGCTGCCGGCCGAGCCGGAGGCGACCGCGCTGCTGGCGCTCTGCCTGCTGCAGCACTCGCGGCGGGCGGCCCGGCAGAACGAGACGGGTGATCTGCTCACCCTGGCGGAGCAGGATCGGTCGCTGTGGGATCACGCCGCGATCGCCGAGGCGGTCGAACTGCTCGGCGGGAGCCCGGTGACCGGGCCGTACGCGATCCAGGCGCACATCGCCGCCTGTCACGCGACCGCGCCGGACTTCGCCGCGACCGACTGGCCGACCGTGGCCGCCTGGTACGACCAGCTCGCCCGGGTGCATCCTTCCCCGGTCGTGGAGGTGAACCGGGCGGTCGCGCACGGTTACGCGCACGGTCCCCGGGCCGGGCTGAAGCTGCTCGCCGCGGTCGGTGACGCGGTCGCCGGGTACGCCCCCGCCGTGGCCGCCGCGGCCGACCTGACCGAGCGTGCGGGCGACCCGGCAGCCGCCGCCGTGCTGTTCCGGCAGGCCGCCGACCTGGCCGGCTCGGATGCGGAACGCCGCGCGCTGCTCAAACGCTCCACGGCCGCGGGTTGATTCTGGGTTGCAGAGGTCAGCCTGATCCCCTCGGTGCCGAAGCATCCGGTACCGACGAGGAAGAGGGATGAACATGGCCGGAAACCGTGGACTGGGGCAGTGGTGCCGGGACCGCCGGGTCTCCACCAAAGTGCTCGCGGTCGCCGGCGTGGCGATCGCCGGGACCGCCGTGACCGGGGTGCTGAGCGTGACCGGGATCAACGACCTGGAGAGCACGCGGAACACCGAGATCAGCCGGCTGGTGCCGTACGTGACCAGCCTGAACGGCGCCGCGCTGGATCTCAAGAGCGCCGCCAACGACGAGCGCGGTTTCCTGTTGAAGGGCGACGCCAAGTTCAGCACCGAGGCGCTCGGTCGTCAGGCCGAGGTCAACGCCGCCCTGGACTCCGCCCGCAGGCTCGGCGAGAGTGACGACCAGCGTGCGGTCGCCGACGTCCAGACTGCCAGCGACGCCTGGTTCGAAGCGCTGAAGTCCGAGTTCGCCCTCTACGAGACCGAGCCGGCGAAGGCGGCCGCTCTGGCCCTGGGCAGCAACCGGGACCTGCGCAAGACGTACGAGGCGCTGCTCACCGCCGAGATCGAGGACGCCAACCAGGACATGCTGGCCGGCAAGGGCTTCGACGCCACCGCCAGCCGCACCCGGGTGTCGGTGATCGCCGCGCTCGGCCTCGCGCTGCTGCTGGGCGTGGCCGGCGCCCTGTTCGTCGCCCGGCTGATCATCGTGCCGTTGCGCAAGGTGAGCGGCGTTCTGGACCGGGTGGCCGAGGGCGATCTCTCCGGCGACCCGGATGTGCATCAGCGCGACGAGCTCGGGCACATGGCGGACTCGCTACGGGCCGCGACCGCCTCGCTGCGGCAGACCGTGACCGACCTGACCTCGCACTCGGAGTCGCTGGCGGTCGAGGCCGGCGCGCTGGCCGACACCAGCCGGCAGTCGGCGACCAGCGCCGAGGACGGCGCCCGCCAGGCCGCGACGGTGGCCGACTCGGCGGCGACCATGTCGTTGAACATCCAGACGGTGGCGGCCGGCTCCGAGGAGATGGGCGCGTCGATCCGGGAGATCAGCCAGAGCGCGACCCAGGCCGTCGAGGTGGCGAACCGGGCTGTCGAGGTCACCGCGACGACCAGCGCGGTGATGGCCAAGCTGGGCGAGTCCTCCACCGAGATCAGCGAGGTGGTCAAGACCATCACCGCGATCGCCGAGCAGACGAACCTGCTCGCGCTGAACGCCACCATCGAGGCGGCCCGGGCCGGTGAGATGGGCAAGGGCTTCGCCGTGGTGGCGAGCGAGGTCAAGGAGCTGTCCCAGGAGACCGCCCGGGCCACCGAGGACATCGGCCAGCGGGTCGCCGCGATCCAGACGGACACCGCGGGCGCTGTCGCCGCGATCGAGGAGATCAGCGAGATCATCGGGCGGATCAACGAGTTCCAGACCACCATCGCCTCGGCGGTGGAGGAGCAGACCGTGACCACCAACGAGATGAGCCGCAACGTCAGCGAGGCGGCCGAGGCCGGCAGCCGGGTCGCGGACACCATCACCGGGGTCGCCAGTTCGGTGCAGCTGACCACGGTCGGCGTGGCCGAGGCCGACCGGGCCGCCACGCATCTCGCCGGGATGTCCGCCGACCTGCGGCGCATCGTGGAGCGTTTCACGCTGTAAGAACTGAAAACATCGGGCCCGGTCTTGCAAAAGCACGGCAGAATCGCGGCAAAACCGGACTGACCCTTGTGGAACAGATCACACGACTTCTATGGTCGGCGACATGTTCGCTCCGCCCCGCTGGGCCGCTCTGCTGGCCACGCCGCTGGTCACCCTCGGCGTGGCGATCGGCCCGGCCGACGCTGCCGCAGCACACCCGTCCTCAGTCGCCATCACCCCCACGGCCACCCGTGCCGCTCTCGACCCGGCCCTGGTCGCCGGGCGCGGCGCGGGAGTCGCGTTCACCGAGCAGGAGGCTGAGCACGCCGTCACCACCGGCGCCGTGCTCAGCCCGAGCCGGACCGCATACACGCTCGCCGCCGAGGCCTCCGGACGGTCCGCCGTCTCGCTGGACCCGGGGGAGTACGTCGAGTTCACCCTGCCCAAGGCCGCCAACGCGATCACCGTGCGCTACAGCATTCCGGACGCCCCGAACGGTGGCGGGATCACCGCGCCGCTGACCGTCGGCACTCCCGGCGGCACCCGCACGATGAACCTGACCTCGCAGTATTCGTGGCTCTACAACCAGTACCCGTTCAGCAACGACCCGCGGGCCGGGCTGCTGCACCCGGACTGGTGGATCACCGAGTGCTCCTGCGTGCCGGCGGCCACCACGCCGGCCCCCGAGGTGAGCACGCCGTTCCGGCCCATGCACTTCTACGACGAGCAGCGGCTGCTGCTGGGCCGCACCTACCGCGCGGGCGACCGGATCCGGCTCACCGCGCGCCAGGTGACGACCACGATCGACCTGCTCGACTCCGAGCTGGTCGGAGCGCCCCGGATCGACCTCGGTGGCGTCAACGTGCTGTTGTTCGGCGCCGACCCGACCGGGCGGCGGGACGCGGCGCCGGCGATCGAGCGGGCCATCGCGTACGCCAAGAAGGTCCATCGCCGGGTCTATCTGCCGCCGGGCGTCTTCCAGGTCAACCGGCACATCGTCGTCGACGACGTGACGATCGCCGGGGCCGGCAACTGGTACACGACGGTCAAGGGTCACGAGGTGGCGCTGACCACGCCGGCGCCGGACGGGTCCGTGCACACCGGGGTCGGTTTCTACGGGAAGGCCGGCGGCAGCCGCAACGTGCACCTCGCTGACTTCGCGATCGAGGGTGACGTCCGGGAGCGCATCGACACCGACCAGGTCAACGGCATCGGCGGCGCGATGAGCGACTCGACGATCACCGGGCTGCACCTGCGGCACACCAAGGTCGGCCTCTGGTTCGACGGTCCGATGTCCAACGTGGAGGTCAGCGGCAACATCATCGTCGACCAGATCGCCGACGGGCTGAACTTCCACACCGGGGTCACCGGGTCGGTGGCGCGGAACAACTTCATCCGCAACACCGGTGACGACGGGCTGGCCATGTGGTCGGAGAAGATCGCGGACAGCGACAACACCTTCGACCGGAACACGATCCAGACGCCGACCCTGGCGAACGGCATCGCGATCTACGGCGGCACCGACAACACCGTGTCGCGGAACCTGGTCGCCGACCCGATCCGCGAGGGCAGCGCCCTGCACGTCGGCTCGCGTTTCGGCGCCGAGGCGTTCGGCGGGCGGCTCACGATCGCCGACAACACCACGGTGCGGGCCGGGACGTACGAGCTGAACTGGAACATCGGTCTCGGGGCGATCTGGTTCTACGCCCTCGACTCCAGCATCGACGCGGACATCCGGGTCACCGGGGACCACTACCTGGACAACACGTACAACGCGATCATGCTGGTCTCCGACTGGCCGGTGAAGGATCTCTACTCGATCAACGGGGTGCACTTCCGGGACGTACGCGTCGACGGGGCCGGGACCAGCGTGATCAGCGCCCGGGCGGCCGGCGGTGCCACCTTCGAGAACGTGGACGCGCGCAACGTCGGGGCGGTCGGCGTGAACAACTGCGGCTCGTTCCACTTCACACCCAGCGGGTCTGAGTTCACCCTCAGTGATCTCGGAGGTAACGACGGGGGCTGGCTCGCCCCGTTCACGCCGAACGTGATCACCTGCGACGACCGTCCCGCGGTCGTTCCGCCTCCTGCGCCTTCTACCTGGTGACCTCCATGAGGTGAAGTATCGCGGCCGTACCCGACGAGTTCGGGTACGGCCGCCCGACTTGGTAGCCTTGTCGGCGCACTCGCCGCGGCTGAAGGTTGGGAACTACGTTGAGTCAAACTCTGCTGGTCACCGGCGGTGCCGGATTCGTCGGTACCGCGCTGATCAAGTCCCTGCTGACCGAGTTCCCGGACGCCACTGTCGTCTCTCTCGACAACTACTTCACCGGGTCGGGGGAGAATCACGTCCACGACCCCCGGGTGACCTACATCGAGGGCTCGACCACCGAGATCGCCAAGATCTGGGCCGGGCGCGGGTTGCCCGCCCCGTCGCTGGTGTTCCACCTGGGGGAGTATTCGCGGATCGTGCAGTCCTTCGAGGACCATGACCTGACCTGGGACTTCAACCTGCTGGGCACCAAGGAGGTGGTGAAGTTCACCGCCTCGGCCGGAGCGAAACTGATCTACGCCGGCTCCAGCTCGAAGTTCGGCAACGACGGCGACGACGAGAACCTCAACCCGTACGCCTGGACCAAGGCCAAGAACATCGAGTACATCAAGAACTACTCGAACTGGTTCGGGCTGGACTACGCGATCGCGTACTTCTACAACGTGTACGGGCCCGGCCAGATCGCCAGCGGGAAGTACGCCACCGTGATCGGCATCTTCGAGCGGCAGTACCTGGCCGGTGAGCCGCTCACCGTCGTCGCGCCCGGCACCCAGACCCGCGACTTCACCCACATCGACGACATCGTCCGCGGCCTGATCCTGGTGGCCCGCAGCGGCGACGGCGACGGTTACCTGCTGGGCACCGGGCGGGAGTGGCCGCTCGCCGAGGTGGCCGGGCTCTTCGGCACGGAGTTCACGCTGATCCCGGCGCTGCCCGGCGAGCGCGTGCGCGGCAAGGCGGACCTGACCAAGGCGGCCGGGCTGGGCTGGCAGCCGCGCAAGCAGCTCAACGAGTACATCGCCGAGTTCGTCGCCACCAACCCGCGCGGCTAACCGGCGAGGGGGCGGAGCATCGCGAGCAGCGCGCCGGGGTCGGGGAGTGTCCCGAAGAATGCGGCATCGGTGGCCTCCACGGCGGTGATCGCCCGCTGAGCCACCTGAGCGCCGTGCTCGGTCACCCTCAGCCGCTTGGCGCGAGTGTCGGCCGCGTCGACCTCGCGCTCGATCAGTGACTTCGCCTCCAGCTTGCGGAGCACCTGCGACGTCATCTTCACGTCGGTGCCGGCCTGCCGCGCCACGGTCAGCTGGTTGGGCGGCTCGCCGCGGGTGTTCAACCACCACGTGGTGGCCAGCAACACGAACTGGACATGGGTCAGATCCAGCGGGGTCAGCGCCGCGGCGATCGCCCGCTGCCAGCGCAGCGTGACGTGCCACATCAGGAAGCCGGGGCTGTCACCCGGGTCGAGCGCCATGTCCTCAGCCTTCCGCCCGCCGCACCAGGGCGGCGACGACATCCGGGAAGTCGGCGGTGATCGCGGGGCCGATCTGCGGACCCACCTGCTCGGCGGCCGGACCGCTGATCTCGGTCCGGTAGGTCACCCGGGTCGTGCCGGGCGTCACCGGCTCCAGCGAGTGCACCGTGCGGACGACGAAATCGCCGGCGTCCATCTCGTCGGTGAACAGCTTCCCTGGCACGACCTCGGTGAGCCGCATCCGCAGGGGTTCATCGCCGGGCGGAGTCATGGTGAACACCGAGCCGGCCTGGAACGGACCGTCGATCTCGATCTTCTCGACGCCCTCGTTCCACTCCGGCCACTGCGCAACGGTCGACCAGTGATGCCACAGGGCCTCCGGGGTCGCGGTTGTTTCCACGCTGTGCTCGTACTCCCACATGGTGCTCTCCCTCAGCAGTTCGGATGTGCAAAGACTATCTACGCGCAGACTATCTGTCAACGCGGGACCGCTCGCCCGCACCGCCGGGGGGTGTTCAACGATCAAAGGCCGATTCGCCCGTACGGGAAATCGGCCTTTGATCGTGAAAAGGTGTCAGCCGGTGGCGCGGGGCCTGGAGGTGACCGCGGACAGCGGCGTGGCGACGTCTTCCAGGGACTTGCCCTCGGCGTCGACGCCCAGGAAGATCTCGACCACCCCGCCGATCGCCATGACCGCGGCACCGATCAGGTAACCGATGAAGAGTTTGCCCGGGTCCTCGCCCTCGCCGATCAGCCAGCCGTAGAAGACCGGGCCGATCGCGCCGAAGCACTGCGCGATGGCGAAGAAGACCGCGATGGCCTGCGCCCGGATCTCCAGCGGGAAGATCTCGCTCACCGTCAGGTACGCCGAGCTGGCGCCCGCCGACGCGAAGAAGAAGATGATGCACCAGGCGATGGTCTGGGTCATCGCGTTCAGGATCCCGGCGTTGAACATCACCGCGCTGATCGCCAGGAGCACTGCGGAGAGCAGGTACGTTCCCGAGATCATCTTGCGTCGCCCGACCACGTCGAAGAGGTGCCCGAGGATGAGCGGCCCGGCCAGGTTCCCGACCGCGAAGGCGATCAGGTAGAGCGGCGCCTTCGTCTCGTCGACCCCGTAGAAGTTGGTCAGCACCAGCGTGTAGGTGAAGAAGATCGCGTTGTACAGGAACGACTGCGTGATCATCAGCGTGGCGCCGAGGATGGACCGCTGTGGCAGCTGTTTGAAGAGCACCCGGACAAGCGACAGGTAGCCGTGCGACTCGGTCGGCCGGATCTCGATCGCCTTGGATTCGTCGAGCGGGGCCAGCGTCTGACCGGACGCCTCGACGGCCTCCTCGATCTGCCGGATGTTCGTCTCGGCCTCGGCTTCCCGGCCGTGCATGATCAGCCAGCGCGGGCTCTCCGGCAGGTGCCGGCGCAGGTTCCAGATGCAGAGACCGATGATCGGTCCGATCAGGAAGCCGAGCCGCCAGCCGAGATTCAGGTCCATGTGGTCGAGCAGGACGAAGGTTCCGAGCGTGCCCAGGACCGCGCCGCCCCAGTACGTGCCGTTGACGCCGATGTCGACGCGCCCGCGGTACTTCGCCGGCATCATCTCGTCGATCGCGGAGTTGATCGCGGCGTATTCGCCACCGATGCCCGCTCCGGCGATGAATCTCGTGAGATACAGGAAGGTAAGCGCCAGAGCGTCATTACCCCAGGTCAACGCGGTGAGCGCGTTGCCTGCGAGGTACACGCCCAGGGTCACGATGAACAGGTTCTTGCGGCCGAGCTTGTCGGAGAGGCGCCCGAAGAACAGGGCGCCGAAGACCTCGCCGAGCAGGTAGACAGTGGCGATCGCGCCCACCGCGGTGCTGCTCAGATGCAGGGTCTCCTCCTCTTGCAGCACCGGGCCGATCGCGCTGGCGATGGTGATCTCCAGGCCGTCGAGCACCCACGCGGTGCCGAGCGCCAGGATCATTCGAGTGTGGAACGGCGACCAGCTCAAGCGGTCGATGCGGGCGGGGATCAAGCTCCGGATGGTTCCCGAATTGGAAGCCGGGGCTGGAGATCCGAGGCCTTGAGCCATAGGAACACCTCCAGAAATGCCATGATGTAGCTCACGGCTTACCCAGAGTGCCGATTACCATGCACGGTGATGGATGCGATCGGTGTCGCAGTGATCGGTTTCGGCTGGATGGGTCGGGTGCACACCCAGGCCTATGCCCGGGTTCGCCACCATTACCCCGATCTGCCGGCACCCGTACTGGTGACGGTCGCCGACGACGTACCCGGCCGGGCCGCCGGCGCTGCCACCCGCTACGGATTCGCGGCCTCCACCACCGACTGGCGTGAGCTGCTCGACGACCACCGGATCGGCGCGGTCAGCATCACCGCGCCGAACTTCCTGCACCGGGAGATCGGCGCGGCGTTCGCGGCCACCGGGCGGCACATCTGGATCGAGAAGCCGGTCGGGCTCAACGCCGACGACGCCCGGGCGCTGATCGGAAGCGGACAGATCTGCGTCGGCTTCAACTACCGGCACGCGCCGGCCGTGCAGCGGGCCAGGACGATCCTGCGCGACGGCGGGATCGGCCGGGCCACGCACGCCCGGTTCGCGTTCCTCAGCGACTACGCGTCCTCCCCGGACGGTGCGCTGACCTGGCGTTTCCAGCGTGCCCGTGGCGGCAACGGGGTGCTCGGCGACCTCGGCGCGCACGCCATCGACCTGGCCCGGCACCTGCTCGGCGAGATCGACGAGGTGGTCGCGGCGGACACCGCGATCTTCATCCCGCGGCGTCCGGCGCCGGGCGGCGCGACGACCGGGCACGAGCGCGGCACCGGGCCGCTGGGACCGGTCGAGAACGAGGACTGGTTCGCCGCTCTGCTGCGGGTCGGCGACGCCCGGGTCACCATCGAGGCCAGTCGCGTCGCCACCGGCGAACAGAACAACTACGGCTTCGCCATTCACGGTACGAACGGTGTCCTGAGCTGGGATTTCCGCCGGATGGGCGAGCTGCTTCTCAACGGTCGCACGATCTTCGCCGGGCCGGGCGACGGCGACTTCGTGGCGTTCCAGCCCGGTCCCGGCAACGCGATGAGCTACGACGACCTGAAGGTGATCGAGGCCGCGCTGTTCTTCCGCTCGATCACCTCCGGCGTCCCGCACGGCGCGACCCTGCCCGACGCCGTCCGCGCCGCCGAGGTCCTCGGCGAGATCGCCCGGCACGCCGCTGCGAAAACCCCTTCCCGCGTACGGCCATAGCCGGCGCGCCCAGCGAGCCCCCGCAAGGCCGCTGTCCCCACCGGCACCCCCGCGCGTCCCGCGAGCCGGCTGGCTTTCAGGGGTGCTTCAAAGGGCGGATACACCCTTCAGGGCCAGCCGGAAGCGGGCGGCGCACTGCGGGCCGGGACCGGCGGCGGGCTCGCGGGCGGTGCCGCACGCGGTGCCGGCGGGCCGTGGCGCGCGGCCACGGCCCGTACCGGGAAATGGGCGTCAGGCGGGGTCGAGGGCCAGCGCGTCGAAGATGAAGTTCGGGCTGAGGAACGTCGTGCCGCTGCTGCCGCTGATCGTGGAGATCGACAGCGTGTTCGTGCCGGTCTTCAGGGCGCTCGCCGGGATCGTGAACGTGTAGGTCGTGTTGATCCCCCGCCACGTGCCCCGGGTGATGTTGCGCGAGTCCAGGTTCGCCGGCGCCGGGGAGGCCGAGGACGGCGAGGAGTAGCTGCCGACGGTCACCGCGGGACGGCCGCCGGCGAAGCTCGACGTCGTGCCGATGCGCAGCTTGACGCCGCCCGACGGCACCGAGGACAGGCTGAAGTTCAGTGCCATCGGCGAGTTGACCGACTTGAACTCGGCCATCGGGAACTTCGCGGCGTCGGTCACGCTGTAGCCGCTCGCCTTCCACGACGACATCCGGGAGTCCGACGGGTGCTCCGTCTCGATCTTGTCGGCGTTGAGGAAACCGGCCGGGGTGCCGTCGAACTTGCCGACCTGGAAGAGAGTGCCGGCCGACGGGACGCTGCCGGTCAGGGTGAGCGGCGTGGTGGCGCCGGCGGTCACCGCGATCGACTTGGTGGCGCCGACGGCGAGCTCACCGGCGTAGAGCGTCGCGGTGTACGTGCCCGGCTTGACATGCCCGATCACGAACTGGCCGGCCTTCACCTGACCCCAGTACTGACCGTTCGCGCCGGCCAGGCCCACTGTCGCGGGCAGGCCGTTCCAGCTGCCGCTCGCGGTGCCGCTCACGCCACCACGCTGGGCGTTCGAGAGCAGACCAGGAATGTACGAGCTGAGGAAGTCCGTGCTGTGCGGGGCCGGCGCCGCGCCGTCGGTGAGGGCCAGCGCGTACGGCCCGTGCAGCCCCAGCCGCAGGGCCTCGGTCTGCTGGTGACCACTGAACATGTAGTGCGTGATGTTGACCGCGGTCCCGGTGTCGTTGACCTCGATGTCCCGGAAGAACGGGCCGCCCGAGGTCATGTCGTTGTTACCCGGGATCAGGTACGCCCCGTGACCGTTGCCGCTCGCCCCGAACGGCTGCTGCGTGATCAGTCGCTGGGAGCTGAAGAACTTCGACGCGGTCTGTCCGTTCGCGAACGCGAACACGTCCGAGCCCTCGACCGTCGACGTCGTCCCGGCGGTCCGTGCGGCCACCGGTGACGTGGTCAGCAGCGAGCTCTTCAGCCGGCTGATGAACCGGGCCTCACCCGGGTTCAGCGCCTTGGTGATGTTCGTGGCCAGGTAGATCGTGTTGTCGTTCTTGCGCGCGAAGTAGTACTGCGTCACCCCGATCGACGAGTTCGTCGCGCTGACCAGGATCGAGCTGCCGTTGTTGAAGGTCTGGCCGGTGACCGTCGCGGATGACCAGCCGGACTCGAACTGCCCGGCGGCCTGACCGGAAGCGGTCAGCTCGGTGCCGTTGTGCTTCAACGAGGTGAGGTTGCCGTTCGTGGTGTTCACCACGAAGCTCACGCCGGTGCCGGTGTCGAACGTGATGCTGGATGCGGCGCTGGCCCACGGCTGGCCGCCGAGCAGGCCGGCGCCGGCCAGCACCGCGACCGTGGCGAGGCCGCCGGCCAGGGCCTTGCGACGGTTGCGGGAGGCGGGGCGCCGGTGCGAGGAGGGGGACTGGGGATCGGGGGTCATGCCTGGTGGTGTCCCGCGGGCACGGAAAGGTTGCCCGCCGCGCCGATCCTTTTCCCGCCCACGGTGGGCCGGGGCGCGGAGCAAACCGCAACTGCGAGACTGATCTCGGCATGCGCGTTCCACCCGGGGAGGGTCAGTTGAAGCTGAGAATCGTGGCGGTCGTGCTCGCGCTGAGCCTGGCCGGCTGTGGCGGGACCACTGACACTCCGGCGGCGAGCAGCGGTTCGGCCGGCGTGACCGGCACCGTCAACGTCTTCGCGGCGGCGTCGCTCACCGAGTCGTTCACCACGCTGGGCAAGCAGTTCGAGGCGGCGCACCGGGGCACCACGGTGAAGTTCAACTTCGCCGGCAGCTCCGCGCTGGCCACCCAGATCAACCAGGGCGCGCCGGTCGACGTGTTCGCCTCGGCCGCGCCGAAGAACATGCAGGCGGTCACCGAGGCCGTCGCGCCCGTCACGTTCGCGAAGAACCAGCTGGTCATCGCGGTGGCGAAGGGCAACCCGAAAGCGATCACGGGGTTGTCCGGCCTGACCGCCCCCGGTCTGAAGGTGGCGCTCTGCGCCGAGGCGGTGCCCTGCGGCGCGGCGGCCAAGACGGCGCTCGCGACGTCCGGCGTCACCCTCACCCCGGTCACCCTGGAGCAGGACGTGAAGGCGGCGCTCTCCAAGCTCAAGCTCGGCGAGGTGGACGCGGCACTGGTCTACCGCACCGACGCGAAGGCGTCGGCGGCCGAGGTCGACGCTGTCGAGTTCCCGGAGTCCGCGAAGGCGATCAACGAGTACCCGATCGCGGTGCTGAAGAACGCCGCGAACGCGGCCGGCGCCCGGGCGTTCGCCGACTACGTGCTCTCCGCCGACGGGATCGCAGTGCTGACCGCAGCGGGGTTCCAGGCGCCGTGACGCGAGGGCGGGTCCCGCCGGCGCTGCTGGTGCCCGCGATCGGTGGGCTGATCTTCCTGGTCCTGCCGCTCGCGGGCCTGCTGTGGCGCACCCCGTGGGCCGGCCTGCCGCAGCGGCTCACCGAGCCGGGGGTGGTCGAGGCCCTCAAGTTGTCCCTGCTCACGGCGAGCCTGGCCACCGCGGTGTGCCTCATTCTGGGCGTTCCGCTGGCCTGGATGCTGGCCCGCGCCGAGTTCCCCGGCCGCCGTCTGGTGCGGGCGCTGATCACCGTCCCGCTGGTGCTCCCACCGGTCGTGGGCGGCATCGCGCTGCTGCTCGCCCTGGGCCGCCGGGGGCTGCTCGGCGGCTGGCTGTACTCGACGTTCCGGGTGAGCCTGCCGTTCACCACGGCCGGGGTGGTCGTCGCGGAGGCGTTCGTGGCCCTGCCGTTCCTGGTCATCTCGGTCGAAGGGGCGTTGCGGGGCGCCGACTCCCGGTACGAGGAGGCCGCCGCGACGCTCGGCGCGAGCCGCTGGACGACGTTCACGCACGTGACGCTGCCGCTGGTGGCACCCGGGATCGCGGCCGGCGGGGTGCTCTGCTGGGCGCGGGCGCTGGGCGAGTTCGGTGCGACGATCACCTTCGCCGGGAACTATCCGGGGATCACCCAGACCATGCCGCTCGCCGTCTACCAGACGATGGAGAGCGGCGACCTGGACGGAGCGGTGGTGCTGAGCCTGATCCTGCTGGCCGTGTCGGTGACGATCCTGGCCGCTCTCCGGGACCGATGGCTGACCGCGCCGTGAGCCTGCTGGAAGCCCGCCTGGTGGTGCGGCGCGGCGAGTTCCACCTGGACGTCGCGCTTTCCATCGCGCGCGGCGAGACGGTCGCGCTGCTCGGGCCGAACGGGGCGGGCAAGACCACCGCCCTGCGCGCCCTGGCCGGGCTCACCCCGCTCTCCGGCGGATTCCTGCGAGTCGACGGACGGGACCTCTCGGCGACCCCGCCCGAGCACCGCCGGGTCGGCGTCGTCTTCCAGGACTATCTGCTCTTCCCCCACCTCAGTGCCCGGGACAACGTGGCGTTCGGGCCGCGCCGGCAGGGAGTCGACCGGCGGACCGCGCACGAGACCGCGGACCGCTGGCTGGAACGGGTCGGGCTGACCGATCTTGCCCGTCGCAAACCGCGGCACCTCTCCGGCGGGCAGGCGCAGCGGGTCGCGCTGGCCCGGGCGCTCGCCGTCGACCCGGTGCTGTTGCTGCTGGACGAGCCGCTCGCCGCGCTCGACGCCCGCACCCGGCTGGAGACGCGCGCCGAGCTGCACCGCCACCTCGCCGCGCATCCGGGCGCGACGCTGCTGGTCACGCACGATCCGCTGGACGCGCTGGTGCTCGCCGACCGGCTGATCGTCATCGAGGGCGGTCGCGTGGTCCAGGAGGGCGACGCCGCGACGATCACCGCCCGGCCCCGGACGGACTACGTGGCCCAGCTCGTCGGCCTCAACCTCTACCGCGGGCGGGGCGACGGTCATGCCGTACGGCTGGACAGCGGTTTCGTCCTGACCGCGACCGACAGCGTGCACGGCGACGCGTTCGTCGCCTTCCCCCCGGCGGCGGTCGCGCTGCACCCGGCGCAGCCGGACGGCAGCCCGCGCAACACCTGGCCGGCCGTGCTCACCGACATCCAGCGGCACGGCGACAACCTGCGGGTCCGCCTGGACGGCCCGATCGTGGTGGCAGCTGACATCACCCCGGCCGCGGCCGCCCACCTCGACCTGGCCCCGGGGCGGGAGCTGTGGGCGGCGGTCAAGGCCAGCGAGACCCGCGCGTATCCCGCCGGCGTTCCCGAAGCGTGATGCGCGCGGTGGCTCTTCAGGAGAAGAGCTGGAGGACGGACGCGCCACCGCAGACGAGGACCAGCAGACCGGCCGCGGCGAGGCCGAGAATGATCAAAGGCTGGCGGGGTCTGGCGGGCCAGTTGCCGAGCAGGCCAGGGCGAGCCGGTCCGCGGCCCTGCGGCATGGTCACCGGCCGGGCGGCGCCGGCGAACCTCCGGTCCGGCCCGGACGCTCCGGCTCCGGCTCCGGCTCCGGCTCCGGCCCGCGCCGCCCCGGCCTCGCGCCAGGCCGAGCCGGTTTCAGGGCGGGCCGAGCCGGTTTCAGGACGAGCTGAGCGGGCTGCGGGCCGGGCGGAGCCGGTCTTGGGCCGGGCCGAGCCGGTTTCGGGGCGGGCTGAGCCGGCTTTGGGGCGGGCCGAGCCGGTGAACGCTCCGGGCCTCGCCGTGCCGGCGAAACGGGAAGGCTCGCCGGGGGATCGGGCCGGGCTGCCATGAGCGCGGATCGGCAGGTCGGCCGGCCCGTCCGGAGCACGGAGCGGAAGGTGACTGAGCAGACGGGTCGGCGTGGTGCCGTCGGTGCTGCGCAGGTGGCGGCACATGCCGATGATCTCGTCCGGCGACGGCCGCGACGCCGGGTCGTTCACCACGCACGCCCGGATCACCGAGGCGAGCGCCGGGTCGACGCCGTCGACGTCGATCTGTTCCCGCATCAGCCGCAGGTAGATCGCCTGAAAGGACCCGTGCCCGTACGGCCGTCGCCCGGTGGCCGCATACGCCATCGTCGCGCCGAGCGCGAACACGTCCGTCGCCGGCGTGAGATCGTCCCCGTCCACCATCTCCGGTGCGATGTAACCGGGCGTGCCCATCGACACCCCGGTGAGCGTGAACCCGCTCGCCCCCGCCGAGCGGGCGAGACCGAAATCGATCAGCTGTGGCCCGGTCGCGGAGAGGATGACGTTCTGCGGTTTGAGGTCCCGGTGGCAGATCCCGTGCCGGTGGATGTCGCCCAGGCCCTCGGCGACCGCGGCCATCACCTCGGCGCACCTGCTCGGCGGCATCGGCCCGTCCGCCTTGACCGCCGAGGAGAGGGTCGGCCCGGGAATGTACTCGGTCGCCATCCAGAACGGCGGCGAGTTCAGCTCGTAGTCGATCAGCGCGGCCGTGTACGCGCTGCGCACCGTCCCGACCGTCGCCACCTCGCGCCGGAACCGGGCCACCGCCTCCGGGTGCTCCAGGTAATCCGGGCTGATCACCTTGACCGCGGCGGGGCGCCCGCCGGGCGACCGTCCGAGGTAGACAGTTCCCATGCCACCGGCGCCGAGGGTGGCCTCGATCTCGTACCGGCCGACCGTGAGCGGTTCGCCGGGCAGGAGTGGCCGCATTGGTCAGCGATCCCTTCGGCCGTTGATCAGCAAGAGGTACGCACATGGTTGCAGATGAATGGAAAACCTTCCGCACCGGACGACAGTCGCCTTCCGGACGATCGGCCGTTCATCACATTGCTACCCGTGACCGCCTCAACGAGGGAAAACAGCCAGTATTTCCACATTCGAGCCGCTTACGACGAGGTCAGGCGGCCGGGGCGAGTTCCTCCGGGTACGCCGTGCCCAGCTCCTGGAACACTGCCGCGTTCAGGGTGAACGCCAGCTGCGTCTCGGCGACCAGCGTGTCCAGCTCGGCGGCCGGCAGGTCGAGCGCGTCCAGCCGGGCGCGGTAGACGGTCTTGTACGCCTTCGGGTCGGCGATCTGCTCGAAGTGGTAGAACGCCGTGCCCCGCGTCCCCAGGTGGTACGTCGCCGCGACCCTGCGCCCGACGAGCTGCCCGCCGGAGAGATCGCCGAGGTAGCGCACGTAGTGATGGGCCACGAAATGGGCCGGCGAGGTGTGGCAGTGCTCGCGCAGCCGCTCGGCGTACCGCCGGGTGGCCTCGACCGGCACGGCGTGCGCCTCCCAGCCGGGGCCGTGGAGATGGGCCAGATCGGACTCCAGGGCCGCGACCCGGGACAGGGCCGGGTCGGCGAACTCCCCGGCGACCGGGTTGTCACGCATGGCGAGCGCGGCGGCTTCCAGCTCGCGGTAGATGATCAGGTATTGCGCGGTGAGCGCCGCGAACCCGGCGGCCGGGACCGTGCCGCCCATCAGCCGCGCGATGAAGCTGCGGGTCTCGGCGTCGCGGTGCTCGGACATGGTGGCCTTGCGCAGACGTGCGGCGAATCCGGTCATCTCAGGGCTCGTCCTTCCTGGTGACGGTGAGGCGGAAGCACGAAGGGCACACACCTGATCATGAGGGTGGGACGGGGGAGATGTCCAGGTCGGCGACGCGGGGCGGGCGTCGTCCGACACGACGCGACTCCCGCGCCGCATCCGCCGGCGCGGGAGTCGGAACGAGCAGAAACAGGGCGGACGGCATCCACCTGCGGCCGCGATGCTCCTTACGATGAGTGCGGGCCGGCCGGGAATCGTTGCGGAATTCCCGGCCGGTTCCCCGTCCGGGACTCACGCGCGGATCCGGGCCGGGCCCCGTGCCCGGCCCGGATCGTCCGGGTCAGCCGCCCAGGGAGGCGGCGGCGGAGGCGATGGTGGACGCGAAGTAGCTGACCTGGGTGTAGACGCCCGGCTTGTTCGGGCGGGCGCACCCGTCGCCCCAGCTCACGATGCCGACCTGGACCCAGGCGTTGGCGGAGTCGCGGCGGAACATCGGGCCACCGGAGTCACCCTGGCAGGTGTCGGTGCCGCCGGAGGTGTAACCGGCGCAGATCTCGTTGCTGGCGATGATCTCGCCGTTGTACATCGAGCTGGAGTTGCACGTGGTGTCGCTGACGAACGGGACGGTGGCCTTGAGCAGGTAGCGCTGCTGCGAGCCGCCCTCGGTGGCCGCGCCCCAGCCGGCGATGGTGAACGTGCCCGAGTCGTACGCGGTGGTCTTCGCGATCGGCAGCGTGGCCAGGCCGGTCACCGGGCTGGCGAGCCGGATCAGCGCCCAGTCCTTGCCGTTGCCGTTGTAGCCGGGCGCCCGGTAGACGTAGTTCGACTTCCGGGTGATCTTGCTGGTCGAGTTCAGGTCGACGACGCCCATGGTGGCCGTGATGGAGGTGTTCGTGCCGGTGCCGTTGACGCAGTGCGCGGCGGTGAGCACCAGGGTCGGGCTGTAGAGCGCGCCACCGCAGCCCATCGACAACCGCACCATGAACGGGAACTCGCCCTGCGTGGCCCGGGTGCCACCGACCACGTTCGCATCGGCGTGCGCCGCGCCGGGTGCGGCCAGCACGCCCATGGTGGCCGCGGTGATCGCGGCGGCCGCGGTCGCCAGAAGGGTTCGCCATCTGCGCATCTTCGGTTCTCCTCGTCCCAGGGGGATACGCCCGGTGGGGCGTTGGGATGAGGGTCCCACCGATATCGAGCCATATGGATATCCCAATTCGCTCATACCGTCGACCGGACTCAGCGGATCGATCGATGAAGATGTCTTGTTGACTTGATGCCGTCACGGTCGTAATTTTCATCAACAAGAGATATCGATGAAAACGATGACCGCAGACTCGGGCCGCGAGAGGACAACCGTGAGCGTGACGAGCGAGGACTTCCTGCAGCACATCCGCGCGGTCATCGACCGCGTCGGCACGGGGCAGGCGGCCGGGAAACGCAAGGCCGCGGAGCTGCTGGCCGCGACCGTGCGGAACGGGGGCGTGATCCAGGCCTTCGGCTGCGGCCACTCCGAGGCGCTCGCCATGGAGATCGCCGGTCGTGCCGGGGGCCTGGTTCCGACGAACCGGATCGCGCTGCGCGACGTCGTCCTCTACGGTGGCGACCCGCTCGAGGTGCTTGCCGACCCGATGGTCGAGCGCGACCCCGCCATCGCCCACCGGCTCTACGGGCTGGCCCCGGTCAAGCCCGACGACGCGTTCGTGATCGCCTCGAACTCCGGGATCAACGGCGCTGTCGTCGAGATGGCGCTGCTGGTCAAGGAGCGCGGGCACGCGCTGATCGCGATCACGTCGGCGGAGCACTCGGCCGGGGTCGAGTCCCGGCACCCGAGCGGGCGCAAGCTCGGCGAGATCGCGGACGTGGTGCTCGACAACGGCGCCCCCTACGGCGACGCGGCCCTGGCGCTGCCGGGTGGCGGCGCGGTCGGCGCGGTCTCCTCGATCACCGCTGCGCTGCTCGCCCAGCAGATCATCACCGAGGTGGTCGCGAAGCTGTTGGCGGACGGCGTCACGCCGCCGGTCTACCACTCCGACAACGTGCCCGGCGGCAAGGAGCACAACGCCGAGCTGGAGGCGCGGTACGCCGGCCGGATCCGGCGCACGGCCTGATCCAGCGACCCAGTAACTCCCTTTCCCCCAATCCCCCTGTGGGAGGAGTGCACCCATGTTGATCGACAAACATCGATTCGCGGGACTCGCCGTGGCCGTTCTGGCCGCCTCGGGCATCGTCGCCCTCGGCTCCGGCTCGCCCGCTTCCGCCGCCGACTGCGGCTATCTCTTCGACGACTTCCACTACAGCGCGTCCTCGGACGCGGCATTGACCTCGAACGGCTGGACCCCTCGCAGCTACCAGGGCGGTCCCGGCGTGGCCGGGGCGACCTGGTCGCCCGCCAACATCACGTTCCCGGCCGCGAACGGGGACAAGGTCGCGCAGCTCACCGCCTACACCGACGGCACCGCGGCCGGGACCGGGCACGCCGAGCTCTACTCGACCCAGAAGCGATACCTGGAGGGCACCTACGCCAGCCGGATCAAGTTCACCGACGCGCCGGCGTCCGGGCCGGACGGCGACCACATCAACGAGACGTTCTTCACGATCAGTCCGCTCAACGGGGACCTCGACCCGACCTACAGCGAGCTGGACATCTCCGAATACCTGCCAAACGGTGGATGGGGCGAAACCGGGCCGATCAACTACCAGACGACCTGGTACACGTATCGCAACGAGCCCTGGTACGCGGACAACCTGCACTCCTCGCAACGCTCCAGCCTGGACGGATGGCACGACCTGGTCGCGCAGGTGGCCAACGGGCACGTCGTCTACTGGATCGACGGGGTGCAGGTCGGGGACCACGGCGGCAAGTACTTCCCGCGCCAGACGATGACGATCAACTGGAACCTGTGGTTCATCGACCTGGCCGCGCACTCGGGTGGGAAGAGCACGTACGTCCAGCAGGTCGACTGGGTGCTGTTCGCCAAGAACCAGGTGCTGTCACCGGCGCAGGCGACCTCGCAGGCGGCCGGATACCGTACCGGCGGCACCGCGTTCCTGGACACCGTCGCGTCGGGTGGCACGTGCTCGAACCCGTCCACGCCGCCGTCGTCACCGCCCACCTCCCCGCCGCCGTCCTCGCCGCCCACCTCCCAGCCGCCGGCGACCGGATGCTCGGACGCGCCGGAGTGGGCGTTCGGCACCGTGTACCTCGGTGGAGCGCTGGTCAAGCACGAGAAGAGCAGGTACGGCGACCCGGCCGGCCCCGCCTCGGGCCAAGGGAAGCACCTGTGGAAGGCCCGGTACTGGACACAGGGCTCCGAGCCCGGCTGGACCGAGCAATGGCAGGACCTCGGCCGCTGCTGAGCTCCGGCTCCGACCGGAACGGCGGGCAGCGCCCCGCCGTTCCGTGCACCTGCTGGGACGCGTCCGACCGGCGTCGGCTTGACTGTGGAGATGACCGAGCGTGCGCCGGATGGCGGGAACGGACCACCGGTTGCGTCGCGGCGCGGCCGATGGTCCGGCAACGTGCTGGGCGTTCTGATCATCCTGGCCATCGCGTACGTTCTCCTCGCCACCGCGATGACCGTCGCCCGCTTCACCGGCCCGGATTTCGCCGACGCCCGCCGGACGGGCAAGGCCGAGGTGCTCGGTTGTGAACGGCGTGGACCGGTCGGCCTCAAGGGTTTCGGCTTCTACGAGGCGTGCACCGTGTCGATCCCGTGGGGCAGCCGGCGGCGCGTGACGATCGACAAGCCCGGGTTCTTCACGGACGAGAAACCCGGCGACACGATCGTGATCGGGGAGAACCCGGGAAGCCGGGGGAATGTCGGCTACTCGCGCCCCGAGCTGCCCAGCCGGGGATGGGTGACCCTGATCGCGGCTGTCATCGGGTTCATCGGGGTGCTCCCGATCCTGGTGCTCCTCGCGGTGCTGCGCGACGGCCTGCGGAGTCTGTTCCGGCGCCGACGGGCGTGAGCCGCGTTTTGTCGGCGTCCTTCGGTTCGGTCGTGCCGCTCCGGGAGGACGAGATCCTGGCCGCCACCGGGGGTGCCAAGCTGACCCGGGAGCACATCGAGGCGATCGATGGTCTCGCCGAGGAACGGTGGATCGGCCGGTGCGCGGTGTTGCACGACACCGCCGGTAATCCGTCCGAGATCTACTTCTGGGGCTTTTCGGGGGACTGACGCGAAATTACATGATCACCCTGTGCGACACACCATGTGGCGCTGCGAGTCATGGGTGAGGCCCATATATAGTGTCGATCGCAGCTGGTTCGGTGCGCTCCGGAAGGGGCGTGCCGAGGTAAGAGGGAATCCGGTGTGATGCCGGAACTGCCCCGCAGCGGTGAGTGGGAACGACCGCCGTCACACGGCACTGGGCCGCGAGGCCTGGGAAGCGACGGTCAGTAGGAGACCTTGCACAAGGTCACGCCCGCGAGTCCGAAGACCTGCCAGCGCGCCGCACGCAACCGTGTGCGGCGGTCGAAGGCCGCGTGGGACGGCCGACGCCGAGGGATCAGCCGTGCGCGTGTGCGTGCCCGGCTGGGTCGATGGTGTCTTCCTGCGCGTGGTCAGCGGCCGTGTTGACTCGCGAGGGAAGAGGGCCATGACGCTCACGCCGGAGAAGAGCCTGGAGACGGCCGCTGTGCCGGAGCAGCGCCGCCACGTCATGCAGGTGCGCAAGCGCAACGGCGAGCTGGAGCCCGTCGACGTCAACAAGATCGTCGCCGCTGTCGAGCGGCGGATCGCCGGCCTGGACGAGGTCGACCCGCTGCGGGTGGCGACCAAGACCATCAGCGGGCTGTACGACGGCGCCACCACCGAGGAACTGGACAAGCTCTCGATCCAGACGGCCGCCGAGCTGATCGGCGAGGAGCCGCAGTACTCGCGGCTGGCCGCCCGCCTGCTGATCGACCTGGTCGAGCAGGAGGTCGCCGAGCAGGGCGTCAGCTCGTTCAGCGAGTCCATCACGCTGGGCCACACCGAGGGCCTGATCGGCGACAGCACGCTCGCGTTCGTCACGGAGAACCGGGACGCGCTGGACGCGGCGATCGACCGCGACGCCGACCTGCGTTTCGAGTACTTCGGGCTGCGCACCGTCGCCGACCGGTACCTGCTGCGCCACCCGACCCGGCGGGTCCCGATCGAGACCCCGCAGTACTGGCTGCTCCGCGTCGCCTGTGGTCTGTCGCAGACCGTGCAGGAGGCGATCGGCTTCTACCGCCTCATGGCGAGCCTGGCCTATCTGCCCAGCTCACCGACCCTGTTCAACTCCGGCACGAAGCACACCCAGATGTCGAGCTGCTTCCTCGTCGACTCGCCGAAGGACGAGCTGGACTCGATCTACGAGCGTTACCACCAGGTCGCCAAGCTGTCGAAGTTCTCCGGCGGCATCGGCATCGCCTGGTCCCGGGTGCGGGGCCGCGGCGCGCTGATCCGGGGCACGAACGGCAAGTCGAACGGCATCGTCCCGTTCCTGAAGACCCTGGACGCCGGCGTGGCAGCGGTCAACCAGGGCGGCCGGCGCAAGGGCGCGGCCTGCGTCTACCTGGAGCCGTGGCACCCGGACATCGAGGAGTTCCTCGAGCTGCGCGACAACACCGGCGAGGAGTCGCGCCGCACCCACAACCTGAACCTGGCCAACTGGATCCCGGACGAGTTCATGCGCCGCGTCGAGGCCGACGAGGACTGGTCGCTGGTCGACCCGTCCGACGCGCCCGAGCTGCCCGACCTCTTCGGTGACGCGTGGACCGAGGCGTACCGCAACGCGGAGAAGAAGGCGGTCAAGACCGTCAAGGCCCGCGACCTGTACGGCCGGATGATGCGCACCCTGGCGCAGACCGGCAACGGCTGGATGACGTTCAAGGACCGCTCGAACGCGCTGTCGAACCAGACCGGCGCGCCCGGCAACACGATCCACCTGTCGAACCTGTGCACCGAGATCCTCGAGGTCAACAGCGACGACGAGACCGCGGTCTGCAACCTGGGATCGATCAACCTGGGCGCGCACACGACGGCCGGCGGGGTGGACTGGGAGCGGCTGCGTTCCACCGTCCGGACCGCTGTCGTCTTCCTGGACCGGGTCATCGACATCAACTACTACCCGTCGCAGCAGGCGGCCGCGTCCAACCCGCGGTGGCGCCCGGTCGGGCTGGGGCTGATGGGCCTTCAGGACGCGTTCTTCACGCTGGGCCTGCCGTTCGACTCGGCGGAGGCGAAGGAGCTGTCGACCCGGGTGCAGGAGGAGATCTTCCTGACCGCGCTCGAGGCGTCCGCCGGTCTCGCCGAGCAGTTCGGGCCTCATCCGGCGTACGCCGAGACGCGTGCCGCCAAGGGGCAGCTGCACCCGGACCTGTGGGGCGCCTCGGTGTCCCAGACGGGCCGCTGGGACGCGCTGCGCGCCACGATCGCCGAGCATGGCCTGCGTAACTCGCTGCTGATCGCGATCGCGCCGACCGCGACCATCGCGTCGATCGCCGGCTGCTACGAGTGCATCGAGCCGCAGGTGTCGAACCTGTTCAAGCGCGAGACGATGTCCGGCGAGTTCCTGCAGATCAACACGTACCTCGTCCGGGAGCTGAAGTCCCGCGGCCTGTGGACCGCCCCGGTCCGGGAGGCGATCAAGCGCGCCGAGGGCTCGGTGCAGGGCATCGCCGAGCTTCCTTCGGACATCAAGGAGCTTTTCCGTACGGCGTGGGAGCTTCCCCAGCGCGCCCTGATCGACCTGGCCGCGGCCCGTGCGCCGTTCATCGACCAGTCGCAGTCGCTGAACCTGTTCCTGGCCGCGCCGACGATCGGCAAGCTGTCGTCGATGTACCTCTACGCCTGGAAGTCCGGGCTGAAGACCTCGTACTACCTGCGCTCGCGCCCCGCGACGCGCATCCAGCAGGCCACCACCGCGATCGCCCCGGCGGCGACCGTCGTGCCGGCCCGGAGCACCACAGTGGTCGCCGACCCGTCCGGCCCCGGCCAGGTCGCCACCCTCAGCCTGAACCTGCTCGGCGACACCGGTGGTGCGCTCGCCGCGGCCCTTGAGAACCCCGACATCTGTGAGGCATGCCAGTAATGCTGCTCGACCCTGGAATGGACCTGACCCTGCGGCCGATGAAGTACCCGCACTTCTTCGACCGCTACAAGGACGCCATCAAGAACACCTGGACGGTCGAGGAGGTCGATCTGCACTCCGACCTCGCCGACCTGGCCAAGCTGACGCCTGCCGAGCAGCACCTGGTGTCCCGGCTGGTCGCGTTCTTCGCCACCGGTGACACGATCGTGGCGAACAACCTGGTGCTCAACCTCTACCAGCACGTGAACAGCCCCGAGGGCCGGCTCTACCTGTCGCGGCAGCTGTTCGAGGAGGCCGTGCACGTCCAGTTCTATCTGAACCTGCTGGACACGTACGTGCCGGACGAGACCGAGCGGTTCGAGGCGTTCGCGGCGATCGAGAACATCCCGTCGATCGCGCGCAAGGCCGAGTTCTGCTTCAAGTGGATCGACTCGGTGTTCGACCTGCGCAAGCTGGAGACGAAAGCCGACCGCCGGGCCTTCCTGCTCAACGTCATCTGCTTCGCGGCGTGCATCGAGGGACTGTTCTTCTACGGCGCTTTCGCGTACGTGTACTTCCTGCGCTCCCGCGGTGTCCTCCAGGGCCTGGCGTCCGGGACGAACTGGGTGTTCCGCGACGAGTCGATGCACATGGCGTTCGCGTTCGACGTGGTCGACACCGTGCGTCAGGAGGAGCCGGACCTGTTCGACGCCGAGATGGAGCAGCAGGTCCGCGACATGCTCGCCGAGGCCGTCGAGTGCGAGGTCCAGTTCGCCGAGGACCTGCTCGCCCAGGGCGTCTCCGGGATGTCCCTCGGTGACATGCGCGAATACCTGCAGCACGTCGCAGACCGGCGGCTGCAGGTGCTCGGCATCGCCCCGATGTACGGCAGCAAGAACCCGTTCGCGTTCATGGAGCTGCAGGACGTGCAGGAGCTGTCGAACTTCTTCGAGCGTCGCGTCTCCGCCTACCAGGTCGGCGTCACCGGCTCGGTCTCCTTCGACGACGACTTCTGACCGTCCGCCGCAACCCCGCGACGTCCGCCCGGGGTTGCGGCGGCGGCCGCGACCCGGGGTTCCGGCTGGTTCTCATGGGCGTTATGAGGCACGAATAACGCCCATGAGAACCAGCCGGGAGGGTGAGCGCGCCACCTGCGGAACCACCAGCCTCGTCGCGGGCTTCACCCGTGGGGCTGTGCGACCGGCTCGCGTTGCCGGGGGCACAGCCCCACGCGTGGAGCCGTGCCGCCGGCTCGCGGCGTCGACGGGTTTGGTGCTCTGACCGTGCCCACCCGCGGAGGCCGCCCTTGCGGGCTGAGCGTTCTGGGCGCGCCAGCGCCCTGCTCGGCCCGGAAGGGTCCCCGCGGGAGCGACGGTCTGTACCCCGGCGGAGATCGGCAATGAAGGTCTAGAAGTTGATGTTGATCTAGAAGTTGATCTAGACCCGGCGGCGCCGGCGGGTGAGCGAGAAGCCGAACAGGCCGGTCAGTGCGGCGAGGATGCCGCCGCCCACGGTCCAGAACCAGCGGCCGGAGAAGTCCGGCAGCCAGTCCGCGCTGAAGCTGCTCTTCTCGGGCTCGGCGGACGGTGACACCGACGACGCCGGGGTGGTCAGCACCGTCCCGGGCTGGTTGTTCGGGACCAGCGGCTTGGCGAGTTCACCCTGGTCGGCGTCGAGGTCACCCTTCGGGGTGGCGAGGGAGAGGCTGACCTTGAGCGGCAGGCCGAGGTCTCCCTCCGGCACCTTCGTGCTGGACAGCCGCACGTAGTACGTGCCGGGCAGCGGGTCGCCGTCCTGCGGCTCGGCCCAGGAGCGCACCTGGCGCAGCCGGCATCCGAGCGTGACCTGCGCGGCGTCCTTCGCGGCGACGGGGCTCTGCTCGCCGGCCACGCATGCCTGCCGCCGCCGCAGCCCGTCGAAGACCTCGACGATCCACGACTCGTCGCCGGAGCGGCCCTTGTCCGGCAGGGCGACCGTGGCGGTGAGGTCCGGGCGCTGACCGGCCTCGGCGGTGAACTGCCAGTACAGGTAGTCGCCGGTGACCGCGCCGACCTGGACCGCCTGGTTCGCGGTGATCGGCACCGCGGTCAGGAACGAGGTGCCGGCGGTGTTGACCGCGGGCGCCGGGGACGGGTCGTCCGCGAGCGCCGGAGCCGGGACGGCAGCGACGCCGAAGACCACGGCGCCGGCGAGAGCGAGCTGCTTGATGCGCATCAGTTCTCCCTCCAGGTGGCCACCCAGTAACGGGTGATCCAGCCGGCGAGCACGCCGGCGAGCAGTCCGGCGATCGCCAGGACCAGCAGGAACAGGAAGCCGCGGCCGAGGCCGGGCGCGTCCGGGGTGTGCGAGGCGTCGACCAGGTCAATGCTCAGCTCGACGGGCATGCCGGTGTCGGTGACCACCTTGGACGCGAACGAGTTGCTGACGATCAGGCACACCTCGGTCGTTCGGGTCGCGTCGTCGTCGGTGTCCGCGTCGGCCGCCTCCGCCGAGGCCTTGGCGTCGGCCTTCTGCTCGTCCGCCGACCAGCGCAGACCCGCCGACAACACGTCGGTCCGGCCGCTGCCGGCGTCGAGGCCGCGGACCAGTTCACGGCCGTCAGTGGTGGAGGCTTTCAGCAGTACGCCGTAGTCGGGCTGGACCGCCCGGTCGAGCGCGACGCTCACCGAGGCACGCAGCTCCTGGTCGGGCTGCACGGCGACCCGGTAGAAGCGGTGCTCGCTGATCTTCTCCCGGTCGGTGTAGACGCCGGGCGCGAGCAGCGGCGCGTTCGCGCAGCTCCCGGTGCCGGTGACGGTGGCCGGCTGCACGGGCGGCGGGGTCGCGGCCCGGTCGACGAGCTGCTGGACCCGGTCGGTCAGCTCCTCCTCGCTGTTGGCCGCGGCGAACGTGCCGCCGGTCGCGGTGGAGATGCAGACCAGCTGCTTGCGGGTCTTCTCGTCCGGGGTGAGGCCGAGGGTGTCGACGACGAGGTGGGTGCCCTGCGCCGCCAGGTCGCGGGCGACCTCGCACGGGTCCGGCGGGGTGCAGGTGTCCTCGCCGTCGGTGATCAGCACGATCCGCCGGGTGGCGCCGGTGTCGCCCAGATCGGCGGCGGCCTGCTTCAGCGCCAGGCCGATCGGGGTGTAGCCGGTCGGTTTGAGCGTGGCGATCGCGTTCTTGGCCTGAACCTGGTTGACCGGGCCGATCGGGATGATCTGCTGGGTGTCCTGGCAGGCGATCTTCTTGTCCTTGCCGCCGTAGGTGGCGCCGAGAACGCGGATGCCGAGCTGGGTGGTCGCCGGCAGAGCGTCGACGACCTTGCCGAACGCCCGTTTGGCCACCGCTATCCGGGTCTCGCCGTCGATGTCGGCGGCCGCCATCGAGCCGCTGACGTCGAGGACCAGCTCGACTCGGGGTGGTTCGGAGGCTCCGGGCTCACGGGCGTTCGCCGGGGCGGCGCCGAGGAGGGTGGCAGCGCCGATCAATCCAGTCGCTACCACTATGGACAGACGTTTGTGGATCACGCGCCAAGATCATAAACATAGGCATACGCCATGATCCGGGGCGGGGTTGCCTGCGCGGCCGGCGTTCCCGGGCGGGACCGGCCGCGCGTCTGCGGGCGGGGCGGGGGTGGGTCAGGCGCGACGGGCGTAGGTCGTCACTTGACGGCGGGCCAGGTCCTCCAGGATCTCGGCGGTCGCCGAGGAGCCGAAGCGGGTCACGCCGACCGAGGCCATCGCCAGCAGCGTGTCCAGACTGCGGATCCCGCCGGACGCCTTGACCTGTACCTTCGGCGAGACGGCCGAGCGCATCAGGGCCAGGTCGTCAAGCGTCGCACCGGTCGGCGCGAAGCCCGTCGAGGTCTTCACGAACGCGGCGCCGGCCCGCTCGGCGGCCCAGCACGCGGCCAGCTTCTCCTCGTCGGTGAGGTACGCCGTCTCGAGGATGACCTTGACGTGCGCCTCGCCGGCCGCCCGGACGATCTCCTTGATCTCGGTCTCCACCGCGGCGATGTCGCCCGACCGCAGCCAGCCGATGTTGATCACCATGTCGATCTCGGTCGCGCCGCGGGCCACCGCCTGCTCGGTCTCGGCGACCTTGACCTCGGTGCTGGTGTCGCCGTGCGGGAAGCCGATCACGGTGCCGACCTGGACGCCGGTGTCGTGCAGCAGCTCGACCGCGAGCGGCACGTCGGACGGCCGCACGCAGACGGACGCCACCTGGTACTTCGCGGCGACGGCGCAACCCTGACGAACGTCCTCACTGGTGAACTGCGGCTGGAGGATGGAGTGGTCGATCATGCGGGCGATCTGCGGCACCGTGAAATCCATGACTGCAAAAGCTACCTGTCTAGACAACCACTTGTCTAGACAGGTTGTGCCGCTCGGTAGGGTGTCCCTCATGTCCGCCGGACCAGACTTCGCGCCGCGCTACTTCCGTATCGAGCAGGAGCTCCGAGCGCGGATCGCCAACGCGCGGCCGCATGATCCACTGCCCTCCGAGCCGGAGCTGGCGCGCGAGTTCGGAGTCAGCCGGATGACCGCCCGGGCAGCGGTGACGCAGCTGGTCAACGACGGTCTGGCGTACCGGGCGCCCGGCCGCGGCACGTTCGTGGCGGTGCCCACCGGCCCGCGCCGCGCCGACAACCTGGTCCGCCTCAGCGAGGAGATCCGCAAACAGGGCAAGAAGCCGTCGTCCCGGGTGGTCAGCGCCGAGCTGCGGCCGGCCACCGTGATCGAGGCGACCCGGCTGCGGCAGCGGGCCGGCGACGTGGTCGCGATCTACCGGGTGCGGCAGGCCGACGGCGATCCGTTCGCCTTCGAGCACGCCTGCTACCCCGGGGTGCTGAACGCGCTGCTCGACTTCGACCTGTCCGGTTCGGTGCACGAGGCGCTGGTCGCGCTCGGTCGTGTCCCGACCCGGGGCACCTCCACGATCACCGCCCAGCCGGCCAACGAGGAGGACGCGAAGGAGCTGGGCGTCCCGGCCGGCACCGCGTTGCTCGTCGAGGAACGGCTCATCCTGGACCAGCAGGGGCGGCCGCTGGAGCTGAGCGAGTCGCGCTACACCGGCACGAAGTACCGCCTCGACGTCGCCTTCGGGGTCGAGCCGCACCAGTAAACGACTTCCGGCACGACCGCGGGCGCCGGTAACGTCGGCGACGTGTCGTACCAGTTCTACCTCTGAGCTGCCCTGAGCAGGCCTGCCGTGCGCGTCGCGCCGCGGGCCGCTCGCCGCTGTCCACCAACAGCCCTCTCGCTCAGAGGAAGAAATCGGCATGCCTGCCACCACCACTGTTCAGCTCGTCGCTGCCGGAATTCGCGCTGATCGGGCGCGACTGTCCGGAATTGATCTCGCCGTCTCGGCCGGCTCCCGCTGGGGGATCGTCGGGGAGAACGGCCGGGGAAAGACCACCCTGCTGCGGATCCTGGCGGGGACGCTCGCCCCGGACGCCGGGACCGTCCACCTCGTCGGGACGCTCGGGGTCGCCGATCAAGAACTGACCTTCCAGCCGGGGGACACGGTCGGGACGTTTGTCGAGGCGGCGCTGGCGGAGTCCCGGGCGGCGCTTGCCGGTCTGGAAGAAGCAGCTCAGTCGCTTGCCGAGGCTTCCTCCGGCGCGCTCGTGGAGGCCGAGGGCCTCTACGCGCGGGCGCTCGGCGTGGCGGAACGGCTCGACGCCTGGGACGCGGACCGCCGCGTCGACCTCGCCCTGGCCCGGCTCGGCGCGGTCGATGATCGGGAGCGGCCGCTGGCCACGCTTTCGGTCGGCCAGCGTTACCGGGTGCGGCTGGCCTGCCTGCTCGGCGCGGCCCACGACTTCCTGCTGATGGACGAGCCGACCAACCACCTGGACGCGGACGGACTCGACTTCCTGACTGGTCGGTTGCGGTCACACCCGGGCGGGGTGGTGCTGGTCAGCCACGATCGGGCGTTGCTCAGCGACGTGACCACGACGATCCTCGACCTGGATCCGACCATGGACGGCCGGCCCGCGGTCCACGGCGGCGGATTCGCCGGATATCAGAGCGGGCGGGCCGCGGCGCTCGCCCGCTGGGAACAGACCTACGACGAGCAGGCCGCCGAACGTGCCCGGCTCGCGGACGCGCTCTCCGAGGCGCAGAACCGCCTGGTCACCGGATGGCGGCCGGACAAGGGGGTCGGGCGGCACAAGCGGGCCACCCGTGCGTCCGGACTGGTGCGCTCCGTTCACCGCAGGAGCGACGAGCTTGACAGGCAAGCGGTCACGGCGCCGCGGCCACCGGCCCGGTTCCGGATGCCGGAGCTGCCGGAACGGCCCGGAGTGACCCTGCTCGCCGCGGACCGGATCACCGTGGGGCAGCGGCTGCGGCAGCCCGTCTCGGTGACGCTCGCGTCGGGATCGCGGCTGGTGGTCACCGGCTCCAACGGGGCGGGCAAGTCGACGCTGCTCGCTGTGCTCGCAGGACTTCTCCGACCCGATTCGGGTACGGTGTCGCGCGCTCACGGCGTACGCACGGGTCTGCTGTCCCAGGAATCGCCGGAGCCGGCGGCGCGCAGGGCGACGGTGACCACTTTCGGCCTCCTCGCCGCGTCCGATTCCGGTCGGCCGCTCTCCACCGGGCAGCGGCGCCGGTGGGACCTGGCATCGCTGCTGGCCACCGAGCCGCACGTGCTGCTGCTCGACGAACCGACCAACCACCTGTCGATCGCGCTGGTCGACGAGCTGACCGAGGCGCTGCTGCACACGCCGGCCGCGGTGGTCGTCGCCACCCACGACCGGCAACTGCGCAAGGATCTCGGCGCCTGGCCCGAACTGCACCTCGGCTAGGAGTTACCGGCCGGCTGGGCGATCCAGCTCCGTTCCGATTGCCTGACCCCGGGAGAGCCGCCGTGACTCGCACGGCGGCTCTCTCCGGCGGCCCGCACGGCTCACCCCGAACTGAGCCGTGACCCCCTCAGCCCTCGCGGGCTCATTCGCAGTGCCAGAGCACGGGCTGGATGTTGTCGTTCGCGTCGTCGGACTGGCCCCCGATGGTCCGGCCGTCATCGCTCAGCGTGTTGGCGAGGTCGGCCAGGCGGTCACCACCGGCCGGCGCCAGCCCGGGCAGCGCGATCAGGTGCTCGTCGGCGAGCAGCTTGGCGCCGCCCTGCTTGCCGACGCCGGTCTGCCAGCCCATGGCGTTCACCGCGTCGGCGCTCTTGTCGAACTGACCGACGACGGTCATCTCGCCCGTCCGCACATTCCAGCGGATCGCCTCGACCTTGCCCTGGGCCTTCTTCTCACCACTGGCCGATTTGCCGCCGGCCTCGTTCGCCACGCCGACGGCCCAGCCGTTGCGGAGGTGGAAGAGCCGGCCCTCGAACCGCTTGCCGTCCGTGTCAGGCAGTCGCAGCGCGTGATGGGTGCCGTCCGGCAGCCAGACGTAGGGCACCTTGTTGTCGAGCGTGCCGATCACGGTGCCGTCGTCGTCGATGTCGGTCGCGATCGCCGTCTGCGTGCCCGCCGGCACCGGAAGCTGGGTCGGGCCGGCCGACGGCGAGGACCAGAGCAGCGGATGAGCCCCGTCGTCCCCGACGATCTTGCCGTCCCGGTTGATCGCGTAGGCCGACCCGCTCGAGACGCCGGGCAGCTGAGTGACCTTGCCGTCCCGGAACACGAACGGCATCGGAGTGTTTTCCCCGATGTAGCTCCACCCCACCGCCGTGCCGCTCGTGTTGACGTCGTGCAGCAACTCCTCCTCGTCACCCGGGAGCGGCACCTCCTCGGCCACCCCGTTGTGCCAGATGACCGCCTGATAGCCGCCGGCTTTCGGATAGGACCGGCCCACGAAGAACTTCCCGGTGGGGTCGGCGCCGAAGACCAGCGCCGCACGAGCGCCGTCCGGCACCGGCAGCCGCTCGATCGTGCAGCTCGCCGGGGCTTTGACGGCCGTGGCCGTCGTGGTCGTGGTCGCGGCCGGCTGCGCCGGGGTCGTCGCCGGGCCGGGCGACCTGATCATCAGGCCGCCGACGGTGACAGCAGCCACGGTCAGCGTGACAGCCCCGGTGTAGGTGGCGCCCCGGATGGCCCGCTTACGGCGGGCGGCCGAGATCGCCAGGGGGATGTCCACCGTGGAGGGCGAGCTCGGCTCGGTGTCGAGCGGGCGCAGCAGATCGAAGTCGGATGGCATGTCGGCTCCTCAAATCGTGGCGGCGAGCTCAGGCTCACCGAGCAGACGTCGCAGAGTGGCGAGACCACGGGAGGTGTGGCTCTTGACCGTGCCGGAGGTGCAGCCGAGAGTCGCCGCGACCTCGTCGACCGGCAGGTCGTAGAAGAACCGGAGCACGAGCACCGCCTGCTGGCGGCGCGGCAGCCGGGCGAGTGCCGCGCGGACGACCAGGCGATCCTCGACAGCGCTCGGCTCGAGCGGCGGCGGCTCGGGCGCATGCCGGAACAGCCGGACCTTGGCCCACGACAGCCGTCGCTCGTCCACGAACGACCTGACCAGCATGGTCCGCACGTAGGCGTCGAGATGCTCGGCGGCACTCGCCCGCCGCCACTTCAGGAACAGCGTGGTGATCGTCTGCTGCACCAGATCGTCGGCACGGTGATCGTCACCGGCGAGAAGGAACGCCAGCCGTCTCAGCGCGGGAACACGCGCTGACACGTACTCGATGTACTCCTTCTCCGAGCCATCCCGCATCGCACTGCCCTTCCGTCGGTTCATCACCCCTCAGACGGCCCCGGCGGACCGCCCGGTTGTCATGCCGTGCAGAGCAGTTTGCCGATTTGAGGTACGCCGGCCGAGGCGCGCGATTCAGGCGGACCGGGAAGTGCTGGCTGCCAGTGAACCCAGAAGCGAAAGGGCCTCGGCGCTCGGTGATCCCGGCTCGGCGTGATAGACCACAAGCTCTTGGCCGGGGCTCGACCGGACGTCGAAGGTCTGCATCCGCAACGTCAACGTCCCCACGTCGCCGTGGTGGAAGTGCTTGCTCTCCGCGGTCTTGCCGCGTGCGTCATGACTCATCCACAGCTCGGCGAACTCAGGGCTGGCGGCGAGCAGCTCGGCGAGAACCTGCCGGATCCGGGGATCGTCGGGAGACTTGCCGTAACCGAGACGGAAGCCGGCCACGGAGTTGCGGGCGACGTGCAGCCAATCCCGGTAGAACGTGCGCCCGGCTGGGTCGGTGAAGACGATGTGCATCAGATTGCGCGAATGCGCCCAGCTGTGGAACAGCGCGTCCGCGATCGCGTTGGACGCCAGGACGTCGAACGCCCGGTTGTAGACGACGGCCGGATTGTTCGGCCAGGTCCCCATCAACGACAGCAGGCTCGGATCGACACGGTCGTTGCCGGCCGCCGACAGCGCCCGAGGGCTGAGCCCGGCCACCCTGAACAGGTGCTGACGCTCGTCCTCACCGAGGCGCAGAGCCACCGCCAACGCGTCGACCACCTGGGCCGAGGGCGACCGTTCACGCCCCTGCTCGAGACGAACGTAGTAGTCCACGCTCATCCCGGCCAGCATGGCCACTTCCTCGCGCCGCAGGCCCGGAACCCGGCGCTGCCCGGTGCTGACCAGGTTCGCCTCGGCCGGGCCGATCTTCGCGCGGCGGGCACGGAGATAGGCGCCCAGTTCAGAGCCATGCATACCGGCATCGTAGGTGCCGGATCGGCGTCCTGCCTGGGTGCGGTGCACCCAGGAACGTCTCGCCCTGGAACCCTCCGCTCCGCCCTGTGGATGCTTTCACCGGTCGCCGATGCGATCGGCCCGGAGCACTGCCAGGGAAGGACTGCCATGTATCTCCACGACGTTGCCCGCCACACCCAGCTGGACCGCCTGCGCGCCACCACCCGGGACTCCCGCCGGCGCGTCCTGCTCACCGGCGCGACGGTGGTCACCATGGATGCCGCGCTGGGTGTCCTGCCCGTCGGGGACGTCCTGATCGAAGGCGACACGATCGCTGCCGTCGGCGCGAACCTGGGCGTCGAGGACGCGATCGTGATCGACGTACGCGGTGCCGTCCTGACACCCGGTTTCGTCGACACCCACCGGCACGCCTGGCAGGCCCAGCTGCGCCGGATCATGCCCGACGTCGACGACCTCGGCGCGTACGTGACCACCACGCTGATGGGTTACGCGCCGGTCTACCGGCCGCACGACATGTACGTCGGCACCAGGCTGGCGGCGCTGACCGCGATCGACAGCGGTATCACCACGATGCTCGACTTCTCCCACAACTCGCGTACGGCAGCACACTCCGACGAGGCGGTCCGGGCGTTGCTGGACACCGGCATCCGGGGGATCCACGCCGCCATGGCACCGCACTTCGGTGACTGGGACAGGCAGTGGCCGGCGGATCTGGCCCGGCTCGTCAAGGAGCACGACAGCAGACTGGTCACCTTCCGCCTGGCGACCCTGGCGACCGGCGAGATCGGTGGCCCGGATCTGGCGTACGGCCCGCGACTCGCCGCGATGGCGCGAGACCTCGGTGTCGGGGTCAGCGTCGACGCCGTCTTCGGACCCGCTTCGTCGCACGCGATCCTGGAATGGGAACGGCAAGGCCTGCTCGGGCCCGACGTCACCCTCATCCACGCAACCGGCCTGACCGACGACGCGTGGCGGGCGATCGGCGACACCGGAACCACCATCGCCCTGGCACCGACGTCGGAGGCTCAGATAGGCCTGGAGTCCGCGATCCCGGCCGTCGACGAGGCGCTCGCCGCCGGCGTACGGCCCGGTTTGAGCATCGATGTGGAAGTCGCCCTGGCCAGCGACATGTTCACGCAGATGCGGGCACTGCACGCCATCCAGCGGATGCGGGCCGTCAACGCCGTCTACGGCACCGGCACCGAGCCGCGGCGCATCAGCACGGGAGACGTGCTGGACTTCGCCACGCTGCAGGGCGCGCGCACCAACGGACTCGGTGACCTGACCGGCTCGCTGACCGTGGGCAAACAAGCAGACCTGCTGGTGATCGGTGCCCAGGACATCAACACCATGCCGCTCAACGACGCGGTGGGCAGCGTGGTGCTCGGCGCCGACGCCCGCAACATCGACACCGTGATCATCGCCGGGCAGGTCCGCAAATGGGCCGGCCGGCTGCTCGACGTGGACCTCGCCGCGCTGCGTGACGAGGTCGCCGCCTCCCGCGATCACATCCTGCACGCCCATTCGACCATCGGAACCACGAGGTGACCCTGATGAGATTCCCCCTTCTGACAGTGCTCAGCGGCGCGTCCATCGCCGTGCTCGTCGCGGCGTGCTCCGTGTCGCCGGACCGAGAGACGCCCGCCGTGCCGGCCGAAATCGATCAAGAGCCGCCGCACCCGTACGTCGGGATGTGGGTGACGGCTGACGGCCACATCCGCCAGGAACTGCTCGCCAACGGACGCTACGACGAGGCGCGTGGCCGGCGGAAGAGCGCCTACACCGGCTCCTACCAGGTGTTCGGAACCCGTATCGAGTACGTCGACGACACCGGCTTCACCGCGGACGGAACGTTCGACGCGGACATCCTGCACCACGGCGGCGACGTCTTCTACCGCGAGGGCAGCGACGCACACCGACGGTCGAGCGGGAGCTAGCTAGTCGAGGAGCTCACGGATGTCGGCGGCGGTGAGCCCCGCCGACGCGAACTCCCCGCCATCCATCACGCCGGCGAACAGTTCGGCCTTGCGCGCCTGCAAGGCCATCACCTTCTCCTCGATGGTGTCGCGGGCGACCAGGCGATAGACCATCACGTTGCGGGTCTGTCCGATGCGGTGGGTCCGGTCCACAGCCTGCGCTTCCGTAGCGGGATTCCACCACGGGTCGAGCAGGATGCAGTAGTCCGCCTCGGTCAGGTTCAGGCCGAACCCACCGGCCTTCAAACTGATCAAGAAGACCGGCGCGGCACCGGTCTTGAACTCCTCGACCACCCGCTTGCGGTCACGTGTCGTGCCGTCCAGGTACGCGCACGCGATCCCGGCCTGCTCCAACCGGTCGCGAGCGGCGCCGAGGAAGCGGGTGAACTGGCTGAACACCAGGGTGCGGTGCCCCTCCGCAACGATGTCGCCGAGCTGCTCGACCAGCAGATCCAGCTTGGTCGAGGAAACCGCGCGGTGTTGCTCGTCGACCAGCGCCACGTCCAGGCTGGCCTGCCGCAGCAGCGTCAGCGAGCGGAAGATCTCGAACCGGTTCTTCTCCAGGTCGCCCAGCAGGCCGAGCACCTTCTGCCGCTCCCGCTGAAGGTAACGCTGGTAGATCTTGCGATGCCCGGGTGACAGGTCGACCTCGACCACCTGTTCCTGCTTGGCCGGCAGCTCAGCGGCGACCTCACTCTTGCGGCGGCGCAGCACGAGCGGGCGGATCCGCCGGCGAAGCTGGGCGAGCCGATCCTGATCGCGGTCACGTTCGATCGGTTGGCGGTAGTACTGGGTGAACCGGTCGAGACGCGGAAAGAGGCCGGGCGCCGCGATCGAGCAGAGCGCCCACAGCTCGGCCAGGTTGTTCTCCATCGGCGTACCGGTGATGGCGATCTTGAAGGGTGCCGGAAGGCGACGGGCACATTTGTACGCCTGGGACTGCGGGTTCTTCACGAACTGCGCCTCGTCGAGCACCAGGCCGGCCCAGTCCATCGTGACGTAGTCGTCGAACTCCAGGCGGAACAGGGTGTAGGACGTGACCACGACGTCGGCCTCTCCGATCGCCTCGGCCAGGCTGATTCCTCGCCGGGCCGCGGTCGAGGTGATCGCGCAGACTTCGAGATCGGGGGTGAAGCGGCCGGCCTCGGCTGCCCAGTTGTGCACGACGCTGGCCGGCGCGACGACCAGGAACCGGCCGTGCTTGCGGGCATGGCAGAGGAGCGCCAAGGCCTGCAGCGTCTTACCGAGACCCATGTCATCGGCGAGGATGCCACCGAGCCCGTTGTCGTGCAGCGCCGCCAGCCAGCGAAAACCCTCCAACTGGTAGGGGCGCAGCTCAGCGTTCACCTCGGCCGGCAGCGGCTGGTCCAGAAGCACCCCCGCCTCGCTCAGCGCGGCCACCGTACGCTGCCAATCGGCTGCCTGACCGGCGGCCAGCTCACCCAACTCGGCCAGCTCGTCCCAGACGCCGGCCTGGAACCGGCCGACCCGCAGCACCCCCGGCGGACTGTCGGTGAGCGCGCGGGACTCGGCGATCAGCTCGCGCAGCTGCCGGAACTCCGGGCGGTCGAGAGCGAAATAGACGCCGCTGGGCAGGATCAGGAACTCCTGATCCTGAGCGAGCCCGACGAAGAGCGCCTCGAAATCGACCTGCTCGCCGCCCACGTCGACGCGAACCGACAGATCGAACCAGTCGTGCTCGTCGGCCTGCGTGCCGGCGAACGTGATGACCGGTGGCGCTTCGCTCTCCTGAAGAACCCAGTCCTCGTCCGGCTCGATCACCGACACACCGAGCTCGACCAGGGCGGGAACCATCGTCCCCAAGAAATGGATCATGGCGTCGCCGCCGAGCACCGACTCGGCGGCGAGCCGAGGACCCGCCCGGCCCGATTCCAGCAGGCCAGACCCGACAAGATCAGCCAATTGGCGTACGAGATCAGCCTGCTCGTCGGAGAGCGCCGGTGACCACAGCGGTTCGGCGTGCCGGCCGCCGCCCACCTCGACCACCCACTCCCAGCACAGCCGCAGCCGGTGCCCGCGCTCGGCGGTCAGCGTCACGGTCAGGACCGGAGCGCCGGCCTCGGGCAGGCTCACGGCTGGACCGGCCGGCACGACCTCCAGTTGCCGGACGAGACCGGGATAGAAGTCGGCGAAGAACCGCTCCTCCTGCCCGCCCGGAATTCGGATGCTCGGCGCGGCCAGCACCTTGCGAGCCGGCTTCGGAAGCGGACGGGCCAGCGGAGCGAGCCGCATCACCTGTCCGGACTCCCCGCCCCAGGCGACGATGCCGTGCGCCGGCTCGCCGATGAACATCGCATGCTCCACATCGACCGGCCTGCCGTCGACCTGCACCACGGCGTGCAGCGACAGGTCACCGTCGACCCGGTCCACCTGCATCGACAGCCGGGCAGGACGACGCGCCACGACAACCGGTGCGGCGTTCCTGCCGGACTGCACCAGCGGCAGACCGGACTCCTGCGCCTCGGCCAGCAGATCCCAGATCCGCCGGCTGCCGAACTCGTCGAGGAAAAGACTCGTGCCGCCGCCGGTGCCGTAGTAGGGCGCGTACGAACCGGACAGTTTGACGATCTCGTTGAGGAGCCTGCGATGGTGCTCCAGCTCCGGCGAGCGGCCCCCGGAGTAGGCGATCGAGTGCCAGTTGATGCCGGTGCGCACCCAACCCTTGCGCCCGGGCAGAACCGGCCGCATCGAGACCCGCTGCCCGGTCTTACGACTCCGCGGAAGATATCCGTTCACCAGCTCGAACTGCAGGCCCAGCCCCGGATCGGCGGGCTGCTCTATCGGCGGCGGCTCGGCCACGTCCCGCATCCACGCGGACAGCTGCGACTCCCACCGGCTGACCTTCGGCCGCCGCTGAGCCGGTGCCGCCGGCTTCTTCGCCACGGCCTCCTGCTGCGCGGCGATCAGCAATGCGACGGTATGGACGCACTCCTCATCGGCGCAGGTGCACACACCGGCCAGGGTGGGCGGCGACCCCGGAACCAGCTCACCGGTCACCACACCGCCGCTGCGGACCATGCCGACCGCTTCACCGGGCTTACCGACAGCCTGGACGACGATCTCCCCACCGGCCACCGCTGCGCGGGCTCGGAGGAGGCTGCGAACCCCGACGACGTCGCAGAGGGCCGCTTCCACCGGAGAGAGAACCAGCTTCGCCATCGTCACCTTCCGCCGACGTCAGCGGCCAACTCTAAGCGCGTGACGGTCGGCGCCGCACGTCGTGTACTCACCAAGAGGGACAGCAGCGACTCCTCTGGCGTGCGGTGACGGCCTGGCAGGAGGCTGTTCCCATCGAACGATCCGCTTTGGGCCGCGGTGTCACCGGTTCGCGTTACTGCTGATCATTACGGTCGCGGGGCCGCAGTTCGTACCGCGAGTCACCGACTGAGAGGGAGATGCCATGACCGACGTACGAGAGCAGTCCCTCGAAGAGATCGAAGGTGACGCCTGGGGCGATGCGCCGGCCGACGCCACCAAGCTCATTGCCACGGTTCATGAGCTGCGCCGCAAGCCGATCGGGTTGCTCCAGGCCGAAGATCTGCGAGTCCTGCTCGGCCAGCGAGAAGGTATTCCGGTGCTGGTGCCACGAGCGCTCGACATCCTCGAGCGCGACCCGTTGGCTGAGGGTGACTATTACCCGGGCGACTTGCTGAACGCCGTTCTGAACCGCGTCCCGGCAGATTACTGGACTACCCATCCCACGGAGTCGATTCGCCTGCGTGCCCTGGTCAACACCGTTGCGCTGGAGGAGGTCGACGATGACGAGCTACGGGCCGATATCGCCGCTTTCCGCGAAGCCGACGCCCCGCAACCGCCGACACCGTCGCCTGGTCTGCTCTGAGACTGCTCGGAGACGTACGGTCATCGGTGGGCAACAGCGGTCAGCGTCGCGCATGGGTGGTCATCGAACTCGCCGCACGGGATCGTGTTGTCCCGTGTGCGATCCGTCGGCCGGATCGCCCCGGCCACGATGCTGCTGGTCAGCAGTGGGCGTTATCGGGTGCAGGCGGTCACTGCTGGTCAGGTAGGATCGGCAATCGCGCCCTCGTAGCTCAGGGGATAGAGCGACGGTTTCCTAAACCGCAGGTCGCAGGTTCGATTCCTGCCGGGGGCACTCTATCGATCACCAGGAACGTCCGCTGACCTGCGCGGACACATGATCGTTCCTGCTTCCGGCCAGCCAGAGCGCTCGGGCTCGTGGGACGGCGAGGCGTAGCGCGGCTCTCGAAGCGTTTACGGGCTGAGACGTACCGAGCTGGTGGATCATGTCGCCATGGCAACCATCGTGGAGATCCATGTGCCGTTGACGCCGGCTGCGGACCTCGAACCGGGTGTGTACCCGTTCCCGTGGATTGAGCGGGTCGAGGACTTCCTCATTGAGATCGAGGAGGAGGGCACGGCAGAGACGTATGACGAAGGTGAGGAGTTCGGCGGCGCCTACGTCTTCTTTCTTGCCGGCGCTGACGAGGAGGCGCTGCTCAGCGTGGCATCCCGTGTGGCGACGTTCGACGGAGTTCCTACCGGTGCATTCGCCATGATCACTGACAGTCAGGCGCCCTCGATGGGGATGGGACGCCGGATCGACTTGCCGACTGCTTGATGTCGTCGAAGTCAGTGCTCACCACGTCCGTGTTCTCGGTCGTGCGAGTGGCGGGGTTGGTTGAGTTCCAGTTTCGTAGGCCGCGCGGATGAAGGACTCGATCATGCCGTACGTCGGGTGGGGGAAGTTCCGCGTGAGCGGTGTGCCGGTGTGGCGGATCGTGGCGCGGGGCGCGCGTGGGGAGACGATGTCGCGGCTGTGGCCGACGCCGGGGACCGTGTAGAAGGTGGCCGGCACCGAGGCTGCGGCCAGGGTGTCGAAGAGCATTTGGCTCTGTCGCAGCGGGACCAGTCCGTCCTCGGTGCCGTGGATGATCAGGACGGGCGGGGCGGACGGGGTCACCCGGAGCAGCGGGTTGGCTGCCGCGACGCGGTCCGGGCAGGTCAGAATCGGGCAGCCGAGCAGGGACGACTCCGGGGAGGCGACGTCGGCGTGGCATCGGGCGAGGTGGAACGCCTTGTTGAAGGAGGCGCACGCGCCGGGCAGCATGTCGGGGTCGAGCCGGAGGAAGTCGATCGGGGCGAAGAGGTCGACCACCGCGCGTACGCCGGTGCCAGTGAAGCCTGCCATCAGCGCGGTCCAGCCGCCGGACGAGTCGCCCAGCACCGCGATCCGGTCCGGGTCGAACTCGAAGCGGCCGGCGTTGGCGCGTAGCCAGCGGATCGCGGCCCGCACGTCCTGTTCCTGGGCGGGGAACTTGGCCTGCAGGCTGGAGCGGGTGGAGACGCCGGCGACGACGAAACCGTGCGTGGTGAAGTAGGGGGCGAGCGCCGGGGCGTACCCCTTGCCGTCGTCGGCCATCCAACCGCTGCCACCCATGACGATCAACAGGGGGTACGGCTTTCCGGCCGGCTGCCCCGGCAGGTAGAGGTCGAGCAGGTGACCGTGGGTTCCGGCGGGCTGTGCCGGGGCGTACGCGAGATTGCGGAGGATCCTGGGCGGGCGCGACGCCGCGGCGGTCGGCAGTCCGGCGGCGACCACCGTGGCCAGTGCCGTGACGAGGAGCGCCGTTGTCGCGAGGACACGGGAGAGGGTGCGACTCAGCAAGGGGGCCTCCGGGGGTCGCCTCGATCGTCGCCCATGGTGGCAACCCGCGGATATCCCCCGCGTGGCGCATGGCCAGGGAGGATGCGCCGTTTCCGCAACCCGATGGGTACGTCGCGGCAAGCGGGTCGGCGGATGCTGGGCTTCGACGACGACGGCCGGTGGTGATGTAACCCACTCTTCAGCTTGTTGAAGTTTCAAGAGCGGTCGGCGAATAGTGTTGGTGAAACTTCAACAACCATGGGGGCTGCGATGACGGTGACGATCGGCGAGGCGACAGCACCGGTGACGCCACCGGCGGCGACGATCCGCACCCGGGTCACGGTGCCACTGGAGTTCCCGGACGGCTACCGCACCACGGCGGAAGTGTTCACCTTCACCGGCCTCACCGACGGGCGCGAGCACCTGGCCCTCGGCCTCGGCGACTGGCAGAACGCGACGAATCCGCTGGTCCGTCCGCACAGCGAGTGCCTCACCGGCGATGTCTTCGGCAGTCAGCGCTGCGACTGCGGCCCGCAGCTGCGCGAGGCCGCCGAGCGCATCACCGAGACCGGCGGGATCCTGCTCTACCTGCGCCAGGAGGGCCGCGGCATCGGGCTTTACGCCAAGCTCGACGCGTACGCGTTGCAGGACACCGGGCTCGACACCTACGAGGCCAACCTCGCGCTCGGGCACGGCGAGGACGAGCGCGACTACACCCCGGCCGCCCAGATGCTGCACGCGTTGGATGCGGACCGGATCCGGCTGCTGAGTAATAATCCTGATAAAGCCGGGCAACTCGGTGATCTCGGTATCGAGGTGACCGAACAGATCCGGACGGGCGTTCATCTGTCCGCAGCAAACGCCCGGTACCTTGCCGCCAAGCGCGACCACACCGCGCACACCATCGACCTGACCGGTGCCGCATGACGCTCCTCACCGAGGCTGACCGCTTCTGGACGCGATCCGCCATCGACCTGTCCCGGCTCTCCCCGCCGTCGCCGACGCACTACGCCGTCGGCGCGGTGATCGTCGGCCCGTCCGGCAACCCGATGGCCACCGGCTACACGGGCGAGACCGACCCGCACTTCCACGCCGAGGAGGAGGCGCTCGCCAAGCTGGCCGGGCGCGGCTTCGACCTGGCAGGCGCGACCCTCTACACGTCGCTCGAGCCGTGCACGACCCGCAAGTCGCGCCCGGTCTCGTGCACCGAGCTGATCCTCGCCTCCGGCATCCGCCGGGTGGTGCTGGCGCTGCGCGAGCCGCTGCACTTCGCCGACTGCACGGGCGTGGAGACGCTGCTCGGGCACGGCGTCGAGGTGATCGAGATCCCCGATCTCGGCGAGGCGGTACGGGGCATCAACGCGCATGTCATGGGGATGCAGACGACATGACGCAGGAAGCCGTCGTGACCGACACCCGCTGGCTCAGCAGCCCGGAGATGGCCACCTGGATGAACCTCACCCAGCTGCTGATGCTGCTGCCCAGCGCGCTGGACCGGCAGCTGCGCGACGACGCCGGCATCCCGCACGCGTACTACCAGATTCTCGCCATGCTCAGCAACGAGCCCGGACACTCGATGCGGATGACCGATCTGGCCCGGCTGGTCGGCACCACCACCAGCCGGCTGTCGCACGCGGTCACCAGCCTGGAACAGCGCGGCTGGGTGCGGCGGAAGGCGTGCGCGTTCGACAAGCGGGGGCAGATCGCCTCGCTCACCGACGAGGGCATGGCGGTGCTGGAAGCGTCGGCGCCGGGGCACGTGGCCGAGGTGCGGCGGCTGATCTTCGATCGCCTGACGCCGGACGAGGTGGACCAGCTCCGCGAGATCACCGCGAAGATCCTGCCGGCCGCCGCGAGTTGACGATCGGCGGTGTCGGCCGTCGCGCGCTTCGAGGCGCCGGCCGGCTCCGGGGAGAAACGCTGACCGAAACGGATCCTGTACGCCATCAGAGCGTTCCGCTGGTTGGCTGTCTCGATGCACGGTTGGTTCGAGGGCGCCGCGTGGGCGGGCCGGGCGGCCCGCCCACGATTCGTTCCGGGGCTGTATCACGTTCTGACGATCGTCAGAGGTTGTCCACAGTGACGGGTTGTCCACAGGGCAGCGACGTGATCTTCAGTTTCCCGCGATACTTAGCGGCGTGGAGGTGGCCCCCCTTTTGGGTGGGTGGGTTCTGATCACGAGCCGCCTGCCAAGATCCACAGATGATGTCTTGATCCACTAGTGGTTGGTGCGAGGCCACGAGGGGCCGCCGCCCGGGCCACCCCCATTGTGGCCGCCGCTGGGGCCGCCGTTACCCGCTCCGCCGTTGGATCCGCCATGGCTCGGTCCACCGCCTGGCCCGCCGTTGCTGGGCCCGCCGTTGCTGGGCCCGCCGCTACTCGGCCGGCCAGGACCGTTGCTACCCGGCCGATCCGGTCGATCGGGACCGTTGTTGCCGGGTCGATCGGGCCGATCCGGCCCGTTGTTTCCGGGCCGGTCCGGCCGGTCCGGCCCATTGTCGCCCGGACGGCCGGGACCGCCAGGACCGCCAGGACCCGGGCGATCCGGCCTGCCAGGCCCATTCGGCCCACCGGGACCACCCGGCCCGGGATTGTTCCCGCCCGGCCCCGGCCGGTCAGGCCCCGGCCGATCCGGACGTCCCGGCCCATGCGTCCCCGGACGATCCGGCCGTCCCGCCCCCGGCCACGTCGGCCGGTTCGGCCATCCGGCCGGCCAGGTGCCCGGCCGCCACCGGTCGTCCCACCGGTCGTCCCAGTCGTTCTGCGCGACGATCAGTGCGTAGGCCCCACGGCGGGATCCCCGGCGGACCTTTTCGCAGTCGTGGGCGTCCCAGGAGCGGAACCGCTGTCCGACGAGCCCGGCCCGCTCGCAGGACCAGAAGTCGCGGTAGTAGCCGACGACCTCGTCGTCCTTCCACGGGTTCTGTTGCTGTTGCGCGGATGAGCTGCTGCTCGGGGCGGGCGCGGCCTGGGCGGGTGCGGCGGCGGCCGTGAGCCCGGCGAGCATGCCGAAGCCTGCCAGCGCCAGGAGGCGCATGGTTTTCTGCATGACAAGTCCCTTCCGTTACTGTCAAAAGCTCACTTACCATGACAGAACGGACTTAACCCACCTAGCACCTGTCCTCGTGATTTCAGGCTGCCTCGATCACCGGATCTTCGTCGTGTGCCCGCTGATCCGGCGCTGACCAGGCAAGACAGATCGCGCCTCGGTCAGAGCGACATCCCGTCGTACGGAAAAGAAGATTTGAGGCCCCGCTTGGTTTTCAGGCGGCCAGGAGCAGTTCGGACTCCTGTGGGGGCGCGGCGAGCCGCCGGGTGAGGGCCTCGCCCTCGACGTCGACGTTCGGCAGGGCGCGGTCGAGCCAGGACGGCAGCCACCACGCCGAGTGGCCGAGCAGGGACAGCACGGCCGGCACGATGGTCATCCGGACCAGGAAGGCGTCGACGGCGACGCCGAAGGCGAGGGCGAAGCCGAGCGACTTGATGATCGTGTCGTCGGCCAGGATGAAGCCGGCGAAGACGCTGATCATGATGAGGGCGGCGGCGGTGACGACCCGGGCGCCGTGCCTCATGCCGGCGATGATCGCGTCGTCCGGGGCCGCGCCGTGTACATGCTCCTCGCGGGTGCGGGTGACGAGGAAGACCTCGTAGTCCATGGCGAGTCCGAAAAGGATCCCGATCAGGAAGATCGGCATGATGCTGACCAGCGGGCCGGTCGATGCGACGCCGAACATGCCGGCCAGGTGCCCGTCCTGGAAGACCCAGGTCAGCGCGCCGAACGCGGCGGCCACGCTGAGCAGGAAGCCGACGGTCGCCTTCAGGGGCACCAGCAGGCTGCGGAAGACCAGCGTGAGCAGCACAAAGGCAAGACCCACGATGATTGCCAGGTACGGGATCAGCGCCGCACCGAGCTTGTCGGAGACGTCGATGTCGACGGCCGTCGTCCCGGTGACCTGCACGGGCAGTGGCAGAGCGCGGATCGCCGTCACGAGGTCCTTGGTCGCCTCGCTGGCCGGCGCGCTCTCCGGGATAACGGTCAGCATCGCCACGTCCCCGGCCCGGTCCACGACCGGCTCGCCGACCAGCACGACGTCGTCCAGCGCGGCGATCGCCTGCCGCACCTGATCGGAAGAGGAGCCGGCGGTGACCACGATCAGCGGGCCGTTGAAGCCCGCGCCGAAGCCGGCGGCCAGTTGGTCGTACGCCTTGCGCTGGGTGGACGTGACGGGGGCGGTGCTGTCGTCGGGCAGTGCCAGGCGCAGGTGGAGGACCGGGACGGCGGCCGCGACGATCAGGCCGAGCGCGACGATCAGCGCCGCCCAGCGGTATCGCAGCACGTTGCGCGCCCAGCGCTCGCCGAACGAGACCTTGTCCCGGCTCGGCACCTTCTTCGGCATGATCCGCCGGCCGGTGAAGCCGAGAACCGCGGGGACCAGCGTCAGCGTGATGACGACGGCGCCGGCCACGGTTCCGGCGGCGGCCAGGCCCATCGCGGTCAGGAACGGGATGCCGGTGACGCTCAGCGCGGCAAGGGCGATCACCACTGTCAGCCCGGCGAAGACCACCGCCGAGCCGGCGGTCCCGGTGGCGCGCCCGGCCGCCTCCTCGCCGTCGTGGCCTTCGGCGAGCTCGTGCCGGAAGCGCGAGACCAGGAAGAGCGCGTAGTCGATGCCGACCGCCAGGCCGAGCATGGTGGCCAGCGCGGACGTGGACGACGAGAGGTCGGCGAACCCGGTGGCGATCTGGATGCCGCCCATCCCGAGACCGACCCCGATCATGGCGGTGAGCAGCGGCAGACCGGCCGCGATCAGCGAGCCGAACGTCATGAACAGGACCAGCGCGGCGATCACGATGCCGATCGCCTCGCTGGAGTGCCCGCCCTCGGCGGAGCGGGTGGACTCGCCGGAGTACTCGACGCCCAGACCGGCGGTCTTCGCGGTGTCGCCGGCGGCGAAGAGCGCGGCCCGCCCGGTGCCGGTGACCTCGGTCGCGGCGACCGAGTAGGTGACCGTGGCGTACGCGGTCCGCCCGTCCGGCGAGATCGTCTTCGCTGCGAACGGGTCCGCCACGGCGGCCACCTGCGGCACCGTGGCCAGCGCGGCGACGGCGGCCTGGACCGCGGCCCTCTCTCGCGTGCCGGTGAGTGTCGTGCCGTCCGGCGCGGTGAAGACGACCTTGGCGGAGGCGTCGTCCGAGCCGCCGCCGAACTTCGCCGACAGCACCTCCATGGCCCGCTGTGATTCGGTTCCCGGGATGGAGAACGCGCCGGTCGTCGGCCCGGACAGGGTGGCGGCGCCCACGCCGGTGAGGGCCAGGACCACCAGCCAGACGGCCAGCGTCAGGCGCCGTCGCCGGTAGGTGAGCCGGCCGAGCCGGTACAGCAGGGTCGCCACGGATGCTCCTTGCGCGGTGAGGCGGGGTCGACTCCCGTGATCGGCCGTCTGCGGCGCGCCCTGAGAACCAGGGCAAAAGCCCTACGTTGTGTCGTGTGCGTTCCGTCGCGACGCCGACGTTTCGTTACGCGTTGTATAGACAGCCGACAGGTAACAATCCGTAGTGATCGCTCGGATGGTGAACTGTGACCCTGATCGGAGGTTGATAAGGGTGGATTAGACCCTGTCCTTTGTGGGTCACACCCCTTTCTGTTACCTGAACGAGAAGAGATTGTCACCGGGCCTACCTACGCTCCGGCGCACTCACTTCCCTAGGGGGACCTGTTTCCATGCGTCCATATCTACGCAGCGTGAGCGCCGCTGCGAGCCCTCAGGCTCTCCGGGCCTTGGGCGCGGCGGCACTCGCGACCGCGCTGGGATTGGGCTTCTCCGTGCCGGCGTTCGCGGCCGAGGCCCAGATCCCCTTCATCTCCGAGATCCACTACGACAACGCCGGCACCGACAGCGGCGAGGCGATCGAGGTCCAGGCTCCCGACGGGGTCGACCTGGCCGGCTGGAAGGTCGTCCTCTACAACGGCAATGGTGGCGCCTCCTACGGCACCATCGACCTCTCCGGGACCGGCGTCGTCAGCAAGGCCTACACCAACATCCAGAACGGCAACCCGGACGGTCTCGCCCTGGTCGGCCCGGACGGCAAGGTCGTCGAGTTCCTGAGCTACGGCGGCACCTTCCCGGCCACCAACGGTCCCGCCGCGGGGCAGACCAGTGTCGACATCGGTGTTGCCGAGTCCACCACCACGCCGGCCGGGCAGTCGCTGCAGAAGATCGACGGCAAGTGGACCGGCCCGGCCACCAGCTCGTTCGGCACTCTCAACGGCGGCGTCGTCACCGAGCCGGAGGAGCCGGGCACCGGCTGCGACACCGCGGTCACCAACACCATCGCCGAGGTGCAGGGCACCGGCGCGGTGTCCCCGCTGTCCGGCAAGAAGGTCACCGTCGAGGGCGTCGTCACCGCGGACCACCGCACCGGCGGCTTCAACGGCTTCTACATCCAGACGGCCGGCGAGAGCCACACCGCTGCCGAGGGCGTCGCGTCCGACGCGGTCTTCGTCTTCGGCGCCGCGGCCGTCCTTCCGGACGTCAAGATCGGTGACCGGGTCCGGGTGACCGGCACGGTCTCCGAGTTCAACACGCTCACCGAGATCACCCTGGGAACCAAGGCCGACACCCAGGTCTGCGCGCACGACGCGACCGTCCCGGTCGCCTCCCCGCTGGCCCTGCCGGGCAGCGACGCGCTCCGCGAGTCCGTCGAGGGCATGCTGGTCTCCCCGGCCGGCACCTACACCGTTTCCGACCCGTACTACCTGACCCAGTACGGCGAGGTCGTGCTGGCCGCCGGTGACAAGGTCGCCAAGGTTCCGACCGATGTCGCCAAGCCCGGCAGCGACGAGGCCGCGGCGGTCAAGGCGGCGAACCGGGCGGGCCGCATCCTGCTCGACGACGCCAAGACCACCACGCTCTCCTCGGCCGGCCTCGCACCGCCGTACCTGACCAAGGACCAGCCGATCCGGGCCGGCGACAAGGTCGCCTCCTTCGGCCCGCTCGTGCTCGACTACTCGTACGGTGACTGGCTGCTCGAGCCGACGACCCCGGTCAGCGGTGACACCCCGGCCGCGAACCGGACCACCTTCAGTTCGGCCAACCCGCGTACCGCCGCCCCGGCGGCCGTCGGTGGCGACATCAAGGTGGCCAGCTTCAACGTCCTGAACTACTTCGTCCACTTCGGTGGCGAGGCCCGGGGCGCCAAGGACGCGGCCGCGCTGGCCAAGCAGCAGGCGAAGATCGTCTCCGCGATCACCTCGCTGGACGCCGACGTCGTCGCGCTGATGGAGATCGAGAACTCGGTCCGCTTCGAGGCGAACGATCCGCAACTGGCACTGAAGACCCTGGTCGGCGCGCTGAACGCGAAGGACGGCGCGGGCACCTGGGACTACGTCAAGTCGCCGGCCGAGCTGCCGGCCGCGACCGCGCAGGACTTCATCACCACCGCGATCATCTTCAAGCCTGCGAAGGTCACGCCGAAGGGCGCGTCCCGCTCGCTCAGCGACGAGACCGTGTGGTCGAACGCGCGCGAGCCGATCGCGCAGACCTTCACAGCGGGCACCATCGACTTCACCGTGGTGGCCAACCACCTCAAGTCGAAGAGCGCCTCGGTCGCCCCGACCGGCGACAACGTGGACAGCGGCGACGGGCAGGGCCCGTACAACGGTGACCGCAAGCGCCAGGCCGCGTCGCTGGCCGAGTTCGTCAAGGGTGTGGAGAAGGACAGCGGCACCGACAAGGTGATCCTGCTGGGTGACTTCAACTCCTACACCCAGGAGGACCCGATGCGGGTCCTCTACGACGCCGGCTACACCGACGTGCACACCACCAAGGCGCCGGGCAAGAACTCGTACGTCTTCGGTGGCGAGTCCGGCTCGCTGGACCACGCGCTGACCACGCCGTCGCTGACCAGCCGGGTCACCGGCGTCGACATCTGGAACATCAACTCGGTCGAGTCGTACGCGTTCCAGTACGACGGCTGGGCGCCGTTCTACAACGCCGACCCGTACCGGGCCAGTGACCACGACCCGGTGGTGATCGGCCTGGACACCGGCGCGCCGAAGCCGGTGAACCTGCAGCTGCTCAACATCAACGACTTCCACGGTCGCATCGAGGCCCCGACCGCCGGCACCGGTGGCGCGGCCCAGCTCGTCGGCCTGGTCGACAAGCTGCGTGCGGAGAACCCGAACACGATCTGGACGTCGGCCGGCGACAACATCGGCGCGTCCACGTTCGTCTCCTCGATCGACGACGACAACCCGACGATCGACGCGCTGAACGCGGGTGGCCTGGCCGTCTCCGCGGTCGGCAACCACGAGTTCGACAAGGGCATCACCGACCTGACCGGGCACGTGCAGGGCCGGGCCAAGTTCCCGTTCCTGGGCGCGAACGTCTACACCGCGGACGGCAAGCGGGCCCTTCCGGCGTACGACATCGAGACCGTCGGCGGCGTCAAGGTCGGCTACGTCGGTGTCGTCACCGAGCAGACCAAGTCCCTGGTCAGCCCGGCCGGCATCGAGGGCATCGAGTTCCACGACCCGGTCGCCGAGGCCAACAAGGTCGCGGCCGAGCTGTCCGACGGTGACGCGGCCAACGGTGAGGCGGACGTTGTGGTCGTGCTCGCCCACGAGGGCGCGGCGACCGAGAACATCAACTCGGCCGAGGCCCTGCAGAACGACCCGGTCTTCGGGGCGTTCACCAAGCTCAGCGCGGACGTGGACGCGATCTTCAGCGGTCACACCCACCAGCCGTACGCGTTCGAGATCGCGATTCCCGGCACCGACAAGAAGCGCCCGGTCATCCAGGCGGAGGACTACGGCGTCAAGCTGGGCCGCGCGAACCTCACCTACGACCCGGCGACCAAGACCGTGACCAGCTCGACCGCCGAGCTGATCGATGTCAAGGGCTACCCGGAGAACGCGGCCGTCGCGACGATCGTCGCCAACGCCAAGACCAACTCCGCGGAGCTGGGCAAGCGCGAACTGGGCAAGATCACCGTCGACATCAAGCGGGCCTACTCGGCGACGAACGCCGAGGACCGTGGCGCCGAGTCGGTGATGGGCAACTTCATCGCCGACGTGCAGCTCGACCAGACGAAGGACGCCGGCCGTGGTGGCGCGCAGATCGCCTTCATGAACCCGGGCGGCCTGCGCAACGACCTGCTCAAGGGCGACGACGGGGTGATCACGTACTCCGAGGCGTACGCGGTCCAGCCGTTCTCGAACGACATGGTCACCAAGACCCTGTCCGGCGCCGAGATCAAGCAGGCGCTCGAGGAGCAGTGGCAGCCGGCCACCGCGTCCCGCCCGATCCTGCACCTGGGCGTGTCGAAGGGCCTGACCTACGAGTACGACCCGGCCGCGGCGCGTGGCTCGCACATCATCGCGTCGACCCTGAAGCTGAACGGGGTCACGCTCGACCCGGCCGGCTCCTACCGGGTGTCGATGAACTCGTTCCTCGCCTCGGGCGGCGACAACTTCGCCTCCCTCGGCCTGCACAACGAGACCAAGACCACCACCGGTGACAACGACCTCACCATGCTGGTCAACTACTTCGCCAAGTACACGCCGATCACCGCGGACACCACGTTCCGCAGCAAGGTGTACGTGCCGGCCCCGTCCGACACCACCGCGCCGTCCGGGTCGTACTCGGTGAACGCGAGCAGCGTCTGGACCGGTCAGACGGTCACGCTGACCCAGAAGAGCCTCTCCGACGACGTCAGCGGCGCCGCGGACATCGCGCAGGTGGTCAACTGGGGCGACGGCAGCGTGGAGACGCTGGCGGCGGGCGCGACGACGGCGACCCACAAGTACACGAAGGCCGGCACGTTCCCGGTCAGCGTGACGGTCACCGACAAGGCCGGCAACGCGGCTCCGGCGATCACCGCCGGCACCGTGACCGCCGCCGTGCAGTCCGGCCGGTACAGCCTGGACCGTGGTTCGATCTACGCCACCCAGGCGGTCACGCTGCGGGTCAGCGGCGTGAACGGCACCTCGGTGAAGATCGCGTGGGGCGACGGTTACCTCACCACCGCCTCGGTGAACACGCCGGTGGCGCACACCTACAAGAAGGCCGGAACGTTCTCGGTCAAGGTCACCCCGGTGAACGGCCTCGGCGCCGGCACCACGGTGACCGCCGGCACGGTCAAGGTCGTCAAGGACGTCTGGGCGCCCAAGGTCACCCTGAAGGTGCCGGGCAACCCCAACCGGGCGTCCTCGTGGGCGAAGGTCACCGGCTCGGTCAGCGACACCGGGCTCGGCGTCCGCTCGGTCCGGGTCAAGCTGACCGAGCAGCGCGGCAGCCACTGGTACTACTACAGCCACGGCAAGTGGATCAAGGCGTCCTCGCGGACGTCGGCACTGGCCAAGGCCGAAGCGGTGAACGCGTTGTTCAGCGGGAGCACGTGGAGCGTCCGGGCCACCGGCGTCAAGACGGGCATCCTGCGGATCACTTACTGGGGCGTGGACAAGGCCGGTAACACCTCGGCCGCCAAGGTCTACTTCCGGACGATCACGCGGTAACACCACCTGAGCCGGGAGGCCCTCGTCGCGATTGCGCGGCGGGGGCCTTTCCGCTGTTCCGGGCGTTTCACGGCCGTACCGCAACCGGCTCTTGACCTGGGGTGAACGCTGCTCGGCAGTGCTCGAGGAAAGCGGCGAGCGCCGGGCTGGTCCGCTCCTGCCAGACCAGCGCCAGCAGGGCCGGAATCGTGATCCCGTCGATCGGGACGGCGACCAGATCGGGATGCGCCGCCGCCATCGACGCGCTCAGCACGGCGACGCCCAGACCGCGTCGTGCCAGGCCGGCGACAGCGTCCGGCGAGGTGGCGACGAGCGCGACCTCCGGCCGCGTCCCGAGAACCGCCGTCCCGGCCTGGTCGAGCACGTCACGGATGCCGGTGCCGCGCGGAAGACAGATCATCCGGTACGGCATGAGCTGCGCGATCGTGGTCCGGTCGCGGCCCGCGAGCTCGCTGCCGGCCGGGGTCAGCGCCACCAGCGGCTCACTGACGATGACCTGCGACGCGAGATGTTCCGGCGGCTCACCGGCGAGCCCCGCCAGCGCCACGTCGATCGCGCCCGTGCGGACGCCCAGGACGAGATGGTCCGAATTCGCCTCGGTCAGCTCCAGATCGATGCCCGGATGGGCCTCGTGGAACGCGGCGAGCGCGTCGAAGAGCGGCGTGATCTCGCAGCCGATCACCATGCCGATCGTCAGCCGTCCCCGGATCAGGCCCTTGACGTCGTCGATCGCATCCCGCAGATCCAGCGTCGAGTCGAGCGCGGCGCGGGCATGGCGCAGCGCGACCGAACCGGCCTCGGTCAGCCGGGCGGTGCGCCCGCTGCGCACGAAGAGCTCTGCGCCGAGTTCGTGCTCCAGCGCTTTGACCTGGGCACTCACCCCGGATTGCGTGATGTGCACCCGCTCGGCGGCGCGGGTGAAGCTGCCGGTCTCGGCGACCGCGATGAAGTACTCCAGCTGCCGCAGATCCATGAGTGAGAATTGTAGGTGCCAGAAGAACTATCTGTTGGACTTGTGGATGGTGCTGGAGGAGGGTGGTCTCATGAGCGAACGAGAGAAGGCTCTACAGCCCGAAGATCTGACCCGGCTCTTCGTGGAGCGTGCGAATGCGAAGGACGCCGAAGGGCTCGCCCTGCTGTATGAGGAGGATGCCGTGATGGCCTACCCGCCCGGCAGTCAGACGGTCGGCCGGGCGGCGATCCAGAAGCTCTGGGCTGACCTGCTGCCGAAGATGCCGCGGTTCGAGCCCGAGCCGCCGCTTCCCACGCTGATCAGCGGCGACCTGGCCCTCACCTCGACACCGCCGAAGGACGGCGCCGGGGCGAGGGCGCAGGTGGTCCGCCGGCAGCCCGACGGCACGTGGCTGCGGGTGCTGGACCAGCCGGAGTTCTCTAGAGCGCCAGCCGCTGACCGACCCTGAGGTGGTTCGGGCTGCTCAGGCGGCTCGCGTTGGTGCGGTAAAGCGCCTTCCAGCCGCCCCTGACGTGGTAACGGCGCGCGATGCCGGACAGGGTGTCGCCCCGCTTCACGGTGTAGGAGTGGGCCGACCTCAGCGGTGTGCTGTAGGAGGCGAGGCGGTAGGGACTGACCCGCGTGGTGGTGCGTGCCCGGACGAGCCCGCGACGACCGCACGTGGGCCAGGCACGGATGCCCTGCGTGCGCAGGACTCGCTCCGCCACCGCGATCTGCTCGCTCTTGGAGGCGAGGTTGGCGGTGGAGCCGTACCGTCCGCCGCCGTGCGCCCGCCACGTCGAGCGGCTGAACTGCAGGCCGCCGTAGTAGCCGTTGCCGGTGTTGATCCGCCAGTTGCCGCCGGATTCGCAGCGGGCCACGGCGTCCCAGTTGACGTCCGGGGCGGCGCTGGCCGGGGCGGCCTCGACGGCCAGCAGGCCTACCGCGCCGGTCAGGCCCGCGATCGTGATGCCGAGAGCGCGTTGCAGGCGGTGGCTCTTCCGAGCGCGGTGCCGGGGCGCCGAGTGTGCTGTGGATGCGGGTGCTGTGGAAAGGGCGCGCCCGGCGTGAGCCGATTCGGGGACGGCGCGCGAGGACTGGGCTCGCCGGGACAGGACACGACGAACCCGCTTGTTCAGGTGAAGCATGAAGTTTGCCCTCCACGCCTGCGAGGTGAGCTGTCGGGTTCGGGCCGAGGAGCCCGGCTGCTTGCGCAGCTTCACCCCGAGGTGCGCCCGGAATCGAGCGCGCCGAGGAACTTGTGGGTCCCCCGCTCCGTGCCTGTGGGTTGTTGACCGTGACCAGCAGGCAGGACTCGGCGTTCCGGCCACGGTGTCCGCACGCGCGGACTGCTGACGGTAGTCACCACCTCACCGGACTGACCATGTCCGTAGCGCGGCTGGCGACTTGGTTTCACCAAATTAACCGCTTTGATCTTCCTTTGTGTGGATAACTGCACGAAGTTTCCGGTCGTGGCGCGACTTGCCACCCGAGTGGTCGCACGGACGGGGGAAAGCCGGTTCCCGCAGGCTTAGCAGGCTTGTGGCTGGGTAAAAAGGGCCCGTTCATTCGAGTTTCGGGTGCGTTCTCAAGCGACTCCGGCACTGCGTAAGGGATTCCAGCCGTTGTTACCGGTGAGTTTCTTTCCGGGCGTCCGGGGTGCACAATCTCCCACCATGAGCGATCGTTCACGCGACTTCGAGGTGATCGTCTACGGTGCGACCGGCTTCGTCGGCGTGCTGGTGGCGGAATATCTTGCCGGGCACGCGCCGGCCGGGACCCGCATCGCGCTGGCCGGGCGCTCACCGGAGAGACTCGAGGCGGTCAAGGCCCGGCTCGGCGTCGACTGGCCGATCCTGGTCGCCGACGCGACCGACACGGACGCGCTGACCAGCCTGGCCGGGCTCACCCGCGTGGTGATCACCACGGTGGGGCCGTATGCGAAGTACGGCAAGGTTCTCGTGCACGCCTGCGCCGCCGCCGGCACCGACTACGTGGACCTGACCGGGGAAGTGCTGTTCGCCCGGGACAGCATCGACGAGAACCATGAGCTCGCTCGCAGCACCGGTGCGCGGATCGTCCACTCCTGCGGCTTCGACTCCATTCCGTCCGATCTCGGCGTGCACGTCCTCCACCAACTCGTCGCCTCGGACGGCGCCGGCGAGTTGCTCGACACCACGCTGGTCGTGACCAGCATGCGCGGCGGGATCAGCGGCGGCACGATCGACTCGATGCGCAACCAGGTCGACGTGCTGAAGAAGGAGCCGTCGCTGCGCAAGGTCGCCGGAAGTCCGTACTCGCTGAGCCCGGACCGTCACGCCGAGCCGAAACTCGGCCGGCAGAGCGACCTCGACACCATTCCCGGCTCCGAGGTGGACCCGCGCCTGACGGGGCGGCTCGCGCCGTTCGTGATGGCGTCCTACAACACCCGGGTGGTGCGGCGCAGCAACGCGCTGCGGTCCTGGGCGTACGGCCGGAACTTCCGATACCGCGAGGCGATGAGCGTCGGCGCCTCGCCGCTGTCGCCGATCATCGCGCTCGGCACCAAACTCGGGCTCGGCGCGCTGATCGCCGGGCTGGCGGTGCCACCCACCCGGTTCCTGCTCGACCGCATCCTGCCGAAACCTGGCGACGGGCCGAGCGAGAAAGCCCAGCAGAGCGGGCATTTCACCATGGACATCTTCACGACGACGACGTCCGGGGCCCGGTACACGGCCCGGGTGCGCGCCAAGGGCGACCCCGGTTACGCCGCCACGGCGGTGATGCTGGGCGAGTCCGCCCTGGCCCTCGCGCTGGACCGGGCGTCACTTCCGGAGGTCGACGGTGGTGTGCTGACTCCCGCTACCGGGATCGGAGATGCCCTGGTCACGCGGCTGCGGGCGGCCGGGTTCGAGATCTCCGCGCGTAAGCTCTGACGGCCGCCGCCCGGTCATCGCGAGCGGTCAGGACGGTCCACTGCGGATCGGTAGTCCCGCGCGGTGGCCGGTCTCGCGGCCGGGGCAGAGGTGGTCGGCGGGCGGTTTGACGGCGTACTGGAAAGATCGGACATGAGGCACATGCTGCCTTGAGTGACAAGGTGGGGTGAAGGGTGCCCGAAGGGCGCCTCGACCGCGATCGGCAATCCGACGGTTGGACGGTCCGGAATCAACGGCCGCGAGCTGCAGATCGCCACTAGCCGCATACGGGTCTTTCCGGGCAGGATTCGAAAGGTGACCGCCAACCCGCTGCCGCATCCGCTGAGTCTGGCGGGCAATGGCGTCGTGCTGCGGGAATGGACACCCGACGATCTGGAAGATCTGGTCGCGATTCTGGACGAGCCGGACATCGCGCGGTGGACCCCGATGCCGTCGCCGTTCGACGTCGAGGCCGGGCTCGCCTATCTGAAACGCGCCCGGCAGGGGCGGCTGACCGGTCGCCGGATCCAGCTCGCGATCACCGCGGACGGTGGCGTGCCGCTGGGGGAGGTGCTGCTGTTCGGGGTCGATCCGGGGCTGCGGGAGGCCGAGCTCGGCTATCTGGTGGGCGCGCAGTATCGGCGTCGCGGGCTCGCGGTCGCGGCGTTGTCGCTGCTCACCGAGTATGCCTGCGGCACGCTGCGGTTGAGCCGGCTGCTGCTGCGGATCGATCCGGGCAACACGGCGAGCACCGCGGTGGCGCGCCGCTGCGGCTACCGGTTGACCGGGGAGCCGCCGATCCCGCAGGAGGGCCCCTACGGTCCCACGAGCCTGGACACCTGGGAGTACGTCGAGGGCCTCCCCGGCGCACGACGCGAACGCCTGAGAAATGTCGCATCCCGGCGGTACGGTCGTCGCACCTGAACGACCGGGAGGGGTGCCGAGTGATCAACGTGGATCGTGCGCAGGTGATGGCGTTCCGGCTGACCGCGCTGGGCCTCACCGAGCGTGCCTCCGCGCGCCCCGCTGACCTGCCGGTGCTCGAGCTGGGCCTTCAGGAGTACACACCCGGCTCGACCCACGTCGCGCTCGCCGCGCGGACGAGCGCGCCGTTGGAGGACGAGCGGCTGGTGACCGTGTGGGCGGCCCGCGGAGCGCCGCACCTGCATCGGCGGGCCGACGCCGAGACGCTGACCGCGCAGCTCTGGCCGGTCAGTGACACCGACGCGAGCGCCAGGATCAAAAGCGGTCAAACTCCCGATGTCGTACGGCTCGGGGTCGCGGCCCTGCGAGCAACGGCCGAGGCCCTCCGCGAGGTGGTGCGGGAGCCGATGCCCCGCGGGGAGGCGAGCGCCGGGGTCAGCGCGCGAGTGCCGCCGGAGTTGACGTTCGAGTGTAAGCCCTGCCGGGCGCGGCACATCGGCGGGAACATCTGGCAGCACTCCGGGCTCGCCGGTGGCGTCCAGGTGCTGTCCCGCGGGCATGACGCGATGCTGGGCCCGCTGCCCGATTTCACCGCTCCGATCCCGCTGGCGAACCGTGGCATCGCCGAGCTGATCGGGGCCTATCTGCGGTTTCTCGGGCCGGCCGGTCCCGCGGAGGTCGCCAGATATCTGCAGAGCACCACCGCGGAGATGCGCGCGGTGTGGCCGGACGGCCTGGCCGAGGTTCGCGTCGACGGGCGCAGGGCCTGGCTGCCGGAGGCGAGCGTGAGCGCGCTGGAGTCGGCCGCCACGCCGGCCGGGGCGCGGCTGCTCCCGGCCATGGATCCGCTGCTCCAGGCCCGTGACCGCGATCTGCTGGTGCCCGATCGCGAGCGGCACAAAGAGCTGTGGCGGGCGCTGGGCAACCCCGGGGTGGTGCTGCTCGACGGGGAGATCGTCGGGGTGTGGCGGCCGCGGATGGCGGGGCGGAAGCGGGTGGACCTCACCGTGACCACGTTCGTGCCGCTCACGACCGGTCAGCGGGCGCTGGTCGAGGCGGAGGCGCAGGAGGTGGCACGGGCGCGCGGGGTTCCGGCGGCGACTACCGTGTTCGAGTGAGCACGATCGGGTTTCTGCACACCGCCGACGTGCACGTGGCGACGTTCCGGGCGCTGGTCGCGGAGCTGGCGCCGGGGTGGCGGGACGAGCACGTGGTCGACGCCGGCCTGCTCGCCGACGCCCGGGCCGGAATCCCCGTCGAGGAGCGGGTGCGGGCGCGGCTCGCGGAACTGTCCGGGGCCGACGTGATCGTGTGCACCTGCTCGACGATCGGCCCGGAGGCGGAACGGGCCGGGGCCGTGCGCGCCGACCGGCCGATGGCGCGGGCGGCGGTGGCTGCCGGCGGGCGGATCGCGGTGGCCTATGCGGTCCGGTCCACGCTGGAGCCGACAACCGCGCTGCTGCGGGACGAGGACCCGTCCGCCGATCTGGTGTTCGTGCCGTGCCTGGACGCCTGGCCGTTCTTCGAGGCGGGTGACCTCGGGCGGTATCACGCGGTGATCGCCTCCCGGCTGCGGGACGTGCCGGCCGACGTGATCGTCCTGGCCCAGCCGAGCATGGCTCCCGTGGCCGCCCTGCTTCCGACCCGTCCGATCCTGTCGAGTCCTCGGACAGCAGTCCTCGCCGCCACCAGCACCGACCGTCCCCGCTCCTGACCCACCGTCCGCACCCGCGCGGTGCTGGCCGGCTGTGTGCGGGGGTTCGCGTGGGTTGGGCGTGTTGTGCGGCGCGGTGTTGCGGGCTGGTCCTCATGGGCGTTATTCGTGCCTCATAACGCCCATGAGGACCAGCCGGGACCGGGAGCCGCGTCGGAAGCGGGTGTGGCAGCCGGCTGGCGTTGACGGTCGTGATCGGTCGTGCCGCAACCATGCGGGAACCAGCCGGCGGTGCGCGTGGGGCGTCGACCTGGGTGGGTGTGCGCGTCCGACGCCGGGTGGGGTGGATGTGGTCGAGCCCGCGCCGTGCCGGGCGCGGGCTCGATGGAGGAAAGCTTTCTACCGGCTGCGGAACCTGCGGAGGCGGTAGCCGGCGGCGATCGCGGTGACGACGCTCCAGACGGCGACGACGACGGCGGCGATCCACCAGCCGGCCGCGGCGACGAGGATCGCGGCGACGGCTGTTGCGGCGGCGAGGAAGAAGAGGGCTAACGGGGGACGGGGTGTCGGAACACTGAAGTTGCCGCCGCCCATCCGCGCGCAGAAGTCGGGGTCGTCGCGCCGGAGCTGACGCTCCAGCTGTGCCAGCCGTCGGCTGTCCTCTTTACTGAGCATGTTTTGCTACCTTCCGGTCGCCGCGCCGGTGAAGCAAGGATCGAGAGTCGGCTATCCCGATCAAAGCCCATTGTTACCTCTGAGTTGCTTCCGTGATACGTCTGCGTGTGCCGAATTTTCCGCCCGAACCACCCGTGGACCCGGTCGGCGCGCCGGGTGGGTGAGATGACCGGAAAGGTTTTCGGTAACCGGTACAACGGCTTTGCCGTGTTTCGATGAGGGTGCGAACCGTCCGGGAACGATCTCGCATTTCGGGCCTTGCGGCCAGATGGCGATAGAAGCGACTCCTCAATGGGCTGCGAAAACGCGGCGCCCGGGATAGTGGGCGCCGCGTCGGCGGTGGTGCGGGATCGGAGCGGATCAGGGCTGGTCCACGTGTGCTCCGACAGGCATGGCGGTGGGGTGCCGCGGCCCGGTCGGCGGGGTCAGGCGCGGCCCCGGGAGCCACGGAAGACCCAGACCCGCATCAGCAGGAAACGGACCGCCGTCGCGATCAGATTGGCCACGATCAGGACCGTCAACTCGACGAACCGGGACGGCTGGGTGGACGCCGCGTCCAGCAGCGCCAGCGAGCCGCTCGTCAGTGCCAGGCCGATCGCGAACACCACGAGGCCCTGCGCCTGGTGACGCAGCGCGCCGTCCTTGCCGCTGACCCCGAACGTCAGGCGCCGGTTCGCCGCGGTGTTGGCGACCGCCGTGACTCCGAGCGCGATCAGGTTCGCCGCCTGCGGGCCGACGCCGACCCGCAGCAGCGCGTAGAGGACCAGGTACGCCAGTGTGCTCGCCACCCCGACGCCGGCGAAGCGGATCAGCTGGCCGGTGAGGCCGCTCGGCACGCCGTCGACCGGCAACGGGTTGCGCCCGAGCTGCTCGCGCAGCGCCCCCAGCGGTAACTTCCCGGTGCTCAGCGCGCGGGTGATCCGGACGATGCCCTTCAGGTCGGCGATCGCCGTCGCGACGATGTCCACCCGGCTGTCCGGGTCGTCGACCCAGTCCACCGGCACCTCGTGGATGCGCAGGCCGGCCCGCTCGGCGAGCACCAGCATCTCGGTGTCGAAGAACCAGCCGGTGTCCTCCACCATCGGCAGGAGCCGGCGGGCCACCTCGGACCGGATCGCCTTGAACCCGCATTGCGCGTCGGAGAAACGGGCGGCCATCGTCGTACGCAGGATGAGGTTGTAACTGCGGGAGATGAACTCGCGCTTGGCGCCCCGGACGACGCGTGATCCGCGCGCCAGCCGGGAACCGATCGCGAGATCGGAATGGCCCGAGATCAGCGGTGCGACGAGCGGCAGCAGGGCGCCGAGATCGGTGGACAGATCGACGTCCATGTAGGCGAGAACGGCCGCGTCGGAGTGCGTCCAGACGTGGTTCAGGGCACGACCGCGGCCCTTCTGCGTCAGGTGGACCGCCTCGACCTCGGGAAACTCCGCCTTCAGGCGCTGCGCGACGGCGGCGGTGCCGTCGATGCTCGCATTGTCCGCGATGGTGATCCGGAATCGGTACGGGAAATAGGCCGCGAGGTATTCGTGCAATCTGCGGATGCACGGCTCGAGATCGGTCTCCTCGTTGTAGACCGGCACGACGACGTCGAGGACCGGTGCGGTGACGCGGGCCGAACCGGCGTCCTGCGAAGGCAGCGTCGAAAGGCTCATGGGATCAATTTCCGTCCCGCGTCTTTGCGCGTTGTATAAGAAAGCTGTGGGCCAACTGTGAGTTGATGGACGTTTCTGTCCGCTTTGCGGCACGGAGGTTTCCGGCAATTCGGGTACGACATCGGCGGGCGGCCCCGTCGAGGAGCCGCCCGCCGATGTCGGGTGTGGAGGGTGCTCAGCCGGTCGTGCCGGAAGCGCCCGTCGTCAGGTCGTAGACGGTGGTGCTGCCGACCGTTCGTGCCGTGAAGTTCGCCGCCACCCAGGAGGAGATCTGGCTGCTGTCCGAGCTGGCCGAACCGCCACCACCGCCGAAGCCGCTGCCGCCGATGAAGTAGTGGATCTTCCCGGCCGCCACGTACTCCTGGAACTGGGCGAGGATCGGTGACGGGTCGGTGCCGTTGAAGCCGCCGACCGCCATCACCGGCTTCTCGGTGGCGAGCTGGTAACCGGAGGCGGTCTGCGAGCCGATCGCGGCGGCCACCCAGGTGTACCGGTCGGCGTCCTGTTCGAGCAGGGCCTTCATCTCGTCGCTGACGGTCGCGGCGTTGAGCAGGCCGCCCATGCCGCCGCCACCCGTGCCGCGGCCGCCGAAGCCGCCGCCGTCACCCTGCGTACCGCGGCCCTGGTTGTTGCCCTGGGTGTTGCCGCCGGGAAGGCCCCCGCCGCCGGGGAAGCCCCCGCCGGGGAAGCCGCCGCCGTTCTGGCCGTCACCGAACGTGCCGGGGAAGCCGCCACCGCCGCGGTTACCGCCGCGACCGCCTCCGGGGCCACCGAACCCGCCGCCCCGCACCGACGGACCCGCCGACGGGATCGATCCGGTGTGCGCCTCGGAGGCCGTCTGCACCGCGTACGCCGCCGGCCCGGCCAGCGCCGTGACCAGCGCGACCGCCCCCGCCACCAGGGCGATCCGCCGCCCGAGACGGAAGGAGGCGACCACCGCGACCGCCGCCACGATCCCGGCGATCAGGACCGGCAGGCGCAGCCAGGGCAGGAAGTCGGAACTGCGGCCCAGCAGCGTCCACGACCACCAGGCCGTGACCGCGATCGCCGCGCCGAGGGTCAGCGCCGCGACGAGGTTCGACCGGCGACTCCACAGCAGCATGACGCCCATGCCGACCACCGCGCCGACCGCCGGGGCCAGGGCCACCGTGTAGTACGCGTGGAAGATGCCCTGCATGAAGCTGAAGATCAGTCCGGTGATCAGCAGCCACGAGCCCCACACCACGAGACCGGCGCGTTGCAGGTCGGTGCGGGCGCGGCGGGCCGTGATCACCAGGCCGGCCGCCAGCACGATCAGCGCGGCCGGCAGCAGCCAGGAGATCTGACCGCCCTGCGAGCTGTCGAACATGCGCGACCAGCCGGTCTCGCCCCACATCCCGCCGCCCCCGCCGCCACCACCGACGCTGCCGGTCTCCTCACCGTTGAGCCGGCCCAGGCCGTTGTAGCCGAGGGCGAGCTCGAGCAGGCTGTTGTTCTGCGAACCGCCGATGTACGGCCGGGCGGACGCCGGCACCAGCTCGACGATCGCGATGTACCAGCCCGCCGAGACGATCAGAGCGCCCAGCGAGAGCAGCAACTGCCAGACCCGTTCGAGCAGCTTGGGCGGGCCGGCGATCAGGTAGGCCAGCCCGTACGCCGGGACGACCAGCAGCGCCTGCAGCATCTTGGTGAGGAAGCCGAACCCGACGAACACGCCGGCGAGCACGATCCACTTGGTGGAGCCGCTCTCCACGGCGCGCAGCGTGGCGTAGGCGCCGGCCACCATGAGCAGCACCAGCAGCGCGTCCGGGTTGTTGAAGCGGAACATCAGCACGGCCACCGGGGTCAGCGCGGAGACCGTTCCGGCGATCAGGCCGGCTGCCGGGCCGAAGCCGCGGCGCACGGTGGCGTAGAGCAAACCGGTGCTGGCCACGCCGAGCAGCGCCTGCGGGACGAGGATGCTCCACGAGCTGAGGCCGAACAGGCGTACCGAAATCGCCATGATCCACAGCGAGGCCGGGGTCTTGTCGACGGTGATCGCGTTCGCCGCGTCCGACGAGCCGTAGAAGAACGCCTTCCAGCTCTCCGAGCCGGCCTGGACCGCCGCCGAGTAGAACGCGTTCGCCCAACCGGACTCGCCGAGACCCCAGATGTAGAGGACCGCGGTGCCGATGAGCAGGGCGAACACGGAGGGGCGGATCCACGGGGCGTCACCGCGGCCGAGAAGCCAGCGCGCGGCGCCGGTGCGATCCCGGACGGTGCCGGTCTCGCCCTCGACGACCGGTGGGGGTGGTTCTGCTGTTTCGGTGACCGGCGCGTTCAAGGTCATCGGGAGACTCCCAGAGCTGGCGGATTCGTACCCGATGAACTCTTTACAACGGCCCTGTCGCGTCCTTGTGGCTCGCCTGTGCGCTCACTGTGAGTCCCGCCGAGAGCCGACGGGACTCACAGAAGAGCAGTTCAGAGCGTACGGCGCTTGGCCGAGGCCGCCGCGAGCCGGTTCAGCACCGCGACCGTGCCGTCCCAGCCCATGCACGCGTCGGTGACCGACTGCCCGTACGTCATGTCCGGCCCCAGATCCTGACGGCCCGGAACCAGGAAACTCTCCAGCATCACGCCACTGATCGCTGCGTTCCCGGCCTCCATCTGACCGGCGATGTCCTCGGCGACCAGCGGCTGCCGGTTGTGGTCCTTGTTGCTGTTGCCGTGCGAGCAGTCGATCACCAGGCGCTCCGGCAGACCGGCCTTGCGCAGCAGCACCAGCGACGACTCGACGTCCTCCGCGCTGTAGTTCGGCTTGCCGCCACCACCACGCAGGACCAGGTGACAATCCGGGTTGCCGGTGGTGTGCAGGATCGCCGGCGTGCCCGAGTAGTCGATCCCGGGGAAGACGTGCTGCGCCGCGGCGGCGTGGATCGCGTCGACAGCGGTGGAGACACTGCCGTCGGGCCGGTTCTTCATCCCGATCGGCATCGACAGGCCCGACGAGAGCTGGCGGTGCACCTGCGACTCCACCGTCCGGGCGCCGATCGCGCCCCAGGCCACGGTGTCCGCGATGTACTGCGGGGTGATCGGGTCGAGGAACTCGACGGCCACCGGCAGACCACGGCTGACCACCTCGAGCAGCAGCTTGCGGGCGATCCGCAGGCCGGCGCCGACGTCACCGGAGCCGTCCAGGGCCGGGTCCATGATCAGGCCCTTCCAGCCGACCGTGGAGCGCGGCTTCTCGAAGTACACCCGCATCACGATCAGCAGGTCGTCCTTCAGGCGCTCGGCCTCGGCCTTCAACCGGTCGGCGTACTCACCGGCGGCGGCCGGATCGTGCACCGAACACGGCCCGACCACGACCAGCAGGCGTTGATCTCGGCCGTTCAACACGTCTTCGACCTGCTTGCGGCCGGCCAGCACGGTGTCGTGCAACTCCGTGGTCAGTGGCAGCTCGTGGTGCAGGAGAGCCGGGCTCATCAGTGGGACGATCTTGCCGATGCGCTGGTCGCGGACGCGTTGCACCTCGGGGGCGGTCATGGTGATCTCATCTCCTTCGACCGGCCCCTGACGAGAGCCGGTTTGCTGTGGGCAAACAAAAAGGCAGCGACAATGTCGCTGCCTTAGCCGGCTCTGGCGGGGTGTCTCAGGTCATGCGGTCATGGCCGAGGCACCGGCAGGAGCCGGCCTCGTAAACCAATAGAACGTGCACGCACGAGACACGCCCGCCAGCATAGCCGGATCAACCCACCCGTGGCAGATATGACGTGTGGTGTTCAGCTGATGGGACGACTAGCTGCGAGGCCAGCGGCAGCATCACCGTGAAGATCGTCTGCCCCGGCCGGCTCTGCACCCCGACCTTGCCCCGGTGCGAGGTGACCACGGCATGCACGATCGACAGGCCGAGACCGGTGCTGCCGGCCGCCCTCGACCGTGAGCTGTCACCGCGGGCGAACCGCTCGAAGATGTGCGGGACCAGCTCGGCCTGGATGCCCGGACCGTTGTCGATCACCTGGAGCACGGCAGCGTCCGGCACGGTGCCGACCTTGACCGTGACGGTCGAGCCCTCCGGGGTGTGCGTGCGGGCGTTGGCCAGCAGATTCGCCAGCACCTGGTGCAGGCGGGCGCCGTCGCCGACGACGGTCACCGGCTCGTCCGGCAGATCCAGCTGCCAGTAATGCCGGGGGCCGGCGGCGTGCGCGTCACTCGTGGCGTCGACGGCCAGCATGCTCAGATCGACCGGATCCTGCGCCAGCGGGCGGCCGGCGTCCAGACGGGCGAGCAGCAGCAGATCCTCGACCAGGGCGGTCATCCGCTTCGCCTCGGACTCGACGCGGCCCAGGACGTGCGCGATCTCGTCCGGGATCGGCTGGCGGCTGCGGCGGCTCAACTCGGCGTAGCCACGGATCGCGGCCAGTGGGGTGCGCAACTCGTGGCTCGCGTCGGCGACGAACTGGCGGACCTGCATCTCGCTCGCGTGCCTCGCCTCCAGGGCGCTGCCGATGTGGTCGAGCATCCGGTTCAGCGCCGCGCCGACCTGACCCACCTCGGTGCGGGGGTCGGTGTCCGGCTCCGGCACCCGCTGCGCGAGCTGCACCTCGCCACGATCCAGGCGCAGCTCGGCGACGCGGCTCGCGGTCGCCGCCACCCGATCAAGAGGCTTGAGCGTACGGCGGACGATGAGCGCCCCGGCCCACCCGGCGATCAGCAAGGACCCCAGAACGACGCAGCCGGTGAAGCCGGCGACGGTGAGCAGCGTGGAGTTCATCCGCTCCAGGGAGATCCCCACGTAAAAGGTGCTGCCGTCCTTACCTTTGACGACCTTGTTCATCAGGTACTGCGGCAACTCGCTGCCGAGATTCACGGTGACCTGGTCGCCGTTGTCCGGCACCTCAGCGAGCACGGTCTCTTTGGCTGAGGCTGACAGGGTGTCGATGTCGTCTTGCGCGGTGCCGAAGCGGATCACGCCGCCGGTGAGCGAACCGTCGGAGTTCTTCTTGAGCACAATGGCTCTCGAAGGGATGCCACCAGGCAGTCCGTCAGGGCTTGGAGCATTTCCACCGCTCGGGAACTGCCCGGGGGGTTGAGGGAAGTTCCCGTCGCCGCGGCCGCCGATCCGCTTGGAGATGTCGCTGAGTTCGGTTTCCGCCTGACGATGCAAGGACTGATAGAGGTAGAGCTCGGCGGTGCCGCCGACGACCAGGCCCAGGACCGCCAGCAGGGCGATCATCGTGGCGACCAGCCGGGTGCGCAGCGGCCAGCCGGCCGGGCTGCGCCAGCGGGCGGGGCGGGACGGGGCCGTGTCGGCAGCTGCCATGGTCAGTCGGCCGGCTTGAGCACGTAGCCGGCGCCGCGCATGGTGTGGATCATCGGTGCGCGGCCGGCGTCGATCTTCTTGCGCAGGTACGAGATGTAGAGCTCCACCACGTTCGCCTGCCCTCCGAAGTCGTAGTTCCACACCCGGTCCAGGATCTGCGGCTTGCTCAGCACCCGGCGCGGGTTGCGCATGAGATAGCGCAGCAGCTCGAACTCGGTCGCGGTCAGGGTGATCAGGTCACCGCCGCGGCGCACCTCGTGCGAGTCCTCGTCCAGGGTGAGGTCGCCGACGACGAGCTGTGACTCGGTGCGCATCGGGGCGTGCCCCATCCGGCGCATCAGCCCGCGCAGCCGGGCCACCACCTCTTCGAGGCTGAACGGCTTGGTGACGTAGTCGTCGCCACCGGCGGTGAGGCCGGTGATCCGGTCCTCCACCGAGTCCTTCGCGGTCAGGAACAGCACCGGCACCTCGGGGGACTCGCCACGCAGCCGGCGCAGCACCTCCAGCCCGTCGATGTCCGGGAGCATCATGTCCAGGATGACGGCATCCGGACGGAAGTCACGAGCGGTGCGCACCGCGGTGAGCCCGTCGCCGGCGCTCTTGACCTCCCAGCCCTCATACCTCAGGGCCATCGAGAGCAGCTCGGCCAGCGTCGGCTCGTCGTCCACCACGAGCACGCGAACCGGAGTGCCGTCGGGCCGCCGGAGTTCCGTGCTGGAGTCTGCGTTCGCCATCGTCATGCCCTCAACTCTGGTCGGCGACGCTCGGCGCCGGCTTTCCGTTTCCTGTGTAGCGCCTGTGGAAGTAGACGCCAGGAGAGTGGTGTCGTCATGGTTTTCGGCACGGGCGCCTTCCACCTCAAGCGTTAGAGGCATTTCGGCGTACGTAATCGAAGTCTTTGGGGTGGTTTGCCGGGAACCCGGGGTGAGCGGAACACTCGCTGTCGCCTCGATGTTGTGCAAGCGTTGGTCATTGTCGGCGGGCGCGAGCGTGGGGAGCTGCACGTGGATCTTCTCGAGGAGTACCGGAGGGCCAATTTCTTCTTCGAGTCCGGCGACCCGCTCGGGGCGTCCCGGCTGCTCGAGCCGATCGTCGAGGCGGAGCCGCACAACACCGCGGTCCGTCAGCTGCTGGCCCGGGCCTACTTCAACTCGGCCCAGCTCAACGGGGCGGAGGCGCAGCTGCGGGCCTTGATCGAGCATGATCCGTCGGACCACTACGCGCACCACGTGCTGGGCCGGACCCTGGAGCGGGCCGGTCGGTTCCGCGAGGCGCTCCCGCACCTGCGGCTGGCCGCCGCGATGAAGCAGCAGCCGGATTACCAGGAGGCGTTGCGGCGGGTCGAGACCTGGCTCGGCAAGAACGACGCGGAATAGGGTCTGCACCATGAAGCTGAAGCTCGACCTGCACGACATCTTCAACAAGGGCCACGAGATCGACCGCGCCCTGCGGGGGATCATCGACGAGGCGATCCAGAAGAAGGCCGCCTCCGTCGAGATCATCCCGGGGAAGGGCAGCGGCGCCCTGAAGAAGAAGGTGATCCGCTTCCTCGAGCAGAAGGACGTCAAGCAGCTCTATCACCGGATCGAGAAGGACGGCGACAACTGGGGCCGTCTCTTCGTGCACTTCCGCCACGAGGCCCCGGCCGGCCGCCGCGGCCGGGGCAGGTAGGGCTCAGAGACTGTAGGTCTTGGCGACGGCGACCATCTCGCTGCTGTGGGAGCCGAGGACGCCGACGCCGGCCGGGCGGGCGTGGAAGCCGGGCATCTCGGTCAGGTTGTCGCTCGCGTCCATCGCGCGCACCCTGACCGGCCCCGCGCCGCGGATCGTCAGCACGACCTGAACGCCCTCGGCCGGCGGCGCGTGGAAGACGAAGCCGGCGCCCCAGCCGCCGCCGGCCGCCTTGTCGGCCGGAATCTGCCGGCCGGCCACCGTCAGGCCGGTGACCTGCGTCGAGGCGGCCACGTGCAGCGTGGTGAACCGGACCGTGCGCTGCGGTTTCAGCAGCAGGGTGACGACCCGGTCGCCGTTCGCCGCGGTCGTCTCCGACTCCTTGGTCACGGCCGGCGCCGGGAGCGCCGCCGCCTGGGCCGGGCCGGTGCGCAGCTCGGCGTCGCCGAACGCCGGCAGGGCCTCGGCGACCGGTCCGGGGTCACCCGAGACGTACCGCGAGGTCCACTTCTGGGTGATCGTCTCGGCGCTGAGCCATTCCGCCGTGCCGGTGTCGGCATTCAGCGCGTACATCAATTGGGTGAGTGCCGGGTGGGTGGTGTCGAACCGGTCGACGGTCAGGCCGGCCGCGGTGCAGACGATCGCGGTCAATGAGGCGACCAGGGTGGGAAGCGTGCCACGGCGGCGGGCACGCACGGCGGGCATGCCCTGCACCGGCTCGGCCGACGGGTGGACCAGGTCGATCACGGGCAGCAACGCCAGCAGGAGGAGCACGGTCAGGAACGCGCCGACGCCGGCCATCGCCATGCCCAGCGCCGGGAACAGCATGATCACGGTGGGCAGCAGGATCGCCACTGCCACGATGCCGCCAGCGGTGATCACGGCGGTGGCGAGCCAGCCCCGTACGTGCAGGGCGATGATGCCGGTGATCGCGCCTGCCAGAGCGGGAATCGTCGCGAGGTAGGCCCCGCCGGGGGTGACCGCGGCGAGCACCAGGCCGAGCACGGCCAGCCAGCCCAGACCGGCGACGGCCAGCGCGGCGGCACCGACCCTGCGGCGCAGCAGGGCGAACCAGCAGCACACGACGGCGGCGGCGATCGCGATCACCGCGATGCGGTAGAGATCAGGACGATACGGATCGATGGGCAACGCGCCGTATTCCGGGCGGATCAGCTTCAGCACCGTCCAGAAGAGCTGGGCCAGCGCCGGCGCGACCACGATCGGGGCGAGCGTGAGCAGACCGGCGACGGCCAGCCTCCTCCCGGTCAGCCGCCCCTTGCGCCGGGCCTGCCAGGCGAGTGCCGCGACCGCCAGCAGCGCCACCCCGGCCAGCACCAGCACGAGCGCGCCGGGATAACGCACCAGGAAGCCGAACGCCGGGAAGTAGGTGGCGTCACCGCCGGTCATCGCCGTGCTCAGGTCGCCGGCGTTGCCCAGCGCCCGGGTGAGCGCGAGCGCGTTGGCGCCGTGGTGCTGCAGGCTGTCCCGGTCCATCGCGGAGGGCAGGTCGGTGGGCGCGTGATAGACCGCGGCGCCGTCGATGTAGGCCGAGTTCAGCCCGGCGAACCCGGCCTCGCGGAACGCCGTGAAGTCGGTGTCGTTCGGCAGCAGGCGGTAGATCTCGACGGCGAACGAGGTGCCCACCGGGTAGGGGGTCGTCGCATACGCCTCGACGAGCCGCGCGTTCCGCTCCGAGGTCTCGAACATGATCGCCGGACCGGAGCTGCCGCGGGCCTCCAGGTTGATCGCGATGCCGCCGTCGCGTGCCAGCTCGTGCTGCCTGACGAACGCCTCGGCGCCGCAGAGGCACGCCTCCTCGGCGTCGGTCAGAACCAGCACCACGTCGTTGACCAGTCGATCGCTGCTGGTCAAAGCACGGGCCGTCTCCAGGATCGTGGCGACGCCGGCCGCGTCGTCGTTGCCGCCGGGGCCGGTCTGCGCCGAGTCGTAGTGCGCGACCAGGAAGATCCGCCGGGTGGACGCCTTGCCCGGGATCACCGCGACGACGTTGCGAACCCGGGCCAGGCCGGTGCCCCCGGCGCTGGCCGACAGCTCGCCGCCCTGGACCGAGACGGTGTCCTGCACCTGCGGGCTCAGGCCCAGGCCGGTGAGGGCCTGCAGCAGGTGGTCGCGGACGCGGTCGTTGGCCGCGCTGCCGGCCGGGTGCGGCGCCGACGCGATCGCCTCGACCGTCCGGAAGGCGCGCTCGGCGCTGAAGTCGGAGGCCGGCGCGGAGGCGGGCGCTGCCGTCGGCGGAAGGATGGACCGGACCGCGACAAAGCCCGCAAGGGTGAGCACGGCGAGAACGGCCAGGGCGGCGAAACCGCGCCTGACCGGCCGGATGAGGGCAGCGTCACGCATGGGTGACATCTAATCGTGGAGGTACGACATCCGGGTACCCGGTAGATCGATTGGCGCGTGCAATAGCGTTGTCCGGGTGACTGCCCCGTTCGACCCGGCCGCCGTCATCGCGGAGTTCATCGACGCGGTGGCTCCGTACAACCCGCAACCGGACGCCCCGCCGGTGGCGCTGCTCGGCGTCCGCACAGCCCTGGGTGACGAGACGTTCGCCATGAGTGATCATGTGATCCGGGCGATGTGCCGGGCCCTGGCGTCCTATCGCGACCCGGAGGACCGGGGGGAGTGCGTCGGATGTGGTGGTCGCCACCTCGACGAGAACCTGCATTGCATGGACTGCGGGCGGCTGCACGGCATCCTTGGCCAGGTGATAGCTGATCATGCGCGCCGTGTGGCCGCGTCCGGTGATGGCAACGCTCCCAGTGGGCCGGCGTGAGACCAGGTCACGAGGTGGTGACCGGTGTTGTGCCGCCGCGCCCGGTGGTACACGATTTCCGGGTCACCTCTGCGTCGAGTGGGGATTCTGCGATGACGGATCGTTCGCTCGCCTCCAGCACCTATGCGCTCAGCCAGCAGCATCTGGAGCGGCTGCGGATTCTGCTGGTCGAGGACGACGAGGGCGACGCCTTCCTGGTCCGTGAGCTGCTCACCGAGGCGCAGGCGCCGTTCGAGCTGACCGTGGCGAGCAGTCTGCGGGAGGCTCGTGAGCTGGTCGCCCACGCCGAATGCGTGCTGCTCGACCTGGGCCTGCCGGACGCGGAGGGCATCGACGGGCTTCGCAAGCTGCTCGCCGTCGCCGGCAGCGCGGCTGTCTGCGTGCTCACCGGCCGCTCCGACGAGCACCTGGGTGTCCAGGCGGTCGCCGAGGGCGCCCAGGACTACCTGGTCAAGGGCCAGGTCGACGGCGTCTGGCTGGTCCGTGCGCTGCGGTACGCGGTCGAGCGCAAACGCGCCGACGAGGCGTCCCGCCGGCTGCGCGAGGTGGAGCTGCGGCAGGAGGAGTCGGCGCGCCTGGAGCGTGGCCTGCTGCCCAAGCCGCTGATGCAGACCACGCAGGTGCAGGTCGAGACGTTCTACCGCTCCGGGCGGGCGGCCGGCCTGCTCGGCGGCGACTTCTTCGACGTGGTGCAGACCGGTGACGACAAGCTGCACGTGATCGTCGGCGACGTCTGCGGGCACGGGGTGGACGAGGCCGCGCTCGGCGTCGAGCTCCGGGTCGCCTGGCGCGCGCTGGTGCTCGCCGGGGTGCCGGAGGAACAGGTGCTCGCCTCGCTGGAGCAGGTGCTGATGAGCGAGCGGCGAGCCCGTGAGGTGTTCGCCACTGTCGCCTCGGCCACGATCAACCTGCAGCACAACCGCGCGACGGTACGCCTCGCCGGCCATCCCCCGCCCGTCGTGCTCAGCGAGGGGCGCGCCACGCCGGTGCACGCGCGTACCGGAATCGTGCTCGGGGTACGTCCCACCCCGACACCCGCTACCGAGCTGGAGTTAACCGGCGATGACTGGTCCCTGCTGATGTACACCGACGGCCTGATCGAGGGCCACACCGGCCCCGGTAACGAGCGCCTCGACGTGGACGGGCTCTGCAAACTGCTGGACGAGCCGAGCGCGCGGGAGGTGCCGCTGGCCGGGCTGCCGGCGTGGCTCGTGGATCGCGCGGATCGGGACAACGGCGGCCCGCTCACCGACGACGTGGCGATGCTGCTGATCTCGCGCGGTGGTGGGCGGTGACCGGCCCCCGCATGCGGACGTGGACCCTGCGTTCCCGGATCGCCGCGCTCTGCGTCACCATCGGGGTGATCCTCACCGCGCTGGGCGTCTTCGCGGCGATCACCGCGGCCGCGCACAACCGGCAGCTGGACGACGTGCTGAACCGGGCGAGCCCGATGCGTGCGGCCGGTGAATCGCTGAGCACCGCGATGGTCGACCAGGAAACCGGGATCCGCGGGTACGCGATCACCGGGCGCGATGCCAACCTCGATCCGTACCGGAAGGGCATCGCCGACCAGCAGGCGCAGGTCAACCGGATCGAGAGCCTGCTGCACCCCGAGGACAAGAAGATCCGTGCCGCGCTGGACGAGGTCAAGGGGCGGATCGACGCGTGGCACCAGCAGGTGTCCGAGCCGGTCGTCGCGGCGGTCCAGGCCCAGGGCGTGCAGGAGGCCCAGGCGCGGATCGAGGCCGCCAGCACCACCCAGTTCGACGAGCTGCGGGCTGCGATCGACCGGATGCAGGACGACATCCAGGCGCTGCGGACCGAGACCGCGACCGCCGCCAAGGACTCCAGCCAGACCATGGTGGCCATCGAGATCGCCGCCGCGGCGGTCGTCGTGCTGGCCGGGATTTTCCTGATGCTCCTGCTGGACCGGCTGGTCAGCCGCCCGATCGTGGACCTGGCCGACCAGGTGCGCCGGGTGGCCGGCGGGGATTACGAGCGGCACATCGAGAGCCGGCTCGGCTCACCCGAGCTGGTCGGGCTGGCCGCCGACGTCGACCAGATGCGCCAGCAGATCGCCTCCGAGCTCTCCGAGGTGCGGGACGCCCGGCAGCAGGTCGAATGGGTCAACCAGCAGCTGCAGAGCCAGGCCGAGGAGCTCACCCGGTCCAACCGGGACCTGGAGCAGTTCGCCTACGTCGCCTCGCACGACCTGCAGGAGCCGCTGCGCAAGGTGGCCAGCTTCTGCCAGTTGCTGCAGCGGCGGTACGCCGGTCAGATGGACGAGCGTGCCGACCAGTACATCGCCTTCGCGGTGGACGGCGCGCAGCGCATGCAGCGGCTGATCAACGACCTGCTGGCGTTCTCCCGGATCGGCCGGCTCACCAGCGGCTTCACCGACGTCGACCTGAACAGGGTGCTCGGCGAGGTGAAATCGCAGCTGGAGCCGCGAGCCGGGGAGGACGCCGAGATCACCTGGCCCCCGCTGCCCATAGTGGAGGGCGAAGAGCCGCTGCTCACCACACTCTTCGTGAACCTGATCGGCAACTCGCTGAAGTTCCGCCGGCCGGACGTGCCGCCCGAGGTGCGGATCACCGCCGAGCGGGACGGCAAGGAGTGGAAGTTCAACGTGCGGGACAACGGCATCGGGATCGAGGCCGAGTTCGCCGACAAGGTCTTCGTGATCTTCCAGCGGTTGCACGCCCGCGATGCGTACGAGGGGACCGGCATCGGACTGGCGATCGTCAAGAAGATCGTCGAATACCATGGCGGACGGATCTGGCTGGACGTCGGCGTCGAGGTGGGGGCGTCGATCTGGTTCACGCTCCCCGCCCTGATCGGCGCCGACGAGCCGGGCGAAGAGCAGGAGAGCCGAGAGATGGTGGTCGCGTGAGCATAGAGCGGGAGAGCGGTACTCCGATCGAGGTGTTGCTGGTCGAGGATGATCCCGGTGACGTCTTGATGACGCAGGAGGCGTTCGAGGAGCACAAGGTCCGGAACCGGTTGAACGTGGTTTCGGACGGTGCCGAGGCGCTCTCGTACCTGCGTCGCGAGGGGCAGTACTCCAACGCCGTACGCCCGGATCTGATCCTCCTCGATCTGAACCTGCCGCGGCGGGACGGGCGCGAGGTGCTCGAGGAGATCAAGAGGGACGACGAGCTGGGGCGGATCCCGGTGGTCGTGCTCACCACGTCCTCCGCCGACGAGGACATCCTGCGCAGCTACCAGCTGCACGCGAACGCGTACGTGACCAAACCGGTCGACTTCGAGCGGTTCATCGCGGTCATCCGGCAGATCGACGAGTTCTTCGTCAGCGTCGTGAAGTTGCCACCGCGTGCTTGATCAAGTTTCCGATCTCATCCGTGAGGTCGCGCAGACCGTCGTGCTGCCCCGCTTCCGCAAACTGGCCGCCGACGAGGTGCACCAGAAGGCCCCCGGCGACCTGGTGACCATCGCCGACCAGGAGTCGGAGCGCGCGCTGACCCGCGGCCTGACCGCGCTGCTGCCCGGTTCCGTCGTCGTCGGCGAGGAGGCGGTCGCCGCCGACCCGTCGGTCCAGGACCGGATCGGTGCGGGCGGGGCCGTCTGGATCGTCGACCCGGTCGACGGCACCAACAACTTCGCGGCCGGCAAGACGCCGTTCTGCGTGATGGTCGCGCTGGTCAGGGACGGTGAGACGGTCGCCGGTTGGATCCTCGACGTGGTCGACGACCGGCTCACGACCGCGGAGCTCGGCTCCGGCGCCTTCCGTGACGGCGTGCGGCTCAAGACCCGCGCCGACTCGCCGGCCGCCGCCGGCCTGCACGGCGTGATCTCCTGGAAGTATCTGCCGGATCACCTGCGCGATCAGGTCGACGCGCACGCCGGTGCGCTGGGCGGTTACACGGCCGGGCGGCACTGCGCCGGCTACGAGTACCCGGCGACGGTCGCCGACGAGCAGCAGTTCGCCCTCTTCTGGCGGATCAAGCCGTGGGACCACGTGCCGGGCTCGCTGATCGTCCGCGAGGCCGGTGGCGTGACGCGACACCTGGACGGGCTCGAATACCGGCCGGTCCATCGCCGTCGCGGGCTCCTCGTCGCGGCGAACGAGGAGATCTGGCAAACGGTGCAGACCACGCTTTTCCCGGACGGTCCGCCGATCATCGAGGACTGATTCCGGTAGGACGTGGCGGATCTCACAGCGTGATCCGCTCCGCTCGTTCCGCGATCTACCGTGCCCCTATGACCTCGTACCTCGATGAGCTCTTCGGGTTGGGCGGGCGGACTGCGGTCGTGACCGGCGGCAGCTCCGGGATCGGCCGCGAGATCGCCCTCGCCCTGGGGCGCGCCGGCGCTCGCGTCGTGCTGGTGGCCCGGCGTGCCGCGCCGATGGACGACGTGGTCGCCGAGCTGGGAGAACTCGGCGCAGAGGGTGGTGCGATCTCCGCCGACCTCGCGGATCGGGACGCGGTGCGGGCCGCCATCGACAAGATCATTTCGCGGTACGGCGTTCCGGACGTCCTGGTCAACTCGGCCGGCGTGAACCTGCGCCCGCCGCTGAGCGAGCTCACCGAGGACGTCTGGGACCTCACCGTCGCCGCCAACCTGACCGCCCCGTTCCTGCTCGGGCAGGCGTTCGGGCCGGTGATGGCGGAGCGCGGCTGGGGTCGCATCATCAACCTCGTCTCCCAGCAGGCCTTTCGCGCGTACGGCAACAGCGGGGCTTACGGCGCCGCCAAGGCCGGCCTGGTCGGGCTGACCCGATCGCAGGCCGAAGCGTGGTCGCGCCACGGCGTCTGCGTCAACGCGATCGCGCCCGGCGTCGTGCACACGCCCCTGACCGAAGCGGTCTTCGCCGATCCCTCGAAAGTGTCAGCACACGCCGCCCGGACGATGATCGGACGCAACGGCCTGCCCGCGGATTTCGCCGGATGTGCCGTTTTCCTGGCGAGCGACGCGAGTCAAGCGGTGACCGGTCAGACACTCTTCGTGGATGGCGGATACTCGGCGACCTGATCGATCTCCCTCGCTCCAGGTCCGGCACGGTAAAGTACCGGCGCTCACGACTTGGAGGTCTCCGTGGCGGTCATCCCCCCGCTTGGTTTCCGCACCGTGTCCGCGCGCGCCGGTTTCCCGCGCACATCCCGTCCGCGGGCCGGGCTGTTCAGCGTGCTCGTGGCGGCCGTCGTCACCGTCGTCCTCGGTGTCTCCGGGACGGCTGCCTGGGCCGCGGACCCGGAAGGCGGCTCCAAGAAGCTGCGGGCCAACCTCGAAGCCGCCTCCAAGGGCTACGAGCAGGCGAAGACCAGGCTGGCCTCGTCCAAGAAGCGGGAGACCCAGCTCAACGTCACGATGAAAGCGGCGCAGGACCGGGCGTCCCGGCTCACCACGCGGGTCACCGCGGTCGCCAACCGGTCCTACCAGATGGGCCGCGTCAGCACGGTGATGCTGCTGCTCAACAGCAGCAACCCGGACAGCTTCATCGAGCGGGTGCAGGGCCTCGACATGCTCGCCCAGGTCGACGGCAGCACGCTCGCGTCGTACCGCGAGGACATCGAGACGACCAAGAAGGCGCAGACCGCGCTGAAGGCGGAGATCCTCGAGCAGCAGCGGCAGCTCAAGGTGATGGAGGGCAAGAAGAAGCAGGCCGAGACCGCGCTCGCCGAGGTGGGCGGCGGATCGGCCGGCGGCTTCGTCGACGCGTCGTCGGCGGCCGCCGAGCCCGCACCGCGGAACTCGGACGGCTCGTGGCCGAAGGAGTCGTGCACCGTTGACGACCCGAGCTCGACAGGGTGCGTCACGCCGCGGACGCTGCACGCCTACCAGCAGGCGCGGGCGGACGGGTTCACGCATTACACGGTCTGCTGGAGCCAGCGGGATTCCGGGGAGCACCCGAAGGGGCGGGCCTGCGACTTCTCGGCCAATGCCAGCACGTTCAAGGATGCGGCAGCGACCGGCAGCGACAAGGCCTACGGTGACCGGCTGGCCGCCTACTTCGTGAAGAACGCCGACAGACTCGGCGTGATGTACGTGATCTGGTACCGGCAGATCTGGACGCCCAGCACCGGCTGGCGCGCGTACAGCGCGAGCGGCGGCCCGTCCGTGGTGCACACGAACCACGTGCATCTCTCCGAACTCTGACCATTTCCGGTCGTCGAGCTCTGACCGTTTCCCGTCCCCGAATTCTGACCGTTTCCGGTCTTCGAGCTTTGACCGTTTCCGGCAGCTTCCGGGGCCGCCCCGCCGGTGTGGCGTGCCGGGCGGATGCGGCCGGGGACGGATAGCATCCCGGCGATGGAGACCGCGCCGCCCCGCGCCCTGCCGACGGCCCTCGCCAGCGCCCTGGCCTTCGGCTCCAGCGGCGCCGTGCTCGTCCTGGAGATCGTCGCGCTGCGCCTGGTCGGTCCCTACGTCGGCGTCACCCTGCAGGTCAGCAGCTCGGTGATCGGCATCTCGCTGGCGGCCATCGCCTACGGCGCGTGGCTCGGCGGACGCCTGGCCGACAAGTTTGACCCTCGCATGCTGCTCGCTCCGGCCCTGGTCCTCGGCGCCATCGGCACCGCCGTGACGCTCCCGCTGGTCCGCTGGGGCGGTGAGCTGCTCCGCGGCGGCGCTGCCCCGGCCGTGCTCCTGCTCGCCGCCCTGGCCGTGTTCCTGCCCGCCTTCGTCCTCTCCGCGATCCCGCCGATGGTCGTGAAGCTGCAGCTCAGCAGCCTGCGCGAAGCAGGAACCGTGGTTGGCCGGCTGTCCAGCATCGGCACCCTCGGCGCGATCACGGCGACGCTGGGCACCGGCTTCGTCTTCGTCGCCGCGATGCCGAGCAGCGCGATCGTCCTGAGCCTGGCCGCGCTCCTCGCGCTGGGCGGTCTCGTGCTCGGCTGGTGGCTGCGGCGTGACGAGACCCATCCGAAGCTGCCCGGCTCGCCCCGCTTCCGATCCATGCTCGCCACGATCGGCCTGCTCGCCGCGGGGATGGGGGCGATCTCGCCGACCCCGTGCGACGTGGAGACGGCGTACCACTGCGCCCGGGTGGAGGTCGACCCGGACAACGCCGGTGGGCGCACGCTGATGCTCAACTCGGCCCCGCACTCGTATGTCGATCTCGACGACCCCCGTCACCTCGAATTCGAATACGTCCAGTGGATCGCCGCGGTCGCCGACGTCCTGCGCCCGGCCGGCGCCCCGATCGACGCCCTGCACATCGGGGGCGGCGGATTCACCGTCCCGGGTTATCTCCGCGCCACCCGCCCCGGCAGCGACCAGCTGGTGCTCGAGCTCGACGGCGGCCTGGTCGAGCTCGACAAGCGCGAACTCGGCCTGGTCACCGGCCCCGACCTGAGGATCCGCATCGGTGACGCCCGGGTCGGCGTGGCCCAGCGGCCGTCGGCCGCCTACGACCTGGTGGTCGGCGACGCCTTCGGCCACCAGGTGGTGCCGTGGCACCTGGCGACCCGGGAGATGGCCGCGGACATCTCCCGCACCCTACGCGCCGACGGTGTCTACGCCCAGAACGTGATCGATTACCCGCCGGACCGCCTCATCCGCGCCGAGCTGGCCACGGTCGCGGCCGCCTTCCCGCAGGTCGCCCTGATCGCTCCCGGGGACGCCCTGGCCGGCGAGGTCGGCTCCAACTTCGTGATCGTCGCCTCCCGTGGTCCGCTGCCCCTGGCCGCCCTCGGCGAGCGGCTCGCCCGGGTCGAGAAGCCGGTCACGCTCCTGTCCGGTGCCGACCTGGCCACCTACATCGGCGGCGCCCGGGTCCTGACCGACGATCACGCCCCCGTCGATCAGCTTCTCCCGGGCTGACCACGGCGCTCGCCGAGGACTTCCCGGACCGCGAATCCGTACGGGTTTCGGTGTGCGGCTCCGGAGGACGATCCGCTCGGGCGAGAATCGGCGCATGGGGCGTACGGAGCGAAACGGTCACGAGGGATCGCTTCGCCTCGCCGGGCGTTATCGCCTCGTCGCGAAGCTCGGCACCGGCGGCATGTCGGTGGTCTGGCGTGGCTACGACGAGACGCTGGGCCGTGAGGTCGCGGTCAAGGTGCTCGCCCCGCAACTGGCGACCGATCGCACGTTCCGGGACCGGCTGCGCCAGGAAGCCCTGGCCGCGGCCCGGCTCTGCCACCCGCACATCACCGGCGTCTACGACTTCGGCGAAGCGCTGCTCTCGGAGCATCTGACCGTCCCTTACGTGGTGATGGAGCTGAACGACGGCGAGTCGGTCGGCGCGCGGATCGGCCGGCAGGGCTCGCTGGACTGGCGGGAGGCGGTGATGGTCTGCGCCGAGGTCGCCTCCGCGCTGGCCACCGCGCACGCCCGCGGGGTGGTGCATCGTGACGTGACCCCGGCCAACGTGATGCTCACCGGGGCCGGGGCGAAGGTGGTGGACTTCGGCATCTCGGCGGTGGTCGGCCAGCGCGACGCGGGCCCGGACGGAAGCCTGCTCGGCACGCCCGCCTACCTCGCCCCGGAGCGCCTGGGTGGCGCGCCGGTCTCCCCGGCGACCGACGTCTACGCCCTCGGGCTGCTCCTCTACCGCGCGCTCACCGGCCGGATGCCGTGGCCGGCCCAGACCACCACGGAAGCGCTCCGCGCCCACCTTTACGCCGACCCCGAACCCGTCCCCGAGCTGCCCGGGATGCCGCCGGCGGTGGCCGACCTGTGCCTGCGCTGCCTGGCCAAGGACCCGGCCGACCGCCCGCTCTCCGCCGAGCTGGCCCGCGGCCTGGCCGCCACCGTCGGGGTGCGCCCGATCATCCCGCCGCTGCGCCCGGGGGAGCGGTCGTCGGTCCCCGCCGCCCGGGGCGTGGTGCCCGCTCCCGCCTCGCCCGGCGAGCGTGGGCGCCGCCTGGCGTGGCCGCACGGCTCGCCGCGGATCCCGCTGCGCAAGCTGCGCCTGCGCGCGGCGCTCCGGCTCGGCGCCGCGCTGCGGATGGGCCGGGTGCGGCCACTGGGCGGCGGCCTGTTCGTCGGCGCCCAGCTGCCACGTTCCCCCTCGGCGGCCGCCTGGATGTGCCGCGGGCGGCCGGCCCCGGCCCGCAGCCGGCGGTCGGTCGCCGCCGCGCTGGCCACCGTGGTGTTGCTCACCGGCAGCGCGCTGAGCTGGTCGGCCCGTCGTGAGGCCGCGGAAGCCGACCAGTCCAGCGCCTCCGCCGCCGCTCCCGCCACGGGTGACGCTGGCGTCCGCCGGGTTCGCTGCTCGGTCAGTTACCAGGTGCAGCGGGACTCGGGCGGCTCCTTCCAGGCGCGGCTGACGGTGACCACGTCCGGCGGGCCGGGCGACTGGCGGGTCGACTTCTCGTTCCCTGGCACGCAACGGCTGGCCGGGACGCCGAAGGCGGTCGCCCAGCGGGGCCGGCACGTCATGGTGCACGGCCAGGGCCGGAGCCGGGTGGTCACGTTGCGCGGTGGATACCACGACCGCAACCCGCTGCCGCTCTCCTTCGCGATGAACGGCCACCCGTGCCGGGCCGAGGTGCTGGGCAGCGTCAGCGGGCCCGCCCCGGCCAAGAACGACGACGCGGTGAGCGCCGCCTCGGCGAAGGACCGGCCGGAGGAGACGATCCGCAAACGCAAACGTCAGCCGTCGCGCCACAGCGGCACCGCGCGCAAACGGCCCACGCCGCCGCCGGCTACCCGCACGCCGCCACCCCCGGTCAAACGCGGCAGCGGATTCTCCCTCGCGCTGTGAAATCACCGCCCCAGGCGCTTCGATAGGGTCGAGGTCATGACAAGACTGGCTGTGGTCACCGGCGGCGGCACCGGAATCGGCAGGTCGACCGCCGGCATGCTGGCCGGCGAGGGTTTCGACGTGATCATCGTGGGGCGCCGGCCCGAGGTGCTCGCCGACGCGGTCAAGTGGATCGGCCCGCAGGCCTCCGCCGTGACCGCGGACGCCGCCGACCCGGCGCAGGTGGGCAAGGTCGTCGAGGCGGTCGCCGGGCGGCCGCTGGACGTGCTGGTCAACAACGCCGGGGCGTTCGTCGGGGGCGACGAGAGCACGCTGGACGGCGTGGCCGCGCGCTGGCGGGCGAACCTGGACTCCAACGTTCTCACTGCGGTGCTGATGACCACCGCACTGCTGCCGAGCCTGCGCCGGCCGGGCGGGAAGATCATCCTGACCAGCTCGATCGCGGCACAGCGGGGTGGTGGTGGCCCCTACTCGGCGGCCAAAGCCGCGCTGCACGGCTACATGCTGGACCTCGCCACGAACCTCGGCGCGGAGGGGATCACCGCCAACGTGATCTCGCCCGGATACATCACCGACAGCGAGTTCTTCGCCGGCCGGATGACGCCGGACGGGCACGCCAAGCGGGTCGCGGCGTCGCTGGTCAACCGGGCGGGGGAACCGCAGGAGGTGGCCGAGGCGGTGCGCTGGCTGGTCGGGCCGGGCGGAGGATTCGTCACGGGGCAGATCATCAACGTCAACGGGGGGACTGTCCTCGGGCGCTGACCTGCGGATCTGTTGCGGACGCGACAGGCCTGTCAGGGCCGGGACCGGCCGTCGCGCGATCACGGTGGGCGGGGCCGGCTCCCCCGTACGCAAGAAATCGGCTCTTGATCCTCCGGCGGCTGGGAAGGCCGGCCGCCGGAACGGAGACGGGCAGGTCACTGACTGCCTCCGGTGAACCGGCCCTCGTCCGGGCGGTTCGGCCGGAAACGCAGCCCGGACCAGCGGTCGTCGATTGCCACCTGGCCGCACGGGCGCATGTCGAAATCGGCCACGATGGGCCAGAGCGTGTCCCGGTTGATGTCCGCCTTGTTGCCATTCGGATAGGCGATCCAGAACGCGCTCGGCTTGTCCAGGTCGGCCTGGTGCTCGGTGAGCTGCTCGCGGACAGTGGCGGCATCCTCGGCGAAGAGCACGGCGGTGCCGGCCGTGGCCAGCGTCCCGGTCTCGCGCACGCCCTCCGGCATCGGGGTGAGCATCGGCAGACGGGCCGGCTGGTTGAGCCAGACGGTGGAGTTCGGCTTGATCAGCAGCTTCTCGGCGATCGTTTTGCTCATGTCCTGAGACTTCCATTCAGGAGTGGGCCCGGGTCGCGTTTGCCCGGATGCCCATGAGCTTGGCCCGCCGCCGCGACCGCTGCTCGATTTTCTTTGCGGTCTGTGGATAACCGCGGCCTGTGGATAACTCCGGTTCTGTCGGTGGGGGCTGATAGACATGCCGGGTGACCGAGACGACGCGGATGACAGCTGATGCGGCTGAGCGGGCGAGTGTGCGGGAGCGCGCCGAGCAGGTGCTGCGCCGGCTCGCCGGGGAGCACGCGAGACTGCGGGAGGACCAGTGGCGCGCCATCGAGGCGCTCACCGTCGACCGCCGCCGGGTGCTCTGCGTGCAGCGCACCGGGTGGGGCAAATCGGCGGTCTACTTCGTGGCCACGGCCCTGCTGCGGGCCGGCGGGACGACCGGGCCCACGGTCATCGTGTCGCCGCTGCTCGCCCTGATGCGCAACCAGGTCGACGCGGCGGCCCGGGCGGGCATCCGCGCGCGCACGATCAACTCGGCCAACCTGGAGGAGTGGTCGGAGATCGAGCGGGAGATCCGGTCCGGCGCGGTCGACGTGCTGCTGATCAGTCCCGAGCGGCTGAACAACCCGGATTTCCGTGACAACGTGCTGCCCGGCCTGGCGCACACCACGGGCCTGCTGGTGGTCGACGAGGCACACTGCGTCTCCGACTGGGGCCACGACTTCCGGCCGGATTATCGGCGGTTGCGCACGTTCCTGGCCGGCCTTCCGGAGCGCACCCCGGTGCTCGCGACCACCGCGACGGCGAACGAGCGGGTCACCGCTGACGTCGCCGACCAGCTCGGCGACGCGCTGGTGCTGCGCGGGGCACTGGGCCGTGACTCGCTGCGCCTGGCGGTGCTGCGGCTGCCCGACCCGGCGCATCGGCTGGCCTGGCTCGCCGACCACCTGGAACAGCTTCCGGGCTCGGGCATCATCTACACACTGACCGTCGCCGGGGCCACCGAGACCGCTGATTTCCTGCGGTCGCGCGGGTTCGCCGTCGCGTCGTACACGGGTCAGCTCGACGACGCCGAGCGGCGCGCGGCCGAGCAGGATCTGCTGGACAACAAGATCAAGGCCTTGGTGGCGACGTCGGCGCTCGGCATGGGTTACGACAAGCCTGATCTCGGTTTCGTCGTGCACCTGGGCGCGCCGAACTCGCCGATCGCCTACTACCAGCAGGTCGGCCGTGCCGGTCGAGCGGTCGAGCACGCCGAGGTCGTGCTGCTCCCGGGCCCGGAGGATGCCGCGATCTGGCGGTATTTCGCCTCACTGGCCTTCCCGCCGGAGGAGCAGGTGCGGTCGGTGCTGGCGCAGCTCACCGCCGATCGCGCGATGTCGACGCAGGCCCTGGAGCCGCTGGTCGACATGCGGCGCGCCAGGCTGGAGCTGATGCTCAAAGTCCTCGACGTGGACGGCGCGGTGCAGCGCACCCGCGGCGGGTGGCTCGCCACCGGCCAGCCCTGGGAATACGACCATGCCCGGTTGCGGCGGGTCGCCGAGGCCCGCGAGAACGAACAACAAACCATGATCGAGTATGCGAGGACGCCTGTCTGCCGGATGGAGTTCCTCCGACGGTGCCTGGACGATCCGGAAGCGGCGCCGTGCGGGCGGTGTGACAACTGCGCGGGCCCGCTCTTCGACGCCGACGTGTCGTCGAGCTCGCTGGCCGCAGCGGAGTCGTTCCTCGGGCGGCCCGGGGTGGAGATCGCGCCGAAGAAGATGTGGCCCACCGGCCTCTCCGCGGTCGGCATCTCGCTGAAGGGCAGGATCGCCGCGGGCGAGCAGATCGCGCCCGGCCGGGCCGTCGGCCGTCTCTCCGACCTGGGGTGGGGCTCGCGGCTGCGAGGCGTGGTCGGGCCGGATTCGCCGGACGGGCCGATTCCGGCCGAGCTGGCCGCGGCGGTCGTCGAGGTGCTCAAGGCGTGGGCACGCGGCGACGACGCGTGGCAGCAGCGCCCGGTCGGCGTCGTCGCCGTCGGGTCGCACCGTCATCCACACCTTGTCCACACCCTCGCCGAGCACATCGCGCGGGTGGGGAGGTTGCCACTGCTCGGCGCGTTGCCGCCGGTGCGGTCGGGGGAGGAGGGCTTCCGGGGCAACAGCGCTCAGCGGGTCCGGACACTGCACGACGCTTTCAGCGTTCCGCCGGACGTGCGTGCCGGGATCGAGGAGACGCCCGGCCCGCTGCTGCTCGTCGACGACCTGGTGGATTCCGGGTGGACGATGGCGCTGGCCGGTCGTGCCCTTCGCGGCGCCGGGGCCGAGGCCGTCCTGCCACTGGCGCTGGCTGTTGCCGGCTGACCTGCCTGCCCGGCGCGCCATCCCCACCCGGGCTCGGCTGACGTGAAGCTTTCCCGGACACTTTCCACCAGGCCGTGCACCTTGGCGGGACTTGGGTTTGTCGGCCTGCGGGGCCGGGTTCGGCAGCGCGGCCGCTGCCCGACAGAGGCGACGGTCGCGGCCGCTGCCCGGCAGAGGCGACGGCCGCGGCCGGGCAGGGCGCACGAGCGTGGGCTGTGGCGGGACCGCGGGGGGCGGTCAGGCGAGGCCGAGGATGGCGTTCCGGGTGGGGCGGCGGTCGATCTCCATGAAACGGCCCGGGCCGGCCAGCGGCGTGAAGCCCGACCGGCGGTAGACCTCGTGCGCGTCCCGGGTGGCCAGCAGCAGGCGGAGGATGCCGCGGTCGGTCATGTCCTCGACGATGCTGTCGATCAGCCAGACGCCCAGGCCGTGACCGCGGTGGCGCTCGTCGACGAAGACATCGCAGATCCAGGCGAAGGTCGCGCCGTCGGTGACCACCCGGGCGAAGCCGACCTGCTCGCCGTCGCGCAGGACCGTGTAGGGCAGCGAGCCCTCGATCGAGCGGGCGACCAGGTCGTGCGAACGGCCGGTGGCCCAGTAGGACTCCTCGGCCAGCCAGCGGTGCACGCGATCGACATCGACCCGGCTCGCGTCGTCGGTCAGCACATAACCGTCGCGTTCACGGTTTCCCACAGGCACTCCTCAGCGGTTCCGGACTCAGCCGCATCCTGCCACGGGCAGGTGACCGGCCTGCCAGTGCTTTCTCACGGTGTGAGGTCAGGCAGGGCGGCGGCCAGCCGGGCCAGCCATGGTTCGGGGCCGCCGGGCAGATCGCCGTCGATCGACCAGCCGGGGAGCGCGAGGGGAGTCAGATCGCCACCGACTGCGAACCTGTGCAGGTGAGGCGGGAGCCGCATCCCGGGAAGCTCCGCGAGGAGCACGGCGTCGTAGAGGTCCTTGGCGGCGGACAGGCGCTGGCCGGTCTGGTCGGCGGTCAGCCAGTGCAGCTTCCACGCCAGGGACAACTCGCGGCTCGCGGTGAGCAGGCCGACCGGGGAGCGCCCGGCCGCGCGGGGGACGGCGGTCAGCACCGGAGGCTCCGGGACCGGCTCGTCGTAGGCGACATCGATGCTCACCTTGCCGCCTTCGCCGTCGGGCGTGATCCAGGGGAGCTGGAGCATGGTCCGGATGCCCCTGGCCGGCTCGACCACCCCATACTCCCCGTCGTCGGAGTAGTAGTCCACGGAGGCCGCCTCGAAGATGGCGTCGAGATCGAATTCCACCCCATCCGCGGTACGCGGACTGGCCGTGATCAGGTCCCGCACGAAGTCAGCCGTGTAGCCCTCTTCGTCGAGTTGCTCCGCGGACATCCAGTGCAGGCCCTCGGGTGGCAGCCGGGGACGCTGCCCGCCGGTCTCGAACTCCTCGAACGTCCACATCTGATTGCGCGCGCCGCCGTGCACCGCTTCCGGCCAGTGCTGGGCCGGGTCGATCGTCTGGACGAAAGGCCACGGCGCGAGATCGTCGGGCCGGGTCACGCCGTCGGACAGCACGATCCAGTCCAGGTCGCCGGGCAGCCGGGCATGCTCGCCCACCCAGGCCGGCATCAGCATGCTGCCGCGCAGCATCAGCACGTCGGCCCACGTCGACTCGGCGATCAGCCCCAGGAGATGATCGAGAGCGGACCGGTGCGCCACCTCCCACGGATCAACTCCCACGCCGGCACACGTTAGCTCCCGGGTGCGACAGATTCTTGATACCGGAGGGGGGTATGCTGGTGTGCATGTCTGAGGAGGCGAGCCAACCGCACGGACCGCACGGCTACTCCGGCGACAAGGCGGCCCTGCTCGGCCGCCTGCGCCGGATCGAGGGCCAGGTCCGTGGGCTGCAACGGATGGTCGACGAGGATACGTACTGCATCGATGTCCTGACCCAGATCTCCGCGGCGAAAAGCGCGCTGCAGGCGGTCGCGGTCGGCCTGCTCGAGGATCATCTGGCGCACTGCGTCGTGGACGCGGCCCGTGCCGGCGACCCGTCCGCCAAGGTCAAAGAGGCGTCGGACGCGATCGCGCGGTTGATCAAGTCTTAGCACCCGAGCCTCCGAAGTGGCGGAAACTGCCCGAAACCCCTGAAAGGCGATTGTCATGGCTGTGACCAGCACCTACACCGTCAAGGGCATGACCTGCTCGCACTGCGTCAACGCGGTGACCGAGGAGCTCTCGGCGCTTCCCGGCGTCTCCGGCGTGGAGATCGACCTGGGGTCGGGAGGGGTGACGGTGACCAGCGAGGCGCCGCTCGGCGACGACGCGGTGCGCGCGGCGGTGGACGAGGCCGGCTACGAGCTTGCGGATGCCTGACCATCCCGGCGACGCCGAGCAGGTGCCCCACCGTCCCACCGGCGCCGCTGCTGAACCGGCACAAGCGGTACATGCTGAAGAATCGGGCGGGAACCGTGCGGCGACGCCGCATCATGCGGTACCAGTGAGAAACGTGGACGTACCAACCGAGGATCCACCGCGCCGGAAGTCCAAGTGGTCCCTGGACCTCACCGACGAGGAGCCCGGAGCACCCACCGGGGCAACCGTCGGCGAGCCCGAGAAGAACTCCACGTTCCGCTTCGCGGCGATCGGCGCCCTGCTGATCGTCGTCCTCTTCGCCGGTTACGGCCTGGGCCGCCTCAACAACGGCACCGGCGCGAGCACCACCACCACCACTCCGGCGGCCGCCACCAGCACCGGCAGCACGGTGGTCAACGAGAACATGCCGCACACCCACGGCGCGGCCGGCACCGGAGCCGCCGCGACCGGCGCTGTCGTCGGCGGCCTCTCGCTCAGCTCGGACGGCCTCACCCTGCACCCGCGCACGACCATGTTCGAGGCCGGCAAGAAGCAGCCCCTGAACTTCACGATCGACGCGACCGGCGGCACCCCGGTCACCTCCTACGCGATCGTCCACGACAAACCCCTGCACCTGATCGTGGCCCGTCGCGACCTCACCGGTTTCCAGCACCTGCACCCGGTGATGGCCGACGACGGCACGTGGAGCATCGACCTGACGCTGGCCCAGCCGGGTGTCTACCGCATGATCGCGGACTTCACCGCCCTGGTCGGTGGCCGGCAGATCGCCACCACCCTGGGCACCGACCTGACCGTTGCGGGTGACTACGCGCCGCAGGCGCTGCCCGCCGCGTCCGACCGGGCGACCGTGGCCGGCCTCACCGTCACGTACGAGGGAAAGCCTGACACCAAAGCCGTCCAGCCCCTGCTGATGACGGTCACCGGCGGCGCCGTCGAGCCCTACCTCGGCGCGTTCGGCCATCTCGTCGTGCTGCGCCAGGGGGACGTCGCCTATCTGCACGTCCACCCGGAGCAGCAACTCGTCGACGGGAAGGTCAAGTTCTGGGTGACGGCGCCCAGCCCCGGCGCCTACCGGATGTTCTTCGACTTCCAGGTCGCCGGCCAGGTCCACACCGCCGAGTGGACCCTCGAAGTGGGCTGAGCGGAGCCGACCGGCTCGACCCGCCCGGTCAGCGCGACGAGCGGGTCAGCTGAGCAGGCCGGCCAGCGCCGGCTTGACGTCCCACTGGCCGATCAGCGCGTCGTATTCCGCCCGCTGCTCGGCGGTCGGCGCCGCCCCGGTGCGCCGTGCGCGCAGCATCAGGTTGCGCGGCGTGTGCGCGGAGTCGATGAACTCCACCACGTCGACCTTGTAGCCGTTGAGCCGCAGCAGGCCGGCCCGCAGCGAGTCGGTCAGCACGTCCGCGAAGCGCTCCCGGAGGATCGCGTGCCGGGTGAACTCCCCGTAGGGCGACGGCGACGTGTTGCTCTTGAGCTGGGCGGCGATGTCGTGGTGGCAGCACGGCGCGGCGAGGACCCAGCGTGCCTCCCACCGCACGGCACGGGCCAGCGCCTGGTCGGTGGCGGTGTCGCAGGCGTGCAACGCGAGCACGAGATCCGGCGTGAACGGCAGCTCGGCCGCCTCGATGGTGCCGGCCACGAAGGTCACGTCGTCGGAGCAGCCGAGCTGGGCGGCGACCTCACCGTTGCGTACCCGCTGATCCTCTCGGACATCGACCCCGGCGACCCGGACCGCGACGCCCCGCCCGGCCAGATAGCGGTAGGCCGCGAAGGTCAGATAAGCGTTTCCGCAGCCCAGGTCGACGACGCGCAGCGTCGGCGGAAGCTCGTCAGGCAGCGTCGCGGCGAGCGCGCGCAGGAAGGCGTCGATCTGCCGCCGCTTGGCCGCGTTGCCCCCGATCACCTCGAAGAGCGGGTCACCGGGGTCGAGCAGCCACTGCTTGGCACGGTCGTGATCCTGCGAAGTGGCAGGCGCGGTGGCCGTGGCGGCCCGGTGGACCTGGGCGTCGCCCTTCTTCGTGATCCGCACCTGGACGGTGGCCGAGTCGGTCTCCACGTGCCAGTTGCCGAACGGCTCGGCCAGCAGCTCGTCGACGGCGGCGGCCGCCTCAGCGCCGGGCGCGACGTTGCGGGTGAACGGGCGGGCGCCGTCGTCGGTGACGATCTGCAGCCGCGGACCACTCTTCAGTGTGACGGGGCGAACCTGGGCGCGTGTGACGGAAGGCACATGCCCGCGACGGCGACCGGCCGCGACGGCACGGGTCAGCCCCGGGGCGAGGAGGAGTTCGCGCACCTCGGCGAGCGCTTGATCGAGCGGTTGTGGCATGCCTCCATTCTGCCCGCCCCGCGAGAACGCCCGGCGAGCCTGTGGACAACCCGTCCACAGGGCCTATGGAGCATGCCCCGGTACGGCTAGGTTGATCCGAGGCGGAAGGAGAGTCCTATGTGGCATCTGACGGACACGCCCGTGACCGGCGCGCTCTCCTCCCCACTGCGGAAGATCCTCGCGGAGGGTTCCACCGCGGCCCGGCACAGCCGATTCATCCAGGACCTCGCCAACGGGCAGTTGCCGATCGGGGCCTATGCGGAGCTCGTCGCGCAGCATTGGTTCGTCTACGAGTCCCTGGAGCTGGCCACCACCGCGATGGCCGACGATCCGGTCGCCGGGCGCTTCTGTTTCCCCGAGCTGTTGCGCGTTCCGACGCTCGAGGCCGACCTGCGCTTTCTGCACGGCCCGCGCTGGCAGAGCCGGATCACCGCGCTGCCGGCCACCACGACGTATTGCACGCGCATCCGATCAGCCGCGTTCGGCCACGCCACCGGCTATGTGGCCCACCACTGCACGCGCTATCTCGGCGATCTCGACGACGGCCAGTGGCTGGGCGCGGCGGTCTGGGAGATGTACAACTTCCGCCGCCAGGGCTATCGATTCTTCGTCTTCGAGGGCGTCAACCCGGAGCTCTTCCAGGCGCGCTATGACCATCAACTGGACACGACGCCCTGGACGCACGCGGAGCGGAACACGTTCCTGACCGAGGTCACGACAGCCGTCCAGCTCAATCTCGATCTGCTCGAGGAGCTCGGGAACCGCTGGATCTGAAAACCGATTCGCGCGTACGGCGGCAGTGGCGCTTTCCGCCCGGAATGCCACCGTGAACGCGTGCGGGTGGGACGCCCTCACCGCCCTGGTGCTCGCGGGCGCGCAACATCCCGGGGCGCCACGCAAGCGCCCGCCCGCCGACGGAACCGGGGAAACCCAACGCCCACCGTCCGAGCCTGCAGCCTGGCGCGATCGAACCTACGCCGTGAAAAGCGCCTGAGATCGCGGTCACGACCTCAGGCGCTCGTGGTGGATCAGGCTTCCGCGGTGCCCACGCCCGCCTCGGACCCACTGCTCATGCTGCCGGCGGTGTCGTCCCCGGCGGGGGTGCTCCGGCGACGGCGACGACGCGGGCGCGACTCCTCGGACGAGGACTCCGCGGCCGCCTCGGCAGGCGCGTCGGACGATGCCGGTGCGGAGTCCGGGACCGCAACGGGAACGGCGGCCGGGGCCTCGGCGGATGCCGAGTCCGAGGTCTCGCCCGGACCGGAGTCCGAGAAGGTGAGCGAGGTCGCGGGCGCGCGGCGACGACGGGTCCGCGCACGCGGCGCCTCGTCGGTTGCCACGCTCGATGAGGCGGCGGCCGCGCCCGATGAGGCGGAGGCCACGCTCGATGAGGCGGCGACCACAGGCGACGACTCGGCGGCCACGGGTGACGAGGTGGCGGCCACGGCGGCCGGCTCAGCGGTCACGGGCGACGACCCGGTGGCTGTCGCCGCGGGAGTCTCCGACGGCTCGACTGCCGCGTCCGTACCCCCGAGCCCGGAAGCCGGACCCTCGACGACCTTGCGCCGGCGCCGCTGCCTCTTGGGCCGCTCGGCCCCTTCCTCGGACGAGGACGAAGGCGAGGACGACGGCGAGGAGGGCGACGTGCCCGGGCCGGAGGACGAGCCGTCGGGCGAAGCCGAACCCGAGAACGATCCGCCACGTGAACGCCCACCGCGTCCGCCGTCACGGCCACCATCGCGGCCACCGTCACGACCGCCGCTGCGGGACCGGCGTCCCCGGCCGCCACCACCGAGGTCTTCCTCGATCTCGGCGGAGAGGCCGGCGCGGTTCCGGTCGGCGGTCGGCAGCGTGCCCGAGACGTCCGTCGGAATGTCCAGGTCGTGGTAGAGCGCCGGACTCGTGTGGTAAGTCTCCGGCGGCTCCGGCATGTTGAGCCCGAGCGACTTGTCGATCAGGACCCAGCGAGGCATGTCCTCCCAGTCCACGAACGTCACGGCGACGCCCGTGGCGCCCGCGCGACCGGTCCGGCCGATGCGGTGCGTGTAGGTCTCCGGATCCTCCGGGCAGTCGTAGTTGATCACGTGGGTGACGCCGGAGACGTCCAGGCCGCGGGCCGCGACGTCGGTGGCGACCAGCACGTCGATCTTGCCGCTGCGGAACGCCCGGAGTGCCCGCTCGCGCGCGCCCTGGCCCAGGTCACCGTGCACCGCGGCGACCGCGAACCCGCGGAAGTCCAGCTCCTCGGAGACCTTGTCGGCGGCCCGCTTGGTCCGCGTGAAGATCATCGTGAGGCTGCGGTCCCTGGCCTGCAGGATCCGGGACACCATCTCGATCTTGTTGAGCGGGTGCGTGCGGTAGACGACCTGCTTGGTCAGCGGGTTCGGACCGCTCTCGGTGGTGTGACCGGCGTGGATCGTCATCGGGTTGCGCAGGAACCGGCGGGACAGCGCCACGATCGGGTCCGGCATGGTCGCCGAGAACAGCATGGTCTGCCGCTGCTCGGGGAGCATCGCGAGGATCTTCTCGACGTCGTCGAGGAAGCCCAGGTCGAGCATCCGGTCGGCCTCGTCGAGCACCAGCGCGTGGACGGCGTTGAGCTTGAGCTGCTTCTGCTTGGCCAGGTCGAGCAGGCGGCCGGGCGTGCCGACGAGGATCTCGACGCCCTTCTTCAGGGTGTCGACCTGCGGCTCGTACGCCACGCCGCCGTAGATCGGGAGGACCCGGACGCCGCGCGTGCTGCCGGCGGCGGCGAGGTCGCGGGCCACCTGGAGGCCCAGCTCACGGGTGGGGACGACGATCAGGGCCTGGGGCCGGCCGTCGGCGCCCTCGGACGGGGCGAGGACCCGCTCCAGCAGCGGCAGACCGAAGCCGAGGGTCTTGCCGGTGCCGGTCGGTGCCTGGCCGATCAGGTCGGAGCCACGGAGCGCGATGGGCAGCGCGTACTCCTGGATGGCGAAGGCGTGGGTGATACCCGCCTTGGCCAGTGCCTCGACAGTCTCGGGACGGACGCCCAGATCCGCGAAGGTGGGGCTGTCCGGCCGGACCGGGGCACGGTTCGTCACGGGGATGAGAGCTTGCTCAATGTCGGTCATGAAGTTTTACGGGTGCCCTCTCGTGGTGCGCCCGTCGAGTGTCTGGGGCGCGGTCTGTGTTTGGCGCGGGCCGCACGCTCGAAAGCGGGCCACACGCGGGGCCGTCGACACGAATCGACGGCGACACCAGCCACTCTACCCGACCCAATAGCAGACGCACTCAAGAGCAGTTACGGGAGGGAACCCCCGGGACGAGGGCGCCCTCCCGTTACCGCATCAGCGGGTGGTGAACCCGAAAGGCCGGTGCGAGGCCTCGGCGATCTCCACGTAGGCCACCTTGGCGACCGGGATGATCACCTTGCGACCCTTCTCATCCGTGAGCGTCAGGACGCCGTCCTTGGCCAGGGCCTCGGACACCGCCTCCTCGACCTCCGCCGGAGTCTGGGCGCTTTCCAGCACGAGCTCACGCGGCGACTGCTGCACGCCGATCTTGACCTCCACGGAGTCCTCCTCTGTCAACCCGTATACCGCTTCGAAAGGCTATCCGATTTCCGGTGCCGTTCCGGCCGTTGAACCGCCCTGCAGGGGGAAGCTGGCGATCCCGCGCCAGATCAGAGCGGCGACGAGGCTCTCGGCTTCAGCTTTGGGCGTACGGCGGCCGTTCGCCAGCCAGTACTGAGCGGCCGCTCCGGAGGCGCCGGCGAGGCCGGAGGCCAGCAGCTGCGCCTGGTCCGGCCGGAGCCCGGTGTCCGAGATGATCGTCTCGGTCAGCGCCTCGATGCAGCCCTGCTCGACCCGCTCGACCCGCTGCCGCACCTGCGGGTCGTTGCGCAGGTCGGACTCGAAGACCAGGCGGAACGCCTCGCTCTCGTGGTCCATGAAGTCGAAATACGCCCGGACGGCGCCCTTCACCCGCTCCTTGTTGTCCGGGGTCGCCTCCAACGCGCCCCGGACCTTGGCGATGATGGCGTCGCAGTGGGTGTCCAGCAGAGCCAGGTAGAGCTCGAGCTTGCCGGGGAAGTGCTGGTAGAGCACAGGCTTGGAGACGCCCGCGCGCTCAGCGATGTCATCCATCGCGGCGGCGTGGTAGCCGTGCGCGACGAAGATCTGCTGGGCGGCGGCCAGCAGTTGCTTGCGGCGTGCCGATCTCGGCAGCCGGGTGGGGCGAGTGGTCTGAGCCCCGCCGGACGCGGCGGTCATATCTGGTGAACCTCCAGGGGGTCGGTCCCCGCGGTTTGTCGACGCGGATTGCCCGGATCGGCGCTTGTCGCGGTCGTGCGGGCAATTGTCGCGACGCTGCAACTTATCGCCACTGCAACCACACGGTAGCCTCAGCGGGGGCGAGCGAGGAGCACGCGGTGGATGAAACAGGGCATTCCGGAGACGCCGGAGCCGCGAGCGGCGGCAACGGTGCCGACGGGCGTGACCGCAGTCGGGTGAACGGCTGGACGAATGGTGAAAACCCGTGGTCGAACACGGGCTCCGCGCTGGAGCAGGAAGCGGACCTGCCGCCCTGGCGGCGCGGGAACGCCGGCCGGCAACCCTTCCCGGAACGCCCCTTCGGGCCCGCTCCGAGCTCTGCCGTGCCCGCGCAGGCGCCACCCCCGCCGGGGTTCGTGGACCCACCGCAGCCCACCGAGATTCCCCCTTCCGGGAACACCGAGACGTCGCCGTGGTCCGGCGACCGCAGCCGTCTGGCTGACATTCTCGGTCACCGGCCGCGTCCGGTCGATCCGGCACCGTCCGCTCCGTCCAGCGCGCCCCCTTTTCCGTACGAGGGTGACCTCGACGATTCGTACCGTGGCGGTCCGCCGGCGCCGATCCAGCGCGCCGCCGTGCCGATGGCCCGCCCCACGGGCCCGACCCAGGGAGATCCACTGAGCCGGACCGACGCTCCGTCCGAACCGACCCGATCCCGGCACGCGCTGGTCAACGACACGCTCGCGCAGGGCCTGCCCCGGGTGGAGCCTGCCGCACCGGCGGGGGACCAGCGATCGGTGGACAACGAGCCCGGCCTGGGCCTCCCGACGTACGATGCGTCCAGTTTCGCCCGCCGCGGTTACGAGCCGGCCCCTTCCTACCCGTCCGAGAGCCTCAGTTCCGCGCTGGACGAGCCGAGCGAGGCGCTGCCCCAGCGCGTGCCGGCCCAGCCGGACGTGCCCCGAGTCCCGGAGCCGCCCGCAGTGGAGCCATCGGCCGAGGCGCCCGCCCTGGCACGCATCGCGACGCACCTGCGCCGCGGCGACGTCGTGCCCGCGCAGGAACGTCAGGAGGGCTTCGACGTGCAGGCCATCCTGGCCGCCGTGCGAGAGGTCGCCGGCGTGCGGGACGCGTCGCTGCGCGCCACCCCGACCGGCGCGCACAGCCTGCGGCTCGACCTGGCCGACGGCGCCGACGCGGCCGAGGTGAGCCGTCACGTCGCCCGCCTGCTGCAGGAGCGCATGGGTCTGGACGCGGCCATGCCCGGTGCGTTCGGCGGTGTCGGCTCGGCGCCCGCCCCGGTGGTGCCGGCCCAAGCCACCCGGCCCGGCCGTGCCTCGGTCAGGCCGATCTCCCCGGCCGCGTCGCAGGCCTCCGCGCCGCCGGCCCCGGCCCCGGTCTCGGCCGCCCCGGTCTCCGCCGCCCCGATCACTGCGCCGCCGGTCCAGCCGCCCCCGGTCTCGCCGCCGCCGATGATGGCGCCGCCGATGCAGGCGCCTCCGGTCTCGCCGGCCCCGCGGACGGCGCCTGCGCCCGCGCCCGCTCCGAAGCCCGAGCCGGTCGCCGCCCCCGCCGCCCTGGCCCCGCGCGACCTGAACAAACCCCGCCCGCTCGACCCGGGCGACCGGCCCGGCCCACGCGTCCTGATCGAGAACGTGCACGTCAACACGTTCGGGGCGGACGCGACCGTCGAGGTGCGGCTGCGTGCCGGCGACCGGACGGCGTCCGGCATCGCCACCGGCCCGGCCGTCGACGGGTACCTGTTGCGCCTGTGCGCGACCGCCACCGCCGGCGCGGTCGACGAGCTGCTGTCGGCGTCGACGCACGCGGACGGCCCGGCCCGCTGCTTCGTCGAGCACGCCGCCGCCGTCTCGTTCGGCTCCAGCCAGGTCGCCGTCGTGGTGCTGCTGCTGTCCTGCGCGGGCGGCTGGGTCGAGCAGCTCTCCGGCTCGGCCGTGGTCACCGGCGACGACCGGCACGCCATGGTGCGCGCCACATTGGCTGCCGTGAACCGTCGCGTCGAGGCACTCTTGGCCTCGTGAAGGGTGCGGTTCTTGCCGGTGACAGCGAGCTGCTGCCGGGCGATGAGGTGCCGCCGCCCTGGCCCGCGCGACGGGTCACGGTGGACGGCGCGATGCTGCATGTCCGGGACACTCCGGCCACCCGGCCCGGAGCCGAGCCGGCGGTCTACGTGCACGGTCTCGGCGGCTCCTCGCAGAACTTCACGGATCTGGCCGGCCTGCTCGCCGACCGGTTCGACGGCCAGGCGGTCGATCTGCCCGGCTTCGGCTACAGCGACCCCAGCCCGCGTTACTCGATCCCGTCGTTCGCCGCGACGCTGATCGACTATCTCGACGCGTCCGGTCGTGGCCCGGTCCACCTGGTCGGCAACTCGCTCGGCGGGTCCATCTCGGTGCGGGTCGCCGCGCTGCGCCCCGACCTGGTCCGCACGCTCACGCTGATCTCCCCGGCGATGCCGTTCCTCGACCCGCGCCGCACCGCGCAGGGCCCGATGCTGCCGCTGCTGGCCCTTCCCGGCGCGGAACGCCTGATGGCCTGGGGCCTGACCCGGATCACCGCCGAGCAGATGGCCGAGCAGGTGCTCGCCGCCTGCTTCGGCGACACCAGCAAGGTGCATCCGCAGCGCCGCGTCGAGGCGATGGAGGAGATCCAGCTGCGCTACACGGTCGCGCACTATCCGCGGGCCTATCTGGGCACGCTGCGCGGCCTGGTGGGCAGTTTCCTCCGGGCCTACCTGCCGGGCGTCAACTCGCAGTGGCGGATGGCCGCCCGGGTGCAGGCGCCGACGCTGGTGATCGGCGGCCTCAACGACAAACTGGTCGATCCGCGCGTGCCGGCCCAGGTGGCCAAGACGATTCCGGACGGGCGGCTGCTGATCCTGCCCGGGGTCGGGCACGTCGCGCAGATGGAAGTGCCACGGCTGGTCGCCCGCGCGATCGTCGGGCTGCTCAAGGACGTGGGCTCGCCCGTGGCGTGACCGCCGCTCCGCCGTGGCCGGGTTGGTCAGGGCGTCGTTCGTCACGCCTGATCCGGTCGGGCACCTGTGGATCGCGCTCGTGTGCGAGGCTCGTGCGCGATGATCGCTCCTGTCACCTCGGTCCACGAACCGGAAGAACGGCCGCAGGCGAACGACCGATGGCGCCAGTGGTGGCTGGCCCTGTTCTCGATCACCCTGGTGCTGCTCGCGGTGATCACGGTGGCCTACCGCAGGTCCGCTCCGGCGGCCTCCCCGGTTGCCGCGCCGTCCACCGCTGCCCCGTCGTCGGACACCGTCTCGCCGTCTTCGCCCGCTCCGTCCGCCCCGCCGTCGGCCGCCGCGCCGATCGAGGAGCCGGCGTCCTCCGCCTCGGCTCCGCCATCGGCCACCACACCGCTGATCGACCCCGAGGCCCTGCAGATCTCCGGCGCGGTCCCGGCTCACGGTTCCGGCGATTTCGCGTACGCGACCAAGCGCGGCCCGATCCTCGGAACCAGGGGACAGCTGCGCCGCTTCCGGGTCGCCGTGGAGAAGGGCAGCGGCGAGGACCCGGACGCGTTCGCCGCCCAGGTGGTGAGCACCCTCGGCGACCGGCGCAGCTGGATCGGCAACGGAACCCTGCGCCTGCTCATGGTCGACGGGAACGAGCGGGCCGACTTCACGGTCTTCCTCGCCACCCGGGACACAGCCGGATCGAAGTGCCAGGCGGGCGGGACGAACATCCGGATCGGCGGGGTGCCGTACACCTCCTGCCGGATCCCCGGCGCGGCCATCATCAACCTGGACCGTTACCGCAAGTCGTCCAAGCCCTACCTCAACGCGAAGATCTCGTTGGCCGTCTACCGCAACTACGTGATCAACCACGAGGTCGGTCACGAGCTCGGCCATCACCACGAGGGATGCCCGAAAGCCGGCGGCCCCGCCCCGGTGATGGTCCAGCAGACCCTGACGACGCGCGGTTGCGTGCCCTATGCCTGGCCGCGCCGCGACGACAAGCCGTTCACGGGGCCGGCGCTGGCGCGCTGACCTGCGCAGTCGGCCGAACGTCACGGCCCACCCACCCTGGGGGAGCCACCGCTGATCAGTATGGCGGGAAATCGGTGACGCTCGCTGACGGCCTGTGGACAACGTGCTGGTGTGGATGACCGTGCGACCCGCGATCCGGCGTGGTGCGGGGTTCTTCCGGTGGGGAATTCGATTCTCCTGTGACGGACGGCGAGTCGTGGCAGGCTGGCCCTTGTTATGGCAAACGCGACAAATGCCTCCCCTGATCCGGCGACCGGCGCGAGCCGGTCCGCTGCCGGACGGCGTGCCCGCACCGAGCCGGCCCGGGCGAAGACGTCCGGGAAAGGCGTCGTCACGGCGCAGGCCGACGCCGCCGAGAAGCCCACCCGTACGCGGAACGCCGCGGCCGGCCAGCCCAAGCCCTCGGCCTCGCGCACGGTGGCGTCCAAGTCGGCCGCCGCCGCTGCCAAGTCCGCGGCCCCAGCCCGCCGACCGGCCGCCGCCAAGTCCGCCGCCAAGTCCGCCGCCAAGTCCGCTGCCAAGTCCGCGGCCGATGGCAGCGCCGCCGTGCGCAAGTCCGCGGCTGAGGGCAACGCCATCGTGCGCAAGTCCGCGGCTGAGGGCAGCCCTGCCGTCCGCAAGTCCGCAGCCGAGGACAGCCCTGCCGTGCGTAAGCCGTCCGTCAGCGCCGGCGGAGAGGTCTCCACAGCGCGCAAAAGCACCGCCGGCAAGACGGGAAAGGCGCTTCCCGCCCGGGAAGCGGCTGGTGGAGCCGGCAAATCGTCGTCCGGCCGGCCCGGCGGAACGGCGGAGAACCGGTCAGCCCGGCGCCGGGCCGCGGCGCAGGACACGCCGGCCGGCGGTCGGACCGCAGCGGATGCCAAGGCGACGGCGGCGCGTGCCCGTAAGAGCCTGCGCACCGGCGAGGCGGGCGGCCGTGCGGTGGCCGCCGAGTCCGGGACGGGCCCGCGCGCCCGCAAGACGATCGCCCCCGGGGAGGGTGCGCCGGCGCGGAACCGGGCCGTGGCGGCGGAGACGAGCACAGCGTCGCGACCTCGCAAGACGCTCTCCTCGGAGGTGCAGCCGGGTCAGGCCGGTACGCCGCGCAAGACGATCGGCCGTGGCGTCGACGCGCCCCGGCCGGCCATGCACGCGGCCGAGGATCGGGAAGTTTCCGGCGGCCGGCATCGGCGCAGCGTCGAGCGCTGGGATGCGAGCACCGGCCGCCACCGGATGTCGGCGGAGAACCCGTCGGCCCGGCACCGGGCCGAACAGCACCCGTCCCACGGCACGGGCGGGTCGCGACTCGGTCCGGCAGACGACCGGGAGCAGCCGCCACCCGGTGCCCCGCAGCAGAATCCGAACGACGGCCCGGCGGGTCCACCGCGGCCGGGGCCGCCCTCCGCCGCGCCGGCCCGGCATGCCCAGCCACGGCCGGCGCGTCCGCCGGTGGATCCGGAGACCGGGCTCCCGCCGGGCATGACCCGCGGGATCCTGGAGTTGGCGGCGGAACGACTGGCCGCCTCGCGGGCCGCGCAGCCCGCTGACGGCGAGGAGCCGGAAGCCGAGGAGCCGGAGCCGGCCGAGCCCGAGGCCGAGGAGACGCCTCGCCCCGCTGGCCGGCGGGGCGGTCGTTCGGCCGGCGGCTCCGGGTTTCGCGGCGCGGCTACCCCCGCGGGGGGCACCCGCCCGGGCTCTGGTTCCCGGCCGCCGCTGGCGTCCCGGCCGCCGGCCGGTCCACCCGAGGCCGTCCGCCCGCCGACCACCCCGACCGATCCGGCGCTGCGTTCTTCACCGACCGGCGCTGCCGGCGTGCCTGTCGACGTCCGGCCGGAGGACGGGCCGCAGCTCGTCCGGCCGATCCGGGCCGATCGGCAGGCGCCGCCCGGGCCCGGCCGGGCCGTCGAGGAACCGCAATGGGACGAGCCGTCCCCGGCCGGGATCGCAGGCCAGCAGGACCGGCCGAGCCGTCGCCGCCCGATCGTCCGACCAGCTCCGGCAGCGATCGCCCCGGCCGGCGTCACGCAGGGAGCAGCCGGTCTCACGCACGGAACAGCAGGACTCACGCAGGGAACAGCCGCTGCCTACCCGTCACCGCCGGTGGAGACTCCGGTCGCAACCCCCGTGGTGCCGGCTCGATCGGTGATCGCGGACGCGGGACCGGCATATGCGGCGCCGGAGCCCGCGGCGGGCGCGCTCACGACGTACACCGGAATCGATCTGCCGCAGATGCCGGCGAGCGCGCCGGACATCGTCGAGTTCACCCAGGTCACCACGGATCACGAGACCGAGGACGAGACCTGGTTCTGGTCCACGGCGGAGCATCCGGCCGGGCTTCCGGAGAGTGTCCGCCTCCCGGCCGGCATCCCGGAGGGCCTCTGGCATCCGGCCGAGCAGGAGCCGGTCCACGACGACCAGCCGACGCACGAGCAGCCGGTCCACGACGACCAGTCGACGCACGAGCAGCCGGTCCACTCCGAGGCTGTGACGACGGAGGAGGCGGAGGCGCCGGTCGAGACCCGGGAGAGCCCGGTTCCGCACCAGCCGCTGCCGATCGCCGCCGCCGGCGAGGCCCCGGTCGTCGAGATAGACCGGACCAGCCCGCCTCCGGACGTCGACGGACCCGCGGCGATCCCGGCGAGGCTGACCCCGTCCGGCCGCCGGCTGCGGCGCCGTCGCCGCCGGGTGACCTTCATGGCGTACCTGATGGTCGTCGGTCTGGTTCTGATGGTCGGTCACGAGTTGCGGGACCGGCGGCAACCGGCGGTGGTCGACCGCGCGGCCGAGCCGATCGGCGCCGCCGCGCCGCAGGTCACGCAGGTGACGGAAGAGCCGGATCAGGTGGGCTCGGTGCAGGGGGAGAGCCAGGCCGCCGAGACGTCCGGCAAGGCGGGCAATTTCCGGTACGCCGACACGCGCGGCGCGACGTTCGGAAAGTCCGGGCAACTGCGCCGGTTCCGGGTGGCCGTCGAGGAGACCGTGCCCGAGGTCGAGCCGGAGGTGTTCGCCAGGGCGATCGACAGCACCCTGAGTGACAAGCGGAGCTGGATCCGGAGTGGGAAGGTGCGGCTGCGCCGGGTGCCGGAGTCGGCCCGGGCGGAGTTCACGATCTATCTCGCCTCGGCGGGCACGTCGGAGAAGATGTGCGCCGCTGGTGGCCTGCACACCGAGGGTTTCACCTCGTGCCGCGTCCCCGGCCAGGTGATCATCAACGCCGAGCGCTGGGCGAACGCGGTCCCGGACTACGACGGCGAGCTGTGGGAGTACCGGCAGTACGCGATCAACCACGAGGTGGGTCACGAGCTCGGGCACGGGCACGAGAGCTGCCCCGGCAGGGGGAAACCGGCGCCTGTGATGCTCCAGCAGACGTACGGCCTGGACGGTTGCACCCGCAACGCCTGGCCCTACCTCGACGGGAAGCGGTACGAGGGTGAACCGCGCCCCTGAGCCTCCGCGGTTTATTCCTGGATCCCGCATGTCGGGCCCGTGGCCGACGTCATGCGCATCTCCGTGGCGAACGAGCGACAATGGGCGACGATCCTTACCACCGAACCCGGGGAGTGAACTGTGGCTCTGCCCCCGCTGGTCGAGCCGGCCGCCGAGCTGAGCGTCGACGAGATCCGCCGCTATTCGCGACACCTGATCATCCCCGATGTCGGGATGGACGGGCAGAAGCGGCTGAAGAACGCCAAGGTCCTCGCCGTGGGCGCGGGCGGCCTCGGCTCACCGGCGTTGCTCTACCTGGCCGCGGCCGGGGTGGGCACGCTCGGCATCATCGACTTCGACACCGTCGACGAGTCCAACCTGCAGCGCCAGATCATCCACGGCGTCTCCGACGTCGGCACGCCCAAGGCGGAGTCGGCGGCACGCAGCATCGCGGAGATCAACCCGCTGGTGAACGTGATCATTCACAACACCGCGCTGGACCGCGACAACGTCAAAGAGATCTTCAGCCAGTACGACCTGATCGTCGACGGCACCGACAACTTCGCGACGCGGTACATGGTGAACGACGCCGCGGTGCTGCTCGGCAAGCCGTATGTGTGGGGTTCGATCTACCGCTTCGACGGCCAGGCCTCGGTCTTCTGGGAGGAGCACGGTCCCTGCTACCGGTGCCTCTACCCGGAGCCGCCGCCGCCCGGCATGGTCCCGAGCTGCGCCGAGGGCGGCGTGCTCGGCGTGCTCTGCGCGTCGATCGGCTCGATCCAGGTCAACGAGGCGATCAAGCTGATCACCGGCATCGGGGAGCCGCTGGTCGGCCGCCTGATGGTCTACGACGCCCTGGAGATGGAGTACCGCAAGATCAAGGTCCGTAAGGACCCGAATTGCGCGCTCTGCGGGGAGAACCCGACAGTCACCGACCTGCTGGAGGACTACGAGGACTTCTGCGGCGCGGTCTCCGAGGAGGCGCAGGAGGCGATCACCGGTTCGACGATCACCGCCCGCGAGCTCAAGGACTGGCAGGACAGCGGCAAGGACATCTTCCTGGTCGACGTCCGCGAGCCGGCCGAGTGGGAGATCAACCGGATCCCCGGCGCGACGCTGATCCCCAAGGGCGAGATCCTCTCCGGCGAGGCGCTGGCGAAGTTCCCGCAGGACCGGCAGATCGTGCTGCACTGCAAGTCGGGCGTGCGCTCGGCGGAGGCGCTGGCCGCGCTCAAGGCGGCCGGCTTCAAGGACGCCGTCCACGTCCAGGGCGGCATCGTCTCCTGGGTCAACACGGTCGACCCGTCCCTGCCGTCGTACTGAGGTCCGCGGGCCGGCGCTCCTTCACGGATGCGCCGGCCCGGAAACACTCTTCGGTGTGACAAGTGCTGTCCGGATCACGGCGGCGAATCACAGAATCGGCGGGTAGCGTCTCTATCGTGGTCGATACCGATGCCGCGATCGGATACGTCGTGGCCCATGGTGACCCGGTCGAGCGTGCGCGCTTGTCGTATCTGCGGACCGGTCAGCCGGCGTCTCCGGAGATCATCGACCGGATCGCCGGCGGTCAGATGTCGGAGGGCGGCTGGCCCGCCTCGGCCGACGGGCAGGTGCCCTCGGTCGACGCCACCTGCTTCCGCCTGGGCGAGCTCGACGATCTCGGTGGCCTGCAGGCCGGCCCGGTCGCCGAGCGCGCGCTGCACTGGCTGGCCACCGCTCAGCGCCCCGACGGCACCTGGCAGGAGCACGAGTCGCTGGCCGGCGAGGCCCCGGCGTGGGCGATGCCCGGTGACCCGGAGGCCACGCTCTACCTGACCTCGGCGGCCGGTTTCTGGCTGACCGCGGCCGCCGTCGAGATCGACTCCTACCAGACCCGCGGCCGCTATCAGAACGTGCTGACCTCGGCGGCCGGGTTCGTCGCCGCCCAGATCCGGCCGGACGGGACGTGGCCGTCGTTCCTGGCGGCCGGCTGGCACGCCGCCGGCCTGTTGCACCAGCAGCAGTATTTCTACGAGTCGTCCCGGGTGCAGCTGGTCCTGGGCGAGCGGCTGCCCGACATGGCGCCGGCCGACGTCGCGCAGATGGCGGCCGCGCTGCGCCGGGTCAACCTGGGCGACGACTGGCTGCTGCGCAACGCGCGCAAGAGGCTGGCCGAGACGCAGCGCCCGGACGGCGGGTGGGACAGCAACGAGGGGCCGGTCTTCGACGTCAACATCACGCTGACCGCGTTGCGGGCCTGCCGCTGACCTCCCGGCGGGCCCGGTGGGAGCGAGCCGGCCGGCGAAACGCCCGGCGCGACCTCGCGGCGGGGCCGGTGGGAACGCGCCGACCGGCGAAACACCCGGCGGGCCGGTGAGCATGCGTCGCCCGGCGATCATCGTTGACCGGCCGGGCGAGCGCGTGCGTCAGACTTGGAAGCCGCGGTGCCGCCGCACGAGCTTGCGCAGCATGAACACGGTCTGCGCGATCGTGGCCAGGTAGAGGATCGGCCACCCCAGCGACAGGATCGCGGACTGCACGCCCACGCTCTGCTGACTCCAGGCGTAGATTCCGCCGCCCAGGATCGCGAGCAGCACGATCAGCGGCATGACGTAGGCCGAGCCCTTGCCCTTCTCGGCGTTCGCCTGCGCGGCCCAGTTGTCCTTGTCGCTCTGGGCGAGGAACTGCGTCCACGCGGACACGAAGTGGCCCATCCGGATCCACATGTACAACTCGGCCGGGAGGAACAGCGCCGCGTAGAGCAGGTCCGACGCGCTCTTGTCCTTCATCGCCAGCGCGAGCCGCAGGTTCAGCAGCATCGCGATGGCCGGCGGGATCAGCCAGATCGGGTTGAACACGAACGCGTGAATCGACAGTGCCGCCATCAGCAGCAGCAGGAAGCCGATCCGGGACCCGATGTTGAACAGCATCGCGATGTTCTCGTACCAGCGCAGGCGCAGGTTCGGGTGCAGCGGCTGACCCTTGTTGTCACCGCGCTGACCGGGCCAGAAGAGGTCGATCGCGCCGAAGTTCCACTTGACCTGCTGACCGTGCAGGGCGCGCAGGTTCGTCATCGGGCCGACGAAGGCACGGGCGGTCGCGCTGATCTTCGTACTGAATCCGGCGTCCTTGATCTGGAGGGAGAGCTTGCTGTCCTCCACCTCGCTGTCGCGCACCCACGGCGCCTGCTGGTGGTGGCGGACCATCACCATCTCCAGCGCGCGGATGCTGAACAGGCTGCACTGCCCGCCCAGCACCGCCATGTTGCGGCCGCGCAGGAGGTTGTCCATGTTGAACGCGCCGAACTGCGCCCGCTGGCCGGCCACGAGAAACCGGGCCATCAGCCCGCGGTACCGGCTCTTGTCGATCGTGTAGATGGCGCTCAGCCCGCCGATGCGCGGGTCGTCGGTCATCTCCAGCTCGAGCCGTTCCACGGTGTCGCGGGCGAGCGTCGTGTCGCCGTCGACGCCGAGGATGTAGTCGCAGCCGCGGGACAGGAAGTAGCCGTAGTTGAGCGCGCCCACCTTCTTGTCCGGGTTCACGCCCATGTCGTGGACGTGGACGGTGGTGACGAACTCCTCGCCCTTGATCGTCCGGGTGTGCCGGCCCTCGAACGAGCGGGCGATCTCCGGGGTGTCGTCGTCGGTGTTGTTGATGATGACGTGGATGACGTCCGGCAGCCGGGTCTGGGCCAGGATGCTCTTGAGGACGTCGCCGATCGTGTCCTGCTCGTTGTAGCAGGGGATGATGCAGCTGATCGTCGCGTGCCGCGGTTTGGCGGCGGCGATCTCGTCGGACACCGCCTCGGCGTGTTCCAGCAGGGCCAGCTGCGGCACGGCCGGCGGCAGCGCCAGCGGTCCCGCCTTGGTGCTGCGCGGGACGAGGATGCGGCGGTCGGTAGCTCGGCGAAGGCCGGGACTGGTCTCGGTCATCGTGTGGCGCCATTCGTGAGCAGTGGCAGCGTCAGGGTGTCCAGCGCTGTCGAGCGGTAGTACGTGTTCGCCTTGGGGGCGGTCTCCACCAGCAGGTCCAGCCGGATCGTGAGCGTGAGCGCCGTTGCTCCCGCGGTGGCCGCGGGCAGGGTCACCACGGTGTTGTAGGGGTACGGCGGCGTGACGTCGAACGTGCCCTTGTCGGTCGCGGCCACCACCCGGTTCGTGCCGTCGTCCTGGGTCACCTGGAACGTGCTGACGGTGACCCGGTGGGTGCTGTCGGCGTCCTCGATGTGGGCCGCGACGTTGATGGTCTTGACGCCGTCCGCGGTGTAGAGCTTGGCGTTGTCGGAGGTCCAGTACGTCAGCTGGACCGTGAAGTTGCCCTGTTTGACGCGGTGGACGGCGCTGCCGGTGTCGAGCGCGCCGCTGGGACGGGCCGGTTTCGCGGCCGTCGTGGCGGTGCCGGTCGCGGCCGGTGACGCCTTGGCGGCGGGGCCGCTGGTCGTCTTCGTGCCGGCCAGCGGTTTGCTGCTGCTGGTCAGCTCTTGGAGGCTGGCGCAGCCGGTGAGGCTGCCGCACAACACGGCGGCTGTGACGACAGCCGCCGCGCTTCGGGGGAGGCGCACTGGGGACCTCTTCGCTGGGGGGATCTGCTCATGGCGTACGGGGGACAAGCCCTTGATCGGTCCTTGGCGGGCCGGGACAAGGGTTCGTGCGGAATCACCCCGTCGGCATGCGGTCGTTGCGGGCCAGGGGTCGCCGGGCCAAGTCGGCGACGGGTACCGGCACTTGAGCAGTCCTGCCGCGAGAGGAGCCGTTCGGCTGCGGCACGGTGGCCGAACGGGTGCAGAGAAACGACCGCGGCGGGCTCGGGGCCTGCCGCGGTCGCTGTTCGCCGCTGTGCTGTGTTACGTGATCAGGGGCGGCCGAGCGCCCGGTACTCCCAGCCCGCGGCCCGCCACGAGGCCGGGTCGAGGGCGTGCCGCCCGTCGATGATCTTGCGGGACGTTACGACCTGGCCCATCATCTCCGGGTCGATCTCGCGGAACTCGGTCCACTCGGTCAGCAGCACCACGACGTCGGCGTCCATCGCGGCGTCGAGCGCGCTCGTGCCGTACTGCAGCTCGGGGTGTGCCTTGCGGGCGTTGTCGTTGGCGGCCGGGTCGAAGACGGTCACGATCGCGCCCATCCGGTGCAGTGTCGCGGCCACGTCGAGTGCCGGCGCGTCGCGGATGTCGTCCGAGTTCGGCTTGAACGCGGCGCCCAGCGCGGCCACCCGCTTACCGGTGACCTCCCCGCTGGTCAGCTCCAGCACCAGGTCGACGGTGCGGGCCCGGCGACGGCGGTTGATCCCGTCGATCTCGCGCAGGAAGCCGACGGCTTGACCGACGCCGAGTTCCTCGGCCCGGTGCGCGAACGCGCGGATGTCCTTGGGCAGGCAACCGCCGCCGAAACCGAGGCCGGGGCGCAGGAACTTGCCGCCGATCCGGTCGTCGTAGGCGAGCGCCTCGGCCAGGTCGGTCACGTCGGCGCCGGTCGCCTCGCAGACCTCGGCCATCGCGTTGATGTAGGAGATCTTGGTGGCCAGGAACGAGTTCGCGGCCACCTTGACCAGCTCGGCGGTCTGCAGGTCGGTCACCTTCACCGGCACCCCCTGGGCCAGCACCGGCTGGAACGCGCTGCGCAGCCGCTGCTCGGCCCACTCGGAGCCGACGCCGAAGACGAGCCGGTCCGGTTTCATGGTGTCCTCGACGGCGAAGCCCTCGCGGAGGAACTCCGGGTTCCAGGCCAGCTCCACCTGATCGCCGGCCGGGGCGGTGCGGCGGACCAGCTCGGTCAGGCGGGCCGCGGTGCCGACCGGCACCGTGGACTTCCCGACGACCAGGGCCTTGCGGCGCAGGTTCTGGGCGAGGGCGGTGACCGAGGCGTCGACGTACGTCATGTCGGCCGCCTCCGAGTCCTTGCGCTGCGGCGTGCCGACACAGATGAAGTGCACGTCGCCGAACTCGGCCGCCTCGGCGAACGAGGTGGTGAACCGCAGCCGGCCGCTGTCCAGCGCCTTGGCGAGCATCTCCGGCAGCCCGGGCTCGAAGAACGGCACCTCACCGGCGCCGAGCTTCTCGATCTTGGTGGTGTCGACGTCCACGCCGAGCACCTCGTAGCCCATGACCGCCATGCAGATCGCGTGGGTGGCGCCGAGATAGCCGGTGCCGATGACGGTGAGTCGGGGAAGCTTGCTCATATGTCTGTGCTCCTTCAGGCGCAGTCGACGTTGGCCAGGCCCTCGGCGGCACCGACGACCTTGTTGTCGCAACTCAGGCGGTTGTCCTCGACCGGGGCGAAGTGGAACCCGAATCCGGAGCCGTTCACCTGAGCGAGGTTCCCGGTGAAGGTGTTGCCGCGGCCCCAGCCCTTCGCCACCACGTGGGTCTGGAACCCGTCCACGGGGCTGTTCGTGCCGGTGTTGTCGCTGATGGTCCAGCTGTTGCCCTTGACGTCGACCCAGGAGTCGGCATCCTCGGCCAGCGCTGACCCGTCGAACGTGTTGCCGGTGACCGTTCCGCCGGTCGTGCCCTCCTTGACGTCGACGGATTCGGCGGTGGTGGCGCTGATCCGGTTGTCCCGCACGACGTTGCGGTCGCTGTTGTCGGGCGCTCCCGCGGTGATCTCGGTCCAGTTGGAGACGGCCGAGCCGATGTAGACGCCCTCGCCGTACTTCGCCCGGCGCAGCCCGGTGTTCGCGATGGTGTTCTTCTCGACCACGTTGTCGCTGGAGAACTTGCGCAGGTGGATGGCCTCGTCCCCGATGTTCGTGACGGTCAGGCCGGAGATCACGGAGTGGTTCGTGCCGTCACCCATGACCCCCTTCTGCGCGTTGCGGACGGTGAAGCCGGTGACGTGCCAGTAATCGGCGCCGTCGAGGTGCAGGGCGTACCCCTTCTTGACCCCGCCGCCGTCGAGCACCGCGGACGCCGTTCCGCAGAGCGTGATCGGCGTCTGCGCGGTGCCCTTCGCGGTCGCCGTGAAGGTGCCCTCGTAGGTGCCGTCGGCGAGCTGGATGCTCGTGCCGGGGGTCGCCTTCGCGAGCGCTTGGTCGAGCTGCTCGGCGGTGCTGACCTGCACGGTCGCCTGAGGACAACCTTGCGAGGCGGCACCGCTCGCGGGGGCCGCCGGTCCGGTCGCGAGTGGACCGGTCGGCACCGCGAGCGGGTCGCCGGAGCCGGCCGTGGTCGAAGGCCGGGCGTCCCCGTCCGGTTTCGGCTCGTCGTTCGACGAGCAGCCGCTGATCAGCACGGCGGTGACCGCACCCAGCGCGGTCCAGCTCGCCGCGCGCCGCCGGGTCCGGGCGCTCACCGTCCGGCCCCTGCTCCGACGGTCAGCCGGACGGTGACCTCGCCGGGCAGCGCCTTCTTCTCCTGGCCGCTGAGATCCTTCAAGGTCAGGGAGTTGGCGTACGGGTTCACGACGCCCCCCGACCGGCGCCGCCGGATGCCGAGGATCGCCGAGAAGATGATCAGCGCCAGGATGCCCGCCCAGAGCATCGTCATCGGGCTGGCGTAGTGCCTGAAGCGGACCCAGAACGAGCTGGTGTCGTGCCAGGCGCCGATCTGGTTGTGGTCGGTCTTGACGTCGCCCTTGGCCCGGGACGTGTCCAGGGCGCTCGGGCCGACCCCGGCCACCACGTTGTACGACATCGTCGAGCCGTCGACGTCACCGACCATCGACACGCCGTGGTTGCCGGCGTCCTGGACGGTGTTGCCGCGGACCGTCGCGACGGCGCCGTTCACGTAGATGGCGTTGTCCGTCCCGGTGATCACGTTGCCGGTCACCTCGGCCTTGTCGACCCCGGTCCGGATCGCGATGCCCTGCCGCACCTGCTCGAACAACTGGTTGCCGCTGATCGCCACGTTGGTGGCGCCCTCGCGGGCGACGATGCCCATGTCGCTGCCGTACACCCGGTTGTTCTGCACCGAGACGTTGAGGCCGCCGATCACCTCGATGCCGTACCGGCCGTTGTCGCGGGCGACGCTGTTGGACACCGAGTTGTTGCCGTAGCTGCCGACGAACTCGCCGGAGGCGGACGCGTCGGTGGCCAGCGGCAGGCCGTTCACGGTGAAGCCGTTGCCGCCGTTCTTCTCCGAGGTGCTGTCGCTGACCCGGACCTGCTGCGCGCCGCGGGACAGCACGAAACCGTCGCCGCCGTTGCCGGTGGTGGTCAGGCGGCTCACGTCGATGCCGGTGGCGAAGCGGTGCAGGACCAGACCGTCCAGGGCGCTGCCGGTCACCGAGACGTCGGTGATCGTGACGCCGTTGGCACTGGAGATGAACATGCCGTACGCGTTGCCAGTGATCTTGGAATGGGTGATCTCGGCTGACACATAGGACTGCCCGGGCACGTCGAAACGGGTGTCCGGGACGGCCAGATCGCCGCTGGGCTGCGCGAAGACGTCGCCGGCGCCGGGGTTGCTGGTGCCCGCCTTGCGCTCCTCCTTGGCCTGCTCGCGTTCGGTCTTGGAGAGGTGGTTCGGCCCGTCGACATCGCCGGTGTTCGGCCGGTCGGTGCCGGTCAGGCTGACCCCGCCGGTCCGGCCGCTCCAGAAGCCCAAGTTGCTGACCTCGGCGTACGTCATGTCGAACTGCCCGCCGATCGCCCGGATGTAGGCACGCCCGTCCTCGACGCTGGTGTCGGTCTGCTTCGTCCGCGGGTCCCAGCTCATCACCGTCGTCGGGCTCTGCGCGCTACCCGTCAGCGAGATGACGCCACCGAACGAGACGATCGACACGAACCCGTCGGACGTGCTCGCCATCCGCAGCACCAGACCGCCCGGATTGGACAGCTGGAGCTTCGCGCCCGAGTTCAGGTAGAGGTTCTCGGTCAGCAGGTAGCTTCCGTCGGTCTGCCGCGTGAACGTCTGCGGCGCGAGTTTGAGCAGATCGGTGACGGTGTACGGCTCCCGGCGCTGGGTGAGCACCAGGGTGTATCCGTCGCCGGTCGCCAGGCGGTAGGGCGTGGTCCAGCCCTGCCCGCGCATCGCCGCGACAGCGGCCACGGCGCGTACCTGGTCGAGCCGGGTGTCCTCGGCGGCGACCAGGGCGGCCTGGCGGTCCGCGGCGTCGGTGCCGGTGGTCTCGGCGGCGTGGGCCGGGGTGGCCAGGGTCAGGCCGGCGACGACGGCCGCCACGGTGCTGGTCAGGAATCGAATCTGCATGGTCAGGCCTCCGCTCCCGCGGTCGCGCGGTTCAGGGTGGCGGCGTTCTGCCCCTCGCCGCCGATGCTGTCCGCGGTACGGGTCAGCCAGCCCTGCTTGTTCATGGTCACGAACGCGTACAGCTTGATGGGCAGCGCGATGAAGATGACGACCAGCGCGGTCACCGGCAGGAGCAGGATCTCCTGCGGGTGCCGGCGCAGGTGCGAGTAACCGCGCAGGCCACGGCCGAGCAGCAGCCAGATGAGCGTCAGCGCGATCGAGTGGACGGTCAGCTCGAGCCGGCTGAAGATCAGGTAGGCGAGGGCCATGCCCATGGTGACCGGGGTCAGCAGGATCTGCAGCACGGTCAGCTTGGTGACCATCGGCACCCGCCACAGCCAGCCCTTCCAGACCGCGGTCAGATAGCAGCGGTACGAGTTCCGGCTCCACCGCACCCGCTGCTTCACGAACGCGCTGAACGAGGACGGGAACATCGACAGGGCCTTGGCCGACGACTGGTGCACGGTCTTGTAGCCCTGGGCCAGCACCAGCCAGGTGAGCCGCCCGTCGTCACCGGCGATGCAGCGCCGCCCGAGGAAGAACTCGTCCTCCAGGTGCTTGAGCACCGGCAGGATCGCCGAGCGCCGGTACGCCGCGGTCCGCCCGGAGAGGCAGGCCACCGCCCCGGCCCGGCCCATCGCCGGCACGTAGTCGTAGTACCGCAGGTTGACCAGCCAGTCCGCGATCCGCCGCCAGATGCTGGTGGTGCGCTGGTACACGTTCTGCTGGGTGCCGACCCCGCCGACCTGCGGGTCTGCGAACGGCATCTGCACCGCGTCCAGCAGCCCGGGCAGCCAGCGGGTGTCCGAGTCGACGAGCACGACGAGCTCGCTGCGGGCGGCGCGTATGCCGACGCCGAGCGCGGACCGCTTGCCCCGGTGGGCGAACGGGATGATCCTCAGCCGCGGGTCGCGGACCTCGGCGAGCCGCTGCAGCACCTCGGTGTCCTCGAGATCCGGGACGATGATGATCTCGGCGGGGTTCTGTGCCAGCCAGGTCTCGAGGCATTCGAGCAGGATCTCCGGGTCCTCGCGATAGGCCGGGACGACCACCGACACCGAGGTGCGGAAGTCGTTGACCGTCGGCCTGGCGAACCGGGACAGCACGGCGCGGTAGATCCAGAGGAACCAGACGAAGATTCCGGCGAGTCCCAGCGGCATGATGTCACGCCAGCTCAGCTCCCCGACAGTTTCCACGATTGCGGACCAGATGACATCGAAATAGTGGGACACGATTTTCCTAGGTGCCTCGAGGGGAACTGAGGGCAGCTTCCATCGACACATGTAATGCAATGGGTCGACGGTGCGGAGGCGACCGGGTGTCCCGAGCGGCAATGCTCGCGAATTCAGGTCACGGGGGTGGGGGTCTCGGTGGTCGGCATCGGCGACTGTTTCACCGATGTTTCCTGCCCGGATCGGGGAAGGGATCCGACCTGAACAGCCATTCTCGGCTGCCGCACCTAAGATCCTTGCGCTCGACTTTTCCCTGGCCATCCACCGAATGGTCGGCTTGGCACAAGATCTGTGGTCATCGTTCAGTGGGCTTTCGGGTCGCCCCGGAAATCGACCGATGCGGTTGACCAGGGCAATGACCCCCGTACGTGGACAGCTGCCTCAACCGTTCGGTGAAATGCCGCTCGGCCATTCGGGAATCGCTCCTTTGTGGAGCCGATTTCGGATGTAATCAGGGCATCAGCTTCGGGGTCGGATCGGAACGGTCATCGAGGCAGGTGACGCATATTCAGGACCGGTGACCCAGGTCGCGCCGGAAACGTGGATCCAACACATGAGAAAGGTCCGGTGACAGTCGAATGACCGTCACCGGACCGGACGTGCGGGTGCGGGGCAGCTCAGCCCCGGGTGTGACCGTTCCCGGTCACGACGTACTTCGTCGAGGTCAGCTCGGGCAGGCCCATCGGCCCGCGGGCGTGCAGCTTCTGCGTGCTGATGCCGATCTCCGCGCCGAAACCGAACTCGCCGCCGTCGGTGAACCGGGTCGACGCGTTGATCATCACGGCCGCGGCGTCGACACCGGCCGTGAAACGCCTGGTCGCGGCAATGGACTCGCTGACGATCGCCTCGGTGTGACCGGTGCCGTGCTGCCGGATGTGGTCGAGCGCGTCCTCCAGCGAGTCGACGACAGCGACCGCGATGTCGGCCGACAGGTACTCCCGGTCCCAGTCCTGCTCCGTCGCGGCGACCACGGCGTCGCTGTGGCCGGCCACCCGGGCGTCACCGTGCACGGTGACGCCCCTCGCGGCGAACTCCTCCAGGACCAGGGGCAGGAACGAGTCGGCGATCTCGGCGTGGACCAGCAGCGACTCGGCGGCGTTGCAGACCGAGTTGCGCTGGGTCTTCGAGTTGATCGTGATGGCCAGCGCCTTCTCCAGGTCGGCGGCGGCGTCCACGTACACATGGCAGTTGCCGACACCGGTCTCGATCACCGGCACCGTCGACTGCTCCACCACGGTCCGGATCAGGTCGGCGCCGCCACGCGGGATCAGCACGTCGACCAGGCCGCGGGCGCGCATCAGCTCCTTCACCGAGTCGCGCGTCGTCGCGTCCAGCAGCTGGATCGTGTTGGCCGGCAGGCCCGCGTCGGCGACCGCCTTGCGCAGCACCGAGACGATCGCCGCGTTCGACGAGAAGGCCGAGCCGGAGCCACGCAGCAGCGCCGCGTTGCCCGACTTCAGGCAGATCCCGGCGGCGTCGGCCGTCACGTTCGGCCGGCCCTCGTAGATCATGCCGACCACGCCGAACGGCACCCGGACCTGCCGCAGCTCCAACCCGTTCGCCAGGGTCGAGCCGCGCACCACGTCGCCGATCGGGTCGGGCAGCGCGGCCAGCTGGCGCAGCCCGTCGGCCATCGCGACGATCCGCGCCGGGTTCAGCGCGAGCCGGTCGATCATCGCCTCGGAGATGCCGTTCCCGCGCGCGTTCGCGACGTCGACGCCGTTCGCGTGGACGATGTCGTCGGTCCGCTCGACCAGCCGATCGGCCATCAGCAGCAGAGCCGCGTCCTTCTCCGCGCGAGTGGCCGCGGCCAGATCGATCGCGGCGACCCTGGCGGCCGCAGCCTGCTCCAGCACGCTCATGACAAGCCCTTCTTCGCTGTACGTCGTCAGAGGAGAACCAGGTCGTCGCGGTGGACGACCTCTCGTTCATATCCCGGCCCGAGCGCGGCCGCCAGTTCCGGAGTGGAGCGCCCGAGCAGCGCCGGCAACTCCACCGCGTCGTAGTTCACCAGCCCGCGCGCCACCGGGGTGCCCGAACCCGCGTCGACCAGGTCCACCGGGTCGCCGGCCGCGAACGACCCGTCCACCGCGGTGATCCCGGCTGGCAGCAGCGACTTGCGCCGGGCCACCACCGCGGTGACCGCGCCCGCGTCCAGGTGCAGGCGGCCGCGCGGCGCGGTGGCGTGCGCCAGCCAGAACAGCCGGGCCGCCGGGCGGCTCGCGGCCGCCTCGAAGAGCGTGCCCACCTCGTCACCGGCCAGCACCCGCCCGGCGAGCGGCGCGGCGGTCAGCACGACCGGGATGCCGAAGCCGGTGGCGATCCGCGCCGCCTCCACCTTGGTGACCATGCCGCCGGTGCCGACACCGGACCGGCCCGCCGAGCCGATCGCGATGCCCTCCAGATCGCTGTCGCCGCGGACCAGCGGGATCATCCGGGCGGACGGGTCGGCCGGATTGCCGGTGTAGAGCGCGTCCACATCGGAGAGCAGCACCAGCAGGTCCGCGTCGACCAGCGCGGCGACCAGCGCGGCCAGCCGGTCGTTGTCGCCGAACCGGATCTCCTCGGTGGCGACCGTGTCGTTCTCGTTCACGATCGGCAGCGCGCCCAGATCGAGCAGCTTGCGCAGCGTCCGGTACGCGTTGCGATAGTGCGACCGCCGCGTCACGTCGTCGACCGTGAGCAGCACCTGGGCGACGGTCAGGCCGTGCCGGGCGAAACCGGCCGTGTAACGCGCCATCAGCAGGCCCTGACCGACCGCGGCCGCGGCCTGCTGGGTGGCCAGGTCACGCGGTCGTCGTGGCAGATGCAGCGGGGCCAGCCCGGCGGCGATCGCGCCGCTGGAGACCAGGACCACCTCACGACCCTCGCCGGTCAGCCCGCCCAGGGTGTCGACCAGAGTGTCCAGACGCTGCTCGTCGATGCCGCCCGCCGCCGTGGTCAGCGAGGAGGACCCCACCTTGACCACGATCCGGCGCGCACCGGTCACCACTTCCCGCACCCGGCCCATTCTGCTCGGCCGCGCGGCGATGACCGGCCGCAGATCCCATATCGTGGCCGGTGATGACACCGGAGGAGTACGTCGAAGCGGTCCTCGACCTGGTCGAGCGGATCCCGGAGGGCCGGGTGATGTCGTACGGCGCGATCGCCGACGCGCTGGCCGACCGCTCCGGCCGCAACTCGCCCCGCCAGATCGGGGGCATCATGTCCCGGCACGGCGGCAGCGTCCCGTGGCACCGGGTGGTGAACAGCACCGGCCGGCTGCCACCCGGCCACGAGCGGGAAGCCCGGGCGCTGCTGCTCGCCGAGGGCGTACCGTTGCGCGGCGACCGGGTAATGATCGACAAGGCCGGGTGGAGTCCTGATGCAGACCGGACAGGCGAGTAAGACGGCGTACGCGGCGGCGCGGTATCGGGCCGCCCACCAGGTGCTGGAGCACGGCTCGATCCTCAGCGACCCGCTCGCGCTGCGGATCCTCGGGCACGAGCCGGAGGAGCTGCTCGGCGACGCGCCGCGCCGCGGGATGCGGCTGTTCATCGCGGCCCGTCACCGGTTCGCCGAGGATCACCTGGCCGCGGCGGTGGGCCGGGGCGTGCGGACAGCGGTCGTGCTCGGTGCGGGGCTGGACACGTTCGCCTACCGGAACCCGTTCCCCGAGCTCACCGTGATCGAGGTCGACCACCCGGACACGCAGGCGTGGAAGCGGGACCGGCTGGCCGCGACGGGCATCGCGATCCCGAGCAACGTGCGCCATGCCGGTGTCGACTTCGAGCGCGAGAAACTGCGGCTGGAACTCGACGGGCCGGCGTTCTTCCTGTGGATGGGCGTCGTGCCGTACCTGACGATCGAGGCGTTCACCGAGACGCTCGGCTTCATCGCCGGCCGGGCGGGCAACGAGGTGGTCTTCGACTACGCGCAGAACCCGGACCGGATGCCGGCGGACCGCCGCGCGGCGCTGGAAGCGCGCGCCGCCCGGGTCGCGAAGATCGGCGAGCCGTGGCTCACGTTCTTCGAGCCGTCCGAGATCGCGGAGCTGCTCGGCTCGCACGGCTTCGCCGACGTCGAGGATCTGGGCCCGTCCGGCCTGGCCGCGCGCTTCTTCGACCGCCCGGACGTCCCGCCGGAAACCCCCGGCGGCCACGTCCTGCACGCCCGCCGCCCGTAGACCCGGGCCGCAACGTCCACGTCCTGCACGCCCGCGCGCACGTCCTGCACGTCCTGCACGTCCGCGCGCGTATAGACGGGGCCGCGAGGTCCGCGCCGGGCCCGGCAGGCTGCGCGGGCCCCGGTTCCGGCTGGTGCTCATGGGCGTTATTCGGGACGAATAACGCCCATGAGCACCAGCCGGCAAGGCCGAGCCGCGTAGCCTCCGGGATCAACGGCGGGCATCGCGTCCGGGGTGACCGCGCCCCTCCACGGAGGCCGCCCTTGTGGGCTGAGCGTTCAGGGCGCGCCGGCGCCCTGCTCGGCCCGGAAGGGTCCCCGCGGGAGCGACGGTCTGTACCCCGGCGGAGGCAGGCAAGGAAGATCTTGAAGTTGATCTTCGGTGGGTTCCCGCGAACGCGCCGGAAACCGCGCTAGGCGAGGCCGGCGAAGGCGGCGGTGGCGCGCATCTGCCAGTCGAAGAAGCCGCGCCGATCGTCCTCGATCGTGTTGTCGAGCTGGCCGAAGAGCTCCGCGCTGATCGCGCCGCAGAGGTGGATGAACCCGGAGATCCCGCCGCCGACGAGGTAGGGCGGCACGTCCGGCCCGAACTGTTCGGCGACCGCGGCCAGCTCCTCGCCGAAACGCCCGGCGGGCTGGGGCGGGAACGTGGTGATCCGCCCACTCTCCAGACCGGATCGGATCGTCTCGGCGAGCGCCATGATCACCCGCGTGGCCGGCACGATCGTGTCCTGCGGCGCCTGGTAGCCGGGCACGGGGCTGCCGTATATCAGCGCCCACTGGTGCCGGTTCGCCAGTGCCCACTCGCGCACCGCGTGACCGATCGCGACCCAGCGCTCGGCCGGCTCCCCCTGACCCGCGGCGGCCTGCTCGGCGGCCTCGCCGACGGCGTCGTACGCGTCGATGATCAGCGCGGTCAGCAACTCGTCCCGGCTGGCGAAGTAGCGGTAGACCGCCGACGACGCCATGCCCAGATCGCGGGCGACCGCCCGTAACGAGAGGTTGGCCCCGTCGGTTGCCAGATGGCGCCGGGCCACCTGCTTGATCTCTTCGGTCATCTCGGCCCGGACGCGGGCGCGCAGGTTGGCGGCGTTCATGGATGCCAGTGTGCCACAACGAGAGCACTGCTCTTGCACGTCGGCGAAACGTGTGGAACAGTTGTCCTCAACGGAGAGCACTGCTCGCAAAGGAGAACATCATGCACGTCGTCGTCGGTTCCGGCCCGATCGGCTCGAACGTCGCCCGCATCCTCGCCGAGCAGGGCGAGCAGGTGCGGATGGTCACGCGCAGCGGCAGCGGGCCCGAGCATCCGCTGGTCGAGCGGGTCGCCGCGGACGCCTCCGACGCCACCCGCCTGACCGAGCTGACCCGGGGCGCCGAGGTGCTCTACAACTGCGCGAACCCGAAGTACACCGAGTGGGCCGACAAGTGGTTCCCGATGAACGACGCGATGATCGCCGCGACGAAGGCGGCCGGCGCGGTCTACGCGATCACCGGCAACCTGTACGGCTACGGTCCGCAGCCCGGCGGCCGGATGACCGAGGACACCCCGCTCGCGGCCACCGGTCGCAAGGGCCGGATCCGGATCAAGATGTGGAAGGACGCGCTTGCCAGTGGGGTGCGCACAGTGGAGGCGAGGGCGTCGGACTACGTCGGGGCGGGCGCGGTCAGCACGATCTCGACGGTGCTGCTGCCGGCGATCAATTCCGGTCGCGCGGCGTGGGCCCCGGGCGACGTGGACGCGCCGCACACCTTCACCTACACCGGCGACATGGCCCGGACGCTGGTCACGCTGGCGCGCGACGAGCGGGCGTACGGGAAAGCCTGGCACGTCCCCTCGGGCCCGGCTGTCAGCATGCGTGAGCTGGCCGCGCGCTACTGCACGGCGGCCGGGGTGCCGCAGGTCACGGTGCGCAGCCTGCCGCGGTTCGTGATGCGCACGGCCGGGCTGGTCGTCCCGATCGCCCGTGAGGTGGCCGAGATGGACTACCAGTTCTACGCGCCGTTCCTGATGGACAGCTCCCGCACCGAGAAGACGTTCGGCCTGGCCCCCACCGACCTGGACGTGGCGCTGCGGGAGACCGCCGACGCGGCCGAGGCGACCGCCGCCCGGCGGATGTGACCGGACCACCGCCCGGCGGAGGTGACTACAGGAGCAGGCCGACGCCGCCCCGCCTCGGATCACCGGCGGCGCCGGCCTGGCCGACCGCCGTCACCCCGCCGAAGTAGTGGTTGAGGTCCGGCCACTCGACGACCTGCCAGCCGGCCGATCGCAACGCCTCCAGCTCCTCCGGCGGGCAGCCGTGCTCGGCGTGCACGGTGTCCTCGACGGCGTGGAATCGGGGCCGGGCGATCGCGCCCGCCACGTCCAGGTCGTCGACGAGCACCCCGAGCAGCGTGTCGACCAGGGCGGTACGGATCCGCGACGCCCCCGCCGACCCGGCCGCCACCGCGAGCGTGCCGTCCGGCGCGATCACCACGAGCGGGCACATGTAGGACGACATCCGCCGCCCCGGCACCAGCTCCTCGGTGAGCAACTCGCCCTCGCCGAGCATGGAGTTCAGGTTGATGCCGAGCCCGGGCAGCCACACCCCGGCGCCCAGCCCGAGCGTCGTGGTGATCACGCAGGCGTTGCCCTCGGCGTCGACCACCGACACGTTCGTGGTGTCGCCCAGCCGTTGCGCCCCGAGGTTGCGCAGGGCGGCCGCCACCCCGACGGCCCGGCCGGGGCGGGAGAGGTCGGCCGGCAGCGCGCCGATCGTGTCCACGGTCCGGTTCAGGTCGTGCCGGGCGCAGACCCGGTGACCGGCGAGGGTGGCGTGGTCGACCGGGACCTCGTTGACGCGGTAGCCCGCCAGGTCGGCCGGGCCGATCGTGCCCCCGGCCGCGCGGACCGTGGAGACCAGCAGGTCGGCGTGCTCCCCGGTGTAGAACACGCCGGGCCCATCGGCCGCCAGCGCGTCCATCGCGGTCGCCAGGCCCTGGTGGAAGAGCAGCTCGTCGCTCTCCAGCAGGCGCCCCTCCGGCTGGTAGGAGGCCGCGCCCTCGCCGTAGGCCAGCGCCGGCGCGCACGACTTCAGTGTGCGGGCGTGCGCGGCCGGCAGCAGCACCCCGGTCCGGGCCAGGCCGGCCGCCGGGGCGACCACCTCCTGCCAGGGCAGCCGCCCCCAGCGCTGGTGCACCTCGCCGAGACCGGCCGGGACGCCCGGCACGGCCACGCTGGCCCCGCCGATCGAGTAGATCTGTGGCAGCCCGCCGAAGAACACGTCGACCGCGACCATCGGCTCCGGTTTCCGGTCGCCGTCCAGGCCCGGCACCGCCACGAAGAAGTCCAGGCAGGTGACCTCGCCGGTGCGCGCGTCGAAGTAGGTGGCGAACCCGCCGCCGCCCAGCCCGGTGTAGATCGTCTCGGCGACACAGCAGGCCAGGACCGCGGCGACCGCCGCATCGGCGGCGCTTCCGCCCGCCTCGAGAATCCGCACTCCGGTGCGGGTGGTCGCCGGATGGCTCGCGGCGACGCCGGCCGCAACGCTTCCCATGCGAGCGAGCGTAGGCGGCAAGACCCGATCATGGTTACGATGCGCGTCGATGACCCCCATCGGTCCCCCTCCCGTGGTAACCCGGCCGAGTGTCCTGCCCCGGGGGGTTTTGGCTGGTTATGCCCTCGGATCGCTGGTCACCGGGGCTTTCGGGACAGTGCCCGGTTTGCTTCTTCTGCCCTATCTGACGGACACGCTCGGTGTCGCGGCGGGCGTGTCGGGCCTGCTCGTGCTGCTGCCGAAGGCGTGGGACGTGCTGGTCAACCCCCTGGCCGGCCGGATCTCTGACCGGCGCGGCTCCCGGCGCCCGTTCCTGCTGGTGGCGGGCGTGCTGCTGAGCGTCCTGTTCGCCGCCGTCTTCGCGGCGCCGTTCGCCGGCGAGGGCGTCTCCGCGGCGTACGTGGCCGTTGCCTTCCTGCTGGCCGCGACCGCCTACGCGTTCTTCCAGGTGCCCTACGTCGCGATGCCGGCCGAGCTGACCGACGGATACGCCGAGCGGACCCGCCTCATGACCTGGCGCGTCGCCGTCCTGGCCTGCGCGATCCTGATCTCCGGCGCCGTCGCGCCCCTGGTCGTCGACGCGACCGGCGGCGGCCGCGCCGGCCACCGGTGGTCCGGCCTGTTCGTCGGCCTGCTCATCGCTGTGGGCACGCTTGCGACCTTCGCCGGTACGAGGAAAGCCCCGTCCCGCACCGCGCAGGCCGCCGAGCCGAGCCTCTCCGCCCAGCTGCGCGTCGCCTCCGGGAACGCGCCGTTCCGTGCGCTGCTGCTCTGCTGGATCGTGCAGGCCGCCGGGATCGGCACGATGCTGGCCGGCGTGCAGTACTTCGCCGACCACGTGATCCACCAGAAGGCCGGCGGCACGTTCCTGTTCGCCGCGTTCGTCGGCCCGGCTCTGCTCGTCATGCCGCTCTGGACCCGGGTCGGCAGGCGGCACGGCAAACTGCGGTCGCTGATCGCCGGCTCGCTGCTGTTCGCCGCCGGCGCGCTCACCCTGCTCGCCTCCCCGGCCGTGCCCCCGGTCGTGGTCTACCTGCTCGTCGCCGTGGTCGGCGCCGGATACGCCGGCCAGCAGGTGTTCGCGATGGCGATGCTGCCGGACTGCATCGCCCACGACACCGCGCGCACCGGCCGCCGCCAGGCCGGCGTGTTCACCGGCCTGTGGACCGCGGGGGAGACGCTCGGGTTGGCGCTCGGACCCGGCATCTACGCCGTTGTCCTGCAGCTTTCCGGGTACGTCTCCTCGGCCACCGGGGAGGCCGCCGCGCAGGACTCCACGGCCCGGCTCGGCGTGCTCCTCGGCTTCACCGTCCTGCCGGCCATGCTGGTGGGCGTGGCTGTCCTACTTCTGCGTGGTTACCGCGAGGCAGGCGTTCCGCTACCGTCCGAACCATGATCGATGCGCTGCCGGAGAACGGCGTTCCCGGCGACCGGATCCTGGCCGAGCTCCACGCCCTGCGAGCCGGTGACCTGCCGACACACGGCGGGCGGCTCTTCGCTTACGTCTACGACCCGGCCGTGGACGGTCTCGACGAGCTGGCCCGGCAGGCGTACGCCGTCTCCGCCTCGGTCAACGGCCTCGACCCGACCGCCTTCCCGTCGCTGCTCGCCATGGAGAACGCCCTGGTCGGCGCCGCCGCCCGGCTGCTCGGCGGGGACCGTGCGACGGTCGGCAGCGTGACCAGTGGCGGCACCGAGTCGCTGATCCTCGCGGTGAAGACCGCACGCGACGCGCACCCGTCGATCCAGCATCCGCGCCTCGTGGTCCCGTCCACGGCGCACGCCGCGTTCGCCAAGGCGGCCCACTATCTGCGGGTGGGGCTCGACGTCGTACCGGTGAAGGATCTTCGTGCCGACCCGTCGGCAATGGCCGCGGCGATCGGCCCGGACACCGTGCTCGTCGCGGCGTCCGCCCCCTCCTACGCGCACGGTGTCGTCGACCCGATCCCCGCGCTGGCCGCACTCTGCGCGGAGCGAGGCGTCCGGTTCCACGTCGACGCCTGCTTCGGCGGCTGGATTCTGCCCTACCTGCGCCGGCTCGGCGCCGACCTGCCGTCGTTCGACCTTTCCGTGCCCGGCGTCACCAGCATCTCGGTCGACCTGCACAAGTACGCGTACGCGCCGAAGGGCGTCTCGATCCTGCTGCACCGCACCGAGGAGTTGCGCCGCCCGCAGTACTTCGCCTACGCCGACTGGCCCGGCTACCCGATGATCAACCCGGTCATCTCGTCCACCCGCTCCGGCGGCCCGATCGCCGCGGCCCTGGCCACGCTGCGCTCCATCGGCGACAACGGCTATCTCGACCTGGCCGCCTCGACCCGGTCGGCGGTCCAGATCCTTTCGGACGCGGTCAAGAACACTTCCGGCGTACGTCTTTTCGCCCCGCCCGAGACCAGCGTCGTCTGCCTCGCCTCCGACGGCGTCGACCTGTTCGTCCTCGCCGACGAGTTGGCCGCGCGCGGCTGGCACACCCAGCCGCAGATGGCGTACCGCTCGCTGGAACCGACGATCCACCTGACGGTGACCGCCGCGGTCCGCGACACGGCACCGTCGTTCGCCGCCGACCTGTCCGCCGCGGTCGCCGCCGCTCGGGCCCGTGGGCCGGTCGAGGTCCCGCCGCTGCCCCCGCTCACCCCGGAGATGATCACCCCGGAGTTCGTCGCGGGCCTGGCCGAGGCTCTGGGCCTGGGCGCCGGCGACTTCAGCCGGATGGCTCAGGTCAACGCTCTGCTCAACGCCGCCCCGCCGCAGTTGCGCGAGGCCCTCCTGACCGGCTTCCTCAGCCATCTCCAGCGCCCTTCGTCCGAGTGACGCAATGACGCGATATTGCGTCATTGCGACCGTCGACGCTCTGCGGCCGCCGGGGAAAGCGAGTCAAGCACCCGGGCGCGCTGCCACCCAGCCGGACTGAGACCTTCGGGAGGCGTTCGGGCCGGCGCGCACGCCGATGAGTCCGACCGAGCAGAATGCGGATGCAGTAGGTTGACGAAATGGCCCTACCTGGAGTGCTCGGTGAACCCATCCGGTTCGTGCTGAACTGGGGCCGCCGCTACTCATTGTGGGTGTTCAACTTCGGCCTGGCCTGCTGCGCGATCGAGTTCATCGCGTCGAGCATGAGCCGGCACGACTTCATGCGGCTCGGGGTGATCCCGTTCGCGCACGGCCCGCGCCAGGCCGACCTGATGGTGGTCTCCGGCACGGTCACCGACAAGATGGCCCCGGCCATCAAGCGCCTCTACGACCAGATGCCCGAGCCGAAGTACGTCATCTCGTTCGGCTCCTGCTCGAACTGCGGCGGGCCGTACTGGGACTCGTACTCGGTCACCAAGGGCGTGGACCAGATCATCCCGGTCGACGTCTACGTCCCGGGCTGCCCGCCCCGTCCCGAGGCCCTGCTCCACGGCATCCTGCGGCTGCAGGAGAAGATCGCCGCCGAGCAGTCCGGCCCCGGCGGCGTCGCCCGCCCCGACCCGCTGGCGAAGGACGCTGCCGCGTTAACCGCTCCCGTGGTGGCCCGCCCCCACTAGCGTGATCGGCATGAGCCAAGCGTCTCGTGCCGATGTGATCGTCGAGGTGCTCGCCCGGGAGTTCGGGGAGCTGATGGCGATCGATCCTGCGGCGTTCCGTCGCAAGTTCCGGAAGATGGCGGCGTCGCCGTTCGCGTTCTACCGGGGCAGCGCCTCCCTGTTCTACGCCGACCAGGTCGGCGACTACCGCGACGACAACTATCTCGACGAGCGGACCAGCCGGGTCTGGATCCACGGCGATCTGCACGCCGAGAACTTCGGGACGTACATGAGCTCGTCGGGGCGGCTGGTCTTCAACGTCAACGACTTCGACGAGGCGTACGTCGGGCCCTTCTCCTGGGATCTGAAACGCTTCTCGGCGAGCGTCGCGCTGATCGGCTACTCCAAGGCCCTGTCCGACGACAACATCACGACGCTGGTGACCACGTTCGCGCAGTCGTATCTGACCGAGCTGCGGGCGATCGCGCACGGCGGTGACGACGCGATCGGCTCGATCACGCTGGAGAACGCGGACGGCGTGCTGCGCCGGGTGTTGCAGCAGGCGCGGCTGAACACGCGGGTGGACCTGCTGAACAGGCAGACGACCGTCGACGACTACGAGCGCCGGTTCTCGCTGGGCGACGGTGTCTACGACGTCGACGACGACACCGCCGCGCGGGTGACGCAGGCGTTCGAGCGCTACCTGGACACGCTGCCGGAGGCGGGGCGGCCGATCTCCACGCACATCAAGGACATCAAGCTGCGCAAGGGCGTGGGGATCGGGTCGGCCGGGCTGCCGTCCTACAACCTGCTGCTGGAGGGCCACACCGAGGCGCTCGAGAACGACGTGATCATCTACATGAAGCAGGCGCAGACCCCGGCCGTGGCGCGCTGGGTCGACGACGAGCGGGTCAGGGCGTACTTCAAGCATCAGGGTCACCGCACCGCGGAGTCGCAGCGGGCGCTGCAGGCGCACGCCGACCCGTGGCTGGGCTTCACCGAGCTGAACGGGGTCGGTCAGCTCGTGGCCGAGGTGTCGCCCTACGCCGCGGACCTGGACTGGTCGGACGTCAACGAGCCGGAGAAGCTCGCCGGGGTGATCGCCGACCTGGGCCGCGCGGTGGCCCGGATGCACTCGGTCGCCGACGACGAGTCGAGCCACGACCTGGTCGACTTCTCCACCGAGGAGGCGATCGTCGCGGTCGTCGACAAGGACGAGGCGGGCTTCGTGCGGCACCTGGTCGAGTTCGCGCACAAGTACGGTGACCAGGCCCGCGAGGACCACCAGGACTTCGTCGACGTCTTCCGCAACGGCCGCATCCCCGGCCTGTGACAGGTCAGCGGCGATCCCAGCGCCAGGCCACCGCGGCCTGGTTCTCCGCGTAGGGCGACGGCGTCACCATGACGGTCCCGATCGTCCCGGCGGGCAGGGTGACGTCGAATCCGGTGGCTTTCCCGTCACAATCCTTCTGGTAGCTCTTGATCACGCGGGTCATGTCCGAGTTGCCGATCTTGACCTTCACCCAGCCCTCACCGGCGCAGCTGAACGTGAACGTGTACTTCCCGGCTTTGATCCGCTCGTCCCGGACGTCGAGGTCGGCGGCGAGGAAGCCGCCACCACTGCCGAACTCGTCGCTGCTCCCGACCACGGCATCGGCGTCGTACATCAACTGTTTCTGATCGTCCTCGGACAACTGCATCGAGTAGGCCAGCGCGTAACGACCCCGGGCCGTCGCGTCCGGAGTGGCATCCAGGGTGATCTCGGGATCAGCCGCGGTCAGGGTCATGGTCAGGTGCACAGGGGCCGGCTTCGGACCGCACTGCAGCGTCCACTTGTTGCCGGACACGTTCACGGCCACGTTGCCCGCCTCGCCGCCGCAGGCCATGACGATCTCGTAGGTTCCGGGCACGCGTTTGAGCGTGATCACGCGGCCGGCGGGCGCGGTGGCGGTGCCGCCGTACCGGTCGCCGTCGTGCAGCCCGATCTGGGTGGCCGCGCTCTTCGCCAGGACGTCCAGTTCCGCCTGAGGCAGCGGCGCCGCCGCGGGCGCCGGCTGCCGGAGATGCGACGGGGCGCCGAAGCCGATCCCGGCCGCGACGACCACGGCCAGCCCCGCGCCGGCCATCGCGGTCCGCCGGATCCGGCGGCTACGGACGGTGCCGCGGGCGGCGGCCGAGCCGGGCGGGACGATCCGCGGCATCGTGTCGGCGCGCAGGTCCTCGAAAAGGCGCTCGATCTGATCGGTCATCGCGGGCCTCCGGTGTGCTCGGGCAGGTTCAGGCGGGCGGCCAGCGCGGCGCGACCGCGGTGCAGCCAGGACTTCACGGTCCCCTCGGCGACCCCTTCGCGGTCGGCCACCTCGGCGATCGGCATGTCGGCCAGGTAGTGCAGGACCAGCGCGCGGCGATGGTTGTCCGGCAGCTCGGCCAGCGCGGCGACCAGCGCCACCCGGTCCGGGCTCGGCCCGTCGGCGTGCAACTCGACCGGGGACTGCCGGTGCAGGAAGCCGAGCGCGGTCCGGGCGCGGCGCCAGCGGCTCACCGCCAGATTCCAGGCGACCCGGCGGATCCAGGCGACCGGATCGTCGTACCGGGAGACTTTCCGCCATCGGGCCAAGGCCCGGCAGAAGGCTTCCTGTACGACGTCCTGCGCCTCCTGCCGATCGCCGAAGTAGGCGTACAACTGCACGGTCAGGTCCGCGTAGTGGGCGGCGTACACCTCGTCGAACGTCGGTGGATCGGGGTGCACGGCGCTCGGCGGCTCCGATCGGTGCTCGGCAATGACTGTCACGGCGACTACACGCCCGTGCCCGGCGGCAGGTTGCACTCCGATCCTGGCCCATAGGATGACGCCATGACGCCGGAAGAGGTCGGAGAGCGACTGGTCCACCTGATGGCCACCGACGATCCCGCCCTGGGCGCCGTCACCGCCGAGGTGTCCGGCGGTGGTCCAGGTCACGCCCGGGCGGTGGTCGACGTGCCGGTCGCCCGCTGGTGGCACGCGGCCGAGATCGCGCGGGACCCCGGCGCGCTGAGTTGCGACTTCTTCGACTGGGTCTCCGCGGTCGACGAGCTCGACGGCGGGTTCGCGGTGATCGCCCACCTCTGGTCCACCCGGCGCCGGCACGGCGTGCTGTTGCGCACCCGGGTGCCGCGCGTGGACCCCGAGGTGGAGTCCCTGGTGGATCTCTATCCGGGCGCCGCGTGGCACGAGCGGGAGACGTACGAGATGTTCGGCATCGTCTTCGCCCGCCATCCCGACCTGCGGCCGCTGCTGCTGCCGCCGGAGTTCGAGGGGCATCCGCTGCGCAAGGAGTTCGTGCTGGCCGCGCGGGTGGCGAAGCCGTGGCCCGGCGCCAAGGAGCCGGGGGAGTCCGAGGCGGGGACCGCGAAGCGCGCGCCGATGCGCCCGCCCGGGGTGCCCGACCCGAACGAGTGGGGCCCGATGAAGGGCAAGATCCCGCCGCCAGAGACCCCGGTCCGCCCGGCTCGCCCGGTTCGTCCCGCGGGGGAGCGCCCGGCGCGCCCGCCCCGCGTAACACCGGCCGAGGTGAAGCCGGCCGAAGAAACGGCTGAGGGGGAGGGCAACTGATGCCGCTGTGGCTGGACCTCCTCGTCCGCGTCGTCGCCGTCATGGTCGCCTTCCTGGTGCTGCCGCTCGTCGTCGGCCAGGCCGAGCACAAGGTCATGGCCCACATGCAGGGGCGCGTCGGGCCGATGTACGCCGGCGCCTTCCACGGCTGGGCGCAGCTCGTCGCGGACGGGGTCAAGTTCGTACAGAAGGAAGATGTTCATCCCGACGGCTCGGACCGCACCGTTTTCCGGCTCGCTCCGATCGTCGCCCTGTTCCCGTACCTGATCGTCATCCTGACGATTCCGCTGGGCCCGAACGGCCTGGTCGCGCAGCGTCTCGACATCGGCCTGTTCCTGGTCCTGGCGATCCTGGGTTTCGGCGTGGTCGCGGTGCTGATGTCGGCCTGGGCCTCGGCGAACAAGTACAGCCTGCTCGGCGGCCTGCGCGGCGCCGCCCAGCTGCTCGGTTACGAGCTTCCGCTGGTGCTGGCCGCGGCCAGCGTCGCGATGGCGGCCGGCACGCTGAGCCTGCCCGGCATCGTCGAGGCGTGGAAGCCGTGGTGGCTGATCTGGCAGGCCCCGGCCGGCCTGGTCTTCTTCATCGCCGGCCTGGCCGAGATCCGGCGCCCGCCGTTCGACATGCCGATCGCGGATTCGGAGCTGGTCTTCGGCTACATGACCGAGTACACCGGCCTGCGGTTCGCGTTCTTCCTGCTGGCGGAGTACGTCGGGATCATCGTCATCGCCGGCCTGACCACGGTCCTGTTCCTGGGCGGCTGGCACGGCCCGTTCGCCGATCAGCTCGGCTGGCTGTGGACGCTGCTGAAGGTCTTCGCCGTGTCCTTCGTGATCATCTGGTTCCGGGTGACGTATCCGCGGCTGCGCGAGGACCAGCTCCAGCGCCTCTGCTGGCTGATCCTGGTCCCGGTCTCCCTGGCCCAGCTCGTGCTCACCGTGGCCGTGAAGTCCCTGCTCTGATCAGAGGGCGCGCGGACGCAGGCGGGCGATGGGGATCCCGATGTCCCATGGCTCGTTCAGCTCGATCGTTTCGGTGAACGTCTCCACGGGCTTGTAGACCTCTTCGCCGGGTATCAGCCTGTGCGCGTGCACCGTCACGCCGCCACTCTGTTCAACCAGCCAGTAGAACGGGATCCCCGCCTTCGCGTACAGCGCGGGCTTCAAAACCCGATCGATGCTCTGCGAGCCAGGGGACACGATCTCGACGGCGAGCACGACCTCATCCGCGAAGAACTTCCCGTTCCTACGGGCCGCCTCGGCTGTCGTCACGAGCACATCCGGGATGAAGAGCCGCTGCGTCGAGAGAACGACGTCATTGGCCTGGCTGACGTACAGGTGCTCCGGACAGCTCTCTTCCAGGGCCACCAGAAGGCGGGCGGCGAGAACCTGATGGGTCGGCGCCGGGGAGGGGGTCACGTGCAGAACTCCATCGATCAGCTCACGCCGCGCGCCGTCCTCGGGAAGCGCGTCGAGATCGTCAACCGTCCAACCGTCTGTTGGCGTGTCGCTCAAGTGGGCGAACATTCGGGCCTCCACAGCGGGCTCGCTCTCCCGTCCGTCAACTCTACCGGAAGATCAGGCAGGGGCGAGGTCGCGTCACCCGTCCGAAGCGGGCAGGATATGCCCTTGTGACTGATGACGGGGAGCGGAGCATGCCCGGCAAGGGCTTGATCAATGGCCTTGCCGTCACGCTCAAAACGATGATCAAGCCGACCATCACCCAGCAGTATCCCGATGTCGAGCCCGAGCTGCCCCCGCGCTCGCGCGGCGTGATCGCGCTGCTCGAGGAGAACTGCACGGTCTGCATGCTCTGCGCCCGGGAGTGCCCGGACTGGTGCATCTACATCGACTCGCACAAGGAGGAGGTCGTCGTCCCGGGCGCCGCACGGGCCCGCCAGCGCAACGTGCTGGACAAGTTCGACATCGACTTCTCCCTCTGCATGTACTGCGGGATCTGCATCGAGGTCTGCCCGTTCGACGCCCTGCACTGGACCCCCGAGTTCGAGTACGCGGAGACCGACGTCCTCTCCCTGCTGCACGACAAGGACCGGCTCGGCGAGTGGATGCGCACGGTTCCGCCGCCCCCGGCCCACGACGTGCTCGGCGAGCCCTCCAAGGAGGAGGCGACCGCCGCGCGCAAGGCCGCCGGTCCCGGTGCGGCGACCGCCGCCAAAACGGCAAGGCCCGCTGCCGTACGGCGTGAGCAGGCCCCGGAGTGACCATCGCGGATGTGCTGCTGCTCGCCCTCGGCGCCGTCGCCGTCGGTGCCGGCGCCCTCGTCGTGACCAGCACCCACCTGGTCCGCTCCGGCCTCTACCTGGTGATCAGCCTGGGTGCGATCGCCGGGCTGTACCTGGTTCTCGGCGCGGAGCTCGTCGCCTGGGTGCAGATCCTGGTCTACGTCGGCGCGGTGGTCGTGCTGCTGCTGTTCGCGGTGATGCTGACCCGCGCCCCGATCGGCCCGAGCCCCGACCTGGACCGTCCGATCGGCCCGTCCGCCCTGATCGGTGCCGGGGTCGGGCTGGGCCTGGCCGCGCTCTTCGCCGACGCGTTCCGCTGGATCGAGTTCCCGCGGGGCGACCCGGGCACCGCCGAGCGGGTCGGCGAGCAGATCTTCGGCACCTGGGTGCTGCCGTTCGAGGTGCTCTCGATCCTGCTGCTGTCCGCCCTGGTCGGAGCGATCGTGCTGTCCCGCCCGGACATCGGCCGGCAGCCCGCGCCTCCCGCCGAGGAGGAGGTGCCGGTCTGATGCACGTGACCATTGCGTACGTGATCGCCGCCGCCCTCTTCGGCCTGGGCGTCTACGGCGTCGTCCGCCGCCGCAACGCGATCCTGGCCCTGATGGCGGTCGAGCTGATGCTCAACGCCGTGAACCTGGTCCTGGTCACCGCCGACGTGTCGCTGCGCTCGGCGTTGCGGGGCGTCCCGGGCGAGGCGTGGGCCAATCCGAGCTCGCAGCCCGGCTCGGGCGGTGTCTTCGCGCTGTTCGTGATCGTGCTGGCCGCCGCCGAGGTGGGGGTGGGCCTGGCGATCATCCTGCAGTTCTACCGGATGCGCGGGGCGGTCGCGCTCGACGAGGTGCCGCTCGACCAGGAACGGGTGAGCGAGTGAACGCCCGCGTGGCCGTGGGGCTGCTCCCCGCCGTACCGCTGCTGCTGGGTCTGCTCGGTCTTGCCCTTCCTCCGGGTGACGGCGGGCCGCGCCGGGTCGCCGCCGCGCTCGGCATCACCGGCGCGGCGCTCGCGCTGATCGACGCGATCGTGCTGCTCGCGGTCGTGACGAGTCGTGGTGAGCCGCTCGCGGCGAGCACCCGCTGGGTGAGCTTCGGCGACCTGGAGATCACGCTCGGGTTCTCGGCCGGCGCCGCCGCGTTCTACGTCGCGCTCGCCGTCTGCGCGGTGGCCCTGTGCGTCCAGGTCTACTCGGTGACCTACCTGCACGACGATCCGCGCTATGCGCCCTACGCGGCCCAGGTCAGCCTCTTCACCGGCGCGATGCTCCTGGTCGTGACGTCCGGCGACCTGATCGGCCTGCTGATCGGGTGGGAGGTGATGGGCGCCTGCTCGTACCTTCTGATCGGTCATGACCGCCGGCTGCCCGAGGCGCCGGCCGCCGCGGTGAAGGCGTTCCTGGTCACCCGGGTGGGTGACGTCGGTTTCCTGCTCGGCATCGCGGTGCTGATCGCCGACGCCGGCACGTCGCGGATCAGCGACGTCCTCGCCCACGACTACTCCAGCGGCACCCTGACCGCCGCGTTGCTGCTGCTCCTGGCCGGGGTCGCCGGCAAGAGCGCGCAGTTCCCGCTGCACACCTGGCTGCCGGACGCGATGGCCGGCCCCACCCCGATCTCCGCGCTGATCCACGCCGCGACGATGGTCGCGGCCGGGGTCTACGTCGTCTTCCGCACGTTCCCGCTCTTCCAGCGGTCCCCGGCCGCCCTCGCGGTCCTCGCCGTGATGGCGTCGATCACGATCCTGCTCGGCGCGCTGTCCGCGACCGCCCAGGACGACCTGAAGCGCGTGCTCGCCTGGTCCACGGTCTCGCAGATCGGCTACATGACCGGCGCGCTGGCTGTCGGCTCGCCCGCCGCCGCGCTGTTCCACCTGCTCACCCACGCCGCGTTCAAGGCGCTGCTGTTCCTCGCCGCGGGCGCGGTGATCCACACGGTCGGCACCAACCACCTGTCCCGGATGGGCGGGCTGCGCGAGCACATGCCGGTCACGTTCTGGTCGTTCGTGGTCGGCCTCGGCGCGCTCGCCGGCGTGCCGCCGCTGGCCGGCTTCTGGTCGAAGGAGAACGTGCTGACCGCCGCCGCGCACGCCACCGACGGCGGCGAGCCGGTGCCGGTCTGGGCCGCCTGGCTCGTCTGGGTCTCCGCGCTGCTCGCGGTCGGCGTGACGGCGTGGTATGCGACGCGGCTGCTGCTCAGGGCATTCTTCGGCCCTTCGCGGCAGCACGGGCCGGACGGGCCGGATTGGGAGATCGGCTTCGATGACGCGCGCTATCACGTGCCGGCCGTCCCGCACGACCCGCCGGGCCTGATGCGCTGGCCGATCATGCTGCTCGCGATCCCGGCCGCGCTACTCGGCCTGGCCGCGTTCGCCCCCGGTTTCCGGCACGCGCTGGAGCTGGAGGACCCGCACTTGGGCGTCGCGATCCTGCTGCCGTTGCTGCTGCTCGCGGCCGGCGCCGGGACGGCCTGGTGGCTGTGGTGGGCGGTGCCCGGCGTCGACCCGGTCCTCGCGCTGGGCCGGGCCGGGCCGCTGTTCGCTTCCGGCTTCCATCTGGACCACATTCAAAGCCTGCTTGTCGTACGGCCGGTGAAGGCGCTCGCCCGGCTGGCGACAGCCGCGGACGAGCACGTCGTCGACGCCACCGTCGAGGGCACCGGGAAAGCCACCCGCGGCCTGGGCGGCCTGTTCGCCGACGCGCATCGGGTCGCCCTGCCCGGCGCCGCGGTCCTGGTCCTGTTCGGCGCCCTGATCCTGAGCGTCGTCGCGTGGCTGGGAGCCCTGTCCTGATGAACTACGACTACCTGCTCACCGGGCCCACGTGGACCACCGCGTCCGTCCTGCTCCTGGCCCTGCTCGTGGTGCCCGCGCTGGGTGCCGCCGTGGTCGCCGTGCTGCCGGCCCGGCGTGACCGGCAGGCCCGGATCGTCGCCACCGGCTTCGCCGCCGTCACGTTCGTGCTCTCGCTCGTCCCGTTCTTCGCGGGGGAGCGTGGCCAGGGCTGGGTCGCGTTCGGCGGGCCCCGCGACACCGCGCCACTGACCCCCTGGGTGAACCTGGACCTGCCCTGGGTCCCCGCTCTCGGCCTGCGTTTCCACCTCGGGATCGACGGGATCTCCTACCCGCTGGTGGTGCTCACCGGGCTGCTCACGCTGCTGTGCTGCGCTTACACGGTGCGCAAGGTGCCGAAGGACGGCGGCCCCGGCCGTACGCTCAGCGCGCTTCTCCTGATCCTGGAAGTCGGCGTCCTCGGGACTTTCCTGTCGCTGGACCTGATCCTGTTCTTCGTCTTCTTCGAGGTCGTCCTGCTCCCCATGTACGCCGTGATCGCCGGCTGGGGTGGCAGCGAGCGCCGAGCGGCCGCGCGCAAGTTCGTGCTCTACACGCTCTTCGGCTCGGTCCTGCTGCTGCTCGGCGTGGTCCTGGTCGTCACGAAGGCCGGCACCGGCAACCTGATCGCGCTGACCGGTGCGCCCGGTCTCACCCGCACCACGCAGTACGTCGTGTTCGCCCTGCTCGCTGTCGCGTTCGCGGTGAAGGCGCCGCTCTGGCCGCTGCACACCTGGCTGCCGGACGCGCACACCGAGGCGCCCACCGTCGGCTCGGTGATCCTGGCCGGCGTCCTGCTGAAGATGGGCACCTACGGCCTGATCCGCGTCGGGGTCGGCGTCGCCCCGCTCGGCGCCGAGTGGGCCGCTCCCGCGCTGGGCATCCTCGCCGTGATCGCGATCCTCGCCGGCTCGCTGATCTGCCTGCGCCAGCGCGAGCTGAAACGGCTGATCGCCTACTCCAGCGTCGGTCACATGGGGTTCGTGCTGCTCGGCATCGCCACGCTCACGATCACCGGTCTGCAGGCCGCCCTGCTCGGCAACGTCGCGCACGGCCTGATCACCGGCCTGCTGTTCTTCCTGGCCGGAACGATCAAGGACCGCGCCGGCACGGGCTCGCTGGATCAGCTGAGCGGCCTGCGGGAGACCGCGCCACGGCTGGCCGGTCTCTTCGGTTTCGCCGCGATCGCGTCGCTCGGCCTGCCCGGGCTGGCCGGCTTCTGGGGCGAGGCGTTCGCGGTGGTCGCCGCTGTCCGCCGGGGCGGCCCGTTCTGGCTCACGCTGGCGATCCTCGGGGCCGTGGGCGGTGCGCTGACCGCGGCGTACTTCCTGCGGCTGCTGCGCCGCCTGACGCACGGCCCGACCACGCCGACGGTCCATGCGCTGCGCTCGTCGACGGCGGCCGTCGAGTGGTTCGCCTGGACCCCGCTGATCCTGCTGACCCTGGCCGTCGGCGTGATTCCCGCCCTGGTCCTCGCCGAGACGGCGCTGCCGCTGACCACCCTGCTGGGAGGCCACCCGTGAGCCTGTTCGTTCTCCCCGGGGGTCACCGGTGAGCCAGTCGATCGACCACTTCGCGCTGCTCCCGCTCTACGCGGCGGCCGGCACCGCGATCCTCGCGTTCCTCGCCGACCTGTTCGTCGCCAAGCGCGCCGCGACCGTCGCCGTCACCGCGCTCGGCGCCCTGGCGACCGCGGTCCTGGCCCTGGTGGTGGGCCCGGAGGCGGGCACGTTCTGCACGACCGGCGCGTGCTCCTGGGTCGCGACCTGGCCGGCCGCGGTCACCGCCGCGCTGTTCGCCGCCCTGACCGCCGGTGTCCTGGCCCTCTCGGTTCCCGCGCTGCGCCTGGGCATCGCGCCGGCCGGCGAGTTCTGCTTCCTGCTGGCCTGCTCGATGACCGGCGGCGTCGTCATCGCCTACGCCGGTGACCTGATCACCCTGATCGTCGGCCTGGAGACCCTGACCCTTCCGCTGTACGTCCTGGTCGGCCTCCGCCGATCCGGGCCGGCCGGGCGGGCGGCCGCCGCGTCCGTGACGTTCTTCCTGATCAGCATCGTCTCGACCGCCGTGACCCTGCTGGGCGCCGCGCTGAACTACGCCGCGACGGGCGCCGTCCACCTCGCGCTGCTGCACGCCGCGTCCGGCCCTTTCGCCCCGCTCGCCGGCGTGGGCGTGGCCCTGCTGGTGATCGGCCTGGCCTTCAAGGTCGCCGCGGTCCCGTTGCACGCGTGGGCCCCGGCCACCTACGACGGCGCTCCCCTCCCGATCGCGGCCTACCTGTCCACGGCCTCCAAGCTGGGCGGTGTCCTGGCCCTCGCCGCTGTCGTCTCCCGCGTGGACGCGCGCGCCGTGACGGCGGTCCTGGCCGTCCTGACGATGACCATCGGCAACCTGGTCGCGCTGCGCCAGACCCGGATGGTCCGCCTGCTGGCCTGGTCGTCGATCGCGCAGGCCGGTTACGTCCTGGCGGCGCTGGCGCTCGGGGCCGCGGGTGTCCCGGCCGCCCTGGCGTACGCCGTCCTCTTCATGGTCCTGGAGTTCGTGGCCTTCACCGTCGTGGTGGCCCTGCGCCGCCCGGGCGCCGACGGTGGCGCCCTGCTCGACCACCGCGGGGCCGGCCGTCGCAGTCCCTGGCTGGGCGCCGCGCTGGTGCTGGCCCTGGCCGGGCTGGCCGGACTGCCGCCTGGTCTGGCCGGCCTGTTCGCCAAGCTCTCGGTCGTGAACGTCCTGGTCCAGCAGAACTGGTCCTGGCTCGCCGCGGTCGTGGTCCTGAACGCGGTGATCGCCCTGGCGTACTACGTGCGGGTCGCCGCGTCCCTCTACTCGCTGCCCCCGCGCATCGGCCGCAGCGTCGCCGACCCGGTCCTGGTGGACGCCGCGCTGCACCCCCGGCTGCCGGTCTCCCGGCCGGTCGCCGCAGCCCTGGCCGTATCGGTGACGGTGGCCGTGATCCTGGGTTTCGCCCCGCAGCTGCTGTTCGACGCCCTGACCTGATCCGTGGGCGGCGCTGTTCGGGCTTCTCGGCGAGGCCCTGACCGCGGTCTGCCTACTTGACGCGGCGGGTGTTGCGGGCGACCAGCGATTCGTACTCCGCGTGCTTCTCCAGCCACTCGGAGACGAACGGGCACATCGGGACCACCGTCCGCCCCTTCGCCCGGGCGTCGTCCATCGCGAAGCGCACCAGCGCCGAGCCCACGCCCTGCCGCTCGAAGGCCGGGTCGACCTCGGTGTGCGTGTAGACGACGATCGGCCCGGTCAACTGGTAGGTGAGCACCCCGGCGAGAGCGCCCCCCTCGTCATGAGCCTCGAATCGGCCCTTCTCCGGAACCTCGGTCACCGCGAACTCCATCAGGCCATCAAACCACGGAGATCAGGCGAGGCGTTCCGCCACCTCGGCGAGCATCTTCGGCGGCAGTTCGGGTGCTTCGAGGAGCCGGGCCAGCCGGGTGTGGTCGTGCAGGTAGATCTCGTACGACTCGGCGAGCGTCAGCCCGTGCGCCGGCCGGTCCACCACCGTGATCCGGTCACCGGGGACCAGCGTGCCGGGCGTGACCACCCGCAGGTAGGCGCCGGTCCGGTTCACCGCCGCGAAGCGTTTCACCCAGCGCGGCTCGCCCATCCGGTTCTGGAACGTCAGGCACGGGATCCGGCCGAAGGTCACCTGCAGGACCAGGCCCGAGCCGAACTCCCACTTCTCGCCGATCACGCCGCCGATCAGGTCGAGCCCGGACGTCGTCAGGTTCTCCCCGAACAGTCCCGGCGGCAGGTCACGGCCCAGCGACGCCGCCCACCACGCGTAGTCCTCCACGGCGTACGCGTAGATCGCCTGGTCGTCGCCCCCGTGATGCCGGGTGTCGCCGATATGGTCGCCGACCACTCCGCTGTGCAGGCCGGTCGTCTTGGGCCCGGGAGCGCGCACCGTCACCGGCTCCGTCACGGGTTTCTTGATGATCCCCGTGGTCGGCGCGTCCTTGCCCATGCTGGGCTCCGGCGAACCGACGTTGATCGACTTCGCGATTCCGTTCATGAGAATGCCACCATCGCTCGATCCTCCACCGGGCGATAGCCGAGCCGGTGGTAAAGCGCGTTGCTCGTCGGATTGTTCAGGTCGGTGTAGAGCACGACCTCGTCCGCGCCGTCGTCGAGCGCGGCCCGCGTGGCGGCCGTCGTCGCGCCGGCGGCATAACCACGGCGGCGCAGAGCGGGCGGCGTCCACACGCGCAGAATCCGGATCATGCCGGCCGAAAGACGCGATCGGACCGCCATCGCGACCGGCGCATTCCCATCGATCCAGAGCGTGATGCCGGCATGCGCGAGATGGTCGTCCACGACCGCTGCCACGTCGCCGGTGGGCTCGCCGAGGAACGCCTGGAAGTCGCCCATCCAGCCGATCAGCAGCTCGCGGTCGGCCCCGGTGGCGGGCCGTGCCGAGCCCGGCGGGGCCGGATCCGGCCGGGTCAGCGTGCCGAGACGGTGAAGCCGGGTACGCATCCCCGGCGCGACTTCCCGGTCACCGACGAAGGCGGCGAGATCGCCGTCCACCATGTTGACCCCGGAAACGGCCCGGCCCGCGAGAGCGGAGACGGCCGCGGGCACCGCTTCCGGCGGCAGCGCGCTGAACAGCACGGGATGCGGGGGAGTGTGCAGAAGAACTCCCGCCACCTCGCCGCCCGGCGGCCGCCACCAGCCGAAACAGGGGTCCTCCGGCCCGTACGCGTGTGATCCCCGCGACCGCAGGGTGCCGATCAGCGTGAGGAAGAGGGTGTGCCGGACCGGCGACGATCGAAGAAAGGCGTCCGCGACCGACGCGAACTCCTCCACATCGGACGTGATCTCCCAGGCCATTTCGCCATCCTAGGCGGGGTTACATGCCCCACGCCTTCGCAATTCGCGCGAGGCTGTCCCGCCGCGTCTCCGGGTCGTAGACGGTGCCGGCCAGGATCAGCTCGTTCGCCCCGGTCCGCTCGATCAGGGCGTCCAGCCCCGCGACGACCTCGTCGGCCGTGCCCGCGTACTGCGTTCCCGGCAGCGAGTTCAGCATCTGCAGATCCAGATCGGACAGCTCCCGCTCGGCGGCGGCCTCCGGCGAGATGATCGGCCCGAGCCGCCCGGTGCGCAGGCTCAGCGCCATGATGCGGCTCGGCCCGGCCAGGAACTGCGCCGCCTCGGTCGTCTCCGCCGCGATCACCGACGCGCTGACCATCACGTGCGGCTCCGGGAACCGTGCCGACGGCTTGAACCCCGACCGGTACAACTGCAGGGCGCTGTCCACATCGGAGGCGATCGCGAAGTGGTACGCATAGCAGAACGGCAGGCCCAGGGCGGCCGCGATCTGCGCCCCGTACGTCGACGAGCCCAGAATCCAGACCTCCGGGAACGTCTCCGGAGCCGGCGTCGCGTGCAACCGCCCCGCTTTCCCGGCCGCCCGCTCGTCGCCCAGCAGCCCCAGCACCGTCTGCAGGTGCTCGGGGAACTGCTCCACCGTCAGATACGGCGAAACGCCGCGCAGCGCCGCCGCGGTGGCCTGATCCGTTCCCGGCGCGCGCCCGATCCCCAGGTCGATCCGCTCCGGGTAGAGCGCCTCCAGGAGCGCGAACTGCTCCGCCACGACGAACGGCATGTGGTTGGGCAGCATCACCCCGCCGGACCCCACCTTGATCCGTTTCGTCTGCGCGGCCACGGCCCCGATCAGCACCGGCGGAGTGGTCGAGGCCACCGCCGGCATGTTGTGGTGCTCGGCGACCCAGAAGCGGGAGAACCCCAGCTCATCGGCCGTCTTGGCGATCTCGATCGTGCCGCGCAGCGCATCGGCGCTGCCGTGCCCCTCGCGCACGGTGGCCAGATCCAGGACGGAAAGCGGTACACGGGTCATGATGTCGTCCATTCCGGAGATTGCAGAAGGGTGAAGCCCTCGTCGATCAGCCGATGCAGCCCGGCGATGCCGGTGTCCACGTCCCACCGCGGCAGCACCGTGTTCAGAACGGTCTGCGCGGTGTTGATGAGAAGGTCCAGCTGAAGCTCGGTCGAATCGGCATTGCGTTGCGACGCCCAGGCGCGGACCGCGTCCCAGAACCGGTCGCACACCTTTCGCGAGCAGGCTGCCAATTCCGGCGAGGCGCGCAGCACGAGCCGCTGCCGGATCATCCGTTCCGCGGCCGCCGTCGTATATGCGCGAATCAATTGGTGAAGCGCGGTCCAGAGCGGCTCACCGGCAGGCCGCGCGGCGATCAGCTCGGCCCACAGCAGCGGATCCTCCGGGTCCGGGTCGAACAGCACGGATTCCTTGCCGGCGAAGTAGTTGAAATAGGTCCGCCGGGAGATCCCCGCCTCGGCCACGATGTCGTCCACCGACACCGCGTCGAACCCGCGCTCCGCCATCAGGCCGACGGCCGAGTCCCGGATCTGCCGCCATGTCTCGGGGCTGCGTTGTCGCACCTCTCGACCCTAGCGCGGCGTGCACTGAGTGCAAGTTAGATGTGCTCCACGCCCCAGGAACGACTTCTCCGGGTCCGAACTCCGCCGGCGATCAGTAGCGACGCCGCTGTCGGCGGATCACCTGAACGCCCACCGTGACCGCGGTCAGCGCCGCCCCCGGCACCAGCATCCAGGCCGGCCACGGGTAGACCCAATCGTTGACGGTCGCGCGCACCAGCGCGTAGACCACCAGGTTGACCGCGGCCACCGCGGCCCAGACGGTCCACAGCACCACCATGGCGGTCGGCAGGCGACTCGACTCGCGGCGCGCCTCGGCGGCCCGGCGGGCGTGGATCTCGGCGGCGCTGACCCCGGGGCGCGGCAGGTCCTGCACGATCACGAGAAGCTCGGCGTAGGTGCGCGCCGCGTACGCCGCGGCCACCCGATCGTCGTACTCGTGAAGGGAGAGCCGCCCCTCGTCGAGCGCGCCTTTCAGCTGATCGGCGATCTGCTGCCGGTCGGTGTCGGCCGCCCGCAGGGTCTCGAACTGCTCGGAGCGCCGACCGGGACCGGTGACCTCTTTCGCCATGGCCGAGCTCCCTCGCAGACGCCGGTTCTCGGCGTCAGGCTATCGAAACTTCGCAACTCAGTGGTGATGGTGCTGATGCACCACGGCGTGTCCCTTTCCGCGGGCGATCATCCACCGGTTCACCGGAACGGTCAGCACGAACGCGATCGCCAGCGACCCGGCCAGGCTCGCCCAGAACAGCCAGTCGCCCAGCCCGGCGTCCATCGCGCCGGGGATGGCGAGCAGGCCGGCGTTGTCGATCACCTCCATCGACGCGATCGACACGGTGTCGGCGGCCAGCGCGACCCCGATCGCCTGGCGCAGCGGAACCCCGGCGGCGAGCACCGGCCGCATCGTCAACGCGTATCCGAAGAGGAACGCGAGCGCGACGGAGATCGCGATGGTCGCGGTGTTGTGCCAGCCCAGTGCGGTGCTGATGACCATGCCGAGGACCTCGCCGACGGCGCAGCCGGTCAGGCAGTGCAGCGTGGCGGAAACGGCGGTGCGAGTCAGCGCATTCATGCGGACAGAGTACCCCCGGGGGGTATATGCATCGACAACGTTCCGCGTGTTCCGGGCCACACAGCCGGCGTCGGCACCCCGGCTGTCTGCCCAGCGAACTCACAGCGCGCTCCAGGATGAACACGCAGGGTTCTCGCGTTCTCTGGAGTGCGGGTCACGAGCCCGCATGCTGAAGGAGTCGAACGTGCACAGCCATCACAACGGACTCAAGACGGCCGCCCTCCTCGGGCTGCTCACCGGCCTGATCCTGGCCGTGGGCTACTGGCTCGGCGGCAGCACCGGCCTGGTCATCGCGGTGATCTTCTCGCTGGTCACCAACGCGGTCAGCTACTTCTTCTCGGACAAGATCGCGCTGCGGGCGATGGGCGCCCAGCCGGTCAGCGAGGCCGAGTTCCCGGCTCTGTACCAGATCGTGCGCGAGCTGGCCCACCAGGCGGGGCAGCCGATGCCACGCCTCTACGTCTCCCCGTCGACGCAGCCGAACGCGTTCGCGACCGGCCGTGACCCGGAGCACGCGGCGGTCGCCGTCACGGTCGGCATCACGCGCATCCTCGACACGCGTGAACTGCGCGGCGTCATCGGCCACGAGTTGTCACACGTCTACAACCGGGACATCCTGATCTCCAGCGTGGCGGGCGCGCTCGCCGGGATCATCACGATGTTCGCCCAGCTGGCGATCTTCCTGCCGTTCGGCGGCTCCGACGACGAGGACGGGCCGAACCCGGCGTCCCTGCTGCTCATGCTGATCCTCGGCCCGCTGGCCGCGTCGGTCGTCCAGCTGGCGATCAGCCGCAACCGCGAGTTCCAGGCGGACGCGTCCGGCGCGACACTGACCGGCGACCCGCTGGCCCTCGCCAGCGCGCTGGAGAAGATCCACTACGGCACGCAGCGGGCGCCGTTGCCGGCCGACGGGCAGCTCACCAGTGCGGCGCACTTGATGATCGCCAACCCGTTCCGGAGCGAAGGGATCGCGGCACTGTTCTCGACCCACCCGCCGATGGCCGAGCGGATCCGCCGCCTCCACGAGCAGGCGTCGCTGACCGGTGGCGCCGCCCGGCCGTACCTCCGCTGATCGCTCTTTCTCATCGACGGCCGCGCCGATCGGCGCGGCCGTCCGCCGTGCGGCCGAAGATCACATTCCGATTTCCGGCGTACGCCGTGAGCCGCACGACACCCGTCCCTTCTCTCAGGTTGGCAGCGTTAGGGTCGAAAGCCGATACGCCCGTTACCGAAGACTCTGGGGGACCTGCTCGTGACCGCGTTGCGTCAATACCTTGGCGTGTGGCAGCTCCCGGGCGGACGAACCCTGCTGGCCGTCGGCATCCTGGCCCGGCTCGGCATCGGGATGACCCCGCTCGCCCTGCTCCTGCTCGTCGAGCAGGCCACCGGGCGATACGCGGCGGCCGGTCTCGCGGGCGGCGTCTACGCCCTGGCCGGGGCAGCGCTGAGCCCGGTCGCGGGCCGCTTCGCCGACCGGATCGGCCCGGCGCCGATCCTGCTCGTCACCGCGATCCTGCACCCGCTCGCGCTGGGCGGCCTGCTGCTCGCCAGCCGGGGCGGCGCGGACGCCCTCGTGTGGATCTTCGTGGCGTCGGCCGCGGCCGGTGCGACGTACCCGCCGCTGACCGCCGCGATCCGCCGCGCCTGGAACGACATGACCGCTCCCGGCACCGGCCGGCAGAGTCTGCGGTCCGCCGCGATCGCCGCCGAGACCTCCCTCTTCGAGCTGGTGTTCGTGCTCGGCCCGATGCTGGTCGCCGCGTTCATGGTGGCCACCGGCCGGCCGGCGACCGCGCTCGCCAGCTCCGCCGTCGCAACCCTGATCGGCACCGCGGTCATCGCCCGCCTGCCCGTGATGCGCCGGCGTGGCACCCACCCCGCCGAACACGCCGCGCGCGGCCTCGGCCCCCTGCGGTCCGGCGGCTTCCCGGCGCTGCTGCTCTGCGTCACCGCGCTCGGCGTCGCCTTCGGAGCCGCCGGCGTGATCGTCCCCGCCTACGCCGCACAGCACGGCGGCGGTGAGGCCCTCGGCGGCGTCCTGCTCGGCGTCTGGGGCGTCGGCAGCGCCATCGGCGGCATCTGGTTCGGCACCCGCCGCTGGAGCATCCCGCTGTCCCGCCAGTTCGCCTGGCTGCTCGGCGCCGTCGCGGTCAGCTTCCTGATCCTCGCGCTCATGCCCGGCCCGCTCCACCTCGGCATCGCCCTCGTCCTCGGCGGCGCCACCATCGCCCCGGCCCTGACCGTGGAGAACAACCTGGTCGGCCGCCTGGCCCCGGCCGCCATGCTGAACGAGGCGTACACCTGGATGGTCACCGTCTCCGTCGCCGGAAGCGCCGCCGGCGGCGCCCTGGCCGGCATCATCGTCGACCAGCCCGGCGGCCTCCCCTGGTCGTTCGTCTTCGCCGGCGTCGTCCTCCTGCTGGCCGCCGCGGTCGCCGCCATCCCCGAGGGCTCCATGGCCCGAGCCGACCGCCAGGCCACCCCCGCCGAAGCCTGACCCCGGCCCGAGCCCGGCTATGCGATTCCCGCGGTCGGTAGCCGGGCGCGCCCGTCCCTATGGGATGACCCTTGGGAACTCGGCACGAGCACACCCGCGACCGCCGCTGACGACGTATGGATTCGGGGGAGCGTGTTCCCGTAGAAAGCCGGATCTTGCCGGACTCTCCAGGCCACAACGAGAACAGCCCCGGAGCGCGTTTCCGCAGCTCCTGGGGCTGTTTTGTGTGCTTGTGGCGGGTAGAGGATTCGAACCTCTGTAGCTTTCGCGACGGATTTACAGTCCGCTCCCATTGGCCGCTCGGGCAACCCGCCTGGGCACTAACCGCAGTCTCCCGCGGTTGCGAACAAGAGCATAGCCGTACCGCAGGGCCGTCCCGCAACCGGGTACGGTCGGCATGTCGCGGACCTGTGAGGGCCCATCGGCGACATCGACAAGCATCCAGCCCAGGAGTCTGATCATGGCAGCCAACCCGTCGTTCGACATCGTCAGCAAGGTCGACCGGCAGGAGGTGGACAACGCTTACAACCAGGCGGAGAAGGAGCTGAGCACCCGGTTCGACTTCCGGGGCACGGGCACCGAGCTCGCCAAGTCGGGCGAGGCCTTCACCATCACGTCGGAGACCGAGGAGCGGGCCGTCGCCGCGCTCGACGTCTTCAAGGAGAAGCTGGTGAAGCGGAACATCTCCCTGAAGTCGCTGGACGCGGGGGAGCCCCGGCAGTCCGGCAAGACCTTCAAGATCGATCTCAAGGTGGTCGAGGGGATCGAGACCGACAAGGCGAAGGTGATCAGCAAGAAGATCCGCGACGAGGGCCCGAAGGGTGTGCAGGCGCAGATCCAGGGCGACTCGCTGCGGGTCACCGGCAAGAAGCGCGACGACCTGCAGGCCGTGATCGCCCTGCTCAAGGCCGAGGATTTCGGCGTCGCCCTGCAGTTCACCAATTACCGTTAAAGAGCTGAACACCGTCTGCCCCGGTCGCACACTGGGGCAATGAGTACCGAGGTGCTGGGCGGCCTGGCTGGTCTGGCGCTGTTCATCTTCGGGATGCGGATGCTGGTCCTGGGCCGGGCGCCGGGCATGATCGCGCGCTCGTTCCGGTCGTTGCGGGACGCCGGCTGCTACCACTTGCTCTTCGGCCTCGCACTGCTGATCTATGTGGGCGGCCTGCACCTGCCCGGCGCGATGACCGGGCAGGTGGCCGCAGTGCTCGCGGTGGCCCTGGTCGGTGTGGCCCTGGTCCGTTTCCGCCCGCGCGGCGGCCGGGGCCCGACCCGCAAGGCCTGAACGCCGGCGGCCGGCCCGACCCGCAAGGCGTGAACGCGCACGCCGGCTCGATTCGTGAGGCTTGTGAGAGCCGGCGGCCCGGCGGGTAAGGCGTGAGATCCGGTTGGCCACGGTGCCGGGAACCGGCTATGAACGGGGCCATGGACCTGACCCACGCCGTCCTCTCCTTCGCGGTGCTCGGCGCCCTGCTCACGATCACCCCGGGCCTCGACACCGCCCTGGTGCTCCGTTCCGCGGTGACGATGGGCCGGGGTGCGGCCTTCGCTACTGCCCTGGGCGTCAACACCGGCGCGCTGGTCTGGGGCGCCGCTGCCGCCGTCGGCGTGTCCGCCCTGCTCACCGCGTCGACCACGGCCTACACCGTGCTGCGGGTCGCGGGTGCCGCGTACATGCTCTTTCTCGGCGTACGGATGATGTGGTCCGCTCTGAAGAAGAACGGTCAGGCCGTCGAGCTCGCCGAGCCGGCGGCGCCGACCTGGTGGAGCACGTTCGGCCGGGGCCTGTTGACGAACCTGCTGAATCCGAAGGTCGGCGCGTTCTACCTGGCGGTCCTTCCGCAGTTCATCCCGGCTGACTCGTCGCCGCTCGGGGTCGGGCTGCTGCTCGCTCTGGTGCACGATCTGGAGGCGCTGGTCTGGTTCTCGTTGCTCATTTTCGGGGCGCAGGCCGCGCGTGGTCTCCTGGCCCGCCGTTCGGTGCGGCGTAGCGTCGATGCCGGAACCGGCGCTGTCCTGATCGGGTTCGGACTTCGGCTGGGGCTGTCGAGTCGATAGGAGAGGTGGCGCGATGATCGACCCCGTGGTGGACCTGGACTGGCTGCGGGCCCACGCCGATGACGTGGTCCTCGCCGACGTCCGGTGGTATCTGGACGGGCGGTCGGGGCGTGCCGCGTACGAGAAAGGTCATCTGCCCGGAGCGGTCTTCATCGACGTGGACACCGCGCTGGCCGGTCCGGCGTCGCCGGCCGAGGGCCGCCATCCGCTGCCGGATCCGGAGGTTTTCGCCGCGGCGATGTCCGCCGCCGGCATCGGGGACGCGAGCACCGTCGTTGCCTACGACGACGCGGGCGGCGTCATCGCCGCTCGTCTTGTCTGGTTGCTGCGGGCGGTCGGGCGCGAGGCCGCTCTTCTCGATGGAGGCTTGCCGGCGTACGACGGTGAGCTCACGACCGAGTCCACGCCACCGCCCCCGGCGGTCTTCTCGGTGCGGGAGTGGCCCGCCGAGCGTCTGGCGTCCCTGGATGACGCGGCCGGTGGTGGCCATGTGGTGCTCGACGCCCGTGACGCGCCGCGCTTCCGCGGCGACATCGAGCCGGTCGACCCGCGCGCCGGTCACATCCCGGGTGCCCGCAACGTGCCCTGCCGGGAGAACGTCGCCGCCGACGGTCGCTTCCTGCCGGTCGCGGAGCTGCGCGAGCGCTTCGCCGCGGCGGGCGTTGCCGACGGCGCCGAGGTGATCTCCTACTGCGGCTCGGGTGTGACCGCGTGCCACAACCTGCTCGCGCTCGAGCATGCCGGCCTCGGTCAGGGCAGGCTCTACCCCGGCTCGTGGTCGCAGTACAGCGCCACCGACCGGCCCGCGGCCACCGGCGCCTGACAGCTCAGTCGGGGCGGGCGGTGCGGCTGTTCGCGCTGTCCGCCTCCGGCTCGCGCTGGCGGTTCTGTTCCTCGATCCAGCGCTGATGCGCTTCCCAGGCGGCCTGCTTGCTGGTGCCGAGCGCGGCGCCGATCTGCGTCCAGGAGACGCCGGCCGCGCGTGCCGAACGGACCGTCGCCTGCCGCCCGTACCCCGCCTTGCGGATCACCACCTCGCTGAGCGCCAGCATCTCCAGCGTCTCGGCGGGGGAGAGAGCGGCACTGTCGTTCGGGTTCACGACGGCGAGGGCGTCACGCATCCGGAGGTCGTCGTAACGCCGCGTAGCCGTGATCAGCGTGTGCTGCCGTTCCAGTTGGTCCGGAGTCGTCACGCACCCCAGGGTCGCTGTCAGGTCACCTTGACGTCAAGAGTGCCTGACGTCGATTGGTGAATTGCCCTCATTTGTTCCGTTAAATCGCCCATAAAGCTGCCAATCCCTCAGGGTGGACAGTCAGGTCCGACTCAGCCGTTCGGCCAGGATTCGCCGTTGGGTCGTGGCGACCCGCCCATGAACACTCCCTGTCGCACAAGCGGTGTGGCACCATCATGGAACGCCGGTAAAGCGCCACTCCGAAAGAGGGAGAACCACGATGTTCGCAAGGAAGCTGGGCCGATTGGCAGGCTTGGTCTTCGTGCTTGCCGCGATCGTCGGAGGCTCTGCCGCAAGCGTCGCGAGCACCGCCGACACTTCCGCGGTGAGCTACTCGACTCTCGAATTCGTCTGGGACTGACAAGCTCTTCCTCGGATGCCTGCCAGGACGTGATTGACAAGGAGCGCGATGGCCAGGCGTGCGGATCCCCGGCGACGCTCTGACCAATACGCATGGTTCGTCACAGGTCCGCTGGCCCTCTTCGCCGTCGTCTGCACGACCGCCTTCTGGCTTTCTGAGCCGCGTTGGTACGAAGCGTGGGCCATCGGGCTGCTAATCTTCGCGCTCTACTCGATCGCCGTGCGCGCGGTTTTCCACATCGTGATCCGGCACAGTTCCTTCGCGGTGGTGGTGACCGAGGTCCCGCTGATCCTGGGGCTGTTCTATCTGCCACCGGTGCTGATGATCCTGGTGATCATCGGCGGCCAGCTGGTGATGCATCTGCAGGGCACGTTCACGCCCGTCAAGGTCTGGTTCAACATCGCCCGCGCGACGGCCAGCGTCTGCGCCTCGCTGCTGCTGATCGACTACTTCCGGCCCCTTGTCGCGGCCAGCCCCTCCACCTGGGCCGTCCTCTTCGCCGCGACGCTGATCAACCTGCTCGTGCAGTTGGCCAGCCTGGCCGGCGTGATGGGCCTGGTGCAGGGTCTGCAGGCGGCCCGCAACGTCGTCGGGGCCAGCCTGCCGGGTCTGGTCATTCCCAGCATCAACGTGACCATCGGCCTCCTCTTCCTGATTGCGCTCGAGGTGACCCCGTGGTCGGTGGTCCTCCTGGCGGTCATGGTCGTCGCGCTGGTCTACATGCTCCGGTCCTACGCTGGGTTCTTCCGGCAGCACCGCACCCTCGCCGACGTGTACGAGATCACCCAAGCGGTCCGCAACGAGTCGTCCGACAGCAGCCTCCCGGACGTGCTGCTCGGCCGCGTTCGCAGCCTGATGCGCTCGGAGTACGCGACGCTCTGGCTGGCGCCCCAGGGCCGCTATCCCGAGGTGCTGCTCACCGCGCAGGTCGACAACGAAGGTCTGCTGGATCTGTCACCGGTGCCGGCCGTGGTACGCGACAAGGCGCTCCAGGACCGGGCGCCGGTCGCGGTCGGCGCGCAGTTCCGGGAGACCGAATCGCTGCGTGAGTCGCTCCGCGCCGCCCGGGTGAAGGACACGGTGGTGGTGCCGCTGCGCTCGGGCCAGGCGGTGATCGGCACCCTCGAGGTGGTCAACCGGCTCGGCGAGAGCCGGAGTTTCCGCGAGGCGGATGTGCAGGTTCTGGCGACGATCGCGGTGCACGCCGCGGTCGCCGTGGAGAATTCGCGCCTGGTCGACCGGTTGAGGTACGACGCCTACCACGACCGCCTGACGGCCATGCCGAACCGGCGCCGGATGCTCGACGCCCTGGCCGAGGCGGTGACCGTGCGCGCCGAGGACGAGGTGGTCGCGGTTCTGCTCTTCGACGTCGACGGTCAGCGCAACGTGAACGAGTCGATGGGCCACGCCGCCGGCGACAAACTTCTCGCCGAGGTCGCCGAGCGCCTTCGCGGCATCGCCGGCTCGGGCGCGCTCGTCGGGCGGGTCGGCGGCGACGAGTTCATGGTCACCCTGCGGACCGAGGGCATCGAGGCGACGATCGAGCTGGCCACCCAGATGCGCGAGCAACTGCGCGGCCCGATGGCGGTCGGCTCGCTCACCCTGGACGTGGACACCGCGGTCGGGGTGTCGGTCTATCCCGACCATGGCAGCGATCCGGAGACCCTGCTGCAGAGGGCCGAGCTCGCGGCCAATGCCGCCAAGGTCCTGCCGTACGGGGTTCAGCCGTTCCACCCCGCGCTGGAGTCCCGCGCGGTCCGCCGTCTGGGCATCGCCGCTGACCTGCGCCGCGCGATCGACAGTGACCAGCTCGACGTCTACTTCCAGCCCAAGGTGACCCTGACCGACCGGCACGTGCTCGGCGTCGAGTGCCTGGCGCGCTGGGTGCACCCGACGCACGGCGAGGTCGCCCCGGAGGACTTCGTGGCGGTCGCCGAGCACACCGGTCAGCTGGCCCGGCTCACCGAGGTGGTGCTCACCGCCGGCCTGCGGCACTGCCGGGCCTGGGCGGACGCGGACCGCCCGCTGTCGATAGCGGTCAACCTCTCCGCCCGGACCCTGCTCGACTCCCGCTTCCCGGGCCTGGTCCAGGAGCTGCTGGAGGAATACCGGGTCGATCCCGGCCAGGTGACGTTCGAGATCTCCGAGCCGGGCATGCTCCACGACATCGAGCGGGTCCTGCCCACTCTCTACCGGCTGCGTGACCTCGGGGTCCGGCTGAGCGTCGACGACTTCGGCACCGGCGCCTCCTCCCTCGGCTATCTGCGGCAGTGGCCGGTCCACGAGGTGAAGATCGACGACACGTTCGTCCAGGGGATGGCGACCGACTCCGGTGACCTGGCCATCGTCCGGGCGATCGTGAGCCTGGCCCGTGAGTTCGGCCTCACGGTCGTCGCCGAGGGCGTGGAGAGCGAGCTCACCCTCGAACTGTTGGAGGAGATGGGCTGCGAGATCGGTCAGGGCTACCTGTTCAGCCGGCCTCTGCCGTTCGAACGGCTGGAGGCGTGGCTGAGCGCGCAGACCGAGCCGGAGTCCACCCCGACCGGTGAGGTCCGAAGGCTTCGAGCCGTGGTCTGACCTGCGGTTATGCGTTGTGGGGGATACCGATTTCACCCCTGATGGAGGGCCGTGTAGTCTTATCCACGCAGCGAGCGAGTGATCGCAAGCAGCGCCCCCTTAGCTCAGTCGGCAGAGCGTCTCCATGGTAAGGAGAAGGTCTACGGTTCGATTCCGTAAGGGGGCTCTACCGGGTTCGTTCCCGCCCAGCCGGCGATGGACGTGAGCCTGGCTCGGCGGTGTAGCTCAGATGGCAGAGCAAGCGGCTCATAATCGCTGTGTCGCCGGTTCAAGTCCGGCCACCGCTACTCTTCAGTGAGGTCTCAAATCCGAGGCCGCTTTGCAGAGTGACCGACCGAGCGTCTACGCTGGTTCGTCGTCAGTTAGATTCCGTTAGCAGGAAGGCACCCCGCCGTGGCCAAGGCGACCGACGTACGTCCGAAGATCACCCTGGCGTGCACGGAGTGCAAGGACCGGAACTACATCACCAAGAAGAACCGGCGCAACGACCCGGACCGCGTGGAGCTGAAGAAGTTCTGCCCGCGCGACGGGAAGCACACCCTGCACCGCGAGACCCGCTGAGTCTCCGCCCCGAAGGTTTTACGATGCGCCGCCCGGAGTTACTCCGGGCGGCGCATTGTAGTTTGTGGGTTATGCCCCTGGATCAGACGTTTGCCGGCCGCACCTGGCCGCCCACCGACACGTATCTCGTCGGGCGGGAGAAGATCCGCGAGTTCGCCCGTGCGATCGGCGCGACCGAAGCGGAGTATCACGAGCCCGAGGCTGCTCGGGCGCTCGGTTACCCGGATGTGGTCGCGCCGCCGACCTTCCCGGTGACCATCACGATGGCGGCCAGCCGGCAGGTGGTCAACGACCCCGGGCTCGGGCTGGACTACAGCCGTGTGGTGCACGGCGACCAGAAGTTCACCTACACCCGGCCGATGGTGGCCGGCGACGCGGTGGTCTGCGTGAACACGGTGGACGAGATCACCACCCGGGGCGGCCACTGGTTCATTACGGTGCGCACCGAGGTGCGTACCGAGGCCGGCGAACCGGTCGTCACGGCGTGGTCGAAGCTGGTCCAGCGCGGCGAGGAGGGCCACTGATGAGCGAGCTTGCGAGCGGGCGGCGAAACGTGGCGGGGGCGGCGGCATGACCGACACGTTCGAGCCGCAGACCTTCCGGGTGACCCGGGCCGACCTGGTGCGCTATGCGGGCGCCTCCGGCGACTTCAACCCGATCCACTGGAGCGAGCGCGTCGCCACCGGCGTCGGGCTGCCCGGCGTGATCGCCCACGGCATGTTCACGATGGCGCTGGTCGGCCGCGCGGTGACCGCCTGGGCCGGCGCCGGCGACACGGTGAAGGAGTTCGCCGTCCGGTTCAGCCGCCCGGTTCCGGTGCCGGACACCGACGAGGGCACCGAAGTCGTGGTCACGGCCACGGTGAAGGAGGTCACCGAGGACGGGGACACCCGCCTCGCCCTGACTGCCACATGCAACGGAGACAAGGTACTGTCTCTGGCACAGGCGCTTGTCGGTAAGCGGTAGGCCCGGGTTGGGATAACCAGGGGCGTACCCGTACACTGGTGCGCCGTGGGACTGTGAGTCGCAAGACGCGCGGTCCCGCAAAGGGGTGTAGCTCAATTGGCAGAGCAGCGGTCTCCAAAACCGCAGGCTGCAGGTTCAAGTCCTGTCACCCCTGCGCAATCCTCGTCGACGTGCCCGCCCGGTGCGCGGTTTGCACAGTCCGCGTCCGGTCGAGTGCTGACGGGAATCAACACCACCGACGACGGAAGTAGGGCGAAGTGGCCGACAAGGACCGGCCCGGTGACGACGTCCCGGGCGACGACGAGCTGCTCGCCGCCGACGGTGACGATGCCGATGAGGCCGCTGACGCCCCGGTGAGCCGTGGTGGCGGGACTGCGGTCGCCGAGCGCACGAAGGACGACGAGGCGCCGAAGGCCAAGAAGGAGCGCAAGCGTTCCGGCTTCGGGCGGATCGGTGGGTTCTTCCGCGAGGTCATCAGCGAGCTCCGTAAGGTCATCTGGCCCACGCGCAAGGAGCTCCTGACCTACACCGGCGTCGTGATCGTGTTCGTCACGGTGATGACGGCGATCGTGGCGGTGCTGGACTACGGATTCGGTAAGGGCATCCTCTTCGCGCTCGGCGGTAAGTGAGCCGTCGCCAGTCGGATTCCGAACCGAAGAGTGACTTGATCTGGAAGTGAGCGAGCGTGCCTGAGTACGACGACGAGACCGCAGAGTTTGCTGACGAGCAGTCGTCGCCGCTCACCGACGAGTCGGTCGAGGAGACCGACGAGGCTGCGGTGGCGGTCCAGGCGCCCGAGGCCGACGAGGAGTATGACCCCGTCAAGGAGCTGCGGCAGAAGCTGCGGTATGCGCCGGGCGACTGGTACGTGGTGCACTCCTACGCCGGCTACGAGAACAAGGTCAAGACGAACCTCGAGACCCGGATCACGAGCCTCGACATGGAGGACTTCATCTTCCAGGTCGAGGTGCCGACCCGCGAAGAGGTCGAGGTCAAGAACGGCAAGCGCAACCAGGTGCAGGCCAAGGTCTTCCCCGGCTACATCCTGGTCCGGATGGACCTGACGCCGGAGTCCTACTCCTGCGTCCGGAACACCCCCGGTGTCACCGGCTTCGTCGGCGCCACCGACCGGGTCGACCGGCCGGCTCCGCTCTCCCTCGACGAGGTGCTGAAGTGGCTGGCCCCGGCCGTGCAGGCCGAGGAGAAGAAGGCCAAGCCCGAGATCAAGGTTCTGGACTTCGAGGTGGGCGACTCGGTCACGGTCACCGACGGCGCGTTCGCCTCGCTGCCGGCGTCGATCAGCGAGATCAACGCCGACCAGCAGAAGCTGAAGGTCCTGGTGTCGATCTTCGGCCGGGAGACCCCGGTCGAGCTGAACTTCAACCAGGTCACCAAGATCTGATCGCCGGATCCCCGGCGAGATCAGTGGGAGGGGCCGACACATGCGCGGTCCCGCCAACAACCACAGGAGTAATGAGTAATGGCACAGCGCAGCAAGATCTACCGCGCCGCGGCAGAGAAGATCGACGCCGACAAGCTCTACGAGCCGAAGGAAGCGGTCGTCCTGACCAAGGAGACCAGCTCCAAGAAGTTCGACGCCACCGTCGAGGTCGCCATGCGTCTCGGTGTCGACCCGCGTAAGGCGGACCAGATGGTCCGCGGCACGGTCAACCTGCCGCACGGCACCGGTAAGACCGCCCGCGTCATCGTCTTCGCCCAGGGCGCGAAGGCCGAGGAGGCCGTCGCGGCCGGCGCCGACGAGGTCGGCACGGACGAGCTCGTCGCCCGCATCCAGGGTGGCTGGCTGGAGTTCGACGCCGCGATCGCGACGCCGGACCAGATGGCCAAGATCGGCCGCATCGCCCGGATCCTCGGCCCGCGTGGCCTCATGCCGAACCCGAAGACCGGCACCGTCACCATGGACGTGACCAAGGCCGTCAACGAGATCAAGGGCGGCAAGATCACCTTCCGGGTGGACAAGCACTCGAACCTGCACCTGATCATCGGCAAGGCGTCGTTCACCGACGAGCAGCTGGTGGAGAACTACGCCTCGGTGCTCGACGAGGTCCTGCGGTCCAAGCCGTCGGCGGCGAAGGGCAAGTACCTGAGGAAGGTCACCTTCAGCACCACCACCGGCCCGGGTGTCCCGGTCGACCCGAACGTGGTCAAGAACCTGCGCGGCGACGCCCAGGCCTGATCGCCAGTTCGCTGAACAACGAAACCCCCGGGGACTTCCCCCGGGGGTTTTTCGTGGAATCCTTGCGGCCATGCTTTTCGACGGGGTCTGGTTCCGGTACGCCCGGAGGGCCCCCTGGGCGCTGCACGACGCCCGGGCGACCGTGTCCCCCGGCGAGACCGTGGTCGTGCTCGGCCCCAACGGCGCCGGCAAGTCCACCCTGCTGCAGTTGGCCGCCGGGGTCCTGCTCCCGTCCCGCGGCGCGATCCGGGACCGTCCGCCGATCGTCGGCTGGGTCCCCGAGCGGTTCCCGGCCGACCAGCCGTTCACCCTGCGGGGCTACCTGCACGCGATGGCCGCCCTGCGTGGCGTCACTCCCGCCACGGCCGACCACTGGATCGAACGCCTCGGCCTGGCCGCGCACACCGGAACCGGGCTCGGCGCGCTCTCCAAGGGCACCGCGCAGAAGGTCGGCCTGGCCCAGGCGCTGCTCGTCCCGCCCGGCCTGCTCGTGCTCGACGAGCCGTGGGAAGGGCTCGACGCCCAGGCCCGTACCCTGATCCCGGAGATCGTCGCCGAGGTCACCGGCGCGGGCGGCGCGGTCCTGGTCAGCGACCACCGCGGTGAGATCACCGGCCTGCCCGGCGCCATCCACTGGTCCGTCGCCGCCGCTACCCTGCACGTCGCGGGCACCGTCGCCGCGCAAGTCACGCCAGCCCCGCCCCGGTCCAGCACCGCGGACAAAGAGATGGTCCGGGCCGGCGCGGACGAGGTTGTCGTCGAGATCGCGGTGCCGCGTGCCGAGGCTGACGCGACGGTGGTCCGGCTCCGCGACTCCGGTCACCATGTTCTGCGCGTACGCGACCACGCCGCCCCCGCACGGCCCGAGCGGGAGGCACGATGATCGCCCTGGTGCGCATGCGGCTCGCCGGCTTCCTCCGCGGCGGCCGCGCGCTGGCCCCGTTGATCGCCGTGCTGGTCGTCCTCGGCGTCCTTTACGGCGGGGGAGCGTCCCCGGCCGGCGCCGCCTACGGCTACTCCGCTGCCGCGCTCTTCCCGGTGCTGGCCTGGCTGGCGAAGGTGCTGCTGGACACCGAGCCGGACGTGCAGCGCCGCCTGGTCCGGCTTGCCGTCGGCCCGGTCCGGGAGGGGGTCGCCGGGTTGCTGGCCGCGGTGCTCGCGGGTGCGGTGGTCTGCGCCGCCGCGATGCTCGCCCCGTGGCTGTTCCACGGCATCCGCGGCCCGGAAGCGGGATCCGGCGAGTCCTCGATCGGCGCCGGAGTTCTGCTCGGCGTACAGGCGCATCTGCTGTCCCTGATCGCGGCTGTGGCACTGGGTGCTCTCTCCGGCCGGGCCGTCACCCGTCGTGTCCTGCCCGGCGTCGCCACCCTGATCACCGGGTCGATTCTGGTGATCGTGCTCGGGCTGAGCAGCTCGATCGTCCCGTGGCTGGTCCCGCCGGTGATGGCGATGGCTCGCGCGCTCAACAGCGGTGTCAGCCCGGCCGCGTCGACGCTGGCGCAGCTCACGGCCTGGGCATTGGCATGGTCGGCGGTGGCGCTGGCGGCATACGGGACGCTTCGCCGCAACCGCTCATGATCATCTCCAGGTAGAAGCCCACCCTTCCCTTGGGGGGCCACCGCCTCTGACGTCAGTGTGGCGGTAAAGGCCAAGATCATGATGGTGGCCTGTGGATGACCACGAACTGTGGACAACTCTGGCGCCACCGGACGGGCGTGCTATACGCCGTACCGGGAAATGGGTCTGATCCGAGCGGCCCCAGAGCGAGGCAAACCGCAAGCGATGAGTCGGCCGATTTGGTTTTCATCGGAGTGCCGCGTAGTCTTCCTTCTCGGAGTTCCACCCATAGACCGCTGGTCGCCGCAGCAATCGTCGTCACGACGTTGTCGCGGCCGAAGGTCCCGCATGAGCGGGCGACCTGCGCAGGGAGAACGGTTCGTGATCTGCCGACATGCGTTCGCGCTTGTTCTGGTGTCCGCCCCGTGCCCTGCGCCGGGGCGTTTTGCTTTTTCGGACCCTCTCGACCAGTGGCCATAGCACTGAGGAGAGGAGGGACATGGCGGACAAGCCGGTCCGGGCCGACAAGGCCACGGCCGTCGCCGAGCTGACGGACAACTTCCGTGACTCCGCGGCCACCGTGTTGACCGAATACCGGGGCCTCACCGTCAAGCAGCTCACCGAGCTGCGGCGGGCGCTGGGCCAGCAGGCCAAGTACTCCGTTGCCAAGAACACGCTGGCGAAGCGTGCGGCTGGCGACGCGGGCATCGAGGGCCTCGACGCGCTGTTCACCGGTCCTACCGCGCTCGCCTTCGTCGGGGGTGACGTGGTTGACGCGGCCAAGGCGCTTCGTGCCTTCGCCAAGGCCAACCCCGTCCTCGTCATCAAGGGCGGCGTTTTCGAGGGCAAGGCCATCTCGGCCGAGGACGTCAACAAGCTTGCCGACCTCGAGTCCCGTGAGGTGCTGCTGGCCAAGCTGGCCGGCGCCATGAAGGGCAACCTGAGCAAGGCCGCGGCCACGTTCCAGGCTCCGCTCTCCCAGGCCGTTCGCCTGGTGGACGCCCTGCGTGACAAGCGCGAGAAGGACGGTTCCGCCGAGGCCGCCTGACGGCCCCGCGGACCGAGCAACGTTTACATCAGAAGCTAGGAAAGGTTGCCAGACATGGCGAAGCTCAGCACCGACGAGCTGCTCGACGCGTTCAAGGAAATGACCCTGATCGAGCTCTCCGAGTTCGTGAAGACCTTCGAGGACGTCTTCGACGTCAAGGCCGCCGCGCCGGTTGCCGTCGCGGCTCAGGGTGGCGGCGCCGCTCCGGCCGAGGCCGAGGCCGAGAAGGACTCGTTCGACGTTGTCCTCGAGGGCGACGGTGGCAAGAAGATCCAGGTCATCAAGGTCGTGCGTGAGCTGACCGGCCTGGGCCTCAAGGAGGCCAAGGACACCGTCGAGAGCGCGCCGAAGGCGATCCTCGAGGGCGTCAACAAGGAGAAGGCCGAGGCTGCCAAGGCCAAGCTCGAGGCCGAGGGCGCCAAGGTCACCCTCAAGTGATCTAACGCTCCTCAGCGTTTTCCGTCGATGGCGGAGGTCCTTCACGGATCTCCGCCATCGGTGTTTCCGCACGTGTTCATACTGGTCAGGGACGCACATCGGAGCAGGTCGCGGGCAGGGTGACAAAGTGTCACAAAGCTCGCCATCCATGCAGTAAGGTCCCTGTGGTGCGCCGGCCGGACGATCGGCTCTGTCCGACCCGCGGCACAGCCCTTGACTGTGTGTCCCCTGACAGGCACGCTGATGGCAGCAAGTTTCCGCGCTTGCGACAGCCGCCCCGTGGGTAATCGGTTGACTCGACGACCACGGACCGGCACCGGAAGAAGATGCGCCGCGTTTCCTGAGCGGCCCCGGCCACAGCGTTGATCGCGATTGCGCAGGTCAACAGCGGCGGGGACACGTTCCGCGAGCCACTTCGTGGTGTGGGCTGGACAGCGGTTAGCCAAGCGGCTACACTGCTAGTTTGCGCTGCCTTCTATCTTGACGCCTGTCCTTCCATTCATGTCTGTGGATTCGACGGGTGTCTATTGGAGTGCACGCAGACCAGTTGCATCAGCAACTCAGCCGCATAGCAGCACCGGTCCTCGGAAGGACGCATCTTGGCAGCTTCCCGCCCTGCGAAGACCAGCCGTACGTCGAGCGCTTACGCACCCCGCCGGGTCTCTTTCGGCCGGATCACCGAGCAGCTAGAGGTCCCCAACCTCCTCGCCCTCCAGACGGATTCGTTCGACTGGCTGGTCGGCAACGAGGCTTGGCAGGCGCGTACGACGGACGACCCGCACGCCCACTCGGGCCTCGCAGAGATCCTCGAAGAGATCAGTCCCATTGAGGACTTCTCCGGCACCATGTCGCTGTCCTTCTCGGCTCCGCGCTTCGACGAGGTCAAGGCCTCGATCGAGGAGTGCAAGGAGAAGGACCTGACCTACTGTGCCCCGCTGTTCGTGACCGCGGAGTTCACCAACAACACCACTGGCGAGATCAAGAGCCAGACCGTGTTCATGGGTGACTTCCCGATGATGACCCCCAAGGGGACGTTCGTCATCAACGGCACCGAGCGGGTCGTGGTGAGCCAGCTCGTCCGCTCGCCGGGCGTGTACTTCACCAAGGAGCCGGACAAGACCTCCGACCGTGACCTCACCAGCGTCAAGGTCATCCCGAGCCGGGGCGCCTGGCTCGAGTTCGACATCGACAAGCGTGACACCGTCGGTGTCCGCATCGATCGCAAGCGCCGTCAGGCCGTCACTGTCCTCCTCAAGGCGATCGGCTGGTCCGCGGACCAGATCCGTGAGCGCTTCGGCTGGTCCGAGCTGCTCATGACGACGCTGGAGAAGGACCACATCGCCGGGCAGGACGAGGCCCTACTCGACATCTACCGGAAGCTGCGCCCTGGCGAGCCCCCGACCCGGGAGAACGCGCAGACCCTTCTCGACAACCTCTTCTTCAACCCGAAGCGGTACGACGTCGCGAAGGTCGGCCGGTACAAGTTCAACAAGAAGCTCGAGATCGACGTCCCGATCGTCCGGGGCACGCTGACCGAGGAAGACATCGTCAAGACCGTGGACTACCTCTGCCGGCTGCACGCCGGTGAGGAGGGCTACGAGGCCGACGACATCGACCACTTCGGCAACCGTCGCCTGCGCACCGTCGGCGAGCTCATCCAGAACCAGGTCCGCGTCGGCCTGTCCCGGATGGAGCGCGTCGTCCGCGAGCGGATGACGACCCAGGACGTCGAGGCCATCACGCCGCAGACCCTGATCAACATCCGCCCTGTGGTGGCTGCGATCAAGGAGTTCTTCGGTACGTCGCAGCTGTCGCAGTTCATGGACCAGACGAACCCGCTGGCGGGCCTGACCCACCGGCGTCGTCTGAGCGCGCTCGGCCCCGGTGGTCTGAGCCGTGAGCGGGCCGGCTTCGAGGTCCGTGACGTGCACCCGTCGCACTACGGCCGGATGTGCCCGATCGAGACGCCCGAGGGCCCGAACATCGGTCTGATCGGCGCGCTCTCGACGTTCGCGCGGGTCAACCCGTTCGGCTTCATCGAGACGCCCTACCGCAAGGTGGAGAACGGTGTCGTCACCGACGAGGTGCACTACCTCACGGCCGACGAGGAAGACCGGTACATCAAGGCACAGGCCAACGCCGTGCTGTCCAGCGACAACACCTTCGCCGAGGACCGCGTTCTGGTCCGCCGTAAGGGTGGTGAGGTCGACTACGTGCCCGGCACGGAGGTCGACTACATGGACGTGTCGCCGCGGCAGATGACCTCGGTCGCCACCGCGATGATCCCGTTCCTCGAGCACGACGACGCCAACCGTGCCCTCATGGGTGCGAACATGCAGCGTCAGGCCGTGCCGCTGGTCAAGGCCGAGGCGCCGCTGGTCGGCACCGGCATGGAGTACCGGGCCGCTGTCGACGCCGGTGACGTGGTCGTCGCCGAGGTCGCCGGTGTGGTCGAGGACCTGTGCGCCGACTACGTGACGGTGCACCAGGACGACGGCCACCGCCGTACGTACCTGCTGCACAAGTTCCGCCGCTCGAACGCCGGCTCCTGCGTCAACCAGAAGCCGGTCGTCTTCGAGGGTGACCGGGTCGAGGCCGGCCAGGTCATCGCCGACGGTCCGTGCACCGACGAGGGGGAGATGGCCCTGGGCCGCAACCTCCTGGTCGCGTTCATGTGCTGGGAAGGCCACAACTACGAGGACGCGATCATCCTGTCGCAGCGCCTCGTGCAGCAGGACGTCCTCACCTCGATCCACATCGAGGAGCACGAGGTCGACGCCCGCGACACCAAGCTCGGCCCGGAAGAGATCACCCGCGACATCCCGAACGTCAGCGAGGAAATGCTGGCGGACCTGGACGAGCGCGGCATCATCCGGATCGGCGCCGAGGTCGTGCCCGGCGACATCCTGGTCGGCAAGGTCACGCCGAAGGGCGAGACCGAGCTGACGCCGGAGGAGCGGCTGCTGCGCGCGATCTTCGGTGAGAAGGCCCGGGAGGTCCGGGACACCTCGCTGAAGGTTCCGCACGGCGAGACCGGCACCGTCATCGGTGTCCGCACGTTCTCCCGCGAGGACGGCGACGAGCTGCCCCCGGGTGTGAACGAGCTGGTCCGGGTCTACGTCGCCCAGAAGCGCAAGATCCAGGACGGTGACAAGCTCGCCGGTCGTCACGGCAACAAGGGCGTCATCTCCAAGATCCTGCCGGTCGAGGACATGCCGTTCCTGGAGGACGGCACCCCGGTCGACATCGTGCTCAACCCGCTCGGTGTGCCCTCGCGTATGAACATCGGCCAGGTACTGGAGACCCACCTCGGGTGGATCGCCAAGACCGGCTGGTCCATCGAGGGTGACGACGAGGAGTGGAAGCGTCAGCTCCGCTCGATCGAGGCGCACGAGTCCCCCGCCGACAGCAACGTCGCGACCCCGGTCTTCGACGGTGCTCAGGAAGAGGAGATCAAGGGCCTGCTCGAGTCGACCCTGGTGAACCGGGACGGCAAGCGGCTGGTCAACGGCGACGGCAAGGCGCAGCTGTTCGACGGCCGCTCCGGTGAGCCGCTGCCGGACCCGATCTCGGTCGGCTACGTCTACATCCTCAAGCTGAACCACCTGGTCGACGACAAGATCCACGCGCGGTCGACCGGTCCGTACTCGATGATCACGCAGCAGCCGCTCGGTGGTAAGGCCCAGTTCGGTGGCCAGCGGTTCGGCGAGATGGAGTGCTGGGCGATGCAGGCCTACGGCGCCGCTTACGCGCTGCAGGAGCTGCTGACCATCAAGTCCGACGACGTTCTCGGCCGCGTGAAGGTCTACGAGGCCATCGTCAAGGGCGAGAACATCCCGGAGCCGGGAATCCCGGAGTCGTTCAAGGTGCTTCTCAAGGAGCTCCAGTCGCTGTGCCTGAACGTTGAGGTGCTCTCCAGCGACGGTGTGGCCCTGGAGATGCGCGAGACCGACGACGAGGTCTTCCGGGCCGCGGAGGAACTCGGCATCGACCTGTCCCGGCGCCCGAACGAGGGCGTCAGCAGCGTCGAAGAGATCTGACGGAGAGCGGCCCCGACCGGTTCTGGAAGCTCAGGACCAGCCCGGGGCCGCCCCCGCCGGCCTTGAATTCACCCGAGCAACGAAACACGAGGGATAGTCCAAGTGCTCGACGTCAACTTCTTCGACGAGTTGCGCATCGGCCTGGCTACCGCTGACGACATCCGGCAGTGGTCGCACGGCGAGGTCAAGAAGCCCGAGACGATCAACTACCGCACCCTCAAGCCCGAGAAGGACGGACTCTTCTGCGAGAAGATCTTCGGTCCTCAGCGGGACTGGGAGTGCTACTGCGGCAAGTACAAGCGCGTCCGGTTCAAGGGCATCATCTGTGAGCGCTGCGGCGTCGAGGTGACCCGCTCCAAGGTCCGGCGTGAGCGTATGGGGCACATCGAGCTGGCCGCCTCGGTCACGCACATCTGGTACTTCAAGGGTGTGCCGAGCCGCCTGGGCTACCTGCTCGACCTGGCGCCGAAGGACCTCGAGAAGATCATCTACTTCGCCTCGTACGTGGTCACGAGCGTTGACGCCGAGTCGCGTCACCGTGACATGTCCACGATCGAGAACGAGATCTTCGCCGAGAAGCGCCAGTCGGAGAACAGCCGCGACTCGGAGATCGAGAAGCGCGCCGCCAAGCTGGAGCAGGACCTGGCCGAGCTCGAGGCCGAGGGTGCCAAGGCCGACGTGCGACGCAAGGTCAAGGAAGCCGGCGAGCGCGAGATGCGCCAGATCCGGGACAAGGCCCAGCGCGAGATCGACCGCTTGGACGAGGTGCTCGACACCTTCCGTAAGCTCGACTCGAAGCAGCTGGTCACGGACGAGCTGCTCTACCGCGAGCTGCGGGACCGCTTCGGTGAGTACTTCACCGGTGGCATGGGCGCCGAGGCGATCAAGGCCCTGCTCGAGAACATGGACCTGGACGCCGAGGCGGAGAACCTCCGGGAGATCATCCGCACCGGTAAGGGCCAGCGGAAGATTCGGGCGCTCAAGCGGCTGAAGGTCGTCGCGGCGTTCCTGAACACCCGTAACTCGCCGCTCGGCATGGTGCTCGACTGCGTCCCGGTGATCCCGCCGGACCTGCGTCCGATGGTGCAGCTCGACGGTGGCCGGTTCGCGACCTCCGACCTGAACGACCTGTACCGCCGGGTCATCAACCGGAACAACCGGCTCAAGCGCCTGATCGACCTGGGCGCGCCCGAGATCATCGTCAACAACGAGAAGCGGATGCTGCAGGAGGCCGTCGACGCGCTGTTCGACAACGGCCGCCGCGGCCGGCCGGTCACCGGCCCGGGTAACCGCCCGCTGAAGTCGCTCTCCGACATGCTCAAGGGCAAGCAGGGTCGTTTCCGGCAGAACCTGCTCGGCAAGCGCGTCGACTACTCCGGCCGTTCGGTCATCGTCGTCGGCCCGCGGCTGAAGCTGCACCAGTGTGGTCTGCCCAAGCAGATGGCGCTGGAGCTGTTCAAGCCGTTCGTGATGAAGCGCCTGGTCGACCTGAACCACGCGCAGAACATCAAGTCCGCCAAGCGGATGGTCGAGCGTCAGCGCCCGGTCGTGTGGGACGTGCTGGAGGAGGTCATCAGCGAGCACCCGGTGCTGCTGAACCGTGCTCCGACCCTGCACCGTCTGGGCATCCAGGCCTTCGAGCCCCAGCTGGTCGAGGGCAAGGCGATCCAGATCCACCCACTCGTCTGCACCGCGTTCAACGCGGACTTCGACGGTGACCAGATGGCGGTCCACGTGCCGCTGTCGGCCGAGGCGCAGGCCGAGGCCCGGATCCTGATGCTGTCCTCGAACAACATCCTCAAGCCGGCCGACGGCAAGCCCGTGACCATGCCCACCCAGGACATGATCATCGGCCTCTACTTCCTGACGCACCAGACGGCCGGGGCCAAGGGTGAGGGCCGGGTGTTCAGCTCGGACGCCGAGGCCCGGATGGCGTTCGACAACGGTGAACTGCACCTCCAGGCGAACATCAAGGTCCGTCTGCGTGAGGTCATCGGCGTGGACAACGGCGCCAAGCACGACGCCTGGGTCGCTCCGGAGGAGTGGGTCGAGGGTGACCCGCTGCTCGTCGAGACCACGCTCGGCCGGGTCATCTTCAACGAGACGCTGCCCCCGGGCTACCGCTTCGTGAACTACGAGATCCGCAAGGGTCAGCTGTCGGCGATCGTCAACGACCTCGCCGAGCGCTTCCCCAAGGTCGCGCTGGCCGCGACCCTGGACGCGCTCAAGGAGGCCGGCTTCCACTGGGCCACCTGGTCCGGTGTGACGATCGGTATGGGCGACGTCATCGGCCCTCCGCGCAAGCCGGAGATCCTGGCTCGCTACCAGGTCGAGGCCGACCGGATCGACAAGCAGTACCAGCGTGGTCTGATGACCGCCGAGGAACGTCGCGGCGAGCTCATCGAGATCTGGACCAAGGCGACCAACGAGATCTCCAAGGAGATGGAGACCGCGCTGCCGCAGGAGAACCCGCTCTGGGTCATGATCAACTCCGGCGCTCGCGGTAACCTCCTCCAGCTCCGGCAGATCGCCGCGATCCGTGGTCTGGTGGCCAACCCCAAGGGTGAGATCATCCCGCGGCCGATCACCTCGTCCTACCGCGAGGGCCTGACCGTGCTGGAGTACTTCATCTCCACCCACGGTGCCCGTAAGGGTCTGGCCGACACCGCGCTGCGTACCGCCGACTCGGGTTACCTGACCCGTCGTCTGGTGGACGTGTCGCAGGACGTGATCATCCGCGAGGAGGACTGCGGCACCGAGCGGGCCATCCCGATGGCGGTCGGCGACCGGGAGCCGGACGGCACCCTGGTCGTGCACACGCACTCGGAGACCGGCGCGCACGCCCGCACCATCGCCGACGACATCTCCGACGCGAACGGCAACCTGATCGTCGCCCGGGGCACGGACCTCAACTCGATCATCGTCGACCAGCTGGTCGCCGCCGGTGTCGAGAACGTCCGGGTTCGCAGCGTGCTGACCTGTGAGTCGAAGCTCGGCGTGTGCGCGGCCTGCTACGGCCGCTCGCTGCCGACCGGCAAGTCGGTCGACATCGGTGAGGCGGTCGGCATCATCGCGGCCCAGTCCATCGGTGAGCCCGGCACCCAGCTGACGATGCGTACCTTCCACACCGGTGGTGTCGCGGGTGAGGACATCACCCAGGGTCTGCCGCGTGTCCAGGAAATCTTCGAGGCCCGCGTGCCGAAGGGTAAGGCGCCCATCGCCGACACCCCCGGCCGCATCCGCATCGAGGACGGCGAGCGATCGCGGAAGATCATCGTGATCCCGGACGACGGCAGCGAGGAGATCGTCTACGACAAGATCTCCAAGCGCGTCAAGCTGCGGGCGCACGACGGCGACCACGTGCAGGTCGGCGAGAAGCTCACCGAGGGCACCATCGACCCGCACGAGCTGCTGCGCATCATGGGCCCGCGCGCGGTCCAGGTCCACCTGACCAGTGAGGTCCAGGAGGTCTACCGCTCGCAGGGTGTGCTCATCCACGACAAGCACATCGAGATCATCATCCGCCAGATGCTCAAGCGGGTGACGGTCATCGACTCCGGCGCGACCGAGTTCCTGCCGGGTCTGCTGGTCGACCGGGCGCTCTTCGAGTCGGAGAACCGCCGGCTCGTGGGCGAGGGTGGCGAGCCCGCCGCCGGTCGCCCGGTGTTGATGGGTATCACCAAGGCCTCGCTGGCGACCGACTCCTGGCTCTCGGCGGCCTCCTTCCAGGAGACCACCCGGGTGCTCACCGACGCTGCGATCAACTCGCGCAGCGACTCGCTGGTGGGCCTCAAGGAGAACGTCATCATCGGTAAGCTCATCCCGGCCGGTACCGGTATCTCGAAGTACCGCAACATCCGGGTCGAGCCGACCGAGGAGGCCAAGGCCAAGGTGTACTCGATGACCGGGTACCCGGAGACCGACTACGGTTTCGGCCCGGCCAGTGGCCAGGCGGTTCCGCTGGACGACTTCGACTTCGGGTCGTACCGCTAAGGAATCTCAGCCCGCTGGGGCGGTCGCGCATCGGGCGCGGCCGCCCCAGCGGCGTTCTCGCCGGGCGGCGCGGATCAGAACCGCGATTAAGATGTACGGGTGACCGTTCAGCTCGCGCCCGCCCGCCATCCCCTGGATCCGGAGCCGGCGCGCTCGACGAAGGCCCGGGCGGTCTTCGTGCTGGGCCTGGTCGGGCTGCTGACCGGGCCCTTCATCGGTGGCGTGATTCCCGCCACGATCGCGGTGCTCCTGGCCCGTCAGACGTCGCGTGAGGCGTTCGCGGCCGGTGGCTACCTCACCGGTGGCGCCTGGATCCGCAGGGGCCGCAAACTGGCCTGGACGGGCCTGGCGCTGGCGTTGACAGCGCTGGTGGTGGCCTTGATCGCGGGCCTGCTGCACCTCGCCGCGGCCCCGGCCGGCACGGACTTCGCTCCCGGCACGGATTGATCGGCGGGCACGCCGGGGCGGTGCGGGGCAGGTCCGGCCGGGCTGCGCGGCGGCGCGTCCGGGTGACATGCTTCTGAACATGATGCAACCCCCTCCGCCTATGCCGTACGGTTCGCAGCCCTATGGCGTGCCTCCGCAGCCGGCGAGCGGCTGGGAGGCCGAGCGGGTGGACGTGGTGAGCGGCACCCGGTTCGGCCTGGTGCAGCTCCGCGTCGTGCCGATCACGTCGGGTCTCGCGATCGGCTCGCTGATCGCCGGGATCGCGTCGATCCTCGTTTCGTTGCTGGTGATCTGTTTCGGCTTCACCGCCGGCGGCCCCTGGGTGGGCGGCGCATTCACGCTGCTCAGCGTCTTGGGCGCCGGGGGAGCGATCGCCGCGGCGGTGCTCGCGCTGCGTCAGATCCGGCGCTCGGGGGAGCCGGGCCGGGTCCGGTTCACCGGTCGCGGGCTGGCGATCTCCGGCATCGTGTGCGGCGGGTCCGGTGCGGGAATATCGTTGCTGGCGTTGTTGCTGGAATTGGTGTTCCGGTCTTCGTGACGGGCCCTGTCGCGTGGATCCGGCACCGCGGCGTTGCCGCGTCGGGGCACCCGGTACACTGGTATACGGAGATGTCCATCGTGGGAGCCTCGGGTCTAGTCTGACTAGTTCATTTTGACCTGGGTGCCTGTGGTGGGTACTCTTTCCCCTCGTGCCCGGGCTCGCCCGGGCAACTCGTGCGTGCACCCGAATCGGAACGTACGACGGGTATTGCCGCACGACGGGCAGGGTTCGTCGAGAACCCATGTCCTGACAAAGACAAGATCCGGTGCGCGTGAACTCTTCACGCGTAGCGGGACCGTGAGCCGGACGACACGCCCGACCGCGGGTGCGGGACGCTCCCATCCTGGGAGAGCCCCGCACACAGGCAGAACACTCGGTGCGGCCGTAAAACAGGAAACGGCCGAAGGGAGCGGAGAAACCCGGTGCCCACGATCCAGCAGCTGGTCCGCAAGGGCCGCCAGGCGAAGACGACCAAGACGAAGACGCCGGCACTGAAGGGAAGCCCTCAGCGGCGCGGCGTGTGTACCCGCGTGTACACCACCACCCCCAAGAAGCCGAACTCTGCGCTGCGCAAGGTCGCTCGCGTGAAGCTGAGCAGCCAGATCGAGGTCACGGCGTACATCCCGGGTGTCGGTCACAACCTGCAGGAGCACTCGATCGTGCTCGTGCGTGGCGGCCGAGTGAAGGACCTTCCCGGCGTCCGCTACAAGATCGTCCGTGGTTCGCTGGACACCCAGGGTGTCCGCAACCGCAAGCAGGCCCGCAGCCGTTACGGCGCGAAGAAGGAGAAGAGCTGACATGCCGCGTAAGGGCCCCGCTCCGCGTCACCCGGTGGTCGCTGACCCGGTGTACAACTCGCCGCTGGTGACCCAGCTGGTGAACAAGATCCTGATCGGCGGCAAGCGTCAGCTCGCCGAGCGCATCGTGTACGGCGCCCTCGAGGGTGCCCGCGAGAAGAGCGGCACCGACCCGGTGGTCATCCTCAAGCGTGCGATGGACAACGTGAAGCCGACCCTCGAGGTCCGCAGCCGCCGCGTCGGTGGCGCGACCTACCAGGTGCCGGTCGAGGTGCGCACCCCGCGGCAGACCACTCTCGGTCTCCGCTGGCTGGTGCAGTACTCGAAGGCCCGCCGCGAGAAGACCATGATCGAGCGGCTGCAGAACGAGCTGCTCGACGCCAGCAACGGCCTCGGTGCCGCTGTCAAGCGTCGCGAGGACACTCACAAGATGGCGGAGTCCAACAAGGCCTTCGCGCACTACCGCTGGTAAGACTCTGCTGCGGGCCCGGCAATCGCCGGGCCACGGCAGTCGTACCGGTTCACGAGACGACGACGAAGAAAAGTAGGGATGGACGTGGCCGCCGCAGACGCGCTCGCCAAGGTTCGCAACATCGGCATCATGGCGCACATCGACGCTGGTAAGACGACGACGACTGAGCGCATCCTGTTCTACACCGGCATCACGTACAAGATCGGTGAGGTCCACGAGGGCGCCGCCGTCATGGACTGGATGGAGCAGGAGCAGGAACGCGGTATCACCATCACCTCCGCCGCCACGAAGTGCGAGTGGAAGGGCTACACGATCCAGATCATCGACACGCCCGGCCACGTCGACTTCACGGTCGAGGTCGAGCGGTCGCTGCGTGTGCTCGACGGCGCGGTCGCGGTGTACGACGGTGTCGCCGGCGTGGAGCCGCAGACGGAGAACGTCTGGCGCCAGGCCGACAAGTACAACGTCCCCCGGATGTGCTTCGTCAACAAGCTCGACCGGACCGGAGCGGACTTCTTCCGCTGCGTGCAGATGATGATCGACCGGCTCAACGCCACGCCGCTCGTCCTGCAGATCCCGATCGGCCTCGAGGGCGACCACATCGGTGTCGTCGACCTGATCAACATGAAGGCGCTCACCTGGCGCGGGGAGACCCAGAAGGGTGAGGACTACGCGATCGAGGAGATCCCGGCCGACCTGGTCGACTCCGCGAACGAGTGGCGCGAGAAGCTGATCGAGACCCTGGCCGACGTCGACGACGCGGTCATGGAGAAGTACCTCGAGGGCGAAGAGGTCTCGATCGACGAGATCAAGGCCGCCGTCCGGCGCGCCACGATCGCCAGCAAGGCCAACCCGGTCCTCTGCGGCTCGGCGTTCAAGAACAAGGGCGTTCAGCCCATGCTCGACGCCGTCGTCGACTACCTGCCGTCGCCGCTGGACATCCCGGCGATCGAGGGCACGGCCACCGACGGCGAGACGCCGATGCTGCGCAAGCCGTCGAACGACGAGCCTTTCTCCGGCCTGGCCTTCAAGATCCAGACGGACAAGCACCTCGGCAAGCTGACCTACGTCCGGGTCTACTCCGGCACGCTCGACTCCGGTTCCCAGGTGGTCAACTCCACCAAGGACCGGAAGGAGCGGATCGGCAAGATCTACCAGATGCACGCGAACAAGCGTGAGGAGCGCGCCACCGCGCAGGCCGGCGACATCATCGCCGTCCAGGGTCTGAAGCAGACCACCACCGGTGACACGCTCAGCGACCCGGCGAACCCGGTCATCCTGGAGTCGATGACCTTCCCGGAGCCGGTCATCCAGGTCGCCATCGAGCCGAAGACCAAGTCGGACCAGGAGAAGCTGGGCACCGCGATTCAGCGCCTGGCCGAGGAGGACCCGACCTTCCGCGTCTTCAACGACGAGGAGACCGGTCAGACGATCATCGCCGGCATGGGCGAGCTCCACCTGGACATCCTGGTGGACCGCATGCGCCGCGAGTTCAACGTCGAGGCCAACATCGGCAAGCCCCAGGTGGCGTACCGCGAGACGATCCGCGGCACCGTGGAGAAGCACACGTACGTCCACAAGAAGCAGACCGGTGGCTCCGGTCAGTACGCGAAGGTCGTCGTCAACGTCGAGCCGCTTCCGCTCGATGCAGACGGCCCCACGTACGAGTTCGTGAACGCGGTGACCGGTGGTCGCATCCCCAAGGAGTTCATCCCCTCGGTGGACGCGGGCGCGCAGGACTCCCTGCAGTACGGCGTCCTCGCCGGCTACCCGCTGGTCGGCGTGAAGTTCACGCTGGTCGACGGTCAGTACCACGAGGTCGACTCGTCCGAGATGGCGTTCAAGATCGCCGGCTCGATGGCGATGAAGGAAGTGGCTCGCAAGGCCGACCCCGCGCTGCTCGAGCCGATGATGTCCGTCGAGGTCACCACGCCCGAGGACAACATGGGCGACGTGATCGGCGACCTCAACTCCCGTCGTGGCATGATCCAGTCGATGGAGGAGCGTCACGGCGCCCGCGTCGTGAAGGCTCTCGTGCCGCTCTCGGAGATGTTCGGCTACGTCGGCGACCTGCGGTCGAAGACTGCGGGCCGGGCCAGCTACAGCATGCAGTTCGACTCCTACGCCGAGGTTCCTCAGAACGTGGCGAAGGAGATCATCGCTAAGGCCACCGGCGCCTGATGCGTTGAGGCACGTGCGGCCCGTCGAGGGCCGCACGTGCACGAGCAGTCGACAGAGTCCTGAGCGCCTTATCGGCGTGCCGGGCGAAAAGTAATGATCAGTCCACAGGAGGACACCAGTGGCGAAGGCGAAGTTCGAGCGGACTAAGCCGCACGTCAACATCGGCACCATTGGTCACATCGACCACGGTAAGACGACGCTGACTGCGGCCATCACGAAGGTCCTGCACGACGAGTTCCCGGACCTGAACCCGTACACCCCGTTCGACGAGATCGACAAGGCGCCGGAGGAGAAGGCCCGCGGCATCACGATCTCGATCGCGCACGTCGAGTACCAGACCGCGGCGCGTCACTACGCGCACGTGGACTGCCCCGGCCACGCCGACTACATCAAGAACATGATCACCGGTGCCGCGCAGATGGACGGCGCGATCCTGGTCGTGGCCGCCACCGACGGCCCGATGCCGCAGACCAAGGAGCACGTCCTCCTGGCCCGCCAGGTCGGCGTTCCGTACATCGTCGTCGCCCTGAACAAGAGCGACATGGTCGAGGACGAGGAGCTCCTGGAGCTCGTCGAGCTCGAGGTCCGCGAGCTGCTCAGCACCTACGAGTTCCCGGGCGACGACCTGCCGGTCGTTCGCGTGTCGGCGCTCAAGGCGCTCGAGGGCGACCCGGAGTGGACCGGCAAGCTCATGGAGCTGATGAACGCGGTCGACACCGCGATCCCGCAGCCCGAGCGTGAGACCGAGAAGCCGTTCCTCATGCCGATCGAGGACGTCTTCACGATCACCGGTCGTGGCACCGTGGTGACCGGTCGCGCCGAGCGCGGCATCCTCAAGCCGAACGAGGAGGTCGAGATCGTCGGTATCCGCGAGAAGTCGACCAAGACCGTTTGCACCGGCATCGAGATGTTCCGCAAGCTGCTCGACGAGGCCCGCGCGGGTGAGAACGTCGGTCTGCTGCTCCGCGGCATCAAGCGCGAGGACGTCGAGCGCGGCATGGTCGTCGTGAAGCCGGGCACCTCTACTCCGCACACGGAGTTCGAGGGCCAGGTCTACATCCTCTCGAAGGAGGAGGGTGGCCGGCACACCCCGTTCTTCCAGAACTACCGGCCGCAGTTCTACTTCCGCACCACGGACGTCACCGGCGTCGTCACGCTGCCCGAGGGCACCGAGATGGTCATGCCCGGCGACTCCACCTCCATGTCCGTGAAGCTGATCCAGCCGATCGCCATGGAGCAGGGCCTGAAGTTCGCGATCCGTGAGGGTGGCCGCACCGTCGGCGCCGGAACGGTCACGAAGATCAACAAGTGATTGATGGTTGTCCATGGTTCGCCGTGGGCAACCACTCAATGGTGACCCCGATTAGCAATGCTGCGTTCAATCCGGCATACTAGTCAGGTTGCGTCCGCGCGGGGTGGGTTCCTGACGTGCTCAGGGCCCACCCTCGCCGGGTGTCCGGGTGTGTTTGTTCGCCGCCCGGCGCGCCCCAGATCCCCGCGATCGCGTTCGTCCCGGCAAGATCAGGGACGGAGGCCGGAAGCTGAGTGCCCAGCACTCTGTGACGAGGCGCGACACGCCCGACCGCGGGGGTCGGACAACGCAGGATCAACGGTCCTGCGGGCATGTGGGGGCCACCGCCTCCGCACGTAGCGGCATCGAGAGAAGGAAACAGAAGCCACCATGGCGGGACAGAAGATCCGCATCCGGCTCAAGGCCTATGACCACGAGGTCGTCGACTCCTCGGCGCGGAAGATCGTCGAGACGGTGACGCGTACCGGGGCGCAGGTCGCGGGCCCGGTGCCGCTGCCCACGGAGATCAACCGTTTCTGCGTGATCCGTTCGCCGCACAAGTACAAGGACTCGCGCGAGCACTTCGAGATGCGCACGCACAAGCGTCTGATCGACATCATCGACCCGACTCCGAAGACGGTCGACTCGCTCATGCGCCTCGACCTGCCGGCTGGCGTCGACATCGAGATCAAGCTGTAGGGATCCGGACAAATGGACAGGCAAGTTAAGGGGATCCTGGGCGCCAAGCTCGGCATGACCCAGGTCTGGGACAACAACAAGGTCGTCCCGGTGACCGTGGTTCAGGCCGGCCCGTGCGTCGTGACCCAGGTCCGTACTGACGAGAAGGACGGCTACGCGGCTGTCCAGCTGGCCTACGGCGCTATTGACCCTCGTAAGGTCAACAAGCCCGAGAGCGGCCACTACGCGAAGGCCGGCGTCTCGCCGCGCCGCCACCTCGTGGAGCTGCGCACGACCGACGCCGGTTCGTACGAGCTCGGCCAGGAGGTCACCGTCGAGGCGTTCGCCGCGGGTAACGCGATCGACGTCACCGGTAAGACCAAGGGCAAGGGCTACGCCGGCCCGATGAAGCGGCACGGCTTCCACGGTCTGCGCGCCAGCCACGGTGTCGAGCGCAAGCACCGCTCGCCCGGCTCCATCGGCGCCTGCGCCACCCCGGGTCGCGTCTTCAAGGGCACCCGGATGGCCGGCCGCATGGGCAGCAAGCGCTACACCGTGCAGAACCTGACGGTGCAGGCGGTCGACGCCGAGCGCAACCTGATCCTGGTCCGCGGCGCTGTGCCCGGCCCGAAGGGCGCGCTGATCCTGGTCCGTACCGCGGCCAAGAAGGGCGGTGTCAAGTGAGCTCGGTCGACATCATCAACGCCGAGGGCACGAAGACCGGCTCGGTCGACCTGCCCGCCAACGTCTTCGAGGCGCAGGCGAACATCCCGCTGATGCACCAGGTCGTCGTGGCGCAGCTGGCCGCGGCCCGGCAGGGTACGCACAAGGCGAAGACCCGCGGCGAGGTCGCCGGCGGCGGCAAGAAGCCGTACAAGCAGAAGGGCACCGGCCGCGCCCGTCAGGGCTCGATCCGCGCGCCGCAGTTCACCGGTGGTGGCGTCGTGCACGGTCCCGTGCCGCGTGACTACAGCCAGCGGACCCCCAAGAAGATGAAGGCCGCCGCTCTGCGGGGCGCCCTCTCCGACCGGGCCCGTGACGGCCGCGTGTTCGTCGTCGAGTCCTTCGTCACCGGCGAGACGCCGTCGACCAAGGCCGCCGTCGCCACGCTGCGGAAGGTCGCGCAGACCACCAAGGTCCTCGTCGTGCTGGACAGCCAGGACGAGCTGAACTGGATCTCGCTGCGCAACGAGCCGACCGTGCACCTCATCGAGGCCGGCCAGCTGAACACGTACGACGTGCTGGTCGCCGACGAGGTCGTCTTCACCAAGGTCGCGCTCGACGAGTTCCTGAGCGGGTCCGAGAAGTCCGAGGAGGGCGACAAGTGAGCACGATCGCCGACCCGCGCGACATCATCGTCGCCCCGGTGGTCTCCGAGAAGAGCTACAGCGTTCTCGACCAGAACTGGTACACGTTCACCGTCCACCCGGACGCGAACAAGACCCAGATCAAGATCGCGATCCAGCAGATCTTCAACGTCCGCGTGCTGACGGTGAACACCGCCAACCGCGAGGGCAAGCGCAAGCGCACCAAGACCGGTTTCGGTCAGCGCAAGGCGACGAAGCGCGCGATGGTCAAGCTGGCTGACGGTGACCGCATCGAGGCCTTCGGCGGCCCGGTCAGCTAAGGGGTTTGTAAATCATGGCTATCCGTAAGTACAAGCCGACCACGCCGGGCCGTCGCGGCTCCAGCGTCGCCGACTTCGCCGAGATCACCCGGTCCACGCCGGAGAAGTCTCTGCTGGTTCCGCTGCCCAAGAAGGGTGGTCGCAACGTCCACGGCCGCATCACCACGCGGCACCAGGGCGGCGGCCACAAGCGGCAGTACCGGCTGATCGACTTCAAGCGCAACGACAAGGACGGCGTGCCGGCCAAGGTCGCTCACATCGAGTACGACCCCAACCGCACCTCGCGCATCGCGCTGCTGCACTACGCCGACGGCGAGAAGCGCTACATCCTCGCGCCGAAGGACCTGAAGCAGGGCGACCGCGTCGAGTCGGGCGTGGGCGCGGACATCAAGCCGGGCAACAACCTGCCCCTGCGCAACATCCCGGTCGGTACGACGATCCACGGTGTGGAGCTTCGTCCCGGCGGTGGAGCCAAGCTGGCCCGCTCGGCCGGCGTCGGCATCCAGCTGCTCGGCCGTGAGGGTGCGTACGCCACGCTGCGTATGCCCTCCGGCGAGATCCGTCGTGTCGACGTCCGTTGCCGGGCGACGGTCGGCGAGATCGGCAACGCCGAGCAGTCGAACATCAACTGGGGTAAGGCCGGCCGCATGCGCTGGAAGGGCAAGCGCCCGACCGTCCGTGGTGTCGCCATGAACCCCGTCGACCACCCGCACGGTGGTGGTGAGGGTAAGACCTCCGGTGGTCGTCACCCGGTCAACCCGGCTGGTAAGCCGGAGGGCCGTACCCGCCGCAAGGGCCAGGAGAGCGACAAGCTGATCGTTCGCCGCCGCTACGCCACCCGCAAGCGCGGGTAACGGGAGTTAAAAGATGCCTCGCAGCCTGAAGAAGGGCCCGTTCGTCGACGACCACCTGCTCAAGAAGGTGGAAGTCCAGAACGAGAAGAACTCGAAGAACGTCATCAAGACCTGGTCGCGGCGTTCGACCATCATCCCCGACATGCTCGGGCACACGATCGCCGTGCACGACGGGCGCAAGCACGTCCCGGTGTTCGTCACCGAGGCGATGGTCGGGCACAAGCTCGGCGAGTTCGCTCTGACCCGCACGTTCAAGGGTCACGAGAAGGACGACCGCAAGAGCCGTCGTCGCTAAGCAGATTCACGGATTAGAGGATTTAGGAGCTACAGCGATGCCAGCAAAGGGCGACGCTCCGGTGCTTCCGGGCGCGCGGGCGGTTGCGCGACACGTGCGCATCTCGCCGAACAAGGCGCGCCGGGTGGTCAACCTCGTCCGCGGTCTGCCCGCGAAGGAGGCGCTGACCGTCCTGCAGTTCGCGCCGCAGGCCGCCAGCGAGCAGGTCTACAAGGTGCTTGCCAGCGCCGTTGCGAACGCGGAGAACAACGAGCGGCTCGACCCCGACGCACTCCTCGTGAGCGAGGCGTTCGTCGACGAGGGTCCGACGCTCAAGCGGTTCCGTCCGCGGGCGCAGGGCCGGGCGTACCGGATCCGCAAGCGCACGAGTCACATCACTATCGCGGTCGAGGCGGTCCAGACGGCCCGCCCGGCGAAGAAGGCTTCGGCGAAGAAGGCCACTGCGGCCGCTGAGCCGGCTGCCGCCGAGTCCCAGAGCACGGAGGGTGCCGAGTAATGGGTCAGAAGGTTCACCCCACCGGGTTCCGCCTCGGCATCTCCACCGACTGGAAGAGCCGCTGGTTCGCGGACAAGCTCTACAAGGACTACATCGGCGAGGACGTCAAGATCCGTCGCATGATGTCCAAGGGCCTCGAGCGCGCCGGCATCTCCAAGGTGGACATCGAGCGGACCCGTGACCGGGTCCGGGTCGACATCCACACCGCCCGGCCGGGCATCGTCATCGGCCGTAAGGGCGCGGAGGCCGACCGGATCCGCGGCGAGCTCGAGAAGCTCACCGGCAAGCAGGTCCAGCTGAACATCCTCGAGGTCAAGAGCCCCGAGTCGGATGCGCAGCTGGTGGCCCAGGGCGTCGCTGAGCAGCTGTCCTCCCGGGTCAGCTTCCGCCGCGCGATGCGCAAGGCCATGCAGTCGGCCATGAAGAACCCGATCTGCAAGGGCATCCGGGTGCAGGTCTCCGGCCGCCTCGGTGGCGCGGAGATGAGCCGCACGGAGTTCTACCGTGAGGGTCGTGTTCCGCTGCACACGCTGCGGGCGAACATCGAGTACGGCTTCTTCGAGGCGCGTACCACGTTCGGCCGGATCGGCGTGAAGGTCTGGATCTACAAGGGCGACGCTGTTCCCGGCCGTGAGGCCGTGGCCGAGGCGCCGGCGCGTCCGCGCCGTGACCGCGCCGAGCGTCCCGAGCGTCCGCGCCGTGGTCGTTCCGGTTCGTCCGGCACGACGGCGGGCGGCACCGAGGCGGGTCGCGCTGCGGCCCAGTCCCGGTCCACCGCGGACGGCGACAACGCGAACGACGCCGCGGTTGCCGCGGCTCCGGCTCCGGCCGAAACGCAGCAGGAGGGCTGACACATGCTGATGCCGCGTAAGCCCCCAAAGGGCTTCCGTAAGCCGCACCACCCGGACCGCCACGGCGCGTCCAAGGGCGGCAACCGGGTCGTCTTCGGCGAGTTCGGTATCCAGGCGCTCGAGCCGGCGTACGTGACGAACCGGCAGATCGAGTCCGCTCGTATCGCCATGACCCGTCACATCAAGCGTGGCGGTAAGGTCTGGATCTCGATCTTCCCGGACCAGGCGCTGACCAAGAAGCCCGCTGAGACCCGCATGGGTTCCGGTAAGGGTTCTCCCGAGTGGTGGGTGGCGAACGTCAAGCCGGGCCGGATTCTCTTCGAGATGTCCTTCCCGAACGAGACGGTCGCGCGTGAGGCGATGCGCCGCGCGATCCACAAGCTCCCGATGAAGTGCCGCATCGTGACGCGCGAAGTGGGTGAAAGCTGATGGCAGCGGGCGTTAAGGCAGCCGAGCTGCGCGAGAGCTCCGACGAGGAGCTGGTCGCGAAGCTGCGGGAGGCCAAGGCGGAGCTGTTCAACCTTCGCGTGCAGCGCGCGACCGGGCAGCTCGACAATCACCGTCGACTGCAGGTCGTCCGCAAGGACATCGCGAAGATCTACACGATCATGCGTGAGCGCGAGCTGGGGCTCTCGGTTGCGCCGGATGAGGTGAGCGCATGAGTGAGAACACTGTCGCGCCGCGCGCCCAGCGCAAGACGCGTGAGGGTCTCGTGGTCAGCGACAAGATGGACAAGACCGTCGTCGTCGAGGTCGAGGACCGCGTCAAGCACGCGCTGTACGGCAAGGTCATCCGTCGTACCCGCAAGCTGAAGGTGCACGACGAGCAGAACGCCGCCGGCACCGGCGACCGGGTTTCGATCATGGAGACCCGCCCGCTCTCCGCCACCAAGCGGTGGCGGATCGTGGAGATCCTCGAAAAGGCCAAGTGAGTACGCTGGGCCGGTCACGGCCGGCCCAGCGGACCATCGTTCCGCCAAGCTTCGGTAGGTCACCGGAGAACTGGCAGACATAGGAGACAGACGTGATCCAGCAGGAGTCGCGACTGCGCGTCGCCGACAACACGGGTGCCCGGGAGATTCTGTGCATCCGCGTGCTCGGTGGCTCCGGTCGCCGTTACGCGAGCATCGGCGACGTCATCGTGGCCACGGTCAAGGACGCCATTCCGGGTGCCGGTGTGAAGAAGGGTGACGTCGTGAAGGCGGTCGTCGTCCGCACCGCCAAGGAGCGGCGTCGTCCGGACGGCTCGTACATCCAGTTCGACGAGAACGCCGCCGTCATCATCAAGGACGGCGGGGACCCCCGCGGTACCCGCATCTTCGGCCCGGTCGGGCGCGAGCTGCGCGACAAGCGGTTCATGAAGATCATCAGCCTGGCGCCGGAGGTGCTCTGACCGTGAAGATCAAGAAGGGCGACACGGTCGTCGTCATCGCCGGTAAGGACAAGGGCGCCAAGGGTAAGGTCATCGCGGCCTTCCCGACGCGGGACAAGGTCCTGGTCGAGGGCGTCAACCGCGTCAAGAAGCACGAACGCATCCGTACCACCCAGCGTGGTTCGAAGACCGGTGGCATCGTCACTCAGGAAGCCGCGATCCACATCTCCAACGTGCAGCTCCTGGACGACCAGGGGAAGCCGACCCGGGTCGGTTACCGGATCGACGAGAACGGCACGAAGGTCCGTATCGCGCGTACGACCGGTAAGGAACTCTGATGACTGCCGCCACTGAGACGAAGACGCTGCCGCGTCTGAAGAGCAAGTACCGCTCCGAGGTCGTCCAGGCGCTCCAGGAGCAGCACAAGTACGCCAACCCCATGCAGATCCCCGGCCTGGTCAAGGTCGTCGTGAACATGGGTGTCGGCGAGGCTGCCCGCGACGCCAAGCTGATCGACGGCGCGGTCCGCGACCTGACCACGATCACCGGGCAGAAGCCGCTGGTGCGGCGGGCGACCAAGTCGATCGCGCAGTTCAAGCTCCGCGAGGGCATGCCGATCGGCGCCAAGGTCACCCTGCGTGGCGACCGGATGTGGGAGTTCCTGGACCGGCTGCTGTCCATCTCGCTGCCGCGTATCCGTGACTTCCGTGGTCTCGACGGCCGCAAGCTGGACGGGCACGGCAACTACACGTTCGGCCTGACCGAGCAGTCGGTGTTCCACGAGATCGATCAGGACAAGATCGACCGTACGCGGGGCATGGACATCACGGTGGTCACGACCGCCACGACCGACGACGAGGGCCGGGCGCTGCTGAAGCTCCTGGGCTTCCCGTTCAAGGAGAACTGACAATGGCTAAGAAGGCGCTGATCATCAAGGCGGCCGCGAAGCCGAAGTTCGCCGTGCGCGCTTACACCCGCTGCCAGAAGTGCGGTCGCCCGCACTCGGTCTACCGCAAGTTCGGCCTGTGCCGCGTTTGCGTGCGGGACATGGCTCACCGTGGTGAGCTGCCCGGCGTGTCCAAGGCCTCCTGGTAACCGACTTAGTAATACCGCTTCGCCGTAGGCCCGCGTCCAACGTGGGAACCCCGGCGAGAAAGGTTGACGAATACCCATGACGATGACGGACCCGATCGCAGACATGCTGACGCGTCTGCGCAACGCCAACCAGGCGTACCACGACAAGGTGACCATGCCGTACTCGAAGATCAAGGCGAACATCGCCGAGGTCCTCAAGTCCGAGGGTTACATCGCGTCGTGGACGTCTGAGGAGCCCGAGGAGGGCGCGGTCGGCAAGCGTCTGGTCGTTGAGCTCAAGTACGGCCAGAACCGCGAGCGCAGCCTTGCCGGCATCAAGCGCGTCTCGAAGCCCGGCCTGCGGGTTTACGCCAAGTCCGACGAGCTGCCCCGCGTGCTCGGTGGTCTCGGTGTCGCGATCATTTCGACGTCCCAGGGACTGCTGACCGACAAGCAGGCCCGCAAGCGGAGTGTTGGCGGGGAAGTCCTCGCCTTCGTCTGGTAACTGGAGACTTTGACATGTCGCGAATCGGACGTAAGTCGATCCCGGTCCCGGCCGGCGTCGATGTCACCATCACGGGGCAGACCGTCAAGGTCAAGGGCCCCAAGGGCGAGCTCTCCCACCTCGTGGCCGAGCCGATCACCGTCGCCCAGGAGGGCGGCGAGCTGGTCGTCAACCGCCCCAACGACGAGCGCAAGGCCAAGGAACTGCACGGCCTCTCCCGGACGCTGGTCGCCAACATGATCGTCGGAGTGACCGAGGGCTACAAGAAGACCCTCGAGATCAACGGCACCGGTTACCGTGTCACCGCGAAGGGCAAGGACCTGGAGTTCGCTCTGGGCTTCTCGCACCCGGTGAACATCGTGCCGCCGGCGGGGATCACGTTCTCGGTGGAGAAGCCGACCCAGTTCACTGTGTCGGGCATCGACAAGCAGCTGGTCGGCGAGGTCGCCGCCAACATCCGGAAGATCCGCCCGCCGGAGCCCTACAAGGGCAAGGGCGTCAAGTACCAGGGCGAGGTCATCCGCCGCAAGGCTGGAAAGGCAGGTAAGAAGTGACCGCCACGCTGCTCAAGCGCCGCAATGGCGGCGGTGTCGCCTCCCGGCGGGCCGTTGGCAAGGCGCGTCGGCACTTCCGGGTCCGCAAGAACGTGCGCGGCACGGCCGAGCGTCCCCGCCTGGTCGTCACCCGGTCCACGCGGAACATCACCGCGCAGATCATCGACGACCTCAAGGGCCACACGCTGGCTTCGGCCTCGACCCTCGACACCACGATCCGGGGCACCGAGGGCGACAAGAGCTCGCAGGCAGGCAAGGTCGGCACGCTTCTCGCCGAGCGCGCCAAGGCCGCGGGTATTTCCAAGGTCGTCTTCGACCGCGGTGGCAACAAGTACGCGGGGCGGATCGCCGCGCTTGCCGATGCCGCTCGCGAAGCCGGACTCGAGTTCTAGGAGGATTGACCAATGCCTGGTCAGCAGCGCCGTGGCGGCGGGTCCGGCGGCAACAGCGAGGGTGGCGGCCGCCGCGACAACCGTCGCGAGGGCGGGCGCAACGCGCCCGTCGAGAAGACCCCGCACCTCGAGCGGGTCGTCGCGATCAACCGCGTCGCCAAGGTCGTCAAGGGTGGTCGTCGCTTCAGCTTCACCGCCCTGGTGATCGTCGGCGACGGTGACGGCACCGTCGGTGTCGGTTACGGAAAGGCCAAGGAGGTGCCCGCGGCCATCGCCAAGGGCGTCGAGGAGGCCAAGAAGCACTTCTTCAAGGTCCCGCGTATCGGTGCGACGATTCCGCACCCGATCACGGGTGAGGCTGCCGCGGGTGTCGTCCTGCTCAAGCCGGCGTCCGCTGGTACCGGTGTCATCGCCGGTGGTCCGGTGCGCGCCGTGCTGGAGTGCGCGGGCATCCACGACATCCTCTCGAAGAGCCTCGGCTCCTCGAACCCGATCAACATCGTGCACGCCACCGTGGCGGCGCTGAAGGGCCTCGAGTCCCCGGAGGCGGTTGCGGCTCGCCGTAGCCTCCCGGTCGAGGACGTGGCGCCGGCCGCGATGCTGGCGGCCCGTGCGGAAGCGGCGGTGCACTGATGGCGCGCTTGAAGGTCACCCAGATCCGGTCCGAGATCGGCCGTAAGCAGAACCAGCGGGACTCCCTGCGGTCGCTCGGGCTGAAGCGGATCAACGATGTGGTGGTCAAGGAGGACCGTCCCGAGATCCGGGGCATGATCTTCGCCGTGAACCACCTCGTCACTGTCGAGGAGGTCGAGTAATGGCGATCAAGATTCATGACCTGAAGCCGGCTCCCGGCGCCAAGACCAAGAAGACCCGCGTGGGTCGTGGTGAGGGCTCCAAGGGCAAGACGGCCGGTCGCGGTACCAAGGGCACCGGCGCCCGGAAGAACACTCCGGCGTCGTTCGAGGGTGGGCAGATGCCTATCCACATGCGCCTGCCGAAGATCAAGGGCCTGCGGAACCGCCCGCGCAACAAGGTCGTGTTCCAGGTCGTGAACCTGGACCGGCTCGCCGAGCTGTTCCCGAACGGTGGCGAGGTCGGCCCGTCCGAGCTCGTCCAGGCCGGCGCGGTTCGCAAGAACCAGCCGGTGAAAGTCCTGGGCTCGGGTGAGCTGGGCGGTGTGTCGCTGACCATCTCGGCGCACGCGTTCAGTGACTCGGCCAAGGAAAAGATCGCGGCCGCTGGTGGTTCCACCACCGAGCTGTGAGGCTTGCGGGGATGCTCGTCCGGACGCGTGTTCGGCGAGCATCCCCTTGTGCCGTTTGACCAGCACTTTTGTGATCGGTAGTAACGCAGTGCCTCGTGGACGGCTACCGTGGCTGACCACGACGGGACAAGACTGTTAGAGTCCGTTCCCAGCTAGGGATATCGGTCATCCGGGCCGATGCCTTCCCCCCGTACCGCTGACAGTGGCGGTCACCTCGCGCAGGAGGAAGAAGTTGCTCTCCGCCTTTTCGAGTGCGTTGCGGACGCCTGACCTGCGCAAGAAGTTGTTGTTCACGGTGGCGATCATTGCGCTCTACCGGCTCGGCGCAACCTTGCCCAGTCCGGGCGTGTCGTACACCAACGTGCAGGCCTGTCTCAAACTGACCGAGCAGTCGGGCAACCAGGTTCTGAACCTGTTGAACCTGTTCTCCGGCGGCGCTCTGCTCCAGCTATCGGTCTTCGCGCTCGGCATCATGCCTTACATCACGGCGTCGATCATCCTGCAGCTGCTCACCGTGGTCATCCCGCGGCTGGAGCAGCTCCGCAAGGAGGGTCAGTCCGGCCAGGCGAAGATCACCCAGTACACCCGGTACCTGACGCTGGGTCTGGCGATCCTGCAGTCCTCGGCGTTCGTCGCCCTGGCGCGCACCGGCCAGCTCTTCGGCGGCCTGTGCGACCAGGACAACCCGCAGTACCAGATCATCCCGGAGAACACCGGCGTCCCGATGTGGCTGACGCTGACCGTGCTGGTGATGACGATGACCGCCGGCACCGGCATGGTCATGTGGCTCGGCGAGCTGGTCACCGACCGCGGCGTCGGCAACGGCATGTCCGTCCTGATCTTCACCTCGATCGCGGCCCGCCTCCCCGGCGAGGGCTGGACGATCAAGCAGACCGCCGGCACCGCCAAGTTCCTCCTGGTGATCGCGCTGGTCCTGGTGATCATCGGCCTGGTGGTCTTCATCGAGCAGGCTCAGCGGCGCATCCCGGTGCAGTACGCGAAGCGCATGATCGGCCGCCGGATGTACGGGGGCACCTCGACCTACATCCCGCTGAAGGTGAACCAGGCGGGTGTCGTCCCGGTCATCTTCGCGTCGTCGCTGCTCTACCTGCCGCAGCTGTACTTGCAGTTCTTCGACAAGAACAACCTCAAGGGCTACCAGATCTGGATCCAGAACTGGCTGGCCGCGCCGACCAGCTGGGTCTACATCAGCGTCTACTTCCTGCTGATCATCTTCTTCACGTACTTCTACGTGTCGATCACGTTCAACCCGACTGAGGTCGCGGAGAACATGAAGAAGTACGGTGGTTTCGTGCCGGGTATCCGCCCGGGCAAGCCGACCGCCGACTACCTGGACTTCATCCTCAGCCGGATCACGCTCCCGGGCGCGCTCTACCTGGGTCTGATCTCGGTCCTGCCGAACTTCTTCTTCATCTGGCTGGACCAGCAGCAGTACCAGAACTTCCCGTTCGGTGGCACCGCTGTCCTGATCATGGTCGGTGTGGGTCTGGAGACGGTGAAGCAGATCGAGAGCCAGCTCATGCAGCGGAACTACGAAGGGTTCCTCCGGTAGTGGCTACGCGGGGCCGGGGGGCTCTGGCGTCAGCGGTTGGCGTGGTGTGGTGCGACCGAAGCGAGGCGATGTAGGTGCGGCTGGTACTGGTGGGCCCTCCGGGGGCCGGCAAGGGGACCCAGGCTGAGTTCATCGCCGCCCATCTCGCCGTACCGAAGATCTCGACCGGGGACATCTTCCGCGCGAACGTCTCGCAGGGCACCCCGCTCGGCGTCGAGGCCAAGCGCTACATGGACGCCGGGCAGCTGGTGCCGGACGAGGTGACCATCAACATGGTCCGCGACCGGCTCGCCGAGCCGGACGCCGGCGACGGGTTCCTGCTGGACGGGTTCCCGCGCACGGTGCCGCAGGCGAACGCGCTGGACAAGCTGCTGGCCGACCTGGGCACGGCGCTGGACCTGGTGATGGAGCTCGTGGTCGACGACGACGAGGTGATCCGGCGGCTCTCCGGCCGCCGGACCTGCCGGGGCTGCGGCAAGATCTGGCACGTCGAGTTCGACCCGACGAGCAAGGAGAACATCTGCGACCGCTGCGGGTCGGAGCTGTTCCAGCGGGACGACGACAAGGCCGAGACGATCGCCAACCGCCTGGTGGAGTATGCGGACAAGACCGCGCCGCTGGTGGACTACTACGGCGCTCAGGGCAAGCTCGTGGGCATCGACGCGACCGGCCCGGTCGAGGACGTCACCGTGCGCGCGATCGACGCCCTCCGGTCGTACGGAGGCTGAACATGCGTCGTCAGGAGCTGGACATCCAGCTGAAGACGCCGGAGCAGATCGGGAAGATGCGGGCGGCCGGCCTGGTCGTCCACGCCGCGCTGGAGGCGATGCGCGACGCGGTCGCTCCCGGCGTCTCTACGGGCGACCTCGACGCGATCGCCGAGAAGGTGATCCGCGACCACGGGGCCATCCCGTCGTTCAAGGGCTACCACGGCTTCCCGGCCTCGATCTGCGCGTCGAACAACGAGCAGGTCGTGCACGGCATCCCGGGCGCGGAGCAGATCCTCGTGGAGGGCGATCTGATCTCGCTGGACTGCGGCGCGATCCTGGACGGCTGGCACGGCGACTCGGCGATCACGGTCGGGGTCGGTGACACCGATCCGGCGCTGCTGCGGATGGCCGAGGTCGCCGAGGACGCGATGTGGGCCGGGATCGCCGCCGCGGCGCGGGGTGTGGCCAACGGGCGGGGCCGGCTCACCGACATCTCGTTCAACATCGAGAAGGTGATCCGCAAGGCCGGGCGGTACGGGATCGTCGACGGCTACGGCGGGCACGGCATCGGCACCGAGATGCACCAGGAGCCGCACGTGCTCAACCACGGCAAGCCGGGACGCGGCCCGCGGCTCGTCGCCGGCATGGCGCTGGCCATCGAGCCGATGATCACGATGGGCTCGCCGCGGACCGTGGAGCTCTCCGACGGCTGGACCGTGGTGACCCGTGACGGCTCACGCGCCGCGCACGTCGAGCACACCATGGCGCTCCTGGAGGACGGGGTGTGGGTCACCACCGCCCTGGACGGTGGAAAGGCCCGCCTGGGCGATCTGGTGACCGCGCGCGCCTGACTCAGGCCTGAGTGGACCGGGGTATCGAGGTTCGCGTACGCCTGGCATGCTGTGACCCATGGGACGCGAGGGAATGCGGGCCGGCGACAGTGATCGGCAGCGCGTCGCGGATCAGTTGAAGTCCGCGCTCGACGAGGGCCGGCTCGATCTGAACGAGTACGACGAGCGGGTCCAGCGTGCCTACAACGCCCGGACGTACGGCGATCTCGACGGACTTCTCGACGATCTGCCCGGCACGGTCCCGGAGCAGCATGCCCAGATGCAGCAGCACGCCCCGCCCCAGCCCGTGGCGCCGCCGCAGCAGGCCTGGAAGAAGGATTCCCACACCGGCCGGCACACCTTCGGCTCGGCGCTGACGGCCTTCCTGGTCTGCACGGTGATCTGGGCGATCTCGTCGTTCAGCTCCGGTCACGCGTACTATTTCTGGCCCGCCTGGGTGTTGATCCCGGTCGTGATCACCGCTGTCGGCGCGCTGACGGACCGCCGTCGCAACGACCGCTGACCGGCCGTGATCACCGCTCTCGGCGCGTGGCGGGCCGCCGTCGCAACGACCGCTGACCGGTCGTGATCACCGCGGCCGGCGCCTGGCGGACCGCTGTCGCCACGATCGCTGACCGGGCGTGACACGCCCGACTGCGGGTATCGGTGACCTCGGTTTGGCGTCACCGGGACGTGCGCGTAGACTGGCTTGCTGGCGCGCAGCGTCCACTCTTTCATGTCCTCAGCGCTTCGAGGAACGAGGGAGCCGCGGCTGGTCCGAGCCCCCCAAGAGGCTCGGGAACGACGTTGCACAGCCTGCCCCAGAACCCGATGTCAGGTAGCGGAGGACATGCCAAAGAAAGACGGAGCCATCGAGATCGAAGGCCGAGTGATCGAGCCCCTGCCGAACGCAATGTTCCGCGTGGAGCTCGCCAATGGTCACAAGGTCCTGGCACACATCTCCGGGAAGATGCGCCAGCACTACATCCGCATCCTTCCCGAGGACAGGGTCGTCGTCGAGCTCTCGCCGTACGACCTGACCCGTGGGCGCATCGTCTACCGCTACAAGTGAACTTTTCCGGCGCGGGTCGCAACCGCGCCGGAGATGATTCATTCGGGTCGCGGGGATTCCACATCCCGTCTGACTGAGAGTTAAGGCAAACCGTGAAGGTCAAGCCGAGCGTCAAGCGGATCTGCAACAACTGCCGGGTCATCCGGCGGCACGGCCGGGTCATGGTCATCTGCTCCACCGACCCGCGTCACAAGCAGCGCCAGGGCTGAGTAGACCCGCGCAGGATCCGCACCACTGAATAAGCGCGTCCCGGCCGTCGCACGACGGCTGTACCCCCGGTCGGAGGCCGGGGCCCGCCCGGGCAGGTGGGAAGGGACGGGCACAGACCTCCGCGACAACAACGAGGAGTACGCCCAGAAATGGCACGTCTCGTCGGCGTCGATCTTCCCCGCGAAAAGCGGATGGAGATCGCGCTCACCTACATCTTCGGGATCGGGCGCACCCGGTCCGTCGAAGCATTGACCGCTACGGCGATCGACCTGAACAAGCGCGCCAAGGACCTCACGGAAGAGGAGCTGCTCAAGCTCCGCGAATACATTGAGGCCAACTTCAAGGTTGAGGGCGACCTGCGCCGCGAGGTCGCCGCGGACATCCGCCGCAAGGTTGAGATCGGCTGCTACGCCGGCATCCGCCACCGCAAGGGCCTGCCCGTGCGAGGACAGCGGACCCGGACCAACGCTCGTACCCGCAAGGGCCCGAAGCGCACGGTCGCCGGTAAGAAGAAGCCCGGTCGGAAGTAATAGGAGCGCACTGACTTATGCCACCGAAGGCACGCGCAGGGGCCGCAGTCAAGAAGGTCCGGCGCAAGGAACGCAAGAACGTCGCCCACGGGCAGGCGCACATCAAGAGCACCTTCAACAACACCATCGTGTCGATCACCGACCCGACCGGTGCGGTCATCTCCTGGGCCTCGTCCGGCCAGGTGGGCTTCAAGGGCTCCCGCAAGTCGACTCCGTTCGCCGCTCAGCTGGCCGCCGAGGCCGCCGCGCGCCGGGCCATGGAGCACGGCATGCGCAAGGTCGACGTGTTCGTCAAGGGCCCCGGTTCCGGCCGGGAGACCGCCATCCGTTCGCTGCAGGCCGCTGGTCTCGAGGTCGGTCAGATCTCCGACGTGACCCCGCAGCCGCACAACGGTTGCCGTCCGCCGAAGCGTCGCCGGGTCTAAGGGAGAGATCGAAGCAATGGCTCGTTACGTTGGTGCGGACTGCAAGCGGTGCCGCCGCGAGAAGATGAAGCTGTTCCTGAAGGGCAGCAAGTGCGACGGGCCGAAGTGCCCGTTCGAGTCGCGTCCCTTCCCGCCCGGCCAGCACGGCCGTGGGCGGACCAAGGAGACCGAGTACCTGCTCCAGCACCGCGAGAAGCAGAAGGCCCGCCGCGTCTACGGCGTGCTGGAGAAGCAGTTCCGCGGTTACTACGAGGAGGCTGTCACCAAGCCCGGCAAGACCGGTGAGGTGCTGCTGCAGATCCTCGAGTCGCGTCTGGACAACGTCGTCTACCGGGCCGGCTACGCCGCGTCCCGTGACGCCGCCCGCCAGCTGGTCAAGCACGGCCACTTCCTGGTGAACGGCGTCAAGGTCGACATCCCGTCGTACCGGGTGAAGGAGCACGACATCGTCACGCTCCGCGAGAAGTCGAAGGAGCTCACGCCCTTCGTCGTCGCGCAGGCCCAGGCCGGTTCCCGGCCGGTGCCGGCGTGGCTCGAGCCCATCCCGAGCGAGATGAAGATCCTCGTTCACACGCTCCCGGCCCGCGCTGTCATCGACACGCAGGTCCAGGAGCAGCTGATCGTCGAGCTCTACTCCAAGTAACAAGTTGCCCGGCGTCCCCTGAAAAGGCGCCGGGCAAATCAGACGGCCATCAAATAGCGGTTGGCCTGACAGAAAGAAGAACAGCGTGCTCATCAGCCAGCGGCCCTCCCTCTCGGAGGAGTCGATCAGCGAGACCCGCTCCCGGTTCACCATCGAGCCGCTGGAGCCGGGCTTCGGCTACACCCTCGGTAACTCGCTCCGGCGCACCCTGCTGTCGTCCATCCCGGGCGCGGCGGTCACCAGCATCAAGGTCGACGGCGTGCTGCACGAGTTCACCACGATCCCCGGTGTCAAGGAGGACGTGGTCGAGCTGGTCATGAACGTCAAGGAGCTGACCGTCAGCTCGGAGCACGACGAGCCGGTCAGCATGTACCTGCGCAAGCAGGGACCGGGCGACGTGACCGCCGGCGACATCCAGCCCCCGGCCGGTGTCTCGGTGCACAACCCGGACCTGAAGCTGGCCACGCTGAACAGCAAGGGCCGGCTCGACATGGAGCTGACCGTCGAGCGCGGTCGTGGCTACGTCACGGCGGCGCAGAACAAGAGCGCGGGCGCGGAGATCGGCCGGATCCCGGTCGACTCGATCTACTCGCCGGTGCTCAAGGTCACCTACCGCGTCGAGGCGACCCGTGTCGAGCAGCGCACCGACTTCGACCGTCTGATCATCGACGTCGAGTCGAAGGCGTCCATCTCGCCGCGGACCGCGCTGGCCTCGGCCGGCTCGACCCTGGTCGAGCTCTTCGGCCTGTGCCGGGAACTGGACGAGACCGCCGAGGGTATCGACATCGGCCCGTCGCCGCAGGACGCGCAGCTCGCTGCCGACCTGGCTCTCCCGATTGAGGAGCTGGACCTCACCGTCCGGTCGTACAACTGCCTCAAGCGTGAGGGCATCAACTCGGTGGGCGAATTGATAGGGCGTACGGAGGCCGACCTTCTGGACATCCGGAACTTCGGCCAGAAGTCCATCGACGAGGTCAAGATGAAGCTCGCCGGTATGGGCCTGGGCCTGAAGGACAGCGCGCCGTCCTTCGACCCCGCGCACGTGGTCGACTCGTTCGGCGACGTGGACTACGACACCGACGACTACCGCGAGACCGAGCAGCTCTAAGAGCTCGGTTGCGCCACATTTCAAGGAGCATCTGAAATGCCCACGCCCACCAAGGGTGCCCGCCTCGGCGGCAGCCCGGCACACGAGAAGCTCATCCTGGCCAACCTGGCCACCGAGCTCTTCCGGCACGGGAAGATCAAGACCACCGAGACGAAGGCCAAGCGGCTCCGCCCGCTGGCTGAGCAGCTCATCACGAAGGCCAAGCGCGGCGACCTGCACGCCCGTCGCCGGGTCCTGGGCACCGTGAAGGACAAGGACGTCGTGTACGCCCTGTTCGAGCAGATCGCTCCGCGGTACACGGGCCGTCCCGGTGGCTACACCCGGATCACCAAGACCGGCCCCCGCAAGGGTGACGCCGCTCCGATGGCGATCATCGAGCTGGTCGAGGAGGCTCCGGTCGCGGCCACCACCGCGCCGGCCGCCAAGGCCGCCGCTCGCAAGGCCGTCGCGCAGCAGGACAAGCTCGAGGCCCTGGCCCCCGAGGAGACGGCTCCGGCCGTCGCCGACGACCAGGACGCCGAGCCTCCGGTGAGCGCGTCCGGTGACAAGGGTGCCGAGGGCCCCGGTGACAAGGCCGAGGGCGAAGACACCGACAAGGCCTGACCAGGCGTCGACGAGGGGCCCGGCATCCGAGAGGGTGCCGGGCCTTTCGCTTTCCGGAACGATCATTGTGTACGCGAGGAGCACGCCCCGAGATGACGGAAACGATCCGCCTGCGACTTGACGTCTCGTACGACGGCGCGGACTTCTCGGGCTGGGCGGCACAGCCGGGGCGCCGTACCGTCGCAGGGGTTCTGGTCGAGGCCCTGCATCGCATCCTCGGAGCCTCGGGCGCCGAGTGGCCACTGGGACTCACGGTGGCCGGGCGCACCGACGCCGGGGTGCACGCGACCGGGCAGGTGTGTCACATCGAGCTGCCGGTCGAGCGGTACGAGGAACTGGCCGGCTCGCTGCCGCGGCGGCTGAACGGGCTGATGCCGCCGGACGCCCGGGTCAAGGGCGTGGTGCCGGTCCCGGAGACGTTCGACGCGCGGTTCTCCGCCACGTTCCGGCGCTACGAGTACCGGGTCTGTGACGACGGCTGGGGGCCGGAGCCGCTGCGCCGCTTCGACACGATCGGCTGGCAGCGCCCGCTCGACCTGGACCGGCTCAACGCCGCGGCGGCCGGGCTGCTCGGCGAGCACGACTTCGCCGCGTTCTGCAAACGCAAGGAGCACGCCACCACGATCCGCGCGATCGCCCGGCTGGACTGGCGCCGCGAGGCGGACCGGACGCTGGTGGCGACAGTGCAGGCGGACGCGTTCTGCCAGGCGATGGTGCGCAGCCTGGTCGGCGCGATGCTCGCCGTCGGTGAGGGCCGCCGGGAGCCGGAGTGGCCGGCGAAGCTGCTCACCCTGCGGGAACGGTCCAGTGAGGTGACCGTCGCCCCGGCGCACGGCCTGACGCTGGTCGCGGTCGGCTACCCCGCGCAGGCGGAGTACGCGGCGCGCGCCGAGGCCACCCGCCGCTTGCGCGCCTGACCGCCCGCCGGCACCCGACACACCTGGCTCCGGCCGGCACCCGACACACCTGATCGCTCCGGCCGGCACGCGAGGTCGCCGCCGCTCCGGTCCGCCGCGCGGCGCACGCTTCGGGCTGGTGCTCATGGTTGTAATGAGGGACAGATAACAGCCATGAGCACCAGCCGGGACTGCGTGTCGCGCCGCCGCCGACAGCTGCGACCTCCTCGCGTGACGCGGTACGCCGGGCGCCCCTATCGAGCTAGGTGCGGTGGTCGAGGACCTGCTCGGTGAGGTAGGAGTCGAGGAGGGCGCTCGTGAGGCGGGGCAGGGCCGGGTCGCCGCTCGGGACCGGCTCGCCATCCGGGCCGGTGATCACGCAGTACAGCAGGTAGTGGCCGTGTGCGCGCCACCCGACCGGGGTGCCCGGCGGGATCTGTTCGCCGCCCATCCCGGTGAAGCTGCCGTCGTCGGACTCGACCAGGCGGCCGACCTGCTCGCCGACCGCCGCGGCGCTCTGCGAGTCGGCCAGGTTGAGGACGCCCGCGGTCAGCTGATGGCCGCTGTCGGTGGCGCTCAGCGCCGCGCGGATCGCCTGCGAGCATCCGTACGCCGAAATCGCGGAGCGCAGGTCCCCGGTGACCGCGACCGTGCAGTCGGCCTGGTCGGAGGTGCTTCTGACTCCGAAGCCGGCGAGGTCGGCGGGGAAGACCTCGGTGACCGTGAGCGGTCGTGGATCGCCGGCGCGCGTGGCGAGGCGACGGTCGGCGGCAGTGGGGCCCTCGCCCTCGTCGCCGACGATCAGGAACGCCGAGACCAGGCAGATGCCGAGCACGATCAGGGCGGCCAAGCCGCGGGTGAGAAGGGTCATGGCCGGTACGGCTCGCGCCGCGCGTGCCGCTGCGGACGGGCCCGGACCCGCTGCCGATGCTGGCCGGAGGATCTCGGGAACGGCACGGACGGCAGCGCGAGACCGGCTGCCGGGGCGGCGCGATGGGCGGAGCGCGTCGGGGTGGCGAAGCGCATGGGCACAAGTTAGGCGCGCACATCAGTCGATGAACGCACAGTTTGTCCGGCACCCGGTGGTTCGTGCGGCGTTGTGACGCGGGAAACTGACAGGGTGACCGCCGAGCATTACTTCAGCACCGACCCGGACGCCCCGATGCGCCGGAGTGAGATCGAGTTCAGCGTGGCCGGCCGGGATTACCGGCTCGCCGTGGCCTCCGGGGTGTTCTCCGCCGGGCGGCTCGACCCGGGCACCGCGGTGCTGCTGCGCAAGGCGGAGCTGCCCGGCGCCGGCGTCGAGGGGGATCTGCTCGACCTCGGTTGTGGGTATGGGCCGATCACCTGCGTGCTGGCCACCCAGGCGCCGCGCGCGACCGTCCACGCGATCGACGTGAACTCCCGCGCCCGTGAATTGACCAGCGAGAACGCGGCGACCCTCGGGCTGGGGGAGCGGGTCCGGGTGAGCGCTCCGGACGACGTGCCGGAAGGTGTGACGTTCGCGCAGATCTGGAGCAACCCGCCGACCCACGTCGGGAAGGCGGAGCTGTACGCGCTGATGGACCGCTGGCTGCCGCGGCTCGCGCCGGACGGGGTCGCCTGGCTGGTGATCAACCGGCACCTCGGAGGTGACTCGTTGCACAGCCGGCTCGCCGGGCAGGGCTGGGAGGTCGAGCGGATCGCCAGCCAGAAGGGGTTCCGGGTCCTGCGGGTCACCGGAAAACCGGCTGCCATCTGAGGCCCTGACCGGGCAGGATGCCGGGCATGGGTTACGTGGATGTCGCCGGTGTCGGTTTCGTGCTGCCCGACGGGCGGGAGCTGTTCACCGACGTGTCGTTCCGGGTCGGCGAGGGCGCCAAGGTCGCGCTGGTCGGGCCGAACGGGGCCGGCAAGACCACCCTGTTGCGGACGGTCGCCGGGGACATCCCGACGCAGAGCGGCACGGTCGCGCGCTCCGGCGGGGTGGGCGTGATGCGCCAGTTCATCGGCATGATCGGCGACGATCGGACGCTCGAGGACATGGCGTTGTCCCTGGTCGCGCCGCCGCTGCGGGAGGCCGGCGACCGGCTGGCGAAGGCCACGCAGGCGCTGGACGAGACCGAGAAGAGCCAGATCGCGTACGCGAATGCCCTGGCTCATTGGGGTGAAGCCGGCGGTTACGACGCGGAAGTGCTCTTCGACACGGTCGCGGTCTCGATCCTCGGCAAACCGTGGGACGAGGCGCGCAGCCGGGTCGTGCGCACGCTCTCCGGCGGCGAGCAGAAACGGTTCGCGCTGGATCTGCTGCTGCGCGGCAGCGACGAGGTGCTCCTGCTCGACGAGCCGGACAACTTCCTCGACGTGCCCGCCAAGCGCTGGCTGGAGCAGCGGATCCGCGAGTCGAACAAGTCGATCCTCTACATCTCGCACGACCGTGAGCTGCTGGCCCAGACCGCGGACCGGGTCGTCGCGGTCGAGGGCGGCGGCGCGTGGACCCATCCGGGCGGGTTCGCCTCCTGGCACGAGGCCCGCGCCAACCGGCACGAGCGGATGGAGGAGCTGCGCCGCCGCTGGGACGAGGAGCACGAGAAACTGCGTGAGCTGGTCTTCACGCTGAAGAACAAGGCCGCGTACAACGACGGCCTGGCCTCGCGTTATCAGGCCGCCCAGACGCGCCTGCGCAAGTTCGAGGAGGCCGGCCCGCCGCCGCTGCCGCCCAAGGAGCAGGCGGTCCGGATGAACCTGCGCGGCGGCCGCACCGGCAAACGCTCGGTGATCTGCGAGAGCCTGGAACTGGAAGATCTGACCTTCCCGTTCGACCTGGAGATCTGGTACGGCGATCGCGTCGCCGTCCTCGGGGCGAACGGCACCGGCAAGTCACACTTCCTGCGCCTGCTCGCGGCCGGCGGCAGCGAACCCGATGTGGAGCATCAGCCGGTCGACGGGGCGCCCCTCGCGCAGGTGAAGCACAACGGCGTGGCGCGGCTCGGCGCTCGGGTCCGGCCCGGGCACTTCTCGCAGACCCACGACCGCCCCGAGCTGATGGAGAAGACGCTCGTCGAGATCCTCTGGCGGGGTGACGAGCACCGCTCCGGGATGGACCGGGCCGGCTCGATGAAACACCTCAGCCGGTACGAGCTCTCGGCGCAGGGCGATCAGCGTTTCGGCACCCTCTCCGGCGGGCAGCAGGCGCGCTTCCTGGTGCTGCTGCTGGAACTTTCCGGGGCGACGCTGCTGCTGCTCGACGAGCCGACGGACAACCTGGACCTGGCCTCCGCGGAGGCGCTGGAGGAAGGGTTGAAGGCCTTCGACGGGACAGTGATAGCCGTCACCCACGACCGCTGGTTCACGCGATCCTTCGATCGGTTCGTGCTCTTCAGGAGCGACAACGAGGTTGTCGAGGTTCCGGAACCTGTGTGGGACGTCCGCTGACTCGGGAGTGAACAGGATCCGCTTCTGTGTCCTCCCGGGACTCGGTCCGCCGTCGTCCGCAAGAGTTGGAGCCGTCGGAAAAGCGAGTCCTAAGTCACCGGCGATGAACGCTAGCGTGAATCGTCACGGGCCGGTTATGGTCCGGTTACAAGAAACCCCACGGGAGTCCGGGCACCGGGCTGAGAGGGGGGCTGACGCGGCCCCCGACCGTAGAACCTGATCCGGGTAATGCCGGCGCAGGGAGGAGTGCGTCATGGACGCTTTGTCTTTTCCCCGGCTCCACGTCCTCACCGACGACCTCGAGGTCGTTCGCGGGGTGGCTCGCCCCGGCGTCGCGGTGCAGATCAGGGTCAAGAGCAACGACAGGGTGGCGTACGGCGTGACCGTCGCCGCCGTCGAGCTCTGTCGCGCGGCCGGAGCGATGTGCCTGGTCAACGATCGGATCGGGGTCGCGCTGGCAGCCGGGGCCGACGGCGTCCACCTGGGCGACGACGACCTGCCCGTGGACGCCGCGCGCCGGGTGCTCGGGCCGGATGCGGTTGTCGGGGCGACGTGCCGTACGCCGGAAGCCGCTCGTGCCGCCGTCGCGCAGGGTGCCTCGTACCTCGGAGTCGGGCCGGCCTTCACCTCGTCCACGAAGGACGGCCTGCCACCACCACTCGGGCCGGACCGGATCGCTGTCGTGGCGGCCGCGGTCCCGGGGACACCCGTGCTGGCGATCGGCGGGATCACCCTGTCGCACCTGCCACGATTCGCGGGGCGGGTGCACGGGATCGCCGCGATCGCCGCGTTCACCACCGACCCGTCGGGCGCGGCCGAGGCGTTCCTGACCGCTCTCGCCTCCCCTGCCACCCGGGAAGGGCTGTCGTGAGGGTCGGTGTCGTCGGCGGCGGGATCATCGGGCTCGCCGTCGGCGCGGAGTTGTTGCGCCGCGGGGCGGACGTCACCGTCTACGACCCCGCGCCGGACGGGACCGGCGGCGCCTGGCACGTCGCGGCCGGGATGCTCGCGCCGGGCGGCGAGTCGGTCTTCGAGTTCCCGCAGCTGGAGCGCCTGCTCCGAGCGTCGAACGAGTTGTGGCCGGAGTTCGCGGCGGGGCTCGGCGACGTCGGCTACGACGACGCGGGAACCCTCGGGGTGGCACTGACCGCCGACGACGTGGCCGAGATGGCGCGCGAGTGGAAACACCAGAAGCTCTCCCCGCTCACCGGCTCCCAGCTGCGCGATCGGGAACCCGCGCTGTCCCCCCGGATCCGGGCGGGCGCCTACTCGCCGGCCGAGCGTCAGGTCGACCCGCGCCGAGTGGTCAGAAGCCTGCGGCGGCAGTTGAACGGGCGCATCCGTCAGCGAGCCGTCGACGACGTGTCCGCCCTGGACGACGAGACGATCGTCGTGGCCGCCGGCTGCGGCACCGCCGACCTCACCGGGCTCCCGATCCGGCCCGTCAAAGGCCAGGTGCTGCGCCTGCGTGGCGAACCAGGCCTACTCACCCACGTCCTCGACGGCGCGGCCGACGGTCGGCACGTCTACCTCGTCCCGCGCGCCGACGGCGAGGTGGTCGTCGGCGCCACCCAGGAGGAGCGCACCGACCACCAGCCGACCGCCGGTGGCGTGCACGACCTGCTGCGCGCCGCGCTCGACCTGGTCCCCGGCCTCGCCGAGCACGAGCTCACCGAGATCACCGTCGGCCACCGCCCGGGCACCCCGGACAACGCGCCGATCATCGGCCACGTCAAGGACAACGTCTTCGTCGCCGCCGGTCACCACCGCAACGGGGTGCTGCTGACCCCGATCACCGCACGACTCGTCGCCGACCTGGTGCTCACCGGGACGGCCGACCCGATCATCGACGACTTCACCCCCGGGAGGTTCGGATGCGCCTGATCGTCAACGGACGGCATGAGACCCGGCCGGACACCTGCTCGGTGGCCGCGCTGGTCGCCGAGCTGACCGACGCGCATCGCGGGGTCGCGGTCGCGGTGAACGGTTCGGTCGTGCCGCGCTCCACGTGGGGCCAGGTCGACCTCGCCGACGGCGACGCGGTCGAGGTGCTGACCGCGGCCCAGGGAGGTTGACCATGACCATCGCTGAGAAGACGACAGAGGCGCCGGCCGTCCCGCTCCTGCCGGAGAACGGACTGATCCTCGGCACCGGCGGCGCGAACAGCCTCGCCGCCCTCGAAGAGGCCATCATCGCGTCGGAGACCGACCTGGTCACCGTCGCGCTGCGCCGGATCGAGGCGGCCGGGCCGGGCCTGCTGCCGATGCTGGAGCGGCTCAAGGTGCGGATCCTGCCGAACACGGCCGGCTGCTTCACCGCCGGCGACGCGATCAAGACAGCGCAGATGGCCCGCGAGGCGTTCGAGACCAACCTGATCAAACTCGAGGTCATCGGCGACGAACGGACCCTGCTGCCCGACGGCGTCGAGCTGCTCCGAGCCGCCGAAGCCCTGGTCGTGGACGGGTTCACGGTCCTGCCGTACACCACCGACGACCCGATCCTGGCCCGCCGCCTCGCCGACGCCGGATGCGCCGCCGTGATGCCGGCCGGCTCCCCGATCGGATCCGGCCTGGGCATTTCCAACCCGCACCACATCGAGCTGATCCGGCAGAACGTCGACGTGCCGGTGGTCCTCGACGCCGGCATCGGCACCGCCTCCGACGCGGCGCTCGCGATGGAACTGGGCTGCGACGCGGTGCTGGTGGCCAGCGCGATCACCCGGGCCGACACGCCCGCCGCGATGGCCACGGCGATGCGCCACGCGGTTGCCGCCGGTCGCCTCGCGCGGCAGGCCGGGCGGATCCCGCGACGCTTCCACGCGATCGCGTCCACCTCCGACGAGGGGATCCCGGTGTGGTGACGCCGGGCGGGCTCGTCGTCCTCACCGACCGGCGGTCCGCCGCCGGGCCGCTGGTGGAGACGATTGCCGCAGCGGTACGGGGTGGAGCCGCCTGGGTGATCCTCCGCGAGCGCGACCTCCCCGCGGAACAACGCGCCGGCCTGGCCGCGCAGTTGCGCGCCGTGGTGCCCGCGGGGCGGCTCATCGTGGCCGGTCCCGACCCGCTCGGCGGGGACGCGGTGCACCTGGCCGCCGCTGACTTGCGCCCGGCGGGAGTGGGGCTGGTCGGGCGCTCGTGGCACGGCACAGAGCCGCTGTCCGACGTGGACTATGTGACGTTGTCGCCGATTTACCCGACGTCGACCAAACCGGGATACGGACCGGCGCTCGGCGCTGTCCCGGCCGCGGCACTGGCCGGGGGTGTGCCTTGGCTGGCGCTGGGCGGGGTGGACTCGGCGGTGCGGGCGGCGGAATGCGCGGGGGCGGGGGCGGCGGGGATCGCGGTACTCGGGGCGATCATGCGGGCGGCTGAGCCGGAGCGGGTGGCTCGGGTGCTGGCTGAGGCGTTCGGGGCGGGGGTGTCCGCTGGGTCTGCGAGAGAGGCCACTGTGGATCTCCAACCCGGCTCACCACACTACCCACCCTCCCGAGGGGGGCCTCCACCCCGCCAGTATGACGAGAAAGCCCAAGATCGCGTTGGTGAGCTGTGGACAAGTCGCCAGTGTGGACAACCGCGCAGCGGCGATCGGCAGGTCAGCGCATGACCCCGCCGGTGGTGCTGACGATCGCGGGGTCGGATTCGGGTGGCGGAGCCGGGATCCAGGCGGACCTGAAGACGTTCGCCGCCCTGGGCGCCTACGGGACGTCGGTGATCACGGCTGTCACGGCGCAGAACACGCTCGGCGTGACCGCGATCCACCCGGTTCCGGCCGAGATCGTGGCCGCTCAGCTCGACGCCGTGCTGACCGATCTGCCGGTGGCCGCGGTCAAGGTCGGGATGATCGCGGATCCGGCTGTCGCGAGGGTGATCGCCGAACGCGCCCCGGATCTGCCGAACCTGGTCGTGGACCCGGTGCTGGTGTCGACCTCCGGCAGCCGGCTCGGGGAGGCCGCGGTGGTCGCGGTGCTCATGCCGTACGCACAAGTCGTGACGCCGAATCGGCAGGAGGCCGCAGCCCTCGTCGGACAGGATGCCGGGACCACCTCGGAGATGGCCGCGGCAGCGGCCCGGCTGGCAGCGATGGGGCCGCGCGCCGTGGTGGTGACCGGCAGCGAGCTCGCGGTCGACGTGCTCTGGCACGGCGGCGTCGTCACCGAACTGCACGGGGAGTCCGTGCCTACGCGGAACAACCACGGGTCCGGGTGCACGTTCTCGTCGGCGATCGCGGTGCGGCTGGCCATGGGTGATGCCGTGCCGGACGCGATCGCGGCGGCGAAGGAGTACGTGACCGGCGCGCTGCGCGGCGGCGCGGAGTGGAAGCTGGGCGCCGGGCCCGGTCCGCTCGACCACTTCTGGAACTAGCAAGTCCGTTGAGGCTCCGGCGGAGGCACTGTGCTGCCATCGGCCGCCGGTTTTGTACCTATCTGGGAGGAATCATGAGGCGCAAGGTCTACGTGGAGGGCTCCCGTCCGGAGATCCGGGTGCCGTTCACCGAGGTGGTGCTGACCGGCGACAACCCGTCGGTCCGGCTCTACGACACGTCCGGGCCGGGCAGCGAGCCCACGGTCGGGCTGCCGCCGCTGCGCAAGCCGTGGTGGGACGGGCGGACGCAGCTCGCCGCGGCGCGCGCCGGCGACATCACGCCGGAGATGGAGTTCGTCGCGGTCCGCGAGGGCGTCGACCCCGAGGTGGTACGCGACGAGATCGCGGCCGGCCGCGCGGTGCTCCCGGTCAACCGCAACCACCCCGAGTCCGAGCCGATGATCATCGGGTCGAAGTTCCTGGTGAAGGTCAACGCGAACATCGGCACCTCGGCGGTCACCTCGTCGGTCGCCGAGGAGGTGGAGAAGCTCACCTGGGCGACCCGGTGGGGCGCCGACACCGTAATGGACCTCTCCACCGGGCCGCGGATCCACGAGACCCGTGAGTCGATCATGCGGAACTCGCCGGTGCCGATCGGGACCGTGCCGATCTACCAGGCCCTCGAGAAGGTCAACGGCGACCCGCTCAAGCTCTCCTGGGAACTGTTCCGGGAGACCGTGATCGAGCAGGCCGAGCAGGGCGTCGACTACATGACGATCCACGCCGGGGTGCTCCTGGAATACGTGCCGCTGGCCGCCGAGCGGGTCACCGGCATCGTGTCGCGCGGCGGGTCCATCATGGCGGCGTGGTGCCTGGCCGGACACCGGCAGAACTTCCTCTACGAGCACTTCCGTGAGCTGTGCGAGATCTTCCGGCAGTACGACATCACGTTCTCGCTCGGCGACGGCCTGCGCCCCGGATCGATCGCCGACGCCAACGACGAGGCGCAGTTCGCCGAGCTGCGGACCCTGGGCGAATTGACGCACATCGCCTGGGAGTACGACGTACAGGTGATGGTCGAAGGTCCCGGTCACGTGCCGATGCACAAGATCAAGGAAAACGTGGACCTGCAGCAGGAGCTGTGCGCCGGGGCGCCGTTCTACACCCTCGGGCCGCTGGCCACCGACATCGCGCCGGCCTACGACCACATCACGTCCGCGATCGGCGCCGCGATGATCGGCATGTTCGGCACCGCGATGCTCTGCTACGTCACCCCGAAGGAGCACCTCGGCCTGCCGAACAAGGAGGACGTCAAGGCCGGGATGATCGCCTACAAGATCGCGGCGCACGCGGCCGACCTCGCCAAAGGCCACCCCGGCGCGCAGGCGTGGGACGACGCGCTGTCGCACGCCCGGTTCGACTTCCGGTGGGAGGACCAGTTCGAGCTGGCCCTCGACCCGGAGACGGCCCGGGCGTACCACGACGAGACGCTGCCGGCGGCGCCCGCCAAGACCGCGCACTTCTGCTCGATGTGCGGGCCCAAGTTCTGCTCGATGAAGATCAGCCACGAGCTGCGAGCGGCCGGGATGAAGGCGAAGTCGACCGAGTTCGTCGACGCCGGTGGGCGGGTCTACCTCCCGGTGACCTCCTAGTCCTTCATCGTGCTAGCCCTTCTTCGGGCTAGTCCTTCTTCGGGAGGAAGTCGAAGACCGGGTCGCGCGAGGCGGTGCGTTTCGCCACGCGCTCCTTGCGGGCCCGGTCAGCGGCGGCCTGATCCTCCTCTGCCTTGCGGGCGATGGCTTCTTCCAGGGCTACGTTGCGCTCGGCCAACTCCTCGGCTGCCTTTCGTTCCGTGGCGAGAACTTCCGCCGCTTTCTCTTGCTCGATGGTTTCCTCCACCGGCGTCCTGCGCTCGGCGGGAGGTTCGGGAGCCGCCTTGCGCCTGGTCGCGGTGGGGCGCTTGGGCGCGGCCTCCGCTTCGGCGGCCGGAGGAACGGCGACGGCCTTGCGGGCGCGCGGCTTGCGGCGGGCCGCCTGCTTCCGAGGCCCGGGTGCGCTTTCCGGCTCCTGCTCTTCTTCCCGTACGGCCGGTGCCGCGCCCGTGGCCACCTCCGGCGCCGCCTCGTCGGCGGCCTCGGGGCTCGTCGCCGCCGGGGGTTCCGGTGCCGGGGTCGCCGGCTTCGCCTCGAGCTCGGGCACCGGCTTGACGCGGGGTTTGCGGGGGCGGCGGGCCGGCTGGGTCCGTGCCGCCGGGGTTTCCGTGACCGTCTGGGCCGCCTTGTCCGGGGCGGGCCCGGCGGCGGCGATCTCCGGCTCAGCGGGCTGCTCGGC
>NZ_BOMH01000015.1 GCF_016862095.1 Actinoplanes cyaneus
GCGGGCTCAGGCTGGGCGGGCTGCTCGGCGACGGGCTCAAGCTCGGCGGGCAGCTGAGTGGCGGGCTCGGCCTCGGTGTGCTGCTCAACGGCGGGCTCGGGCTCTACGTGCAACTGGGCGGGGGCCTCGGGCTCGGTCTCGGGTTCGACGGTCGGCTCGATCTCGGCGTTCTGGGCGGCGACTTCCGGAACGGTGGGCGTGTCCTCTTTCGCCGACTGAAGCTCGATCTTCGCCTCGGTGGCCTGCTCTGCCGGGGTGGCCTCGACTTCCTCGGGTTCTTCAGCGGCGGCCTTCGGCTCGGCCCTCTCGGCCTCCGGTGCCGCCTCGGATTTTGCGGCTTCCAGCGTGGCCTGGGGCTTCTCTGCCGGGGCGGACTCCTTGGCCGTGGGTTCTGGCTCGGTGGCCGGCTCGGGCTCGGGCTTGGCGGCTGCTTCGGGCTCGGGCTCCTGCTTGGCGGCTGCTTCGGGCTCGGGCTGTTGCTCGGCGGGTGTCTCGGGTTCGGGCTGCGGGTCGGCGGTCGTTTCGGGCTTGGTCGCCGTAGGTCCGGCGACGTCGTGCCGAGGCTCGGGCTCGCGGGCGCTCGACGGTTCCGGGGTGGGCTCGGGCTCTGGTGCGGCAGTCTGTGCGGGGGAGCCGATCACCGAAGCGATGCCGAGCGCGGCAGACTTCTGCGTGCGGCGAGCCGGGTGCGGCATCCCGGAGAGCGGCGGCTTCGCGGCGGCCGGGCGAGCGGGGACGATCCGATACCGGTAGACGACCCCGTCATCCCGGACCACGAAATCGTCGGCGCCGTCAGGACGGGTCCAGGTGAGGATCATCTGCCCGTACTTCTCGGCCAGCTTCACCAAGGCCGGCACCGACGCCACGGTGATGACCGTTTCCCCCTGCTTGCTGGCCATCGGCTCGACCGGGACGAGCAGGTGGCCGTATCGTTGCTCGATCTGTTTCCTGGTCCGCAGCGGCACGTGGCGCAGCGCGGCGAACCCGATGCCGATCGCGCCGGCGGCGGCGACGACCAGGAACCAGAGGGCGTACTTTCGCGCGACGGCGGCGGTCATCAGATCTCGGCCGAGCACGCTGATCTGCCGCGGATAGAGCCCGCCGCCGGAACTCGTGCCGGACCGGGTGACGGTCAGGCTGTCCAGACCCTTGGCCAGGGTGAGCTGGGTTTGATCGAGGCCGAGAGCCAGTTGCGGCTCGAACACGGCGCCGTCGGCATGCTTGACGTGTGCGGTGACCAGGATCGTCACCGGGCCGAGATTCGTGCCGATCGCCTCGCCGGCGGCCACGACGCGTTCCTCCACGCCGGCGAGATCGAGAAGGACCGTGCCGGTGTAACGCTCGGCCGCGAAACGCCTCGGCTGGGAGAGCTGCATCGTCGAGTGCCAGCCCCCCTGCGTGGAGAGCCGGGCGTCGACATTGATGGTGCCGGGCTCACCCTGGTACTGCATCTGCAGGTTGGCGAAGTCGGCGAGCCGCCGGAAGATCGGGTCGGGTGAGTAGACGACCGTGCCGTCGTAGGCCGCTGACGGCCTGACCTTCGCCGAGTAGGAGAAAGTCATCGACTCGCCGGTCTGTGCGCCGACCGGCGCGGTCCGGGTGGTGGGCTTCATGAACCCGAGCACGCCGAGCGTGAGTCCTGCCGCCGCGCAGAGAGCGGCCAGGACGGCGAGGATCCGGTAGATCGGGCTGAGGCGGCCGACGGCCTTGACCACGGTCGAGGCCGCTGCCCAGGAGCCACCCTGACCAGCCATACCCTTAGCCCTCTTCTTCCGGCGGCCGCGGGGGATCTCCCGGCGGTTCTTGGCCGTGGCCGCGCCACTGGCGAACAGGAAACCGAGCATGCCCAGGCCGGTCGGGCTCAACAACGGTTTGAGCCACGTGCCGCCCTTCGGGATGTGCAGGAAGGCACGGCCGACCAGTTCATCGGCGGTCGGGGTGGCGCTGTCGACCGAGGGGTTGTTGTCTCCCTTGAAGACGAATCCGGATTCACCGTCGCCACCGATGATGCGGTGCAGCACCTGGACCTGGCCGTGCGCCCCATTGTATGCGGCGATGTCGCCTTTCTTGTACGACTTGGATTTGATCACCAGGACCAGATCATCGGCGTGATAGAGCGGTTGCATACTGACGCCGTGTGTGACGACATAGGAGACCCGATGCGTTGCGACAGCCCATACGGCGATGGCCGCCATCATGATGATGGCGGCCATCGCTAAGCGCTTGAACTTCGATATGGGAATGCTCCGCTGAAATCGATGAGTCTCCAGCGAGATCCTACGTCGCGGACAACGGCGCCAAGGCGTGATCGAGCTACTCGATCATGCCTCCTGGTACTTGCCGTCGATCAGGGTGATCGCGGTCCAGGGAGCGCCCGGCGTGCAGACGAAGGCGTTCGTGCTGGAGGCGACGTAGCCGCAGGTGATCTCGGTGAGGGTGCCCGTGCCCGCGGTGACGGTGACCTTGAGCGTGCCGTTGGTGATCGCGACGTTCGCGTCCGTCTTCAGCGTGATGTTCAGGCTGTCGATGGTGCTCGGAGCGGCGTTGTGGTTGAAGACCAGGGTGTTGATGGTCGCGCCGGTCACCACGATCCCGGTGCTCAGCGCACCACCGACGATGACCGGGGCGGAGGCCGAGGTGCCACCGAAGAAGCCCGATCCGGCGGTGAAGGCGGTGCTGCCGGCGGCGACGGCACCGGCGACGGCCACGCCGCCCACGAGCTGAATGAGGTTACGCATATTGGTTGTTCCCCTGTTCGTTCGGTGGTAGCCCAGCCGACCTCGTGGGTCCTGTGGCTTTGCGTCCCCGGCTCGCGCCGGGTTTGCCTTTCTCGCCGAGCGGACTTCGTTATCCCCTGGCACCGGGTTGTTCGACCGTGACCGGGGTCGGGCTAAGCGTTAGCCGAGAATTGCCTGGACTGGTTTTGGTGTTCTGCTCGCCTGAGCGCCTTCAGGGTGCTAATGGTTGCGGCCGGGTTGCGGTGCTCGGCTGAAAGCGCGGCAGGAGTGTGATTCGGGGGAGGAATGCGACGCGGCGGCCGTCGGCGGACGACCGCCGCGGGGGCGCTCATGGCGTACCGAACAATGGTTCAGAGCTTGTAGAACGTCACGTAGTGATCCGGGGTGAAGTAGGCGACCTTCGTGCTGCGGTTCACGACGATGCGGTACGCGTCGCGCGAGGCGCCGCGGGCGCGGGAGTAGACGTCGTACTCGTTGTAGGTGGCTGACGGCAGGTAGCCCTCACGGTTCTGGAAGGTGCCGCCGGTGTAGTTGTACTGGCCGTACGGCCACGAGTACCAGCCGGCGCTCAGCGGCCAGCCGAGCGTCTGCCAGCCGGTGTAGGCGGTGCGCGCGGCCGAGCAGCGGCTGATCGTGCAGGTCTGGTAGACGGCGGCCTGGGCTGCCGTGGGGACGGCGAGGCCGGTGCCGGCCAGTCCGAGGATCAGCGCGAGGCTGAGCAGCAGCTTGTGGATGCGGGGCACGGGACGGGTCATGGGTCAGCTCTCCGATATGCCGAGGGGGCGGGGCCCGGATATCGAGAATCGTGGCTGTCCCGGGCGCTCGGCGGTACCTCCCGAACGCATCATTCCATCGGAGTTTACGAATGCTTTACTGGCCGCCCAGGCCGCTCACCCAATCGACATAGTCGTTCTCCTGGCCGGGCTTGCGGGCGGGGCCGGAAGGGTGCGGCCCGCTGATCGAGGTCGGCTCGACGACCGGCCCGCGAGCAGCCGGAACCCGCGGATGCTCAGTGGTGATAGCCCCGCGCCCACCGGCAAAGCCTGTGGCGTCAGCGCGCCCACCGGCGAAACCGGGGGCGTCGGGGCGACCGGCCGCGAAGCCGTCGAAACCTTCGCCGCCCTGGCCCGGGGCCGGCGCCGGCGGGCCGGAGCGGCGGCCGGGGAACCCGGAGGCCGGCCGCGGCTGCTGGCCGGAGAAACGCGGCGGGTTCTCGGGGGCCGGAGCTTGCGGCGGTGCCTGGTTCGGTGCCGGCTGCGGCGGGAACGGTGTGCCGGACCGGAACGGGCTGCCGCTGCCATGCCCGAACGGGTTGTTCGGCGTGCCGGCCGGGATGACCCCGGTGTCCGACGGCCGCAGCTCGTGCTCGGGGCGCTGTGCGGCGGCGGCCGCGGCCTGCGCGATCGCGGACTGGGCGGCCACGTCCCGCTTGGGTAGCGGCGGCACGGCCGGCTCGCTGGATGAAGCCGGTGAAACGGGGGAAGCCGGTGAAGCCGCTGAAGTGGACGAGGCCGCTGACGTGGAGGAAGCCGGTGACGCGGCGGAAGCCGACGAGGCGGCGGCGTGAGAAGCGGGAGCGGAAGAGCCGGCCGGGGCGCCGCGGACGAGCGCCGCCAGCACCGAGCCGAGCACGCCGGCGCCACACGCCGTCATCGCCGACCAGTACGGATCGTCCTGGAACCCGGCAGCGTTCACCTCGGGACCGGCCACCAGGTACGCCACGGTCAGCAGGGCCGGACCGGCCAGTCCGGCGAGCCCCGCGGCCGTCATCGACACGCGGCGGGCGCGGGCCAGGAAGCCGATCGCGAGGCCGGCGAGCAGGGCCAGCGTCGGCATGGTGAGGAACGCGGTGTGTGCCGCGAGGGCGGACGGGATCAGGCTGCCGCTCAGCACGCCGAGCCGGACCTGGGCCGGGTCGTGACCGGGGCGCAGGGACGGGCCGATCGAAACCAGCGCGACGATCCACAGCAGCACGGTCACCGTCGCCAGGTTCCAGCGCGCGGCCGGCTTGGCGGCGGCCGCCCACCCGGCGAAGAGGCCCGCGGCGGCGCCCAGCCCGGCGGCGATGCCGATCACCAGGGCCGGCTGCACCCCACTGACCTGGGCGTCGCGGGCCGGCTGGATGGTCAGCGGCAGGACGGCCAGCGAGCCGAGCGCGGCGGCGAGCCCGACGGTGAGCGCGCCACCGGCGCCGAGCGGGCGATCGCGCCAGCGCGGGAGCAGGCCGGTGGCGACGGTCGCGCCGAGAGCGGCGGCGGTCATCGTGATCCAGGTGACCCAGGCAAGCTGCGCGGTCCATTGATCACGCGCAGTGACGTCGAGGGTGAGGTCCAGCCGGACGATACCGAGCCCGTAGGCGATGCCGAGTTGGCCGGCTCCGACCACCGCGGCTGCCGTGGCGGTGGCGGCCAACAGCTTCGCCCAGCTCCGAATTGCCATGCCGGGCACGTTACGTAATGCGGCGTCGGTCACGCCAGTGGGGGCGTGGCTTCTTAAGGCACCCTAAAGTCTGGATCTTCATCGATAGAGATACATCGATTACTCAGCGTCACGGTGGGTCACTTCAGGACGACGTACGGGATAGTTGCGGTACCGGTGCTCCAGAGTGGACACTGTCCCGCACGGACATTGAGTCCGTCGCATCGTGCCAATCCTTGCGAACGTGAGACCCCTGCTCAGAAGCCGCGGTTTCGTCAGGCGCGGGACAGGACTCTCACATAGTGGTTGGAATCGTGATGGCGTTCGAGTGCCGTGACCGCAGAAACGGGCGCGGATGAGGTATTCGCGCACGTCAACCCCACAATCCCGAGCCAACGCCGTTCTCGCGCGCGGCTACCACCCGGACAGCCGGGTGGATTCCGGGAGGATCCAGGCTTCCCAAAACCGTCGGGGGTCTGATGAAATCGCCGCCGTGCCGATTTCGGCACGGACCTTGCTGCGCGCGCCGGACGGGGCCGGACCGCAGCCCCCGGACGCCGCCGCGACGGTGGTGACGTTCCTTCTCCGGGGCGCCCACCCAGGCGGGACGACCGCGAAGGAGATGTCGTGAGCACGGGATCCTCGGGCCTGGCTGTACGACGCGGTCCCTTTCCCTGGCTGCGCGACGCACGCATCCGCGCCAAGGTCGCCGGCATCCTCATCATCCCGCTGGTCGCGGTGCTGGTGCTGGCCTCGGTGCGGCTGATCGAGGTGCGCGGCCGGGCCGTCGACGCCGGACGGGTCGCCGACCTCACCGAGCTCGGCACCGACCTCTCCGGCCTGAGCCGGCTGCTGCACCAGGAGCGGATGGCCGCCGCCGCGTTGCTGGCCACGTCCGACGCGCCGCGGGACGCCTATCAGAACGCGATAGCGGCGACCGACGCGCAGGCACAGACCTTCCGCCGGCATCGTGCCGCGCTGCAGGAGGTGCCGGCCCGGGTGCGCGACCGGCTCGCGCTGATCCAGGAACGGCTCGGCGCGCTCGGCGACACCCGCGGGGCGGTCAACGCCCGCAAGGACGTGACAGTCGCGACCGCGGTGCAGCAATACGGTGACGTGCTGAACGGGCTGGCCGACTACGACGAGACGGTCAGTCAGATCGCCGAACCCGGAACGGTCGCCGACGGGCTGCGCGCGCTCGCCGCGTTCACCCGCATCGAGGCCGCCGCCGCGGACCAGGAGGCGGCCGCGTACGTCGTCCGGGTCACCGGTCAGCTCAGCGCCGTCTGGCAACAGGAGCTGATCGGCGCGCAGGCCGCGCGGCAGGAGGCGCTCGACGACTTCCGGCAGATCGCCACCACCGATCAGGTCGGCCTGGTCGAGTCGGCTCTCGCGGACTCCGCGGTGGCGCGAGCCGACGGAATGATCACCCGCCTGAGCGGGGCGGGCTCCGCGTCGGCGGAGGAGCTGACGAAGGCGTACGGGCAAGTCCTCGATCTTCTCCGGACCACCGAGACCCGGCTGGAGGGTGAGGTCGTCCGGATCGCCGAGGACGACAGCTCGGCGACCGGCAAGCGGTCGACCCTCGAGTTCGTGGTGGTGCTGCTGGTCCTGATCGCGGCCATCGCGCTCGCCGTCTACCTGGGCCGCAACCTGCACCTGTCACTGCGCAGGCTGCGGGAGGGCGCCCTCGCCGTGGCCCACCGCGACCTGCCCGACGCCGTCAGCAAGCTGCAGGACGTCGGCAGTCTCGGCGAGGGCGGCGTCGACCGGATCGTCGCGCAGACCCGGGACCCGATCCGGCTGCCCGACCGGGACGAGTTCGGCCAGGTCGCCGAGGCGTTCAACATGGTGCACCGGGAAGCCATCCGGGTCGCCGCCGAACAGGCCGCGCTGCGCACCAGCGTCTCCGCGATGTTCCTCAGCCTCGCCCGGCGCAGCCAGGCCCTGGTCGACCGGATGATCGGCGAGCTCGACCAGATCGAGCGCACCGAGGAGGACCCGAAGCGGCTCTCCCGGCTCTTCGACCTGGACCACCTCGCCACCCGGATGCGCCGCAACGACGAGAACCTGCTCGTCCTGGCCGGCGCCGACGTGGGAACGCCGCGCCGCGAGGACGCGCTGCTCGTCGACGTGCTCCGCGCGTCGCAGTCCGAAGTGGAGCAGTACAACCGCGTCGAGTTCGGCGCGACCGACACCGACGTCTCGGTCGCCGCGGCCGCGGTCAACGACGTGGTCCGGCTGATCGCCGAGCTGCTCGACAACGCCACCCGGTTCTCGCCGCCGACCACTGCCGTGATGGCGCAGGGCCGGCGCGCCGACGACCGGGCCGTCATCCAGATCGAGGACCGCGGGCTCGGCATCACGCCCGAACAGCTCGAAGTGATCAACCGCCGGCTGGCCGAGCCGGCCGAGGTCGACGTCGCCGCGTTCCGGCTGATGGGCTTCGCCGTCATCGCGCGGCTCGCGGCCCGGCACGGCATCGAGGTGCGGCTGCTGCCCCATCGCGAGGGCGGGACGATCGCGGAGGTCACCCTGCCGGCCGAGATCACCGTGCTGCCGGGGGCGTCGCCGGTCGCGCCGGTGCGGGCGGCGAGCTGGACCCGTCCCGGGCCGGCGCCGCAGCCGGCCGCGGGGATCGACCGTGCGCCCGAGGCGCGGCCACCGGTCCGGTCCGTGCCCGCGCCCACCATCCCTCCGGCGATGCCGCGGTGGGCGGCGATGGAGCTGGGGCCGGTGCCGGACCTGGATCTGCGGCCGACGCCGGACCGGCCGAAACTGCCGACCCGGGTGCCGAAGCCGGACGTGCCGGCGGATCTGCCTCCGGCCCCGCTGTTCGAGCCGGTGTCAGCGCCGGTCTCCGGGCTGCCGGTTTCTGCCCAACCTGTTTCTGCCCAACCTGTTTCGGCTCAGCCTCGTTCCGCCCAGCCCGTTTCTGCTCAGCCGGTCTCGGTTCAGCCGGTCTCGTCGCGTCCGGTTTCCGCCCGTCCGGTTTCCGCGCAGCCCGTCCCCGCGCCGGCCGTGCCCAAGACCTCGACCGGCTCGATCCACGTGGAGATGCAGCACAACTGGTTCGAGGCCGAAACCTCGGGCACACCCGACCTGCGGGGCATGCCGACCGCCGGATACGCCCCGGCCCCGGTCGCCGTCTCTCCGGCGCCCGGCCCGTCCGTCGCGGTCAACGGGACAACGGCTGACGGGCGGACCTCCGAGCACAGCCAGATCCCCAGGCCCCGGGCCGCCCCCGAGGACCGCTGGCGCACCGCGGCCGACGACGGCTGGCAGCGCGCTCGCGAGGCCTTGGCTCCCAAGGACGCCGGCATCACCAGCTCCGGCTTGCCGAAGCGGATCCCGCAGGCGCAGCTCGTACCCGGTGGGGTGCAGGAGGCACCTCGCGCACAGAATCGTCGCAGCCCTGACGACGTACGCGGACTTCTCTCCGCGTACACCCGCGGGGTTCAGCGAGGGCGGACGGACGGCGTCGCCGAATCCGCCGCCGTGGCACCACAGGCTCCTAAGGAGAACGAACAGTGACCAGGCCTCCCACCATGCACGACATGGGCTGGCTGCTCAACAACTTCGCCGACAGCATCGCGGGCATCGCGCACGTGGTCGCCGTCTCGGCGGACGGGTTGTTGCTGGCATCCTCGCGGGATCTGCCGACCGACCGGGCCGAGCAGCTGGCCGCGATCACCTCCGGCGTGGTCAGTCTGACCGACGGCGCGTCCCGGATGTTCACTGCCGGAAAGGTGCAGCAGACCATCATCGAAATGGACAGCGGCTATCTTTTCCTCATGTCCATCAGCGACGGTTCGTCGATGGCCGTGCTGGCGGCGCGCAGTTGCGACGTCGGCCAGGTCGGTTACGAGATGGCGTTGCTGGTGGAGCGCGTCGGCGCGGCACTGTCGCCGGCGGCACGCGAGGCCGTCAGCCACTAGGCGCCGGGGTTGGCAGACCCCGGCGGAGATGAGGTGACCGCGACATGACAGAGCCGCATGATCCCCGGGGCAACCTGGTGCGGCCTTACGCGGTGACCCGCGGCCGGACCGAGCCGATCCGGGACATCCCGATCGAAGCGGTCCTGGTCGCCAGCCCGGCAGCCGTTCAGGAATCGCGTTTTGCCGGACACGACAAATACCGCATCGCCGTCCTGTGTGAACCGAAAGCGCAGTCCCTCGCCGAGCTCGCGGCGCTCACCCGGTTGCCCCTCGGGGTGGCCCGGGTCCTCGTCGCCGACATGGTCGCCGATGGTCTGCTTTCGTTGCACAGCGCCGCTCCCCTCAAGGGTTACACGGAGCGGATGGATCTGCTGGGAAGGGTTTTGAGTGGACTTCGCAAGCTCTGAGCGGGCGGGCGCCCCTCCTTCGGAGATCACCTCCGCGAAGATCGTCATCGCTGGTGGTTTCGGCGTGGGGAAGACGACGCTGGTCGGCGCCGTCTCCGAGATCGAGCCGCTGACCACGGAGGCGGTGATGACCGCGGCCGGCGCCGGCATCGACGACGCCTCGAAGGTGCCGGAGAAGGGCACCACCACTGTCGCGATGGACTTCGGCCGCATCACGATGGCCGAGGACCTGATCCTCTACCTGTTCGGAACGCCTGGCCAGACCCGTTTCTGGTTCATGTGGGACGAGCTCATCCGCGGTGCGGTCGGCGCCGCCGTCATGGTCGACACGCGTCGCCTGACCGATGCGTTCGCCCCGCTCGACTACTTCGAGAACCGGCACCTGCCCTACCTCGTGGCGGTCAACTGCTTCGACGGCGCGCCACGATACGAGCCGGAGGAGGTTCGCGAGGCGCTCGCCATCCCGGCCCGCGTCCCGTTGGTCATGTGCGATGCCCGCCACCGCGAATCGGTCAAAGCCGTGCTGATCAGCGTCGTCGAGCACGCCATGACGACCCTGGTTGCCGAGCACGAGCAGGGGATCGTCGTCGCCTGACGAACGTCTTGGACCCGCGCCGCCTGATTACTTCCGGTCGGCGCGGGTCCTGCTTTTCAAGAACTTCATGTCCCATCTCCGCTGTGGTCCGGATCGTCGCTCCCGCGGGGACCCTTGCGGGCTTCGCAGGGCCGTGGCCGGCCCAGAACGCGAAACCCTCCAGGGCGATCTCCGTGGCTGGTGACGGTCAGACCAACCCCGATCCACCCCACGCCCCGCAGTTATCCACAGCCTGTCCACACCTCAAATCCCCGCAAAGCCGACACCACCGCCAATCGTCCGGCGACGTGACTCCGAACCGCGCGCAGCAACGCCCCAGCCGCCTCTGACCTGTCTTGTTCCACCCCTGACACCCAGCCGCGGCCGCTCGGCTGGTCCCCAGGTGTGCTTCGAGCCCGTGTTTGACCCGTGACGTCCAGCCGCGTCCGCTCGGCTGGTGCTCCGGGGTGCTTTGAGCCCGTGTTTGACCCGTGGCGTCCAGCCGCGCGCGCTCGGCTGGCTTTCAGGATGCTCGGGGGCTTGGCGGAGCTCGAGGTGCAGGGCCGCGCGGGTGGTCTGGGGCGCTGGTGTGTCGGGGCGCGAGGATGGTCCGTGGGTGAGGCGGCGGCGCGGGAGGGTGAGCGCGCCGCTGCCGGGACCGGCCGGGGCGTCGCGGAGCGCGACGGGCGGAACCGGGTGTGGGTGGCCGGGCTGTGGACGGGTTTGTTGCTCTGACCGTGCCCCGCCACGGAGGCCGCCCTGGAGGGTTTCGCGTTCTGGGCCGGCCACGGCCCTGCGAAGCCCGCAAGGGTCCCCGCGGGAGCAGCGGACCTCGACCACAGCGGACGTGGGACCTGAAGATCTTGATGTTGATCGGGGGTTGGCGCTGACGGCGGAGCCGCAGGTCAGATGGGGATTCGGTAGCCGCGTTTGACGACGGTCTGGACGACTCCGGGGATGGCGAGGCCGGCTCGGAGGCGCGCGACCGCCATCTCGACCGCGTGCTCGTCGGCGTTGCGGGGGAGGGCCTGCAGGAGGGCGGCGCGGGAGAGGACGCGGCCCGGCGGGGTGGCGAGGGCGCGGAGGACGGCCATCGGGCCGGGGGCGAGCGGGCGGAGTTCGCCGTCGACGACCGCGGCGTGGCCGCGCAGGGTGATGGCGTGACCGTTGACCTGCAGGGAGATCGCGCGTTTGGGCAGCTCGTCGACGAGGGTGCGGACCAGGGCGCTGAGGCGGGCGCGGCCGGGAGTGGCGACGGGAACGTCGAAGCGGCGCAGCGGGGCGGCGGTGACCGGTCCCACGCCGGCGGCCAGGACGTCGCCGCGGAGCGCGTCGAGGAGGGGGTCGGCGGCTGGGCCCGCGGCGCGGAGCAGGGCCTGGACGGCGGCGGCGGAGGTGAACGTCACGGCGTCGACGAGCCTGCCGACGATCAGGTCGACCAGGCGGTGCAGCGGGGCGGGGTCGGTGGGTGGCGCCCAGCGGTAGACGGGGACCTCGATCACCCGGGCGCCGGCGGCCTCCAGGGCCTCGGTGTATTCCGGCTGGCTCTCGCCGTGCAACTGCATGGCCACGGTGAGGCCGGCGACGCCGCGCGTGGTCAGGTGCTCGACCACTTCCTCGTAGCTCTCGCCGTCCGGGGTCCACTGCTCCTGCAGGCCGGCGGTGCGGACGGCGGCGCGCGCCTTCGGGCCGCGGGCGACCAGGTAGGCGCGGCTCAGCACGGCGTGCAGCGGGTCGGACAGGCCCCAGCCCTCGGCGGCCTCCAGCCAGCCGCGCATGCCGATACCGGTGTTGACCAGCACGATGTCGGGTGGATCGTCGAGGCAGGCGCGGGTCGCGGCGCGCAGTTCGGCGTCGTCGGCGATCGGGACGATGCGCAGCGCGGGAGCGAGCACCACCCGGGCGCCGCGGCTCTCCAGCAGGGCGGCGAGCTCGTCGCGGCGGCGGTCGGAGGTGACGCCGATGGTGTAACCGGTGAGCGCGGCGGCGGGCTGGGCCAGCGCGGCAGCGGTCAGCACCGGCCGGCGGGCGCCGGGGATCCGGTCCCTCATCCCGCGATGCTCCGGGCGGGGACGGTGATGCGCCGGGCCGGGGTAGCGACGGCCGGGATGGTGGCGATCCGGGCCGGGGTGGCGACGGCCGGGATGGTGGCGCTCCGGGCCGGGGTGGCGATGGCCGGGATGGAGGACGGGAGGGTGAGAAGTCGCGGCGTGGCCGGGCGGTCCACCGAAGGGCACGCTCGAGAACCGTCGTCCTCAGCGTCGACCCGCTCCCACGTCACGCTTACGGTTCTCGCCATGCCTCCGTCCGGGGCACGCCGCGACTTCTCCTCACCATCCCGGCGAGCCGGGGTGGTGAACACCGTCAGGTCCGTCCTCAACCCTGACGATGGTCTTTCCATGGTGCGCCCGAACACGCCGCCTCGGCCAATGCCGGGCCGCGTCGTCGGGGGTTCCGCACCGTTGGGCATGCCAGGAAGCCTGCCGGTGGCGAATTTCGGCCGGACGTCCCATTTGTTTCGAGCCTGCTAAGAGCATTCCGGAACAGCCGGGCTTGCGTTGCGACACCCGCGGTCGGGCGAGTCCGAAGACCGAGTATGCTGGATACCGTTTGAGGTCCCGCCTCGGGCCATTCACCCAGGGGCAGCCTGTTTTGACCACGCGCCGCGCGGCCGGGTATTGTTGCCTGCTGTTGTGCGATAGCTGGCGAGCGCTCCCCCTGGGGTGTGCTTGATCGTCGTGTCGACGTCGAGTTCGACGCGACCAGCGCGCGCCCCCAGACCGACGACGAGACAAGGTAATTCTGTGCGTACGTACAGCCCGAAGCCGGGTGAGATCGAGCGTCAGTGGCACATTATCGACGCTTCTGACGTCGTTCTGGGCCGCCTGGCTACCCACACCGCGACCCTCCTCCGCGGCAAGCACAAGCCGACGTTCGCCCCGCACGTCGACACCGGCGACTTCGTGGTGATCATCAACGCCGGCAAGGTCGCTCTGACCGGCAACAAGCGGCAGACCAAGGTCGCCTACCGGCACTCCGGCTACCCGGGTGGTCTGAAGCAGGTCGGTTACGAGGAGCTGCTGACCAAGCGCCCCGAGAAGGCGATCGAGCTGGCCGTCAAGGGCATGCTCCCGCACAACAAGCTCGCGCGGCAGATCATCAAGAAGCTGAAGGTGTACCCGGGCGCCGAGCACCCGCACGCCGCGCAGCAGCCGCAGCCGTTCGAAATCAAGCAGATCGCGCAGTGAGCGCGGGAGAAGGCAGCAGCATGACCGACATCATCGAGCCCGAGGCCGTCGAGCCCGAGGCTGTCGTCGAGACCGTCGAGGAGCCCGCTGAGACGGTCGTCGTGGTCGAGGAGCCCGCGGCGGCTCCGGTCCGCGCCCCGCGCCCCGGTGGTCGTCCGATCCAGACCGTCGGCCGCCGCAAGGAGGCCATCGTCCGGGTGCGTCTCGTCCCCGGCACCGGCAAGATCACCTGCAACGGCCGTGAGCTCGAGGAGTACTTCCCGAGCAAGGTTCACCAGCAGCTGATCCGCGAGCCGCTGGGCACCGTCGAGCGCGCCGAGCAGTTCGACGTCTTCGCGAACCTGCGTGGCGGCGGCATCACCGGCCAGGCCGGCGCGCTGCGTCTCGCCATCTCCCGGGCTCTGATCTCCAACGAGCCCGACGACCGCCCGGCCCTGAAGAAGGCCGGCTTCCTGACCCGTGACGCCCGGGTCAAGGAGAGCAAGAAGTACGGTCTCAAGAAGGCCCGTAAGGCTCCGCAGTACTCGAAGCGCTGATTTTCCTGCGACGGCCGAGTGTGCTTCCCGATTGAGTCGGGGAGCGTGCTCGGCCGTCGTGGTTTTTCGGCGTCTGGTCGATGCTGTGGTCGCTGTGCCGGCGCTGTCACGCGCCCGGCGGCGCCTGTGGTTGCCATGACAGAGCTTTTTCTCGTGTGACACCCCCCTCCCCCCAACTAGCCGTTCCGGTACTCCTGCCCTGACCAGTTGTTGTTGCACGCTTGAGGGCACTTGTCACCGGCGAAAGGAAGCCGCCATGGGGCGACTCTTCGGCACCGACGGCGTTCGCGGCCTCGCGAACGGCGAACTGCTCACCCCGGAACTGGCCCTCTCGGTCGCCGTCGCGGCTGCCCGGGTGCTGGTCGAGACCGACAGCAGCCACCGGCCGCTCGCGATCGTCGGGCGTGACCCGCGAGCCAGCGGCGAAATGCTGGAGGCGGCCGTGGTCGCCGGCCTGACCAGCGCGGGGGCCAACGTGGTCCGGGTCGGCGTGCTGCCGACGCCCGCGGTCGCGTACCTGGTGGGGCAGACCGGCGCCGATCTGGGTGTGATGCTCTCGGCGTCGCACAACCCCATGCCGGACAACGGCATCAAGCTCTTCGCCGCCGGCGGCCAGAAGCTCCCGGACGAGCTGGAGACCCGGATCGAGAAGGCGATCGAGGACGGGCACGGCCTGGTCGGGCGGCCCACCGGCGCCGGCATCGGCCGGGTGCACGACCTGCTGGACGGGGCCGAGCACTACATCAAGCACCTGACCGAGTCGCTCCCGCACCGGCTCGAGGGCATCAAGGTCGTCGTGGACTGCGCGAACGGCGCGGCCAGCGAGGTCGCCCCGGTGGCGTACCGGGAGGCCGGCGCCGAGGTCATCGCGATCCACGCCGAGCCGGACGGGCTGAACATCAACGAGGAGTGCGGCTCCACGCACCTTGACAAGGTCCGCGAGGCGGTGCTGCTGCACGGCGCCGACCTGGGCCTGGCGCACGACGGCGACGCCGACCGCTGCCTGGCCGTCACCGCGTCCGGCGAGGAGGTGGACGGCGACCAGATCATGGCTATCCTGGCGCTGGCCATGCGCGACGCCGGCACGCTGACCGACGACACCCTGGTCGCCACCGTGATGAGCAACCTGGGTCTGCGCATCGCCATGAAGCAGTCCGGGGTCAAGCTGATCGAGACCAAGGTCGGTGACCGCTACGTGCTGGAGCACCTGCAGGCCAACGACCTGGCGCTGGGCGGCGAGCAGAGCGGGCACATCGTCATGCCGGCGTTCGCCACCACCGGCGACGGCGTGCTGACCGGCCTGCACCTGATGGCGCAGCTCGCGGCGAGCGGCAAGTCGCTGGCCGACCTGGCCGCGGTCGTGCACAAGCTGCCGCAGGTGCTGATCAACGTGAAGGTCGGCAACCGCGAGGCCGGGGCCGCCGCCCCGACCGTGCAGGCCGCCGTGGCGCTCGCCGAGGCGGAGCTGGGCGAGACCGGGCGGGTGCTGCTGCGGCCCTCCGGCACCGAGCCGCTGGTCCGGGTGATGGTCGAGGCCGCCACCGAGGACGCCGCGCGCACGGTCGCCGAGCGGATCGCGGGCGAGGTGCGGGCCGCGAGCCCGGTCGCCTGACCTTCCTGCCCGACCTACAACGCCTTGAGGCGGTCGGCCGCTTCGTCGATCACCTCAGGGCGCTTGCAGAAGGCGAACCGGATCAGGTGCCGCCCGGCCTCCTGGTGGTCGTAGAAGACCTGGGTGGGCACCGCCACGACGCCGCAGCGCCCGGGCAGCTCACGGCAGAACGCGACGCCGTCGGTCCCGCCCAGCGGCCGGATGTCGGCGGTCACGAAGTAGGTGCCCTCGGGCGCCAGCACGTCGAACCCGGCCGCGGTCAGTCCGGCGACCAGCCGGTCCCGGTTCGCCCGCAGACCTGCCGTGAGACCGGTGAAGTACGACTCCGGCAGGGCCAGGGCGACCGCGACGGCCGGTTGCAGCGGGGACGCGTTCACGAACGTCAGGAACTGCTTGACCCGCTGCACGGCGGAGACCAGCGGCGCCGGACCGGTGGCCCAGCCGACCTTCCAGCCGGTGCAGGAGAACGTCTTGCCCGCCGACGAGATGCGCAGCGTGCGTTCGCGCATCCCGGGCAGCGTCGCCATCGGGGTGTGCACGCCGTCGAAGACCAGGTGCTCGTAGACCTCGTCGGTGACGGCCCACGTGTCGTGCTCCTGGCAGAGGGCGGCGATCAGCGCCAGCTCCTCGGCGGTGAAGACCTTGCCGGTCGGGTTGTGCGGGGTGTTGAGCAGCACCAGCCGGGTGCGCGGGCCGAACGCCGCCCGCAGTTCCGCCTCGTCGAAGCCGTACCGCCCGTCCGGCCCCGGGCGCAGGGTCACCGGTCGCCGGACCGCGCCGGCCAGGGTGATCGAGGCCGCGTACGAGTCGTAGTACGGCTCGAAGCACACCACCTCGTCGCCAGGCTCGCAGAGCGCCAGGACGGCGGCCGCGATCGCCTCGGTGGCGCCCGCGGTGACCACGACCTCGGAGTCCGGATCCCGGCTCAGCCCCCAGAACCGCTGCTCGTGGGCCGCGATGGCGTGTCGCAGCGCCGGGATGCCGGGCAGCGGCGGGTACTGATTCGCGCCGCTCGACAGGGCTTGCACGGCCGCGGCGAGCATCTCCGGCGGGCCGTCCGTGTCCGGGAAGCCCTGACCGAGGTTGATCGCGCCGGTCCGGGCGGCGAGCGCGGACATCTCGGAGAAGATCGTGGTCCCGAACGGACGCATCCGCTCGACGAGAGGCTCCCTGCTGCTCACCGTGCTCCCTAGTTGAACGTGACCTTGTTGCAGGTGGCGGTGGCGCCGACGCCCGACGCGCTGTGCTCGGCCACCGTCCTGCCGTCGACGGTCGCCTTGCAGGAGATGCTCCCGTCCTGCAGCGAGATGCGCAGCGCCGACACCGACACGAACGACACGCCGTCCATCTCGACCGACAGCCGCCACGGCAGTTTGGCGTCGTTCACCGTCCTGGGCAGACCGCCCAGCTTCTCGGTGTAGACGATGGTCGCCGGACCGTCGCCGCTCACCTCGTACTTCACGGTGATCTTCGCGCTGCCGGCGGTGCTCGGCGCCACCGTGGGCGCCTTGGTGGGCAGGGCCGTCGGGACCTTCTGGATCGCGTCCCCGGCCTTGTCGCGGGCCCGCTGGAACAGCAGCACGCCGGTGGTCACCACGCCGCCGCACAGCAGCAGCGAGACGGCCAGGACCAGGGCGACGAGCGGGACGTTGCTGCGGCGCGGGGCCGGTGGCGGTGGTCCATGGGGACCTTGTTGCCCATAGCCAGGTGGGGCATAGCCGACCGGCGGAAACTCGGAGGTGGGCGGATAGTCCCGCGACGGGTCCTCCTGGTAGCTCATCTCGTCCCTCCGGGTTCGGCCCCTGACGAGGCCGATGACGACGGTACGCCACCGGAGCGAGTGCCCACCGCGCGGTCTATGTTTCCGATCACGTACGATGCTCGTAAGAGTGCTTCTCGAGCATGACGTTTGCGCGAAAGTCGGCTACGCTGCCCGGCATGTGTGGGATCGTTGGTTACGTAGGCAATCGCCCGGCATTGAGCATCGTTCTCGATGGACTCCGCCGGCTGGAGTACCGGGGGTATGACTCCGCCGGGGTCGCCGTCATCGACGGTGGCGTGGTGCGCACCGAGAAGCGGGCCGGCAAGCTGGCCAACCTGGAGAAGGCGCTCGCCGAGCGGGCCGCGGACGGCATCGCCGCCGGGCGCACGGCCATCGGGCACACCCGGTGGGCCACCCACGGCGGGCCGACCGACCGCAACGCCCACCCGCACCTCTCCGCCGACGGCCGGGTCGCCGTCATCCACAACGGCATCATCGAGAACTTCTCCCGGCTGCGCGCCGAGCTCGAGGCCGACGGCATCGAGTTCCGCAGCGACACCGACACCGAGTGCGCGGCGCACCTGCTCGCCGCGGAGATGCGCGCGCTGCGGGCGGCCGGCGGGCAGGACAGCCCCGCGCTGCTCGCCGAGGGCATGCGTCGCGTCGTGCGCCGGCTGGAGGGCGCGTTCACGCTGCTCGCGGTCGACGTCGAGGTGCCCGACGCGGTGGTCGCGGCCCGGCGCAACTCGCCGCTGGTGGTCGGCCGCGGCGAGGGGGAGTACTTCCTGGCCAGTGACGTCTCGGCGTTCATCGAGCACACCCGCGAGGCGGTCGAGCTGGGTCAGGACCAGGTCGTCCTGATCACGCCGGCCGGCATCGAGATCACCGACTTCGACGGCAACCCGGCCGCCGGTCAGGAGTTCCACGTCAACTGGGACCTGTCCGCCGCGGAGAAGGGTGGCTACGAGTACTTCATGCTCAAGGAGATCGCCGAGCAGCCGCAGGCCATCGCCGACACGCTGCTCGGCCGGCTCAGCGAGCGCGGCGAGATCATCCTGGACGAGGTCCGGCTCACCGACCAGGACCTGCGGGACGTGGACAAGGTGTTCATCGTGGCCTGCGGCACGTCGTTCCACGCCGGCATGGTCGCGAAGTACGCCATCGAGCACTGGGTGCGCATCCCCTGCGAGGTGGAGCTGGCCAGCGAGTTCCGCTACCGCGACCCGATCCTGGACCGGTCCACCCTGGTCATCGTGATCAGCCAGTCCGGCGAGACCATGGACACCCTGATGGCGCTGCGGCACGCCAAGGAGCAGAAGGCCCGGGTGCTCGCCATCTGCAACTCCAACGGCTCGACCATCCCGCGCGAGTCGGACGCCGTCCTTTACACCCACGGCGGGCCGGAGATCGCCGTCGCCTCGACCAAGGCGTTCCTGACCCAGCTGGTCGCCTGTTACCTGATCGGCCTGCACCTGGCCCAGATCCGTGGCGTGATGTACGCCGACGAGGTCGCCGCCGTGGTCGAGAAGCTGCGCGCCACCCCGGACAGCCTGCGCACCCTGCTGGCCCGGATGGAGGACGTCCGCGCTCTCGGGCGGGACCTGTCGACCGCGTCCACGGTCCTGTTCATCGGCCGTCACGTCGGCTTCCCGGTGGCCCTGGAGGGCGCGCTCAAGCTCAAGGAGCTCGCCTACATGCACGCCGAGGGCTTCGCCGCCGGTGAGCTCAAGCACGGCCCGATCTCGTTGATCGACCAGGGCACCGCGGTGGTCTGCGTGGTGCCGTCGCCGGCCGGCCGCGGCGTGATGCGCGACAAGGTCGTCTCCAACATCCAGGAGGTCCGCGCCCGTGGCGCCCGGACCATCGTGATCGCCGAGGAGGGTGACGACGACGTCGCGGCCTTCGCCGACCACCTGATCATGGTGCCGCCGACGCCGACCCTGCTCGCGCCGCTGATGACGACCGTGCCGCTGCAGATCCTGGCCTGCGAGATCGCCGCGGCCCGCGGTAACGACGTGGACCAGCCCCGCAACCTGGCGAAGTCGGTCACCGTCGAGTGATCCGCTGAAGCCGGCCCTCATGGCGCCCCGCCCAGGGTGATCCGGGCGAGGGCGTCGAGGGCCGGCTTGCCCCGGTCCCAGTAACCCAGGTGGCCGGCGTCCCACTGGCTGCTGAAGACCCGCGCGCCGAACCTCTCGTCGCCCGGGTTGTGCCCGAACCACAGCTCGTCGGCCGGCCCGGTGGGCGGCGGCGCCGGCAGCAGGTGGCGGACGGCGGTCCCGGGCGAGACCGCCGTGTACTGGATCGGGTCGCTGATCGACGTCGACGCGAACACCCGGTCGGCCGGGACGGTCAGCTCCCTCACCGAGTCGGCGCCGACCCCGGGCGAGCCGACGAAGACCACCCGGTCCGCGTCCAGCGCCCCGGTCGCCGCCTTGCCGACCACCAGCGATCCGTAGCTGTGCCCGAGCACGGTCTGCGTCGCCGCCGGCCCGTCGTGGCTGGCCCGCAACCCCTCCTGGAACCGGCGCAGCCCGACGGCGCCCTCCTCGGCCTGCCGCGCCGACCAGGCCTCCTGCAGGAAATCCGGCGCGTCGTAGCCCAGCCACACCACCGCACTGGTCGCCGTGGCCGGGCCCAGCTCGGTGGCGCGGGCCGCGACCCGCTCGGCACGGACCAGCTCGTGATCAAGCCCGGCCAGGTCGGAGGTCATCCCCGGCACATGGGTCAGCACGTTCGCGGCGCGGTCCGGGTCACCGAAGGCGACCACCGCCGTGCCGTCATTCCCGACATCCAGGCCCAGCAGGTACGCCCGGGGCCCGCCCTCGCTCTCGAGACGCCCGGCGAGCCGGTCCAGCCCGCGCAGCTTGCCCGCGTCAGCGCCCGTGCGCAGCAGCTGGTCGCGCCGGTCCGCGAGCAGCAGCCGGTTCGCCAGATCCCGGTCGGCGACCGGAACCCCGTCCAGCCCGGCGACCGTGCCCGGCTCGTTGCCGAGCAGCCACATCCGCTCGGCCGGGGACAGCCCGTCCCACCACTGCCGGACCTGGGCCGGGGTGGCAGTGCAGTCCGGCCGTCGTCGCTCGCCCGGCGCCACCGGCAGCGCCGCCAGCTCGGCGAGCCGGGCCGTGGCGCTCGCATCGGCGGACTCGGCCACCCGCAGGGCGCCGGCCAGGTCGGGCCGGTCCAGGGCGGGCTCGGCGCCACCGGCCGCGGCACGGGCGCGGTCGAGCAGCACCCGGGCCCGGGACAGCGCGGCCGAGAGCTCGGACAGCACTTGATCGGCTCGCCAGCAGAGCAGCCGGAACAGCACGAGCCGGCGGCGGAGCGTGCCCAGCCGGGTGACCGCGGCGTCGGCGGCCGCGCCCGACCAGGCCGCACGCAACCGGTCGACCAGGGGACCGAACTCGCCGCAGAGCGCGCCCGTGAGCGCGGCCCAGCGGCGCCAGGCGAGGGCGGCGGCGCTCCAGCGGGCCGGATCGGTGGCGCGCAGGCGGTGGTAGGTGACGACGCTCAACGGGCCCCTCGCAGCCGCGCCGCGGCACGGGCGTCGGCATCGTCGTACCCGGCGATCGTGGTCGTGATCAGGGTGACGGTGTCGGTGAGGGCGGCACCGAGGTCGCGCAGGGCACGCACGGCGGCGTCGGTGATGGAGGCGGTGGCGTCGACGGCCGCCCAGCGCGGGCCGGGCACGGGTGACGGCGCCGCGGCGGCTGCCTCCCGCACCCGGGCCGCGGTGGCGCCGGTCGCGGTGGCGGTGTCCCGCAGTTGCTGCGTGTCGACGTCGAGGTCGGGATTCATGGCGGCGAGGCTAGGCGTTCTCCCCGGGGCTCCGGGACGCCCTGTGGACAACCCCGAGGGGGTCATCCACAGACACCCGACGGGTGGGCCCGGCCACCCCCTGCACCTCGCCTCGCTCCCACCCGATCCGCGATCCAGGGCCTAGGGTGTCCGTTGTGATCGTGTCTGTCGGCATCGACGTCGTCCTGGTGGACCGCTTCGCCCAAGCGCTGGAGCGGACGCCGCTGCTCACCGACCGGCTGTTCACCGAGGAGGAGCGGCTGACCGGCTCGGGGAACCCGCGTTCGCCGGAGTCGCTGGCCGCCCGGTTCGCCGCGAAGGAGGCGGTCGCCAAGGCCCTCGGCGCGCCGGCCGGGCTGCGCTGGCACGATTGCGAGATCGTCACCGATCCGGACGGGCGGCCCTGGTTGACCGTTTCGGGTACGGTCGCCGCCGCCGCCTCGGAGCGCGGCATCAATCGATGGCATCTGTCGCTGTCCCACGACGGCGGCATCGCCTCCGCGATGGTCGTCGCGGAAGCCTAGGAGGCGGAAGCCTAGGAGGACAGCATGCGCCTTGCCTGGCGGGTCGCCGACGTACGCGCGGCGGAGAAGACGCTGATGGCGACGCTGCCGGAGGGCACGCTGATGCGGCGCGCCGCGGCCGGACTGGCCCGGCGCTGCGCGCTGCTGCTGGAGCCGACCGGCGGGGTCTACGGCTCCCGGGTGCTGCTGCTGGTCGGCAGCGGTGACAACGGTGGCGACGCGCTCTTCGCCGGGGCGGCGCTGGCTGCCCGGGGCGCCCAGGTGCGCGCGCTGCTGCTCAACCCGGACCGGGTGCACCTGGCCGGGCTCGCGGCGCTGCGCCGGGCCGGCGGGTTCACCACCGTGGACCTGCCCGCCCGTGCCGACCTCGTGGTGGACGGCATCGTCGGGATCGGCGCGTCCGGCGGCCTGCGACAGCCCGCGGCGGCGATCGTCGCGTGCCTCGGTGACCTGCGCGGGCGTACCGGGGAAAGGCCGTTGATCGTCGCGGTGGACGTGCCGAGCGGGGTGCGGGTCGACACCGGTGACGTGCCCGGCGACGCGGTGACCGCGGATGTCACAGTGACCTTCGGCTGTCTCAAACCGGCGCACCTGGTCGGCCCGGCGGCGCCTCGCTGCGGGCAGGTCGAGCTGGTCGACATCGGGCTGGGGCCGAACCTGGTCACCGACCCGGCGGTGCGCGTGGCGGACTCGCAGGACATCGCCGAATGGTGGCCGCGCCCGGGAGCGGCCTCGGACAAGTACACGCGCGGCGTGGTCGGCCTGGCCACCGGCTCGGCGCAGTACCCGGGCGCCGCGCTGCTCTCCACCTCCGGGGCGCTGGCCGGCCCGACCGGGATGGTGCGGTACGCCGGCAGCGCGCAGGAGGAGGTCGTCCGCGCGCATCCCTCGGTGGTCGCCGCGCGGCGGGTCGCCGACGCCGGGCGGGTGCAGGCCTGGGTCTGCGGCTCCGGGCTCGGGACCGGGGCGGACGCCCGCACCGAGCTGCGCAGCGTGCTGGCCACCTCGCTGCCGGTCCTGCTGGACGCGGACGCGATCACCCTGCTGGTCGGCGGCGAGCACGCCGAGGACCTGCGCCGGGACGCGCCGCTGGTGCTGACCCCGCACGACGGCGAGTTCAAGCGGCTGGCCGGGGAGGCGCCGGGCGCCGACCGGATGGCGGCCGCGGCGCGGCTGGCCGCCTGGACGAACGCGGTGGTGCTGCTCAAGGGCGACCGGACGATCGTGGCGACGCCGGGCGGCGAGATCTGGGCGAACCCGACCGGCAGCCCGGCGCTGGCCACCGCGGGCAGTGGGGACGTGCTGGCCGGGCTGCTCGGCTCGCTGCTGGCGGCGGGGCTGCCGGCCGTCCGGGCGGCGGTCACCGCGGCGTACGTGCACGGGCTGGCCGGCCGGCACGCGGCGGAGAACGGGCCGGTCACCGCGCCCGACATCGCCGCCGCGCTGCGTCCCGTGCTGGCCGGCCTGCTGGGGTAGCCACCCGGCCCGAGACGAAACTGTCGTACCCCTCAGTAGGGTGGATGGCATGTGGCAGGCCGAAGTCCGCGTCGATCTGGACGCCATCCGGGACAACGTCGCGTTGCTGCGCGCCCGCACCTCCGCCGAGGTGCTGGTCGCCGTCAAGGCGGACGCCTACGGGCATGGTCTCGTCCCGGCGAGCCGCGCCGCGGTGGCCGGCGGCGCGACCTGGCTCGGGGTGGCCACCCTGGGTGAGGCGCTGGAGCTGCGCCGGGCCGGCATCGAGGCCCGCGTGCTCGCCTGGCTGCTCGCGCCCGGGCTGCCGCTGCACGAGGGTGTCGAGGCGGGCATCGATCTGAGCGCCGCCACCCCCGATCTGATCGCCGAGCTGGTCACCGCCGCGCGCACCGCCGGGCGGCCGGCCCGGGTGCACCTGAAGCTGGACACCGGGCTGGCCCGCGGGGGTGCGGTGCCGTCGGAGTGGCCGGCGCTGTTCGAGGCGGCGGCCAAGGCGCAGGCCGGCGGTGACGTCGAGGTGGTCGGCGTGTGGAGCCACTTCGCCTGCGCCGACGAGCCGGGCCACGAGTCGATCGACCGGCAGCTCGCCGCGTTCACCGCCGGGCTGGAGCTGGCCGGGCGTTACGGGCTGGCCCCGCGCTACCGGCACATCGCGAACTCGGCGGCCACGCTGACCCGGCCGGACGCGCATTTCGACCTGGTCCGGGTCGGGATCGCGGCGTACGGGTTGTCGCCCATCGCCGGGCAGACCTACGGGCTGCGGCCCGCCATGACCGCCCGGGCCCGGGTGACGCTGACCAAACGGGTGCCGCAGGGGCAGGGCGTCTCCTACGGGCTGACCTATCACACGGCGCGGGAGACGACCCTGGCCGTGATTCCGCTGGGCTATGGCGACGGCGTGCCACGTCATGCGTCCAGCGCCGGGCCGGTGCGGGTGGGGGAGGTCACCGCGCGGATCGCCGGGCGGGTCTGCATGGACCAGTTCGTGGTGGACGTCGGTGACGCGCCCGTCGCGGCCGGTGACGTGGTGACGCTCTTCGGCGACGGCGGTCCGAGTGCCGACGACTGGGCCGAGGCCACCGGCACGATCAACTACGAGATCGTCACGCGGTTCGGCAGCAGCCGGGTGCCGCGGGTCCATGTCGGGGAGATCGCGTGAGCCCGTCGCGAGCTGCCCGGACAGCGGGCATCGCCGGCGCCGTGGTCGGGGTGGCGGCCGCCGGGCTGGCCACCGCGTTCGCGGTGGAGCGGGTGCTGGTGCGGCGGTCGGTCAACAAGCCGGGCGATCCCTATGTGGACGAGCCGTTCGGTGATCAGCCGTTCGACGAGGGCCTGACGGTGACCGCGGCCGACGGCACCGAGCTGCACGTGGAGATCGTCGATCCGAAGCTTCCGGAGGAGCCGGCCGAGCCGCCCGCCCGGCGCTGGCTCGGCCGCAAGAAGCCGGAGAGAGCCGAGAAGGACGAGGTCAAGGTCAAGCCGACGATCGTCTTCGTCCACGGCTTCGCCCTCGACATGGGCACCTTCTACTTCCAGCGCAAGGCGCTCGCCGAGCGCGGCGATCACCGGCTGGTCTTCTACGACCAGCCCGGCCACGGTCGCTCCTCGAAACTGCAATCCGGGACGTACGACATAGCCGCGCTCGGCAGATCGCTGGCCGCGGTCTTGGACGCGACGGTGCCGGAGGGCCACATCATCCTGGTCGGCCACTCGATGGGCGGCATGACGATCATGGCGTTCGCCGAGCAGTTCCCGGAGTGGTTCGGCAACCGGGTGACCGGCGTCGTGCTGATGTCCACCTCGGCCGGCCTCTTCGACAAGGCGACCCTCGGCGTGAGCAACGTGGTGGCCCGGTTCAGCTCGCCGTTCTTCCCGCTCTGGGACAAGGCGGCCAAGCTGGGCGGCGGCACCATCGACCGGGCCCGGGTGGCCTCGTCGGACCTGGCCTGGCTGCTCACCCGGCGGTACGGGTTCGGCGACGCCCAGCCCAGCCCGTCCCTGGTCACGTTCGTGGAGAGCATGAACTCCAAGACCTCGGTGGAGACGCTCACCAAGTACCTGAACACCCTCTACCGGCACAGCCGCCTGCCGGCCCTCTCCGCCCTGCGCGGCGTCCCGGTCCTCGTGGTCGTCGGCACCCGGGACTACCTGACCCCGGTCACCCACTCGGAGGAGATCATCAAGGTGCTCCCCGAGGCTGAGCTGCTGAAGGTCGAGAACAGCGGGCACGTGGTGATGCTGGAGAAGGCCGACGAGGTGAACGCGGCCCTGATCCCGTTCCTGGAGAAGATCTCGTGAAGCTGACCACCGTCGAGGAGACGCAGGCGTTCGGCCGCCGCCTCGCCGCCGTGCTGCGCCCGGGCGACCTGGTGCTGCTCGCCGGCCCGCTCGGGGCCGGCAAGACCGCGCTGGCCCAGGGCATCGGGGCGGGGCTGGGCGTGCACGGGCCGATCACCTCGCCCACGTTCGTGATCGCCCGGGTGCATCGCGGTCCGGTGCCGATGGTGCACGCGGACGCGTACCGGCTGGGGGATCGTCCCGACCCGCGCGCCGAGATCGACGACCTGGACCTGGACGCCTCCGCCGACGAGGCGGTCACCGTGGTGGAGTGGGGCGCCGGCCTGGTCGAGCAACTGAACGACGAATACCTGCTGGTCACCATCGACCGGCTGGACGACGACACCCGAGTGATCGAACTGGTTCCGCACGGCGGCGACTGGGCCCGACGACTGGAGAGAATGTGAACCTGACCGAGCTGCTTCCCGGCGAGTGGCGCACCGAGCTGGCCCCCTTCCTGGACGAGAAGGCGACGGCCGCGCTGGGCGAGTTCGTCGCCGCGGAGTATGCCGAGCACACCGTCTACCCACCGGTGGAGGACCTGTTCTCGGCGTACCGGCTGTGCCTGCCGGAGCAGACCCGGGTGCTGATCCTGGGCCAGGACCCGTACCACGGCGCGGGCCAGGCGCACGGGCTGAGCTTCAGCGTGCGTGACGGCGTGCGGGTGCCGCCGTCGCTGCGCAACGTGTTCAAGGAGCTCTCCGAGGACGTGAACATCGCCCCGCCCAAGAGCGGCAACCTGAGCGGCTGGGCGCAGCAGGGCGTGCTGCTGCTCAACGCGGTGCTCACGGTTCGGGCCGGCAAGGCCGCCTCGCACGCCAACAAGGGCTGGGAGACGTTCACCGACGCGACGATCCGGGCGCTGAACGAGCGGGACGAGCGGGTCGTCTTCCTGCTCTGGGGCAACTACGCGAAGAAGAAGGCGGTCCTGGTCACGAACCCGGTGCACGCGGTGATCGAGGCCGGCCACCCGAGCCCGATGAACCCGGCCGGTTTCCTCGGCAGCCGCCCGTTCAGCGCGGCGAACAAGGCCCTCGCGGACGGTGGGCGCCCGGTCATCAACTGGGACCCGCGGGCGACCGACTAGGCTCTTTCCGTGCTTGTTCTGGCTCTGGACACCGCCACGCCGGCGTCGACGGCGGCGCTCATCGAGGTCACCGCGGACGGCCTGTTCGGCGTGGCGGAGAGCCGCACCGTCGATCCCCGGGCGCACGGCGAGAAGCTGGCGCCGGAGATCGCGGCGGTTCTCGCCGAGGCCGGCTTGCGGCCACGTGACCTGACCGCGATCGTGGCCGGTCTCGGCCCCGGGCCGTTCACCGGTCTGCGGGTCGGGCTGGCCACGGCCGCGAGCATGGGTCAGGCGCTCGGCATCCCGACGTACGGGGTGTGCTCGCTGGACGCGCTGGGCCGGGCCGCGGGGCCGGGCCGGGTGCTGATCGCGACGGACGCGCGCCGCCGTGAGGTGTATTACGCGACGTATGCCGACGGCGTACGGGAAAGTGGTCCTGATGTTGCGAAGCCAGCGGATGTCGCGGTAAACGTCGACAAATCGGCTGGTGAGGGCGCGCTGAAGTATGACTTCGGTGTGCCGGTGGAGGAGCACCTGCTCTACCCGTCCGGCGCGGCTCTCGTCGCGATCGCGGCCGATCGGGTCCGGGCCGGGGCGCCCAGCGAGATCCTCACCCCGCTCTACCTGCGTCGCCCGGACGCCGTCGAGCCGGCGGGCCGCAAGCCGGTGCTGACGTGAGGATCGAACGGTTCCGCTGGTGGCACATCGACGACGTGCTGCCGCTGGAGGAGGACCTCTTCGGCCCGGAGAAATGGTCGGCCGCCATGTTCTGGAACGAGCTGGCCCAGCGCAACCACTACGTCGTGGCCCTGGAGAAGGACGCCCTGGTGGGCTATGCCGGTCTCTCCATCGTGGACCGCGAGGAGTCCTGGGTGCAGAACATCGCGGTCCGGCGTGACGCCCAGCGGCTCGGCATCGGCCGGGCCCTGCTCGAGAACCTCCTGGCCGAGGCGGAGCGGAACCGGGTCGGTCGGACACTGCTCGAGGTGGCGGTGGACAACCACGCGGCGCAGAAGCTCTATGCCACTTACGACTTCGAGCCGGTCGGCATCCGGCGCGGCTACTACCAACCCAGCAACACTGACGCCCTGGTGATGATGCGAGATGCGTGACGAGCCCCTGGCCCTCCGGATCAAGACGGTGGTGGCGCGCGATGCGTGACGAGCCCGTGATCCTGCGGATCGTGACGGTGGTGACGCGCGATGCGTGACGAGCCCCTGGTCCTCGGGATCGAGACCTCCTGCGACGAGACCGGCATCGGCATCGTCCGCGGCCACACCCTGCTCGCCGACGCGCTCGCGTCCAGTGTGGATCAGCATGCCCGCTTCGGCGGCGTGGTGCCAGAGGTGGCCAGCCGCGCGCACCTGGAGGCGCTGGTGCCCACCATGCAGCGGGCGCTGGACGAGGCCGGCGTCACCCTGGCCGACATCGACGCGATCGCCGTGACGAGCGGGCCGGGGCTGGCCGGCGCGCTGCTGGTCGGGGTGGCCGCCGCCAAGGGGTATGCGCTGGCCGCCGAGAAACCGATCTACGGCGTGAACCACCTGGCCGCGCACGTGGCGGTGGACACGTTGGAGCACGGCCCGCTGCCCGAGCCGGCGATCGCGATGCTCGTCTCCGGCGGCCATTCGTCGTTGCTGCTGGTCGACGACCTGACGGCGGGCGTGACGCCGCTCGGCGCGACCATCGACGACGCGGCCGGCGAGGCGTTCGACAAGGTGGCGCGGCTGCTGGGGCTGGGCTTCCCGGGCGGGCCGATCATCGACCGTTCGGCGCGTGCGGGCGATCCGGGGTCGATCGCGTTCCCGCGGGGGCTGACCGCGCCGAAGGATCAGGCCGCGCACCGGTTCGACTTCTCGTTCTCCGGGCTGAAGACGGCAGTGGCCCGCTGGGTGGAGGCGCGTGAGCGGGCCGGCGAGCCGGTGCCGGTGGCCGACGTCTCGGCGAGCTTCCAGGAGGCGGTGGTCGACGTGCTCACCACCAAGGCGATCGACGCGTGTCTGAGCAACGGGGTCGGCACGCTGGTGATCGGCGGGGGCGTGGCGGCGAACTCGCGGCTGCGGGTGCTGGCCGAGGAGCGGGCGGCCAAGCACGGGATCGTGGTGCGGGTGCCACGGCCGCAGCTGTGCACCGACAACGGCGCGATGGTGGCGGCGCTCGGCTCGCACCTGGTCGCCGCCGGTGTCGCGCCGAGCCGGCTGGACCTGCCCGCCGACTCCGCGATGAGTTTGACGGCGGTGAGCGTCCCCGGGTGAGGGCGGCTCGTCGCCGTACGGGAGAAGCGGGTTTGATTCTGATCGTGATCCGGGGTAGACAGCGAGCATGATCGCGCGGATGTGGGAGGTGCGGGCCTCGCGCAGCGGCTTCGACGAGCTGCTGAGCTGGGTCTGCGACACGGCGGTGCCCAGCGTGGAGGTGCTGCCACAACATGTGTCGAGTGACGTCTATTCGTCCACTGATCATCGCATCGTCGTCATCACCAAATGGCGCAACACCCCGGAGAGCCTGCCGACGCCGCCGGAGAAGCTGGTAGCACGCGCTCCGCACGTCTGGGATTTCACTCCCGTCGATCGCTGAGCGGTCGCTCCACGGGCCCGGCGGCCGTACCGTCGGGGCCTGATGCGCAGATTGCCCGTGGCCGATCCCGGCCTGCCCGACGCCCGTTCCGCCACCCGTTTTCTGAGCTGGCTGGTCCGGCGCTCCCGTATGACGATCGTCATCGGCATCGTTCTCTCGGTCGCCTGGATGGCGTGCCAGTCCCTGGTTCCGGCGATGGTCGGCCGGGCCATCGACGCGGCGGCCGAGGAGCGTGGCGGCGCGTTGCTCGGCTGGGGTCTGGTGCTGCTCGTGGCCGGCGTCGTGCAGGCGCTGACCGGGATCAGCCGGCACCGTTTCTCGATCTACAACTGGCTCGGCGCGAGTTTCCGGACCGTGCAGGTGACGGTCCGGCAGGCGAACCTGCTCGGCTCGTCGCTGCCGCGTCGCCTGGAGACCGGCGAGGTGGTGGCGATCGGCACCGCTGATGTCACGCACATCGGCGGCGCGGTCGACGTCGCGTCGCGGGGGACGGGCGCGGTGCTGGCGGTCAGCATCGTGACGCTGCTGCTGTTGCACACGTCGGTGCCGCTCGGGCTGGTGGTGCTGATCGGCGTGCCGGCGCTGATGGCTGTCGTGGGTGGACTGATCCGTCCGCTGCACCGCCGGCAGCAGGCGTACCGGGAGCAGCAGGGCCGGCTGACCGGTCAGGCCGCCGACCTGGTCACCGGGCTGCGGGTGTTGCGCGGGGTGGGCGGGGAGGCGGTCATGGTGGCGCGCTATCGCGCCCGGTCGCAGGCGCTTCGCGCGGCCGGCGTACGGACGGCCACCGTCGAGTCCCTGCTGGAAGCGGCCCAGGTCCTGCTGCCCGGAACGTTCCTGGTCCTGGTGACGTGGCTGGGCGCCCGGTTCGCGGCGGACGGGCGGATCACCGTGGGCCAGCTGGTGTCGTTCTACGCGTACGCCGCGTTCCTGGTCGCGCCGCTGCGTCAGCTCACCGAGTCGATCGACAAGGTGACCCGCGGCCACGTGTCGGCCCGCCGGGTGGTGAAGCTGCTCGGGCTGTCCCGCGGCACGCCGCCGCAGTCCCCGGCGGAACGACCATCGGGGGACCTGACCGACCCGGACTCGGGGGTGCGGGTCGTGCCCGGACTGCTCACCGCGATCGTGACCGAGGACCCGGCGGACACGGCCCGGATCGCCGAGCGCCTCGGTGGTTACGCCGCCGGCGCCGAGCTCGGCGGGATCCCACTGGGGTGTCTGCCCCCGGCCGGGCTGCGGGAACACATCCTGGTGGCGGAGAACGACGCCCGGCTCTTCTCCGGGCGCTTACGGGCCGATCTGGATCCGGACCGCGGCGGCCGGCTCGACGAGGCGCTGGAGGCGGCCGCCGCGCAGGACATCGTGGACGGTCTGCCGGACGGCTTGGACAGCGTGGTCGCCGAGCGTGGCCGCTCCTTCTCCGGCGGCCAGCAGCAGCGGCTGCGACTGGTCCGGGCACTGGTCGCGGACCCGGAGATCCTGATCCTGGTCGAGCCGACCAACGCGGTCGACGCGCACACCGAGGCGCGGATCGCCGAGCGGCTCCGGGCCGTACGCTCCGGGCGTACCACCGTCGTCTGCACCTCCAGCCCGCTCGTGCTGGGGCACACCGACCGGGTGCTCTACCTGGAACGGGGACGGGTGGCAGCCGCCGGGACCCATCACGAGCTGCTGGACTCGGAGCCGCGGTACGCCCGCGTGGTCCTCCGCGAGGAGCAGCCGTGACGCATGCACTCCCTGTCGCCGGCCGTTCCCAGGCCTGGCGTTACGCCCGATCGTTGTTCCGCACCCACCCCGGCATGTTCCGCGCCACCATCGGGCTGCACCTGCTCGCCGCGCTGGCCGGCCTCGCCGGGCCCTGGCTGCTCGGCGACCTGGTGCAGGCCGTCCAGCGGTCGGCGCAGGTGGCCGAGCTGAACCGGCTCGCCACCGCGCTGGCCGGGTTCGTGCTGCTGCAGGCCGTGCTGATCCGGTTCGCGTATCTCGCCTCGGCCCGGCTCGGCGAGCAGGTGCTGGCCGAGTTGCGGGAGGAGTTCATCGCCCGGGTGCTCACGCTGCCGCTCGGAACGGTGGAGTCGGCGGGGACCGGGGACCTGCTGACACGTACCACCCGGGATGTCGACGCCCTCTCCCGGTGCGTCCGGCTGGCCGTGCCGGAGACGCTGATCGCCCTGCTCACCGGTGGCCTGGTGGTGGTCGCGCTGGTCGCGGTCAGCCCGATCCTGGCCGCTCCGCTGCTGATCGGCGTGCCGATCACGGTCGCCGGGACCCGGTGGTACGTCCGTCGCGCCCCCGCCGGATATCTGCGGCAGAACGCGGCCTACTCGGAGGTGACCGACGGGCTCGCCGAGACGGTCGAGGGCGCCCGCACGGTGGAGGCGCTCGGGCGGCAGGGGCAGCGGATCGCGCGTACCGACCGGGACCTGGGCCGATCGTGGCGGGCCGAGCGGTACACGTTGTTCCTGCGGACGATCTGGTGGCCGGTGATCGAGGTCAGTTACGTGCTGCCGATGGTGCTGACCCTGCTCGCTGGCGGCTGGCTCTACCTGCGGCACGCGGTCTCACTGGGCCAGCTGACCGCCGCTGTCGTCTATGTCCAGCAGCTGATCCACCCGCTCGACAGGCTGCTCTCCTGGCTGGACGAGCTGCAGGTGGGCGCCGCGTCGCTGGCCCGGCTGCTCGGCGTGGCGGACGCGCCGGAGCCGTCCCGTCCGGCCGCGCCGCTGCCGGTGGGCACCCGGATCGAGGTGCGCGGGGTGCGCTTCGGCTACCTCGAGGGGCGTGAGGTGTTGCACGGCGTCGACCTGACCCTGCGACCGGGGGAGCGGCTGGCCGTGGTCGGCCCCTCAGGCGCCGGCAAGTCCACCCTGGGCCGGCTGCTGGCCGGCATCCACCGGCCCACCGAGGGCAGCGTGACGGTCGGCGGGGTGCCGCTCGGCGCGCTCGCCCCGGACCGGCTGCGCGCCGAGGTGGCGCTGGTCAGCCAGGAGCACCACGTCTTCATCGGCACCCTGCGGGAGAACGTGGCGATGGCCCGCCCGGCCGCGCCGGAGCCGGACGTGCGGACCGCTCTGGCCGCCGTGAACGCCCTGGAGTGGTCGGACGCGCTGCCCGCCGGGCTGGACACCCCGGTCGGCGACGGCGGGCATCCGCTGACCGCGGCTCAGGCGCAGCAGGTGGCGCTGGCCCGGCTGATCCTCGCCGACCCGCACACGCTGGTGCTGGACGAGGCGACCGCGCTGCTCGACCCGCGGGCGGCGCGGGACCTGGAACGGTCGCTGGCGGCGGTGGTGCACGGGCGGACCGTGGTGGCGATCGCGCACCGGCTCTTCTCCGCGCACGACGCGGACCGGGTGGCCGTGGTGGAGGACGGCCGGATCACCGAGCTGGGCTCGCACGACGAGCTGGTGGCGGCGAACGGTTCCTACGCCGCGCTCTGGCGTTCCTGGCAGGGCGAGGCGCCGGAGAAGCCTCCGGACATGGCGAGGGCGCGCCCCCGGGAGGACGCGCCCTTCTGAAACCGATGGATCAGAAGCCCGGACCGTGCTGGTGGCCGTGCCCGTGACCGTGACCGTGGCCACCGGCGGCGGCCGGCTCCGGCTCGGCCGGCTTCTCCACGATCAGGCTTTCCGTGGTCAGCAGCAGCCCGGCGATCGAGACGGCGTTGGAGACCGCGTTGCGGGTCACCTTCACCGGGTCGATGATGCCGGCGGCGGCCAGGTCCACGTACTCGTCGGTGGCCGCGTTGAGGCCGTGGCCCCAGCCCAGCTCGTTGACCTTGCCCACCACGACGTAACCGTCGTGGCCGGCGTTCTGGGCGATCCAGCGCAGCGGCTCGACCAGCGCCTTGCGGACGATCGAGACGCCGATCGCCTCCTCGCCGGTCAGGTCCAGGTTGCCGTCGAGCTCCTTGGCGACCTGCGCGAGAGCGGCGCCGCCGCCGGGGACGGTGCCCTCCTCGACAGCCGCCTTGGTCGCCGCGATGGCGTCCTCGATGCGGTGCTTGCGCTCCTTCATCTCGACCTCGGTCGCGGCGCCGACCTTGATCACCGCGATGCCGCCGGAGAGCTTCGCCAGCCGCTCCGAGAGCTTCTCACGGTCCCAGTCGGAGTCCGACGCCTCGATCTCCTTGCGGATCTGCGAGACCCGGTCGGCGACCTCGGCGGAGTTGCCGCCGCCGTCGACGATCGTGGTGTTCTCCTTGTCGACGACGATCCGCCGGGCGCTGCCCAGCTGCTCGAGGCCGACCTGGTCGAGCTTGTAACCGAGCTCGGGGGCGATCAGCTCGCCGCCGGTCGCGATCGCCAGGTCCTGCAGGATCGCCTTGCGGCGGTCACCGAAGCCGGGCGCCTTCACGGCAGCGACCTTGATGGTCTTGCGCAGCGAGTTGACCACCAGGGTGGAGAGCGCCTGGCCCTCCACGTCCTCGGCGATGATGAGCAGCGGCTTGCTGGTCTGCAGCACCTTCTCCAGCAGCGGGAGCAGCTCCTCGATGCTGGAGATCTTCTGGGTGGTGATGAGGATGTGCGCGTCCTCCAGCACCGCCTCCTGCGACTCGGCGTCGGTCACGAAGTTCGGCGAGATGAAGCCCTTGTCGAACTGCAGGCCCTCGGTGACGTCGAGCTCGGTCGCCATCGCCGAGCCCTCCTCGACGGTGATGACACCGTCGCGGCCGACGCGGTCCATCGCCTCGGCGATCAGCTCGCCGATGGTGGCGTCCTGCGCCGAGATGGTGGCGACGTTGGCGATCGCCTTGTGGTCGGCGACCTCGACGGCCTTCGCCAGCAGCGACTTGGACACGACCTCGGAGGCCTTGTCCATGCCGCGCTTGAGGCCGATCGGGTTGGCGCCCGCGGTGACGTTGCGCAGGCCCTCACGGACCAGGGCCTGAGCCAGAACGGTCGCCGTGGTGGTCCCGTCGCCGGCGACGTCGTTGGTCTTGGTCGCCACCTCCTTGACGAGCTGCGCGCCGAGGTTCTGGTACGGGTCGGTGAGCTCGATCTCCTTGGCGATGGTGACACCGTCGTTGGTGATCGTCGGAGCGCCGAACTTCTTGTCCAGGACGACGTTGCGGCCGCGCGGGCCGAGAGTGACCTTGACCGTGTCGGCGAGCGTGTTGACGCCGTGCTCCAGCAGGTGCCGGGCGTCGTCAGAGAAGCTGAGGATCTTCGCCATGTATTGGTCCCTTCAAGCGCCGACGCCCTGCCCCGATTTCCCGGAACAGGGCGCCTGCACAGTCGGTTTAGGTCTTACTTCTCGATGACCGCGAGGACGTCGCGGGCGGAGAGCACCAGGTACTCCTCACCGGCGTACTTGACCTCGGTGCCGCCGTACTTCGAGTAGAGGACCACGTCGCCGACCTTGACGTCGAGCGGAACGCGGTTGCCCTTGTCGTCGATCCGGCCGGGACCGACGGCGAGGACGGTGCCCTCCTGCGGCTTCTCCTTGGCGGTGTCGGGGATCACGATGCCGGAAGCAGTCGTGGTCTCAGCCTCGTTCGCCTGGACCACGATGCGGTCCTCGAGCGGCTTGATCGCAACCTTGGTCGCGGTAGTCACGGGCATACCCTCCTGGGTACAGGTTTCGCCGGCCTTGAACCAGGCCAGTCAATGCCTCATGCCACCGGGCGGGGCCGTCGTCGCGGGTGCCGGTCCGCCTGGTGCCTAACCGCCACGGGCGAGCCCGGGCGGCTGGCACCCTCATGTTGAGAGTGCTAACCGGAGATTATGCCGGAACTAGCACTCCGTCAACCAGAGTGCCAACCTGTCACGCCGGGGAGAATGCCTGGTGTGACCCCTGAACTTCTTACCCTGCTGCAGACCCCGCAAGGGGTGGATGCCCTGGCCGCGGCGGCCGAGGCCGGCGACGGCGAGCCACTTGCCGCGGCCTCGGCGCTGCGGGCCCGGGGCTTCGGCGCGGAGCTGGCCGCAGCCGCACTCACCCAGGCTAGTTTGCGCCGGCGGGCGGCGGTGAAGTTCGGCCCGGACGCCACCCGAATGTTCTTCACCCGGCAGGGTCTCGAGCAGGCGACCCGCGCCGTGGTCGCCGAGCGCCGGGCCGCCCGGCTCGCCGCCTCCGGCGCGACGACCCTCGCCGATCTGGGTTGCGGCCTGGGCTCCGACGCGCTCGCCGCGGCGCGGCTGGGGATCTCGGTGCACGCCGTGGAGGCCGACCCCGCCACGGCCGCGCTCGCCGCCGCCAACGCGCGGGCCGCGGGGCTGGCCGATCGGATCACTGTCACCTGCGCCGACGCCACCACCGTCGAGGTGGAGAGGTTCGACGCGGTCTTCGCCGACCCGGCGCGCCGCCAGGCCGGGCGTGGCCGGGTGTTCGACCCGAAGGCGTACTCGCCGCCCTGGGACTTCGTGGCCGGTCTCGCCGAGCGGGTGCCGCGGACCGTGCTCAAGCTGGCCCCGGGCATCGACCACGGCCTGCTGCCGCCGGGCGCTGAGGGTGAGTGGGTCAGCGTCGGCGGCGACCTGGTCGAGGCGGCGTTCTGGTGCGGCCCGCTGGCCCGCGCGCCGCGGCGGGCGACTCTGGTCGGCCTCGGCGAGCTGACCGGCTCGGGGCTGGCGAAAGCGCCGGTCGGGCCGGTCGGCGCGTGGTTCTACGACCCGGACCCGGCAGTGGTCCGGTCGCACCTGGTCGCGGAGTTCGCCGCGGGGATCGGCGGCCGGCTCGGCGACCCGGAGATCGCGTACGTCTACACCGACGACCCGGTCGACACGCCGTTCGCGCGCCGGCTGGAGGTCACCGACATGCTGCCGTTCTCACTGAAGCGGCTGCGGGCGCTGCTGCGCGAGCGTGGGGTGGGGACGCTGGAGATCCGCAAGCGCGGCTCCGCGCTGGTGCCGGATCAACTGCGCAAGGACCTGAAGCTGAGCGGACCGCATGCCGCCGGCCTGGTGCTGACCCGGGTGGCCGGCGCGCCGACCGCGCTGCTGACCGCGCACTCGTGACGACGACGAAAGGCGCAACGTAACCGAATCGTCGCAACGGGTCGGTATCGGGGCGAGGCGTAGATCACTTCGGGGGTACCGTGCCGCACATGCCGAAGAAAGCGGCCGGCACCCCGGCCACCGTGCTGCTGACCGCGGAGAAGGTGCCCCACACCCTTCATCCGTACGAGGTGTCGCCCGACGCGCCGAACTACGGCGCCCTCGTCGCGCAGGCCCTCGGGGTGGCGCCGAAACGGCTGTTCAAGACGCTGATCGCCGAGGTGGACGGCCGGCTCGTGGTCGGCGTCGTGCCGGTCACCGGCGATCTCGACCTCAAGGCGCTGGCGCACGCCGCGGATGGCAAGCGGGCCACGCTCGCCGAGCGGGCCGCCGCCGAGCGCAGCAGTGGCTACGTGCGCGGCGGCATCTCTCCGCTGGGCCAGCGCAAGCGACTGCCCACAGTGATCGACTCCTCGGCGCAGGACCTGGATCTCATGTACGTCTCCGCGGGCCGCCGCGGTCTGCAGGTCTCCCTGGCGCCGGCCGACCTGATCCGGTTGACCAGCGCGACCGTCGCGGTGATCAGAAGCTGACACAGCGTCCCGGTGATGACGACCGGGATCCTTCGGGCCCACCTCGCGATCTCACTCAGCGTCACCTGACGTACCAAGATCGACGACTTTCCGGGGCAGTTCACGCATGCAGGGGCTCAGTCGTGTTGCTGGATTGTTATCCAGCGTTACGAGATAGATCTCCGCAGTGGGTTGTGTTCCAGGCCACTGTCGGAATACGTTGCCGGGCACAACAAACCGGTTCCTGATCCATCGGCGCCCAGGGGAGCGACACTCCCAGGCACGCACCACCCCTGTGACAAATCCGAACGAAGGCCCCGGATTTACCCCCCGAAAGGACATACGGAATGCGTAAGGGACTGTTCGCCCTTGCCGCGGTCGGCCTGCTGGCCACCGGAAGCATGGCTGCCTGTGGTGACGACAAGGGCAGTGACACCGGTGCGTCCGGTGGTAGCGGTAGCAAGGTCGGCAAGGTCGGCGTGATCCTGCCCGACACCAAGAGCTCGGCTCGGTGGGAGACGGCGGACACGAAGTACCTGACGGAGGCGTTCAAGGCCGCGGGCGTCGAGGTCGAGATCAAGAACGCGCAGAACGACAAGGCCGCGTTCCAGACCATCGCCGACGGCATGATCCAGGGGGGCGTCAAGGTCCTCATGATCGTCAACCTGGACGCGGGCACCGGCAAGAACGTGCTGGACAACGCCAAGAAGGCCGGCATCGCGACGATCGACTACGACCGGCTGACCCCGGGCGGCGGCGCCAACTACTACGTGTCGTTCGACAACGTCCAGGTCGGCAAGCTGCAGGGCGAGGGCCTGGTCAAGTGCCTGACCGACGCGAAGGCGGACAAGCCCTTCGTCGCCGAGCTCAACGGCTCCCCGACCGACAACAACGCCACGCTGTTCAAGCAGGGCTACGACTCGGTCCTGCAGCCGAAGTACGACTCGGGCGACTACCAGAAGGGCCCGGACGACTCGGTTCCGGAGTGGGACAACGCCAAGGGCGGCACCATCTTCGAGCAGCAGCTCACCAAGCAGCCGAAGATCGCGGGCGTGCTCGCCGCCAACGACGGCCTCGGTAACGCGGCCATCGAGGTGCTGAAGAAGAACAAGCTGAACGGCAAGGTCCCGGTGACCGGCCAGGACGCGACCGTGCAGGGCCTGCAGAACATCCTCGCCGGCGACCAGTGCATGACGGTCTACAAGGCCATCAAGAAGGAGGCCAACGCGGCCGCCGAGTTGGCTGTCGCGCTCGCCAAGGGCCAGAAGCCGACCACCGCGACCGGCACCACGGAGGACCCGACCACCAAGGCGGCCGTCCCGTCCGTGCTGCTGACCCCGGAGGCGATCACCAAGGAGAACGTCAAGGCGGTCGTCGACGACGGCTACGTCACCAAGGCGGAGCTGTGCACCGCCGCCTTCGCCGCGGCCTGCACCACCGCCGGCATCAGCTGACCCAGCGCAGCATCACCGCTTGAACCGGCGACGGCGCCGCTCACGCACTCGCGTGGGCGGCGCCGGAGTCGGTTGCGGCGGTCCCCGAACGGCCGGTCACCGAACGAAGGAGAAACATCCGTGGCCGCGACACCCCTTTTGGAGCTGCGCGGGATCGACAAGAGCTTCGGTCCCGTACAGGTCCTGCACGATGTCGAACTGAGCGTCTACCCCGGCGAGGTGACCGCCCTGGTCGGCGACAACGGCGCCGGCAAGTCGACGCTGGTCAAGTGCATCAGTGGCATCTACACGATCGACGCGGGCACGGTGACGTTCGACGGCAAGCAGGTTGCCATCCACAGTCCCCGGGAAGCCGCCGACCTCGGCATCGAGGTCGTCTACCAGGACCTCGCGCTCTGCGACAACCTGGACATCGTCCAGAACATGTTCCTCGGCCGGGAGAAGGTCCGCGGCATCGTCCTGGACGAGCCGACGATGGAGCAGATGGCCGGTGAGACCCTGGCCAGCCTCTCGGTCCGCACCGTCAAGTCGCTGCGCCAGCTCGTCGCCAGCCTCTCCGGCGGTCAGCGTCAGACCGTGGCGATCGCCAAGGCCGTGCTCTGGAACAGCCGGGTCGTCATCCTCGACGAGCCGACCGCGGCCCTCGGCGTCGCGCAGACCGCCCAGGTGCTGGAGCTGGTCCGCCGGCTGGCCGACAACGGCCTCGGCGTGGTCCTGATCTCGCACAACATGAACGACGTCTTCGCGGTCTCCGACCGGATCGCCGCGCTGTACCTGGGCCGGATGGCCGCGCAGGTCAAGGCGAGCGACGTCACGCACTCGCAGGTCGTCGAGCTGATCACCGGCGGGCGCAGCGGCAACCTGGGCCTCCCGCCGGAGAAGCCCACCGACTTCGTCGACATCACGCCGGGAGCGGACCAGTGACCACCACACCCACCCTTGAGACCGCCGGTGGCGTCAAGGTCGTCAAGCCGACCGTCGGCAGCCACATCCGCGACTACTTCGGGCGGATCCGGGGCGGCGACCTCGGTGCGCTGCCCGCCGTCCTGGGCCTGGTCATCCTGGTGGCGATCTTCGGCAGCGCCCGCAGCGACACGTTCTTCAGCGCCGGCAACTTCGCGAACCTGTTCAACCAGGCGGCCGGCGTCATCATGATCGCGATGGGCCTGATCTTCGTCCTGCTGCTGGGCGAGATCGACCTGTCCGCGGGCTTCACGGCCGGCCTCTGCGGCGCCGTGATGGCGGTCCTGCTCACCGAGCACGGCTACAACCAGGCCATCTCGCTGGTCGCCGCGCTCGTCACCGGTGTGGTGATCGGTGTGGTGCTCGGCCTGCTGGTCTCGAAGGTCGGCATCCCGTCGTTCGTCGTGACCCTGGCCGCCTTCCTGGCCTTCCAGGGCATGCTGCTGGTGCTGCTGGGCGAGGGCAAGAACATCTCGATCCCGGACGGCTTCATCAAGTCGCTCAACAAGGACAGCCTCCCGGTCGGGTGGAGCTGGGGCCTCGCCGTGGCGGCCGTCGCCGGGTTCGCGCTGGTCCAGTTCCTGCGTCACCGTGGCCGGGCCCGCCGTGGCCTGGTCACCGAGCCGCTCGGCATCATCGCGATGCGCATCGCCGGCATCGCCGCGCTGCTGCTGATCTCGACGGCGATCCTGACCCAGGAGCGGGCGATCAACCCGGCCGTCGCGACGCTCAAGGGTGTCCCGATCGCGGCGCCGGTGATCGGCGGTTTCCTGGTGCTCTGGACGTTCGTCCTGGGCCGCACCACGTACGGCCGGCACGTCTACGCCGTCGGCGGCAACGCCGAGGCCGCCCGTCGCGCCGGTATCCCGGTCGACCGGATCCGCATCTCGGTCTTCGTGATCGGCTCGTTCATGGCCGCGGTCGGCGGTGTCATGCTGGTCAGCCGGGCCGGCTCGGTCGACCCGAACACCGGTGGCAGCAGCACCCTGCTCTACGCCGTCGGCGCCGCCGTCATCGGTGGCACCAGCCTGTTCGGCGGCAAGGGCAAGGTGATCCACGCGGTGATCGGTGGCGCGGTGATCGCCGTCATCGACAACGGCATGCTGCTGATGGACTTCTCGTCCGGCACGCGCTACATGTTCACCGGCGTCATCCTGCTCATCGCCGCCGGTGTCGACGCGCTGGCCCGGCGCCGGGCCGCGGCAACGGGCAACCGGTAGCGATGCGCGCTGGCCCCAGCCAGGACGAGGTCCGTCGGCACAACCTCGGGACACTGCTGCGGTACGTCCACGTACACGGCGCCACGTCCCGGGCGGAGCTCACCTCCCGGCTCGGCCTCAACCGCAGCACCATCGGGGCACTCACCGCCGAGCTGACCAGCGCTGGGCTGGTCAGCGAGGCGGTGCCGAAGGAGACCGGCCGGGCCGGGCGACCGTCACTAGTCGTCCGGCCCGAGTCGGAGAAGATCTTCGCGTACGCCCTGAGCATCGAAGTGGATCGCCTGCGTGCCGCCCGGGTCGGGCTGGGCGGGCAGATCCTGGAGCAGTACGAGACGGTCCGGCCGCCCGGCATGAGCGCCGACGAGGCGGTCGAGCCGCTGGCCCGGTTCGTCCGCGCGATGCACGACCAGGTCGGCGACGACGCCCGGTGCGTGGGCAGCGGGCTCGCGGTGGCCGGCATGGTGCGCCGCGAGGACGGCATGGTCCGGCTCGCGCCCACCATCGGCTGGGTCGAGGAACCGGTCGGCGCGGCGCTGCGCGCGGAGCTGGGCGCGCCCGGCACGCTCAGCATCGGCAACCACGCGGACGTCTGCGCACTGGCCGAGCACGCCCGCGGCGCGGCGGTCGGCTGCGACAACGTCATCTACCTCTACGGCGACGTCGGGGTGGGCGCGGGCATCGTCGCCGGTGGACGCCGGGTCACCGGGCACGGCGGGTACGGCGGCGAGGTCGGTCACATGGTGGTCAACCCGTACGGACGTCCCTGCGACTGCGGCTCGCGCGGCTGCTGGGAGACCGAGATCGGCGAGCACGCGCTGCTGCGCCTGTCCGGGCGCGAGGGGCGTACCGGCCGGGACGTCGTGCTCGAAGTGGTCGACGCCGCCGTCCGCGGGGACAGTCAGGCCCAGCACGCGTTGCGGCACGTCGGCGACTGGATCGGTTTCGGGGTCGGCAACCTGGTCAACATCTTCAACCCGGAGGTGGTGATCTTCGGCGGCACGCTGCGCGACGTCTACCTGGTCGCCGCCGCCCAGATCCGCAGCCGGCTCAACGCGGTGGGACTGCCCGCCTGCCGGGAGCACGTCCGGCTGCGCACCCCCGAGCTCGGTGCGGACGCCGCCCTCATCGGTGCCGCCGAGCTGGCCTTCGACCACCTGCTGGACGATCCGCTGGTCTCCTGACCACCGGGGAGGAGCCGGCGATCACCCGGGACGCGCGAACGGCCCCGGAAGTTCTATGCTGCCGCGCATGCCCCCGCACCACCCGGTACCGGACCCCGCCGCCGTGTACTCGAAGATCGCCGAACGTCGCTCCCTCCCCGACGCCCACCGGGCGCCCGGGAGTCCCGCATGATCACCCGGCTCGAGGTCGACGGGGTGCCGGCGGTGCTCGGGCCGACCACCGGCCCGATGCACGCCGGCCTGGCCTTCCGGGTCGGGGTGGCGGACGAGACGCTGCCGTGGCGCGGCCTCACCCGCCTGGTCGAGCACCTCGTACTGGACGGGCTGGGCGCCGCTGACCAGCAGCACAACGGCACGACCGGGACCGAGCACACGTTCTTCCACGTGCAGGGCACCGCCGACGAGATCACCGCTTTCCTCGGGGCGGTCTGCGATGCGCTGCGCGAGCCCGACCCGGGGCGGATAGCGCGGGTCCGGGAGCGGCTGCGCGCCGACGGCCGCGGCAACGACCCGCTCGCCCTGTGGCGGCACGGCGCCCGTGACTTCGGGCTGACCGGCTACCCCGAGTGGGGCCTCGACCGGATCGGCCCCGAGCAGCTGCGTGACTGGATCGCGCGGTACTTCACCAGGGAGAACGCGGCTCTCTGGGTGGCCGGGGAGAAGGTGCCCGAGGGGTTGAAGCTGCTCCTGCCCAGCGGTGAGCGGCAACCGGCCCGGACCCCCTCGTCGGCGTTGCCGGCCGGCCCGGCGTGGTTCAGCGGGGCGGACAGCGACGTCGCGTGGGACGCGGTGGTCGACCGCGAGGCGCGTGCCGCGGTCTTCGCCAACGTGCTGGAACGGCAGATGTTCCGGGAGCTGCGGCAGCACGAGGGCATCTCGGACACGGTCCGCACCGACTACCAGCCGCGGGCCGGTGGCAGCGCACGGATCGTCGCGTACGCCGACGCCCTCCCGGAGAAACGCGAGGCGGCCCTCTCCGGCCTGGTCGGCCTGCTCGCCGGGATGCGCGCCGGCCGGATCGACCCGGAGGACGTGACCACCGTGATCACGCTGACCGCCGACGGGCTGGCCGAGGCCGACACCCGGGGCGGGCGGCTGCCCGGGCTGGCGTTCAACCTGCTGGCCGGCCGGGAGCTGAAGGACCTGGAGGAGGCCGTCGCCGAGGTCCGTGCGGTGACCCCGGGGGACGTGGCCGAGGTGGCCCTGGCGGCGTACGACGCGGGCCTGCTGATGACGCCGGAGGGCACCGCCGCGGACGGGGCCGGTTACACCGCCGCGCCCACCCACTCCGAGTCGCCGATCGCCGGCCGCGTGCACAAGGCGATCCGCGATCCCCGGCACCACCTGGTCAGCGGGCCGGACGGGGTGAGTCACGTGATCGGCGGCGAGGCCGCGACGGTCCGTTACGACCAGGCCGTGGCCGTGCTCGCCTGGCCGGACGGCGCCCGGCAGCTGATCGGCCCGGACGCGATCGTGGCCCGGGTGGAGCCGGCGCTGTTCCGCGGCGCCGCCACGGTGACCCGGGACGTGGACGCGCGCGTGCCGGCCGAGCTGCGGATCGAGATGCCGGCCCGGGACCCGGAGCGGATCCCGCAGCCACCGGCCGCGCCGCAGCGGTCGCGGCGGGAGCGGGTCACGCCGTACGTGTCAATCGTGGTCAATGTCTTGATCTGTCTGCTGCTGGCCGGTGTCGTGGTGGCCACTGTCGTGTCGCTCGGGACCGGGTCGTCGCTGGGTGGCAGGGGCACCGGGGCCGATCTCACCGCGGCCGCGATCTGCCTGGTGATGGCGTGGCCGGCCGGGCGGGCTGTCCCGGCCAGGGTACGTGAGCTGCGCGAACGGTGGGCCGGCCGCTGATGATCAGGCGACTCGACGTCGACGGGGTGCCGGCCCTGCTCGCACCGGGCACCGGGCCGATGCACGCCGGCCTCGCGTTCCGGGTCGGGCTGGCCGACGAGCCGCTGGCCAGGCGCGGCATCACGCACCTGGTCGAGCACCTGGTGCTGCACTCGCTCGGGATGGCCGATCACCACTTCAACGGCACGACCGGGGTGGAGCACACCTACTTCCACATGCGCGGCGCCGAGGCGGACATCGTCACGTTCCTCAACGGGGTGTGCGCCGGTCTGCAGGACCTGCCGATGCAGCGGCTCGAGGTGGAGAAGGACATCCTGCGCACCGAGGAGAACGGGCGCGGCGAGGGTCCTGCCGACGGGCTGGCGCTCTGGCGGCACGGCGCCCGGGACTACGGGATGCCCGTCTACCCGGAGTGGGGCCTGACCGGAATCACCCCGGACGATCTGCGCGCCTGGGTGGCGCACTGGTTCACCACGGAGAACGCGGTGCTCTGGATCGCCGGGCCGGACGTGCCCGCCGGGCTGAGGCTGGCCCTGCCGCACGGTGCGCGCCGCCCCGCGCCGGTACCGTCCTCGGCGCTGCCGGTCCGGCCCGCCTTCTTCCCCGGCCCCGCCAACGTGGTGGCCTGGAACGCGGTCGTGCCGCGCCGGCCCGCCGCGTCGGTCTTCGCCGGGGTGCTCGAACGCACGCTGTTCCGGTCACTGCGCCAGGAGAGCGGCCTCTCCTACACCGTGGAGAGCGATTACGACCCGCGGGGCGACGGCACCGCGGTGCTGACCGCGCTCGCCGACGTGCTGCCGGAGAAGCAGGACGCGGCGCTCCGCGGCTTCATCAACGTGCTGATCGCGGCCGGGGCCGGCCGGATCGACCCGGCCGACGTGACGGCCGTGGTGAACCAGCGCTGCGCGGACCTCGTCAGGGCCGAGGAGAGCGGCGCCCGGCTGCCGGGGCTGGCCTTCGGCCTGCTCGCCGGGCGTACGCCGCAGACCGCCGAGGAGGTGCTGGCCGACCTGCGCGCGGTCACCCCCGACGACGTCGCCGAGGTGGGCCGGGCCGCCGTCGCCGACGGGCTGCTGATGACGCCCGGGAGCACGACCCCGGAATGGGCCGGTTACACCGCGGCGCCGGAACGGTCGGCCGAGGCGGTGCGCGGACATTCCTACCCGTCACTGGACCGTCCCGGCGCTCACCTGATCGCGGGCGAGGACGGGGTCAGCGCCGTCGACGAGGAAACCCTGGTGACGGTCCGGTTCGACAGCTGCTCGGCGGTGCTGGCCTGGCCGGACGGCGCCCGCCGGTTCATCGGCCACGACGGCATCCAGGTGCACCTCGAGCCGGCCCTGTTCGCCGGCGGCCACGCCGTGGTGGCCGCGCTCGACACCCGGGTGCGCCCCGACCTGCGGGTCGCCATGCCACCGCGCGATCCGGCCCGGATCCCCGTGCCGCGTGCGCCCGCGACCCCCGCGCCGGCGGTGCGGCCCGTCCACCGGGGTGCGGCGATCGCGCTGGTGGTGGTCCTGAGCGTGGTCATCCTGCTCTGCGGCGGGCTGGGCCTGCTGATGGCCGCCGACTCGGCCCTCGATGCCGAGGACCGGGACGTCGCGATCGGCATCGCCGTGGTCGGTCTCGGTCTCGCGGCCGCCGCCGGGTATGGCGTACATCGCCTTACGAAACGCTTACGCGGCAGCTGACTTTCAGTTTGGCGAGGCAGGATGGCGCGGTGAGGACATCGATCCGGGCCGGGCTGGCCGGTGTGGCGGCGGCCGCTGCCGCACTCGGGGTGGCGGAGCTGCTCGCCGTCGTCGCCGGGGCGCGCTCGGCGCCGCTGGTGGCGGTCGGCGGGGTGGTCGTCGACCACGTGCCGGCCGCGGTGAAGGACTTCGCGATCGCGGTGTTCGGCACGCACGACAAGACCGCGCTGCTGAGCGGGACGGCGATCCTGCTGGCCCTCTACGCATACGGGGTGGGCGTGCTCGCCACCCGGTCGTGGCCGCTCGCCGGCGCGGGGATCGCGCTGTTCGGCGCGATCGGCGCGGCAGCAGCCACGACCAGGCCGAACGCGGGCGTGGGCGCCGCGATCCCGTCCCTGCTCGGTGCGGCGCTGGCCTTCCTCGTGCTGCGGCACCTGCTGCGGGTCGGCGCCCGGCCCGCGGTCACCGAGGCGGAGAGTCGCCGCGCCTTCCTCAAGCAGGCCGGCATCGTGGCGGCGGTCGCTGCCGGTGGCGGCGTGGCCGGCCGCTGGCTCGCCTCGCGCGGCGCCGCGACCACCGCCCGCAACGAGCTCCAGCTGCCGGCGGCGAGCGGGCCGGCCCCGGTCGTCCCGGCCGCCGCTCAGGTCGACGGCGCGGTGCCCTATGTGACGCCGACCAGGGACTTCTACCGGATCGACACCGCGCTGATCACTCCGCGGGTCGACCCGGCGAACTGGACCCTGAAGATCCACGGGATGGTGCGCAACCCGATCACGATCACCTGGGCGGAGCTGCTGAGACGTCCCATGGTCGAGCGTTACGTGACGATCGCCTGCGTCTCCAACGAGGTCGGCGGCGACCTGATCGGCAACGCGCTGTGGCTGGGCACGCCGATCAAGGCGCTGCTCGACGAGGCGGACCCGCTGCCCGAGGCGGACCAGGCCGTGCAGCGCTCGGCGGACGGCTGGACGTGCGGCACGCCGACCGCCGTGCTGCGCGATGGGCGGGACGCGCTGCTCGCGATCGGGATGAACGGCGAGGCGCTGCCGGTCGAGCACGGCTTCCCGGCCCGGATGATCGTTCCCGGACTCTACGGGTATGTCTCGGCCTGCAAGTGGATCACCGAGATCGAGCTGACTCGATTCTCCGACTTCGATGCGTACTGGGTGCCCCGCGGGTGGTCCGCCCAGGGCCCGATCAAGACCGAGTCGCGGATCGACTCACCCCGCGACGGCGCCTCGAAGAAGCCCGGCCCGATCGTCGTGGCCGGCGTCGCCTGGGCCCAGCATCGGGGCATCGCCAAGGTCGAGGTGCAGGTCGACGACGGTCCATGGGAGACGGCGACGCTCGCGCCGGTGGTCTCCGACGACACCTGGCGGCAGTGGACGCACACCTGGACGGCGACGTCCGGCGATCATGCGCTGCGGGTGCGGGCGACCGATCTCGACGGGTACACCCAGACGTCGGACCTCGCCGATCCGGCCCCCGACGGGGCAACGGGATGGCACCGGGTGACGGTCTCTGTCAGCTAGGTCAAAGCCGCACTTTCGGTCCGACTCGAAAACGCAAGTCGCTCATACGGTGGGTTGCATGTCCACCAATGCGGTTGAAGAACCGCTGAACCACTCGACACGGCCCCCAGGGGAGGACCGTGTCGCCAGTCGTGTGGTGATGCCGCGTGCCGGGCGTTCTCAGGCCGCCGGTGCCTGCCGCTGTGCGGGCACTGCCGATTTGTGGGGCCGGCCGAGGCGCGCCTCGAGCCGGGCCAGGTCGACTCGTCCGTGACGATCGGCCAGATCCTCCCAGCCGACCGCGAGCAGCCGCAGCCGCTCCGATTCGCTGAACCCTCCCCACACCCCGTACGGCTCGCGCACCGCGAGGGCGTGGGCGGCGCACTCGGCTCGCACCGGGCACGCGCCGCACATCGTCTTGGCCTTGGCCTCCCGGCGATTGCGGGACGACCCGCGCTCGCCGTCGGGGTGGAAGAACTGCGCACTGTCCCGGCCCCGGCAGAGCCCCATGCGCTGCCAATCCCAGAGATCTGCGATGGGCCCCGGCAGCCTGCGAACGTTCGACATCAACACCCTCCTCACCGCGCGGCACCGCGGAGTGGTCGACATGGGGGCCTGAGGCAGGCCTCACGCGGGTGTACCCCGGCAAATGCCGGCTCACACGCAACATGTCGATGTCTCTCCGAGCGCAGTGGCAAAGAGGGGGCAAGTCATACCTTTCTTTCCCGTTTTTTCCATCTAAAGCGCGTAATGCTGCGGCCCTCGCGTGATCTCCTCTGAGAGAGAAGGAGGATCACTGTGCGTACCGTCCTCGTGTGCGTCCGAACCCCGCTGGCGGCCCAAACCGTCGCGTCGACCGCGGCCCGGCTCGGCATGACCGGCGTCGTCCGGACCGCGGTCAGCGAGACCGAGGCCATGATCCGACTGGCGGAACGGCCGGCCGAAGTGGTCCTGGCCGACACCGCCGTGACCCGGCCCGACAGCGTCGGCTTCACCCGGCGCGTGCTCGCCCGCGCGCCGCAGGCCCAGGTGGTGCTCTTCGGTGCTGAAGACCCCCGGGTGGCGGCGGCAGCCGTCGCCGCCGGCGCTCGCGGCGTCATCCGTGGCGTCGAGCACGACCTGGTCAGCGTCGTCGCCAAGGCGCTGCTCCTGCTGCTGTTGCCGGTGCGCCCGCAGGGCATGCCGATCAACGGCAACGCGCAGCCGGCCACCGTGGCCGGCGGTATGCGCAACAACAACTCACCGGCCACCCGCGGGCAATACGGCATGGGCGTCGGCGCGCCCAACGCGGCCGCCGTCCCGGCCATGCTGCCGAACTCGCCGATGGTCCCGGCGCAGCGCGGCGACGCCCCGATCGACCCGGCGACCGGCCGGCCGATGGTGGCCTGGCCGGGCAACGAGATGGGCGAGGCGCAACCGGCCGGCCGCCGGCTCACCCTGACCGAGCGTGAGCTGCAGGTCCTCCGGGGAATGGCGGACGGCAAGAGCAACGCCGAGATCGGCCGCGAGCTCTTCGTCTCCGAGGACACCGTGAAGACCCACGCGCGCCGGTTGTTCCGCAAGCTCGGCGCCCGCGACCGTGCCCACGCGGTGGCAGCGGGTTTCCGCGCGGGCCTCGTCGCCTGACAACGCCGCCGGCGGGGATTCCTCGCCGGCGGCGTCACCGTCACTACCTGAAGATCAACTTCAGGATCTTCATGTCCCCTCTGGTCTGTGGTCACCCTCCGCTGCTCCCGCGGGGACCCTTGCGGGCTTCGCAGGGCCGTGGCCGGCCCAGAACGCGAAGCCCTCCAGGGCGATCTCCGTGGGTGGTCCGGCTCAGAGCAGAAACCCGTCCGGGCAGCCCCGCAACCGGCGAAGTCCCGAGCCCGGCCCGGCGCGGCGTAGTCGCAGGGCCGGGGCCGTGGCGCGCCCACGCTCCCGGCTGGTTCTCATGGGCGTAATGAGGCACGAATTACGCCCATGAGAACCAGCCCGGGGGAGTGGGGCGCGCTGCCTGGCCGGCCACCGGCTACGTCGCGGGGCTGCGGCGGGGCGGGACTCTGCGGCGGGCGGGAGCTGTCACCGGGGGTTCTGCTCTGAGCGGGACCACCCACGGACATCGCCCTTGCGGGCTGAGCGTTCTGGGCCGGTCACGGCCCTGCTCAGGTCGCGAGGGTCCCCGCGGGAGCGGCGGAGGGTGACCACCGCGGAGAGGGGACCTGAAGATCTTGAATGTGATCTTCGTCAGTCGTCGTCGCTGCCCTCGGTGAGGGTGTCGTGCACGCCGTCGGCGTAACCACGCGCGTATTCCCACGTCACGTAGTGATCGGGGTCGGGGTCGTAGGCCGGCTCGTGCACCCGGGGACGTCCGCTGCTGAGCAGGTGGCGCAGGTTGCCGCGGAGCAGGTCCCAGTCGAAGTAGTGCGGCTCGTGACAGTCCTCGCACTCGATGACCAGACCGCGGATGCCGGTCGGGCTCAGTAATGCCTGGTAGATCTCCAGGTCGGAGAGATCCTCCAGAACGTCTTGCCGCTCGTCCTCGGTCAGCGGTTCGTTCTCGGCGTCCTCGTTGAGGTCGTCGAGTTCCGCGGCCGGGTCGGCGGGGTCGCCGTTGAACGGGTCGATCGGCTCTTCTTGCACCCCCATACCGTACTCACCTCGCGGGGGAGTGTGCTGGCCCGCACGTTCTGTCCGCCGCCCGGGTGCCCCGCCCGGGATGGGTAGGATGATGAACTCCGCCTCTTGTCTAGGGATGATCTGTGGAAACTGACAGCGCTCGCACTGTTCCCCTCGGTCTGACTTTCGACGACGTGCTGCTGCAGCCCGGCGAGTCCGACGTGGTTCCGAGCCGGGTGAACACGGTCACGCGCCTGACGCGCAACGTCGAGCTGTCCATTCCGCTCCTGTCGGCGGGCATGGACACCGTCACCGAGGCCCGCATGGCGATCGCCATGGCGCGCCAGGGCGGCATCGGGGTCCTGCACCGCAACCTCTCGGTCGAGGACCAGGCAGCCCAGGTCGACCTGGTGAAGCGGTCCGAGTCCGGCATGATCACCAACCCGATCACCTGTGGGCCCGACGACACGCTGCGCCAGGTCGACGCGCTGTGCGGGCGTTACCGGATCTCCGGCGCCCCGGTCGTCGACGCCCAGGGTGTGCTGGTCGGCATCGTCACCAACCGTGACATGCGGTTCGTCAGCGACCTGGACGCGAAGGTCCGCGACGTGATGACCAAGGCCCCGCTGATCACCGCGCGGGTCGGGGTGAGCAAGGACGAGGCGCTGGAGCTGCTGGCCAAGCACAAGGTGGAGAAGCTGCCGCTGGTCGACGAGGGCGGTCACCTGCGTGGCCTGATCACGGTGAAGGACTTCACGAAGTCCGAGCAGTTCCCGAACGCGGCGAAGGACGCCCAGGGCCGGCTGCGGGTGGCCGCGGCGGTCGGGGTCGGCGACGACTCGTACAAGCGGGCCCGCGCCCTAGTCGACGCCGGGGTGGACGTGGTGATCGTCGACACCGCGCACGGTCACCAGCGCGCTGTGCTGGAGATGGTCGCCCGCCTGAAGAAGGACGTCACCGTCGACATCGTCGGCGGCAACATCGCGACGTATGCGGGCGCCAAGGCCCTGGTCGAGGCCGGCGCCGACGCCGTGAAGGTGGGTGTCGGCCCGGGCGCGATCTGCACCACCCGCATCGTCGCGGGCGTGGGCGTGCCGCAGATAACGGCGATCATGGAGGCCAATCGGGCCTGTGCTCCGGCCGGCGTCCCGGTCATCGGCGACGGCGGCATTCAGTACAGCGGCGACATCGCGAAGGCGATCGTGGCCGGCGCCAGCACGGTGATGCTCGGCAGCCTGCTGGCCGGCTCGGAGGAGAGTCCCGGCGAGCTCATCTTCATGAACGGCAAGCAGTTCAAGTCGTACCGGGGGATGGGTTCCCTGGGGGCGATGCAGTCACGTGGTCAGGCGAAGTCCTACTCCAAGGACCGCTATTTCCAGCAGGATGTGAACGAGGACAAGCTGGTGCCCGAGGGCGTCGAGGGTCAGGTGCCCTATCGTGGTCCTCTGTCCAGGGTGGCGCACCAGCTCATCGGCGGCTTGCGCGCGGCCATGGGCTACGTGGGCGCGGAGACCATCCCCGATCTTCAGGAGCGGGGTCAGCTCATCCGGATCACGGCGGCCGGGCTCAAGGAGTCCCACCCGCACGACATCCAGATGACGGTCGAAGCCCCCAACTACCACTCCCGTTAAGAGGATCTGGAAACCCGATGCGTGACGTAGTGGAGATCGGCCTCGGTAAGACCGCCCAGCGCGGCTACCACCTGGATGACATCGCGATCGTGCCGAGCCGCCGGACCAGGGACGTCGACGACGTCTCGACCGAGTGGAAGCTCGACGCGTACCCGTTCAAGATCCCCTGCGTCGCGCACCCGTCGGACGCGACCCAGAGCCCGGAGTCGGTGATCGCCCTGGGCCGCCTCGGTGGCCTGGGCGTGCTCAACGCCGAGGGCCTCTGGACGCGCTACGAGGACCCCAGCAAGATCCTCGAGGAGCTGGCCTCGCTGGACGAGGAGGCGGACGCGACCAAGCGCCTGCAGGAGGTCTACGCCGAGCCGATCAGGCCGGAGCTGATCGCCGAGCGTGTCCGGCAGATCCGCGAGGGTGGCGTCACCGTCGCCGTCCGGGTGTCGCCGCAGCACACGCTGGCGCTCGCCCCGGTGATCCTCGACGCCGGCGTCGACCTGCTGGTCATCCAGGGCACCCTGGTCTCGGCCGAGCACGTCTCCACCACCGACGAGCCGCTGAACCTCAAGGAGTTCATCGCCGACCTGGACCTGCCGGTCATCGTCGGCGGTTGCACCGACTACAAGACCGCCCTGCACCTGATGCGCACCGGCGCGGCCGGCGTGATCGTCGGGGTCGGCGCGGACGAGTGGTCGACCACCGACACCGTGCTCGGCATCCGGGTGCCGATGGCCACCGCGATCGCCGACGCGGCCGCGGCCCGCCGCGACTACCTGGACGAGACCGGTGGGCGCTACGTGCACCTGATCGCCGACGGCGGCATCGCCACCTCCGGTGACATCGCCAAGGCGATCGGCTGCGGCGCGGACGCGGTGATGCTGGGCGAGCCGTTGTCGCTGGCCGAGGGCGCGCCGGCCGGGGGCGCGTGGTGGCACTCGGCGGCCAGCCACCCGGCGTTGCCGCGTGGCGGGTTCTGCATCGCCGGGGAGCCGGACGGGTCGCTGGAGCAGCTGCTCTACGGGCCGGCGGATCGTGCCGACGGGCAGCTGAACCTGTTCGGCGGGCTGCGGCGGGCGATGGCGAAGTGCGGTTACCGCGACGTCAAGGAGTTCCAGAAGGTCGCCCTGGTCCTGGACAGGGCCTGATCTAAAGGGCCGGTGCGGTGGTGCCGGTCAGCCAGGCCGTGAAGAAGGTGTCCAGATCCTTTCCGGACACCTTCTCCGCGGTGGCGATGAACTGGGCGGTGTCACCGTTGCCGTTCCCGCGCTCGCTGGTCCACGTCTTCAGCAGCCGGAAGAAGGCCTCGTCGCCGATCGTCCTGCGGAGCGCGTGCACGACCAGCGCCCCCCGCTCGTAGACGGCGTCGCTGAAGATCCGATCCGGTCCGGGGTCGGCGGCCGGCTGGGTCCAGTCGGTCGAGGCGTAGGTCGTGTCGAACTGCTGCTGCGCCGGCTTGCCGCCGTCGTGTTCCGACCAGAGCCATTCCGCGTACGTCGCGAAGCCCTCGTTGAGCCAGATGTCACGCCATCGGGTGAGGGCCACGCTGTCCCCGAACCACTGATGTGCCAGCTCGTGCGCGACCACCCCGGGGTTGGCCTTGTCGAAGAAGGTGCTGCCGTAGACCGGCCGGGACTGCGTCTCCAGGGCGTACCCGATCCGGTCGTCGTCGACGACCACCCCGCCGTTGGCGTCGAACGGGTACGGCCCGAACACGCTCGCCAGGTAGTCGGTGATCTCCCCGGTGCGGGCGAGCGACCGCGCGGCCGGCCCGTTCTCCGGCAGCGACTCGGGCACCGCGACGATCATCGGCTTGCCGCCGTGCGTGCTGGTGCCGATCCGGTACTGCCCGATCACGACGGTGGAGAGGTAGCTCGCCATCGGCGCTGCCTCGGACCATCGCCAGGTGGTCCAGCCGTCCTTGGTCGCGCGCGGCCCGGGCACCCCGTTGCTGATCACTTCCAGCCCGTCGGGCACTGTCATCGCGAGGGTGAAGGTGGCCTTGTCGGACGGGTGGTCGTTCACCGGGTACCACGTGCTGGCCGACTCGGGCTGGCCGAGCGCGACGCCGCCGTCCCTGGTACGCAGCCAGCCCCCGTTGCCGAGCGTCTTGTTCTCCAGCAAGCCGGGGGTGCCGCCGTACTCGGCGACGACGGTGAACCCTCGCCCTTCGGGGATCCCGGTGGCGGGGGTGACGACCAGCTCGTTGCCGGTGGCGGACGCGGTCGCGGCCACCCCGTCCACAGTGATCTTCGAGACGGTCAGGTGGGCCAGGTCGAAGTCCAGGCGGGACAGGTCCTGCGTCGCGGTCGCGGTGATCGTCGCCCGGCCGGCGAGGGTGCCGGCCGCCGGGTCGTACCGCAGGTCGAGGTCGTAGCCCGCGACGTCGTACCCGCCGTTGCCGTACTTCGGGAAGTACGGGTCACCGGCCCCCTCGGCGCCCGGCCGGAACTCCGTGGCCGTGGAGGACCGGCACCCGCTGATGAGCAGAAGAGCCACTGCAGCGAGAGCGTATCCCCGTCGTCCCATGAGACGAGGTTACGGTCAGCCCTTGTTGACCATTTTGGGGTGTGCCTTCAGATATGCGGCGATCTTCCCGCCGGCGACGGCGGTGAGGAATCCGCGGGCCTCCGAGTTGAGCTGTTCGCCCAGGTAACCGCCGCCGCTGCCGACGCCGCTGCCGTCGAGCTGCACCGAGGTGATGCTCGCCGCGGTGAGGTCGCGCAGGGCGTACGCGTACTCCACCGGCTGCCGTCCGCCGAAGGTGACCAGTGACTTGCCCAGCGCCGTGACCAGCGACTGCAGCTTGGTGGCGTCGCTGAGGTCCTGGCCGAGCGCCTTGTCCAGGATCGCCTTGACCATCTGCCGCTGGTGGCGTTGCCGGTCGTAGTCGCCGTTCGGCAGGCCGTACCGCTGGCGGGCGTAGTCGAGCGCCTGCCAGCCGAGCAGGTGCCGCTTGCCGGGCAGGTAGACCGCCTGCGGCCCGCTGAAGTCGTGACCGGACAGTGGGCGCAGTTTGCCGTTCGGCTGGCGGTGCCGCGACTTCACCTTCTGGTCGATGGTCAGGTCGATGCCGCCGAGCTCGTCGACGAGGTTGTCGAGGCCGCCGAAGTTGAGGATGGCGCCGGCCTGGATGGTCTTGATCCCGGTGTAGTTGCTGATCGTCCGGGTGAGCAGCTCGTACCCGTTCTGGATGTTCTTGGTGCTCTTGCCGGGCACCCTCGACCCGTACGCCATGGCCTCGGTGATCTTGTGTTTGCCGCCGGGGAAGCCGGCCTTCTTGAACGCCGGCATCTGCACCCGGAGATCGCGCGGCAGCGAGTAGAGGTAGGCGGACTTCAGCCCGGCCTCGACGTGCAGCAGCATGATCGCGTCGGAGTGCGGCTCCCAGTCCGGCTCGCTGTTCCGGGTGTCGACGCCCGCGAGCAGCAGGTCCAGGGGGCCGGTGAGGTCCGCGCCGGGGGACGGCGCGGGTGCGGCCGAGGGCGAGGCAGACGGAACGGCTGTGTTCTCGGTCACCGGAGAGGACGGCGAGGCGGCCGTGCTCCCCGAGTCGCGATTGACGGCGATCGCTACGCCCAGGCCCGTGAGCACGGCGATGACCACCCCGGCGATCACTGCCCACGTGATCTTGCTGTTCCGCATAGGCCGAACCCTAGAGGACGGAACGCCACCGGCTCAACGTCGCGCCCGAAGCTGACTGAAAGGGGGGTTACTGAATGGAAGATCGCCAGTATGTTCATCGGGCGATTTCGTCAATATGCGGCGATCGCCAACGGGGAGGCAACCACTCATGAACCGTTCAGTCCGGCGGTTGACCGTCGGCATCATCTCCTCCGCCCTGATCACGGCCGCCGGTGCCGCCGGAAGCGCGCCCGCGACGGCGGCCGACACCCCGGTACGGGTGATGATCGGGCTCAAGCCGGGCTACGACGCCAAGGCGGGGCTGCCCACTCTGGACGCTCTCGGCCTGCGCAACGCCGAGGCATCCGGCCGGAGCCACAGTGCACTGCTGTCGGCGCTCGGGGCCAAGACCCTCTCGGTCCCGCAGAGCCGGGTCAACTCCACCCTCGCCTCGCTGCGCCAGGACCCCTCGGTGGCGTACGCGGAGCTGGACGTCAAGCGGAAGACGTCAGTGGTGGCCCCGAACGACCCGGCCTACACGCAGGGCTACCAGGCGGAGCTCGGCCGGCTGAACGTGCCGGCCGCCTGGGCCACCACCACCGGCTCGGACGTCACGGTCGCCGTGGTGGACACCGGGGTGGCGCCGGTCGGCGACCTGGCCGGCAAGGTCCTGCCCGGTTACGACTTCTTCAACTACGACAGTGACCCGACCGACGACGGCGTCTTCCCGCACGGCACCGTGGTCTCCTCGCTCATCGCCGCCACCGCCGACAACGGTGCGGGCATGGCCGGCGTCTGCTGGCAGTGCAAGATCCTGCCGGTCAAGGCGCTGGACAGGAACGGCGACGGGTTCGACTCCGACATCGCCCAGGGCATCATCTACGCGGTCCAGCACAACGCGAAGATCGTCAACCTGTCGCTGGGTGGCTACGGCTACTCCAAGACGCTGGCCAACGCGGTGGCCTACGCCAACGCGAAGGGCGTCCTGGTGGTGGCCGCCGCGGGTAACGAGAACACCAGCCAGAAGTCGTACCCGGCGGCTCTGCCGGACGTGCTCGCGGTGGGCGGCACCGACACGAGCAAGAGCGGCGACTACAAGGTCAGCTTCTCCAACTACGGCAGCTGGGTGGACGTGTCCGCGCCGGCCGTCACCGCCGGCATGTACAGCGACGGCTCGTACCACTACGGGCTGGAGGGCACCTCGTTCTCCACGCCGCTGGTGTCCGGCGTCGCCGCGCTGGTCCAGTCGGCCCACCCGGAGTACTCGGGGTGGAGCCTGTGGAGCTCGATCATCCGCTCCGGCCGCAAGGGCTCGCGGAACTGGAACTCCTACGGCATCGTCGACGCGGCCAAGGCGCTGACGTTCGGCACCGACGCCACGCCGCCGACCGTCTCCCGGGCGCTCCCGGCGCAGAACACGGTGGTCCGTGGCACGGTCACCATCACGCCTTACGGCCTGAAGGACGCCGGTAGCGGCGTCCGGCTCGTGGAGGTCCAGCGCAACGGTGCGTTCGCGGGCTGGTCCTACACCGGTCCGGCGTTCGCTCCGAAGCTGAACACGGCCGGCCTCAACGGCCCGATCTCGATCCGCCTGAAGGTGACCGACAAGGCCGGCAACGTGGGCTACTCCGGTTACCGCCAGCTGATCGTCGACAACAGCAAGCCGAAGCTCACGGTGACCAGCTGGCCGCGGAACAAGGCCAAGGTCCGTGGCACCATCACGATCAAGGCCACCGCCTCCGACGCGACCACCGGCATCGCCAAGGTCGTCGTCTTCGTGAACGGCAAGGTCGTCGCGACCGACACGCGTTCCCCGTGGACGCTGGGGGTCAACTCGGCCAAGCAGCCCAAGAGCTTCAAGCTGCAGGTCGTGGCGTACGACAAGGCCGGCAACGCGGCCTACTCCGCGACGCGGACGTACACCCGCTCCTGACGCAGGGCCATGACGAGGGGTCGCTCCGTGCGGAGCGGCCCCTCGTCGCGTTCCGGGTTCGAAGCCGCCGGTAAACTCGCCGGGTGAGTACCCCGCGTCCCGTCCTCGTCGTCGACTTCGGCGCCCAGTACGCCCAGCTGATCGCCCGCCGGGTCCGTGAGGCCCGTGTCTACTCGGAGATCGTCCCGCACTCGATGCCGGTGGCCGAGATGCTGGCGAAGAACCCTGCCGCGATCATCCTGTCCGGCGGCCCCTCCAGCGTCTACGAGCCGGGCGCGCCCACGCTCGACGCCGGCCTCTTCGACAGCGACGTGCCGGTCTTCGGCATCTGCTACGGCTTCCAGGCGATGGCCCAGGCGCTCGGCGGCACCGTCGCCCACACCGGTTCCCGGGAGTACGGGCGGACCCTGCTCACCGCCCAGGGCGGCTCCCTGCTCCGTGACCTGCCGGCCGACCTGCCCGTCTGGATGAGCCACGGCGACAGCGTCTCGGTCGCCCCGGCCGGCTTCATGGTGACCGCGTCCACCCCGGGCGCCCCGGTCGCCGCCTTCGAGGACGTCACGACCAGGCGCGCCGGGGTGCAGTTCCACCCCGAGGTGGCGCACACCGACCAGGGCCAGGAAATGCTGAAGCGCTTCCTGTACGACATCGCCGGCCTCGAGCCCACCTGGACGCCCGGCAACATCATCGACGACCAGGTCGCCCTCATCCGTGATCAGGTCGGCGACAAGCAGGTGCTCTGCGCGCTCTCCGGCGGTGTCGACTCGGCGGTCGCCGCGGCGCTCGTCCACAAGGCCATCGGTGACCAGCTCACTTGCGTCTTCGTCGACCACGGCCTGTTGCGCGCGGGCGAGCGCGAGCAGGTGGAGAAGGACTATGTCGCCGCCACCGGCATCCGGCTCGTGGTGGTCGACGCCGAGGAGCAGTTCCTCGGCCACCTGAAGGACGTCACCGACCCGGAGCAGAAGCGGAAGATCATCGGCCGTGAGTTCATCCGGACGTTCGAGGCCGCGGCCCGCGATCTGGACTCCGAGCGGCACATCGAGTTCCTGGTCCAGGGCACGCTCTACCCCGATGTGGTGGAGTCCGGTGGCGGCACCGGCACCGCGAACATCAAGAGCCACCACAACGTCGGCGGTCTCCCCGACGACCTGCAGTTCGCGCTGATCGAGCCGCTGCGCACGCTGTTCAAGGACGAGGTGCGCGCCCTCGGCGCCGAGCTGGGCCTGCCCGAGGCGATGGTCCAGCGGCACCCGTTCCCGGGCCCGGGCCTGGCCATCCGGATCATCGGCGCGGTCGACCGGGAGCGGCTGGACATCCTGCGCGAGGCCGACCTGATCGCGCGTGAGGAGCTCACCGCGGCCGGGCTCGACCGTGACGTCTGGCAGTTCCCGGTGGTGCTGCTGGCCGATGTGCGCAGTGTCGGCGTGCAGGGCGACGGCCGGACGTACGGGCACCCCGTGGTCCTGCGCCCAGTCTCCTCCGAGGACGCGATGACCGCCGACTGGTCGCGCCTGCCGTATGACCTGATCGCGAAGATCTCGAACCGGATCACCAACGAGGTCCGCGAGATCAACAGGGTCGTGCTGGACGTCACGAGCAAGCCGCCGGGCACCATCGAGTGGGAATGACGGTCAGTAGTGGATCAATCGCCCAGGGCGGTTGAATCCTCTCTGACCTGCGGTTACGGAGCGCGATTCAACTGTCAGGAACCCGACAGACGCTCCGGATAGGTAACATAATCCGGGCAGAATGCCGCTTCGTGACCCCCGCACTGGAACCGCTCCGCAGGATCGCCGCCTACGCCGTCGCGACCGACGACGAAGGCCGCGTCCTCCTGGTCCGGGCCTCGGCCAAATCCGGTACACCCGGGATCTGGTCGCTGCCCGGCGGCGCCGTCGACCACGGCGAAGATCCGAACCACACCGTCGTCCGCGAGACCGCGGCGGAGACCGGGCTCTCCGTCGCGGTGACCGGGCTGCGTGACGTCCTGGCCGACATGCGCTCGCTGCCCCACCGTGGCGTCACCATCCACACCGACCGGCTGATCTACTCCGTGTCGGTGCGCGGTGGCACCCTGATCGACCGGGTCGGCCACGGCACCGACCTGGCGCGCTGGTTCACCCTGGAAGAGGCCGAGCGGCTGAAACTCCGGCAGTTCGCCGCGGCCGCGCTCGGGCTCAGCACCAGCTCCCCGGACCTGCGCCCGGACGTGCCGCCGACGTTCCCGTCCTTCTACGCGTACGAGGGGCCGGACGGGCTGCACCGGGCGCAACGCTTCGCGGCGTACGCGATCGCGACCGATCCGTACGAGAATCTGCTCCTGACCCGGATCGCCCCCGGTTACCCCGGCGCCGGTTGCTGGCATCTGCCCGGCGGCGGCACCGACTACGGCGAGCAGCCGGGCACCGCGCTGATCCGTGAGCTGGTCGAGGAGACCGGCCAAGCGGGGCGGCTGATCGAGTTGCTCGGCGTCGCCAGTCATCGCGACGCGGCCTCGCTCGGGCCGGAGGGCTATCCGATCGACTGGCACGGCGTCCGGGCGTTCTACCGCGTCGTCGTCGACGAGCCGACCGAGGTGGTCATCCACGACGTGGGCGGCTCGACCTCGGAGGCCCGGTGGGTGCCGCTCAAGGAGGTCGCCGAGTTGGCCGCCGATCAGCTGACCGAGGTCACGGCGGATGCTTTGCGGGCGGCGAGGCTAATCTAGGCACGGTGAAGATCAGACGAACGGCGGCGTACGGTGTCTGCCGCTCGGCCGACGGCAGCGTCCTGCTCGCCCGCGGGTCGGACCTCAGCGCCTTCCCCGGCGTCTGGTCGCTGCCCGGCGGTGGGGTCGACCACGGCGAGCACCCGGCCGGCGCGGTCGTCCGGGAGTTCGCCGAGGAGACCGGCCTCGCCGCCGTCGTCACCGGCATCCGGGCCGTGGTCGCCGACGTGATCGCGCTTCCCTCCTCGGACGGTCTGGTCGAGCACACCGACCGGATCATCTACGACGTCGCGGTCACCGGCGGCGACCTGCGTGACGAGGCGGAGGGCACGACCGATCTGGCCCGGTGGGTGACGCCCGCCGAGGTGGCCGGGCTGCCGTTGCTGCCGTTCACCGCCAGGGCGCTCGGCGTGCGGTTCGAGGCGCCGGTCGTGGTGCCGGCCGGCGACGATCCGGTGCGCCGCGGCGACCGGGTCCAGCGCTTCGGGGCGTATGGGTGGGTGACCGACCCCGAGGGGCGCGTCCTGCTCGCCCGCATCACCGAGGGTTACCCCGGCGGCGGCCACTGGCATCTCCCCGGCGGCGGGACTGACTTCGGCGAGACTCCGGAACAGGGTCTGATCCGTGAACTTTATGAAGAAACCTCACAACGCGGCGAGGTTTCAGAACTACTGAGCGTGGGCCATCGGTACGACCCGGCCGCGCTCGGACCCGAGGGTGTCCCGCTCGACTGGCATGTGATTCGCGTCGTATATCGCGTAAGAGTGGATGAACCGGGCATCGCGACAGTGACCGAGGCGGCCGGTGGATCCACCGACCGGGCGTCCTGGTTCACCCCCCGTGAGGTGGCCGAACTCCCCCTGACCGAGCTGGCCCAGGAGACTTTGGCCCAAGCGGGCTAAAATCGTTGTACGGAAGACGGAGAGCGGCCCGTAGCACAGCGGAGTCAAACGGCCTCTCGCCAAGGCCGCGTCGCTGTGCGATGGTGTAACCCGCAATTTCGCCGGGCTTCAAGGACGACGCCGGTGACCAAGAACTCCATGGAGGAACCACGTGCCGAGTACCCCTTGGCGCCGGCGTCGATCGACGGATAGTCCCCGTCCCGCCGGCCGCCGTTGGGCTGGTCGTCTGCGTCGCGGCGGGACTCTCGCCCGGCAGGCTCTGCTGGTTCGGGTGGGTCGCCGGAACACCGAGACGCGCCGGGCCGCCACCGCGACCCGCGCCGAAGTGCTTTACACCGGTTCGGAGCCGGGGCTGAACCATACCCTCCCCGTCCCCGGAGTTGCCCTGACGACGCCCGCCGCGTTCGAGGAGGAGAAGCCTGTCCCGGCGCCCATCCCGCTGCTCCCCGGAGCACACACGATGGCCCGCCGCGTCAGCTTCGCCCTGGTCAACGCGTGCACCCTGAGCAGCCTCGGGCTCGGCCTGCTCGCGATCTTCCTCGCCATGGAGGGCGAGGCGCAGATCGCCGCCGTCTGCCTGGTCGCCTGCGTCGCCTTCGACGGCCTCGACGGCGCGCTCGCCCGCAAGCTCGGCGTCGCCAGCCCGTTCGGCGCGCAGATGGACTCGCTCGCCGACATGTGCTCGTTCGGCCTGGCCGCGCCCGTCGTGGTCTACGCCTCGCTGGTCCACTCGGTGCCGAAACCGGCCGCCGCAGTGGCCTGCGCCCTCGTCGCCGCGTGCGCCGCGATCCGGCTGGCCCGCTTCAACGTCTCACCGAAGGACGGCCGCTTCTTCTGCGGCGTCCCCACCACGATGGCCGCGGCGGTCTTCGCCCTGGCCGTGCTGATCGGCCTGCCGTCGCTGTCCGGCATCGCGGTCCTCGCCGGCGTCGCGCTCCTGGCGTTCGCGATGGTGTCGAGCTTCCCCTACGCGAAGCTCGCCCGCATCGTGAAGCTCCCGCCGTGGCTGTGGGTGCTCCCGGTGGTCGGCGCGCTCATGGATCCTCGGCTGACGTTCATCCTGGTCGTCGCGGCGTACCTGGTCAGCGGCCCGATCCTGTGGGTTCGCGCCAAGCGCGCCTGACGTTCGCCCGTTCTCGAGGCCGCCTCTTCGGAGGCGGCCTTTTCGCACTTCAACCCCATTTGCGCGTACGTCATGAGCGCCCGCCCGTGGCATTCCCGCGCTCACTCCCCGCCCGTCCGCGCTCACTCCCGCGCCCGTCCGCGCTCACTCCCGCGCCCGTCCGCGCTCACTCCCTGCGCCCGTCCGCGCTCACTCACGCGCACGCCCGTGGCTCTCCCGCGCAAGCCGGCGACTACTCCCGGCCGCAGCGCGACTCCCGCAGGCCAGCTGGTGCTCACGGTCGTTATTCGTGCCTCATAACAACCGTGAGCACCAGCCGGAGCCGTGACCCGCGTTGCCGAGGCGGAGGGGTGTCGTGCTTGCGGACGTTCGCGAGGTCGTCCCGGCTCGAGGCGGCGGCGCGGGTCGCCGTTGGCGGCTGGTGCTCATGGTCGTTATTCGTGCCTCATAACGACCATGAGCGCCAGCTCGCAGCGTCAGCTCGCAGCGCCGGCCGCAGCACCAGCTCGCAGCACCAGCTCGCAGCGCCGGGCCGCAGCGCCGGGTCGGGGCGCCGGGCCGCAGCGCCGGGCCGGGGCGCAGGGCCGGGGCGCCGGGCTGCGGCTTTACGTGCTGATCAATGACGGTCAGCGCCAGCGCGCGATGACCGTAGCCCCACCGATCACCCGCTCGTCGACGCCGACCAGCGCCTCCGCCCGGTCGGCCGGCAGGTAGACGTCGGTGCGCGAGCCGAAGCGGATCAGGCCGAAGCGCTCACCCTTGGCCAGCAGTGTGCCGACCGGCGCGCGCTGCACGATGCGACGCGCGATCAGGCCGGTGCGCTGGGCGACGACGACAGTGCCGCGCTCGGTGTCCAGCACCGTGTACGCCGCGACGTTGTGCTCGGCCGCGGCGGTGGCCGCGTTCGCGTAGCCACCCTCCTCGACGAAGTAGTCGGCGACCCGGCCGGCGACGGGCGAGCGGTTGACGTGCACGTCAAAAACGGACAGGAAGACCGCGATGCGAAGGAACTCGCCGGGGCCGAACCGGTCGTCGCGGATCCGCTCGACGGAGAGCACCTTGCCGTCCGCGGCGGCGATGACAGCCGTCGGGTCGCCCGGCACGTCGCGCTCCGGGTCGCGGAAGAACGCGGCGACCGGGGCGGCGGCGAGCGCCGGGATCAGCCAGAGCTTCGACTTCGGGCGGGCGCGGCGGGCCAGCGCGGCCAGGCCGAGCGCGATGCCGGCGGCGGCGACGCCGTTCGAGTCGATGTGCATGGTGCGGGTCAGCGGGACGCTCGACGTGCGGAACGCCGGGGCCAGGGTCGTGGCGGTCGCCACGTCGGCCGCGGTGAAGCGCAGCCGGTGCACGCGCAGCGGCGGCTGGTTGCGGATCACCAGGTCGGAGCCGACGCCGAAGAGGGAGCCCTGCCGGAACAGCTCGGCGGCGGCACCCTGGGTGCGGCCCGGGCCGGCCGGGGCGGCGATGCTGAGCACGCCGCCGTCGGTCAGGTGCTTGGCGAGCTTGTCGATCAGGCCGCGGGTGTCCTCGGCGGTGCCGGTCTGCGGCTCACCGACGATGACCACGTCGGCGGGCTGCGCCTCGTCCAGCGACTCGACGATCTTCACTCGGTCGGCCACCCAGCTGCCCAGGCCGGTGATGTGGCCGCGGAGCAGGTCGGCGCTGCTGTGCTCGCCGGCGACCAGGACCAGGGTGTCACCGGGCAGGAGCGCCTCGACGGCGGCGGCGACCACTGTCGATACGTGATCGGCCCCGACCAGCAACGCGGTGGTGGCGGCGTTCTGCCGGGCGAACTCGGCGGTCAGGGCGCGGGCGGCCCGGGCTCCGACGGCCGGAACAGGCGTGGCGGACACGGCGGGGAACTGGGTCATTCCGCGAGCATATTGCCCCGCCCACGGGGGTTGGTCCGTGGGCGGGGCAACGGGTCATTTCTCCGTTTTGTTCTTCGGCGGCTCGGCCTGCCCCTGGTGCTCGGCCTCGAACTTGGTGGCCGGGTCCTCCAGCAACTCCTGGACGATCGAGGCGTGCACCTCGGGCGGCAGGTCCCCGGGCGTGGTCTGCACCCGGGTCTCGGCGACGACCGGGGCCGGGGCCGGCTGCTCGCGGCGTCCGGAGGTGATCGCCCCGAGCAGGCCGATCGCCCCGAACAGGATCAGGCCGCCGGCGACCGTCCAGCCCAGCGCGGGCAGGTGCAGCGTGATCACCTGGGAGATCGCCCACCAGACCGCGATCAGCAGGAAGAGCAGGCCGAAGGTCAGCGAGACGGCGTCCATCCGATGCGGTTTCATCGGATCACCTCCAGGTTTCCGGTGTCGAGGCGCAGGTCGAGCGCGAGTTTGCCACCGCCGGCGCCGTCCGCGCCGAGGTCGGTGATCTCCTGCGACTCGGCGGCGGAGCCGGTGTACTCCTGACCGAAGACCTCGGCGCGGCCGCCGACCCGGACCTGGGTGGTGGTGTCGACGTTGTCGGGCAGCAGAACCTGCAGCTGACCGACCTTCATGGTGACGGTGGTGCTCTGCTCGACGCCGGTGAAGTCGACGCTGCGCAGGTCGAGCGTGACGTTGCCGAGGGTGAACTCGTAGGAGTCGGCGACCTCGGCGAGGGTGGCCGGACGGTACACGCTGTCGCGGAACTCGCCGCCCCACTGCTCGGTGCCGGTGGAGACCAGCAGACCGGCAGCGGTCACGAAGGCCAGGAAGATCAGCCCGCGGGCGCGGCCGAACCAGGTGCCGATCAGCAGACCCAGGCCGATGGTGGCGAGGGCGGCCGCGAAGTAGGCCGAGACGGCCACGTTCAGCCCGGCCATGTCGAGCGCGGCCAGGACCCCCATCACCACGATGATCGCGAAGAACGTCAGCCGGCCCAGGATCGAGCGCTCCTTCGGCGGCTTGGGCGGCTTCACCGGCGGCGGCGGGGGCGCGGGCGGCGGGTAGGACGCCGAGCCCGCGAACGGACCGTGCGGCGCGAACGGCGGCCGGTAACCGGAGTCGGCCGGCGGCGGCGTCCAGCGGGGCGGCTCGTACGCGGTCACCGGTTCTGCGGCCGGTGCGGCCGTGGCCGTGGACTGCTGCGCGAACGCCGCAGTGGGCTCCTCCGACGGCCACGCCGGAGCCGGCCCGGGCGGTGCCGGGGGCGGCGGAAACGTCCCGGCCGGCGACCCTCGCTTGATCAGCAGGAACGCGCCGACCAGCACCGCTGCCGCGAGCATGCTGGCCCGGGCGCCGTCGCTGACCACGAACGAGAAGGTGAGCAGCGCGGCCGCGCCGAGCAGGACCACCGACAGCGGCGACATCCCGGAGCGGCCCTTGCCGAGCAGGCCCTCGACCGGCGAGGCGGTGTCGCCCTCGGACGGGATGACCAGCCAGCCGATCAGGTAGAAGAGCACGCCGGCGCCGCCCAGCACGCCGAGCACCGCGAGCAGCACCCGCCACAGCACCGGGTCGGTGTTGGTGCGGCGGGCCAGGGCGCCGCAGACCCCGGCGATGTAGCGGCCCTCCCGCGGGCGGACCAGCTGCTGACGGGCGAACGCGGCCTGCGCCGCGGTGAGCCAGGGAGGAATGTTCGCGGAAGGTGCCGGCCCGCCCTCTGGACCGGCACCCGGGGTACGGGGTTCGGCAGCTTCGTCAGTCATGTATCGATCCTGCGGCTCATCCGGCCCGAGCCGCCTCAGGAACCGACCCTGAGGCCACCCTGAGATCCGGCCCGGGGAGATCCCCGTGGTCAGGGCTTGCGCCACGTGTGACGATCGGAGGGTGACGACAACCGCCGTTCCGTCTACCCAGGTGACTCAGCCGCGCCGGCTGTACCGCCCGCGCGATCACCGCATCGTGGCCGGCGTCGCCTCCGGGCTGGCGCGCCATCTGGGCGTGCCGGTGCTGGCGGTGCGCATCAGCCTGGTGGTGCTGCTCGGCTTCAACGCTCTGGGCCTGCTGTTGTACGCGGCCTACTGGGCCGTCCTGCCGCAGGAGGCGCGCAACGACGAGCAGCCGGCCCGCCGGGACTTCGCCGCCCTGGTCCCGTTCGCCGCGATCGGCCTGGGCGTGGTCCTGTTGCAGGCGCAGCTCTTCGGCGACCAGGTGGGCACCACGGTGGGCTGGATGATCGCGGTGGTCGCGGTCGGCGCCGGGGTGATCTGGCACCAGTCCGACCCGAGCCGCCGCGAGCAGTGGACCGACGCGAACGCGCCCTCCGGCTGGATGGCCGCGATCATCGGCGAGACCGACCGGCGCTCGTTCATGTTCCGCTTCATCGGCGGCGGCATCCTGGTCGCGATCGGCGTGATCGGCGTGGTCGCGATCTACTCGCCGGCCGACTCGCTCTCCGCGGTGTTCAACGGGTTCATCTTCGCGCTCGTCGGCCTGCTCGGCGTCGGCGTGGTGGTGGCGCCCCTGGTCTGGCGCACGTTCGGCCAGCTGCGCGCCGAGCGGGAGGGGCGGATCCGCGAGCAGGAGCGGGCCGAGGTGGCCGCGATGATCCACGACCAGGTGCTGCACACGCTGGCCCTGATCCAGCGCAACTCGGCGGACATCAAGGAGGTGCAGCGGCTGGCCCGCGGCCAGGAGCGCAGCCTGCGCAACTGGCTCTACAAGCCGACCGCCTCGCCGACCGAGCGGTTCGCCGCCGCGCTCGAGCAGGCCGCCGCCGAGGTCGAGGATACGTACGCGATCACCGTCGAGACCGTGGTGGTCGGCGACACCCAGTGCGACGAGCGGGTCGCGGCCCTGGTCGCCGCCGCACGGGAGGCGCTGGTCAACGCGGCGCGGCACTCCGGTGAGCAGACCGTGTCGCTCTACGCCGAGGTCGAGCAGGATGAGCTGAGCGTTTTCGTCCGTGACCGTGGCGCCGGTTTCGATCTGAGTGGTGTGGCCGAGACACGGCACGGGGTTCGTGGTTCCATCATCGGGCGCATGCAGCGCCACGGTGGCCGTGCGGAGATCCGCAGTGCCCCCGGCAACGGTACGGAAGTGCGCCTCACCCTTCCCGTCCGGGAAAGTGTGACCGCCGGTAAGGAGTCAGCACGATGACCGAGCCCGTGACGCAGTCGGCCGGTCGGCTGACCGTCTTCCTGGTGGACGACCACGCGATGTTCCGTGCCGGGGTGCGCGCCGAGCTGGGCCGGCACGTCGAGGTGGTGGGCGAGGCCAGCACGGTGGCGGAGGCGATCAACCGCATCGGCACGATCCAGCCGGATGTGGTGCTGCTCGACGTGCACATGCCGGATGGCGGCGGCCGTGCGGTCCTGGAGGCGATCCGCCGTACGCATCCGCAGGTGAAGTTCCTGGCGCTCTCGGTGTCGGATGCCGCGGAGGACGTGATCGGCCTGATCCGCGCCGGCGCCCGGGGCTACGTGACGAAGACCATCTCGCCGGACGAACTGGCCGCGGCGGTGCGCCGGGTGTCCGACGGCGACGCGGTGTTCAGCCCGCGGCTGGCCGGTTTCGTGCTGGACGCGTTCGCCTCCCGGCCGGACGTGCCGGTCGCCGACCCGGAGCTGGACCAGCTCACCAACCGGGAGCGGGAGGTGCTGCGGCTCCTCGCGCGCGGTTATGCGTACAAGGAAATTGCCAAGGAACTGTACATCTCGATCAAGACGGTCGAAACGCACGTGTCCAATGTGCTGCGAAAACTCCAGATGAGTAACCGTTACGAGTTGTCACGATGGGCGGCTGACCGACGGCTCGTCTGAACCGAGGTCAGCCGAGCGTCACCAGAGATCGCACGTTCGGCTCCGCTCGGTGTACGTTCGGCCACTACGGGGAGTACGCGCAGCTCAGGCCACTCGAATCGGCCGAAAGAACGATCTTTGGGCGTGCGTACGGACGTAAACGGCTAATATCGGCTTGATAACGGCGCTCTTTGGTTTCAGTGCCCCTGTGTCACAGTGGCAGCTACTCACACAACCCCTCGTGAGCGCCCTTGAAGGAGACACTCCCATGCCTGGGAAAGCCCCATGGAAGATGGCGGTCGGTGCGACCGCCATCGCCCTGTTGGCCGCCGGCTGCGGTGGTGGCGGGTCAGACGACGCGTCCTCCACTTCTAATACGGTCGTGATCGGTATCGGCGAGCCGCAGCACCTGATCCCGTCGAACTCCACGGAGTCGAACGGTTCCGAGGTCCTGTCGTCGCTGTTCTACCCGCTCGTCGACTTCGACGCCCAGAACAAGCCGGTTCCGGTCGCCGCCGAGTCGATCACCCCGAACGCTGACAACTCCGTCTGGACGGTCAAGCTGAAGTCCGGCTTCACGTTCAGCAACGGCGAGCCGGTGACCTCGGACAACTACATCAACGCCTGGAACTACGGCGCCTACGGCCCGAACGCCCAGGAGGGCGCGTACTTCTTCGAGAAGATCAAGGGCTTCGGCGACCTCCAGTCGGAGGACCCGGACAAGGACGGCCCCAAGAAGGCCCCGGAGCCGAAGGCGAAGACGCTCACGGGTCTGAAGAAGGTGGATGACACCACCTTCGAGATCACGCTCGACGGCCCGTTCTCCGGCTGGGAGTCGGTCATGGGCTACACGGCGTTCTACCCGCTGCCGAAGGCCGCCTGGAAGTCCGAGGGCGTGCTCGCCGACGGCTTCGAGGACGCCATCATCGGCAACGGCCCCTTCAAGATGAAGGGCAAGTGGGAGCACGACTCCCAGATCGTCGTCGAGAAGAACCCCAGCTTCAAGGGCACGGTTCCGAAGGTCGACGGCATCACCTGGAAGATCTACCAGGACCAGCAGGCCGAGTACGCCGACCTGGTGGCGGGCAACGTCGACGTGCAGACCACCATCCCGATCGAGAGCCTCTCCAAGGCCTCCGCCGACCTGGGTGACCGGTTCAAGAAGAGCCCGAACTCCGGCTTCGGCTTCATCGGCTTCCCGCAGTACCTGCCCGAGTACAAGGACCTCCGCGTCCGGCAGGCGATCTCGATGGCGATCAACCGCCAGGAGATCATGGACCAGATCTTCCTCGGCTCGCGCACGCCGGCTACGTCGTTCGTCTCGCCGGTCGTCGCCGGTTACCGGGAGAACACCTGTGGCGACAACTGCAAGTACGACCCGGTCAAGGCCAAGCAGCTCTACACCGAGGCCAACGGCCCGAAGGAACTGAAGATCACGTACAACGCCGACGGTGGCCACAAGGCCTGGATCGACGCGACGTGCAACCAGATCAAGGCGACCCTCGGCGTGAACTGCGTCGGCGTCGGCGAGCCCAAGTTCTCGGACATGCTGACCAAGGCCAAGGCGCACGAGAACATCGGCCTGATCCGTCTCGCCTGGCTGATGGACTACCCGCTGATGGAGAACTACCTCGGCCCGCTGTACAGCACCACCGGTTCCTCCAACTACTACGGGTACAGCAACCCGACCTTCGACAACCTGGTGAAGGCCGGCGTGGTGGCGAAGACGTCCGAGGAAGCGATCGCCAAGTGGCAGGCCGCCGAGGACATCCTCGCGAAGGAGCTGCCGGTTGCGCCGATCTACACCCAGCAGAACGTCTTCGGGTACTCGACGAAGGTCAACAACGTGACCGTCGACCTGTTCCAGAAGGTGGACCTCTACAAGATCGAAGTCGTCGGCTGATCTGACCGCTCGACCGGTGGTGGCGTCACGGAGGATGTGAAACCGTGGCGCCACCACTGTGTTACCCCAACGTCATTGTCGCCGTGCTCACGAGGCCGGCGCTCTTCCGCGGAAGAGGCTAAACCCGTATGTTCCGCTATATCGTGCGGCGCTTACTCCAGATGGTGCTCACCTTCTTCGGTGCCACCTTCCTGGTGTACGCGCTGATCTTCGCCAACCAGAACGACCCCATCCAGGCGTTGGCCGGCGAACGACCCATCACGGAGAGTCAGCGCCTCGCGCTGACCCAGAGGTACCACCTGGATGAAGGCTTCTTCATGCAGTACTGGTACTACATCAAAGGCCTGCTCACCGGCGACTTCGGCACGTCACTGACGGGCCGCAAGATCGGTGACATGATGGTCGACGCGTGGCCGGTGACCGCCCGGCTCGCCCTCATCGCCATCGTCATCGCCGCTGTCTTCTCGGTGACCTTCGGCGTCTACTCCGCCATCCGGCGGGGTGGCCTCTTCGACAACCTCTCGCTGGTCGTCACGCTGGTCCTGCTGGCCATGCCGATCGTCGTGATCGCACCCCTCTTCCAGCTGATCTTCGGCATTCAGCTCGGCTGGTTCCCCCCTACCGCAACACGGGACGCGACGTTCTGGCAACTGCTTTTGCCGGCCATCGTGCTCGCCTGCATCGTGATCGCGCCAGAAATGCGGGTCACCCGGACGTCGGTGGTGGAGAATCTGCGCGCCGACTACGTCCGCACCGCGCGGGCCAAGGGCCTGACCCGGATGCGGGTCATCTGGGTGCACGTCCTGCGCAACTCGCTCATCCCGGTCATCACGCTGATCGGTGTCGACCTGGGCTCGCTGCTGGCCGGCGCCATCGTCACCGAGCACGTCTTCAACATCCCCGGCGTCGGCTTCAACCTCGCCCGGGCCATCAACACCGAGGACGGCCCGCTCGTGGTCGGTTTCGTGAGCATCCTGGTGATCCTGTTCCTGTTCATCAACCTGCTCGTCGACCTTCTGTACGCCGCCCTCGACCCCAGGATCCGCTATGAGTGACTTGAACACCGTGACCGCGGCCGAGGCGCCCGGCGGTCAGCCGAACGTGCCGCACGGTCCGGTCAAGAAGGACAAGCCGCGCAGTCTCGCCGCGGACGCCTGGTCCGAACTGCGCCGGCGGAAGATCTTCTGGATCGCGATCGTGCTGGTGGCGTTCATCCTGGTGATGTCGTTCTGGCCGAGCCTGTTCACCTCCGCCGATCCGCGGGCGTGCTCGCTCTCCAACCAGTACAAGGGGCCGAGCGGCAGCGCCCTGTTCGGGTACGACTTCCAGGGCTGCGACGTCTACGCCAAGGTCGTCAACGGCGCGTTCAACTCGATCCGGGTGGGCGTGTTCTCGACGTTGGTCGCCGGCATCATCGGCCTGATCTTCGGTATGGCCTCGGGCTACTTCGGCGGCTGGGTGGACGCGGTCCTGTCCCGGTTCATCGACATCATGCTGGGCGTGCCGTTCCTGCTGGCCGGCATCGTGCTCTCCCGCCGCCTGTCGTCCGACCCGGCCAGCGACGGCGTCTTCGCGGTCACCCTCACCCTGGGTCTGCTGAGCTGGACCTCCGGAGCCCGGGTGATGCGTTCCGCGGTCATCTCGGCGAAGCAGCAGGATTACGTGGCGGCTGCCCGGATGCTGGGCGCCAAGCCGTCCCGGCTCATCCTGCAGCACATTCTTCCGAACTCCATCGCGTCGTACATCGTCCTGTTGACGCTGCTCCTCGGTATCAACATCGCCAGCGAGGCGACCCTGTCGTTCCTCGGCGTCGGACTCAAGGGCGACGCGATCAGCTGGGGCATCATGATCGCCGAGGGCACCCAGTTCGCTCGGACCCAGCCGTGGCCCCTGGTCTGGCCGGCGATCTTCCTCGGCGTGACGGTGCTCGCCTTCATCATGCTCGGCGACGCGGTACGCGACGCTTTCGACCCGAAGTTGCGGTGACAGCGGCATGACCGACTGCACCGAGCGGCAGAACCCGCAGCCCGACTACAACGCCGCAGGCGAGGGCCACGAGGGTATGCCAGAGGAGACATTGTGACGGATATCAAGGCGCAAATGGACGTCCTACCGGGCGTCGACCCGCGCGCACCCCTGCTCGAAGTGAAAGACCTGCACGTCGAGTTCCGCACGAACTACGGTGTGGCCAAGGCCGTCAACGGCGCCAACTTCCTGCTCTCCCCGGGCGAGACGCTGGCGATCCTCGGCGAGTCCGGCTGTGGCAAGTCGGTGACCGCGCAAGCGATCATGGGCATTCTGGACACGCCGCCCGGCTACGTCACGAAGGGCCAGATCAACTACCGCGGCGTCGACCTCCTCAAGCTCTCCGAGGAGAAGCGCCGCAAGGTCCGGGCCAACCGGATCGCGATGATCTTCCAGGACGCGCTCTCCGCGCTGAACCCGGTCTACACCGTCGGTTTCCAGCTCGGCGAGCTGTTCCGCAAGCACCGCGGGATGTCCCGCGCCGAGGCCAAGCGGCGCTCGATCGACCTGCTCGACCAGGTCAAGATCCCGGGCGCCAAGACGCGTGTCGACGACTACCCGCACCAGTTCTCGGGCGGTATGCGGCAGCGCGTCATGATCGCCATGGCGCTGGCGCTCGACCCCGAGGTGCTGATCGCCGACGAGCCCACCACGGCGCTCGACGTCACCGTGCAGGCGCAGATCATGGGCCTGCTCGCGGACCTGCAGCGGCAGCGCAACATGGGCCTCATCCTGATCACGCACGACATGGGCGTGGTCGCGGACGTGGCGGACCGGATCTCCGTGATGTACGCGGGCAAGGTCGTCGAGGAGGCGCCGGTCTACGACATCTACGCGCGCCCGGCCCACCCGTACACGAAGGCCCTTCTCGAGTCGATTCCGCGGCTCGACATGAAGGGTCAGCAGCTCAGCGTCATCCGCGGCCTGCCGCCGGCGCTGACCGACGTCCCGCGGGGCTGCGCGTTCAACCCGCGCTGCGCGTACGCGCGGGACGCCTGCCGTCAGGACCCGGCGCCGCCGCCGTACCAGGTCTCGGTCCAGCCGCACCGCACGGCCCGCTGCCACTTCTTCCGGGAGGTCATCGGTGAGTGACGTAGTCCTCGAAACCAAGGGTCTGGTCAAGCACTTCCCGATCACCCAGGGCATCGTCTTCCAGTCCAAGGTGGGTGCGGTCCGCGCCGTCGACGGCGTTGACCTGCACCTGCGCCGCGGCGAGACGCTCGGGGTGGTCGGTGAGTCCGGCTGCGGCAAGTCGACCCTGGCCAAGCTGCTCGTCGGCCTGGAGAAGCCGACCGCCGGCTCGATCAACGTGCGCGGCCAGAACATGGTCACGATGAAGGGCGCCGAGCTGCGCCGGGCCCGTCGCAACATCCAGATGGTGCTGCAGGACCCGTACACCTCGCTCAACCCGCGGATGACGGTCGGCGACATCATCGGCGAGCCGTTCGCGATCCACCCCGAGGTGGTCCCGAAGAAGGGCCGCCAGCGGGCGGTGCAGGACCTGCTGGACACGGTCGGCCTCAACCCCGACCACATCAACCGGTACCCGCACCAGTTCTCCGGCGGTCAGCGCCAGCGCATCGGCATCGCCCGTGCGCTCGCGCTCAAGCCCGAGATCATCGTCTGCGACGAGCCGGTGTCGGCGCTCGACGTGTCCATCCAGGCGCAGGTGATCAACCTGCTCGAGCGCCTGCAGAACGAGTTCGGCCTGTCGTACATCTTCATCGCGCACGACCTGTCAGTGGTTCGCCACATCTCCGACCGGGTCGCTGTGATGTACCTCGGCAAGGTGATCGAAACCGGTCACGACCAGGCGATCTACGAGCAGCCGACGCACCCGTACACCCAGGCGCTGCTCTCCGCCGTCCCGGTCCCGGACCCGCGCCTGCGCGGCCACCGTGACCAGATCGTCCTGGAGGGCGACGTCCCGTCCCCGGCCAACCCGCCGTCGGGATGCCGCTTCCGCACCCGGTGCTGGAAGGCCTCGGAGATCTGCGCCCAGCAGGAGCCCCTGCTGCAGATCCGGGAGCGTTCCCCGCACCCCAGCGCGTGCCACTTCGCGGAGATCCGCGACGTCGTGCACGGTCGCTGAACCCGGGCAGCAGGCCGGGCCGGATCCTTCCGGCCCGGCCTTCGCCATTTCCGGGCTCGGCTGGCCCTTGTGG